>CAJTFW010000041.1 GCA_910575445.1 Lachnospiraceae bacterium | reverse complement strand
CAAAAAATGCCGCCGATAATGTACTAACCCGACAATATCTTCTGTAGCATGTTTCCAAATCCAGTACAGCGCTGTCAACTCACAAAACTGCTTATTTCTATCAGAAATATGTTCTCCCATATTATCTGTAAGTATATTTTCTGATAAACGCTCCTTCGTAAGCGCTGCACCCACCTGTATCTCTCTCTCATATGGCGCCAATAGATAGTTTTGTTGCAATGGCTTATCAAAAACAGATTTTACAACATAGACAGTTGCTATAGAAGGTTGCTGGATTATGTCTTCTCCTTTTACGGACAACTGCTCAATCTTTATAAACGCACG
>CAJTFW010000040.1 GCA_910575445.1 Lachnospiraceae bacterium | reverse complement strand
AAGTGAATTGGTTAAGCTAATAAGAGCGCAGGGTGGATGCCTTGGCACTAAGAGCCGATGAAAGACGTGATAAGCTGCGAAAAGCTTCGGGGAGGGGCAAATACCCAATGAGCCGGAGATATCTGAATGGGGAAACCTGACTGAGCAAACCTCAGTCGTCGTATGGTGAATTCATAGCCATACGTCGGGAACCTGGTGAACTGAAACATCTAAGTAGCCAGAGGAAAAGAAAACAACATGTGATTCTGGAAGTAGCGGCGAGCGAAACCGGAAGAGGCCAAACCAGAGTGCGTGCACTCTGGGGTTCGGACCGCGGAATTGATTC
>CAJTFW010000039.1 GCA_910575445.1 Lachnospiraceae bacterium | reverse complement strand
CCCTCTAGGCAATCGGTGATTTGCTTTTTGGAAAGTAGTGGTCTTGCAGCATCGTGGATAAAGACATAACCAGATTCTTCTGCATAGGTGCAAATATCTTCCAGCCCATGATAGATAGAGAGCTGACGATTCTCTCCTGGCAAGGAAAACCCTTTGCATTTTTGATGGGTATCCGCAGTCTTTAACCACTCTTTTATCTTTTCCTGCCAGAATACTTCTGCTACAATCTGGATAGCATCAATCTGTGGATGTGCAGAGAGTGTCTCTATACAATAGGAAATAACAGGTTTTTCTCCCACTTCTATGTACTGTTTGGGAATCTTAGAGCCTAACCTGCTCCCCGTCCCACCAGATAAAATCAATGCAACGTTCATGTCTTACTCCTATTC
>CAJTFW010000038.1 GCA_910575445.1 Lachnospiraceae bacterium | reverse complement strand
TTAAGGGTACTTTACATGCAGCAGAAGCATTTAAAGATATTGCTAAATTAGTAGGTCTTACTAAAGCAAATGGTACTTATACTTTCCTGACAGGAATGAACGTAGGTCTCACCACCACGAACAAATCCAACCAGGCAATCGACACCATCAACGCAGCAATCAACGCAGTTTCCAGCTATCGTGCAAAACTCGGTGCTGCTCAGAACCGTCTGGAGCATACCATTAACAACCTTGAGGTAACTTCTGAGAACATCACCTCTGCTGAGAGCCGTATCCGTGATACAGACATGGCAGATGAGATTACGGCGTTCACGAAGAACAATATTCTTCTTCAGGCTTCCCAGTCCATGCTGGCACAGTCGAACTCCATTCCTCAGAGCATCTTAAGTCTGTTATCCTAATT
>CAJTFW010000037.1 GCA_910575445.1 Lachnospiraceae bacterium | reverse complement strand
CTCCTTTCTGAGATTCTTTGAAATATTGGACTCGGTTTGAAAGTTTCTGAAATTTCTGATGTACTCCTGTACTCTTCTTGAAATACTGCATCCGTTTGGCAATCTCTGTTCCATCATCTATGGCAGTATTTACATAGATTTCATGTGTTCCATTCTCTACTACCGTTCCTGTCTCTTTGATGACCCGTTCCATATGATAGATGGTATGTTTTTCTCTAAAAATATCAAATTTCGTAAGAAATATCAGATACACATCTGGCAACTGTTCCTATTTGATTCCGCTTTCTACAAAAGCAGTATCGATGTTTGAGCGATTAAAACGAACCCTTTTTTGATGGTCGTCATCATTCTTTTTCTGTACTTCTATATTAAAATAATCTCCAGAGCTGTCTTGGCACAATACATC
>CAJTFW010000036.1 GCA_910575445.1 Lachnospiraceae bacterium | reverse complement strand
CCCATAATTTCTTTCTTAATTCTTCTTTGTATTCTTTCATTAAAATCCTTGCAGATACTCCCTTTAACGCTTTTATCATATCTGGTATATAGTGCTGTGGAGAACAATTTATAAGTAGATGGATATGGTCTTTATCCGTGTTACATTCTAGTATCTGGAATCCATTATCATTCGCTATTTTATTTAGTATTTCTGCTAATCTTTTTTCTATTTGTCGTGAAATAAGTTTATGCCTGTATTTCACACACCATACCATATGATACTGAATGGAATATACATATCCTCGCCCATGAGCCACTTCCATATATTATCACCTCATGATTATAATAACATATGTAATTTGTAAAATCCAGTATTTTCAATACAATACAGCATATTTTCCATTAACATATGTATGTCAATTCATCCCATGACTGAA
>CAJTFW010000035.1 GCA_910575445.1 Lachnospiraceae bacterium | reverse complement strand
CTTGCTTGAAGTAGCCGGAAACCACAAGGACGGTGTTCCCCCGGCGTACCTCGGTCACGCAATCCGGGCGGCGGGCGGTAGTGGCGGTGCTTCTGTTGGGGGTGTCGGTCATAGGCTCTCCTTTCTGTTCAGCAGCGTTTTAAGCTGTTCCATTTTCTCCCTTGCTCTGGCTTTCCTGAAATTCTCCCCGGTAATGCGGACGGGGGTACACATTTCCGTAAGGCGGTCATATATCCGGGCATGGGCGGTGTCCTCCGGGTTCTGCAATTCTTCCAGCGTCAAGTTTGTTGTCACGATTAAGGGCTTGCCGCTGCGGTATCGGCTGTCAATCACGTTGTAAACCTGTTCAAGCCCGTATTCTGTGCCACGCTCCATGCCGAAATCGTCAAGGATAAGCAGAGGGAAGCTGCAAAGGCGGGCTATGTACTCGTTC
>CAJTFW010000034.1 GCA_910575445.1 Lachnospiraceae bacterium | reverse complement strand
CATTGGGTATTTGCCCCTCCCCGAAGCTTTTCGCAGCTTATCACGTCTTTCATCGGCTCTTAGTGCCAAGGCATCCACCCTGCGCTCTTATTAGCTTAACCAATTCACTTAGTAAGCGCACCGCTTACGGCGCCTCTCACCAAGTTCGTCTGTATAGCGTTACAAACGTTGGTTTTAGGTTGTTTGTGTTACAAACTTTTATTTTTCTCGGATGTCTTGTATCTTTTGTGTTAAAGATATTGTATCTTTTTCTGTATGCAATTTTCAAAGTACAGTTATTCTGAGTGCTCTCGCACCCAATGGGCTTAAGTGGACTCGAACCACCGACCTCACGCTTATCAGGCGTGCGCTCTAACCGGCTGAGCTATAAGCCCATCAATGGAGATGGAGGGATTCGAACCCTTGACCCCCTGCTTGCAAGGCAGGTGCTCTCCCAACTGAGCTACACCCCCATACCAGGAATCCGGCAGCCACCTGCTCTCCCATGCCGTCTC
>CAJTFW010000033.1 GCA_910575445.1 Lachnospiraceae bacterium | reverse complement strand
GGTTTCGGATTTTTATAAGCAAATGGCCACAATCCTGTTAAGCTTTGACAAGGCCAAGCCACTGTTCTACGGTCTCTACAGTGACCTGACATGCCTTTGCAATATCCTGTAGAGAAATCCCCATTTCATGCAGTCTTTGAGCTGTTCCTATTTTGGCTTTTTCAGATGCTTCCTTTTCCCTGCTTTCCACATAAGTCTTTAAAATATATTCCTCATTAAACAATGTCATCATGATATCCACAACCTCCTTTTCCCGGCCCGACAGATACTCGCTCAACACATTCTGATTCTTACAGATGCGGATTGTCTCCAAAACCGCTTCCCTGGTTCTTCCATGCAGTTTCACCTGTTCATTATATATTTTTGTAAAGGCCACATACTGATTTATGATATCCCCCTCTTTCCCATCATAGATCATTTTGACCTTTACATCAAGAACACTGTCATCCCCGCCAAAAAATTCCTTTGACAGATACAGATATTCCGGCCTTGTCTTCCTGTTTCCTGTGAAAATCACATACAGCTCCGGCCTTGGAAGCTCCAGCTTTTTGCTCCCATACACATTCTGTTTTG
>CAJTFW010000032.1 GCA_910575445.1 Lachnospiraceae bacterium | reverse complement strand
TATGCGAAGAAATATTCCCATTTTATTCACAGTTATAAAGGCTATTTATATGTCTCTGAGCGTTCAGGGGTATATGAATGGCTTTTATTATGCTTAGAAAGGAGGCACGATTTGCGTGGGTATTAGAGGGCATCCGAATTAAAAGAGTATATCGTTAATATTTAGAAAAGAAAGTGAGGTACATAATGAAAATGAATGTAAAAACAATTATTACAGCAATAGCTAGTTTTATGTCATCTATTTTAGGGATTTTGTATGTGCCAGTCCTACTCATGGTAGTATGTAATGTAATTGATTATATAACAGGATTATGGGCAGCAGGAAACCGTCAGGATGGAGGCATCTGTTCTTACAGAAGTATGCAAGGAATCATTAAAAAGGTGACAATGTGGATGTTAGTAGTGGTAGGTGCGATTGTTGATCAACTTCTCTTGTATGCTTGCGAAACTATGGGCTATCAAATACATTTATCTTTTTTCGTTGCATGTGTAGTAGCAATTTGGATTATCTGTAATGAATTGATTAGTATTTTAGAGAATATGGTAGATATTGGTATTAACATGCCCGCTTTTTTGCTACCATTAATTAAAAATTTGAAAAACTCGATGGATT
>CAJTFW010000031.1 GCA_910575445.1 Lachnospiraceae bacterium | reverse complement strand
TCTTGGTTAAGCCCTCGACCGATTAGTGACAGTCAGCTCCATACATTACTGCACTTCCACCTCTGCCCTATCTACCTCGTCGTCTTCAAGGGGTCTTACTTCTTTCGAATGGGATATCTCATCTTGAGGGGGGCTTCACGCTTAGATGCCTTCAGCGTTTATCCCTTCCCGACTTGGCTACTCGGCCATGCCCTTGGTAGGACAACCGATACACCAGAGGTCAGTCCATCCCGGTCCTCTCGTACTAAGGACAGCTCCTCTCAAATATCCTCCGCCCACGCCGGATAGGGACCGAACTGTCTCACGACGTTCTGAACCCAGCTCGCGTACCGCTTTAATGGGCGAACAGCCCAACCCTTGGGACCTGCTACAGCCCCAGGATGCGATGAGCCGACATCGAGGTGCCAAACCACTCCGTCGATGTGAACTCTTGGGAGTGATAAGCCTGTTATCCCCAGGGTAGCTTTTATCCGTTGAGCGATGGCATTCCCACTTAATACCACCGGATCACTAAGCCCTACTTTCGTACCTGCTCCACCCGTCGGTGTCACAGTCAAGCTCCCTTCTGCCTTTGCACTCTGCGAATGGTTTCCAACCATTCTGAGGGAACCTTTGGGCGCCTCCGATACCCTTTCGGAGGCGACCGCCCCAGTCAAACTCCCCACCTGGCATTGTCCACTACCCGGTTAACGGGTACATGTTAGAAACCCAATACTGCAAGGGTGGTATCCCAACAATGGCTCCAGAACAACTGGCGTCATTCCTTCCTAGCCTCCCACCTATCCTGTACATGCAATACCGAATCCCAGTA
>CAJTFW010000030.1 GCA_910575445.1 Lachnospiraceae bacterium | reverse complement strand
CGTCGGTGTCACAGTCAAGCTCCCTTCTGCCTTTGCACTCTGCGAATGGTTTCCAACCATTCTGAGGGAACCTTTGGGCGCCTCCGATACCCTTTCGGAGGCGACCGCCCCAGTCAAACTCCCCACCTGGCATTGTCCACTACCCGGTTGACGGGTACATGTTAGAAACCCAATACTGCAAGGGTGGTATCCCAACAATGGCTCCAGAACAACTGGCGTCATCCCTTCTTCGCCTCCCACCTATCCTGTACATGCAATACCGAATCCCAGTACCAAGCTGGAGTAAAGCTCCATGGGGTCTTTCCGTCCTGGCGCGGGTAACCAGCATCTTCACTGGTACTTCAATTTCACCGGATGCATTGTCGAGACAGTGCTCAAATCATTACGCCTTTCGTGCGGGTCGGAACTTACCCGACAAGGAATTTCGCTACCTTAGGACCGTTATAGTTACGGCCGCCGTTTACTGGGGCTTAAGTTCAAAGCTTCGCGTTTCCGCTAACCTCTCCCCTTAACCTTCCAGCACCGGGCAGGCGTCAGCCCATATACCTCACCTTTCGGTTTCGCATAGACCTGTGTTTTTGCTAAACAGTTGCTTGAGCCTTTTCACTGCGGCCAGTTCTCACTGGCACCCCTTCTCCCGAAGTTACGGGGTTATTTTGCCGAGTTCCTTAACAATGCTTCTTCCGTCGGCCTTAGGATTCTCTCCTCATCCACCTGTGTCGGTTTATGGTACGGGTACTCTATAAACAATAGCGGCTTTTCTTGACAGCTGGCTCACGTAATTCGTTACTTATACTTCACTATGCATCACGCCTTCAGATTGCCACGCGGATTTGCCAACGTGACTCCTACTTCGCTTGCCCCAGTCTTTCCATTCCTGGGTTACGCTCTCCTTCTGTGTCCCCACAGTTCTGTTATACAGTAGTACAGGAATCT
>CAJTFW010000029.1 GCA_910575445.1 Lachnospiraceae bacterium | reverse complement strand
TCACAGTACTATGCGCTATCGGTCACTAAGGAGTATTTAGGCTTACGGGGTGGTCCCCGCTCATTCCCACAAGGTTCCACGTGTCTCGTGGTACTCTGGATTCCGCCATGTCAACTCATCTTTCATGTACGGGGCTTTCACCCTCTGTGGCAGGCTTTCCCAAAACCTTTCCATTAGACTCATCGAATCAATTCCGCGGTCCGAACCCCAGAGTGCACGCACTCTGGTTTGGCCTCTTCCGGTTTCGCTCGCCGCTACTTCCAGAATCACATGTTGTTTTCTTTTCCTCTGGCTACTTAGATGTTTCAGTTCACCAGGTTCCCGACGTATGGCTATGAATTCACCATACGACGACTGAGGTTTGCTCAGTCAGGTTTCCCCATTCAGATATCTCCGGCTCATTGGGTATTTGCCCCTCCCCGAAGCTTTTCGCAGCTTATCACGTCTTTCATCGGCTCTTAGTGCCAAGGCATCCACCCTGCGCTCTTATTAGCTTAACCAATTCACTTAGTAAGCGCACCGCTTACGGCACCTCTCACCAAGTTCGTCTGTATAGCGTTACAAACGTTGGTTTTAGGTTGTTTGTGTTACAAACTTTTATTTTTCTCGGATGTCTTGTATCTTTTGTGTTAAAGATATTGTATCTTTTTCTGTATGCAATTTTCAAGGTACATGTATCTCCAGCTACCCGTTACCCGGATTCCTTTTGTAAGGAATCCGGCAGCCACCTGCTCTCCCATGCCGTCTCCAGCATAGTACCATCGGCCGCTTAGGTCTTAACCATCGTGTTCGGGATGGGAACGGGTGTGTCCCCTAAGCGCATCGCCACCGGAAATCTCTTTTGAGTTTTCTTTCACATCTTCTTAGATGTTCATGAACTCTCATAATCAAATAGTGCTTCTACTTCATTTTCTACTTCTTCTTCCTTAGAAAGGAGGTGATCCAGCCGCACCTTCCGATACGGCTACCTTGTTACGACTTCACCCCAGTTATCAGTCCCGCCTTCGGCAGCTCTCCCCTTTCGGTTGAGTCACTG
>CAJTFW010000028.1 GCA_910575445.1 Lachnospiraceae bacterium | reverse complement strand
GGCCAATGTGGTCAACTTAAGCATTCCCTTTTGTTTTAAACCTTGCTCACAACATCATGTAATTCCTATAACAGATGCGATATGATTTTTTTTGTAGCTTTCTTCATAAAAAAATGGTATACTTTATAAAAGCCCATCTACACAATGCGCTTCTGTAAAACTTTTGATTTTTCTTTTATCAACAAAGTTTACGATTAGTATGGTGTCTTCGTCTTGTGTATTTGGTCTTGCGCTCATAAGTTCGGTTGCTTCGGATTTGTGAGCGCGTTTTTATTGCTGCACGAAAAATCTGCTCCCATAGGGATTCGTTTTCCCCTGTGGAAGAAAGAAATTGAAAGAGATATTTTTTTACTCTGTTTATCAACATTCCCCGGTTCGTTTGATAGTGGCATTCTTTGGCAGATTTTTTCGTTTTCTCCTCTATGACTCTGTCGGTATCTTTTTTTATGATAGAAACAAGATTGGAAAGAAACATCGTAATATAAAAATCCTGACGAATGGAGATTGGATGATTTCCTGAGAAATTTTCTATCTGAAATCGATGTTTTAGTTCCCAATACTTTGTTTCTATCGGCCATCTAAGAAAATATAATTCCCGAAACATCTCCCAAGTGATGTGGGTATCAAATATATTTGTGAGAAGATATTCTTCCTCTCCAGAATCGAAAGGAATCCGAAGCGCACGTAAAACTAAGCGATGCTTTTTTGGATAGTTGCTTCCATACCAAATCAGACCATCTTTCCCTTCCATGTTAGTAATCGAAGGTGTATTTTTTTTCACCCTCATAACAAACAGACGATTCTGTTTTAGAAACTCCTTACAAAGCTTTCTACAAGGATATCCACGGTCTAACACAAAGATATGTTTTTCAGGAAGTGAGAAACAGGAACATGCCTTTAGGTGCCCAATTGCAGCTTCTCTCTCATCGTAATGGCAAGTGTCTAATCGGGCATCAAGGATGATATCATTTAAGGCATCATAAAGAAGTGAGGCATGTGCCATCGGAAAACGTACCCCTGTCTGATTGGAAGTGTAACCAAATACCTCCAGGTTCTTTTTTGTATGTGGCATTTGCAAAGAGGTACCATCGATAGCAAACACATGAAATCCCTTCCAAGTACGCTGGTGTTTGGAAAGCTGATAAAAAGTCGTATGAGAAAGGGTAAGAAGTTCTGCAAAAGCCTGGCTGTGAATCCCCTTACGAGCCTTAGAAATCGCTTGTTTTGAGATACTCGAAATACCAGACTGTGGAAATTCCTCCAGAAAATCTAAGAGATTGATGGGAAGAGATTTCTCATACTGTCGCAACAGAAAAAGGAAGAGGTTAGAAAATCCAAGTTTTCTTTTTCTGGTAAAAGTATTTCCAATTCGATAGGCTGTGGAAAGGATATCGGTAGCAAGTAAGTGTTGTATCGTGTGAAAGATAACGTTACTGATAGTTTTACATTCCAAAAGCTCACCCCCTTACTTCTAAAGATGCACGTTTAGAAAAAAAATAGCAAGAGGTATATCATCAAAATATGAATTACTTTTGTTAGCAAAGTGCAAAACAAAAAGTAACGCTTAAGTTGACCACATTGGCC
>CAJTFW010000027.1 GCA_910575445.1 Lachnospiraceae bacterium | reverse complement strand
ATGCAGAACTGTTCAAAATAGAGTATACTGTTAAGCATAGGGAACTCCTTTCTTTATGTGAGGGTTTTGATTGGTCTCTTATACTCTATCACAAAAAGGAGTTCCCTTTCTATATCTATTTTTCACCCGAAGAAAATTTTACACTATCCATCCATACTTTCCTCTGTTGACGAAGCTTGTAAAATCAAAAAAATGGAGGCGAGAATTGGCTGTATTTTCTCGCCTCCATTTGTGAAATCTTTCACATTATTTACCTGTATGTATGCCGCAACATGGATTTTGCACATACAATCGCTGCTAAATATTGATTCTCATATTTTGTTCCATGATGTCTATCTTTTACTTTCCTTTCAAATTTTTCTAACGTTCCATAGAAGCATCCACAAGAAACGGAAATACAAAAGGAGATTTTAAATTATACTTAATAATGTACCTGATATTCTCTCTTTGAAAGACCTCACAAAGACTTTACAAATCGGAAGAAATTCCGCACTTTATCTTGTCCACAATAATATCATCCCTGCATGTAAAATCATGGGGAAATGGAGAATCATAAAAGAAGATTTAATCAAGTACATTCGCCATACTTAATCAATCTCCCTCTTCCCAATATGTCAAATTAACATTTTCTTTTATAAAAAAAGGTATCCGACATTTTTCAATGCCTTGGATACCTTTTTCTCCTATATTAACATCTTTTCTCTTTATATTCGGCTATTATCTTTTTACACATTTTTCTGCTTCTTCTTTAGAAACATGAAACTTCTCCTGGATTTTTTTGATAATCATATCATCTTCCACTCCAAATTCCCTCAGAGAAGACATTAATGCTTCTATGCCTTGTCTTATCCCTTGCTCCATTCCTTGCTCAATACCTTGTTCCATTCCTTGCTTTATTCCCTGTTTTATCCCTTGCTCCATTCCTTGTTTTAGCCCTTGTTCCATGCCCTGCTTTATCCCTTGTTCTATGTTTTCCTGATCTCTCATCAACAACGTCATGTATTCATACCTCCATTCTCTGTTTCTTTTGGCTTCTTTTACCGCTAATTCCAGTTTCTTTACAAATGTATCCTCTGTTGATTTTCCTGCTACATAATCCAGAAATGCTTTTAGCTCCTTACTGACATCATCCATGTAACCATGCGCATTCAGAAAAATTTTCGTCGCTTCATCTTTTAGCAGAATCTTATGATCTTCTTTACAGATATTTTGAAATGTATAGAGATGCCTTCCTTTATCAAACATATCAAATGGACATATAAAGATGATATAGCTTGGTTTTAACCGTTTATAGCTTTCTCCCCTATCTATCATCTGTAAATCAATCATACTCTGGTAAAAACGTGTTCTTTTCGCAAGTTCTTTGGTATCTGTGACTTGCATCTCAATGTCATAGATTGTCTGTTTCTCGTCTCGCACATATACGTCAAGTCTTACGCTTTTCGCATCTGCATCAAACTTGATCGTCTTTTGCAGCTCTGGATATTCGATACGCTCAATCTCTAATTCTGGCAGTATCCGCTTTAGTAACTCTTTACAAAGTTCTGGATTCTGCATCACTTTTCCAAATAGAAAATCATTACAGATTCCTAACTCTTCCCATGATGTGCCAACTTCTATCTGATTTTTTAATTCTTTCAAGTATTTTCCTCCATCCTCTTCCTCTAACTTTTTTACAAAAGGTATCCAAACATGTTTTAATGCCTGAATACCTTTTGTTTGTCATTTTATCCAATCCTTACAAAAGCTGCGCCTGAAGTTCTCTGACAAACTGCTCTGATAGAGAAGGAAGGGATTTTACCACTAGCTCTACAGAAGCACCATTTTTTAACATGTTTAGAGCTGTTTTGATTTCTGTTTCACTCACTGCTTTCTTTACTTCCTCTTCTGCATATTTTTTGCATACTCTTCTACCAGTTCACACATCTCGGTC
>CAJTFW010000025.1 GCA_910575445.1 Lachnospiraceae bacterium | reverse complement strand
ATAAAATTCTAATTTGCTTATTCGTCCATCATGTATTAGCTGTTTAGAAGTTTTGTCAAATCCTCAATAGAAGCGTCCATTTTCACAGAGACTTCTTCCATTGTCATGCCGGAAGCAAGAAAACGCTTTATCACCATTTTCATATCCTCGCCAACCTCTATGATATGCCCGTCCAAATCGTAAAACCGAATCACCCGCTGGCCCCAGCTATGATTGATCACTTCTCCCAAATATTTAATGGCCGGATATTCTTTCAGTTTGTTCAGGAAACCGTCAAAATCCTGTTCCTCAAAGACGATTTCCGCATTGTTAGATTTCTTTAATATCTTTTCTTTCGGCAGATTCACAAGCCAGTCAAAATATTTTTCTGAATACCCATATATGTTTCCTCCATTGGCTTCAACTACCTGGTTACAAAACTTCCATAGATCTATTGCAAACGATGTCTCTTAACTAAAGGAGTTAAGAAAGGTTTGAAAGAACTTGACAAACTGAAATTTTGATAAGACCTAATTTATAGCACTTATTAACTATTATATCCTTTTCCCTCATGTTATGAACTTTCATAAAGGCAAAAACAAAGGAAAAGGATGCATATTTTGAGGTTTTACGATAAATGTGTATACAGTTCCGTAAATTCTTTTTCCGAAAGTCTTAACTCCGTTTCGTTATAATAAGGAGAGCCATTTTTGATTCCGAATTCAAGAACTGTAGGTCCGTCGAAATAGTAAGCTTTATGTGTGTAGTTAACCGGTTCGGCCTGCCAGACATAATTTACTAAAGCCTTTGCCGCTTTTCTGGATTTTTCATCCTGCATACCGCCAACTGCGGGACCTGAGCCTGCACAGTAAATCTCTAAATGGATTTCTTCCCCTTCATCCGATGTCGTTAAAATGCGGTATAAAAAAAGATTTCCCAAATTTTCTGTCTCATAGATTGGTTGACCAAATAACGCTTTAATTTTACCGTATATAAGAGAAAACTGATTTTTATAATCTGCAAAGCCTTCAATAAAATTATATAGTCTACTGCTATCTGTTAATTTTTCCGTGTCTTTCACTGGTTGAAATGTGTATGGCATTTTATCCTCCTCTGCTTTAATGAATGTTTCAAAAATCCCGATTGAACAAAATCGCTGCGCGATGGCCTGCCGGGGCTGTGGCGCAAACTGGAAAATATTGACGTCCGCCAATATGATCCCAATGAATGTGTGTCGCAACTGCCGTAATAGGCTTATTTGTGAATTTCATAACTTTATCGTATATGTTTGAAATACCAAGTCCTGTTGCCTTTTTTTAAAGTCATGCCAATCGGAAATTCCCTTTTCAAAACCAATATTGTCAATCGCCTGGAATTTCAGATTACCTTTTCTTTTCTATTATGTAAGATTGTAAACTCTTTTGACAACCATTCTTCTCATAAAATTCTTCTACTTCTGGTTGGGAACCAAAGTATAACATAGTCGGTGTATTGTCTTTCGCAAGTTGAAGAAGTTTACTTCCAACTCCTTGTTTTTGGTACTCTGGAAGAACAAGTAACTCTGTAATTGTTCCAAAATAATAGCCATCCGAAAGAATACGCAAACACCCAACCAATACTTTATTTTCATAGGCGGTTATGTTTAGCGTTTTAGATAATGCCTCCTTTGTTCTTTCCATGTCATAATCGCCCTGCCATACTTGATTAACAAAGGAGAGAAAGGTTGAAGCATTAAGTTCTTTATCATCCACTTTGTATTCCATTATTATACCTCCACAACTTTGGATTTTTATAACCAAACTCCCCAATCGCCATAATTAAATGTGCCACTGCCGTGACAAAGTTTCCCATTTTCTTCAAGTTCCTCAAATGCTTTTCGCATACGGATTAAAATTTCCGGCTGTATATCCAATGAATGATGTGCGGGGAATACTCTCTTAACAGGCAAAGACGCAACCTTTTTCAACGAGGTGAGGTATGCCTCCGGATCAGTAGATGGATAGTAGGCAAATAATACATCTTTATATACCAAATCGCCAGTAAAAAGAAATCCTGTCTCTTTTTCCCAAAAACACAGGTGTCCTGGCGAGTGTCCAGGGGTGTGTAGCACTTCAATCTGCCGTCCACCAAGATCGATCATATCATGGTCGGCTACAATCCTTGTCGGCGTTCCCTGGAAAAACTCATAAGAACCGACATCAAATCCGTCCGGCAAATCACAGCGATCAACTACCATCTCCCGAATTGTTTCCATCGACAGTGGAAATTTACCGTTTAGCCAATCTAATTCAGCAGCGTGAGCGTAGAAATTAGGAAAATATTTGTGCCCTCCAATGTGATCCCAATGAATGTGTGTTGCAACTGCCGTAATAGGCTTATTTGTGAATTTTACAACTTCATCGTATATGTTTGAAATGCCAAGTCCTGTGTCAATAAGTAGGCTTCGCTCGCTTCCATTTAATAAATAGCAATGCGTTTCTTCCCAATGTCGATATTCACTGATAATATAAGTATTATCATCTACTCTATCTATTGTAAACCAGTTGTCCATCGTCTGCATACTCCCTTCAAATTCTGATTTTTTATTCTCTGTAACTTCTCGATAAATGGGAATTTATCGAACTTAACTATTCTGTCGCTATGAAGCCGACTTACGCACAGTAACCTCTGCACAGACCAACCTAGCTATATGCTCCGCTGTTTCGTTTGTCAGTAGGAAGAACATTCCGTCATTACGGCATTTTTTATGTGTATCGCCATTTAATGTATAAACAAAACCTTTAACACAGGTATCGCTACAAGCAGTAGGGTCAATAAGTCTCTTACAGTCACGAGAAATAGTCATTTTCTTTTGCATTTCAGCAGGCAGAGAAGCGATTATATCCTCATACTTGCCAGCATTGTTTCCGTAAATACGTGCCAAAACCCCCGACTTCCGAAACACCCAATTCATTACAGTTTTCTTCTCTAGTTGGTATGAAGCAGCATAACCGCTCTTTGCTTCCTTGATTACAAGGTCACAGCCTTGTTCAATAAGTTTGTTATTAAGTTTCTCGACAAATGATTGATATTCTGGTGCAACTGCCGATAGAAACTCTTTGAACGAACCCTTTTCTTTTGCCATTACCTTTTCCCTCCATAAAATTCTAATTTGCTTATTCGTCCATCATGTATTAGCTGTTTAGAAGTTTTGTCAAATCCTCAATAGAAGCGTCCATTTTCACAGAGACTTCTTCCATTGTCATGCCGGAAG
>CAJTFW010000024.1 GCA_910575445.1 Lachnospiraceae bacterium | reverse complement strand
AGATAAGCGTTTCTTGCCAGTTGCCAAATAGGGATGATACTTTGCTTGTGTCTGTGATTTCGTATATCATTAGATATCCTCTTTTGGTGTTCGTGCTTTGCTTTATTTTATCATATTTTCTGTCAATTACACCATTGTTTGTTTTATATTTTATAGTGGCGAAAAATGAAATTTTTCTTGATTTTTACGACAGAACTGCATATAATATAAATGAGCAAAGTGATTTGCTACTTTGAGTGCAAACCTTTAATTTAAGTGCTTCACTACTTTGAATGTGAACTTTTAATTTAAGTGCTTCGCAGCTTAAAATGCGAATCGTTAATTTTAGGGAGATAAGCATCTTATCTCCCTGTTTTGTTATACTATGGAGGTATTCAGAAGGTCAAAGTGGGATAAACTATTAGCACGTATTTGCACTTTATCAAAAGATATTCGGTTTGATGAATTGCGTAAGGTGTTAGAGCACTATGGATATGAGATGAATGCCCCAAGAAGTGGAAGCAGTCATTATACATTTAGAAAAAAAAGGGTGTATGCCAATTACGATACCAAAACATGAGCCAATTAAGAAAGTTTATGTTGAGATGGTGAAACAGATCGTAGAAAGTGAGAAAAGAAACGATGAAAACGCTGAATGACTATATGGCAATGTCTTATCGGATGGAGATTATGGAGGATAAGGATGAAGGTGGTTTTGTGGTTTCTTACCCCGATCTGCCGGGATGCATTACTTGTGGTGAAACAGTAGAAAAAGCGGTGGTAAATGCAGCAGATGCTAAGAGGGAATGGATTGAAGCCGCACTTGAAGAGGGGATTAAGATTAATGAACCAGACAACTTGGAAAATTATTCTGGGCAGTTTAAATTGAGATTACCTCGCAGCTTACATCGCCTATTGGCAGAGCATTCCAAAAGAGAAGGTATCAGTATGAATCAGTATTGTGTGTATCTTCTATCAAGAAATGATGCTGTTTATTCAAAGTAAAACCAACAATATAATATTAAAAAGATGGCAACATTTTGGCAACAGAAAATCAGTAAACCCAAATAATTGATATAATTGAAGTAAAAAACGGTGTGTATTCGTACAAAACGTAAATAAAAATAGTTAAGAACAACAAAGAACACGCCGAGTTCGAATAGTCGGAGCTAAGCCGCAAAGCCCGTAAAGTTAGAGTTTGGAGGTTTGTAATAATAAACAGATTACCATATTTTTATACATATATCATTAAAAGCAGCTTTTGCTATATAACAGACATTATATTTATCCCAACTAAAAGTAATTAAATATTTAATGGTTACATAGTAGTTACAGGAGGAAAAAAGGATGGCAGAGATAAAGTTATTTTCTTTGCATGAAGGAGTAAAAGAATGTAATTCGTCAGAGGTGATTCTTGAGAAGGAACTTCAAACTCTTATTGAACAGAATATGGAAACATTTTTTGGTGTACGTTTTTTGAAAAGCGAATATGCAATCACAAATGGGCGAATGGATAGTATTGGGATAGATGAGAATAATAGTCCTGTTATATTTGAATATAAGCGTAGTCAGAATGAAAATGTAATTAATCAAGGACTATTTTACCTGGATTGGCTATTAGATCATAAAGCAAATTTTAAACTATTGGTTATCGAGAAATTGGGGATGGAAGCTGCGGATAATATAGATTGGTCAGTGCCATGTGTTATTTGTGTTGCACATGATTTTACAAAATATGATATACATGCAGTGAATCAGATGCAAAGAAATATTAAATTAGTGAGTTATCGCAAATATGATAATGATTTGCTTTTGCTTGAACACTTAAACACACCAACCATAAAACCAATTGTTGAAAACAACACCAATGATAGTGATGTGAAAAATAGTGCGCAAAAATCGCATATAGAAAAATTGTCAGCAGTTTCAGACAACTTAAAAAGTCTTTATTATTCTATCTGTGATTTTATCGAATCTTTAGGAGATGATATAGTATCTAATCAGCTTAAATTATACTTGGCATATAAAAAAGTTCAGAATATGGTGTGTATTGAAATTTATAATAAGCAAATTATATTGTTTTTAAAGCTGAATCCAGAAACTGTCGATTTGGAAAAAGGTTTTACAAGAGACATGCGTAGTGTTGGACACTATGGTACAGGAGATTTACAAATAACTGTAAAAAATGTGGCAGATTTTGAAAAAGCAAAGCCCTTACTTGAAAGAGCATATAATGAAGCATAAAGGATTCGAAATATTTTTCATACATAAGAAGTTGAGAGAATGTTTTTAATGGGTTGAACATATAGTCCTTCACCACAAGGTAGAGGACTTTTTCTGGCATGAATTGTTTTTGGCGCTGTATTTGTCAGACTAAGGTTTTCTAAATAGAAAAGAGTTGTTACCCCTATATTTTATAATGGATTTGAGAGAAGAGATATGGAATATTTAACAGCGACAGTGGAAATGGCAGATATAATACATAATATTTTACATACTACCATAAGAACAATATATCCAAAGTATTATCCACAGGAGGTAGTAGATTTCTTTTGCTAACATCATAACATAGAACATATTTTAGAAGGAATAGCTTCTGGAAATATGGGAGTATTGGCAGATGGAAATATTATTGTTGGAACCGGCTGCTATAATGCTAACCATATTACAGGAGTATATGTGTTGCCTGATTACCAGAAGCAAGGCTGTGGTTCAAAGATTATGGATTGTCTGGAAATGAGAATCTTCCAAAAATATGATACGATTTTTCTAGATGCTTCGCTTTCAGCAGTTTGTTTATATGAGCATAGAGGATATAAAACAATAGGACATGGAATCTATGAATTGCAAAATGATGTTAAGCTGGTTTATGAAATTATGGAGAAGAAGCTAAAAGTTAATTAATTTTCCAAATGATAGCGAAAAGCTTTCGCAATATAATCGCAGCTACCTGTTCCATATGTAGTATCTGTTGTTCTTTTTATATAATCATTGGAGTAAAGTTCTATAATCATCTTGCAATAATCCTTATCATCTCCAACTAATTTAGATGGAGCGTTTTCATGGGCATAGGCAATAATTTCTTCCACCAAATCTTGAACACTGTCTAAAGCGACATCTTCTCCCTTATGTAAAGCTAATCTAAGAAACTTATCCGTTGTTTTCATTTTTTCTGGAATCTGTGAATGCCAGTTGTCCATAATTTCAGAAAAATGTTCCAAATTATATTTCATAGCTTCGGTGTATTTTTCGATGCTGCCAAATTGTTCAATAGCGAGTTTTGCTACCTTCGATTCAGCTTCTTTGATTTTCTGGATAAATATATCAAAATTTTCGATACTTCCCCAGTGCTTGATAATCTCTTCTTAATACACTATCACGTTACGTAGGAGTCAATACTTTTTAAGAAGATAAATCATCATATATTTCGATTGCTGTGTATGTATGGCTGTAATGATACCCTAACTTTTTTGCCAGCTCCATAGAGCTTTTATTGTGTGCATCCCAACTTGGATATAAATTCCGTTTTAGGCACTCTAAGATTAGTTTTGCACCGCATATATAGGCAAATCCTTTACGTCTGTATTCTTCTCTGGTATCAATTTCTATCTCTAT
>CAJTFW010000023.1 GCA_910575445.1 Lachnospiraceae bacterium | reverse complement strand
CGTTTTCTTGCTTCCGGCATGACAATGGAAGAAGTCTCTGTGAAAATGGACGCTTCTATTGAGGATTTGACAAAACTTCTAAACAGCTAATACATGATGGACGAATAAGCAAATTAGAATTTGTGGCAGAATGATACGATTTATAAAACAACGTGAAAAAGGAGCGGTAAAATGCAATCAAAAAAATTAACCAAAGGATTATTTATTGTATATCTGTTAGCATTAACATGGATTATAATATTTAAACTACAATTGTCTTTTAAAGATTTAGACCACTTGAGAGGTGTAAATCTAATTCCTTTCCGAGGTTCTGTTATCGTCAAGAGTCTATTGTGAGGTGAATACAGATGAAGTTAAAAATTATAGGAAGTGGAGGAATGTTCCAAATTCCAAATCCATTTTGTAAATGTCCTCTTTGTGAGGAAGCAAGGATAAAAAGAGGACGCTATGAAAGATTAGGGCCGAGCCTTTATATTGAGGATATTAAAATGCTTATTGATACGCCCGAGGACATTGGGGTTGCTTGCGACAGACAAGGCATTTCTGAGATCAAATATTTGTCTATCTCTCATAAAGACCCAGACCATACAAGAGGTATGCGTATCGTAGAACCTTTAGGATATGATTGTATTGCAGATAAGGGAACACCTATAGAATTTATTGCTTTACCTGAAGTTATAGACGATATTAACGCATGGAATGGAGATGGTTTACATTACTATGAGGAAGTTTTGGGCTGTATTTCGCTTTGTAAAACGAATTTCATTAAAATAGGAGAAATAGACATACACTTAATAAACAATAAAACACATCGGGGCAATATGACATTTTATGTTATATCCGATAAGAGCAGAAAAGTCATTTATGCTTGTTGCGATGTAAAGCCTTTTATTCCTAATGAATTATATTTTGATGCAGACCTTTTAATAGTTGGCCTTGTTTCTGATGATGGCATACTTAAAGATGGAACAGCTCTTGAAAATGCGCCTTTTAGAGATGATATGTTCACAATAGATGAGATTATGGAACTGAAAAATAAATATAGGATAAAGCGTATAATAGTTACCCATATAGATGAATACTGGGGAAAATCTTATGCTTATTATCAGAAAATCGAAAAATCCTTAGATGGAATATCTTTTGCATATGATGGAATGGAGATTATCTTATAGAATTTGAAAGAACAAATTTATGTTTATCAGAGAGTAACACAACAAAAAACAAATTTGAGCTTAAAAAGAGGAAAATTTATGTTTGAGGACGGTCGAAGCAAAAAAGTTATTTTTATAGCGCATTGTATATTAAATCAAAATTCAATATCTGATGGAACAGCCGTTTTTCCAGCAACTTTTAAGGATGTAATAAAAATTCTTCTTGATGCTGATATTGGTATTGTCCAAATGCCA
Source organism: Lachnospiraceae bacterium (assembly GCA_910575445.1). GTDB lineage: Bacteria > Bacillota > Clostridia > Lachnospirales > Lachnospiraceae > Hominiventricola. The sequence goes on along the minus strand of CAJTFW010000023.1, from coordinate 6,830 downwards.
TGTCCTGAACTTTGCTGTTTAGGGCTTAATAGAGGAAATAACGATGGGGCAGATGTTCCTGTCGTTATTGAAAATACCCGTATTCGTAAGGAAATGCAAAAAGCGGAATCATACAAAATGCTAATGGTTCAGGTTGAATATGTGATGAAACAGATAACAGAATACAATGCCTACGGCTTCGAGATAATCGGGATTATTGGTGCAAATCGTTCGCCAAACTGCGGTGTGGAAACCACATCAGATTTTAACAAAGAGATAAACGGTAAAGGTATTTTTATGAGCGAACTTAGCAATAGAATAAATGCGGAAAACTTGAATATTCCTATGCTGGGTATCAAAGGCACTGATAATGTTCTTGAGCAAGTAAAGTCTATCATTCCAGTCTGTCAGAACTTTGAATAGATCTGGAAAATGTAATTTGAAGGGAGAATAATTCAATGAAAGAATTTAGTCGAGAAGCCGAACAGATAATGATTGAACGCTTTGGAAAAGACGCAATTATAGCAATGGCAACAACAGAAAATGGAACGCCTTATGTGCGATATGTAAATGCCTATTACGAAGATGGTGCATTTTATATCATTACCCATGCCCTCTCAAATAAAATGAAACATATAAAAGATAACTCTGTTGTTGCAATCGCCGGCGAATGGTTTACAGCGCACGGGAAAGGTGTTAGCCTGGGTTATTTCAGAAAAAAAGAGAATTGTGTGATTGCTGAAAAGCTGAAAAAGGTCTTTGCAGAATGGATCGATAACGGCCATACTGATTTTGACGATGAAAACACTATCATTCTGCGTGTGGAATTAACAGATGGCCTGTTGCTCTCTCATGGTACAAGATATGAGTTTTAAGATTTCAAATTTTCTACTTTGCTATGTCAAGTATTATCAGAGCTTGTCTTGAATATTTGCAGGCAGGCTGTTTAAGGAGGTTCCATGAAAGGATTTAACCGACCAAATCAATTATTTTCCCTCTGCGGTTTGAATTGCGGGCTTTGCCCCATGTTCTTGAATAAGAACTGCCCCGGCTGCGGCGGCGGTGAGGGGAACCAATCCTGCAAAATCGCAAGGTGCAGCATGGAACATGGCGGTGTTGAATATTGTTTCCAATGCAGTGAATACCCTTGCGAAAAATACGATCATATTGACGACTTTGATTCCTTTATAACACATCGAAACCGAAAATCTGATATGGAAAAGGCCAAACGATTCGGGATAGATGCTTATAATGCAGAGCAGGCGGAAAAAGCAAAAATCCTGGAGGTTTTCTTGTTGGGCTATAATGATGGCCGCAAAAAGACACTCTTTTGTGTAGCCGTCAACCTTTTAGAACTGCAAGACCTACAAACGGTACTCAGGGAAATTGAACGTAAACCTGATATGGAAACAATGGCGCTCAAAGAAAAAAGCGCATTTGTTGCTGAATTACTGCAGGATGCGGCGGCAGCGAAAAATATTGATTTAAAACTTCATAAGAAAAAGGGATAATTTGAATATACTATGATTTTTATACATGAATCATTGCTTATAGATCATCTAATCTTCCCTTCTCTCAATTAAATATTTTTGAAACTGCGCCACATATTTTCAGTGGTGCTTTTTCTCTGTAATAAAACGCAAAGGTATTGGAAGCCTTTGCATTTTTTAATCCAATAAAAGTTATTTTACAAATAAATCGTTCAAACACACTTGACAAATAAACGCTCGTTTACTATAATGCAGATATGTAAACGAGCGTTTACTTGCAGGAGGTGTGAAAATGGCTAATACAAAAGAAAATATTTTAGTAACCGCTCTTAGACTGTTCGCCCAAGATGGCTATGAAGCAGTTTCTGTGAGTAAGATTGCGGGAGAATTGGGCATGACAAAAGGCGCACTATATAGACACTATAAAAATAAGCGCGATATTTTCGATAAGATTTTTGAACATATATGCCAATTAGACATTGAACGATCTAAAAAAGCAGGCATTCCAGAAAAAGAATTTGATGGAACCACAGAACTTTTTAGGAATACTTCAATACAAAGCGTTAAGGCATATATGGAGTCTCAATTTCATTATTGGACAGAGGATGAAATTGCTTGCAATTTTCGCAAAATGTTGACATTGGAACAGTACAGAAATTCCGAAATGACAAGCCTTTATCAAAAAGTTTTGGGAAATGGCCCTGTCAGTTTTATCGAGGATTTATTTCGTGAAATGATGGAACAAGGAGTTTGGTGCAAAGGTGAGCCAAAACAAATGGCGGTTGAATTTTATGCTCCCTTTTATCTGTTATTAACTATTTCAGATGCGGCACATGATAAGGAAGAAAGAGAAGAAATTGAAAATCTCTTTACAGCGCATATGGATCGTTTCATAGAAAATTATGCAATAACGGACAGCTATGCTGAAAAAAGCTAATTGTTGAATTAACAGATAACGTAAAATAGGAATGTGAGCATATGGAATTTGAATGGGTTTTGTGCCCTGTTTGCAAAAACAAGACACTCTTGAAATAGAGAGAAGATACATTTTTAAGAAACTACCCTTTGTTCTGTCCAAAGTGTAAACAAGAACGAATTATTTCAGCGGAAAACTTAAAGATAGTCGTTATTGAGGAAACATCTGGTTTTCCGAAAATATAATAATTTACAAAGTCCAACGAAAGTTGTGCTTATAAAAACAGGAGGATTTTTATGTATAAGAAATATTTATTATCGGAGATTGTTTGCTAACCGGGAGGTTTGCGTAAAATCAATCTCTACCAAACCTCCCAAAAGGGCAATTACCAAGACTTTTAGGAGGATCAATTTTCATGAATAGAGAAAACAAACGGAAACAATATGAAAAAGGGTACTATCGTACTCATGCTTGTAATGACAGTTTTACCTGTAAAGTTTGTGGCAGGCTTGTTGTGCCAGCAGGTGCCGGAAGCGATCACCGCAATCATTGTCCAAACTGTTTGCACAGTCTCCATGTGGATATAGAACCTGGCGACCGTGAGTCCGATTGCGGTGGTATTATGGAGCCGATAGCGGTATGGGTACGTAAAAATGGTGAATGGGCAATTATCCACCGTTGCCGTAGATGTGGACAACTTTCATCTAACCGAATAGCAGCCGATGACAATCCCATGAAACTAATGTCAATCGCCATGAAACCCGTAGCACTTCCACCATTCCCGCTTGAAAAAATTGAAGAAATGACAGATTTAATGGCTGGAGATGGAAAGTTAAAGTAAATATAAAACTATACAGAGCAAGACGCAGAGCCAATAACACGCAAATTAAAATGCGGTTATCGGCTCTTTTTCTTGGGAAAGAAATGGCAACCGCTAAGGCGGTATTGCCGTGTCAGATTTTATCTTTGCTATATAAGCTAAATTCAAAAAGGAGGCGATTTTTATGTGGAATCTTATATCACACTTTCTGACCTTTACTTGTGGTATGTCTGCCGGCGTTGTACTGATGTGTATTTTGCAGGCTGGAAAGCGAGCGGACGAAGAATTTGAACAAATGCAAAGGAGGAATCGTGTAAATGAGCATGGATGCAACGAAGGAACAATTTGAACATGTGGAGCTGTTTGGAAAACCGGCTCTGTTTACAAATTCGCGGATGGATGTGAGTACAGTGCCGCTGGGCTTTTACTGCTATAACCTGCGGGGTTCGGACAATGATCCTGGCAGGCCGGTAACATTGGAGTTGTATGTAGGTGTCAACCATGCGGGTACTGTCCTGACTTCTGAACCGGTCAAGATTCCAAAGAGCGGTTATAAGCGTCTGCGGGATGGATTGAATTTCCTGGGCGACGAAATCAGCTTGAAAGAATTCTGTGCGGAATACAAACTTCAATACTGCCCCCGCTTTGAGATACGTCCTGCTTCCAATGATGAGGCAGGCATTTTTTATGCACAGACGCCAGCTCAAGATAAACAGATGGGCGCCATCGGTCATGTCCGCATTGACTTTGGAGCAGGCGGTAAGGAATTTAGGCATACCTGGCACCCGCGCGGGGAAGAAAGTCTGAACAGCGCCGCTTTTAAAAAAGAATTAGGCCAGGTGGTCGAGCAGCTTAGAGACACTTAAATTCCATGAGCCGCTTCTGCTACAGCCACGGCGGGGCAATCGAAGGCGGCTGGCGGCAGAATTATGGATATGTAGTGGAGACAGAGAATTACCGCTACTGTCTGCGCTGCTCCCCCGGACAAGGCGATTACCATGCCTATCTTACCTGCTTTGACCGAAACATCCAGCGGGCAAATCTGGTAAAGAAAACCATCGCAGCCCTTGGCGGGTGTGCTGACAGCCAGAAAAAAGGCGTGGTGGAGCAGCTTTCCAGCCACCGACAGCAGATACAGGAAAAAGACACGATGAAACCCAAAACAAATCAAATAGGCCGAAATAAACCGGAGCTATAAGAAATGGAGGTTACAGGAATGAAATTAGTAATTGCGGAAAAGCCCTCTGTCGCCATGTCGCTGGCGGCGGTTCTGGGTGCGAATGAGAAAAAAGACGGCTACATGGAGGGCGGCGGTTATCTGGTAAGCTGGTGCGTGGGGCACCTTCTGGAGTTGGCACAGCCAGAGGCCTACGGGGAACAGTACGCCAGATGGCGTTATGGCGATCTGCCGATCCTGCCGGAAGAATGGAAATACGAAGTGCCGAAGGATAAGAAAAAGCAGCTTGACCTCTTATGCCGGCTGATGAAAGACAAACGGGTGGAATCGGTTGTATGCGCTACCGATGTTGGATAGTGCGGAGGGGCGACAAACAAATACAAATAAAAAAGGGACTTCCTCAATCCTTAAAAGGCTATGACAGTATCGGTTATAGTCTTTTTTCATGCGGTAATTACCGTATGAAATGAACTCCTATTCCCCCAAGCGGAGAAATACCCAACAACAGTATTCCGCAATCAAATCTCCCAACAAGTAACGAGAAAAAATCATATATCAACACCGAAACCAATCAATCATATCAATCCATATCACAGGAGGGCAAAGACCATGAATAAAAAGCAGGAACAACAGATTTTGGACTATTACAGTACCGCCGACAAATATATCCGTAGCAAGACACACTCCAATGCGCATCAGACTGTATTTACGAAAGAAAACGATAAATACCAGTGGCTTGTGTTGGAACAGAAAAGCCAGTGTGAAGTCGAGGTAAGGCAGACCGACAGGCATGGAACAATCACAGCGAGGGATAATTACGAACTGACAAAAAATCTCCCTAAGTGCGTGGGCGTGGAGCGTTTATGTGAGGGCGCAAATATACAGATACCTTTTAACGCTGATGAAATCAATCTGATTTACCAGTTTGGAGAACAGGGAAAAGCGGAAACGTGCGCCAGTCTGTCTGCTATTCTTCCGCAGATAAAAGACGATAACACAAAGCAGATAGTAAGTAGCACCTTAAAGAAATTAAATTCCCTGTCAGAAGAAACGTGTGCGGAACTGACCGCCACCACCAAAAGACGGAAACTGACCGAGCGTGACCACTCCATAAGGACAAGGTTAGCCAGAGCAAAGGAACAGGCAAAACAGCCGACAGTTTCCGAGGGAAAAAAGCACAGAACCCACAGCAAAGGAAAGGGGGATATGGCACTATGAAACTTTCCCGATACGAACAGGAAACGATTGTCAATTATAATGCAGGAGAAAAGACCGCCACCCTCTATACAAGGGATAAAGCGGTTATGCGGAAACTTGACACGCTTGTTGCCGACTTCCCCGACACATACAAGCTGACAGGGCAGGACGAGGTATCTAAGACCTATTCTTTTCCAAAGTCATACGTCTGCTACCGCAAGCCGAGGGCGTTCAGTACAGAGCAGAGGGAACGGGCAAGGCAGATGATGATTGCAAATAACAAGGCAAAGGGAAATTAAAGAAAATTTAATGGAATTGTGTATGCGTTTGTGGTAAGATAATGACATTGAACAATTTAACAAATCGAAATTTAAGGAGAAAGAATATGAAAAATTTTTCTATGCCAGAGCAAGTTTCTCCGACATTAGAAATAGATGAGTTAATGAGGTTGAAACATAGTTTGGAAAAGAATGTATCAAGGGAAGTTGCAGAAAGCATAATAAAGGAAATTCCATTATCTATAAATTCAACACCAGACATTCGAGCCGAGTGGGTAGAAAAGCTATCTGCTATTCTTGAAAATAGATTTGATAAAAAAACGGTAAAAAACATTCGCCAAGAGTGCTATTGTAATGAAAATGGTAGGTTAGAAGATACAGCAAATAACTTGAAACAACTCTATCTCTCTTTGGATAAGGATTTGCATAGATTTGTCAATGCTCTGAACGAAAATGGTGCCGGTTGGTTTATTAAAGATAATCAACTGTATACAAAAATGTTTACTTGTGAATGTCCTATGTTAGAAAAAGCAAAAAATTCAAATTCATTAACATGGTGTCACTGCACTGCTGGATATAACAAAAAATTATTTGAGATTGTTTTTGAAAAACCTGTCTATGTAGAAATTGTGCAAAGCATACGGCAAGGATTTGATTTTTGTCTTTTGAGAATTACATTTCAATAAATTCCAGTTTGTCGGGAAAAATCAAGACAGAAAAATGATATGAAAACTAAATATTGTTTACCTTTAGGTAGCGATTATCTTAACAGACAATCAGCTACCTTTTTTATTTCCAAAACTAATCAACACAGTACAGAAAGAATGAGGTATCAAGATGATTGAGTGGATCTATGTCAATACTTTGGACAAAAAAAGTCGAAAGATTATGCTGTTTTTTTAAGTTCCTCATCCTCCTTTTGCTGTGGTGTCAAATAACCAATAGAGCTATGTATCCGCTTACGATTATACCA
>CAJTFW010000022.1 GCA_910575445.1 Lachnospiraceae bacterium | reverse complement strand
CCGGAGTGTAAGATTTTTGATTTTTCGCCATGCCTTTCATCTCCTTTGCTCTTTCATTTGATAGTATAGGTTGTTCAACTTTTTCTGTCCACACTTATATACTAACACCAATATCCTCGCCAGCTCATAAAGTACCGGGACGCTGGGAAGATCGCCGCTGTTTTCTATATTTGCAAGATACCGGGGATCAATACTGACTTGTTCAGCCAATGCCCTGCGGGACAATCCCAATGCTTTCCGCGCTTCTTTGATGTCCGCTCCAAGCGTTTCAAAACCGGGATATTCTGTTCCTTTCGCCATATCATTTCACCCCTTTACATTGTATAGTTCATACTATGCGCGGGGAATGACGTAATATGCACTTTTATTACAGTTTATAATTCCTGTTGTCGTGTCAACTCAAATGATAAATTCCTCCCGCTGGATCACCGTCTGATTTTCCTTTATAAGCGTTTGAATAATCTGCAAACCGTTTTCCAGATCGGCCATTGTCCGGGGGGAGCAGGTAGCCAGCCGGATCGCGGCGAATTGGGCGGTATTCCCCACCGCAAAACGGTCTGAACACAATACCTTTACGCCGTGATTTTTTGCCTGCACTTCAAAGTTGTAGCCGTTGCAGCCTGCGGGGAGCGGAAGCCACCTAAAGAAGCTGTACGGATTCGTTGGCGGCTGTTCTGGAAAGTATCTGGTATACAGGCGGCCCCGTTCCTCTGACAGCATACACTTCTTGTCGATGATCTCCCGCGCGGCCCCGCCTGCAATCAGCTCACTTGCAATCTCCGCGTTGAGCAGCGGGATTTTCAGGTTAATGTTATTGGCCGTATTCAAAAAGGTTTTCTGGAAGCGGTGCGGAAACACCAGATAAGCGATCCGCAGCCCGGCAGACAGGGATTTTGAAATTCCGTGCAGGTAAATGGTGTGCGCGGGGATCATGGTTGCCATCGGCGGGATTTTATCGTCCGCGATAAAGCCGTAGGTATCATCTTCAATCAGAACCATGTCCTGACTGCTGATAATCTGGCTGATTGCTTTCCGGCGCTCTGACGGCATGGTGATCCCCGTGGGATTTGTGCAGGAGGGCATTAAATAAATCCCCTTTATTTCATGCAGCTTCCTCTGCTTTTCCAGCGCGTCCGGCAGCATACCCTGTCCGTCGGCCTCTATCGGTATCAACTGGATATTAAGCTGCTTTGCAAGAGTGATGAAATTGGAATAAGTATAGGTATCAGTGGCAATCTTATCTCCGGCCCGAAACAGGGAAAGAAGCGCAATCGCCAGCGCGTTTTGTGTACCGGACGTTAAAATAATATCCTCCATAGCGGCGTTGATCTGGAACTCGGCAAGCCATTTCTGCGCGACCTGTTTATGGTGGGCTGTCCCCAAGGTAAAGCTGAACTCAAATAGCTTTTCCGACTTCGGGCCTTGCAGGATTGCCCGTGCGGTATCGGCCACAATGGAATTGAACTGATAGTAGGGCTTGATGGGGCCAAGGTCTATGTACTCCGCTTCCTCCTGCGTGTCTGGATTCGGCAGGGCCGCATTGGGGGAAACATACGTCCCGCTTCCCACCGCCGCATAGATTAAGCCTTTTGTTTCGCACAGCTTAAAGGCGCGGGTGATGGTACTTAAATTCACGTCCAGAAAGTCCGCTAATTCCCGCTGCGGCGGCAGCTTTGTTTTGGGCGGAAGCCTCCCGCTTAAAATGTCCTGTTCCAAAAGCTCTGAAAGGGATATATACATCGGGAATTTTAACAGGGCCTTGCTCGGCTTCCATGTAAGCGGATAATCTTCAAACGAGTTTACAGGCATAGCGCACCTCCTTAAAAACATTGTCTTGCATACAATTCTACTGTTGAAACCGTACAAAGTCAATGCTACTGTTATAATTGTTATGATTATATGCAGCGCAAGGAGGTAAGAACATGGAACAAGTAATCAGGGAGCAGCTTCTTCACATGTTGGAGAACAATAGTAAACTGACAGAACATGAAATTGCAATTATGCTGGGGATTTCGGAAGAAGAAGTCCAAAGGGAAATAGCCGGTCTGGAAAAAGCGCATGTGATCTGTGGCTACCATACATTGATTGACTGGAACAAAGTCAATGATGATGATGTGACCGCTTTGGTAGAGCTGCGTGTTACGCCGCAGGGCGGCGAGGGCTATCAAAAGCTGGCAGAGAAAATCAATGCCTATCCGCAGGTAGTGACGCTGTACTTAATGTCCGGGGCTTACGATTTTCTTGTCATGGTAAAGGGGAAAACACTGAAAGAAATATCCCTTTTCGTGTCGGGAAAGCTGGCCTCCATTGAGGAAGTCCAGAGTACCACTACCCATTTCACGCTGACAAAATATAAGGAGCTGGGCGTGAGCTTTGAGGCAAAGCAGGCGGACGAAAGAATGGTGGTGACGCTATGAGGGAAAAGCTGTCACAAAAAGTATTGAACCTAAAATCTTCCGGCATACGGGCCTTTTTTGATATGGCGAACGAAATTCCCGACGTGATTTCCCTCGGCGTCGGGGAACCGGATTTTGATACCCCGTGGCATATCCGGGAGGCAGGCATACAGGCGTTGCAGTCCGGCAAAACCTTTTATACGTCCAATGCGGGGCTGCAAGAACTTCGGGCTGCAATCAGCAGCTACACCAAACGGAAAACCGGGCTTACTTACAATCCTGAAAACCAGATCATTGTCACGGTTGGCGGCAGCGAGGCCATTGACCTTGCGCTGCGGGCGCTGCTTAATGCAGGGGACGAAGTGATCTATCTGGAACCGGGCTTTGTTTCCTATTACCCCTGTATTAAGCTGGCTGACGGCGTTCCCGTCCCAATCCGCTTGACAGAGGAAAACCGGTTCCGTCTGAAGCCGGAGCAGTTGGAGGCGGCGGTTACACCCAAAAGCAAGGTGCTGATCCTGTCATACCCCAACAATCCGACCGGGGCCGTGATGGAAAAGGAGGATTTGGAAGCCCTGTTACCTGTCATTCAGAAACACGATTTGATTGTTATATCCGATGAAATATACGGGGAGCTTACCTATGGCGTGAAGCATTGTAGTATCGCCGGATTGCCCGGCATGGAACAACGAACCATAATTATCAACGGTTTTTCCAAGAGCTTTGCCATGACCGGCTGGCGGCTGGGGTACGCGCTGGGAAACCATGAGATTATCGAACAGATGGTAAAAATCCATCAGTTTGCGGTAATGTGTGCACCTACCATCAGCCAGTATGCGGCCATCGAAGCGATGGAACAGGGGGACGGGGATATAGAAGCCATGCGTGAATCCTACGACCAGAGAAGAAAATTCCTCTACCATGAGCTGCAAAGGCTGGGCCTGCCCTGTTTTGAACCGCAGGGAGCATTTTATATGTTCCCCAATATCCGGGAGTTTGGTTTATCCAGCGGCGAATTTGCGTTGAAGCTGCTGAAAGAGGAAAAGGTGGCGGTTGTCCCCGGCGATTCCTTTGGTGAGTGTGGGGAGGGCTTTGTACGGATTTCCTATGCGGCTTCCCTGCAAAACCTGAAAGAAGCCGTCAACCGGATTTTCCGGTTCCTGTCCCGGTACCGGACTTAGAAAGGGGCTGCTTATGAAAACGTGGGAAAAGAATATCCGCCAAGTGCTTCCCTACATACCGGGCGAACAGCCCAAACAGGCGGACATCATCAAACTGAATACGAATGAGAATCCCTACCCGCCCTCTCCCCGTGTGGCCGAAACACTGGAACAATTCCAGACAGGGGAACTCCGGCTATATCCCGACCCGGATTCTAATATTCTGGTGGAGGCCCTTGCGGATTTCTACCAGATTGACCGTAGCCGGATATTTGTAGGTGTCGGCTCTGACGATGTGCTGGCCGTATCATTTCTGACCTTTTTTAATTCCGGGAAACCTGTGCTGTTCCCGGATATTACCTATTCCTTTTATGACGTGTGGGCGCGGCTGTTTCAGATACCGTTTGAGCAGATTCCCTTAGACGGTGAATTTCAGATCAGGAAAAGTGATTATTTCCGGGAGAACGGAGGCGTAGTCTTTCCTAACCCCAACGCCCCCACAGGGATATTGATGGGCTTACCGGAGATAGAGGATATTATCAGCCACAATCAGGACGTGGTGGTGATCGTGGACGAGGCTTATATTGATTTCGGCGGCATATCCGCGTTCCCGCTGCTGGATAAATACGATAACCTGCTGATTATCCAGACCGTTTCAAAATCCCGCGCCCTTGCCGGCCTGCGTGTCGGCTATGCGTTTGGAAGCCCGCAGCTTATCAGCTACTTAAACGATGTCAGGAACTCCTTTAACTCTTATACCATGAACCGCCTGACGCAAACACTGGGCGCGGCGGCAGTCCGGGACAGGGAATACTTTGAGCGAACAAACGCCCTGATTATCGCAACCAGAGAGCGTATAAAGCGGGAATTGAAGCAGTTAGGCTTTTCCTTTCAGGATTCCAAAAGCAATTTTCTGTTCGTTACGCACCCGTCTGTAAAGGCCGGTGTGATTTACGAAAGCCTGCGGGCCGCTGGGATTTATGTGCGCCATTTTTCCAAGCCGGAGCGCATTTCCGATTACCTCCGTATTGCGGTGGGAACGGATCAGGAAATGGACTGTCTGCTGATAAAGCTAAAAGAGATATTACAACAACATGGTGACTTGCACGGAAACACAGGAGAATGTCAATGAAAGATTTAACACAGGGAAGCGAGCTGAAAACGATCTTTTACTTTTCCCTGCCGATTCTGGTAGGAAACTTATTTCAGCAGCTTTATAACGTGGCCGACAGCGTGATTGTCGGAAATTTTTTGGGGAAAGAAAGCCTTGCGGCGGTGGGATTCAGCTATCAGATCAATTTCCTGCTGATTGCGCTGTCCACGGGGATTTCTCTGGGCGCAAGCGTCCTGACCTCCCGTTACTTTGGAGCCAGAGATATGCGGAAGGTGAAAAAGGTGGTTGATACCGGCTTTCTGTTTTCAGCGGTTCTTTCCCTTGTCATAGCGGCAGCCGGTGCCTGCTTTTCCTATCAGATTTTAGTGCTGTTCCGGGTGCCTGAAAATCTGCTGACGATAGCAGATACTTACTTGAAGATTATATTTATCGGTGTGATCCCCACATTCGCATACAATTCCCTGACGAATATCCTTAGAGGCGTCGGGGATTCCAAGACACCGACTTATATTCTGATTGCGGCAACGCTTATCAATATCGTGCTGGATATTTTCTTCATTACCGCCCTGAAATGGGGTGTGGCCGGGGCTGCGGTTGCGACCGTGACCGCGCAGGCTTTTTCATTCATTACCTGTATGCTTTACATGCGGCGGCGTTACCCCGACCTGTTTATCCGACTTTGGGATTTACAGCTTGACCGCCACGAGTTGAAGAAAAGTCTGGTGATCGGAACGCCCGCCATGCTGCAACAGGTATTTGTAAGCGTTGGTTTTATGTCCATACAGTTTCTAATCAATGGCTTTGGAACCGATTGTATGGCTGCGTATGCTGCGGCCTCCAAGGTGGATTCCTTTGCGGAAATGCCTGCCCTGAATTTGGGGCAGGCCATGACGAACTTTACCGCGCAGAACTACGGGGCCGGGAAAATTGACCGGGTAATCAGGGGCGGCAAATCGGCGCTGGCTATGGGGGTGGGTATCTCAATCCTCATATCCATTGTCATATGCCTGTTCCCGTCCCTCTTTATTTCCCTGTTCAACCGTGATCCCGGCGTTGTCCAGATCGGGAACGGCTACCTGCGGACGGTATCGGTATTCTATCTGATTTTTGCAGCTATGCAGATTTTGAACGGTCTGCTGCTGGGATATGGGAAAGCACTGGTTCCCATGATTGCGTCAATCGGTTCCCTCTGTCTTTTACAGGTTCCCACGGCAATCCTGCTGTCTGGAACCGAATTGGCTTATCGCGGTATCTGGATTGCCGCACCCGTGGGCTGGCTGGGTGGTCTGCTGATCCGCTTCCTGTATTTCCGGCATATTGCAAGGAAACAGGCAGCTCTAAAGGAGGCATAAATTTTACACACAAGGAGGTTCCAAGATGGAAAAGAAAATCACACTGAAACAAATTGCTATGGTTGGCGTTATGGCTGCGGCGGTCTATGTGGCTTCCGCGTTTCTGCAAATACCAATCCCCACGGCCATAGACAACACCCGCCTGCACATGGGAAATGTTATGTGCCTGCTTTCCGGCCTGCTCTTAGGGCCAGTACAGGGTGGGCTTGCGGCGGGGATCGGCTCCATGTTCTTTGACCTGACGAATCCGGCCTACATCACGTCCGCGCCGTTCACCTTTGTTTTTAAGTTTCTTATGGCGTGGATTTGCGGCATGTTCGCATTTCACAAAAATTCCGGGATAAGCTCACACAAGCGGTATATTATCGGTTCGGCATTGGGCGCATTTGCCTATGTGCTTCTTTATCTTTCAAAGAGCTACATCGAACACCGCTTCGTTTTGGGCCTGCCGTTGGAGGTCGTTATGATTACCCTGTCACAGAAAGCCGTTGTGTCCAGCGTCAACGCCGTTGTATCTATTATCGTGGCTGTTCCGCTGGGGATCGCCCTGCGGCCTGCCGTAAGAAGATATTTGCAGTAAGCCTATGGAACTGGATATGACTTCGGGGAAGCCCCTGAACACATTGTTAAAATTCTCCCTGCGGCTGCTGGCGGGGAGCGTGATACAAAACCTTTATAACATCTTCGACACGGCCATTGTGGGGCATGTGCTGGGTAAATATGCGCTGGCGGCTGTGGGTAACTCCTATGTGCCGACGCTTATCATCAACAGCATTGTTTTAGGGATTGCTTCCGGCATATCTATCCTTGTGGCGCAGCTATACGGCTCCAAGGATAAAGGACAGATTTGTAAATGTTATGGTTCCGTGCAGACGTTGATAGTAGCCGTGGGCTTCGGGCTGGCTGTGCTGTTCTTTGCTCTTGCCGGGTGGATTTTTAAGGCTATGCAGATACCGGAGGAAATCACAAGCCCTGCGGCCCTTTATCTTCGGATTGTAGCGGCTGGGATTCCGTTTTTGGCAATCTACAACTTTTATTCTGCGCTGATTAAGGCAAAAGGGGATTCCCGAACACCGATTAGGTGTATCTGCCTGTCCTGTGTCCTCAATATTCTGTTGGACTACTTATTTGTGGCCTGTTTTGGCTGGGGGATTGCCGGGGCTGCGTCCGCCACGGTTCTTTCACAAGCTCTGGCGGCTGTATTGGTTGGCCTGCACTTATACCGGCAGGAACACCCGGTAATAAGGACAGCCCCAAGTGCCGGGCTGATTGTCCCGATCTTGCAGCTTAGTATCACGGGGATTGTCCAGAACGGGGCTTCCGCCATCAGCATGTTTTTCATACAGGGCATTATCAATACCTTTGGTGTAAATGAAATATCGGCCTATACATCGGCCTATAAAATTGAAAGTATCTTAACAATCCCCACCGTCAATTTAGGCGTGGCGTTAAGTGTCTATATCGGACAGAATGTAGGGGCCGGGGAATATGACCGCACCCGACAGGGCCTAAAAGACAGCTTCAAGATCGCGGCGGTGTTTACCACACTTGCTATGGCAATCCTGTGGTTTGCTTCGCCGCTGCTCATGGTTCTGGTGGTGGGAAAGGAAATGGCAGTCATACCGATAGGGGTTCAATATCTGCGTATTATTTCCGTGACGTTCCCCCTGTGCGTAAGCCTCTATCTGTTGACAAACTTCCTGCGTGGAGCCGGTGAGATTGCCTATCCACTGTTCAATACGCTGCTGGAACTCTGTTTCCGCACGTTCTCGGCTTTTGTGCTGGCGCATTACTTTGGTTTTGTCGGTGTTCTGCTGTGCAGGCCGTTGAGCTTTGTTGTGAGTACCATTAGCCTATCCTGTCGGCTATTGTCCGGCAAGTGGAAAGATAAGATAAATCATTCTGTGTAATAGCTGCCGCATGATGACAGATAAAAATTCTAATCAATGGTTTTGGAACCGACTGTATGGCTGCGTATGCTGCTGCCTCCAAGGTGGATTCCTTTGCGGAAATGCCCGCTCTGAATTTGGGGCAGGCCATGACGAACTTTACCGCAATTTTTTGCTATGGTTGGCGTTATGGCTGCGGCAGTCTATGTGGCTTCCGCGTTTCTGCAAATACCAATCCCTACGGTCATAGATAACATGCGCCTACATATGGGAAATGTGATATGCTTGCTTTCCGGCCTGCTCTTAGGGCCGGTACAGGGCGTGCTTGTAGGAGAGTAGTATCCATAAACAGGAGGTATATAATGGTTATTAGTCCAAGTGAATATATTAAAAAATGCCTAAAAATTGATTTTGATAACAGCGTTGAAAATATTATTGATACAGGTGCCTCAATTATAATATTTGAAAAAGGTACTATGCCGATTGAAATGGGCGAAATGATAAATTGTTTCTATTTTATTATCTACGGACTTGTCAGAGGCTATTATATTGATGATGATGGAAATGAGGTTACAAAATGTTTTGTTTATGAAAATGGTTTTTTTGGTTCGGAATGTTATCGTACCAAAGACACTTCGACTTTTTTTGTGGATTGTTTGGAAGAATGTAAATGTATTAAACTTCCCTATTTTCTAATACAGAAAATCATGTCAATAGATCAACGGTAAATCAACTCATTCATAGTATGTACTTAAACGAAATCGGAAAGTTGGAGGATAGAACAAGAAAACTTTTACTGCTTACTGCCGAAGAGCGCTATATATTTTTTTGCAGGGAATATCCAAACTTGCAGAGGCGGTTACAGCTAAAATATATAGCGTCCTATATTGGTATTAAGGCTGCTTCTATGAGCAGAATTAGAAAAAAGTTGAAAAACCAGATATGAATTAACATAGGTGAATTACAGCCGCTTTTTGGAGAAGTATAATCATTCTCAAAAGGAGGTGTTCAGCTTGAAATTTGCATTAATCACCGGCGCAACAAGTGGTATCGGATTTGAACTGGCAAAATTGTTTGCACAGAATGGTTATGGGCTTGTTTTAGTATCTTCTAACCAAAACCATTTAGATAATGTAAAAAATTCTTTAGAAACCAGCTATTCCATTCCAATTTATATCTTTGAACAAGACTTGACCAAAATCGATGCAGCGGAACAATTATATCACCAGATAAGAAAGGAAAAAATTTCTATTGCTGTATTGATTAACAATGCAGGATTTGGTTTAGTGGGAGCAACAGACGAAATTGATCTTCGACAAGATGAACAGATGATAACTGTAAATGTAACGAACCTTGTTTTGTTGTGCAAGTTATTTCTACCGGATATGTATAAACAAAGGACAGGTAAAATCCTTAATGTTGCTTCAACAGGTGCCTTTCAGCCCGGCCCATATACTTCAACATACTTTGCAAGCAAAGCATTTGTTTTGAACTATACAAGGGCTATCCGATATGAAGCAAAATCCAAGGGTGTTGTAATTTCCACTTTATGCCCCAGAGCTACCAAAACGAATTTCTTTAATAGAGAGGGGACTATTACTCCGCACACTGCTATGTCAGCGGAAAAAGTTGCTCAAATTGCTTTTCGCGGTCTACAAAAGAATAAAGAAATTATCATTCCGGGACTAAAAAACCGATTACTTCAACTTTTTCCGGTGAAAGTAAAAATGATTAGTGTTGCAAAAATGAAACAAAATAAATAAACGACTGCCGCACGACGGCAAGAGAAAAAAAGCCGTCGTATAGCAGCCACTTCCCTGTGCTTTTTATCATATACGGCGGCTTTGAGAAATCGGAGCCGTCATTTTTTTCTGTCTGCGCTTTTCGATTCATAGCAGGCAATAGTAGGTGGTGTTAGTATATAAGTGTGGACAGAAAAAGTTGAACAACCTATACTATCAAATGAAAGAGCAAAGGAGATGAAAGGCATGGCGAAAAATCAAAAATCTTACACTCCGG
>CAJTFW010000021.1:2500-10598 GCA_910575445.1 Lachnospiraceae bacterium | reverse complement strand
AAATTACAAAGAGAATGGTCTCGAAAAACAAAAGGCAGTTCCAATCGCAAGAAAGCAAGAATAAAAGTTGCAAGGCTTCAGGAACATATTGTAAATCAAAGAAAAGATTTTTTGCAGAAATTATCTACGGATATCATCAGAAACTATGATATCATCTGCCTTGAGGATTTACAGGTGAAAAATATGATAAAAAATCATAAACTTGCCCAATCCATTGCAGATGTATCTTGGTCAGAGTTTGTAAGACAACTGGAATACAAAGCGGACTGGTATGGCAAGAAAGTGGTCAAAGCAGATAAATTCTATGCCAGTTCTCAGATTTGTAATGTATGTGGATATGTAAATAAGGGGACAAAGAATCTTGCCGTCAGAGAATGGGATTGTCCTGTGTGTAGTACGCATCATGATAGAGATGTAAATGCTGCGAAGAATATCTTGAATGAAGGATTAAGAATATTACAAAGAGCGTAAAATGACACATACAAAAACCGTAGGAACTATGGGGTTAGCTTGGTCAATATCTGTACATTCGTATGGAATTCCCAAGAATCTCGTGGCTTTAGCCATGAGAGGTTCAAAAAATGAAGTAAGAAAGGACTTTCGCTATGAAACGGATTAAGCTGGTGGTCGCCTATGATGGCACCAACTATCATGGCTGGCAGATTCAGAAGAACGGCGAAACAATAGAGTCCATGTTAAATCGTGCACTTTCTGAGTTGACAAAAGAGACCATCTGCGTGATGGGTGCAAGTCGTACAGATTCTGGGGTACATGCAATGGGAAATGTAGCGGTCTTTGACACTGAGGCTAAGATGCCAGGAGATAAATTTGTCTATGCCCTGAACCAGCGCCTGCCAGAAGATATTCGGGTGCAGCACTCCTGTGAAGTGCCTGTGGATTTTCAGCCTCGCTATCAAAAGACCATAAAGACCTATGAATATCGGATTTTAAATCGTAGATTTCCACTGCCGGCCTATCGGCTAAATACGTATTTTACGTATTACACCTTGGATATTGAGAGGATGAGAGAGGCAGCATCCTATCTGATAGGAGAACATGATTTTCAGAGCTTTTGTGCCGCCGGCGCTCAGGTAAAGACCACCATTCGAACCATCTATGATTTGCAGATTGTAAAAGAAGAAGACCTGATTACCCTGCGGATTACAGGTAATGGATTTTTGTATAATATGGTTCGCATTATTGCCGGCACACTGATAAAAGTCGGAAGCGGGGAGTGGGAGCCTTGTGTGATTCCCGGGATTTTAGCCGCGAAAGACCGCAGGGTAGCCGGTCCAACAGCACCAGCGAAAGGACTGACACTGATGGAGATTCATTTTCAGGGAAAATCCGAGGAAAACCATTGAAAATACGGAATTTTTGCTTGACACACACGGGTATGTGTCATATAATATGGAATTGTGACAACGCGAGAAAATGTCTGTCCAAAGCCCCGGTAAGACATTTTTAAGTATAAATGTTTGAAGCAGAACAGAATAGGAACAGGAGGTACACCAATGAACAGTTTCATGGCTAATCCAGATAAAGTGGAGAGAAAATGGTACGTAGTGGACGCTACCGGATATACATTAGGCCGTATGGCTTCTGAAGTAGCAAAAGTGTTAAGAGGAAAGAACAAGCCAGAGTTCACTCCTCATATCGATACAGGTGATTATGTAGTTGTAATTAATGCAGAGAAGATTAAAGTGACTGGCAAGAAGTTAGACCAGAAGATTTACTATCATCATTCCGAGTATGTTGGCGGTATGAAAGAGACCACACTAAAAGAAATGTTGGCTAAGAAGCCGGAGAAGGTGGTTGAGCTTGCAGTCAAAGGCATGCTTCCAAAAGGACCTTTAGGAAGACAGATGTTCACGAAGCTTCATGTCTATGCCGGACCAGAGCATCCGCATGCAGCTCAGAAACCAGAAGCACTGACATTTTAATTAGGAGGTAGAGATCATGGACAAGACCAAATTCTATGGAACCGGAAGAAGAAAAAAATCCATCGCCAGAGTATATTTAGTACCAGGAACTGGCAACATTACTATCAATAAAAGAAGCATTGATGACTATTTCGGACTGGAGACCTTAAAAGTGATCGTTCGCCAGCCATTAGTTGCTACTGAGAATGTAGATAAATTTGATGTACTGGTCAATGTACACGGAGGCGGCTACACCGGTCAGGCCGGCGCTGTACGCCATGGCATCGCACGTGCACTAGTACAGGCAGATGCAGATTACAGACCTGTTCTTAAGAAAGCTGGTTTCTTAACTCGTGACCCAAGAATGAAAGAGCGTAAGAAATACGGATTAAAAGCTGCTCGTAGAGCACCACAGTTCTCTAAGAGATAAGCAGACAGAACACAAGATTTCAAGAATTACTCCGCAGGTTTTCCTGCGGAGTTTTTGGCTTAATATTAAAATTGAGTTGTCAAATTAATGGTGATAATCAATTTCGCATAGCTTTAGAAAATATGTATATAGATGTTTTTGTGGTACCGACATGCCAATTTTTTGATTTGTTAGAGCACCACCGGCTTTATTAGGAGTTTTAGACATAAATTATTCCTCCTTAAAAATGTATTAAGTTCACTATTTGTAAATATTATCTCACAAAACATGTGTTTTGTAAATTTATCTAAACAGAAGTAAGAAAGATAGCTTGTTATTTTGCCCCTTTACCAGTATAATAGGTATGCAAAAGCCTGTCCTACTGTGGACATAAGGAAGAGGAATCCAGATGAATCATTCAAATGTCACTCCATTTGTAAAATGGGCTGGCGGTAAGCGTCAGCTGTTGGCGCAGATAAAGGAGCGAATGCCCAAAACATATCATGATTATTATGAACCATTTGTCGGCGGTGGAGCTGTAACATTTGAGCTGCTTCCTACAAATGCTCTAATCAATGATATTAACAAAGCCTTAATGAATACATACAGACAGATATGCCACAGCCCAGAAACATTTTTAGATACAGTGAAGGTGCTTGACGAGCAGATATGGGAAGATGGGAAAATGTATTATTACTCTCTTAGAGAACGCTATAATGACAAGCTGATGAGAGCAGAGTATGATGTGGAATTGGCTGCATTGTTTGTATTTATCAATAAACATTGTTTTAATGGATTATATCGTGTAAATGGCAAAGGACTTTTTAATGTTCCATATAATAACAGCCGTAGAAAATCTGTGAATGAAAAAATGGTTCTGGATATTTCTAACTATCTAAAAGGAATACGTATCATGGAAGGCGACTTTGAAGTCGCATGTGCAGGAGCAAAAGAAGGCGATTTTGTATTTTTAGACAGTCCTTATGCACCACTGAATCCTACTTCTTTTGAATCCTATACCAAAGAAGGATTTGATATTGAGAGCCACAGACGTTTGGCAAGGCTTTATGATGAATTGACAAGTAGAGGCTGCTATTGTATGCTTACCAATCACAATACAGACCTGATTCGAGAGCTGTATAGCAATAAAGGCTATCAGATGGATGTGGTAAATGTAAAACGTATGATTAATTCAGATGCATCGAACCGGGTGGGAGAAGAAGTCATTATATATAATTATGAAAGAAATTGTTTTTAAAAAAGAAGTGTGTTACAATCGCTGTAGGTAAGCAAGAGATAATTAGGAGTGCTGTATGATAGAGACATTTCGCGCAGAAGAAACCTTTGCATTAGGAAAGAAAATCGGAGAGGCGATAAGACCTGGCACCATCATCTCGTTAGTTGGGGATTTGGGTGTGGGGAAGACTGTATTTACGCAGGGCGTGGCTAAGGGACTTGGAATCCATGAACCAGTCAACAGCCCTACCTTTACAATTATGCAGGTTTATGAGAATGGAAGACTGCCCTTTTATCATTTTGATGTATATCGAATTGGTGATATTGAGGAGATGGATGAGATTGGATATGAGGACTATTTCTATGGAGAAGGCGTCTGCTTAGTGGAGTGGGCGAATCTGATAGAAGAACTTTTACCAGAAGGTGTCTGCCAGGTTAAGATAGAAAAAGACTTAGAACGAGGATTTGACTATCGTAGGATTCATATAGACGGACTGGAGGTGCAGGGTCTTTGAAGAAAATTCTAGCGTTAGATAGCTCTGGACTGGTTGCTTCTGTGGCGGTCGTGGAAGGCGATGCTTTTGGAAGCAATCTGCTGGCAGAATATACCGTTAATTATAAGAAGACACATTCACAGACGCTTCTTCCGATGTTAGATGAGATTGTGCGGATGACAGAGCTTGATTTGCAGACGATTGATGCAATTGCCGTGGCAGCAGGTCCAGGCTCTTTTACCGGGCTTCGGATTGGCTCAGCGACTGCCAAAGGATTGGGGCTTGCACTTTCAAAGCCACTTGTGGCAATCTCTACCTTAGATGCACTGGCCTATAACCTGTATGGGACGGACAAGCTTATCTGTCCTTTGATGGATGCCAGAAGAAATCAGGTCTATACAGGAGTCTATGAGTTCTGTGGAAAAGAACTTAAACGTCTTATCGAGCCGACAGCAGTGGATGTAAAAGAGATTTCAGAGAAACTGTGTGAGATGAAGCGAGATGTGATTTTCTTGGGGGATGGCGTACCAGTCTATCAGAAATGGCTTGTTGAGATTTTGTTAGCAGAGTTTTCTAGTTGTGGCAATCAGTATGATTTTGCTCCAGCACATCTAAATAAACAGCGTGCAGGGGCTGTGGGAACACTGGCACTTCGCTACCTTCAGGAAGGAAAGACACAGACCGCAGAAGAACATCGCCCAGATTATCTAAGACTGTCTCAGGCAGAGCGCGAGCGTGCAGAGAAAGAGCAGAGTAATCGCGTATGATTCGCAAAATGACAGAAGCAGATTTGCCAGAAGTGGTAACTTTAGAGAACAGATATTTCTCCATGCCGTGGTCAGAGGCAAATCTGAGAGAGAGTATGCAAAAAGAACACTATCTCTTTCTTGTGGCAGAAGAAGACGGGATAGTGGTTGGATATGGCGGGATTCTCTGGGTGGCAGATGAGGGGGATATTACCAATATTGTCGTCTTGGAGTCTTATCGCGGTCTGGGGCTAGGGACAGCACTGATGAAGGCACTTTTATCCGCTGGAAGAGCGCGGGGGATTACTTCTTTTACACTGGAAGTTCGGATGAGTAATCAAGTGGCGATTCACACCTATGAGCGATTGGGATTTGTATGCGAAGGAGTTCGCAAGCGCTTCTATGAGGCGCCGACAGAAGATGCTTTGATTATGTGGAAAAGAGAGCCAGGATAGTGACAGCGATTCCCTATTTCATTTAAGAGAGAGGAAGTTTATAATCTTCGCGTAGGCGAAATACCACACGAGGAGGATAACAGTATGCGTCAGTATCTGGAACAGGATAAAAATACATTGGAGAAAGTCATCTGCAATTATTGTGGACGAGAGTTGAAACTAAAAAATGGAATTGTGCAGGAAGGTGTATTTAGAGGGGAGACCCATTGGGGTTATTTTTCCAGCAGAGATGGGGAATACCATTCGTTTGACCTATGCGAAAAGTGCTATGAACATCTGCTGGAAATGTTTAAAATTCCTGTCACAGTAGAGGAAGAGACAGAACTTCTGTAGGAGAGAATATGTTGGATGTATGTTTGCTGGGGAGCGGTGGGATGATGCCGCTTCCCTATCGTTGGCTGACTTCTTTGATGACGCGTTACAATGGGAGCAGTCTGTTGATTGACTGCGGAGAAGGAACACAGATTGCAATTAAGGAAAAAGGATGGAGCTTTAAGCCGATTGATACCATTTGTTTTACCCATTACCACGGAGACCATATCAGTGGTCTGCCAGGGCTTCTTCTTACTATGGGAAATGCTGACCGGAGTGAGCCTTTGACGCTGATTGGGCCAAAGGGACTTGAACGCGTGGTCAATGCGCTTCGGGTGATTGCACCAGAGCTTCCATTTCCGATTATCTTTCGGGAGATTCAGGGAGCAGAAGAAGAATTTTTGATAAATGGTTATCGCTTAACTGCCTTTCGGGTGCAACACAATGTGATGTGTTATGGTTATACATTGACGCTAGACCGCGCCGGAAAATTCCAGCTTGAGAAGGCAGAAAAACTGGGGATTCCCAAGAAATATTGGAGCCGTCTGCAAAAGGGCGAGACGATTAGCGAAGATGGACAGACATACACACCAGATATGGTACTTGGAGTGCCGCGAAAAGGGATTAAACTGACCTACTGTACCGATACCAGACCTGTTCCTTCGATTGTAGAGCATGCCAAAGAATCGGATCTATTTATCTGTGAAGGGATGTATGGCGAGAAGGACAAAGAAGAAAAGGCAAAAGAACATAAACATATGACATTCTATGAGGCAGCTAACTTGGCGAAGGAAGCTAAGGTAAAGGAGCTGTGGCTTACACATTACAGTCCATCCCTTACGCATCCTGAAGAATATATGGAAGAAGTGCAGAAGATTTTTCCAGCAGCCAAGCCTGGAAAAGATAAAAAGTCTGTAGAACTGGATTTTGAAAAGGATGAGTCATAATGGAAGAGAAGAAAGATATCTTAATTCTGGCAATCGAAAGTTCCTGTGATGAGACGGCGGCGGCTGTTGTAAAAAATGGCCGTGAAGTTCTCTCCAATGTGATTTCTTCGCAGATTGCACTACATACCCTGTACGGAGGGGTGGTACCAGAGATTGCCTCTAGAAAACATATTGAAAATATCAACGGCGTGATTTTGCAGGCGCTAGAAGATGCAAATGTTACATTAAAAGACCTAAGTGCGATTGGAGTGACCTATGGTCCTGGGCTTGTAGGGGCACTTTTAGTTGGCGTTGCAGAGGCAAAAGCTATCAGCTATGCTGCCAAGTTGCCGCTTGTAGGGGTTCATCATATCGAAGGACATATTGCAGCCAATTATATAGAAGATAAAGAGCTTACACCACCTTTTGTCTGTCTGGTGGTCTCAGGAGGGCATACGCATCTGGTCGTCGTTAAGGATTATGACTGCTATGAGATTATTGGGCGTACCAGAGACGATGCGGCTGGTGAAGCTTTTGACAAAGTGGCACGAGCAATAGGACTTGGCTACCCTGGAGGACCAAAGATTGACAAAGCCGCACGGGAAGGGAATCCAGAAGCGATTCATTTTCCAAGAGCAAAGGTTGCAGATGCACCATATGATTTTAGCTTTAGCGGGGTAAAATCAGCAGTTCTAAACTATCTCAATGGCTGTAAGATGAAAGGAGAACCAATCATAGAGGCAGATGTGGCAGCTTCTTTTCAGCGGGCAGTCTGTGAGGTGCTAGTCTCTCATGCTGTACAGGCAGTCAAAGATTATCATTTGCCAAAGCTTGCACTGGCTGGAGGGGTTGCCTCAAATTCAGAACTTCGCCGGCTGATGAAAGAGGCGTGCGAGCGTGAAGGGATTGCTTTTTATTATCCGTCACCTGGGCTGTGTACGGATAATGCAGCGATGATTGGAGCAGCTGCGTATTATGAATACCAGAAGGGAACCAGACATGGACTGGACTTAAATGCGGTTCCCAATCTAAAGCTTTTGGAACGTTAGGAGAATGGGATGGAAAAGGCGCGATGTGTGGCAGTAGTACTCGCTGGTGGACGCGGAAAGCGGATGAAGACAACACTGGCAAAACAATATCTGATGCTTCAGAAAAAGCCCATACTCTATTATTCCTTAGAGGTATTCGAGGCTTCTGATTTGATTGATGATATAATTTTGGTGGTGGGAAAAGGACAGATTCCATATTGCCGCCGGGAGATTGTAGAGAACTATCAGTTCCAAAAGATTCGGGCAGTGGTGGAAGGCGGAGCGGAGCGCTACCATTCGGTATGGGAGGCTCTTAAAATCCTAGAGCAAAATGGAATGAAAAAAGGCTATGTGTTTATCCATGATGGGGCCAGACCTTTTATCAATGAGGAGATTTTGACGAGGGCCTATCAAGAAGTCTGTAAGAGTCGCGCCTGTGTAGTTGGGATGCCTGTAAAGGATACGATTAAGATTGCAGATGAACAGGGCTGTATCCATATGACACCTAAACGCAGTCTGGTCTGGCAGATTCAGACGCCGCAGG
Organism: Lachnospiraceae bacterium; assembly: GCA_910575445.1. Lineage (GTDB taxonomy): Bacteria > Bacillota > Clostridia > Lachnospirales > Lachnospiraceae > Hominiventricola. The sequence goes on along the minus strand of CAJTFW010000021.1, from coordinate 2,526 downwards.
TCTTTGCAGCGGAATTGATTATACCA
>CAJTFW010000020.1 GCA_910575445.1 Lachnospiraceae bacterium | reverse complement strand
AAAAAAAATCATATCGCATCTGTTATAGGAATTACATGATGTTGTGAGCAAGGTTTAAAACAAAAGGGAATGCTTAAGTTGACCACATTGGCCGATGGCGTCCAATGGGTCTTTGGGGAACCTACTCCCCTCCCGCCCTGGCTGACTGTAGCTAGCCACAGGGTATAAAACACTATCGCGTAGCGTTGTGTAAGATATATGGGGAGTGTTCCGCCCGAAGCGTGTGTATCGGAGCCAACGCACAGCCCGACATGGCCTGATAGATGTTCCTGCAAGACCCATTGGACGCCATCGGCACTTAGCGAGCGCAAGCGGCACGCGCAGTCGCGAGCTTAGTACCGCTATAGGCGTTCATTAAGCGCGAGCGGGGTCTGGAAGGAACATCTATCAGGCCATGGCGAGCGTCCTGTATATAAAGTGTTATCCTATCTTACACCAACCACTTCTTGTCCCCACCTTTCCCCTATGCTATAATAATCAAAAACAAAAGGAGGCCCTCTATGAACGACAAAACCAAATATGAAATCATGAAAAACCGTGAACTTTTAAAAGGCTATCACGCTGCTGACGTCACCGCTGAAGAAACTGACCAGCAGCAAAAACTCCCCTCCATCCCCTGTCTTCAGACCTCAATAGCCACCGACACCATAAAGCTCCCCACCGACTATGAACACCTCCCCATCAAAGGTACCATCCTAGACCTAATTAAAAATCGCGAGAGCAGAAGATCCTATCAGGACCATCCACTCTCGCTTCTTGAACTCTCTTTTCTTCTATGGAGCACCCAGGGTGTTCGTCATTTTGCCGGGCATAAGAACCCTGTTACTTTTCGAAATGTTCCCTCTGCCGGCTCCCGCCACACCTTTGAGACTTATCTTTTTATCAACCAAGTGGAAGGTCTGAAAAAAGCCATCTATCACTATCTTCCAGAACACCACGAACTGGAACTCTGGGATGAGAGAGATGACTTTGATAAAGAATTAACAGATGCTCTGTGTGGCCAACGCTTTGCTTCTTCTGCCCCTGTTCTTTTCGTCTGGGCCTCTCTCCCCTACCGGATGGAATGGCGCTATGGCCTAAAAGCAGCCAAATATCTCTTAATCGACGCCGGTCATGTCTGCCAGAACTTATACCTTGCCTGTGAATCCATTGGCTGTGCCACCTGTGCTCTTGGTGCCTATGACCAGGACCGCCTAGATGACCTTTTAGGCTTTGCTCCTGGTCCTTCCTTTGACCGTCACTACACCTGCACAATTTACGCAGCCCCTGTCGGCAGACAACTTCCCACCTAATCACTACCCAACATCAGCCATAAAAGATAACCAGCAAGGCTAAATAGTTACCTTGCTGGTTATCTTCTATCACGAATCTGTTATTATCATCCTTCCGGCACTTGTAAAAAGTAAAATGGGTCTTCCTCTGTATGGTGCAAAAAATGCATCATCAAATACCCACAATTCATCGATACGTTTTCTTCCTTCAGAATCCTGGCTACCTCTGCGCGGTCTGCAAGCACTACTTCTAGGTCTTCATTCTCTTCAAGCCCTTCTCTTGAGACTTCTCCGGTCGCATAGCCATATACCGTTGCACAGGATTCATCTGTCATCCCAATCGTTGTAAAGAATGGCTTATGGAACCTCTCATCCACCGTAAGCGGCTGAAAATCAAGTCCGGTCTCCTCTTTTAGTTCTCTGGCACCAGCCTCTGCATAAGTCTCGCCCTCATCCACAAGCCCTGCCGGCAGTTCATAGATATAATCATCAATCGACAAGCGATACTGACGCACCAGAACCATCTTATCGCGTTTTTCACCGTAGATACTATAGATAATCACACCATCTGGTTTATTTTTTCGTGTAGTTATCTTCAGGCGCGAAGCATCGGATCCTCTTGATGCAATATGATATAATTTCTGCTTCCCAACCTTATTCTTATAGTGTACATCATATAAGTTCAGAAAACGGTTGTCCGTCTTCTTCTCTATCGAAATGATTTGGCTCCCCATCTTCTCTACCCCTCTAAATCCACTTTCTCAACCAGATTGCCATCTCTCCAGATACGCTCCAAGTCATAGAACAGCCGGTTTTCTTCGTCAAACACATGAATAATCAAATCCTGATAGTCCATCAGTATCCAGTTTGCTGTCTGATAGCCTTCAATCTGCTTTGGCGTATAGCCGGCCTTTCCTAGCTTTTCTTCTACTTCATCTACCATCGCCTGTACCTGGTTGCGATTGCTTCCTGATGCAATGATAAAATAGTCTGCCAACACAGAGACATCTGAAATATCCAGAATCTTTAAATCCCTAGCCTTTTTATCCTCTAGTGCTGCCGCTGCAATCTTCGCCATTTCTTTTGCATTTTTCGTTGTCATAAAATCCTCCTTTCATCCCTCATTGTTGTTTTGATTAATATAATAATCATACGTCATCTTCGTCATAGAGTCAACATGCTCCGACGAATCTCCAAGATATCCAAGCGTATCCGTCAGAATCTTAAGAAGCGCATCGTCCAGATTGGTAAATGCCATCTGACGAATCACAGCGAGATTTGGCGCCTTATCTCTCTTTGGCTCAATATAGTCGGCTATATAGACAATCTTATCAAGAAGCGTCATCTGCGGACGTCCTGTCGTATGCCAGCGAATCGCATCCAGGATTTCTTCTTCTTCGATGTCATACTTTTTCTTAGCCAGAAATGCGCCTAACTTTGCATGAAGCATAAAGGGATTTTTACGCTCCAGTTCGCTTATCTCCAAGTGATGCTTCTCTGCCATCTTAAGCTTTTTGGCATTTGGCATACATTTGGCACAGTCATGCAAAAGCCCTGCCAACATCGCTTTTTCCAAGTCATAATTATAACGCATGGCAAGCGCCGCACATGTATACATAACACCCAAAGTATGCTCATAGCGGCTGTCATCCATCTCTTTTTTTAATTCTTTTTTTAAATCTTTAATACAAACTGCATCCATTTTGACTTTCCTCTACTTGTCCATCTTTTGATACAATCCACATTGCTTGATATAGGCGGCTACTGCTGTTGGAACCATATGATATATGGTATCACCATTTGCACAGCGTCTGCGAATATCCGCAGAAGCCATATCCATATTGGGCGTGCTAAGAAGATAGATAGTGGCTCCATATCGCATCTTTAGCTCTGCAATCCTTGCCTGAATCCGCTCTTTCTCACAGTGGTCGCGCACCGCAGCCAACAAGATACACTCCTGACAGATAATCCCTGGCTCTTTCCAGTGCTCAAACTCAAAAAGTGAATCCGCCCCCATAATAAAATAAAAGACCATATCGGGATGTTGTTTTTTTAAGATACGAAGTGTCTCATAGGTATAGTGATACTGCTCCAAAGAACACTCCACATCACAGAGTTTCAGATAGGGAATCCCTGCAATAGCCAGCCTTAGCATCTCCATCCGACATTCCATATCTGCCTGTCTGTGGTCTTTTTTATGTGGTGGATTTCCATTGGGAAGCATCCAGATTTCATCCAGATGATATTGCAAATAGGCATGCTTTGCCAGCGCAAGGTGCACATTGTGCACCGGGTCAAATGTACCTCCCATAATCCCGATATGTTTTTTGGTGTCTTCCATGGAACGATTCCTTATCTAGGAAGGATGATTTTCTTTTTCTCATCCTTTCCTTCCTTATATAATACAATCTTTTTTCCAATCACTTGTACAACCTGTGAACGGGTTCGCTCTGCTAAAAGCTCTGCTAACTCTCTAGGGTCGTCCATACAGTTTTGTAGTACGCTGACTTTAATCAGCTCTCTTGCCTCTAGTGCCTCTGCCACTGCCTTTGTCATCTCTGGTGTCAGACTGTTCTTTCCTATCTGAAAGATTGCATCTTGTGTCTGTGCAAGACTTTTTAAATATGCTCTCTGCTTACTTGTCATTATATTATCGTCCCTCATCTGTACAAAGAATGTCACTTTGCATCCAAATATCGTTACGGGCATTTTTATACAGATGCTGTTTTATTCATTTTATTGGTTTTATAGTTGCTAAATTTTATCCATTAACGCATATACTCAAAGCTTAAGCCATACATTCTAACAGTATCGCCTTCCTGGATTCCTGCTTTCTCTAAGTCTGCCAAGATACCTGTATCTTTTAAGAAACGCTGGAAAAATGCAAAGCCTTTTTCGGAATCTAAGTTGGTATAGCCAAGCATCTTCTCAATACGCGGACCTTCGACAATATAGGTATTGGCTTCTTCTAAAGAGCGTTCCACCGTATATGGAAGATTCTCCTGGATAAATAGGTCTTCAGGGAAGAACTCTTGTTCGAATACTGTTGGGCTGTGGTCCATCGTATCTAGGATACCTTTTACAGCATACATCAGCTCTTTTAGCCCTTGTCCACTGACTGCTGAGATAGGAAATACTTGAATACCTTTTGGCTCAAATTCCTGCCGAAGCTTCTGAATAGGGTCGTTCTCGGTATCCCATATCGCATCGATTTTATTGGCTGCAATCACCTGGGGCCTTTTTGCCACTTCTATATCGTAGGCTTCTAGCTCTTTGTTGATGGCATAGATATCTGCGATAGGGTCCCGTCCTTCCACAGAAGCTGCATCCACCATATGAATCATCACCTTTGTCCGTTCGATATGGCGCAGAAAATCAAGGCCAAGACCAACGCCCTCTGACGCGCCTTCAATCAGCCCCGGAATATCTGCAATTACAAATCCATCTCCGTCTAAGTCTACAACACCTAAGTTGGGACTTAAGGTGGTAAAATGGTAATTGGCAATCTTAGGCTGTGCATTGGTGACGCGGGATAAAAGTGTAGATTTTCCCACATTGGGAAAGCCTACAAGCCCAACATCTGCAATAACCTTAAGCTCTAACAAGACCTCTAACTCCTGTGCTGGTTGTCCGGGCTTGGCGTACTTTGGTACTTGCATCGTAGCTGTGGCAAAATGCTGGTTGCCAATGCCCCCTCTGCCGCCTTTTAGGACAATCTGTCTTCGGTTGCCAGCAGACATATCAGCGATGACCTTGCCACTTGCTGCATCTTTAATCACTGTGCCCTCTGGAACTTTTAACGTTAAGTCCTTTCCACTCTTTCCGTGACAGTTTCGCTTACCACCCTCCTGGCCATCCTGTGCTGCGAATTTGCGCTTGTGGCGATAGTCTGTCAGGGTGTTCATCCCCTCATCCACTTCAAAGATAACATCCCCGCCTTTTCCGCCGTCTCCACCGTCTGGGCCACCATCTGGTACATATAGTTCCCGGCGGAAGCTTACATGTCCATCACCGCCTTTACCGGAACGAATATAGATTTTCGCTCTGTCTGCAAACATATGTCTAACTCCTGACAATCATATATTTTTTCATAAACAACAAGGGTTCCAAATCGCCTGACTTGAAACCCTCCGTAAATGTTCTTATTTTGCTTCTACTGGAACAACAGATACTTGCTTTCTGTCTCTTCCTTTTCTTTCAAAGCGTACCACACCATCTGCCAATGCAAACAGGGTATCATCGCCGCCGCGTCCTACATTCACACCTGGATGAATCTTAGTTCCGCGCTGTCTGTAAAGAATATTTCCAGCCTTTACAAACTGACCGTCCGCTCTCTTCGCACCAAGTCTCTTTGCCTCGGAATCTCTGCCGTTCTTGGTAGAGCCGACACCCTTCTTATGTGCGAACATCTGAAGGTTCATATTCAACATAGGTCTACACCTCCCTAATTTGTGTATGCTAAGTCCTAAAAAGAACTATTTGTTAATTTTTTCAATCTTTACAGCGGTGTACTGCTGTCTGTGACCATTTTTCTTATGATATCCAGTTTTTCTCTTGTACTTGTAAACGATAATCTTCTTTGCTTTTCCATCACCGATTACAGATGCTTCTACGGTAGCGCCTTCAACCACCGGAGTACCTACAGTCAGAGCGTCATCACAGACTGCTAAAACCTGGTCAAATACATAATTAGAACCAGCCTCAGCGCCTAACTTCTCTACTTTGATGACATCGCCTTCAGATACTTTATACTGTTTACCACCTGTTGCAATAATCGCGTACATATGGCACCTCCTAATACTTTACTCGCTGGCTTCGGTGCTGCAATCACACAGACTTATAACCCCGCCACGCGGCATCTGTTACATATTACCATGTCTTATCTTCTGTGTCAAGCATGAAAATATTTTCATCCCCCTGATAATCACTTCTGCCATCTAATGACAATACTAACCGCCCATCAAAATGATACAACTCCATGCTTGGATACAGGATAAATGCATCCAGGCTTTTGGCAAGCCGATGTATCATTCCAAGAAGTAGCTGCGTCCTTTCTGTATCTTCATTTACCTGAAAGCGAATCCCAATACTGCTTTTAAACATCCGTATCTGCTGAAGGATTATCTCTCTTACTTCTAACTGCGCAAGTGGCACCTGTGAGAAAAAGTTTGCCATCCCTTTTGCCTGTGCTTCCATCTCATCGGCCTTCGTTGTAATATGAAAATTTATCAAAGATTCATCTTTTAGTTGTATTGTCAGATGATTTTCTTCCTCTCTGTCACAACTTCTCTGTATCGCCCAAAAACTGTCTTCAATCTTAGAAATCAGCTTGTCTAAGTCGCTTTTGCAAGAATAAAGGGTCACTCCTTCTTCTATCCATTTAGGAATATCTTCTTTCTTTTTCTTTTTATGAAATAAATGTATCATATTCCCCCCTTAATCTTGAACAATCTGAAGATATTGTGCTCCATAAGATTTCTGTATATCGTGAAGTCCAAGCATCAACGCATCCATCAGAAGTGCTGTGCCACTTGAAATCACAGAAGTAAATTCCCAACTTTTAATCATTCCATCCTGACAGTCACAAGTAAATGCATCTTCTGTAAATTTTTCAATCGAATTAATTGTATTAATTACCAGTGCAGAGACCGCAGCACATACAATGTCCTCTCCTATCTCTGCATACCCTGCGTGTCCATCTATGTTAAATGTTCTATAACAGCCATCTACCTTTGTTGTCCATACACGAATCATATACCGCACTCCTTTGCCTGCTCTAAAAGCGTCTTTTTCTGTTTTTTACGGGTTAGCTCCATAAGGCCAAGCGCTGTCAGGTCTACTGCGGCAGCCTTTTGTGGGTCCTTTTTTAAAAGCTCTCTCATCAACTGCAAAAGTTCTTGTTTGGCTTTTTCATCCTCCATATCCACAAAATCCACTAGGATAATTCCTGAGAGATTCCGAAGGCGAAGCTGTCTTGCAATCTCATATGTGGCTTCTTTATTAATCTTCTGTATCGTCTGCTGCTTATCTTTTCCGCCGGTATATTTTCCAGTATTGACATCTATGACGGTAAGTGCCTCGGTTGGCTCAATAACAAGATACGCCCCTGAGTGAAGCCATACCCGCTCTGCAAGGGCGTCCTGCATCCCTTTTTCCATGCGATAAAGCGCTTTCAGCGGCAATGCCTGATCTTTATAGAGTCGAAGCTTCTCTGTATCTTTTGGCATTTCCTCGGTTAAAAATTCTAAAATTTCCTGATAGAGCTTTGCATCATCTGTTACAATCTCTTTTAGCTGCTCGCTGCGGCTGCCAAGAATTGAGGTAAGATACGATGGTCTGCTTTTTCGTACACACGAATAGACACTTCTGTGAATCGCCTGCTGCACAAGAAACTGATACTCAGACAGAAGTTTTTGATACTCCTCTTGCAGTTCTTCTGCTTTGGCGCTTCTTGCATTGGTACGCACTATCAAGCCGACTTCTGGTATCTCCCAGGCATCTATCACTTCTTTAATGCTTGTCTTTTCTGAGGGCTTTAGCTTTGCAGAATAACCTATCATACGATTTCCAGTGGTCAACACCAAATATTTCCCATTCAAACTGATGTTCGATGTAACAGAGGGGGCTTTTGTCTTGACTGCCTCTCTGCTAACCTGCACCAAAAGCTCATCTCCCTCAATAAGCTTGGGCTGTTTTTTGGGCTTGACGTATATTGGATTCTTAGCTTCTTCTAGTGGAAGATAGCAAAGCATGGAAGGCTGAATCTCCACAAAAGCTGCCTGGATATTTTTTACAATCTTTTTTACCTTGCCCACATAGATGCTTCCAAGAAGAGAAGTTTCTTCTGCCGGATTTAGTGATAGTTCCATCAGTTTGCCATCTTCGTAGAGTGCATCGGCCAATATATGCTCTGTTAGATAGGTAATAATTCTGCTACTCTCCAAAATCTTCCCCCAGTTCCTCCAAAGGAATCAGCACTTTTTTCTCGCCATCTCCTATCTCTGCATAGAGTTCCTTTCGGTGTACAAGAAGCGAAAAAGGTTCTAAGGTTATCCCTGCCCAGTCAGCAAAAGCCTGTATCAAAAGCTCTGGCTTTAAGTTGTGTACACTTCCCGCTGCTGCCTGAAGCATAATAATGCCATCTGCTACCACACACTGATAAATCCATGGGCGAATATCGACTTCTTGTTCTCCTTTTTTGGTCTTTTTTATCAGACGAATCTCAGGAGACTTTAAAAATTCCAAAAACTTCGCTTCCCATCCATCTGCCAGCTTCGCATCCTTTCGAAAACAGAGCTGATAGTCTGCAGCTGCTACCAAAGACATCGCATTTTTACTGTTCTCGGGAAGCAGACGAACACTTATCACGTCAATGCCTTCTGCCATTGTCTGGTTAAGACGCTCTCGCATCTCGCCAGAAGAAGATGCATTTTTTACACGAATATCCATATATTCCGCTTCGCTTGTCACCCCAAGGCTTAGAGGAGAGGCAAACGACATAATCATATGCGGGCTAAAGCCTTCTGAAAAACAGATGTCAATCTTGGCTCTTCGGATAGCCTTTTGAAAATAACGCATCACATCCAGATGGCTGATAAATTTCATTGCACCATATTTTCGAAATTTAATTCTGATGTTCAATGCAGACACCTCCTTTAAATACTGCTGCGCCGCAACCGGCACAGGCGCTTTTGCAGTTCGGTGTCACTTCGCCTTTTTGTGCACGCTTCCATTCTCTAAGCAAGAACTTTTTGCTGACGCCTATCTCAATAAAATCCCATGGGAAGATTTCATCTTCTTTTCGCTCTCTTGTTGTATAGAAAGCAAGGTCAAGGCCACACTCTTCAAAAGCCTCAAGCCACAGCTGATGCTGAAAACACTCGCTCCAGGAATCAAACAGACATCCTTTTTCATAGGCTTTTAAGATGGCTTTTCCAACTCTTCTATCCCCTCTTGCCAAGATGCCTTCTAGGACCGTGACATCTGCTTCATGCCAGTTGTATTTGATACTTTTCTTATTTTTCTGTTCTTTTATCTCATGATTGACTACATAGGCGCGGTGCAAAAATTCTTCTTTGGTACACATCCTTGCCCATTGAAACGGGGTAAAAGGCTTTGGCACAAAGAAAGAAGTGCTGACTACAATCTGACATTTGCCATGGCGTTGTTCTTTTGGCACATCATAATAACGCTCGGCAATCTTCTCTGCTAACCATGCAATCTGGCGCATATCTTCTTCCGTCTCGGTTGGAAGGCCCAACATAAAGTAGAGTTTAACCCTGTTCCATCCACCCACAAAGGCCTGCCTAGCGCCATCTAGAATCACCTCTTCTGTCAAGCCTTTGTTGATAACATCCCGGAGCCTCTGCGAGCCTGCTTCCGGTGCAAAGGTCAGGCTACTTTTCTTTATATCCTGTACCTTTCCCATCACATCTAAAGAAAATGCGTCAATCCGAAGGGACGGCAGTGAAATATTAATACCTTTTTTGCCACATTCTTCTATTAAAAAAGTAACAAGCTCTCCTAATTTGGAATAATCACTGGAGCTTAAAGAACTTAGCGATATTTCCTCATAGCCGGTATTGGCAAGCATGGCGAGTGCATATTCCTTTAACATCGAAAGGTCTCTCTCCCTGGTTGGACGATAGAGCATCCCTGCCTGACAGAAACGGCATCCACGGATACATCCTCTTTGAATCTCCAACACTACCCTGTCCTGCGTCGCTTTTAAAAATGGAACTACTGGCTTTTTCGGGTAAAACGTATCTGTAACATCCATAACCACCTGTTTTGTCACCCTCTCAGGTGCTTCCTGACAATTTGGACGCATCGATGCGATAGTGCCATCTTCCTGGTAGGTCACATCATAGAGCGACGGAACGTAGATACCTGGTATCTGTGCCGCCTGTTTTAGAAATGTCTCTCGTGATTCTTTTTTCTGTTTCCACTTTATATACAAATCCATCAGTGCAAAGTATTGTGTCTCACCCTCGCCGATATAAAACAAGTCAAAATAGTCAGCTAAAGGTTCTGGATTATATGCACAAGGTCCTCCTCCTATAACAAACGGATGTTCGAGTGTTCGCTCGGTAGCTAACAGTGGAATCTGGGCTAAATCCAGCACCTGTAAAATATTGGTATAGCACATCTCATACTGGATGGTAATTCCCAAAAAATCAAACTCTTTAATCGGGTCCTGAGATTCTAATGCAAAAAGCGGTATCTGATGTGCGCGCATTACACGGTCCATATCTGTCCACGGCGAATAGACCCGCTCACACCAGATATCTTCTCGTCTGTTAAACATATCATACAGAATCTGAATCCCAAGATGGGACATGCCAATCTCATAGACATCTGGAAAACACATCGCAAAGCGAACGTTCACTTTCTCCTTGTCTTTCATCACCGCATGGACTTCTCCCCCAATATAGCGGGCTGGTTGCTGGACGCTTAATAGTATTTCGTCCTTTACTGCTAATTTTCTTTCCATATATTCTATCCCTATCCTCTAATAAAAGCGGTTACTGTATAGCAGTAACTACCTGCAAACTCTCTCCTTCGATATATTCAAACGTAATCTGTGCACCTTCTTTATAATGTACTATCTGTGGAAATTCACTGATAGCAATATCAAAGATTTTATCATTACCTTCTAGCACAATATAGTAGTGGGAATTTCCCTCTATCACTATCGAAGCAATCGTCTCTATTTTGCCTGTGATATTCTCTCCTACGGATACAGAACCGGTAGAGATGCCATTGGTCTTTAGAAGGTTTATATAGGATTTCTCACATTCTGCCACCGTATCGCCAATCGCCACATTTTGATATTTGGTAATATTGACCATTGCATATTTTTTCACAAGCCCTGCGTCGTCTTTCAGTGCCATAAAATACGTAGGCTCGTTGGCCACATTGAGAAGCAATGGGAAGGTGGAGTGATAGCCTAAGTTCTGAACCTGCCCTTCGGCAGAATTCATCGCAGAATACTCCTCAGCTCCTGGACAAGAATAATATTTTGCCTCCATCGTGCGCTGGTTCATCAGCACAAACCCTACGTTGGATTCATCTCCGCTGACGGAAGTAATTCCTGTATAGACCCATACATCGTCTTCCATTGCCAGATAATTATAGCCATCCGTAGTTCTTAAGCAGCCCTTCTGGCTTAGAACACTGTTGAAAAATCCGTTCATATACAGACCATAGTAATCATATAACTGCACTAACAGATTGGCGGAATAGACAGAGTCTACCCACTGTGGGCAGTCTTCTACATTATAGCAAGTGGTATCTCCGGTAATCGCATTACAAAGCACTACCTTTCCGATAGTCTGTCCACCAAAGAGACCAATATTAAACTTTTTAACCGGACAAATCCAATATGGGGTTCCCTCCTCATCAATCTCAAAGCTTAGCTGGTCAAAGATATAGGTCGGATAGCGAAAACGCAGATGCCGGTAAATATTCCGGTTAAAATATTCCGCCTGAGAATAGCGGATATAACTGCCTTCTAAAAGGCGTACACACTCGGTATCCTGTGTGGTCATATCAATCATAATATACGCCGGAATTCCTTCGCTCATATTGGTCAGCCATTTAATGGGGCTTGCATATACCAGAGGTGTAACACGTACTGGCTTATTCTGGTAGTTAATCTGTGTATAGAGCGAGCTGACCTCAAACTGAGAGACCATATCAATCAAAGAACCCATCTTTCGGTTTCCAAGAAGTGTTGCAGAACTTTTATCCAGAAGTGGAATCTCATTGTAATCGACTTCTGCAATATCTTCTGTAAAGGTTCCTTCTTGCACCGGCAGCAGTTGATGATAGCGGTTCGCATTGACAATCGGCGAAGAAAGCACGGTCCCCACACCATAGATAATAAACAATACTATCACCGCTACAAATCCAATCTGAAAAGAACGAATCTCCTTTATCGCAATTCCATAGCGAAGTTTTTTAAGGCTGCACAAAAGTGTCAGTGCAATCACCAATGAGATAATAAACAGCCAGAAACCGCTAGAATGAATATTGATTGCAGGAATGGTCACATAATAATAAACACATGCCGCAATCGCTATGGCTACTGACAGAAGCAGTTTTATCCTTAACTTCATATTACAAATGTCTCCTTTCCTTACAGATGTATCAATACATCTGTGGACCTCATTTTGTACGTTTGTGACATTTTAACATAAAACGGATGTTCTAACAAGGCTAAAAAAAGAACGGAGTGGCAAGCCTCCGTTACTTTTTTATGCAATATCCATTTTTTCTTTGATATGTTGTACCTCGTTCTCAAGGTGCAGGATTCTTAAGTCCATCATTTCCTGCTTTTCCTTTTTCATCAAAGCTAAATCTAACTTCCTGCTTAAATCAAGATGTCCTTCGGCAATGATATGAATACCTTTTACAGTCTCATTTTCTAAGGTTACTTTCATACCTTTCATATCTGTCTGAAGGTCTTTTACATTTTCTTGAAGACCGCCTACATCCTCTTTCAGACCACCTACGTCTGTCTTAAGAATACCTACACCCTCTTGAAGACCACCTACGTCTGTCTTAAGAACGCCTACATCTTCTTTCAGACCACTGACATCTGTCTTAAGAATACCTACATCTTCTTTCAGACCACTGACATCTGTCTTAAGAATACCTACATCCTCTTTCAGACCACTGACGTCTGTCTTAAGAATACCTACATCCTCTTTCAGACCACTGACATCTGTCTTAAGAATACCTACATCTTCTTTCAGACCACTGACATCTGTCTTAAGAATACCTACATCTTCTTTCAGACCACTGACATCTGTCTTAAGAACGTTTACATCCTCTTTCAGACCGCTTACGTCTGCTTTAAGAATTCTTACATCTTCTTTGAGAACTCGTACATCCTCCTCTAAAACAGCTACTCGCTTCTCCAAAGCTGTCATTCGTCTCTCCAAAGCAGTCATTCGTTCTTCTAATGTAATCACTTGCTCTTTAAGCTCTGCGATGTCTTTTCGCAAAGGCGCAATCGCTCTTGTCACAACCTCTGCAATCATCTCTAAATCTCTTGTTTCTAACATTGTACACCTCCTGCCAATGTTTCCCAGACATATTTCCTTTGTGTCTTGTCCTCCCCGATTGTTTCACCCTTGCCTGTCAAAAAACCGATCTTATCTTTTGTCTGTCTATCTGTTATCATCTGTATAAACAAAAATTATGAAGTGTACTTCCTCTCTACCCTACCATCTCTGCCTCTAATTGTCAATCCAAATCGCTCTCTCCAAGTATCTGTGTAAGCTCTAATATCACTTCACTAAAATACCGTGCACTTACATCCTCTAGGCGGCACCGATATTTTTTCAGAAATGTATCTCTACTGCTGCTTCCTTCTGCCACTTTACCCAGTTGATAAAAATACAAGCTATACACCGTTACTTCTGGATTTTCATATCCTACCGAACAGCCAGAAAAAGTAAGTTCTGCACCATATTCCCCATCCCTTCGATAATAATTTTCAAAAAATCCCGCATCTAATACTTCTCCTCGATGCCAGCCGGCTCCTAAAAGCTTGCCAGAGAGGCTAATCACAAGTTGTGTCTTTCCATAAAATCCATCAAATGCAAGCTTCTCTTTTTCTTCTGCTTTTACCTGATAGACGCTGCGCCATAGCTGCTCAATGGGCTGTCCTACCTCATGGTCTAAAAGCTGCTCTTTCCAGGCCTCTAACTCCTCTTTTGACAACTCCAAAGGATGTACAAGCCCAATCTTTCCAGCATCAGAGAGTTTATATTCTTCCCCCTTAGAAGTATTAAAACTTCCATCTCCCATATACCGAAACGTCACTTTAAGTTCTCCACTTTCATAGACACCCCAGATAAGTCCTATGGCAAACTGGTGCATCACTGGATTTTGGACAAACAGATTTTTCCACTGCGTTGCGTTCCAAAGTCGTGCCGTTCGAAGCGCTTGCAAAAGTCGTATCTTCTGGCTGGCAACTACCGTTTTTAGCTGTTTTTTTAACTGTTTAAATTCTTCATAAGCAGCCTTTGCCTTTTCTTCCTCATCCTTTTTTCCAGGAGCAGGAAGATTTTTCCGTGGCTTGTTGTGCTCATCATAAACCTCTAGCTCCAGTTCATAAATCCAAACTCTAAAGCTTCTGGTTCCATAATCGAATATACGTTCTCCATTTTTATCAAAACCAAGGTCTGGTACAATCTGGTCTTCTAGTTCTTCTTTGCTTATTTTGAGTACTTCTGCCGCCTCGCTAAGCGCTGCTGCCGCTGCATTTTTCACCTGGCGGGATTTGTGTTTTCTGGACATCTGGTCGACCATAAGCAATGCCTTTTGGCTTCCATTTAATGCAATCGCACGCACTGCTTCTGCTGCCATCGCTCCTCTTGCATTGTCTGCCCATATGGAAAGCTGCTTTTGAAGGACAGTAATCGCTTCCTCTCTTCCATGAAAGGCATAGGCATAGAGCACCCAACGCTTCTTAGCCTCTGCTCCTGCCTTTAGATAGCCATCGTATAATCCCTGTATATAGTCAAAGAATTCCTCCTTCGCTAAAGGCTCTACCAGTTTATTCGCTTCTTTACTTCTTCCAAGCGTCTCTGTCTCCATATCTGCATAGAGTGCCAAAATAGATAACGGATATTCTGCGGGAAGCAGATTGCCGTCCTTATCATGCACTTCTGGAAGTGAAAGCTCTAGTACCCATTCGACTTTTCGCTTCTTCGCTCCCTTTATCACGCCAAAAGCCATACGCTCTAGCCCCTTTGACATCGCTCCTTCTTTTTCCAAATCCTCCAAAAATTCCAAAAACCGCTCTTTTAGCTTCTGATTCTTCTCCTTTTCTAAGACTGTTCTAACTCGCTCTCTATCAGAGACATCTCCCCATTCTTCCAAGACGAAAAGTGCAAACTCACGCTCCTTTAGTTTCTTCGAGTCAAGCAACTCTAAAAGCTTATCTTCCCAGTCTCTATGTCCAATACAAGCTTTAACGGCCTGTTCCCGGATTTTTTTCTTGCTGTTTGCTGCACAGCTAAAAATCAAATCCTGATAGGTATCACCGTAGTTCTCTAACACCTGCAGGCACAGACAGCACCCTGTAACACTTCTGCTCTTATCAAGTGCTTCTTTCATTGCCTCGTCCCAACGCGCACTTCCCCATTCTTCCCGCTTTTGCATCAGAAACTCTATACAAAGTGCCTCTAACGCCGGTCTTTTCTTTTTCTCCTCCAAATCGTTTAAAGTTTCACAAAGATTTCCAAGTACCTCTATACATGCTGCAAATGGTACCTTTTCTAACTCCAAGAGTCGAAACAGCTCTATCAGCTGCCTGCGGTCAAGCAAATACCTCTCGCCTTTTGGCAACGTCTCTCCATTCTCTGCCTCGAAAATCGGGTAGTTGGCAAGGAAAAAGCAGGGAGTGCGAAAGCCCTCTAATACCACTGCACGCTGATATAAGACAAGCTCTTTACGCTCTCTTAGTTTCTCTATCAGCTCATAGCGCGCATTGTCATAGAACCAGTCATCCCACTCTGTAGTAAAGGGAAGAAGTACCGAGAAAGGCTCCTCTCCCATCAGATATTTCTTATCAGCATCCTCCTTCATCGGATAGAGTCTGGTGGTTAATTCTCTGATTATCTTCTGCCAAAATACATCCTGCATCGAAGGCTTTAGCTCCTGATATAACTCTTGATTTCCTTTCTCTATCAAAGACATTATATAAGGATATTCCTTTACTGCCAGTTCAGTAATCGCCTCTTTCATACCCTCTGGCGACTTGGATGCCATACGCATCAGCGTTGCTTCTAGTTTTCGCTCTAGGCACCACAGAATATATTCCTTATCTTCAATAGGAAGCATCTCTTCGATACGATTCATCTGCGTATCAAACCATTCCTGACTGGTAAATTTCAAGCAGGCATCCAAAGCCATATTATTGCGACCATGCTGATAATAACAAGTCGATACCATCAGCCGCAGCACCATCTCAAAACGCTCAGAATGTAAAAGTGCAAGGAATGCACAGCCCGCAAAGATTTTCAGACCGGTACCCGGCGTCTCTCTGCGGTATATTTTCAAAATATTCTCTGGAAACGGGGTCTCTAAAGGCGACAAAGCATATGCTCTAAGCGCATTCATCTCGTGCATCTTAAGATTTCCTTTTTGAAAAATATCCAGCAAATGTTTGGCAAACAGTGCTTCTAGCTCTTGTGTCTGTTTAGGCGCTTCCCCTGGCTTTTTTACATGCAGATGCAGTGCAAGCAAAAATATCCTTGCATAGAAATTATCCTCCTCGCAAAGAGGCATTGCTCTTAAAAAAACATCCGCATCCTCTCTTCCTGCTGCCAAAAGCGCATCCATACATGCCTTTCTAACATTGCCTGCATCTGACATATAGACACCAGGCTGTGAACATACACCAACGCGGATTGCCACCTTTTGTTCTTCTGCATGTTCTCCTTCCAGATAGGCAAGCATCCCCTCAAGGTCACACATATCTTTATGAAAAGAGTCAAACAAGAGATTATGTGCACTTAGACCACCTGCCTCAGCCAGAAAGCGAATAAAACGCTTTAATTCTTCCGTCTTCTTCTTTTTCTTTAGATACATCAAATATTTCGAGACTGCATCCCTGTCCCATCCAAGCTTTGCAAAGTTCTCCCGCTCCACCTCTTTGATAAGTTTTTCGTCTCCTGCACTTTCCAGATATTCTTCTATTAGCTGTCTGTTAGAAGCTGACAGCTTCATCACATCAAGTGCTTCTTGACACAACTTTTCTTTCTGATTATCTCTTGTAATCATCTTTTCCACCTCTGTCTTTCTTATCTAGTCTTATGCTTATCTATCATCCACCCATATAGTCATTAATTACCGAAGTAAGCGCAGGGAGAATCTGTTGTTTTCTGGAGAGTAAATTCTCTTGGAACGTATGTTCTTCTCCTTCGCGGTCAGGAAATGCCTCAATCGCCCAGGAAGCCCGGTTGCCTCCTGCATAGACCACAGAACCATTTTCCAGAATACTGGTAAAGACAAGCACTGCCAAATCTATCTGTTTCTTTCTGGAGAACTGCTCTAGGGCGCTTGCAATCTCTTTTTCATTTTCCAGCGTCTCTTTTGCAGAGGAGACAATCACCTGAGAGATAGACAATTTACATGAGTGAATATCATAGATTTTTAAATCCTGGTTAATCATATCGGAGAAGCTGACTTTCTCCTGATTTGAAGCAATCGTAAATAATTCTTCTGCAAAATCTTCAATATCCAAATCTGCAATTGCTGCTAGGATATTGGCATTGGAAATATCCCGCTCTGTTGTTGTTGGAGAGTGAAAATTCATAGTATCCGACAAAATCGCCCCTAGCAATAAGCCTGCTAAATTTGCCGGTATCAAGATTCGATTTTCTCTGAAAATCATAGCTACAATCGTTGCTGTAGAACCCACAATCTCATTACGGAAAGATACCGGCTGAGACGTTGAGAAATCGTTGATTCTATGGTGGTCAATTACTTCTAAAACTTTGCCTTTATCCACTGCATTGACAGACTGTGAGAATTCATTGTGGTCCACTAATATCAGCTTTCGTTTTTTGGCATCCATAATATGATACCTCGATATATAGCCAACCAGACGGTCTTCTGCATCGACCACCGGATAGACGCGGTAGCGGCTTTTCAGCATCTTATTTCCTACATCTTCTGCTAACTCATTCGAATGAAAGGCAACCAGCTTTTTCTTCATAATCCGTTCTACAGACGGAGCAAAATACAGATAACGAGAAGTATTCATACTGCCATGTCCAGAACGGATAATCGGACAATGATGCGCTTTGGCAGAGGCAAGCACAGCTTCATCGATGGTATCTGTCCATACAACAATCAGCATCCCTGCTCCAAGCTCTATCAATTTTAGCTGCGCCTCAATATTTGCCCCGACAATTACAATACGGTCTTTTACATTAAAATTCTCCAGCCGGTCAAGCTCTGTCATCGCGATAATGCTGACCTTTCCATTGATATAAGCATTTTCGTCGTCATAGATTATCGTACCATTGATGGTTTTACGGATATTTTCTGCCGGCGTATGTGCCAAAATATCAATCGACATCGCTGTATCATTTAGACCAACAACTGCAAGGTCTGACTTTGTCACCATGCCAAGCAAATGCTGCTTCTCATCCACCACGCCGCAATATGCACGGTTATCTTCCTGCATAATCTGCAACGTTTCATAAATCGTTGTATCTGGTGTAATTGAGACTGGAGAATCCATCTCTATCTCCGAGAGCTTCATGCGGGCATCCTGCAAAAGCACCGGCTCAGGAAAGCCAAAACGCGAAAGCAGATAGCGCGTCTCCCCATTCAACGCCCCAAGCCGGCAAGGAACTGCATGAACGCCCATAGAACGCTTAAAAAAAGCATATGCGATAGATGACGCAATCGAATCAGTGTCAGGATGTCGGTGTCCGGTGATATATACCGGGTCTTTTTTCTTCATAGTTATCCCCCTGTTTAAGTTCTGTTTTTAAGTTTCCCCCTGAATATCTGTTCCTTCTATTATAATGGCCTTCTCCCCTACTGACAAGGAAAATATCATACGCCATATCTCCACTATCTCACAATATGCATGGGATTCTTCAGGATATTCTTCATAGAGTGCCAGCTGCGCAAGCACCGCTTCCTTATAGCTTGTCAAAAGTCCCATTTGATTCAGCCTCTGATAAGGAATTGCCTTCTCAAATCTGGCCCCACAATTTGTAATCGAACTGATATTCGACATCTCCTCCACCAAGTCATATCCACAGAATGTAAAGTTGCCTTCTCTCTCTAAGCACGCATCTATTTCTATCCCCGGACGAACAATAACCGCCAAAATCTGCTGTCCCTGGGGCACCTTCTTAGGTATCTCCTCTTTTAAAATCTCCTGCATCTCCATCAACCCACAGTCAAAAGTCAGCAGTTCTTTTGTCCTTATTTTTCCCTGATTAAATCTTAAAAGTCCCTCTGTCTGAAAACACCTGTCCGAACGAAAATATCGCACTTCTCCATATCTCATTCGATTCTCAAGTAGTGTTATTGCCATCTCTATTTCCTATTCTCAATAACAATTATGCCAATACAAAAGTACATCCTCAAAATTTCCCTTTGCCAAATCCTCCGGCTTTATAAAAAATACAAATGTATCTGCTTCTAACTCTTCCCCTGTTGTAAAATCCATCTGAAAAAGCAATGTCGTATACGCCTGATACATTTCTTCTTCCTGGCGAACATCTCCTTGTCGAATTGCCGGATGACCGCCAACCTTACACCCCCAATTCCCAAAATCCGCAAAAAACCGGTCGGTATCTGGACAATCCGATAAATCATACCCTGCCTTTAACAGCAATTTAGGAGTCAACATCTTCATCGCATGTTCATATCCCAAATCTGTTCCCTCCACAGAAAGCGTCGCCACCTCCTCGGTTTGTTCAAATCGCATCCCCTTAACCCATTTTTCCATTCCCCATCGTTCCTTAGGAAGCTTATCCTCACACGCAGAAGTCTCCTCTCCCGTAATCTCAGGATAATACATCACCCGAAAATGCCCCTTAGATACCAATTCTCCTTCATCCATCTCCTCCATCACATCTCCCCTTGTGCAAAGGAAAAACTGCAAAAGTCCCTCTAGGGGGAATCCCTCCAGATGTGGCATCTGCGACAGCCGAATCTGCGCCAAAAACTCCATCGCGTCCCCATCTTCTCCCACAGGAACCTCTTTCCCCTCTGGCAAATAAAAATCTCCGCCAAATTTACTATCTGTACACCGAAGCTCTTTCTTCTCCACCGGAATAATATGCACCGATGGCAGACTTGTATCTTGCAATGCTTTTTTTATCACATCCATACGTTTCATTTTATTATACCATCCTTTCTTAATTGCATTTCTCTATCATAGTTATACCTTATCTTCTATTATTTGACAATCCTTTGTATGCTCTATTATAAAGGACGCCTGTCACGACCTGGTAGATGTTCCTTCCAGACCCCGCTCGCGCTTAATGAACGCCTATAGCGGTACTAAGCTCGCGACTGCGCGTAACCGCTTGCGCTCGCTAAGTGCCGATGGCCAATGTGGTCAACTTAAGCATTCCCTTTTGTTTTAAACCTTGCTCACAACATCATGTAATTCCTATAACAGATGCGATATGATTTTTTTTGTAGCTTTCTTCATAAAAAA
>CAJTFW010000019.1:1678-24619 GCA_910575445.1 Lachnospiraceae bacterium | reverse complement strand
GAAATTGTGATGGGAGATAAAGTGTTGGTGGAGGCGGTGGTGTAGAGAGACTTTATTGTTTTTGGAGATGTAGGAAATAGTAAAGAAAAAATAGAACTTGATTGTTATTAAGGGATGAGGAAATTAGGGTGTTTCTTAATAACAGTTAGGTTCTATTTTTTATGCTTTAAAGGGTCAGATGAGGAGTCGAAAGAATAGATTTAGGTGCTAAGTTAGTGAGAAATTTGGAGATATTCGCTAAAGGGCGGATTTGACGAACAAACTATTGGAAAATATAAGAGAATATTACATGGAATATAAGAAAAAACACTTATTAATATATGCACATTATTATGTCCCAGATATAGCCTCTACAGGACAACTTCTTCGTGAACTAGCCGAAGGCATGTTAGGCCAGTTTGAAATTACTGTACTTTGTGTAGTTCCAAGCTATTTAGGAACCATAGAAGAAAAATATAAAACTAAAAAGTATTATGAAGAAAAAATCAATGGTGTAAAGGTCTTACGTATTCGGGTTCCTGAGTTTAATAAAAAAAATAAATTCAGTCGAGCTATCAATATCTTAGCCTATTTTTTTGGTGCAATGTATGCTACTTTTAAAATTGAAAAAGTAGATGTTGTTTTTTCTATCTCGCAGCCGCCAATTCTAGGCGGCTTGCTTGGTGTTTGGGGGAAATGGATAAAGCGTGCTAAATTTATTTATAACATTCAAGATTTCAATCCAGAACAAATTATGGCTATTAATTACACCCAAAATAAGCCATTGCTTAAGCTAATGATGTTTGCAGATAAATTCAGCTGTCAACAAAGTAGTCTTATTATTACAGTTGGACGAGACTTAATAGAAACAATACATAAGCGATTTCAAAATACAAAAATACCGAAAACAGTTATGATTAATAACTGGATTGATGAAACAGAGATTTATCCGTTAGATGTTAATCATCCGAAAGTGCTTTCTTTTAAACAACAATATGGTTTAGAAAAAAAATTTATTTTTATGTATTCTGGTAATCTTGGTCTTTATTACGATTTGGAAAACCTATTTAAAATAATTAGAAAGTTTAAGCCAGGAACAAAAACTACCGATGGAAGAGAAGTCGCTTTTGTATTTGTTGGAGCAGGCTCTCTTCTTGATACATTACAGATATATAAGCAGAAATATCACATGGAAAATGTAGTATTCATACCATATCAAAAAAAGTCTGTACTAAACTATAGCTTAAATGCTGGAGATGTGCACTGGTGTATAAATGCCAAAGGAATCAAGGGGGTCAGTTGCCCAAGTAAATATTATGGTATCTCAGCAACAGCTAAAAGTGTACTTGCTGTATTAGAAAAGGAAACCGAAATTCGCTGTATTATTGAACAAACTAAAAGTGGTCTATGTTCAGACCCAGGTGATTATAAGGCAGTGGAACAAAATATTCGTTGGTTTATTGAACATGCACATACTGATAAATTGGCTGAAATGGGAAAAAATGGAAGAAACTATCTATTTAATAATCTAACACGTAACATATCCATCCAAAAATATAAAAAAGAAATCTTAAATCTATGTGAACAAAATTTATGAACAGTAATTGGTTTAAAATTGTTATGAAAATGACTAAAGTTGAATATGGGAAAAAACTTCTATTAAAAGGAGTACCTGTCATCTTTAATACAAAAGGTGCAACACTTAAGATTGGGCAAAATGTGACTATTAAAAGTAGCTTTTTATCAAATTTAGTTGGGCTGTATAGTAAAACAATTATTGTTACTAGAACACCTGAAGCTAAGCTTATGATTGGAAATAATGTTGGGATTTCTGGAGCAACCATTTATGCAAGGAAAGGAATTTATATAGGGGATAATACAGCAATTGGAGGGAATTGTAAAATTTTGGATAATGATTTTCATCCAATTGATATAGAGGAAAGGATTCAGCTTCTTACAGATAAACATGGAGGAGAAGCTACTGAAAAAATCCCTGCAAAAGAAATTTATATTGGAAATAATTGTTTCCTTGGATGTAATAGTATTATTTTAAAAGGAACAATTCTTGGAAATGGTTGTGTGGTAGGTGCTGGTGCTGTGGTGTCAGGCAAATTTGAAGACAATTGTGTAATTGCTGGAAATCCAGCTAAAGTAATTAAAAAACAGGTATATAAAAATGAATAAGAAAACAATATGTTTTATTGCACAATTTCCACCACCAATAAATGGACTTTCAAAAGCAGTATCTACACTATATAATTCTGAATTAAAAAATAAATTTGAATTCGAAAAAATTGATATTACTAATAATTTAAAATTTATTAAGAATCTATCTTTAATAAAGAAAAGCAATGCAGATTTATTTTATTTTACCATAAGTCAAACAAAATATGGTAATCTTCGTGATTTAATAATTTTGCAATTTCTTATTGCTCAAAAGAAAAAATGTGTTATACATCTTCATGGAGGCTATTATCGTAAATTAGTAGATAATGATTTGCCAAATTGGCAAAAAGATTTAAATTATAAATTAATTCGTAACCTTGAGGGGGTAATAGTTCTTTCAAATTCACTTAAATATATATTTAAGCGAATGATTTCAAAAAATAAAATATATGTTGTTAAGAATTGCATAGAAGATACATTACTTCTTACGGATACGGAAGTTTCAAAAAAGCTTAATACGTTGAAAGAAAAACAAGTTATTCATATATTATATCTAAGTAATTTTATACAGACAAAAGGTTATCAGATAGTTCTTGAAATGGCAAAATTAGAAAAAGAAAATGTTTATTTGGGTAATAAACCAAGATTTTATTTTGATTTTGCAGGTGAGTTTTTAAAAAATTCCGATAAGCTTTTTTTTGAGGAATATATACATAAATATAAACTTGAAAAGTTTGTTACATATCACGGAATTGTTGACGGAGAACAAAAACGTGAACTTCTGAAAAACTGTAATATTTTTATACTACTTACACGTTATCCTAAAGAAGGTCAACCAATTAGTATTCTTGAAGCAATGGGAAATGCTATGACTATTGTTACTACAAATCATGCTGGAATCCCAGATATTGTACAAGATGGTATAAATGGAATTGTTAGCAAAAATGAAAATGATATAAAAACAATATATCAATCAATGTATCATTTTACTAATACTGAATTGGCTATAATTAGTGATAGAAATAGAAAATATTGCCGGGAATTTTTTAGTCAAATCCAATATATAGAATCGATGAAAAATATATTTGAATCTTTGTAAAGATAAAAGTAGTATTTGCTAAACTATCCACCTCCCATACATTAAAAAGATATCGCTTACTATATCATATCACAACTTTTGTTATACAACACATCTATATCAATACTTTAGAAGCATAATGTAAGAAAATATATGAATCAATCACTAAAAAAGAAAATATTATAAGTATTTTTTTGTATTTATAAAAAAATAATTTGAGAAAGAAAACATAATAATGAAAATTTTGCATGTATGTTTAACAGGCGGATATACAGAAGGTTTTGCATATCAAGAAAATTATTTATCAAAATATCATGCTCTAGATGGTCATGATGTAACTATTCTTACTACCGAATATTGTTGGAATCATAATAAATGGAGAAAGTGTAAAGAAATAGATTATTGGAATAAAAATAATGTGCATATTATTAGATTACCCTATAAAGTAAAATTGCCTTATAAAATAAACTCTTATGTAGGAAAATTCCAAGGATTGGATAAATTATTAAATAATATTAAACCCAATTTAATTTTTATTCACAATCTTCAGTTTAGAGATATCAAATTAATAAATTCATATAAAAAAGCACATAAAAACACCAGAATATTAGCTGATAGTCATACGGATTTTTCTAATAGTGCAAGAAATTGGCTTTCTAAATATATTCTATATAAATTTTACTGGAAAAAATATGCCACTATTGCTAACCATTGTGTGGAAAAATTTTATGGTGTTTTACCAGCCAGAGTCGATTTTTTAAGAAATATATATAAATTACCTGCCAATAAATGCGAATTACTTGTTATGGGAGCAGATGACGAAGAAGTCAAAAACGCCTCAAAAAAAGAAAGGTTAGAAGAAACTCGAAGAAAATTCGGTTACACAACAGATGATTTTGTTATTGTCACCGGAGGAAAGATTGATATTTGGAAAAAGCAAACATTACTTTTAATGCAAGCCATCAAAAAAATTAATAATGATAAGCTTAAATTATTAATTTTTGGACCTGTTTCTGACAATATAAAAAATGAATTTAACTCACTGGTAGATACAAAACAAATCATACATATCAATTGGGCAAATTCCACACAATCTTATGAATATTTTGCTATTGCAAATCTTGTGGTTTTTCCTGGACGTCATTCTGTATATTGGGAACAAGCTGCTGGTCAGGGAAAACCATTAATTTGTAAGTATTGGGAAGGGACAACACATATAGACCTTGGTGGAAATGTAATTTTTTTAATGGAAGACAGTGTGGAAGAAATGGTTTACCAAATAAAAAAAGTTATTAATGATAAAGAAAAATTTAAGTTAATGGAAAAAATTGCTTTTGAAAAAGGAATGCAGACATTTTCTTATAAAAAAATTTCTGCTAAATCTATAAAATAGTAAGATTTATCCGCAATATTTGGAGGAATATTATTTATGTTAAAACTCAACAAAAGAATGGGGTCATTCATTCTAGTGTTTTTATTCATATATATACGCTTTTCATTGTGGTTTTTGGGAACAAGTGAAACACTCCAAACTATTTTGTCAATTTTTTTATTTGTTTTTTATCAGTTGATTTTTGAAAAAAAAATAGTATTCAAGCAAAGAAGTTTAATTTTTATACTTATTATATTTAGTTTTATTATACTTTCATGTATAGTAAATGGTTCTTCAAGTAATCTAGAATTGGGGACTATACTACAATGGATAATTGCATTATGGTTAGTTAATACATTAAGCAGATATGAATTTTGCAGTTCCTATATTAATGTGTTATATGTATTATCTTTATTTAGCATTATAATATTTCTTTTGGAATTAACCTATCCATCTTTTCTTGAAAATTTTCCCTATATTACTACTACTAAGTGGATTGGTGATGCAACAAAAGGAAATATAAGAAATATATTTGTTAGTGTTGTAGCATTGAATGCTAATAATAAACGTAATTGGGGAATTTTCTATGAACCTGGAATGTTTGCTTTTTATCTAAATTTGGCAATTTTTATGGAACTCTTCATTTCTAAAAATAAAAACCAAAAAAAAATTATTATATTAGTAGGTGCCTTGATAACTACCATGTCAACAAATGGATATATTTCTTTTATTTTTATGATAATTGCTTTTTTTCTTCAAAAAAATAATATTATATATAATGAAGGAAAACATAAGAATTTAAAGCTTTGGATATTTCATTTTAGCTGTCTTATAACATTATTGATGATTGTTTTTTTTATAAATAATCCTGAAAGATGGAGATTCTTTATTTCCAAACTTGGAGAGTTAAATTCCGCATCTACTTCAGGCTCTGGTTATGAACGCATTTCAGCTCTTAAGTATGCATGGTCTACTTTCTTGTATAATCCAATTACTGGTGTAACTAATACAAGAATCAGTTTTTTTTATAATGGAAATATATCAACTTTTACTCCACTTCAATGGCTTGCCTCCTATGGGCTTATTTATGGAATAATTTGCAATATAGGTTTTGGATTAACTGCCTTTAATAAATATAATTCTTTGGGCAGTAATATTATCAAATGTATCGCATTATTTACGATGGTTTTTTCTCAAAATATGACTTCTAATTCTATTATTTTATCCTTTATTATTTATAATGTAATAGAATTATTTGAAAGGAAATAATAAAATGCTTTCCGTTATAGTTCCTATATATAATACAGAAAAATATCTTAGAAAATGTTTAGATAGTATAAGACAACAAACATATACAGACTTAGAAGTATTATTAATAGATGATGGTTCAACAGATTCTTCTTCATTAATATGTGATGAATATTGTATAATAGATTCACGCTTTAAATGTTATCATATTAAAAATGGTGGACAAGGAAAGGCAAGAAATTATGGTTTGGATAAATGTAAAGGAGAGTGGATTGCTTTTGTTGATAGTGATGATTGGATAAAAAGAGATATGTATGAAAGTATGATGTCTTCTGCTATATTATATACTGCAGATATTGTAATTTGTGGTTGGTATAGAGATCATGGAGTCAAATTAATAAAGCAAAAAAGTGTTACTGACATTAAAATATATGACAATTCAACACTTATGTATGAATATTTAAATACTCCTGTTATTACATCAAGTGTATGGAACAAAATATATCATTGTACTTTATGGGAAAATTTGAGGTTTCCCGTTATTACATCTAGAGAAGACATGGCTATTATATATAAAGTATTTGCTAATTCTAAAAGAGCTGTTCATATAAAAGATGAAAAATATATTCAATTTGTCAGACCTGGAAGTACAGAACGCTCAATCTTTTCTACATCTAAACTATACTCACTCCAAGCTAATAGAGAATTAAGAAATTTTATAATTGAAAATTATCCTAAATTACAAGATATTGTAACACTTAAACCAGCTAAATGTTGTGTAAGCTTAATGGGCGAAATTATTTCTACATTTTCTATAAAAGAAAATAAAACAATTTATACGGAACTATACCAAGAATTAAAAATTGAATTAAATAGTGTATTTTCTCCAAAAATCAAGAATTCTAAAGATTATAAGGCACTAGTTTATATTGTAAATAACCAATATGTATTTAGAAATAAAATGTATCTAATAGGTTGCAAAAACATTATTATAGATTGCTTAAAAATAATTTACATAAAATACCTTAAAAGGGGTTAAAATGAAAAATTTTTCAATTATTACAGTTTGTAAAAATGCAGAAAATGAAATAGAAATTACACTGAAGTCTATACTGGCACAAAATTATAACTTATCCATAATAGAAGTTATTATTATTGATGGTCTATCAACAGATAATACAACAAAAATTGTAAAACAATATGGAAATCATGCTAAACAGAAAAATCTTAAAATCAAATTATATAGTGAAAAAGATAATGGTATTTATGATGCAATGAATAAAGGCGCACAACATTCTACAGCTGAATGGTGTATATATCTTAATGCTGGAGATGCTTTTTTTTGTAATAATGCTTTAAATAAATTAGCTTCTGGATGTTCTGAGAAATATGATATCGTTTATGGAGATGCCATACATTCTTATAAAAATAAATATAAAAAAACTAAATCTCGTTCAGAAACAGAGATTGATTTTTTACATGGCATGGAGTTTTGTCACCAAGCATGTGCAATTCGTACAGAATATTTGCAGACGCATTTATATACATTAACATTTGAAATTGCTGGAGACTGTGATTTCTTTACAAAAGCTTATGTAGAAAAAGCCCGTTTTCACTATATACCAGAAATAATTTCAATATTTGATAAAAATGGTATTAGTTCTAATAATGGCGGTTTAGTTAAAAAAGAGAATGCAAAAATAAAATACAAATATGGATTATCGGATATTAAAAGATATCAAAAGGAATTATTTAGTGCTGAAATCCAAATAATTATACGAAAATTTCTTCCTAAACATTTTATTCAATATCGACATAATAAAATAATGAAAAAAGCAACAAAAAATTGGAAAACATTAAAAGAAATTGTAGAATCAGAGCTTTAAAGGATAAAAAATGTTATTAATTATAACTTCATGTATAAAAGTAAATAATAAAATACCATTTTTAACAGTCAAAAATGAAAATGACCGTTTAAATCAATATATTGAAACATTAGTGTGGGCTTTTACAAATACTCCTTTTGATAAAATTATATATTGTGATAATAGTGGTATTTCTCTAGATGAGCTTAAAAATAAATTATCTATTACTCAAAAACTCAGTAAACAAACTGGAAAAAGATTTGAACTCTTAGGATTTCAAGGGAATTTAAAACAGGTTTATTTAAAAGGAAAAGGGTATGGTGAAGGAGAAATAATTGATTATGTGTATAAAAATAGTCAATTATTAAAATCAGAAACTGTTTATTATAAAATCACAGGACGCTTAACTATCAATAATATCCTAACATTAATAAAAAATAAACAAACTGAAAATATATTTTTATTTAGGGCAAATGCAAAATATGTTGATACACGATTTTATTGTTTAAAAATTAGTGATTACAAAAAATATTTTAGAAATGTATATAAATTAACCAATGATTCAAATGGGTACTATTTAGAACATGTATATTATGATACTTTGAATAATAATAAAATATCATATAGAAGATTTTTAGCAGAAATAGAATTTAGAGGAATATCAGGAAGCACAGGGGAAATATATAATACATTGAACACAACTCATTGGTTAAAAAGTTTTATATTTTCTAGTCCATTATATACAACATACATAGGAAGACTTCTCACCAATATTATAGTTACTATTTTCAAAAAACAAAAATTCTGATGAGGTATCACGGATGCAAAAATCTATAATTAAAAATTCTATTTTTAATATGATTTATCGCTTACTTAATGTTCTTTTTCCAATGATTACAGCAATGTATGTTGGACGTGTATTATTGCCTGATGGCATTGGTAAAGTCAATTATTCTTTAAATATTTTATCTTATTTTTTGGTTTTTGCATCATTAGGTATTCCAATCTACGGAGCAAGAGAAATTGCTCGTGTACAAATGGAACAAGAGAAAAGAAATAAAATATTCAGTGAATTGTTCATATTAAATTTTTTTTCTACTTTATTTTGTGTGATTTTATATTTTAGTATAATTCTTAATATTACATTATTTAAAAAAGAAATCTTTCTTTTTTTCTCTATTAGTATTCAATTAATTCTCAATTTTTGCAATATTGATTGGTTCTACCAAGGTATGGAAGAATATGGCTATATAACTCTTAGAAGCAGTGCCATTAAAATAATTTCAATTATTATGATTTTTCTATTTATCAAAGAACAAAAAGATTATATCTTATACGCCTTTATCAATAGTTTAGCAATTACAAGTAATTATCTATTTAATATATATAATTTGCAGAAAAAAGTAATTTTAAATATACAAGGACTTAATTTAAAAAAACATATTAAACCAATTTTTATACTTTTACTAACGATGTTAGCATCTGACTTATATAATCAAATTGATATTACAATGCTCGGAAGTTTTAGTACTAACAAAGAAATAGGATATTATTCATATGCAATTAAAATAATTAGAATTATAAATACAATTCCCTATGCTATAGTAGCGACAACATTACCCAGATTGAGTCAATATTATAGCGAAAATAAAACACAAGAATTTAAACAATTAGTATCTAAATCTATCAATATTATCGGATTATTTGTTTTTCCATGTGCAATAGGTATAAATTTTTTAGCTAAATATATTATTGAAGTACTATTTGGAAATCTTTTTTCCCCTTCTATATATATTTTGAAAATATTATTTCCTATAACAGTAATCGTTCCATTTTCATATATGTGTGGCTCTATTGTTTTAACTGCAATTAACAAGGAACACTATTTATTAATTGCAACCAGTTGTGGTGTAACAACGAATATTATTTTAAATATATTTATGATACCTAAATATGGTGGGATAGGTGCTGGTATAGCATCTGTATTTGCAGAATTAACAGTTTTTTTAATTCACATTTTTTTTGCACAAAAATATATAGAATTTAAAATATCTAAAAAAGATTTAATGGGTTTTATAATATCAATTCTAACTATGTTTTTTGTTATTTTAATAATACTAAAATATTTTGAAAATAGTTTTGTTATATTATTTTTATCAACAATTATAGGAAGTATTTCATTCATTACAATTCTTATAATAACAAAAAATTCTGCTTTAATAAATTTGTTAAATAGCATACGTAGAAAATAATCATATATATCTGGCATCAAAGAAGGATTCGTTTTCTCTTTGTTTCATCAACACATAACCTGAAAATGGCTCAAGGTCTTCTTTGGTAGTAATTTTAATATTGGTTTGATTGCCATAAGCTTGATAAATCTTATCACCAAGAGCATACATAAGACTTGTAGTAAATTTTATCTAGCAGTCCCTATGCTTAACAGTATACTCTATTTTGAACAGTTCTGCATCAAAAACTTTGAAAAACTGGAAGATGAATTTCTGAAAAATCCAAAAAACTTTGCAGAGTATGTTTTCGGACTCACCGACCTGTTGTAGTGGTCAAACATTTTTGTAACATTTAGTTCAAAAAATTATTTTTTAGTTCGTGCTTCAAACGGAGTCTGTCCGCCATTATATGAAGAGGCCGCTGAAAAACATACCGTTTTTCAGGTTTAAAACATTCTATTTTTTGATATTAAATTATTGATGTACGCAAAAATCCACCCGTTTTGAATGGACGGATGGATTTTTTGTGATTCAGATAAAGATTTCCTTTATTTCAAGAGATATAATCTCTTATTTTTCATTTATCAGCTTAATAATCCGCTTAAGGTTTACTGCAAATATAGCCATTGCCCCCTGCATCTCCATGTTAATGAGGCGTGATGATGCCGTTTAGTCTGGAAATCAGTTCATAACCGCCTTTCTGCGCCGCTTCGATATTTTTCTGCTCGGAATAGGCTTTATCGCCGATTACCATTTCCACTTCCATTCCGGCTTCCCTGCTTCTGCGCACAAGTTCCGGCAGTTCTTTTCCATCTGTCTTTTCACCGCTGGTAACGGTGGCTGCTGTAATAATACGTTCCTCACTCGTTGCTATATGCGTTTTGTATCCAAAGAAAGTGGTATCCGCTTTCTTATGGCCGGTCTTTGCGTCTGTATCTTGTGAAGTTTCAAGATGTTCCAGGTCATCTTTTACATATTCTTCTAATAAATTCAGCTTTTCCTGTATTTTAGGATAACGGCACAGGTCTTCTTTTTCTTTGATGACCGAAATCAGGGCATGACAGTATTCCAGTTCTTTTTCCAGGGAATCTTCTGTGTTTTTATCCGGGAAACGCTCTTTCCTTGTTTCATCTGTTTCATAAACAGCACGCCGCGGTTTCTTTGACTGTTCTAAAAGCGCCTGTCTTGGCGTTTTCTGGTTGTATCTTGATCTTGTATGAGTTGCGTCTACAATAATGGACTTTGACTTTATAATGCCTTTTTCTAATGCAATCCGGACTGTTTTTGTGATCAGCATGTCCAACAGGTTCATATCTTTCAGGCGCAGTTTGCGGAATTTTGTCAGGGAACTTGGATTGCTCACGCTTTCTTCCGGTGCCATATCAAGAAAGTATTTGAAGGACATGTCGTATTTAGAGCGTTCCACAACGTCAATATCAGACAGATCATAAACAGATTTCAGGAGCAGGTATTTGAACATCCTGACAGGCGGGACTGCATTGCATCCATTATCAAGACAATATTTATTAATAAGCTCTTCGTATATAAAACTGAAATCTACCAGCTCTTTCATCTGCCGGAGCAGGCTGTCTTTTGGAACGACTAATTCATATATTTCCATGTATGGGCTTAATACGAACTTCTGCTGTTGTTCAACCATAGTGCCACCGCCTGTATTTGATAATTACATTATACCAAATATAGACGGTGGTATCTACTTTTTCAGCGGTCTCGATAGTGTAACTTTACTTTCGGGTTTGACTGACCAGAGTTTAGCATAGATGCTTTTTACAGACAGGAACTACAGACTGTTTTTTATACTTTACTACATTCCTTCTTCCTGCACAACCGTTTCCTTTTTTGCGCAGACTCCCCCCCGGTGCTTCTGAAACGGTTTTTACAATCCCCTGATCTGTGTCTCAAAATACACTTTCTTTTTATTCTGCAGCGACATGCTGTGGTGGATGCTCTCCAGATATTTCCCCAGTTCTCCATGCCGGCTCTTCTCTGATCTGAGGATCTGCGTACTGCTCAGGATCTTTTCCTCTTCCTTCTTTTCCTCTGGACACGCTTTCTTCTGATACCGCACCAGGTCCAGCATGTCTCCTCCGTTATAATAATACGCCCTTAGTTCTGACATGTTCGATGCCCCCTGACGGCTCCATCCCATTGGTCTCGAACTCATCCTCGCAGACAGGACATGGCTTACATGGCTCTCTGTACTGCTCCCCAATACCCCGTTTTTATGCTTCAGACGCAGTTTCGCCGCTGTCCAGTTGGACAGAATATAGGACGCCGCTTCCTCCACTTTTGCACGCTTCCTCCATTTGGGCATCCCTTTTTTCTGTTTTTCCACCAGCTCTCGGAAATCATTCTTTGTCTGATTCCGGATCGTTTTGCGGAACTCCTCCACCACGGGTATCCGCTCTTTCCTGTTCAAATGCGGCACCAGCTTTATCAGATATTTCTCCAGATGAAATCCATCCAGTACATACGTGACACCTTTGAGTCGCCTGGCTCCCGTTTGGATCCAATTTCCCCCATCCGCATTCAGATAGATCTTTTTCACCTGATCCAGATCATAATTCCTTTCCAGATACTGGTAAATATCATCCCAGAACTGAAGGTTTGCTTCCCCGCTGTTCACTCCGCAGAAATAATGCCGGTTTGTCAGGATTCTGCGTCTGCTGTGAATCGTCTCCTCCTCTTTCCCTTCGTAAACACAGACCATTTTTGCAATCAGACCGTTATTTTTTACTCCGTTTTCTGCTTTGACAAGGTCGCCTTTCTTTTCCCGGAACTGCAAAGCCACATGGTCTTCATCCGCATCGATATACAGCCAGTCCACTTTCTTTTTCGGTTCGGATGTCTGAGTGGCCAGAGGAAATTTCAGTGCATGAATCTTGTTTTTAACGGTCTGGCGGCTGACCTGTGTACCCAGGCTGACCTGCTGTGCTCCGCGCTGGTAAGAAGTCTGTACGGCTTCTTCCAGCATCCGGGCAGCCGCGTCTTCGGTCAGCCGCTGTTTTGGCTCCAGTCCCAGGATCTGATCAAGAAGGTAAGCGCGTTGTTTCGTCTGTTTGTTAAGAAAGAGCGTCTTTTGGAAGGTGACATCTCCCAGAGAGGTAACCAGGGTTTTGGTATGATGTGCTTCTATGGTCCACGACTTCCTGCGGAAAGCGCTTTCACACAGCATCCGGTCCATGGTTTCCAGGGAATCCCGGAGCATTTCGGTACCGAATTTACATAACAGGTCGGTGAGCCCGAACACATACTCTGCAAAGTTTTCTGGATTTTTCAGAAATTCATCTTCCAGTTTTTCAAAGTTTTTGATGCAGAACTGTTCAAAATAGAGTATACTGTTAAGCATAGGGAACTCCTTTCTTTATGTGAGGGTTTTGATTGGTCTCTTATACTCTATCACAAAAAGGAGTTCCCTTTCTACATCTATTTTTCACCCGAAGAAAATTTTACACTATCAGCGGTCTCTAAAAATAGGAGGGGGGGGAATCTAATAAAAACATTGTTTTATAACTTTAGTCTTTTGCCAAAGAAACAAGCAATATATCTACCATTAACTATAGGAAGCTATACAATAATAAATGTGAAATCTGGTGGAAAAATTAAATTAGGGGATGATTTCGATAGAAAAAATGCTCATATTTATATTGGATTAAAATGTCTAGATTGGCTTCCGCAATCAGAAAAAACAATGATTATTGTTAAAGGAGAATTAAATCTACATTCAAATATTTGTATAGGTTCTGGTACTTCTTTTGAAATAGGAGAAAATGCTGTATTAAATTTAAATACTGGTTTTAACATTACTGGAAGAAGTACTATTGTTTGTAAAAAACAAATTGATTTTGCTTCGGATGTGTCAATTTCATGGAATACGCTAATTATGGATTCTGACGCACACAGTATTATTCAGAATAATAGAACAGTAAACAAAAACAAAAATATTTTTGTAGGTAAACATTCCTGGAGTGGAGCAAAAAGTACTATTTTAGCTGGTGCAGTTTTAGCTGATAATACAATTGTTGCGTGTGGTGCAGTTGTAAAAGGTTATTTTGGTAAAAATAATACATTATTAGCAGGAGTTCCTGCTGTTATAATTAAAGAAAATATTTCTTGGTCTATACAACCATCCGTAAGTTGATAGGGTTATAAAGGATTAATTTTCATATATCCCATATGCAAATCTTTTTGGCAAGAGGTTTGTCAACAACTCAATAGCTTGTTGTATCGCATGTACTTTGAAAAAGGAAAATTTATTTACCTTTGTAATAGCCTCTATTTTTTACTATTAGTAGTACATGATTTTAATTGTTTCAAGTTTGACAATATTTTTTCCCTAAATATAAATACTATAAAATATAGTAATATTATTATTAAATATCTTAATAAATTATAATGATATACCAAAGTAAATAAAGTGCATGTAATGATAACTATAGAGGCAATAATCGTTATCATTTTTATATTATATAAGGGCTTTTTGTGTATATGCTTCATTGTAATTCCTTGAGAAATTGCTAAAATTATAAAAGCAGCTAAAGTAGTATATGAAGCAGCAATATATCCATATTGGGGAATAAAAATGGCATTTAGCCCTATATTTACAATAGCAGCTATAATTGTTGCGTACATAACGCCTATTGTTTTTTTATGAAATAGTATTACATTTGCGAATAAGTTATAAATACAAGTCAAGAAAATTCCAGCTGTAATAGGAGGGATTATATATACCGCATCAAAATAATTGGCTGTAGTTAATAAAGTTACAATTTCAGGTGCAAGTGCTGTTAAGCTTATACAGGCAACTGCAAAAACTAAAATAATAAAATATGAGATATAATTAATATCATATACATCTTTTTCTGTGTTTTTTTCTAACTTCTCATATAAATAAGGAACAAATGCATTATTAATAGCAGTCCATATAATAAGTCCTAATGCACTAATAGAATAAAGAGTACCATAAATTCCAACCGCATCTTTTCCACAATAAATAGATATCATAGAGCGATCAGAGACATCTAGAATATTTTTTGCAAGTGAATGAAATATTAAAGGAATACTTACTGTAGTTGCAAATTTCCAGTATTTTTTACTGTAATAGAGATTTCCTTTTCTAAAGATATTTATATAGAAGTAGATAGCAAAAACTCCTAGAACAGAATAAGTTGTATATATTCTTATGTTTCCTATATTATAAAAGGAATTTCGTAGAATTATTATAAATATTATTGTAATAACAGAAGATAATAAAGTAGAAGTTAACGAAACTAAAGCCATTTTTTTAATTTTATATTCATATCTTTGTCGTAACATCCATATATCAAATGCAGGAGAAAATAACAAATATATAAATAAAAATACTATTAATGGAGTTGATAATGTAAATAGCATGTTTAAATACTTATGTAAAATCAAATATATAATAAAGCATACAATTGATGATATTGAAGAAAGAAATAAAATAGATGATTGATATTCATCTCGTTTGTCTTTAAATTCATTCATTGCAATATACATTGAACCTGTAGTTAAGGACATTGTAGTTATTGGTGTGAGTAATGTCAACCATGAAGTCCATATAGTTACAGTTCCCATTTCAGCAACAGATAAAAATCGTGTAAATATAGGAATAGTAATGATTCCTATTCCTTTATTAAAAAAATTGATAAGAATATATATAATGGAGACTTTAAACATTTTTGTTTCACTATTATTATCCAATTTTATACTTACCTCATTCTATATCTATCCATTTTAATAAATTAAAATCATATTTTTTTATAATCTTAGCAGGATTTCCTACAGCAATTGAATATTCTGGTATATTTTTTGTAACAATACTACCAGCTCCAATAATAGATTTTTTACCAATGTGTACTCCTGCTAAAATAGATGCACCCTGTCCAATCCAAACCCCATCTTCAATTATAACTTCAGCAAGGAATAATTCGTTGTTTAAATATGGAATTTCGAGATTTTGTATTCCATGATTATAATCACAAATAAAAACATTTGAAGCTATTAAAACATCATTACCAATTGATATTTTTTGGCAACATTGAATAGTAAGAGCTCTAGTTGCATTAAAATTATTTCCTATAAAAATTGTCCCTTTTAAATTTTGTTTTGTAGATCCATGTTGATATTCATTCCAACAATATATATAACTATTAGCACCAATATTGCATTTTTTGCCAATAGTAATATTTGCTGCTTCTTTAAATCGAACACTTTTATTTATTCCTTTATTTTTTAGTTTTAATTGATATGTAATTATAAAGTTTTTTAGTTTATTTTTAGTTTTTATTATAAACATTAGTTTAATTTCCTTTTAAAGTAGAAAAAGATTGAATCCAGTCTACAAAATTATATTGTCTAATTATTTCTTTATCAATTTTTACAAAAGGAGTATTAATAAAAGTTATAAGTGTATTTATATCATCAATTCCCAAAATAAAAATATTGTTTTTATTATAAAAATTGTATGTTAATATATCTTGATTATTGGTAATTAATTTTTTTTCATAACAAAGAGCTTCTAGTGAGCGAATAGTTAATCCTATTTGACCATTTTGTACAATGTCTAAGACAGCTTTAGAAGATAGCATATTCTCTAGATATACTTGATAGTCTAAATATTTTTTATGTAATTTAAAAGGTAATATTTCTGTTATCTGATTACTCTGTACATAAAAAAAATTACGAGTCTTCTGTTTTTCTAAATGATTATAAATATTTGTAAGCCACATTCCTCTATTTTTTAGATAGCCTACAAATATAACATCATATTTATTAAAATTTTTTTCGACTTTTGGGGAATCGAAATTATATATCATAGGTGAAAATGAAAAGCCATATTTCTTACAATCATTTTTATCAAAAGAATATACATGAGTAAAAGATTTAACACTGTTTAATTTCTTTATTATTTTATAATTCTTGAATATTGGATTCCATAGATATATATAAATATTTAGGTGGGGATTAATTGTATGAATATATTTGACTATAGATGGAGAAAAAGCCTGGTCAAAGATAATACAATTTTTACAAATTAGCAGATTTGCTTTCCACTTTTTTAAAAAAAGATTATAACATTGCCCCCAATTTATCTTTTTTAAAATGCGTTGAAGTAAAGATAAAAATTTATTAGTTTCGGTTAAAAAAGGTTCTTCTTCAATAAAAATATTTTCTTGATTAATTTCACTAAAAAAATAATGTTTTTTATTAGGAACTATAACAAATGTATTCATATGTCAGAAATACCTGCCATTCCGCAAATTTTAATTTTTTTTGTTTTTTCATTATATAAATAGTTAAAATATATAACTGCAAAAAGCATAATCATAAAAAATCTTAGTGATATAGTAAACTGATATCCTACTTCAAATAATAAAAGACTTAGAAATAAAAAATTACATCTTTTTATATCTCTGATATTTATTTTCATATAGCGATAAAGGCCAAAGTAAAACAAAAATACTAAAAAAAATCCGCCTCTTATAAAATGAACATAATATCCGCCATCGGTTAGCCAAAGTTCATTTAAATCACAAAAACCAAATGGAATAATTTGAGTAATTGCATATAATAGAGTATAATTTAAATTCCCGGTTGAACCAAACCGTCCTAAAATGCCATTTTTGTCTGAACCTAAAATTTGTATAATGATATCTTTGCTTATGAACACTAAAGTCAATGCTATTAAGATACCTATCAATCCCTTTAATATATTGTATTTTTGAGGAGTTTTTATCCATTTTATATAGTAATAACTAACAATTATTCCAACACATAATATAGCAGAAACACTTGTACACATAATAATGTTCAGCAATATTCCAACTATAAAAATATAATTTAATATGCTTTTTTTAATTGTCATTCTATAATCTAATAACCACCATATGATGAAATAGATATAACAAGAAATAGAATGTGTACCAAAAAATGTAACTGTTTTATGTTTTTCCCACATAACAGAATAAATATGCGGATAATGGATAACATAGAATTTTTTTAATAATTGTTCCAAGTAAACATTATTCAAAAGAGTTAGTATACCAACAATGATTAATAAAATACAAATGACAATAAATAAGATATCAAGGGTATTATTTTTACTAAGTATTGATATTTTTATATTGATTAAAACACAAAAGGGCAAATAGTTCATTAAATATCCATAAGCAATATAGGCTTCATCTTTATTGAGAACATAAAATAAAATTGTGGATATTGTTAAAATAGTAAGTATTAGTCCAGCAATAATTAATTGTCTTTTATAAATATATCGTTCAAACAAAAATACTACTATTAATATAATGAAATTTAATAAATAACAATAACGAAGTAAGTTATTATTTAATGTATTTAATTGATTTGAAACAGGAAATAGCCAAACGATTAATATAATAATAGGTAAATAATTTTTAATTAACTTATGCATAATGATTGTCATATTAGAAGTATTTATACATTAGAATTTACATTTTTCAAAAATTCATCATAAAACGCTTGACGCTTTAATTGTAATAGATTTTTTTCATACTTTTGTACATATTCAAAATTTCGTATTGCTAATTTTTCCATATCACTTTTGATGATATAATTAATAGAAGACACTATTTCTTTATATTTTCCTTTTTTAAAAAGACAATCAGGTGGAAGTAGTTCTGGAATTCCAGCTAGATTTGAACCTATTACAGGACAGCCTCTACTCATTGCTTCAATAACCGCTCTTGGAAGACCTTCTTGTTTGCTTGGTTGTATATAAATGTCTAATGAATCATAAAACTCTGGCATTTGTTTTGCTGATAAACTTCCAACAAATTTAACCTTGTCTAAAATACCATAAGATAAAGCTAAATCATGTAAGAATGTATTTGGTTTTAAACCTGTAACGCCTCCAGCTAGCCAATATTCGACATTATATCCATTTGCTTCTAAATGCTTAATA
Organism: Lachnospiraceae bacterium; assembly: GCA_910575445.1. Lineage (GTDB taxonomy): Bacteria > Bacillota > Clostridia > Lachnospirales > Lachnospiraceae > Hominiventricola. The sequence continues at coordinate 5,697 of CAJTFW010000019.1, read as the reverse complement.
GCTTGTATCACATATTCTTGTCCTTTGTATCTAGTGTCAATAGCAGCTGCAGTTCCAAGAATTAGTTTTTTTGAAGGATTAAAATTTTTTATTTTTTGGATTCTTTCACTTAGTATTTTTTTTTCTATTGGTTCAAGTACAACATTTGAACAACAGACAGTTGTACCTTTTGTTGGATATCTTTTCTGAAGAAATTTCGTTGTGACATAATACACAAAATCTGCGTGTTTAATAATATTACGAGTTTTATAATACATATACGGTGCAACAATCTTTCCTAGATAGCTATGATTCCAATAACTATCCCAAGAACATCCTACACACTCTATAATATATGGTTTATTGTATTTTTTAATATATTTTATTGCTATTTGTGCAATAGAGCTTTGAGAACGTAAGACTATATAATCATTTTCATATATACATTTTTTTATAATAATTTCAGCCTTTTTTCTATTCTTAATATATGTTTTAGGACTTTTGAAGTTTGGAATATCTACTATATTAATTGCTTTTGGAACGAGCGTAAATTTCTTTTCTCCTTCAATTGGCTTAGTTCTCATCATAAAAGTAATTTCATCAGCCAAATAAGAATATCGTTCAAATAATTCATGATATGCAAATTCGAAGTAATTATTATTTTTATCATAAAATATCGGACCATCATGTACAAAAACTAATTTCATTTTTCTATCCTCAAGTTTATTAGATGTTTATGTATACTTTCTTATTTGCTGTTTAATTGTTTCATGATTTTATTTATTTTTGTATTATCACCCCAAATTGCTTTTGAGTCATAGGGACGTTCTGGAAAAGCTCCATATTGAAGATGTATATTAAGTTTATTAACTTTTATAAAATTTTCTATGCATTCTGCAAGTTTTTCTGGTTTTCCTGAACAGATATTTATAATTCCTGTAATCTCATCTTGACTAACAGTTGCTGCTACTTGTTCACAGAAACTTGAATAGCTAATGAAGTCATATTGATTTTGTCCTGTGTTAAAAGGAAATTCTTTCACTCCTTTTTCAGCAGCACTAACAATTTTCGAAAAAATAGAGTTCCCAAATGATGAGTTATCAACTATATAATATCCTCTTAACCATTGAAAAAGAATATCATTTTGCTTCGCCAAAATTTTAGTAATTTCTCTTAAAGCATTTTTACTAATGCCATATAGATTTAAAGGATGACAGGGAGTATTTTCTTGAATACTACCTTCGAAAAATCCAATTTCATGCATACTTCCCATTACTACAATTTTATGAATGTTAGATTCGGTTATCTTTTTTATAAAATTATAATGCTTTGGCAAATCTTCAATGTGAGTTTCAGAATGATGAACAAAACCATTTCTCCATGCAAGATGAAGAACCACCTCTGGCTTATTGAAATATAGGTATGGATTATCAATTTCAAATATATTACATGCTTTACTTATAGCACGTTTATCAATATATTGTGTTGATAAATCAGTTGCAATTACATTATGACCGTAGTTTAAAAGAGTTTTAACAATACCTTGGCCTAAATAGCCATTTGCGCCTGTTACTAATATTTTCATTATGACTCCTATTAATAATTTTTATCTTATCTCTAATTTTTTTAATAATTATGGTTCATCTATATTTTCATAAAATTCTTTGTACCATTTTACAAACTTACGAAGCCCTTCACGTAAACTAGTATTGGGCTTAAAATTAAAATCATGTTCTAGTTCAGATGTATCTGCATAGGTAGTTATTACATCTCCAGGTTGCATAGGAACTAATTTTTTATATAATTCAAAGTTATAATCATTTGGCAATAAGCCAGCATTAATTAACTCCTCCTGCAAAATTTCCACAAAATCGAGTAATTTTTCTGGAGTATTATTACCAATATTATAAATAGCATATGAAGAAGTGGACGTATCTGTATCATCATTACACTTTTCAGGAGCTTTTTGCATAACACAAATTATACCCTCTACTATGTCATCTATATATGTAAAATCACGTTTACAATTTCCATAATTAAATAGTTGAATAGTTTCTTTTTTTAGTAATTTATTTGTAAAATCAAAATAGGCCATATCTGGTCTTCCAGCTGGACCATATACTGTGAAAAAGCGAAGGCCTGTAGAAGGTATATCATATAATTTGCTATAGACATGTGCCATTAATTCATTACTTTTTTTTGTGGCAGCATAAAGACTGACTGGATGATCAACTTTATCTTTTGTAGAATAAGGTATTTTAGTATTAGAACCGTATACACTGCTGGAACTTGCATATACTAGATGCTCTACTGGATAATGACGACAGCTTTCTAAAATATTAAAAAAACCAATTAAATTGCTTTCAATGTAAGCGTCTGGATTTATAATGGAATAACGTACTCCTGCTTGTGCAGCAAGATTGACAACTATAGAGGGCCGGTACTTTTGAAAAATAGAATTAATAAATGTTTTGTCTGCAAGATTACCTTTCATAAAAATAAAACATTTATTTACTAAAAGCTCCGCAAGACGTGAGTTTTTAAGTCGTATATCATAATAGTCATTCATATTATCAATGCCTATAATTTTAATGTTTTTAAAATCGGTAAGAAGCTGTTTAGTTAAGCTGGCCCCAATAAAACCTGCTACACCAGTAACAAGTATTATTTTATTATTAAAATTTATTTGTCGCATTTATTTATGCCTTTCTAAATAAAAAATTGATAATACTTAACATATATTAAGAATAAAAATTTAAAAAATAAATTTACAAAATATCAATTACAGAATGTACATTTTTCTTAAATTGTGTATTTAAAAAATTTTCTTCCACACGCTTTTTAGCTTTTGTACCATATATTTTTCTTAATTCAGGACAATCTGCTAATTTTTTCATTGCTTTTGCATAAGCTTTTACATCTTGGTTAGGCACTTCAATACCATTTTCTTGATTCAAACAAACATAGTTAACACCTGAACCAGGAATTGTAAAGGTAACTGAAGGTTTTGCATAATACATACTTTCTGCCAACGCTAGACCAAAAGCTTCATTTTTGGATATAGAAGGAAAACAGAAAATATCCATAGCATACAGATAAGCTTTTAATTTATTATCATCTATCACTCCAAGAAAATGAATTTTTTTGTCATCTTTTGCTTCTTTTTTTAGTTTTTTAGTTTCTTCACCTTCTCCTGTGATGAAAATTATAAATCTATCATCTAACTCTTTACTTGCTCGAATTAAATATTTTAGTCCTTTATATTTTGTATGTCTTCCAACAGCCAAACAAATTATTTTTCCAGCATTTTTTTCTTGTATTTCATTTGAAAGCTTTTTGACTTTATCAGAAATCTGAAGTCTCTCAACATTGATACAGTTGGGAACCACTTTACATTTCTTTTTTGCAATTTTTAGATAAGGACTACCTTCTACATATTTAGGACTAGTTGCAATTAATACATTCGCCCGATGAATCAAATGGTAATTCTGTCTAATAAAAAATTTACCAAGCAATTTTTGTTTTACAATATCTAAATGCCAATAAACAACTAATTTTGTCTGAACAGAAATATATTTTAAAAGGTAACGAGCAACAAATGGATTTGGATAATGAAAAATAATAATATCTGGATTAAAATCACTTAAAATATCTTGAAAAATTTTTCTATAAAATAAAGAAAGAGATTGTGAAGAAATTTTTGCAAAGCAACCACAACGAACAATTTCCACACCATCTATCCTATCTTTTTTTGTATTTTGTTCATGATTAAAGCAGATTACCTTTTGTTCATAGGCATCTGCTAAAGAATTAACACAATCTTGAGCTATTTGTTCTGTTCCACCTCGGAATGGGTAATAATATTTTGAGATATGCAATACTTTTTTCATGTTTTAATCTACCATAGGTTTGCTATTTGTAATATTCGAAAGACACTAAATCCGCCCTTTAACGCCAAAAGCTAAGAAGCCCTTAAAATAAGGACTTCTTAACCTGTTTTGACCACTATTTTCGACCTTTAATCCCTTCTTCCAACAGCC
>CAJTFW010000019.1:0-1664 GCA_910575445.1 Lachnospiraceae bacterium | reverse complement strand
ATTTGTTCTGTTCCACCTCGGAATGGGTAATAATATTTTGAGATATGCAATACTTTTTTCATGTTTTAATCTACCATAGGTTTGCTATTTGTAATATTCGAAAGACACTAAATCCGCCCTTTAACGCCAAAAGCTAAGAAGCCCTTAAAATAAGGACTTCTTAACCTGTTTTGACCACTATTTTCGACCTTTAATCCCTTCTTCCAACAGCCCAATACACTCTCTTTTTCGCTCCATACTACTATGTACATAAGTATTCAACGTAGTATTCACTGATGCATGACCTAATATCTCTGACAACGTCTTATAATCAAACCCTTTCTGAATCCCAATTGTAGCGAAGCTATGGCGTAATGAGTGAAAATTCAGATAACGTAGTCCACAACACTTCAGAAGCTTTTTGTACTTTTTCTGAATGCTGCGTGGTTCCATACAATGGCTTGTCCCGGTCAGTAAGAATGTGTTGTCTTCTTTTTGATATTTAAAGAGTTCTTTTAATAGGAAAGGCGGCAGTGGAATATTTCTAATAGAGGAATGGGTTTTGGGAATTGTGATGCAAACGATGGTTTTAGCTGTGTTTTGCTTAGCATCATATTTTTCATTTTTCATTCGGTAGACTGTTCTTCGTATCAAAATCTGTCCATTTTCTGAATCGAAATCTTTCCATTTTAATCCGCTAAGTTCTCCAATCCGAAGACCAGTAAACATACATAGAAAAATTCCAAAAGAAAAATCGTCTGATTGTTTTTTCAAATATGTCTGAAGCAGATTCCATTCCTGAAGCGTAAAAATTTCTAACGGTGTCTTTTTGATTTTAGGATATTGTAAAGTAAAGATAGGAATGTTCCAATGTTCTTTATGATTTGCAAATTTCATAATGCTTTGAAATAGAACCATAATGGAATGAATATAAGTAGCAGATAAATTTTCGGAAACCTTTTTGTCAATAAAACTTTGAACAATACATCCTGTTAATTTTTCCACAAGCACTTCGCCAAAATAAGGTCGAATATGACATTCCAGCATCGTTTCATAGAAAAAATAACTACTGTCTTTGATGGTATGGCGAACTTCCATTTTCCATTCATCAAACAGTTGATTTAAATCTGGATGGGCAGATGGCTTTGAAATAATTTTTTTCTCTTGCTTTGCACGCAACATTGCTTCGTTTCGTTTTTGTTTTACATCCGAATATTTTTGGGCGTAGACATACCCATATTGAATACTCCCATCGGGTTTCCGTCCTTTGATATAACGAGCCTCCCACCGACCGTCTTTTCTCTTTCTGATGTTTTCTCCTTTTCTGGCCATAATTTCTCCTTTCGTATTGACCACGCAGATGACTGCGCAAAAATAGGTTTCGGCTTTAAATTACCACAGTCTGACACGAAAAATACAAATTTTTTACCAAAAAATGGATATACAAAGGGGATTTTTTTAGAAATTTACACCAATTTTACTATTGAAATTGACTTTCTCAAAAAAAAGTGTTAGAATTAACCCGTCACAAAGTTTAAACAGATGCGAATTTGGCAATTACTATTGTAAAATAAGTTCGCTAAAGGGCGGATTTAGTGAAGCATTTTTAAGAAATAATGTTGGTAATTAGTAAAATACAAGATAATGTAAGAACACTATGTGGAGGATATGGAACTGAGAATGTC
>CAJTFW010000018.1 GCA_910575445.1 Lachnospiraceae bacterium | reverse complement strand
AAAAAAAATAGCAAGAGGTATATCATCAAAATATGAATTACTTTTGTTAGCAAAGTGCAAAACAAAAAGTAACGCTTAAGTTGACCACATTGGCCATCGGCACTTAATGAGCGCAAGCGGTTACGCGCAGTGCGAATTTAGTACCGCTATAGGCGTTCATTAAGCGCGAGCGGGGTCTTTGGGGAACCTACTCCCCTCCCGTCCTAGCGTCCTCTATATCACAAAATATAAACGTCAATTTACATTTCAACCCTCATCCTCTGATACAGACGCTTTTAGAATATCAACAAATTCATCAGTTGAATAAAATAATTGGGGAATTTCTATTTGCCAGGAACCCTTGGTATTAGAAGCACCAAGATATTCGCCCAAATAGGTGCTTGCACTCTGTGATGGAACAAATTCCCCAAAATTGCTATGCGCAAAATCGTTTGGGTCGTCAATCAAAAAAGTGCTTCCTATTAATAATTCTTCTTCCAGATTTTGAAAAAGCTCTTTTGAGTGTACACTGATATAATCCACATGTTCTGGACCATAGTCATTGATATAATCCACATGTTCTAGACCATAGTCATTCAGAAATGTTTTTTTATATAGCTCTGCCTTTTCCATTTTTGTTTTCAGTTCTTCAATCAATGATTCTGGAGGTATATATATAAACACAATATCTGGTATATAATATCCATATTCCTCCTTTGCAAGAGATTTGATTTTTTCTGCTTTCTCTTGTGTAAACACAATCTCCTGGTCAGTTACCCATATAAAAGTTTCTTTATCATTTGGACTTTCATTCTCCAAATCTGTAAGCTCCTGTCTGGATTCTGATTGTTCTATTGTGTTCAATATCTGTGTATTGGGGCCTTTGTTGAGAAGTACCTGATTACTTGTGAAAGCTATCCATCCTATTATTAAAACACTCATAAATAATACAATCACTTTCTTCATATTCATTACTCCTTTTCCCACTACTTTTCCTGGCAAAATTATCATAGCAAAAGAACCTTACAATAATGTGACAATTTATCAGTTTTTGTTACTTATCATCTTCTGAAACGAAAATCTTGCAACAAGCATAAGTAACATCACATACACCAGTTGAAATCCAATATATAATATCCATGGGAATTCTACTGTCCCGCTGCGAAAAGCAAATTGCAACTGGTTTTTAAATCCCTCATAATTTGCAACAAATTGAATTTTTTCGTACAAGAAAACACCCCACAGCAACAGATTCGCCAGCAAGCATAAGACTGTTATATGCTTTAGATATGGGAGCAAATATAGTTTTTTTATGTGTTTTTTTTCCATTCCTAGATACTGAAAAATCTGTATGCGCTGACTGTCATGTTTCATTCTCTCTATCCAGTGATGGAAAGATAATAGTATGGAAACTGCAAATAAAAACAAGATAAAAATACTTGTCAAAAATAATGTATTTATAAATCTCTGTCTAGCCTGCTCCTTTTCTTCTCTTTTCATCTGGAAGATAACACGTGAATCTTGATTTATCTCACTCATCCTTTTATCTGTAATCTCATAAGTTATTTCATTGTTTCCATATGCCATCACCAATGTGCTTACCTTAGGCCTTTCTCCCAAAAAACGTTCCATAAATGCCCCGGACACCAATATATCTCCTGGCATTAAAAAATCTCTGCTTTCTTGAAAATAATGGTCAAAACTTTTTAAAACACTCCCACATCTTAGTATGTCCGTAGTCACTCCCATCTTAATTTGTATCATTTCCCCATTTGTCAGTCCTGCTTTTGCCTGTTCACCCATAACATGATAAGAATTTACTCCAAAATTTCCCATATATGTTATTGTGCCTGTCTTTGACACCACTAAATCTGGAAGATATACTAGCCCTTCTTTTCCATCTAAAAAATTTTCCCAGTTCGCTTTTCCCAGTCCATTATTTGCATAGTAATCAAATAACTCTTTTTCATCTGGCAGTACTACCAGTCTTCCCGGCATTCCTGCCTTATGTATTGCCTCATCACTATCTGCCATTAGCTTTCTATAGGCATCTTGTTCACATCCATTCCATGTAAACCAAAGCTTTTCCTGATTTATTTCTTCCACTATCGTAAAAATATCCACTTTTTCAATGGAATCTAACTGATGAATTTTATCAATCTGCTCTTTATTAAGGCCAGCCGGATAAGAAGCCTCCCAAATATAGTCATACTGACTGGCAGATACAGTTACAAGATATTCCCGATATTTTTCATACGAAAGCAAAAATCCACACGACATCACCAGGACAGAAAGAAAACAAAAAATACCTTCGTAGACTTCCTGCTTTCTATAAAGCGCTCTCTCACAATTTAAAAAAGCCTTCCAATTTAGATTTCTTTTTAATCTTTTGTGTCTGTGAACAGTGTAATATCTGGTCAAACTTTTTCCTTTTGGAATTACAGGAATTTTCTTCATCAGAAAAAGAGGATATGCATTCCCCAACAGAAAAAACAAAAATGAAAATATTCCGGCTGTTAAAAATAGCATAGGAGAATAGGATATCTGAAGTTCTCCATATCCCAGTCGCTGATAGAAAAATAAGATTATACAGAATATGGGCATTGCAGCAAAGCATCCTGCCAAAAATGAAGGTATCCACACAAGTATTCCCTGCATCATCCAGACTATTCCAAGCATATGCCTATCTGCCCCTAAAAGACGCATTACCTGTAATTCATATTGTTTCTTATGGAATACCACAGCTAAGGTTAAAAGAATAAAAAATTCCGTAAGTAAAAATGTCAGTACAAATGCAAAGCCATGTTCCAAATAATAAGACAATCCACCTTCCTCTGGATACGCCAAGCGATTATACATAAGTCTTACACCGCTTCTAACAGAAAAAAGTTCTTTTAATTCTTGCATTTCTTCTTCGTTTTGATGAATACTGTCAAAAAACAAATGACACATCTGTTCCGTTTTAGCTGTATCATCAGAAATAATAGCGCCACATAGCAAAGCGCCATCGGTATCCCAGTATTCTGTATAGGATTGGAGAATTCCACTAAGATAATACTCGTGTTCTTTTTTCACCAGTTGTCCAGTTGTTGAATCTATACTTTCTACCTCAAAGACAACACGCTCGCCAATATGAAAAGGAATTCCCATATATGCCATCAGAGAACTTTCCATAGCAATTTCCTCTGCACTATCAGGAAGTTTTCCCTCTTTCAGATGAATATTTCCCAAAGAAAGCATATGTTCATCCATGGTTCCTATATATCCAGCTATTAAATCTTCTTTAAAAATAGTACCATAAATCTTCATTTCTCCTGATTCCAGCAAAGCCTTATGCTGTATTAATGCAGTTTTGACATCATCTGTCACTCGAAAAGCCGCTCCACGATATCTTCCATACGCTTGAAAACGGGCTGCATCATTTGTTTTCTTTAGACAGCCCATAAGCAAAAACACTGTTAGTAATAGCATGCTGCACAGACTTATAGAAATATACAATGGACGAAGCTTTCTTTTTCTTCCTTGTGTTGCAAGTTTCCATATTATACCCATCACTTCTCATCTGCCTTCATTACTGTTTTTAAGCATCCATCTTCCAGAAGTAAAATCTCATCTCCACACCGGGCAATATCTAGGTCATGTGTTACAAGAAGAATGGTCAAATCATATTTTCTGTGAAGCTTTAAAAGAAAATCCAGAAGTTCCTCACTTGTCTTTTTATCTAAGTTTCCTGTTGGCTCATCTGCAAAAAGAATGGATGGTCTTTGGGATATAGCTCTTGCAACTGCTGTCCGTTGCTGCTCTCCACCTGATAACTCTGTTGGATATCTGTTTTGTAACTCTGTAAGAGAAAGAGCTTCTAGCAAAATCTTTAACCAGTCGAAGTCTATTTCTTTTTTATCCAGCAAAAAAGGAAGACAGATATTTTCCTCTACAGTCAGTTCAGGAAGAAGCTGATAGTCCTGAAACACAAAACCCATATGCCTTCTGCGAAGTCTCGCCAGTGACACTTCTGTAAGTTGAGACAGTTCCACTCCATTGAGCCATACCGTTCCGCTGTCTGGCTTTTCCATTCCTGCTAACAAATGCAAAAGTGTTGTCTTTCCAGAACCACTTTTTCCAATAATACAATAAAATTTCCCCTTTTGCAGTTTTAGATTAACACCAGTTACAGCTTGTACTTGATTTTGCTTCGTTCCATATATCTTGCCTAAATCTTTACAACTCAATACTATATCTGTCATCTTTTTATCTCCTTGATAGTTTGCTTATATCCTAGCAGAGCAACCTTACAATTATGTGACAGTATACGCCTCCCCTCCGCTTAAGAGAGGCAACACAATACAAAATACTACGGAAGATTTTTCTTCTGTTCGAACTTGTATGCTTCCAAAATGGCGCTCTATTACAGTTTTTGCCATATGCATTCCAATCCCAAAATGTTCCCCTTGCTTTTTTTCTGTATAATAGCGTTCAAATATTCTCTTTTGAGCTTCTTTGGAGATTTTTTCTCCCCCTGAATAAATTGTAATTTCACCATATCTTCCCACTTTTTTAACTTTTATCTGCACAATACTTGTATTTTCAGTATGCTCTATACAGTTTTGCAGGATTGCTTCAAAAGCTTCTGAAAGCCATATCTCATCACAGCTTATTAGTAATTCCTCATTATCCTTCTCTAGTTCAAGTTGAATATGTTTTTCCTTTGCAAAAAGTAACGCAGAAACTACAACATCCTGTAAAAGTTCTTCCAACATACAAGATTGATAATGAAAACGGACTTTGTTCATCTGAAGCTGTCCTTCCTTTAACAGTAAGGTAAGTAATGCAGACATACGCTCAATCTGCTGAAGGCTGTTTTGACGTGCACTCTCTTCATCTTCTGCTTCCATATAAAATTCCATACAGAGTTTTAAATTTGTAACAGGTGTTTTTAACTGATGATAGATATTTCCCATAAATTCATTCATATGAGACTCCATATCTTCTAGCTTTCGTTCTAGCTGCTCTGCCTGAAGAATTGCCTCCATCCGAAGAGTTTTTTCACTCTCTATACTTTTTTCTCTATCCTTTAATTGACAAGTCAGCCAAAAACAGGATAAGATGCTAAATACTATAACAACCCCTGTCATCACGTAAAAAAAATAAATCCTATTTTTTTCCCGCAAAAAAAGTTCTCCTGTCACAGCATAGCCGGAACATTGAAGAACCTTTTCTCCTTTCTCTGTCAGCTCTTTGGAGTCTTCTCTATTTATATTACTTTGAAACGCCTCTATAGCTGTATCCATATCACGTTCTGAAACTGAGCCCAGTAAAGATAGATAATTAGTCCTAAAGATTTTTTGAAACTGATATAATTGCAGTAAGGAGAAGATACATATAACTGCCAAAAAGATAAAACCTGACTTTCTTATCTTATTCATTGCTTTTCTCTATCACAGGAACATTCCACCGATAGCCTATTCCTTTCACTGTTTTTATATATGGAATACCTTCAAAAGTACCAAGCTTTTTCCTAAGACGACTTACATTTACAGTAAGTGTATTATCTTCTACAAAATTTCCTTTCACATCCCATATTTTATCTATCATACACTCTCTGGTTATCAGACATCCGCTATTACAGAGAAGCAGCTTTACAATCTGCAACTCAGTTGCTGACAATTCTATCTCTTTCCTATCCTTATAATATATCTGTCCGTATTTGTCAAAGATATAATCGCCTGTATAAAAAATCTGTTTCTCTCCTTGATTTTTTATACTGCTTCTGCGCAGCAATGCTTTTATTCTGGACAAAAGTTCCCTAGAAGAAAAAGGTTTTGTAATATAATCATCGCCCCCGACTTCTAATCCTTGTACAATGCTTTCTTCATCATCCCGAACAGTTACAAACAAAACCAAAACATCCGAGATAGTTCGAAAATAATGGCATAATTCATAACCACTTCCATCTTTTAAATTTACATCTAATATACAAAGGTCTGGCTTTTTTTCTTTAAATAACACTTTTGCTTTGTTACATTCTTCTGCTTCTAATACCTCATATTCTGGATAAAAAAGCCTTTTCATGTTTTTTCTTAACAGTTTATCATCCTCTACCAAAAGAATCTGCATAGTCCCCTATTCCTCAATCCGTTTATATTTCGCTATTTTCAGTCATCCCATCTTACCATAAAAATCCGTGGATAAACTATGAATAGAATAGCATTTTATGGGCCTATGTCAATACTATGGACAAATTTTGAGGGCTTAGGTCTTATTCATACCTAAGCGCCTCAATCGGATGCAGTTTAGCTGCCTTATTCGCTGGATAATAGCCAAAAAAGACACCAATAAAAACAGAAAAACTAACCGATATTAAAATCCCATTTACCGATGGGCTCACCGCATATCCCATCATCTTTGTCGCTACTGCTGCAATCCCTATCCCTAGAAGAATACCAAGTGCCCCTCCTATCAGACACAGTACAATCGCTTCCATAATAAATTGCAGCCGAATCGAACCATTGGTCGCGCCAAGCGCCTTTCTTGTTCCAATCTCTCTTGTTCGCTCTGTAATCGATACCAACATAATGTTCATGACTCCAATACCACCTACCAATAGAGAGATACCTGCGATTGCTGCAATCACCAGAGCGACTGTAGAGAGCATCTCTGTCATACTTTTCACAATCGATTCCATACTCATTGCACTGATTTCAAAGCTGTTGTTATCACTGTAATACTTTTGATTCATATATGTCTCTACGGTATCACAGAACTCAGACGCGCTAACTCCCGAAGCAGTCAATATGGTAAACTGACTGTACCCCATGGTATTGTGATTCTGGTCTTTAGCTGTCTTTAGCGGAAGATACATCATGGTCTCTGTATCTTCTTCGGAAGTGCTAGAAAATCCCATACTGGATTCTTCATATTGATAGACTCCTACAATCGTATAGGTGTAATACCGATTTTTAAAAAGAATATCCACAGTCTGCTCTAAAGCTTCCATAGAATTTCCGTCAAACATATTTTTCACAAGAAGGTCGGAGACTAACACCACTTTTCGTCCTTCTTTTTGGTCTCTTTCCGTTAAAAATCTGCCAGCAAGAAGTGTTAAGTCAAGATTCTTTAGATTGGCATCATTGACGCCTTCTGCATTGACATAGGCATATTTCGCCCCATGCTGCGCTGTCCCGCTTCCGATGTTTTCTGACAGAGAATATCCTTCAATCGAATGGGCATAGCGCGTCTTTAAGTCCGAAAGCATCTCCTCTGTCACATAGTCCTTCTCCTGCATCTTTGTCATCCTTGGGCCAAAAGAGAAGGTCATTCCACTTCCTGTCACCTCTGTTGTTGTGCTCTTTTGCTGAAGACCAACGGTCACATTGTTTGCTCCCATCGAAGACATCGAGTCTGTTACAGATTTGCTCAGTGAATCTCCAAGTGTCATAATTGCTATCACGGAAGCAATCCCTATAATAATTCCTAGCATGGTCAAAAGAGAGCGCATCTTATTGGCGCGCAGACTGTGAAAAGCCAACAGAATATTTTCCAAAATCAGCATCTCTCCCCTCTCCTTTCTCCGATAATCTCTCCGTCTTTTAATGTTACAATCCGCCCTGTCTCCTGTGCTAACTCCTGCGAATGAGTAATTAAAACAATCGTCTTTTTCTGCTCCTGATTCAACTTGTGAAAAATATCCATAATCATCCGCCCTGTCTTTGAGTCAAGCGCTCCTGTTGGCTCATCTGCCAAGATAATCGCGGGGTCATTTGCCATCGCGCGGGCAATCGCCACTCTCTGCTTTTGCCCGCCGGACAATTCATCGGGATTGTGACTTAAACGCTCCTCCATCCCTACCATCTCAAGCAATTCCTTTGCCCGCTCCTTTCGCTCCCGTCTTCCAATACCAGCGTACAACATAGGTAATTCTACATTTTTCAGGGCGCTTGTTCTACCAATTAAGTTATAGGTCTGAAAGACAAACCCTATCTTCTGATTGCGAATGAACGATAGCTCTTTATCCTTTGCCTTTGCCACATCCACCCCGTCAAGCTGATACTCTCCTTCTGTCGGGCGGTCTAAAATCCCGATAATATTCATCATTGTCGTCTTGCCAGAACCAGAAGAACCTACAATCGAGACAAATTCGCCGCGTTTTACTTCTAAGTCAATCCCATGAAGTATCTCAAGCTCATTGGGCATCCCAATATAAAACCGCTTTACAATCCCCTTTAACTCTATCATTCTCTCACTCATACAGCGTCCCTCCTAAAAACCTCTTGGTCCTCTGTCAGGGCCACCAAAAGCTCCGCCTTCGATACTTCTCATTTCATTAGTGTTCGCTGCGTTGTTTGTCATTGGCGTTGTGTAATATACCTGTGTATTTTCGTCTATCCCCTCCGCGGCAATCTCTACATAATAGTCACTTTCCATCCCGACCACAACCGGTACTTCTACGCGTTCACCGTCTTGTTCTTTATAGATAACCTTGCTGCCATCCTCCTTTGTATCCACACAGTCATAGGGTACTGTCAGGACATCGTAGACTGCATCCCGTACAATACTCGCTTTTGCTGTCATCCCAATCCTTAAATCTGTATTTGCCTTATCTAACGCAATCTCAATCTTATACTCGGAACTTCCTGTATTAGAAGACGCTGCTGTTGGTGATACAAAAGAGACTTTAGCTTCCATCTCGGTATCTCCCAAAGCTTCCACAATAACGGCTGCTGTCATCTCCTTTGCAATCTTGCTAATCTCATACTCATCCACACTTGCTGACACTAAAAAATGCTCCTTATCCGCAATACTAAAGAGTGCATTGCCCTCCCCCATATAGGTATCGCCCACATCTACATTCATCGCTGTAATTACCCCGGAAATCGGCGCTGTCACGGTACAGCTGTCAATCTGCTCCTGATAATTCTCTATCGTCTGCTGACTGCTGTCATTTGAGTATGTATGCTCTGTCTGTGCCTGTTCTAATTTATCCTGTGCATCCGAAATATTCCGGTCATTGTTCTTCTGAGCCTCCTCTAGCGCCTCTGACGCTGTCTCATAGGCATCTAAAGCCTTCTCAGAAGCCTCCGCCGCTGCATTATATTCTTGATGTGCCTCTGTATAAGATGCCTGTGCTTCCTCTACTGCTCTCTGAAGTTCCTGGTAGGCCAGAAGTGCTTCTTCATATGCCTTTTTCTCCTCTTCAGAAGCCTCTTCGTTTGGTTCTGTTGGCTGTACAGCTTCTCTTAAAGCTTCTCTTGCCTCACTTAGACGTTCTTCCCTCCTTTTCAGTCTCTCGGCTGCATCACTGACCTCTCCATCTGCCTTTTGAAGTTCTTCTTTTGCCTCTCCTTCACTTTTTACTGCTTTATTGTATGTATCTGTTCCATCTGTAACTGCCTCCTCATACTGCTCAGAAGCTGTCTGAATAGATTTATTTTCGGTATATTCACTCAGTGCCTGCCGATTCTTCGCCTCTGTTAAAGCCAGCTCAAGATTCGCAGTGTCTAGTACCGCTACCACTTCCCCTTTCTCCACATAATCCCCTACCTTATATCTTACCTCTAATACCTTTACATCCTTGGCGCTTGCCGACACGTCCTTGGCATTGGCACTCTCAATCGTCCCTGTTACACTAATCGCATCCACCAGATTCTGTCTCTTTACCTGAACGGTCTCGACTTTTTGTGCCTCCTCTGTCCTCTCCTGTGCCCTTTTCTTCCCCTGATATATCCTTACCCCAATACTCCCTATAACACCAATTATCACCAGACATAAAATCCCTATTATTACTTTCCTCTTCACACTATCTCTCCTTTTATCTTGTATCAGTCCTTTATAAAAAGACCAGGGACTCTAATCCCTGGTCTATATCATACGAAAAAAATATGTGAATTTTTTGGAATTTTTGTGTTCTTCCGGTGATAAAACTGTGAAAAAACCGTGAAATCAAAAATCAGCAAAAGACACTTTTGATGTATCCTGTCCCAAAATTAATACCTCTGTAACCTCCCTTTCACTAAGCCATTCCCCGATATCCACCCGAAAATATCGTGGGTCAATAACAGTAATCTTTCCATAATGCGCCGTCAAAAAAGGAATCAAACAGTTTGCATAAGAATCCTTAATCACTGCCAGATGCCCTTCTCCTTCTTCCATCATAATCTCCACCACTCCATGATTTCCATCTAAAAAGAAGCGATAGGCATCCTCCGTCTTAAGATGCTCCTCTTGATACAATCCGCTTATCTTGCTCTCCCCTAAGTCATACACCACTTCGCATGTCACCTTCGGGCGATACAATTCCATCACATCCATCTGTTTTGCATAGTGAATCTTTCCATAATGCGTTCCTAAAAAGTCTTCTTTGAGCACTCTATACTCCATCTCTGACAACTTAAGTGGTTGCATTCCCTGCTCTGTTGCCCAGGCCTCATATGCATAATAAGCCCCTAGCATTGTCCAGTGATGGTCGGTACGATAGTAAATATCCTCCTCTTTATGCGCCAACAGATGCGCAAAGACTGCATCCTCTCTTCCATAAAAAGACACAAAATTCGGTAATTTCTCCCCAAGCACTGCCCCCGCCGCCGGCACATAAATCCGGCTGACCTTCTCCTTTCCAAAGCGCTCTTTCATCTTACGCTCTAGCTTATCCCAGTCAGCAATCTCTACATTCTCTGAGAACAAATACCCATCTTTTCCTATATAAATACCTTTAAGCTCCTTCTTTCCAAGCAGACGCTCACAACGGTTCTTAATTCCCACCCAGTAATCTCTTTCTGGAAACTGGTCTGTAAGCCATTTCTCATACGCTTCCCCATAGCTTCCATCCACCACTGCCTGATAAGAAAACTCTGGCTTTTGTGCAAGCCTTCGCTTCTCCCACTCAGAATACAGCCGGTCTGCACTTATTATATCCCCTATCCACATGGCATACAGTATAACAAAAAACAATATACAGCATAGCTTCTCTTTTTTCTTCTCTCCCATCCCACATTCCCTGCCTGTTAAAATCGAAAATATAAAAATGGATTATAAGATGCATCCACAAGATAAGCCATGGACAAGAAAAAGACCATCATCCATACAAGCGGATATCGGCAAAACTTCTTTCCTACTCCCACAGAGCCTATCACTCCCAAAAGTAACAAAAGCCCATACCCTGACAAAAGCCACAAGGCTCTGCCATCGTACCATCTTCCTGTGCTGCCAAACAGCATCCCTATCCATACAAGTCCGTCTCCTAGCCTGTCAATCGCAAAGACAGTCATCCCTGCTATCACTGCCACCATCGCATAGAGATGTCCCCACACTGCCGGGATACGCTGTAGCCATCGAAGTAAGAACCATTTCTCCAGAATCAAAAGAACTCCAAAATACAACCCCCAGACAAGGAAATTCATACCTTTTCCATGCCAGATACCAGTCAGCGCCCAGACAATCAAAAGATTGCGAAACTGTAAGAGAAGTCCCTTTCGGTTACCTCCAAGTGGAATATAGACATATTCCCGGAACCATTGCCCCAGAGAAATATGCCATCTTCTCCAGAATTCTGTAATGCTTCTGGCGCGATATGGATAGTCAAAATTTTCTTTCAGGTGAAATCCAAGCATCCTTGCCATCCCAATCGCCATATCAGAATACCCCGAAAAATCAAAATACAGCTGCAAGGCAAACGCAAGACTCCCAAGCCATGCACTCAAAGTCGTCATCTCACAGGCAGGAATCTTCTGAATCTCCTCCCATAAAAGCCCGATTTGATTGGCTAACAATACCTTTTTGCCAAGCCCGATAACAAATCTCTCAATCCCATAATAGCCATTGGAAAAGCTTAAGGTACGATGGGTAAGCTCTGTTGCCACATCTTTATATTTTACAATCGGTCCGGCTATCAACTGGGGAAACATCGAGACATATGCGCCAAAAGCAATAAAATCTGTCTGTACTGGCGTCTCTCCCCGATAGACATCAATCGTATAGGACATCGTCTGAAAGGTATAGAAAGAGATTCCTACAGGCAGCAAAAATACACCGGCATATTTAAATAGACAGAGAAGGGACAGATTGACAACAACGGATTCTAGAAGCACTCCTTTGGCTAAGTGCATACGGCCTGTACGCTTTGCATACCCAAGAAGTCTTCCATTTCCGTAGTCCAGAAAAGTAGAAAAAAGCATGAGTCCGATATATACCGGCTCCCCCCATGCATAAAAAACAAGACTGCCAAGGAAAAGCACAAGATTACGGTATCTTGCCGAAACCAGCAGATAAATGGTCAAAAACACCGGAAAGAACCGGCAGATAAATATCAGACTGGAAAATACCATGGTTTACTTTGTCAATTCCTTTTTGATAATAGAAAGTGCCTGCTCATTAGCCTCCATGCACACTTTCATCGCTTCCTCTTCGTCCTCCTGGTTGTTCATAGAGCCTCCAAGCTGGACAAAACATACATAGTTTCCATAAGTCTCTATCATAGACGCCTGAATCTTAGGGATATTGGAAGGATACTGCATGGTATCATTCACAAGCTTATCCCGATAAGCACGCAAAGCCTCCTCGACCTTTTCTTTTTTATCTTCTGCTGCCTTTACAACAATCAGTGCATCCACATTGGCAGAAATCATCGGCGTCTGCCCATAATACTCCTCATATAAATCAGAAGAGATACCATACCAATCTTCTAGATATTCCGGCGCAAGCTCCATATCCGCCCAATATTCATCTCCTAGTTCAGAAGCCACAGCTTCCACCAGTACCTTTGCAGAGACATCATCCCTTATACCACTTGTCTCTTCCTCCACATGTGTATTTCCCCGTGTACATCCCATAAGAAGACACACGACAAATATCATTATCCAAATCTTTTTCATATTTTTTACCTCTTTGGCTATAGTATCTTCTATTCTCTAACGATTTATTCTGCATTTTTAGAAGCCTCTAGCCGTTGTATTCGTTCCACCAGCTCAATATCTGCCTCTAAGGCACCCATCATAAGCTCCTGAAACTCTAGATTCTGCATAAAATTTTGATGTGATAAAAGCTTCCACATTATACGCCGGCAGAACTGTTTTAATTTCTGCGCGTCAAATACATTCAAATCTCCCTTTTTCATACTTCTATAAAGGGTATCTGGTATATCGTGAAGCACGAACTGCTCCAATAATTCCTGTTTTTTTTCCCGCTCTTTTGTCTCTTCTGCAACACAATAAAATAAAAAAGGCAGGAACAAAATAAGACCCGCTTCTTCTAGTCTCTGTGCGGAGGAATCTGCAAGTGTAATCGTATGAATCGGCAATATAATCCGCTCATGACCGGGAAACTCCAGTGTTGTACAAAATTCCTCCCTAGAATTCTTTCCGAAATAAATCATATGTGGTTCTCGTACCTGTACTACGGTATGTTCCAGGGCATCTGCATAGTGAAATGCACATCCCCTGTCTTCTGCGTAGACTTGTAGGCAGCCATCAAAACGACGGATTTGAAATTCATAGCGGTTCGCACATCCGATAAGCAGCCAGACACTGATTACCTCATGTTCATTCCATTCTTTCCGCACACATTCATCGTCACCATATTCTGTCTGAAAAAGATGATTTACCATACGGATAAGCGCACGGTCCGAAAGGCCGAAAATCTCTTTCATCATCCATGCATCTTCCCTGAAATACATACACATTCTCCTTCCTTTTTCAAACCCGGCATACGAACCATATCTTTACGATATGAGATAACAGGAAATTGTGTCATGGACTTACGACTTATGAATATTGATTTATTTCTTTCTTAGACCCTCTTAGAATATAGAATTATCCTAAAATTGTCAAGCTTTAACCCCTCTCTCTTTATCTAAATTTTCCAGAAAAGTAACAATCCGCTCTAACGCCTGTTCTTCATCCTCTCCGTAACACTCTACGGTCACTTCATCCCCCGGACAAACAGGAAATGCCAACAGGCTCATCAGACTTTTACAGTTCATGGTATGCTCTCCACAGATGAGCATTACACGGGAACTGTATTTATTCGCTATACCTACCATATCTCCTGCCGGGCGGAGGTGCAGACCTGACTCATTGCGTATAGTAATTGTCTCTTGCACCACAGTTATCACCCTCCAATTCTTCTCTATGTATGCTTTCCCCATTCGCATATCATAACTATAACACAAGTGGAGTACGTTTACACGCACTCCACAACACTTTTAACATATTGTTTACAATTTTAATACATTTTATACCTTTTCTTTTTTATTTACCACTTTTACGGTTGGATACCACATCGAAGATAACTGCAAGCAAAAGAACGCCGCCTTTCACTACATATTGCCAGGAATCTCCAATACCCATAATGGACATACCCATATTGATTACCCCTAGTAAAAGAGCACCAATAATCACACCTGAGACGGTACCACTTCCACCGTATGCAGACGCCCCACCGATAAAGCAGGAGCCAATCGCATCCATCTCAAAGGAAGTACCCGTAGCACCATTGACAGAACCCACACGTGCCAAGCAGAGCAAACCGCAAAGACCTGCCAAAAGTCCCATATTGGCATAAGCGATAAAATATACTTTGTTGGTATCGATACCCGACAGCTGTGTTGCCTTCTCATTGCCTCCTACTGCATAGAAATATCGTCCAAATGCGGTCTTAGAAGTAATAAAATGATAGAGCAAACAAACAGCAACCACCCAAAGTAACATTACAGAAATTCCTTTATACTGGCTTAACAGATAACAGTAAGCTAGAAGTACAAGAGAAATCAAAGAGGTACGGCCAAAATCAGCCAAAGCACTGTTTTGACGATATCCTTTTTTCTCTTTGTTTGCACGAGAAGACACTGTACGGTAGAAAATAAAGATAACTACTAAAATTCCAACAACAAGCGGAGACAAAATCCGCTCCCCATTGTCAAGTCCGGGTATCTGAATATACGCTGTAAAAATATTTAAAAAGGTTGTATCCTGCACAGATACCGTCTTGCTGTCTAATACCAGACGGCCAAAGCCACGGAAGATAAACATTCCGCCAAGTGTTGTAATAAACGGAGGAATTCTTATATATCCTATCCAATATCCTTGCCACACACCAGCTGCCAAACCAAGGAACAGACACAGAAGAATCGTCAGATAAATATTAAAGCCTTGATTTGTAATCAAGACAGCTGCCACACCTCCCACAAGGCAAATGACAGAACCCACCGACAGGTCAATATTACCTCCTGTCAGGATACAGAGCAGCATACCACAAGCCATCACCAGCACATAGCCATTTTGCAGAAGCAGATTGGACATATTCTGTGCATAGAGCAGACGTCCATCCGTTAGAAAATAGAATAAAATAAATACAATCACAAGGGCAATAACCATACTGTATTTGGTTAAAAATGCTCCTAACTGGAACTGTTCATTGCCTTGCTTCTCTTTGTTTGTTGCCATAGATAATAACACTCCCTTCTTACTATCATTCCTCAGTTGCACGGATAATAAAGCTCATAATCTTTTCTTGCGTCGCTTCTTTGGCGTCAAGTTCCCCGCGAAGTTCACCCTCATTCATCACATAGATGCGGTCGCACATACCGATTAATTCTGGCATCTCAGAAGAAATCATAATTACGGACTTTCCTTCCTCTACCATCTGGTTGACTAGACAATAAATATCATATTTGGCTCCTACATCAATTCCGCGAGTCGGCTCATCCAGAATCAATACATTGGGTTCCGTAAACATCCATTTTCCAAGCAGCACCTTCTGTTGATTTCCGCCCGAAAGATTACCCACTTTTTGCTCAATGGAAGGAGTCTTCGTTCCCATTGCCTTTGTCATATCTTCTGCCACACTTTTCTCAGCTGTTGTATCAATCACATTGTTTTGACAGACTTTATCTAAGCGGGCAAGTGTTGTATTGAATCGTATAGACTCTTCCAAGATTAATCCGTTAGTCTTACGGTCCTCTGTCACATAGGCAATGCCATGGCGAATCGCCTGTTCTGGACTTTTTAATTCTATTTTTTCTCCGTTTAAATACAGCTCTCCACTGATATTTGTCCCATAGCTTTTTCCAAAGATAGACATGGCAAGTTCCGTTCGCCCGGCTCCTTGAAGCCCAGAGATACCAACAACTTCCCCTTTATGTACCTTTAGAGAGATTTTGTTGTCTACAATTTTCTCATGGTAAAGAGGATGGTAGACCGTCCAGTTCTTAATTTCTAATCCAACTTCTGGACGTATCTTATGTTCACGCACAGGATAACGGTCATCCATCGGACGTCCTACCATTCCTTTAATAATCCGGTCCTCACTGAATTCATCTACTCCTTTTACCAGTGTCTCAATCGTAGAGCCATCGCGGATAATTGTCGCTTTATCTGCACAGTAGATAATCTCATTGAGCTTATGTGTAATAATAATAGAAGTCAGACCATTTTTCTTAAATTCTATCAAAAGGTCCAATAGCATCTTCGCATCTTCATCATTTAAGGAAGACGTTGGCTCATCTAAAATTAACAGCTTTACATTTTTGGAAAATGCTTTGGCAATCTCCACAAGCTGCTGTTTTCCAGTTCCAATATCTTTAATCAGGGTCTGGGCTGATTCGTTAAGCCCTACTTGCCTCATATGCTTTTCTGCTTCGTTGTAGGTCATATCCCAGTCAATATGGCCCATTTTATTCTTTTTTTCATTCCCCAGGAACATATTTTCGCCGATAGTTAAAAGTGGTATCAGGGCCAGTTCCTGATGAATAATCACAATTCCTTTTGCTTCGCTGTCTTTTAAAGTCTTAAACTGACAAAGTTCTCCATTATAGAAAATCTCTCCAGTATAACTACCGACAGGATAGGTTCCAGACAGCACATTCATTAATGTGGATTTTCCGGCACCATTCTCCCCGATAAGTGCATGAATCTCGCCGCGCTCCACAACCAGATTGACATCGCTAAGCGCTTTTACTCCTGGGAATTCTTTGGTGATGGATTTCATCTCCAATATAACATCAGCCAAAAACTTCTCCCCCTTTCTGTTAATAAAAGCAGGCGGGACAGCTGCCCCGCCCATGTTCAAGATTTCTTTAATTTGCTGCAGACAGATATCCGTCGTCTCCCATTGTATAAAGCCCCGTATCTACTAAGTCCTGAAGGTTGTCTTTGGTGATGACATTTGGTACCAACAAGAAGGATGGGCACTTATTGCCAGCAGAGGTCTCATAAGACTCTGTATCAAATGCACACTCAATCCCAAAGGATGGAATCAGCGTATCATCTATGGTCTCTCCAGACAGAATTGCCTTTACAAGGCCAATGGTCACTATTGACTCATTGCTTACATTCTTGTATACCGTCATTGTCTGTACGCCGTCTACAATATTTTTCAGGTTTGCCTCATCGCCATCTTGTCCGGTAATCAATACATTATTAGAGCCTGCATAGTCAGACGTAACTGCCTGAGCAACACCTAGTGCGGTAGAATCATTTGAGCAAAGCCATACATCTAGCTGTGTACCATCTGCATAGAAGGAAGACAATACATTCTGTGCTCTTTCCAGTGCAACATCGGTTTTCCACTGTTCAGTGGCTACTTTGTCAAAGTCAATCTGGTCAGATACTACTTTTAAAGTACCAGCATCCATATATGGTTTCAGTGTATCAATTGCTCCCTGGTAGAAATATCCTGCATTGTTATCTGCCGGGTCACCAGCCGTAATCTCCATATTGTAGACCTTGTCACCAGCATTAGCTAGGTCAAGCTGTTCAATAATAAATTCACCCTGCAATTTTCCAACCGTATAATTATCAAAAGATACATAGTAAGAAACTGCATCATTTAAAATCAGACGGTCATAGGCGATAACTGGAACATTGGCTTCTGCTGCCTCATTCATTGCAGTATTTAAAGCTGCACCATCAATCGCTGCCACAACCAAAAGGTCTACATCATCTGCTAACATATTCTGAATATCATTCACCTGTTTCCCGGAATCGTCATCTGAATAAGTAAGTACAGTCTCAAAACCGGCTGCACGAAACTGCTCGTCCAGATAAGCGCCGTCCCGGTTCCAACGCTCTAGAGACTGTGTTGGCATGGAAATACCAATCTTTGCACCACCTGTAGAAGCATCCGATGCTGTATCTTCGTTCTGTGCATCTCCTTCTGCTTCTGCTTCTGTCTCGCTTCCAGTATCCGTTGGTGCATTCGTTTGTTCAGAAGCATTATCAGAGCTGCAGCCTGCCACCAAAGAAACCACCATTGCGGTACTTAACAGAGTACCAATTAATTTTCTTTTCATCTTGAAAATTCCTCCCATATCTAAATTTGATAGTATTACTATACAATATATTTAACAGGATAAACTTGCCTTTTTCTGTATATTTTGTATAGGACAGACTTCTTTTTGCATAAAAAACTGGACAAAATTGCAGTATTTTCCAATAAATCTGCAAGATTGTCCAGAGTTTGTAATATGGTGTTTATTTATTGCGTATATTTAAGTAGATATCACTTTCTTCATGATATTTTCCAGTAATCTCTTCGTCCATATTTTCTTTGGTAACAGCAATAGGTTCTAGACGTTCGTAAGGAACTTCATAACTTCCATCATAGATGCTCTCCTTCTCCAAAACTTCTTCTCCTTTTGCAAGGATAACGGAAAGCTCTGCTGCCCTCTTAGCAAGCTTTTCTACTGGTTTATACACAGTCATACACTGTGTACCCTCTACGATACGCTGACAGGCATCAAGGTCTGCATCCTGTCCGACCACACAGACATCTCCAGCCAAACGTCTCTCAGAAAGTGCACGAATCGCATGACCAGCAATATTGTCATTGCCTCCCATAATTCCATCTGGTGCTGTATGGGTAAGCAGATAACTGCTCGTTGTAAAAAATCCAGTCTCTCCAAGCCAGCCTTCTGCATGTTCTGTCATAGTAATCTCAAGGTCTGTATCTGCTAAGACTTCATCAAAGCCTTTCATCACTTGTGGTACATTATAGTCCTCCATAGGACCACAAATCTGCAAAATCTCTCCTTCACCTCCCAGATGTTCTTTCATATGTTCAGCCATCAGACGTCCTACTTGTTGATTGTCAAATGAAATATACAAATCCACATCTGCATTCAGAATCAGACGGTCATAAGCCACCACAGGAATTCCTGCTTTTTGTGCTCGCCCTACTGCCTGTACAAGGCTATCAGGGTCCTCTTTGTTCGCCACCATCACTACAACAATAACATCCACCTTTTTTTCTATAAAATAATCCATTTGAGCAACTTGCTCTTCTAGGTCTCCATTGGCATGTTGTACATTGACTTCTGCTCCTAGTTCCTGTGCTGCTGCCACAAAAACGTCCCGGTCTCTCTGCCAGCGTTCTAGCACAAATGAATCAAAAATAATCCCAATCTCAATCTTCTTATCTTCTGTCTCTTCTCTCTGGCTTTGTACTTCGGTGTGCTTTGTACATCCGGTAATAAAACAGATACATAAAAGACAAAGTGGTACAATATGATATATTTTTCCTGTCATTCTATATCCTCTCGCTTTCCCGGTATTCGGTAGGTGTCACTCCTGTATTCTTTTTAAAAATACGGCTGAAATAATTCGGGTCACTGTAACCAATGGCTGCACAGATTTCCTTCATACTGCTCTTATCGGAAGCCAAAAGTTCCTTTGCTTTACAAATCCTTAGATTTGTTATATATTCTACAAAGTTACTTCCTGTTTCTTCTTTAAAAAGCTTGCTGAAATAGTATGGACTTAAGTCCATCTGTCTTGATACCTCGTCTAATGACAGGTCCTTATGGTAATTCTCCTGAATATAAGTCTGTGCCCGTGCTACAAGTTCATTTTCCCGTTCTCCTTTTTTTGTCACCATATTTCGGCAACTTTCTTTGAAACGCTCCATAAACCAAAGCTTTAAGTCACTGTTATTTTCTGCATTTATCACCAGCGGCAGATAATGCTCTCTTTCGCTAAAATGATAGACCATCCCTCCCTCCATATAGGCAATATGTTCTGCATATAGAACAAATTCCAGTGTCTTTAACCGCACACTTGTATTCTTTTCATCATAATTTTCCAGCATCCAGTCAAAATATCTCTCAGCAGCCCTCTCACATTCTGCACTTTTGCCACTTTTTAAGCTTTCAAACAGTTCTCGTTCTAGTTCCACCGGATATTCTGCATCATAGCAGCATTGAATCGGAAGGTCATCTACATGTGCCACACTGCCAGTAGAATTAGCCAATGCTTTTAATGCTTCTTCATAGGAATCCATCGTCTTTTTCAATTTTTGGATAGAGCCAATCCCAATACGAAAGGTGATATCTGTTACTTTACGGAGTTTTCTAGTCAGTGCGCGGCATATATCAATCATCTCAATTCGTTCTTCGTAGTCCATCTTTTGTTTGTTCATAGGAAGAAACACTGGTATTTTATTAGAGATTACGGAACCAATTACACAGGAAAAGGTCTCTTTTAAAAGCTCTCGTACTTTTCTGTAATTCATCTGTGTACGCACACCAGCGCCCACTGCATTGGTCATATAGGAGCCTTGCTGGTCATCTCCAACCACTAAGGCCAACATGCAACCATAATCTGTCTGTATGCCAAGAAGCTGCTGATAGTTTTCTACATCCTCTATAAAAAATTCTTGGAACATCATTGCATAGATAAATCCATTTTCAATAATTGGAGTGACTGTCTCCATCTTCTCTTTGATCTTTAATTCATCGCTTCTCTTTTTTCGTTTCGCTTCCACGGTCTTTAATGCCTTTGTCAGGACTTCCATAATGCTCTTTGTACTAAATGGTTTGTTGACATATTCCAAGACACCCAGATTGATAGCCTCTTTTGCATAATCAAATTTGTCATAGGCAGACAAAATAATAAATTCTGCCAAAGGATTGCTCTTTTTTATTTCACGAATTGCTTCAATACCATTGATTCCTGGCATCTGGATATCCATAAAAGCAATATCTGGGCAAAACCGCTCGGCCAGTTCAATTACATCCCGTCCGGTCTTTGCCGTCTCAATCTGACACTCTTTGTCAAAATTTCGGTTAATTATCATCTTGAGAGAATCCAGTACAATTCCCTCATCATCCGCCAGCATTATTCGATACATGGGTCTTCCTCCTGTCTGTATGGAATCCTTAGTAATACTTCTGTTCCCTGATTCTTTCCTTCACTAAAAATCTCAACTTTTGCCTGATTGTGAAAATATAGACGAAGTCGTTCCATTACATTCTTCATCCCTATGCCATTGGATTCTGGCTTTTCTTTGTTTTCTGTCACATGACCAAGAAGAACTTGTGCAATCCGCTCTTTCTCCATTCCAGCCCCATTATCCCAGATACTGATGCACAATTCTTCTTCTTTCTGGTAAACAGACAATTCAATTCTCCCTTTCCAGTCAATGTTGCGAATTCCATAGTGAAATGCATTCTCTACTAAAGGCTGCAAAATCATTCTGGGCACTTTCACTTCAAGTAGAGATTCATCCACGTCTTTGGAAAATAAAATCTCACCAGAAAACCGTACATTTAAAATATATATATAATTGTCCACAAGATGAATTTCTTCCCTTAATGTGGCATCTTTGTCATTTTTACGCACATTATAGCGGAAAAATTCTGCTACATTTTCAAGAAACTGCCCCGTTCTCTCTGCTTCCTCCATCATCGCAAGTTGAGCACCGGCATTTAGTGTATTAAATAGAAAATGAGGATTAATCTGTGCTTGCAGATATTTAAGTTGTGCATCCTTTAGATGGTTTTGCATCTGAAACTCCCGCTCCATCGTCAGGCGAAACTGTTCGATATAGTTACGGATATTTTCCACCATCTGATTAAAGGTATTGGTTACAATCCCTACTTCATCCATACTTTTTACTGGAAGTTTGTCAATCTCAAAATTGCCACTGGCCACTTCGTCTGCTGCTTTTGCCAATTTATAAAGTGGCTGTGTTACACTTCTGGTGCTTGCTGCAATCAAGCCGATATTACCAAGCAGCACCAGAAGAAGGATACCGACGCTAATCCATTCCATATAGCGAAGTGCATGTATTAAAATCTGATAGTTTCTGGAATTGTCTTTAAACTGTGCATTGTTCAGACTATAGATATAGGTGTGAATACCTTCATAGAGCATATGTGTTTCTTCATAAAGTTCCCCATATTTTTCTACATTTCTGCCTCTCTTAGCCTGTATCACCTCAGCTGCCAACTTTAGATAAGTTTTTGACAGACTATAGATATTCTTCTCTGTCAGCCAAAGCATATGGTCTGTTGCTTGTATATGTAGTCCTTCCATAAGTTTCTGGTATTCCTGCTCACTTCGGTAGTAGTCTTTCATTGCATCCGAGCTTTTTGTGTTCAGATATTCCTCCATATACGCCTGCACAGCGTCAAGTCCACTAGAAAGTTCATTAAGACTGACATTGCTTGTATAGACTTCCTCAACTTTTTCTGCCATATCGTTGATAATCACAAACATATATAGATTGACTACAAGAATTACAACCATTGTCAAGGCAAACAGAGCAGTCAACTTTTGCTGAAACCTCAGATTCCTGAAACGATTGCTTATAGTCTCCAAGAACATATGTTATATCCCCTCCTGCTTATGGTGTTCTTCCTGATAACAGTCTGTTTGCATCCGGTGCAGTAATCAAATGGGTATCAACTGCTCGATAGCCATTTGTATATCCTGTCTTTACATACTCTTCTAAAGCCTGTACACAGCTTCTCCCCATCTGTACGGTATCTAATGTAATAGTAGAATACAAAATATTCTTGGATACCGCATCCAAAATCGCTTCAGAATCATAGTATCCTAGAATCTGCACTGTCCCCACTTTGTTGTAATCCACGGCTGCCTGATAGGCACAGCGTGTATGAACAGCACTAAGACAGACCAAAATATCTGGTAATTCTTCCTGGCTTAAGAAAATATCCCGAATGGATTCTTCTGTCTGAAAGCTTCTGCTGTTATCAATTAAGCTAGTCTCAACAGATACCAAAAGTTTTCCATTTAGCTTTTCTTTCAGCGTCTCACGGATACCAAGTAAAATCAGATTTTGACTACTGTCGGTCCGACTTTCATCCATCAATACCAGAATCCTCGATGTATCCTTTCCCTCTGTATTTTCTTCTGACAGAATCTCTAACATCTGCTTGGCATACTCCTGACCCAGATTATAATAATTATTTCCCACAAAACATTGCCGAAGACTTCTGGCACTGTCCTGAAGCACGGTTACAACAGGAATGCCTTTTTCTGCTGCCTCATTTAAAAGTGCCACCGTCTCCTCTTCTTCATCCCCTGGTATGATAATCCCATCTACTGATGCAGAGATGGCAAGCTTTAATAGCTCCTGACATTCATATTCCACAGCCAGATTTTCCCCAAAGCGTTCCACATAGACACCATTTACTTTACCTTCTTCCCTTGCACTCTCATAGACACGGTCCCAAAAATCACTGTCCTCACTTCCGGTAATCATCGCATAATGTCGCTTATAAATCTCATAATCTTCTTCCTCATTTCCTCCCAATTCATGAAACTGCTGCCAGAATACAAGCAGACAGACAACAATCCCTGTCAGAAGCACATAAAGCGCCCATGTCTTTTTTCGACTCATAGATTCTCCCTGTAAAGACAAAAGAGGCTGACACAAGACACTACTTCTTCTATCGTATCTTATGTCAGCCGTCCACTTGTTACATGTACATTTTCTTAAATACCATCAGGCAAAAGGATTCTCTGTCGGATATCGTACACCGGCTGGCTGGTTATATCCAATCTCACTTACTTCTACTCCAATATACTTAAAGACCTCAAAAAGTGCCTTTCCATAATGCCCAAACGCTACAGCACCATGATGTGGATAATTTCCTTGAATCAGCACATGGCGATAGAAGCGCTTCATCTCCTGAATCGCAAAGATACCAATTCCTCCAAAAGAACGCGTCGCAACCGGAAGCACTTCCCCGTTGGCTACATACGCACGCAGCTTATTGTCTGCGGTACTTTGCAGACGGAAGAACGTAATATCTCCAGGTACAATATCTCCCTCTAGTGTTCCCTGTGTCACTTCCTCTGGCAGACTTCTGGCCATAATCAGCTGATATTTCATCTGGCAGAACGAAAGCTTCTTTGTATTGGTATTGCCACAGTGGAAGCCCATAAAAACATCACTGCTTGTATAGTTATATTTCCCTTTGATATCCTCATGGTAGAGGTCATAAGGTACCGTATTATTAATATCCAGAAGTGTGACAATATCTTCACTCACACAAGTTCCAATAAACTCACTTAAACAGCCATAGATATCCACTTCACAGGAGACCGGAATCCCGCGCCCCGTCAGACGACTGTTGACATAACATGGCACAAATCCAAACTGTGTCTGAAAAGCCGGCCAGCACTTTCCGGCAATCGCCACATATTTTCGATAACCTCTATGTTCCTCAATCCAGTCTAGAAGTGTCAACTCATACTGTGCAAGCTTTGCAAGAATCTCCGGTTTTTTATTGCCCTCTAAAAGTTCTGCCTCCATATCAGCAACCACTTCTTTAATCCGTGCATCGCCTTCGTGTTTTTTAAATGCCTCAAACAGATCAAGCTCCGAATTTTCCTCAATCTCCACACCCAGGTTATAGAGCTGTTTAATTGGCGCATTACATGCCAAAAAGTTCAAAGGACGCGGCCCAAAGCTGATAATTTTCAAATCTGAAAGGCCAATTACTGCTCTGGCAATCGGTAGGAACTCATGAATCATATCCACACATTCTTCTGCTGTTCCCACAGGATACTCTGGAATATAAGCTCTGATATTTCGAAGTGCCAGATTATAACTTGCATTTAACATTCCACAATACGCATCTCCGCGTCCCTGTACCAGATTACTGCCTGTCTCCTCTGCTGCCGCCACAAACATCTTTGGCCCTTCAAAATGTTTTGCCAAAAGTGTCTCTGAAATCTCCGGTCCAAAGTTACCTAGATACACCACAAGCGCATTACATCCTGCTGCCTTTATATCTGCAAGCGCCTGCACCATATGAATCTCACTTTCTACAATACAGACCGGACATTCATAGATATCTGCTGCATCGTACTTTGCCTGATATGCCTCCACTAGCGCCTTTCTCCTGTTCACTGACAAAGATTCCGGGAAACAGTCACGGCTAACCGCCACAATACCTACTTTTACCTTTGGAATGTTATTCATTTCTTTATCCTCCTTATTATTGATAAATTATCTACAATCTCTACAATCAATATTTTTACCTATAAGTCCAATATACGAACCCTCTGGCAATCCACCTTCTGCATGTCCAATCAGCCATTTATTCTTTGCTGCAAGCAATCTATCTTCTCCTTCTTTATGCTCCCCCTCAAGTAAAAGATTGGTATATTGTGGCAACACAACTGCCACCCGGAATCCTTCATCTCCCACGCTACATGGTGCATAGTGAAGCGTCGTCGCATACAGCTCTACTGCCATCCCCTTCGGAAGCAAAAATCCTTCCACAAGAGAAGTATCATATGTAAAATCCTCTGTAATATCCTGTTGCCTTCCCACCAGAAGAATCGCATCTGTCCCCGCCACATTTATCTCGGAAGAGCGATGATACTCCAAAGCATTCAGCTGATAATTCTTCCCATTGCAATATCCAATCTGTATTGGAAGCTCCCCATAACATGTTCTTCTAAGTTCTTCAAATACCGGAAGTGCTTCTAGCGCTTCCACTGATGGTTCATAAGCAACTTCCTCTAAAAGTGGCGTCTTCTCGCAAAGTGCCTCCACAAGCCCCGAAAAATCAATCCCTGATACTATCTTTCCATATTTTAAAAAAGCAGCATCTGTTACCTTTTTAATCTCCATCCCTTGCAACCTCCTTTACTAAAATCGTCTCAAACAACCTCTTACAAGCCGGATAAATCTCTCTAAACTTCTGATAGCGCTCCTCATATTTTCGTACCAGCTCCTCTGTTGGCTCCACAGTATCTACCACTTTCACAAGCGCTAAAGCCGCTGCCTCCACACTTTCATACTCCCCGCAGGCCACTGCTGCTAGCATCGCACCTCCAAGTGCTGGTCCTTCCTCGCTCTCAATCACATCCACTTTTACATTCATTACATTTGCAATAATCTTCTTCCAAAGCGGACTCTTTGCACCGCCTCCGCAAATCTTGGTTCTCTCTATCTGAATCCCCAGAGACTTTGCCACCTCAAAAGAATCTCTTAACGCAAACGCCACACCTTCTAATACCGCCTGTGTCATATCTGCCCGTGTGGTATCCATTGTCATCCCGATAAACGTTCCGCGCGCGTTGGGGTCATTATGCGGGGAACGCTCTCCCATCAGATATGGCAGAAAATACACCCGGTTCTCCCCAAGCTTCTCAATCGCTTCCTGCTCCTTTGCATAATCACTTGTCCCAAGAATCTCATCCATCCACCACTTGTTACAAGATGCTGCACTTAGCATACATCCCATCAGATGATAGTGTCCATCCGCATGTGCAAACGCATGTAATGCATTATTTTTATCCACCCCAAATCTCTCTGATGAGATAAAAATCGTTCCACTTGTACCCAGTGAGATATTACACATCCCTTCGCCAACGGTTCCGGTTCCCACTGCTGCCGCCGCATTGTCTCCTGCTCCTGCAACTACTTTAACTGTCTCAGAGATTCCAAGCTCCTTGGCAATCTGTGGCAGCACAGTCCCTACCGTCTCATACGACTCATAGACTTTGGCAAGCTGTTCCTCCTTTATTTCACAGATAGCCAGCATCTGCTTGGACCAGCAGCGATTCTTTACATCAAATATCAACATCCCTGATGCATCTGATACATCTGTACAATGGACTCCTGACAACCGATAGGCAATATAATCCTTCGGTAGCATAATCTTCTGAATTTTCGCAAAATTCTCTGGCTCTTTATTCTTCACCCACAAAATCTTTGGCGCTGTAAAGCCTGTAAAAGAGATATTAGCTGTATATTCTGACAACTTCTCCTTTCCGATAACCTGATTTAGATAATCACACTCCTCATAGGTACGCCCGTCATTCCACAAAATCGCCGGACGAATCACCTTATCCTCTTTATCCAGAATCACCAGCCCATGCATCTGTCCCCCAAAGCTAATCCCTGCTACCTCGCTCTTGTCACAGTCTGCCAAAAGCTCCTTGATTCCCTCCATCGTCCCATCAAACCAGTCCTCTGGACTTTGCTCTGACCAGCCCGGATGTGGAAAATATATCGGATATTCTTTCGAGACAATCTTCTGAATGTTTCCCTTTCCATCCATCAAAAGCAGTTTAACTGCCGATGTTCCAAGGTCTACTCCAATATAAAGCATATCTGTCATCCTCCTTCTCTTGATTCTCTGAAAGCTGTCTTTATTCAGCTCCGCCTTCACCGTGCTCGTGCACGTTTTTCTTATCTTAACTCTTTTTCTGATTTTTTTCAACTGATTTCCACTATTTTTCTATAAATCTCAGTAATTTTGTAAATATTTCACAATTTTTCCTCTATATTCACAGGTAAAAACACTTGTTTTCTATCTATTTTTCACAAAAATCAATCGACACCCCAAAATGCAAAAGTGCTCGTGCACATTATCTGAGATTGACAGATGGAAAGATTTCCTGTATTGTCAAGACAGACAGAACAAAACACAGGAGGCCAAACTATGGCTACGATTAAAGAGATTGCAGACCTTGCCGGAGTCTCCCGCGGAACCGTGGACCGTGTATTGAATAACCGGGGTGCCGTCAATGCCAAGACTGCCCAGAAAGTCTTAGAGATTGCCCGCGCGCTGCACTATCGTCCCAACAAAGCGGGCACTGCCTTAGCTGCCCAAAAGAAAAAATATAAAATTGGTGTGATTCTATTTAGCGAAAACAATCCCTTTTTTGATGAAGTGACAGAAGGCGTTCGTGCAAAAGCCTTTGAACTTGCAGACTATGGAATTACTACAATTACAAAACGTGTGGAATTTGATGCAGACACACAGCTTCTCGCTATGGAAGAATTGCTTCAGGAAGGAATTCATGGGCTGATGTTAGCCCCCTATAATGACCGAAAGATTCAGGAAAAAATCAATGAACTGATGGCACTTCAGATACCTGTTGTCACAGTCAATACTGATATTGACGGCTCAAAGAGGATGGCTTATGTGGGAAGCGATTATTTTCGCGGAGGATGCATTGCTGCAGGTCTTTTTGCACTGATGACGCAAGGTGCTGTTCATCTTGGTATTATCACAGGCTCTGACAATATTCTGTGCCATACCAAACGGATTGAAGGTCTTTGCCATACGCTAAAGGAATCCTATCCTCATATCCAGATAAGCGCCGTCTTAGAAAACCATGACGATGAATTTGAAAGCTACACGCTGACAAAACGCCTTCTTATAGAGCACCCTGAGATAAATGCGCTCTTTTTTGCCGCTGCCGGTGTCCATGGAGGCTGCCGTGCCGCCGAAGAATCCGGGCGGCACTTACCTATCATTACCTTTGACGAGGTCCCCACCACATTGCAGATGTTAAAAAATGGTATCGTCTCTGCAACTATCAGCCAACAGCCTTACAACCAGGGTGCACACTCTTTAGATCTGCTTTTTTCCTATCTAACTTCTGGTGAACTGCCGGAAAAAGACAAATACTTTGTAGAACATTCTATTAAGATAAAGGAAAATCTCTAGCTTATCACCCAAACAGATGCAGATACCCCGCCACAATACCAATCACTGCCGAAGCTAAGATGTACAGTACCGGATGCTTATTAAACTTCTTAATTGCCCAGTATAAGATGACTGCAAGCACAATCCCAAACCAGTTAAAAGCCCCCACAAAGTTCTCACCAAGCTCTGTTACCTGCACAAGTGTCGCCAACACAACAGAAAAGCCAGCAGCCGCAATCAGCCCTGTAGAAGCCGGACGAAGGCCGTAGAAGATATGCTGCACCAAGTCGCTCTCCTTAAAGCGCTCCAAGACCTTAGAGACCAGAATAATCACAATCACGGAAGGACAGACAAGCCCAAAGGTCGCCACGATACCACCAATCACTCCATACGTATGAAACCCCGCATAAGTCGCTGCATTGACTCCAATCGCGCCTGGTGTCGATTCTGAAATCGCTATTAAATCCATCAGGTCATTTTGTGTAAACCAGCCTGTCTTTTGGCTAATCTCCTGCAAAAAAGGGAGGGTTGCCAGTCCACCGCCTACTGCAAACAGTCCTGCTTTAAAAAATTCAAAAAACAGTCGAACCAATATCATTTTCCTGCCTCCTTCTTGCCATTTCCTCCATGTAAGAACACACCCGTCACACCGGCGATAATAACATAGACAATCGGTGAGATGGAGAATAAATCAGGATAAAAGCTCTGTCCTACAGAGAGTCCCGCCGACACCAAAAAGACCAGAAGAAAAATCGCCATCGTTGGCTGGTCAATGATAGACTTTTTCCAGAGCTTTTGTACTGCATTGAAGATAAGCACACAGACACAGACGCGAATCCCTTCAAAAGCATACTGTATCACTTTTAAATCTGCAAAGTTTGTTAAAAAAGCCGCAATCACCGTAATAATCACAAGCGATGGAAAAATCACCCCCATCGTAGCAAATATCCCACCGACAATCCCTGCCTGCCGATACCCGACAAATGTCGCTGTATTTACTGCAATCACTCCAGGCGTACACTGCCCAATCGCATAGTAATCTGCAAGTTCCTCCTCTGTTGCCCAGTGCTGCCGCTCCACCACTTCTCTTTGCAACATTGGAAGCATCGCATAACCACCTCCAAACGTCAGCCCACCAATCCTAGCAAACGTCCAGAACATATCCCATAATTCTTTCATAAGTTCTTTACTCCTCTTAAAATCTCTTCTATAGTATATTACATTTCGCCTAGTGTATCCAGCTCTATCTTTACATAATCTCCCAAATCGTGTGGTACTTCCATACAAAGCCATACTTTTCCATCTTCTATATAAGAATATCCATACGGCGCACTTCCATCCTCAGAGTAATCATATCCTTCTAGAGAACGTGCAAGTGCTTCCGGGCTTCCATAGATCGCCTTTAACCGCTCTGAAAAAAGGCTGACATCCATTCCATCCACATAAAACCCCGTACCAGCAAACAGATTTTCTGCTACTTTTTTGACATCCACATGGTCCCGAAGCCGAATACTCTCTCCAGTATTTAAGTCTATATTATAGGTATATTGAAAACTATGTACCTCTCCGGTATCCGCAGTGCCATTCATCAGAATCGACAGCATATCCGCAGTCATAGTCTTGACTTCAAAAGTCACCTGATAGGTTCCATTGCCTTCCCAGTCATCTAAGACCCGTTCCTCGGTTCCTAAAAAGATGCGATTCCATTTCCCCTGAAGTGCTCCATCCGAAAAGTCCATTATCTGTGGGCAGGAAATCTGAATATCCCCTTCTCCAAGCTCCATCTTCTCTATGCTGTACAAAGATTCCACATATGGATACCACTCCAGATACTCCTCATAGACATTGTGGCTAGTCTCCATCACCTTCCCTTCAACCGTCAAAAGCATCGCATCGCACTGATAGCAGTCTAAAAAAGTATTTGTAAGACTTCCTATTACAATATACTCTCCAGCTGCCCCCATCCGGCTGACATAATCCGCAAAGGCCTGGTTGACATCTACAATCACTACACGGTCTCCGTTATGCATTCCAAAGGACACACTTTTTAAACCAGCAGAGGTATCCATCTCAAGAGCTGCTACAAGCTCCTGCATCAGCGTATGCTCATCGACTTCTTCGGCATAGATAGTATCCTGCACAATATTTTCTGCTTGTTCATCTCCATAATAGATATGAAATGCCATTCCTTCTACAGTCTTCTCGACCGCTGGCTCCACCGTCTCCTCAACAGGTGTCACCGCCTCTTTCGTCTCTGTCAAAAGCTCTGAGCCTGTCTCTTTTTTTCCACAGCTAGTCATACAGACACATAGACTTATCAGCAGTATATATCCTGTCCATCTCTTCATATTTCTCACTTCCTCAATCTATATCTATGAATTTTCTCCTTTTATTATAGCACCTAAATATAAAATATCTGTTACGAAGTTCTTACTTTTTATCTCTAACCCTTCGAAATGGTCTCTCCAACCAGCGTTTCACAACAATCTGCGGCTCATCTGTCGAAGAATCTACAGGCTCTGTCAAAATCGTATCAAGTCCGACCCGATTCGCCCCCCAGATGTCAGTAAAAATCTGATCTCCCACAAATAAAATCTCATCTTTTCCAAGAGAAAGCTTCTGTATCGCCCGTTCATATCCCTTTTTCTTAGGCTTTCCAGCCTTATATATATATTCTGTCGACAACATCTTCGCAAATGGCTTTAATCGCTTCTCTCCATTATTGGAGACCAGCATCGTCTTGATTCCCAGTTGATGCATCCTCTGAAACAACTCTACGGTACGCTGTTCTGCCGCTGCTCCGTGAGGTACTAGCGTGTTGTCCACATCAAAAATAACGCCCCTATATTTTTTGGCTGCTTTCTCCCAGTCAAAGGTATAGACAGATTCGATAATTTTATCAGGATAAAGTGCTTCTATTCCAAACATATGTTCTTCTCCTTCTCTCTTTTCCCTATTGTAACGGTCTCTTGCCAGAAGGTCAATATCTTCTTGTTCATAATATGTTCACTTTTCTTTTAAAAAAGGTTCACTTAATGTGCATGATTCCTTCATTTCTTTCTCCTATAATAAAACCATCAAATAACAAACGCCAATCAGCTAATACTTTTAAATAAACTTTTTCATAATAATGCCGGGTGAGCAGCACCCGGCATCCTCCCTTTCTTGGAATGATTTCCCTTGGTTATAATTTTATATGGTATAGAGGACGCTAGGACGAAAGGGCAGTAGGTTCCTTCCAGACCCCGCTCTCGCTTAATGAACGCCTATAGCGGTACTAAGCTCGCGACTGCGCGTTCCGCTTGCGCTCGCTAAGTGCCGATGGCGTCCAATGGGTCTTTCAGGAACCTACTGCCCTCCCGCCCTGGCTGACTGTGGCTACCGCTACGACATAAAGCACTATCGCGTAGCGTTGTGTAGGATATATGGGGTAGTGTTCCGCCCGAAGCGTGTGTATCGAAGCCAAGAAACAGCCCGACATGGCCTGGCAGATGTTCCTGCAAGACCCATTGGACGCCATCGGCCAATGTGGTCAACTTAAGCGTTACTTTTTGTTTTGCACTTTGCTAACAAAAGTAATTCATATTTTGATGATATACCTCTTGCTATTTTT
>CAJTFW010000017.1 GCA_910575445.1 Lachnospiraceae bacterium | reverse complement strand
AAATATCTGGAGAGCATCCACCACAGCATGTCGCTGCAGAATAAAAAGAAAGTGTATTTTGAGACACAGATCAGGGGATTGTAAAAACCGTTTCAGAAGCACCGGGGGGGAGTCTGCGCAAAAAAAGAAACGGTTGTGCAGGAAGAAGGAATGTAGTAAAGTATAAAAAACAGTCTGTAGTTCCTGTCTGTAAAAAGCATCTATGGTAAACTCTGGCCAGTCAAACCCGAAAGTAAAGTTACACTATCAGTATGGATGGTCTTCCTTGCTTTTTTTGTGGGAAATCTATATAATAAAAGTAAGCCTTTAACTAAGAAAGGGATGAGAACGATGATGCAAAGCTATGAGAAACAAAGAGAATTGGTCTCGAAGCTGAATGTAATAGATGATGTATTGTGCCAAGACAGCTCTGGAGATTATTTTAATATAGAAGTACAGAAAAAGAATGATGACGACCATCAAAAAAGGGTTCGTTTTAATCGCTCAAACATCGATACTGCTTTTGTAGAGAGTGGAATCAAATAGGAACAGTTGCCAGATGTGTATCTGATATTTCTTACGAAATTTGATATTTTTAGAGAAAAACATACCATCTATCATATGGAACGGGTCATCAAAGAGACAGGAACGGTAGTAGAGAATGGAACACATGAAATCTATGTAAATACTGCCATAGATGATGGAACAGAGATTGCCAAACGGATGCAGTATTTCAAGAAGAGTACAGGAGTACATCAGAAATTTCAGAAACTTTCAAACCGAGTCCAATATTTCAAAGAATCTCAGAAAGGAGTGACCGAGATGTGTGAACTGGTAGAAGAGTATGCAAAAAATATGCAGAAGAGGAAGTAAAGAAAGCAGTGAGTGAAACAGAAATCAAAACAGCTCTAAACATGTTAAAAAATGGTGCTTCTGTAGAGCTAGTGGTAAAATCCCTTCCTTCTCTATCAGAGCAGTTTGTCAGAGAACTTCAGGCGCAGCTTTTGTAAGGATTGGATAAAATGACAAACAAAAGGTATTCAGGCATTAAAACATGTTTGGATACCTTTTGCAAAAAAGTTAGAGGAAGAGGATGGAGGAAAATACTTGAAAGAATTAAAAAATCAGATAGAAGTTGGCACATCATGGGAAGAGTTAGGAATCTGTAATGATTTTCTATTTGGAAAAGTGATGCAGAATCCAGAACTTTGTAAAGAGCTACTAAAGCGGATACTGCCAGAATTAGAGATTGAGCGTATTGAATATCCAGAGCTGCAAAAGACGATCAAGTTTGATGCAGATGCGAAAAGCGTAAGACTTGACGTATATGTGCGGGACGAGAAACAGACAATCTATGACATTGAGATGCAAGTTACAGATACCAAAGAACTTGCGAAAAGAACACGTTTTTACCAGAGTATGATTGATTTACAGATGATAGATAGGGGAGAAAGCTATAAACAGTTAAAGCCAAGCTATATCATCTTTATATGTCCATTTGATATGTTTGATAAAGGAAGGCATCTCTATACATTTCAAAATATCTGTAAAGAAGATCATAAGATTCTGCTAAAAGATGAAGCGACGAAAATTTTTCTGAATGCGCATGGTTACATGGATGATGTCAGTAAGGAGTTAAAAGCATTTCTGGATTATGTAGCAGGAAAATCAACAGAGGATACATTTGTAAAGAAACTGGAATTAGCGGTAAAAGAAGCCAAAAGAAACAGAGAATGGAGGTATGAATACATGACGTTGTTGATGAGAGATCAGGAAAACATAGAACAAGGGATAAAGCAGGGCATGGAACAAGGGATAAAACAAGGAATGGAGCAAGGGATAAAACAAGGCATAGAAGCATTAATGTCTTCTCTGAGGGAATTTGGAGTGGAAGATGATATGATTGTCAAAAAAATCCAGGAGAAGTTTCATGTTTCTAAAGAAGAAGCGGAAAAATGTGTAAAAAGATAATAGCCGAATATAAAGAGAAAAGATGTTAATATAGGAGAAAAGGGTATTCAACAAGGCATTGTGGTATTGGTTTTTGTACTAAAAGATTTTGGTGTAGAAGATGCCGAGAATATAGTACATGGATATAT
Source organism: Lachnospiraceae bacterium (assembly GCA_910575445.1). Lineage (GTDB taxonomy): Bacteria > Bacillota > Clostridia > Lachnospirales > Lachnospiraceae > Hominiventricola. Next base: position 30,771 of record CAJTFW010000017.1, on the reverse strand, counting down.
CAATATAAGAATAGTCCATATTACAAAAAACATTGACTATCCTTATCATATGCTTTTGATGCTACTATAATTTTCCATCCAACCATTCAAAGAAAGTTTAAGGTAATGTATGCCAGAGGGTTTTAAAAAGGGGTCTGTGGGGGATGGGGGAAATATGGTCTGGAGTGTAAGAACATGATTTAAAGGGGATATAGAGGGTCTAAAGAGTGTTCTTTCATGGGGTGATAACATAAACAAGAAAAGACAGAAAAGCGACTACCAAAGCATTTGTTTAGCCCTTTTCTGCCTTTTCTTAATTTAACTTGCGGCTACATTTATTTCCACCGTCTGTTCCTTTTCCTGCTTCTATATCTTTTTCTGTTCCCATTTAGAAAGGAATTCTTATTATTTCTCCAAGTCCTCCATCTGCTGATAGGGTTGATATCGATATCATGGTCTTTGGCGATTCGAATTGTTAAAAAGATAACAACAGCTGCAAGCAGCGTGGAGAAGACAGCGATACCAACATCTCTTAGATTGATTTTGATAAGACGTACTTCTTCTTTGCCTGATTCACCGGTGTTGTCTGTTGCATCTTGGGAGTTGGCATCTTCTTCATTCTGGAAATCATGTTCCTGTGTGGTATTTCCGGTTAGATACAGATTGGTAGAGCCAACATGTTGTCCGGCATAAGTGTAGCTTAGTGTGGCAATATTTTGCCCGTCTTCTGCATCTAAGAATTCCAGTTTCGGAGAGGCATCTGTAAATTCAGCTGTAACCGGAAGTATAACGTTGCCTTCGGGGTCTAATTCAATCATAGGTTCTGGACTTCCAAAGACCGTGCTTCCTGTATCAAAAAGGCCGCTTTGTCCAATAGAAAAGTTGGTCTCATTTTCTGCGATATTTACTTTGTGAAAATTTTCACTTGCATAGTTGAGAAGACTTGCCGTATCTGTATAGACCGGAACTCCGCGTTCTGCTCCGCCTTGCGTCTTCATAGTTACCACAATTAAATCCATTCCATTTCTGGAGGCACAGGTTACAAGGGTATTGAGAGCAACGGTAGTATATCCGTTCTTTCCGGCAAATACGGTGTCATCAAGATATTTGGAAGTTTTATAGTTGGATATCATATAGTGATGATTATTCATCAAAAGTTCTTCGGATTTTTTATTGGTGGCGCGCAGCGTATAGCGCGGCGTATTGCTAATCTGGCGAAATTTGTCGTATTTGATAGCTTCTCTGGCGATTAGCGCCATATCATGTGCGGTGGTATAATGATTTTCGTCCGGGAGTCCGTGAGGATTGGTAAAATGTGTATTGGTACAGCCTAATTCTGCGGCGCGTTGGTTCATCATCTCAGCAAATGCTTCTACAGAGCCGGCGGTATGTTCTGCAATTGCATTGGAACATTCGTTGGCAGATTCCAACAGAATTGCATAGAGACATTCTTCGACAGTCAGAACCTCGCCTTCGTCGCGGGCGATATGGCTGCTGTTATAGTCAATCGAAAAGACGGCATTGTGAGAGAAAGTAACTTCTTCTGAAAGGTCTAAGTTCTCAAGGGCTAAGAGCACTGTCATAATCTTTGTAATACTGGCCGGATACATCTGCTGGTCCATACTTTTATTATAGAGAACCGTTCCTGTAGAAGCTTCCATCACAACAGCTGTCTCAGCGTAGATCTGCGGTCCGGCTGGCCAGCTTTCCCAACTGTTGGATTGGATTTCTAAGTTATAACGGTTCTCAGAAGCAACTGCCGGGTCTTCTATTTCTGCTGCCAGAGCTGGAGCAGAAAAGAACGTGGAAAGGCTGAGAGAACATACAAGGATGGACAGTTTACATTTATGGAAAATATTCATATAAATACCTCTATTCTATGTTTGATACTTACAGTATATATTTTTGATTCTAATAGCTGTTTTTTCGGAAGCTACTGGTAATATTATAGATGATTTGCAAAAGTGACGCAAGGCTCCGATGAAAATCTTCAGAAACTTTAGGACTGGTGAGCGTAAAGTTATACTATCTATTTCCCCCAAAATCCTTGACAAGTGAAGGGGGTGATTTTATAATGCTAATGTATAAATGCTACGACGAAGACAGTAGGAATCCATGAAAATTGTCAGCGAGCCAGGGACGGTGAGAGCCTGGTAAGAGTACAGGGTTTTCGAATATCACTTCTGAGCTGCGGGCTGAACGCACAAGCAAGTAGGCATCCGACGGTTTTCCTCCGTTATCGGGAGCACATATGTTGGTATGTTGTAAGAGGTGGTTTGTATACGAGCTGGTCATGGCTTCGTCCTGTTACAGGACGGAGCTTTTTTAAATTTTATGAGGAGGTTAAAAGGCATGTACAGCAAAGTGAATACGGACATGAATTTCGTGGAACGCGAAAAGAAAGTCGAAGAATTCTGGAAAGAACATGATACATTCAGAAAAAGTATGGAACGCCGCAAAAATGGCCCAACCTATACCTTTTATGATGGTCCGCCTACGGCAAATGGAAAGCCGCATATCGGACATGTATTGACACGCGTTATCAAAGATATGATTCCAAGATACCGCACAATGAAAGGGTATATGGTGCCAAGAAAGGCTGGATGGGATACCCATGGGCTTCCAGTGGAGTTAGAGGTAGAGAAGCTTCTGGGATTAGACGGCAAGGAGCAGATTGAGGAGTATGGTCTGGCACCGTTTATTGACAAATGTAAAGAAAGTGTCTGGAAATATAAAGGTATGTGGGAGGATTTCTCAGGAACCGTTGGCTTCTGGGCAGATATGGATGACCCCTATGTTACCTATCATGATGATTTTATTGAGTCGGAGTGGTGGGCACTGAAGACGATTTGGGACAGAGGGCTTTTGTATAAGGGCTTTAAGATTGTGCCATATTGTCCAAGATGTGGAACGCCATTGTCTTCCCATGAGGTGGCACAGGGCTATCGCGATGTCAAAGAGCGCTCTGCGATTGTGCGCTTTAAAGTAAAAGACGAGGATGCCTATATTCTGGCATGGACGACGACTCCCTGGACACTGCCATCTAATGTGGCGCTCTGCGTCAATCCGGTAGAGAGTTATGCCAAAGTAAAGGCAGCAGATGGAAAAGTCTACTATATGGCAGAGGCACTGCTTGATACAGTGCTTGGAAGATTGGGCTCAGAAGAAGTAAAAGCCTATGAGGTGCTAGAGCGTTATACCGGACAGGAGTTAGAGTATAAAGAGTATGAGCCACTGTTTGCTTGCTCTGCTGCCGTTGCAGAAAAGCAGCGTAAAAAAGGATATTATGTAACCTGTGATTCCTATGTTACGCTTACGGATGGTACAGGTGTTGTTCATATCGCACCTGCTTTTGGTGAAGACGATGCAAATGTAGGGCGTAAATATGACCTGCCTTTTGTACAGTTAGTGGATGGCAAGGGAAATATGACAGAGGATACGCCATTTGCCGGATTATTTGTCAAGAAGGCAGACCCTGAGATTTTAAAGGATTTAGATGCAAGAGAACTTCTCTACGATGCGCCTAAGTTTGAGCATAGCTATCCGCATTGCTGGAGATGCGACACACCACTTATCTACTATGCAAGAGAATCCTGGTTTATCAAGATGACTGCGGTTCGCGAGGATTTGATTCGCAACAATAACACCATTAACTGGATTCCTGAAAGCATCGGAAAAGGGCGTTTTGGCGACTGGCTAGAGAATATTCAGGACTGGGGCATCAGCCGTAACCGCTATTGGGGAACCCCTCTGAATATCTGGGAGTGTGAATCCTGCGGACATATGGAAAGTATTGGTTCAAGAGAAGAACTAAAGGAGCGAAGCGGCAAAGAAGAAGCGTTGACCGTAGAGTTACATCGTCCTTATGTGGATGAGATTACCTGTACTTGTCCCAAATGCCAGGGGACTATGAAGCGTGTACCAGAGGTTATTGACTGTTGGTTTGACTCAGGAGCAATGCCATTTGCACAACATCACTATCCATTTGAAAACAAACAAATGTTCGAAGAACAGTTTCCGGCACAGTTTATCTCGGAGGCAGTAGACCAGACGCGTGGATGGTTCTATTCGCTTTTGGCAGAGTCTACCTTATTATTTAACAAGGCTCCTTATGAAAATGTAATTGTGCTTGGCCATGTACAGGATGAGAATGGGCAGAAGATGAGTAAATCCAAAGGCAATGCGGTAGACCCATTTGATGCATTAGCAACGTATGGTGCGGATGCAATTCGCTGGTATTTCTATATCAACAGTGCGCCGTGGCTTCCGAATCGTTTCCATGGAAAGGCAGTACAAGAAGGACAGCGCAAATTTATGGGGACGCTTTGGAACACCTATGCATTCTTTGTACTTTATGCCAATATCGACGAGTTTGATGCAACAAAATATACATTAGACTATGCATCGCTGTCGATTATGGACCGCTGGCTTCTCTCCAAGCTCAACACCGTTGTGGGTGAGGTAGATAAGAATTTGGAAAACTATCGGATTCCAGAAGCAGCAAGAGCGCTTCAGGAGTTTGTCGATGAGATGAGTAACTGGTATGTTAGAAGAAGCCGTGAGCGTTTCTGGGCAAAGGGGATGGAGCAGGATAAGATCAATGCCTATATGACGCTTTATACAGCTCTGGTAACGATTGCAAAAGCAGCAGCGCCAATGATTCCCTTTATGACAGAGGATATCTACCGAAATCTGGTATGCAGCATCGATAAAGAGGCACCAGAGAGCGTGCATCTGTGTGATTTCCCAGAAGTCCATCAGGAGATGATTGAGGAAGAGCTAGAAGCTGCTATGGAAGAAATCTTAGAGCTTGTCGTGATGGGTCGTGCAGCGCGCAATACTGCCAATATCAAGAACCGCCAGCCAATTCAGACGATGTACGTACGCTCCAATATAGAACTTTCTGATAGGTATACGACAATTATCAAAGAAGAATTGAACGTAAAAGAGATTGTCTTTAAAAAGGATTTAAGCGATTTTACAAACTATACATTTAAGCCACAACTAAAGACGGTAGGTCCTAAATATGGCAAACTTCTCAATGGTATCAAGACACATCTGTCAGCTCTTGACGGAAGAAAAGCGATGGAAGAGCTGACAAAGGAAGGAAGCCTCTCATTTGACATTGACGGGCAGAACGTGGTATTATTAAGAGAAGACCTTCTGATTGATACGGCACAGATGGAAGGCTATGTCACGGAGGAGGACAGCCATAGAACTGTGGTTTTGGATACAAATCTTAGTGAAGGTCTGATTGAAGAAGGCTTTGTCCGCGAGATTATCAGCAAGATTCAGACCATGCGTAAAGAAGCCGGATTTGAGGTGATGGACCGAATTTATGTATATAGTAGTGGCAATGACCGGATTGCAGACTATATGAAGCGCTATCATGAGGAGATTCAAAGGGATGTTATGGCGACGGATATTCAGTTTGAGACTGTCAAAGGATATGTAAAAGAGTGGAATATCAACGGTGAGTCCGTCACACTTGGTGTAGAAAAGCAGTAAAAGGAGGAAAAGGATGGCCAAGCGAGAATTTAACAAAGATTTTTTCATTAGAAGTGTAAAGTACAATGTACGTACACTGTTTCGTCGGGAGATTGAGGAGGCAAGCCAGCAGCAGATTTTTCAGGCAGTTGGATATGCAGTAAAAGATGCGATTATGGATGCGTGGATTGCCACGCAGAGAGAATATGATAAAAAAGACCCCAAGATTGTCTACTATATGTCCATGGAGTTTTTGATGGGTCGTGCTCTGGGTAACAATTTGATTAACCTTACGTTCTATGATGAAGTGAAAGAAGCGCTAGAGGAGATTGGTCTTGACTTAAATGTTATCGAGGACCAGGAGCCGGACGCAGCACTTGGTAATGGAGGCTTAGGCCGTCTGGCTGCATGTTTCTTGGATTCTTTGGCAACCCTTGGCTATGCTGCATATGGTTGTGGTATCCGCTACCGTTATGGTATGTTTAAACAGAAAATCGAAAAAGGCTATCAGGTAGAAGTGCCAGATATGTGGCTTAAGAACGGCAATCCGTTCGAGCTTCGCCGTCCAGAATATGCAAAGACGGTAAAATTTGGCGGCTATGTCAGAATTGAAAATAAAGATGGCAAGAATCAGTTTATCCAAGAAGGGTATCAGTCGGTACTTGCAGTACCGGTAGACCTTCCAGTAGTTGGCTATGGCAACAATGTTATCAATACGCTTAGAATCTGGGATGCAGAGGCTATTAACTCCTTTGAGCTTGACCACTTTGACAAGGGCGAGTACAACAAGGCAGTAGAGCAGGAGAACTTGGCTCGTAACTTAGTAGAGGTGCTCTATCCGAATGACAATCATATGGCTGGCAAAGAGCTTCGCTTAAAACAGCAGTATTTCTTCGTATCTGCAAGTGTGCAGGCAGCCGTTGCAAGATATATGCGTTCTCATGATGATATACGCAAGTTCTATGAGAAAGCGACCTTCCAGCTTAACGATACTCATCCAACAGTGGCAGTAGCAGAGCTTATGCGTGTGCTGATGGATGAAGAAGGTCTGACCTGGGATGAAGCATGGGATGTAACCACCAAGACCTGTGCCTATACAAACCATACCATTATGTCCGAGGCATTGGAGAAATGGCCAATTGAGCTCTTCTCGAGGCTGCTTCCGCGCATCTATCAGATTGTAGAAGAGATCAATCGCAGATTTGTATTAGAGATTCAGAAAAAATATCCAAATGACTACGATAAAGTCAAGAAGATGGCGATTATTATGGATGGTCAGGTAAAGATGGCACATCTGGCTATCGCAGCAGGATATTCGGTCAATGGTGTGGCAAGACTTCATACCGAGATTCTAAAGAATCAGGAATTAAAAGATTTCTATCAGATGATGCCACAGAAGTTCAACAACAAGACCAATGGTATCACACAGAGACGTTTCTTGTTACATGGCAACCCACTTTTGGCAAAATGGGTGACAGAGCATATTGGAGACGAGTGGATTACCGACCTCTCCAAGATGAAAGGCCTAGCAGTCTACGCAGACGACGAGAAAGCACAGTGCGAATTTATGAATATCAAGTACCAGAACAAAATGCGTCTGGCAAAATATATCAAAGAGCACAACGGCGTGGATGTCGACCCACGGTCGATTTTCGATGTACAGGTAAAACGTCTGCATGAATACAAGAGACAGTTACTAAATATCCTTCATGTAATGTATCTCTACAACCAGATTAAAGAGCATCCTGAGATGGAATTCTATCCAAGAACCTTTATCTTTGGTGCCAAAGCAGCAGCAGGCTATATGAGAGCAAAACTTACGATTAAGCTGATTAACTCTGTAGCTGATATTGTCAATAACGACGAGTCCATAAATGGCAAGCTAAAAGTCGTATTTATCGAAGATTACCGCGTATCCAATGCAGAGTGGATTTTTGCAGCAGCAGATGTATCTGAGCAGATTTCTACTGCTTCTAAAGAAGCTTCTGGTACTGGCAATATGAAATTTATGTTAAATGGTGCACTGACTATTGGCACCATGGACGGCGCTAATGTGGAGATTGTAGAAGAAGTTGGTGCAGAAAATGCATTTATCTTTGGTATGAGCTCTGATGAAGTGATTGAGCTTGAGAAAAAAGGTGGCTATGACCCATCACAGCTCTTTAACACCGACCAGGATATCCGTCAGGTATTGATGCAGCTGATTAATGGCGTTTATTCACCAAATGAGCCGGAGAGATTCCGTGAGCTGTACAATTCTCTGCTGATTGACGGTGGCTACAACAGACCAGACCCATATTTTATCTTAAAAGATTTCCGGGCTTATGCAGAGGCGCAAAAACGCGTGGAAGCAGCTTACAGAGATGAGAAGAACTGGGCAAGAAGTGCGATTCTCAACGTCGCTTGCTCCGGCAAATTCACCTCTGACCGTACCATTCAGGAGTATGTGGATGAGATTTGGAAGCTCGATAAAGTATCTGTAACAATTCCAGAAAGCTAAGAATATATGTTCTTTAATAAAAAAAGGGACTATGACTTTCTAAAAGTCATGGTCCTTTTTTCGCTTTAAAAGAGTACAGACACTATCCTATCTAGGCACCGGGGCTTGCATATATATGCATAATCTTGTATGCTCTGTTGACAGAGAATTTATAGTTAGTGGAGGGAAAATTGTGCAAATAGAAGTGATACAAGGAGTTTTGATTCCTTTTGCCGGGACAACGTTAGGAGCAGCCTGTGTATTTTTTATGAAATCGGCACTTAGCCAGATGGTACAGAGGACTTTGACCGGTTTTGCAGCTGGTGTGATGGTGGCTGCTTCTATCTGGAGCCTTCTGCTTCCGGCTATCGAGGAAGCTAGTGCGATGGGAGCATGGGCATTTTTGCCGGCAGTGATAGGTTTTTGGATTGGAAATCTGTTTTTATTGCTTTTAGACCATATCGTGCCACACCTTCACAGAGACAGTGAGAGACCAGAAGGGCCCAAATCAGCACTTAAGAGAACAACTATGTTGGTATTTGCCGTAACGCTGCACAATATCCCAGAAGGTATGGCAGTCGGTGTGGTCTTTGCTGGCTTTCTTGCAGGGGATGAGATGATTACAATAGCAGGAGCTATGGCGCTTGCACTGGGAATCGCAATACAAAATTTTCCAGAAGGCGCGATTATCTCCATGCCGCTTCGGGCAGAAGGGATAAAAAAATCCAGAGCTTTTCTGTATGGTGTCCTCTCAGGGATGGTAGAGCCAATGGCCGCTGTACTTACTATCCTAGCCGCTGGTTTTATAGTGCCATTTTTACCATATCTGTTAAGCTTTGCAGCAGGAGCTATGCTCTATGTTGTGGTAGAAGAACTGATTCCAGAGATGTCCGCTGGCGAACATTCCAATCTGGGAGTCTTGTCCTTTGCCGCTGGTTTTACAGTGATGTTGGCACTTGATGTAGCGCTTGGATAGATGATGGTCATATTTTTTTTCTCTCTTTCATAGACTAATAGGAGGGCTTCCTATGAAGAGATGGTTGAAAAATATGATAGCACTCGGTTTTTTAATATTGTTTCTTCCTTATACCATAACACTTCTGCTCAATGGAAAACAGGGGATTCATAAGGAAGAGATACTGCCAGAGTTAGAGTATCAGGTACTCTATCAGTTGATGCAGGAAAATACATCCTGGATGCAGGATGGTACACTGGAACTTTTGGCAATATTGTATCGGAGTGAATATTATCGCTCCAAAGAGACCATAGAAATAAAAGAAATATCGCCGGAATTCTATAAAGAGAACTATGACAGAGTATATCAGGCAGTGCAAAATACGGTGGGCAAGGTAATTACGATAGAAGAGGAATACAAAGAATTGCCCTATCATGCAGTTAGCGCAGGGGTTACACGGGACGGAACTCTTTTAGGAGAGGATTTTTCCTATGTAACCTCTGTTGTTTGTCCCAAAGATGTGGAGGCAAGTGCTTATCTGCAAGTTCTCTATCTTACAGAAGAAGAACTCTGTGAGGCAATAGGTGCTAAGATTGATATAGAACAGCTGGATTTCGTGAGAGACCATGCAGATTATGTGACAAATGTAAGATGCGCGGACAAAGAATGGCCAGGGGAGAAATTTCGCTCCCTATTACATCTAAGCTCCAGCTGTTTTTATATAGAAGCTACAGAACATAATATTCGTATCACCGTTAAAGGAAACGGCCATGGCTTTGGCATCAGTCTGTATACCGCAGACTGGATGATACAAGAAGGTATGGAATTAGAAGATGTTATTCAGGAATTCTATCAGGGTGCAGCGTGTATAACTATTTCCTAATCTGGTAAAAATAAGGACCAGAGGTGATGTTATGCGTAGGAATCAAAAAGGATTTCTGATTGCACTGTGCCTTTGCATGCTTTCTGTTTCTGGAATATTTGGAGTGTATCAGTACCGAAAGGGTCTCCAAAGCGAACTGCAACCATCAGTTCCACAAGAGAGTACCCAGAGGGAAGCACAACAAGAACCAGAGAGAGAAGCAGCAAATTCAGAGGGCACAATTGCTCAGGCAGATACCGAAGACAAAGAAGCAAATCAGGCAAAAATTGAAACCGAAGAGGACATCTATAAGATAGGTGAAGCAGAACTTGCACAGGCGGAGGAAGAAAAAGAAGAGCCGCCTGCAGAGGAGCCCGTAGAAGATACGGCAGAAGAAACCAAAGAAGAAGAGACAGAGGAAGAAGATAGCTCTGTAGAGACATCTGGAGACCAGGTACAGACAGACCGCTTAGCCTTCTCCGGCGACAGCCATCTTTTGTGGCCAGTGGACGGTGATGTGATTCTGAATTACAGTATGGATAAAAGCATTTATTTTTCCACACTGAATCAGTATAAATATCATCCGGCGATTGTGATCAGCGCACCTGTAGGCAGCGAAGTTATCAGTGCAGCCAAAGGAAAAGTAAGCCAGATTACGGTCAATGAAGAGACAGGAACAACACTTACCATGGAGCTTGGGGACGGATACGAAGCAGTCTATGGACAGCTAAAAGAAGTATCTGTACAAGAAGGAGATACCATAGAGAGTGGAACACTTCTAGGATATGTCAGCGAACCGACAAAATATTATACACTAGAAGGAAGCAATCTCTATTTTCAGGTATTAAAAGATGGAGAAGCGGTAAATCCCATGAATTATATCGAGTAAAAAATACCAGGGCAGGTATGAGCCATGTGGCTTATATCTGCCCTGAAAATTTATCCATTACATTGACTGTTATAGTATTAAAATTTAGGATTTACTCATGATAATCTAATTAAATAAAATGGAAAGAAGAAAATTCACATTATAAAATCTTAAAATTTGAGATAAAATAGTTGCATTGTGTCATTGCAAGAGTATAATAGTAGTTGAAAGAAACAAAAGGAGGAGATGTTATGACAAAGTTTATAAGCAATGTTAACAAATACTTATCTGAAATGAAGATCAAACAGACCTATCTTAGTATGATTACAGGTATAGATAAGAATAAGATGTCACGCTTATTGACTGGTTCACAAGAAGAAAGTGGCACAGATATGGAAAAAATTGCGCGTGGACTGGGAAAAAATATAGAATTCTTTCTGGCAGATGCTATCAACATTCCACAAGTGGGAAGTTTTGCAATAAACAAAATTGCATTTTATGCTGGAGAACCATCTCACAAGCAGGAACAGATTGCAAAGCAATTAATGGAGCTTATGGAAAATATCGATGAAGTAATAAGCGCAAAAAGTCGATTCGAGAATGTAGCAAAGGGATAAGGAATGAAAGTAGAACACTTACGAAAAATTATTGCATATAGTAATAAGAATCGTGAAGAAATATATTCTATGGTAAAACGATTCTGTTCATTTACTGGAATTGAATATGATAGCGACCTCCTTAACATTTTACAAATTGTCAGATCATCGTTTCAGAAGAAGGACTATTTTGTTTTTGAAATACCTTTTACAGATGATGAAATAGGAGCATTGTGCTATAGAGGTGATGGCTTGGGGTATGTAGTAGTGAATACATCATTGCCTAAAGTAAATGTGAATTTTGCGATAGCACATGAAATATATCATGTCTTTTTCGGAGAAAACGAATTTGCTTCAAAAGTTGAATTTGCAGATGACCATTATTACAAACATGAGGAAGAATATGCGGCAAACCTTTTCGCAGGAATGTTGTTAATGCCAGAGGTTAGTTTTAGAAGAATGTATTTAAAATTCAGAGATGAATCAAGTGGAAATGAAGTTGATACAATTATTCGATTGATGTCATACTATCAGGTGCCATACATGGCAGTTTTGATTAGATGTCTTGAACTAGAGCTGATGGATGGGAAAGCACTTCCAGAGCAACTATTCAATTTTGATAGAGTGCAAATCAGACAGAGATTGGCTGATTTATGGCTAGACGAAAGTATAATGGATGCTTCTAATAGGGATGACTACTCTCATATAGAGAAGATTGTTGAGAGATTAGGAAGAAAATATATTGGAGACGAATATATCAATGAGCGCACATTGAAAAAGGTTCTTCACAATATGCGTGAACTGTATATGAAGATAAAGGGGGAGTAAGGTATGGCAACAACATATACGGAAACCCCTGGCAATTTTTGTGAGATAGAGACATTTGTTGAAACTGAAATCAAAGAAATAAAAAGTATCTTCTTCTGTGCTAAAGGAGTATTTTTTTATGATGCATGTTCATTTCAAAGACATTCTAATTTAGCAGATAAAGAAAAGAATATCTTGATAAAATATTTTAAAGATCGTGGAATAGTAATTTTTATTTCAAGATGTATTTTGATGGAGTTGGCATCGGATCGGCACAAGCTAACGAAAGAATACATTGAGTTCTTTCAAGTAATGAATAGTGCCAAGGTCAAGGTTGTGATATTTAATGAAGAATATACATATGATATTCTTTCTGAGTGTTTTTCTACAAATGAAAAAATAAATGAATACTTGATGTGGGCTGTTAGAGCAGTGAAATCGCCAGTAAGCACAATAGAAGAAACTCTAAAAGCAGATGAAAAACTTACTTCAGAAGTAATCGAAGGAAAGAACCTAAAATCGTCGGGCTTATATCGAAGGTTCTTCGCTGCAGTGAGAGGAAATAAAGAACATGAGGATAATCTAGGCGAAGAGTTAATAACGATATGTGTACATATTTTATCTTATTTGCCTGGAGTATTCGATGGAAAACTAGGTGTTTTGACAGATGATAAAGGAACTGTAGGCAAGATTAGTTCCATGATAAAAAGAACCAAACCACATAATCGAGGTGCTAAGATTATTCTGTTTAGTACACCAAAGTTAGTACAGCATATGTTCCAAGAACATATAGAAATATCTGAAGATGAGATGATAAATCTTATTTCTCAAGGAACATCCGGGAATATTGTTGTAATGGGAACTACAGCTTTTGATTTGAAAGTGGATGAAAAGATATCAATGACCAGTAGAGAACTGGTTCAAAAGATAATGGAGCCGAATGGAATTCATATTGTATTTTAGAAATAAGTGGAGCTATTGCGAAAAGAAGACAGTCTGCTAAAAATCCAGGGCCTTGAAAAAGCCCAAATTTTTAAGGGACTGTCTTCTTTTTATTTATCAGGGACGTAAATCGTTATCTTCCGAGCCCCGATTATTTTATGTTTATGATTACATAAGGGCGATATAGAACATCACAACAAAATGGCATAAGCTTCCAACCATCACAAAGACATGAAAGATTTCATGAGAGCCAAAATACTGGTGTCTAGCGTTAAACAGAGGAAGTTTTAGCGCATAGATAACTCCGCCAATCGTATAGATAATTCCACCCATCAGAAGCCAGAGAAAAGCTGCCATAGGCAGAGAAGCTACCAAAGGAACCATCGCAAGTACACAAAGCCATCCCATCGAGATATAGATAAGCGAAGAAAACCATTTGGGGCAGGTAATCCAGAAAGCTTTAATCAGGATACCGGCAACTGCCGTTCCCCATACCAGCGCTAACAGAGGATAACCAATAGAATCCTTTAGTGGAATCACACAGACCGGAGTATAACTTCCGGCAATCAAAATAAATATCATAATATGGTCAATCTTACGCAGCACCTGGTTAAACTTTTTAGAGATATTAAAAGTATGATAGATAGTGCTGGCACCATACAACAGTATCATGCTGACAGCAAAGACACCAAGCGCTGGTGCAGCATAGCGGTCACGGTTAGAAGCAGCGAGGATTAAAAGGGGAGTAGATGCCAGAGCAGCCAGTATCATTCCAATAAAATGCGTAAGCGCGCTGCCGGGGTCTTTAATAGATAATGTCATAGTGATTCCTCCTTGATATATAAGTCTATATTATGTAGTATTAAAAACTATATGACGGTTTATACATATTATAACTCTTTATGAAAAAAAAGCAAGTGTTTTTTAGAAAAAAATAAGCGGCCCTTATCGGACCGCCATTGGTTCAGTTGATTATGTACTAGAAAATACGTCTTACTGCTAAGATATTTTTATAATTAGCTGGTGAGGTATACTTGATACCAGTTGCTGCTGTGCTGGCATGGACGATGGTGTTGTTGCCCATGTAGATAGCTACGTGACCGCTGTAGCAGATAATATCGCCTGGCTGTGCATCGGCAAGGCTGACACCATAACCTGCGCTTCTAAGAGCACTAGAACTATGTGGAAGGCCAACACCGAAGTTTGCATAGACACTCATAACGAACCCAGAGCAATCAGCTCCGTTGGTCAGGCTTGTCCCGCCGTATACATAAGGATTGCCAACGAACTGTGATGCAAAGCTTGCCACTGCGTTGCCTGTAGAGCTGCCACCGCCATTGCCAAGTGCCGGAGCAGATTTGGAATCGGAACCGGACTGGCTGCGAATCTTGGAAGCTGCTGCTTTCTGTGCTGCCTCTCTTGCCTCTGCTTCTTTGGCAAGGCGAGCAAGTTCTTCTTCTCTTGATTCTGCATAGACATAGTCTGTTCTTAAGCTTACATAGTCTTTGGAAACCCAACCGTCACCTTCTTCGATGGAGACTTTTACAAAATCCTCAGTCTCATCGGTGACAACTAACTCTTCTTCTTGTGGAATCAGACCTAAGATAGAAGAATCTGTGGTAGCTTCCTGGCGAACTCTTAAGGTTTCTGTAGTGACAACTGCCATCTTTGTGCCAACTTCTTCTGCCAGAGTTTGCGCTTCCTGTCCAATCGCTACAAATTCTCCTTTGACGTAGCCATGTACATTGCCAGAAGTAATCAGATACCAGCCATCTTTCTCGCCTTCTACTGTTCCAACAGATTTATCAAAAAGCTTACCGATGACTTCGCCCTCTTCACTGGAGTCGCTACGAACATTGACATAATTATCAACCTGGGCGATACATAATCCGGTATAATTATTTTTTACAACTTCATCTAACACATTCGCTATCTGCTCATCTGATGTAGAGGATTCATCCAGGGAACTTGTAATACCACCAGCTAAAGCCAGGGAAATCTGTGCCGCATCAGCCTCCATCGGTGTTGCGATAAAAAGGCTAGCAGCTAAGCAGAGAATCAAATTTTTTCTTATCATATGTACCCTCCAAGGTATTCTTTACAAATTATATGTTAATTATTACAGAATTGTTACAATCTCATGGCAATTATAACAATACATTACAGATTTGTCAACTGAAAAAATGCGGTTTCTAAAGGTTTCTAAAGGGAAATTTAAGAATTTATAAATATTTCATAATTTGATTAGAAAATCTAAATTGACAATCTTAGAATCACACAATAAAATAAATACAGTAATTATTATTACTATTAAGATAAGGAGGAATATCAGGATGGCAATCCTAAAATATAGTAGACAGCGTGAATCCATCAAGAACTATCTGTATGGACGAGAAGACCATCCTACTGCGGACATGGTCTATATGGATATGCGCCAGGAGTTCCCCAACATCAGTTTAGGTACCGTGTATCGGAATCTTTCCTTATTAGTAGAGCTTGGTGAGATTCAGAAGATTACAACCGATAAAGCTGACCGCTATGATGCTAAGACTATGCCCCATCATCATTTTGTCTGTAAGAGGTGTGGATGTGTCCTAGATATGATGGTGCCTGTAGAAGACCCTCTACCAAGTATTCGTGCATGTTGGGACGATGGTGATATAGAAGAGTATCATCTAGAATTCTATGGAATTTGTAGACAATGCAAAAATAATTCTTGACAAGCTGTCTGTCATCTACTATAATAACGATAACAGGAATGATTACTGTTATTGAGATAAAATAATTTTATATAAGAAAAGGAGAAATAATTATGGCAAAATTTGTATGTAGCGTATGTGGTTATGTTCATGAAGGAGATACAGCACCAGAGAAATGTCCACAGTGTGGCGTACCGGCAAGCAAGTTCAACAAGCAGGAGGATGGTTTAAGCTGGGCAGCAGAGCATGTAGTAGGTGTAGCTAAAGGCGTAAGCGAGGACATTCTTGAGGACTTAAGAGCAAACTTTAACGGTGAGTGCTCTGAGGTTGGTATGTATCTGGCAATGGCACGCGTTGCTCATAGAGAAGGCTATCCTGAGATTGGTCTGTACTGGGAGAAAGCAGCATATGAAGAGGCAGAGCATGCTGCAAAATTCGCAGAGCTTCTAGGCGAAGTAGTAACCGACAGCACCAAGAAGAACTTAGAGATGCGTGTGGCAGCAGAGAACGGCGCTACCGCTGGCAAATTCGACCTGGCAAAACGTGCAAAAGAAGCAAACTTAGACGCAATCCATGACACCGTTCATGAGATGGCTAAAGACGAGGCAAGACACGGCAAGGCATTTGCTGGTCTGTTAAAGAGATACTTTGGCTAAGCAATACGCCTGATTTTAAAAGATTTCTAAGATTAAGGGAATGAATCAGAGATGATTGGTTCCCTTTTTTCGTTGGTTACTATTCTGTATTTTCAGGAATTTTCTAAAATTGTCTGTCAATATATTTTGGAGAGAAGGATAGAGAAGAAAAGGACATTGGCAATTATTCACAAAAATAGTAGGATGTTGATAAGTTGTTGGCAAGTTATCCCATGCTTCCCACCAAATTCCCACAAAGTTGTCCACATTTTTAGGTGCAAGAAATGCGAGAATTACCGAGTTGTTCACAAAGTTATCCACATTATCCACATTTTCTGTGTGTAAAAACCCAATTATACACGGTGTAAAAATAAACAAATGTTTTGTACTTATCCGCCAAAATCCCCTTTTTCTATAAAAAACTGAAAATTTTTCTTGACTTTTGAAATATCAGACAATAAAGTATCTGTAGCAGTTTCGTCATGTTACTTTATTAAGGAAGACAGGAGTGTTATCTATGCGTTTAAGAAATATCAGAGGTTCTAGAGAAGTCATTGCCAGCAGCGATTATGTGGTTCATGAAGAAGAGACAAAAGCGGGCAGCTGGCATCAGATTTTTCACAATACACATCCAATCCATATCGAGATTGGCATGGGCAAAGGAAAATTTATTATGGCGCTTGCCAAAGCGCACCCTGAGATTAACTATATTGGAATTGAAAAATACTCCAGTGTTTTAATTCGGGCACTTGATAAGATGAAACAGGAGGAGACACCGCTTCCTAATCTCTATTTTATTCGGATGGATGCGGAAAATATTACCAAAGTATTTGCAAAAGGAGAAGTGGAGAGAATCTATCTAAATTTTTCAGACCCCTGGCCAAAAGACCGACATGCCAAGAGAAGACTGACAAGCAAAGAGTTCTTTGCCCGCTATCACAAGATTCTAGTAACAGACGGTCTGGTGGAATTTAAGACAGACAATCGGGCACTTTTTGATTTCTCCGTGGAGTCTGTCAAGGAAGCCGGGTGGAAGCTTAGAGCGCTTACGTATGACTTGCATAAGGAAGAAGAACTGAACAAAGATAATATTATGACCGAATATGAAGAACGCTTTTCGGCACTTGGCAATCCGATTCATAAGCTGATTGCAAGTTATTAAAAAAAATTAAATTTTTTTTAAAAAAGTACTTGCATTTTCTAAAGAGATTGAGTATAATATGTCTTGTTCGTTGAACACAACACATAAGAGATGCGCTTTTAGCTCAGTTGGTAGAGCACCTGACTCTTAATCAGGGTGTCCAGGGTTCGAGCCCCTGATGGCGCAGGTTAAAGGACTGTTTTTGAGGCTATGAAAGTCTTGGGGACGGTTCTTTTTTTGTTGATTTTTACGCCTTTTTCAGGATGACGGAGGAAAGGGCCTGAAAAGTCAGGGGAAAAGGGTTTGGCGCAGAATTGGTCGCAGAAGTGTCGCAGCCGGAAAAAATATTGCAGAAAATGAAAAGGATAAGATACATTAAGGTATGTTATCCTTTTTCATTTTCTTTTTTTGAAAGGTCGCATAATCTTAAAATATCTTTGATTGTCTGAAGAATCAATAACTTTTCTTCTTCACTCCGGTCGCTTATCTGTGCAAGAATTTGCAAAGAGGTAGTGTCTGTTGGCTTTTCAGGAGTATGAGACGGAGAAAAAAAGTCGTTTAGGCTGATATTTAACTGATTGCATATCTGCTCAATGACTTTTACTGTTGGGTTTTTCAGATTTCTTTCTAATAAACCAAGATAAGTTGTTGTTATTTCTGCACGCAATGCAAGCTTTTCCTGACTTAACCCACTGTTTACTCGCAGTTCGTGGATTCTTTTACCGATATTAAAATTAGTTTTCATATACATAAATATAGTTTAGATTATTGACATTTTTTATTCAAACTGCTATAGTTATTTATACAAAAAGTAACTATATTTATATACAAATGAGGAGGAATACGGTATGATTGTGGTGTTATCAATGATAATAGCTTTTATATTAACAGCTTTGTTGGTTTGCCTTCTTTACCCTATAGCAGTAATATTTTGGTTTGCCGGAAAAATAGGCGAAATGGTTGGTATTATTGGGAATTGGATTTTTAACCATACAAATGCAGCGATAAAATACTTGTGGGCTGACCTCAGAAATTCCTCCAAAGACACATCTGGTAATGAGAATAATAGCGAGATTATTTGAAAAGATATGAAATGTAATCATATTTTATCAGATATTACAGATAAGATTTTGATGTAGAAGGGAGTCTTTTATATGAACTGGATATGTAAGCATTGCGGTAAGACCATGACAACAAATGCACCGACTGCCAAACCAACAGGAGGAACCTGTTATAAGGATAAAAACGGCAAAATAAAGCCTCATAACTGGGTGAAACGATAGGGATGTATAAATATATATCATTATTATGAAGGTGACCTTTAAAGCATGTGATTCTGTGTATTTGAAGCACCACAGGAAAGGGACAGATTGAGAAAATCTGTCTTTTTTCTTTGTGCAAATTTAGAAGAAAGGAGGAAACAAGATGAAGGTCATTAAAATATTTTCAGAAAACCAACTGTTGCTTTTGCGAAATATCAATCCATTATTAGGAAAATACAGACTGCCTAAAAGGATTCTGAAACGTATGCATTATATTCTGGAAGAAGATTTAGGTCCACAGGGATGCTTAATTGTGATTGTGACGCCTGTCAGAGATGATACCCATGATATAGAAGACGCCGTCAATGTATATCCATTTAAGGTTCAGTTTTCAGACAGCATGGAAGAACAAGAGATAACAGATATGGATTACAGCGACAGCAAGGGCAGAGAGTGGTTTCTGGAAAAACTTCATATTCAGGAGACGAACAGCGATATCTATGTACTGTATTTTGTTCTGAAAAAGCATTTGTATAGGGTACCACAATAATAACGCTTATTGTGTTTTGGGCGGTGTATTAGGTTACACCGCCCAAACATCTTACGGTAAAGGAGGAGAGACTGATGGAAACCGTAAAGCAAAATATAATATTGGAAAGGACGGGAATATTCAGCCAGAAAGCAGATAAAAGATTTGAGTATACTATGGAGTGCAAAAAAACAGAAGGAAAGAAAATCTTAGTTATTTGTACCAATCCAGCATCCAATAATCTTCTGGTGGTTGACACGACAACGAATTATGTGATGAACAATCTTTTTGCAATGGGATACCATACCATCACACTTTGCAATCTGTTTGCAGAGGTTACAGATAAATTACACCCGGCCAAGGCAGGAGATAACAATGACAACCTGGAATACATAAAGGAAGTATTAAAAAGGGATTTTGATGAAATTCTGCTTGGCTTTGGAAGCGGTTATGAAGGAAGCAAGAGAGTTAAAACAGAGAAAGAGAACTTAAGCAAGATTCTAAAACCGTATGCTAAGAAATTAGTGGAACTTATGGATGCAGAGGAGAAATATAAAAAACTGAAAACAATACACCCATTATTTGCAGGACAGAGATTTTCGGGAAAATGGGTATTGCGTAAAGTTGTATTGTCTAAAACATGAAAGGAAGAAGCGAATATGAATTATTTATTAGGAATAGGTATTGGGATTGTACTTATCAATGTAGTCTATATCAATGTATCTATATGGGAGGGAGCATATTAAATATGGGTGATATTATTTTAGGAATAACACTGGTAGTCAGTATTTTAAAAATTGTTGTTCAACATAAAGGAAAGCAGGGAAAATAGTATGTATAAAATCATATGAATTTTATTGTAAGTAGGAAAGTTTTTTTATGAAAGTATGTCAAGAACACCTGTGACTTTGCTCATGTGAGATAAAGAAGTAAAAGAAGTGTAAAAAATTTTGCCGTTCCCTGTCCGGCTGACTGCCGGACGGGTCGGGCTTTAGTCGGGCAACTCTACCTTGCCGACAAAAGAGTAATAGATTTCGATTTCCTGTCTGCGGAGCTTCCCCCGGCGTTTCCCGTCAAGGGCTTCCGATTCGTGGATTACGATTTTCTCCACAAACTCCCGTAACAGGGTAGGGGTGAGTTCCTCAAAGCTGGTGTACTTGCGGACTACTTTCATAAACTTCTCGGCGTTTGCCGTGGCTTCCAGCGTTTTAGAAAGCTCGCTCTGCAAAGCGGCGGCTTTCTCTTTCAGTTCCTTTTGCTCGGCTTCGTAGTCTGCCGAAAGTTCCGTGAAACGCTCGTCCGATATGCGCCCCGCCACGCTGTCCTCATACAGCCGCTTGAAGATAGCGGAGAGTTCCGCAATCCGCTTTTCTGCCGCTTCCAGCTCTTTCTTCTTGGCGGCGTTCCGGCGTTTGCTCCCGTCCTCGGTCTGCTCGGTCAACAGCTTCATAAACCGGGCTTCGTGCTTGGCGGCGTAGCTGGTGACTTTCCGTAAATTCTCGGTCACTCCGGCGGTCAAAAGGTCGGTGCGGATAAAGTGCGCCGTACAGTCTGCCGTGCGCTTTTTGTAGCTGCCGCATATGTAGCAGTCCTGTTTCCGCTTGTCCGTCTGATACCTCTGCTGGTACATGACGCTGCCGCAATCCGCACAAAAGAGTATGCCGGAGAACAAGCCCACTTCATCATAGCGGTTAGGGCGTTTGCGCTGCCTGCGCAGCTCCTGCACACGCTCCCATGTTTCCCGGTCAATGATTGCTTCGTGGTGGTTCTCAAAGATTGCCTGTTTCTCCACGGGGTTCTCTTTACTCTGCTTCACCTTGTAGGACACTTTCTCGGTCTTGAAGTTCACAAGGCAGCCCGTGTATTCCCGGTTTTCAAGGATATGCGCCACGGTGTTTGTCGCCCACCTGCACTCATAGCCGGGGTGGTAGCGGCGGGTGCTTCCCGTCCGGCGGTATTCCAGCGTTCCCGGCGTGGGGATTTGCTGTTCCGCAAGCATACGGGCTATCTTGGTCGGACCGTTCCCGGCAAGGCAAAGGCTGTATATCTGCTTTACCACGGGGGCAGCTTCTTCGTCAATGATAAAATTTTCGTCCTCGTCCATGAGGTAGCCGTACACGGGCTTGCTTGTGACAGGCTTCCCACTCATGCCTTTTGAGCGTTTTACCGCCCGGATTTTCTTGCTCGTATCTCTCACCAGCCATTCGTTAAAAATATTACGCAAGGGGGCAAAATCGTTGTCGCCCTGTGCGCTGTCAACGCCGTCATTGATTGCAATGAAGCGGACGCCGTTCTGTGGGAAAATCATTTCCGTGTACATTCCCACTTGTAAATAGTTCCGCCCTAACCTTGACATATCTTTTACAATGACTGTCCCCACAAGCCCCGCTTCAATGTCGGCAAGCATGGACTGGAAGCCGGGTCTTTGGAAATTTGCCCCGGAGAATCCGTCGTCCGTGTACCATTTGAGGTTGGAAAAGCCGTTCTGTTTTGCGTAGGCTTCCAGAATCCGCTTCTGGTTGCTTATGGAGTTGGATTCACCTTGAAGCGTGTCCTCGTGCGACAATCTCGGATAAAGGGCGGTAATGAGTTTTTGGGTGGTCTGTCTTGGCATAATGTCCTCCGTTTCCGACAGCCAGCCCCACTATTCCGTAGGTTTATTATACCATATGGCGGGGCTGGCTGTACAG
The DNA here is from genome assembly GCA_910575445.1 of Lachnospiraceae bacterium. GTDB lineage: Bacteria > Bacillota > Clostridia > Lachnospirales > Lachnospiraceae > Hominiventricola. Next base: position 8,840 of record CAJTFW010000017.1, on the reverse strand, counting down.
TCTTTTTTGCTTCTTTACCGCCCGTCAAAATGACGGTTTTTATCTGCGGGTTGTCATGCGCTGTAAATCGGCTTGTGTCCGGCTGCGCTTTCGGCTTCCAGCACTTTCATCATCTTGTCGGCGGCGGTGGCGGTCGTGTCTTGCTTGAAGTAGCCGGAAACCACAAGGACGGTGTTCCCCCGGCGTACCTCGGTCACGCAATCCGGGCGGCGGGCGGTAGTGGCGGTGCTTCTGTTGGGGGTGTCGGTCATAGGCTCTCCTTTCTGTTCAGCAGCGTTTTAAGCTGTTCCATTTTCTCCCTTGCTCTGGCTTTCCTGAAATTCTCCCCGGTAATGCGGACGGGGGTACACATTTCCGTAAGGCGGTCATATATCCGGGCATGGGCGGTGTCCTCCGGGTTCTGCAATTCTTCCAGCGTCAAGTTTGTTGTCACGATTAAGGGCTTGCCGCTGCGGTATCGGCTGTCAATCACGTTGTAAACCTGTTCAAGCCCGTATTCTGTGCCACGCTCCATGCCGAAATCGTCAAGGATAAGCAGAGGGAAGCTGCAAAGGCGGGCTATGTACTCGTTCCTGTCCTTGTAGCTGGCGGAAAGGTCATTGAGGATAAGGGCAAAGTTTGTCATGCACACGGAAACTTCTTGCTCCATGAGGGCGTTGGCGATACACCCGGCGAAATAGCTTTTGCCTGTGCCTACCATGCCCCATAACAGATAGCCGATATTCCCGGCTTTCATTTCCTCCCAACACTCTACATAAGCATGGGCTTTGTGCATTTGGGGGCATTTCCCGTTGTCGTTCTCAAACGTCCATTCCCGCATAGCCGGGTCGGTGAAGCCTGTCCGTTTCAGCCGTTCCACTTCCTCCCGGTGCTTGTATTCCCGGTGGCTGGCTTCCAGCGTTTCCCGGCGTTTTCTCTGGCAGTCACATTCTTTCGGGTGGCGGTCACGTCCGAAAAAGGTTTTGCCCTCCGGGAAGTAGGCTTCTTTGGGCTGGCGGCAGCTCCCGCAATATAAAAGCCCGTCCTCCCCGGTGTAGTCCTCCGGCTCTGCTTCCTGTGCCGTGGCAAGCCGGAAAATGGCGTTATCATAATCACTCATAAAATCTTCCTCCTTGTTCATGGTTTTTTACGCCCTGTTTACGGGGCGTTCTATCTCTGTTGTCAAAGGCTCTCGCCCTCTTTGTAGGAATAATCGGGGATTCCCTTTTTCGGGTTCTCCTTTTTCTCCCGGTTTAACCAGCGGCGCAATGCGGCGGCATGGCACACATAATCATTCCCGGTGGCAGCTATGAACTCGCTCATTTCCTCAATGAGCCGTTCCAGCCTGTCCGGGTATTCCTCTTTCAGCTCCGCATATTCGCTTTCAGAGAGGAAAATATTTTTATATCTGCCAAAGGGTGCGGGCTGCTCCCCACCCACTCCTTTTCGTTGGTTCTCTTTTAGTTTGTTTATAGTAAGTTGGTTAGGGGTCGGTTTTCCGTCCAACGCAAAGGTCGGTTTTCCGTCCTTATGAGGGTCGCTTTTCCGGCTATCAGAGGGTCGCTTTTCCGACTGTATGGCGGTCATATGGTCGGAAAACTGTACCACTGGCACTTGCGGTATTTTCACATAAAGGCGGTTCGGTGCGGAAAAGCCCCGGCGTTCCCTCACCAGAAGCCCGGCAGCGTCCAGCTCGTTCAGTGCGGCTTTTATGGCGGTGCTGCCTTTATCCAGCATTTCCGCTATCTCCGAAACAGGGTAGACAATGTATGTCCTGCCCTCGCTGTCCTGCCAGCCGTTCTTCTGTGAGAGTTCGGAACGGTCAAGGAGCAGCGAATAAAGCAGCTTTGCGGTCTGTGACAAGTCCATTTTCAGCAGAAAACGGGGGTATCGGAAAAACGGCGGCATAATGGTGTCGGCTGTGATGTATTCGGTTATGGTTCTCACCTCCTGTCTGTGGCTTCTGTTACGCAGTTAAAACGGCATTTTCGGGGATAAAGGATAAATGTATCGCATACCCTTTGAGGGCGGTCAAAAAAGCCTTGATTTACGGGGGTCTGGAATATCCTAAAGCGTGACATTTATCCCTCTGTTTCCGCTTGCGCCGTGTGGCATGGATTCTTTTCATGCGTCCGGCGCAATCCGGGCAGTATTTCCCCCGGTTTGACTTGGGGAGAAAATACCCGCCGCACTCGGTACAGCGTTTCCTGTCTGCCCGGTGGAGTAGGGCGGCTTCCAGTTTCCCGTCCAGTGGCAGCACGGCGGCTATGAACCAGCGGCATATAAGCGAATAGCTGATACTCTGGACGCATACGCAAGGCTCGCCGTTATCCAGCAAGATACAGTTGCCGTTATCGTAGTTGCAGCACTCATGCACAAGACGGCGGGCGGCTCTGTACTGTGGGTAGTCCATGTAGGGGCGTTTACCGTTCATTTTCCCGCCCCTTTCCCCGTTCCGGCTCACGGCGTAATATTTTGTCAAGATTGCTTTTCACGGTCTGCAATTCCCGGACGTTCGCTTTCTTCTCCCGGTACTCGTTGTAAAGGGCGTTTTTCTCTTTGGTAAGCTGCTCAATCTCCGTTTGTAGGGCTTTGGACGCTGGCAGCTTGGAGATTCCCTGTGCCTTGAAATACCGGGCGGCAGATTCGGAAATGATAAACTCGCTTTCGTGCTGCTCCCGGTAAGCTCTCCGGGCTTTCTCCGTTTTCTGCGCCCGCAATCCGTCACGGGCTGGCTTGGTCTTGATGTACGCCAATAGCTGTTTCTGCAAGTCCTTTTTCTCCCGCAAAGTGCTTTCCACGGCTTTCAGTTTCCCGGTGGTTTCATGCAGTTCTGTATTGGCGGCGGCAAGGGCGGCTTCCAGTTCCTCCGGGGAAGTAAAGCCGGATTCCTCGTAAATGCTCACGGTAGCCGCCATTTGCTTTAGATTGTGAACAGCCGCCCAGCGGTCATATCCTATACCCTTGCCCTCGACTCGTTTCGCTTCCCGGTCTACCATGCGTTGTACTCCGTCATTTTTCGGGGCGTTTATGGCGGCTTTGTTGCGCTGTAAGCGGTCTTTTATGCTGCGGGGGTATTCCTGTTTGGGTAGGGGCATTTCGGCGGCTCTGGCGGCGTTCTGTGCGTTTATGGTGAGTGCTTCTAGTACGGCGGCACGGTCAAAATCATCACCCAGTTTCCGGGCGGTGATGGGCTTCGTCCTGTCCGGCGTGAGATAGGATAGCCGCCCCCGGCTCTCCTTGACGGTCACGCCCTGTTGCAGCAGCTTCCCGGAAAAATCCTCAAAGGAAACGGCAGAGGACAGGGCGGCTCGGATTGTGCGCCGTAATTTCTCCTTGTCGGTTTCAAACTTGGTCTGTCTGGGCGGCTCTCCCGTGGCGGCTTGGGAAGCGTTCTCTTTATCCAGTGCGGCTTGTCCTTTCCGCTTCGCCCAATACTCACGCTCGGTAACTCGGCTCTTGCTCCCGTTCAGCAAGTCAATCTGATAGAGGTTTTCCCGGTGGCACATTTCCATGACTTCCGCTTTGAAATACTCCATAGCTGCGTCCGTACAGCGGTGCTTGCAGCCCTCCCTTGTGTCGGCTGGTCTTTCCATGTAGGGCAGTAACGGAACTTCCGCAATCCGCAAAGAATTGATTACGATATGCACATGAATGTTGCCGCTGTGGTTATGCCCGTCCGGGTGGGTGCATACAAGGGCTTGGTGTCCGGGGAAATGCGTCTTGCAAAACCATTCGCCCAATGCCTGCGCCCGGTCTGCGGTCAAGCCGTTGTCGGGTGCGTCACGGGGGTCAAAAGAAATAATATAGTGGTGGCTCTTTACGTCCTCCCGCTTCTGGTTCTTGCCGTATTTCAGATTGGAGCGCATACACGCTATGGCAAAATCTTCCCCGCCGCAATTCAGAGAGGAAATGTGGTAATCGTCACGGGGAATAAGCCGCCCATTTTCATCAAGAGTGGGCTTCATGGTAAACTCGTCATGCTCAAAGGTTAGGTACTGTTCGGCTGCTCCGTAGTCGGCATTTTTAGAGCTGATATGTTTGAACGTTGCCAACGGCTTCACCTACTTTCTGCAAGACTTCAAACTTCAAGGCGGCAAGCTCGGCTATGGCGGCTCGTACCTCTTGGGAGAGGGCGTTATAAGGTGCGCCGTACTCGTTCAGACAGCGGGCAATCTGATTCAAGTTGCCGCCGATTTTCCCATACTCGGCTGTGAGCTTCCCCACGGCTGAGAGCAGTTCATCATTGACCGGGGAAACGGTGATAACTGGGCGTATGCTTGACTTGGTTAGGGCTTGCCGGATATATTCAGACTGGCTCATTTTGCAGAGGGTGACACGCTCGGAAAACTCGGCGTATTCTTCCTCGGTCAAGCGTGTTTTGATTACCCGGCTTCGGTGGGGCGTGTTGTATCTTTTCATGGCTGTGAACCTCCTTTCGTGGGTGGATTTTTTCAAGCGGCGCAAGCCGCAAAAAGGCGGGCTTGGGGTGGCAACCCCAACAAGATTCCCATAGGACAAAATGAGCGATTAGCGAAATTTGGTACTGTGGTAGAATCTTGCTCTAAAAAAGCAGCGGCTTCCCCTGTGTGGGCTTCCGCTGGTTTCCCCGGCGGGCGGGGTGAGGTTTCTGCCAATGCTGCGGTGGTATTTCTCCCTCTGATACCAACAACACCACGCAAGACAGAATTGACGGAGATTTGTGGAAATTTCCTCTTATTCCTTACAAAACCACACAAGCCAGAATAGGCGGGAATTTTGAGAAATTTCTTTTTATTCCCCTTTGCACGGCATAATACTGGCGATTTTTGAAAATGCCAAAAACAGGCGCAAAAAAACAGGAAACCTTTTCTTGATTTCCTGTCTTGGTGTGCCGTTCTATGTAGCGGCGATTATTCAGTTTTTGACTATAATTCCATAAGCGGGAATTTATCGCTCTGACATATATTTCTGTATTTCATCAAACGTTAATTTTCTTACCTGTGTATTTGGGTATTCTTTGTATTCTTCAACAATGAAAATAGGCTTCATTGTTTCACAAGTTTTTCCGCTATTGTTTTTTAGATATAATTGCATAGCCTCGCTGTCCGCAAAGATTTTGTATGAAAGTCTGCCATTTTCACTTTTTATCTCATAAATGCCACATGGCTTTTTCATACTGTAATCAGCAGTACGCAAATATAATTTTGCAATTCCTAACGACTTAAAAGGGAAATTCCACCGTTGCAATCCACGCTTGGGGTCATGTTCAATACAAATACACCGCCCACAAGTTCCACAAATGTATTGTGTGTGATTTGCTAAACAATCCAATGGCTTTAATAATGGTGTTATTCTGTTTTCATCAATATAACATTCCATGCACATTTCAATTTCACTTCCTTTGCAACTTTCACTTTTTCATTGCTTTATTATATATCCTTTTATCGAAAAACAAAAGGACTTCTTAGACTTCCTGTTCATCAAAACGGAACTTGAACAGGGCGGCAACAAGCCGGGATTTTATGCTGTCCTCGGTGTCCTTGTCGATATGCCCGTTTTCAATGGCGGCGATTCGGATTCGCTTGCTGTAATGCCGTAAAACCTCGTCCACGGCTTCCGGCTCGCCGCTGGTCGCTCTGATAATTGTTTCATAAGGCACAAGGTTAGGATTCCCCATGTGAAAGCACCTCCATTTCTTTGTGCAGAAGCTGTAACGTCCTGCGTATCTGATACCCGGTCGTACTCCGGCAACGTCCGTACATTTCCCCGATTTCCTGTTGTGTATAATATCCGAAAAAATAAAGGAAAATGATTTCCCGGTTTCTCTCTGGCAGAGATAACAGGGCGGTGGCAAGTTCCTCATTGGTGAGGATAACTGTCTGACCGCATATCGTAACGGGGTATTCTTCATAGGGTGCTTCAAAATATTCGTCTGTTGTGCCTAAAGGGTAAAACTTTTCTTCTGTGAGGTATTCAAGGGATATTTCTTTTTGCCGCCGTCTGCTTCTGTCACGCCATGCGTTGATAGCCGCAAAGCGTATGACGGTCTTGCAATAGCCATTGAAAGTATACATGATGTGTTCTCTGTATGCTTTTGTGCAAGGCATAGATGATTCCCCCTTTCTCCCACATGAGGAAACAATGTTGATTAGGTTCTTTTATTTTGCAAGAGGCAGCTTTGTTCTTATCGGCTGCCCCTTGTTAAACCGCAACAATTTAATCAAACAATTATTCAGATAAGACTGCAACAAAGTTAGTTTTCTTATCTGTCTGCGCCCTTTTCAGCCATTCCTGTCTTTCTTCTTTTGTCATGTAATTAACCAAAATCGTAAAGTAAGAAATATTATTTGCTTCGTAATATTTTTCTGCATATTGATTTAGGTCATCTGACTGTACATAGCCTAAGATAACGGAAAAGAAATTCACCTTTTGGTCTTGGTCTGATTTATCTGCATACAACATCACTAAATCCCTATCCATGTACGGTATGATAGAGGAAAAGAAAGCAATCTTATTATCATCATATATCTTTTGACAATATTCCTTTTGAAGCTCTATATCTAATACAGGAAAAATTGCTGAAAATTCAGTTAAGCTACTGTTTTGAAAGTATTCATCTGCAAGTATTGATAAATTATTCTCGCTGACATAAGTAACATTTGTAATTAGCGGTGTTTCTATCGTTGGATAATTTTGCATATCTCTGTTGTTTAAAGAATAAAGCAATTTCCCTATTGCAGAAATAGCGTTACTATCATTCAGATAATCTACTGTGTTTTCATCAAAATACACCTTTATTACAGAATTATCTTCTAATGTTATTTCTTTGCTGTTTGTGTATTCTTTGCTTATTGTATCGCTTAGATTCCAGCCCATTTCAATGATGTAGGAATCAGAATAGAAACCACGCTGAACATATGTGTATCCTTTGTTGTTTTCAACATTCGGGACAGCGTCCGGCATTAAATTCTTTTCTTTGCTATTAGCAGAAGGCGCGGCATATGCACCTGTTACAAAAAAGCAGACACAAACAGCAACCGTAAAAATAGCAGTGATAGCAATAACCACTTTTGACTTTTTTCTAAATTTCATAATAGCACCTAACCTTTCTTTTAATTGTTCTGCACCCTCTGTCAATGTAACGGAAGCTAAAGAACTTTTGTAAAGATTGCTTGACTTCAAAAAGGAAATCAGCGTATCCCCATACTCACGCTTTGCCTTATCATCAAGTACGGATAAGACTTTTTCATCACATGACAATTCACAAGATTTATTCACTTCTTTTTCCAGCAGATATACAAAAGGATTGAACCAATGGACGCACACAATAATCTGTATCAGCCATTTGTAAAACATATCCCTCTGCTTGTAGTGGGTTAGCTCATGCACAAAGATATAAGATAACTCTTTATCTTCCAATTCGCCAACAGGCAAAATGATTCTTGGTCGAAAGAAACCAATCAGCATAGGGGAGGCAATCAGCGGATTACAGGATAGTTCTACCCTTGTCTTGATATTCAGTTTTTCTTCACAATCAGATAGCAGATTCAAGATTTTTATATCCGATACTTCTTTATTTCCTGCTTTGATGTATTGGATAAATCCTTGATAAACCGTTACCTTGCGAACAAATAAAACCAGTGCCAATGCTGACCAGATAAAAAACAGGCAGACATATTTGTTAAATGGCTCACGCATGGCAGCGGTGGTTATTTCCCGGTTTGTCTGTGTCGGCTCTGCTTTGCTGTTACCCGTATCTGCGGGAACGGGTACATTGGGGCTTGTAGGGATTTCATTTGTTATTGCTGCCGTGTCGAATTTTTCAAACAGGCTTCCAACAATCGTAGTGTCGGGAGTAAAGGGAAGCAGAAACCGCAAAGCAACCACTATCCAGATATAATACTGCCAACGCTTGCTGAATTTGTTTTTATACAGCGGCTTCAATCCCAAAATGAGGAGCAGTAACAGTGCGCCGGAAACAGACAGCGACAATAATATTTTTATAAATTCACTCATTTTCTTTTCTCCAAAATGTTTCAATCTCTTTCAATTCGTCTGCCGAAAGAATATCCTGCCGCAACAAGGTTGATACTAAGTTTTTCACATTCCCGCCGTAGACTTTATCAAGAAAGCTGTGGGTCTGCATGGTCTGATATTCTGCTTCTGTTACCGTAGCCACATACTCATTCTTTCTGCCGATTTTTTTGACTTTCAAGAACTTTTTTTCGCCCAGCCGGGAAAGCAGGGTGAGTACGGTGTTGTTCTTCCATTCGTTTTTGTCTTTTTCTAATTCCTCCATGATGAGGGAGTATAAAGCTGCCCCTCCATTCTTCCAGATGATTTTCATTAGTACCAATTCGGATTCAGAAATCTGCTGTGCCATGTTGTCCTCCTTTTATCTTAACATTTTGTGGGTATGTATTCATATTAACACTTTGTAGATGATAATGCAATACCCTAAAACAAATTTAAGAATTTATAAAAAGAAATGAAAGATAGGGGTGGGATTCCGTAGTAGTCGGCATTGCTGGGAATGTGTATAACTGGCTGTCTTATGGAATTGTGGGTAACTCTGTTTGCAGGACGTGGGAAAGCTGCACTTTAGCTTTTCCATGTGCTGTGAATAGAGTTATCCATGATTCCATAGCCTGTTATGCACATTTCCATAATGCTTGTCTTTTGGTCTTTGGCTTCTTTGGTTCGGAATAGTGTGGTGCTGGCGGTCTATCTCTTGTTTTCGGTTGCTTGCTTCTTTACCGTACATGAGCATTCAGTCATGGGATGAATTGACATACATATGTTAATGGAAAATATGCTGTATTGTATTGAAAATACTGGATTTTACAAATTACATATGTTATTATAATCATGAGGTGATA
>CAJTFW010000016.1 GCA_910575445.1 Lachnospiraceae bacterium | reverse complement strand
GAAACGGTTGTGCAGGAAGAAGGAATGTAGTAAAGTATAAAAAACAGTCTGTAGTTCCTGTCTGTAAAAAGCATCTATGGTAAACTCTGGCCAGTCAAACCCGAAAGTAAAGTTACACTATCCGGGGATGACAGTGTGCTTGATGTAAAGGTCAAAATGATCTATGATGGGAAAGAGGGAGATATCATAAATCAGTATGTAGCCTTTACAAAGATATATAATGAACAGGTGAAACTGCATGGAAGGACCAGAGAAGCGGTTCTGGAAACGATTCGTATCTGCAAGGATCAGAATGTACTGAGCGAGTATTTGTCAGGGCGTGAAAAGGAGGTTGTGTATATTATGATGACATTGTTTAATGAGGAATATATTTTAAAGACTTATGTGGAAAGTAGGGAAAAGGAAGCATCTGAGAAAACAAAAATTGGAACAGCACAGAAATTGTACAAAAAAGGAAATTCCATAGAGGATATTGCAGATACTCTTGATGTTTCTGTGAAAGAAGTGGAGCAATGGATTGGACTTGTTGGTGTCTAAAATATTATGCAGACTTTGAAGAAAAGCTGATAAAGTAAAAATATTTAAGGGTTAAATGTGGAACTTCTAAATTTTATGGATTGTTCCACATTTTTGTTGAATAGGACAACAAGTTAAATTATCAATATGAACAATCAAATGACTAAAAGACAGCATTATGTACCTCAATTTTATTTGAACAATTTTATAAATGAGAACCAAAAGCTTAATGTATATGATCGTAAAAAGAAGTGTTTCTTTGAAGCTTCTCCTAAAGAGATTTGTTTTGAGAATTATCTTCATGAAACACTTTGGGAAGATGCGAATCCTAGATTGGGAAAATATATTTTACCGAACCAGATTGAAAAAAGTCTTTCTGTTCAAGAGAGCACTTATAGTGCAATTTAAAAAAAGGTGATAGGAATTTGTAAAGACCCAAAGAATAAGCATGCTCTTATATGTAATTTAGAAGACAAACAGCTATTGGCAAAGTTTGTAACCAATATGATTGTCAGGAATCCGTGGGTACTAAATCAAGTTGACGAAGACTGTTTTTCGGATGGTATAATGGATAATATAGAAATCCAAGCAATTGACCAAATGCTTTATGGAATGCAGTTTGGAGGAACAAAATCTTTAGTACGGGCAGCTAATAAAATGGTATGGTTAGACGATAAATTTATTCCTGGACAAATTTGCGAAGATTTGCGATGCTTGAATTTTTGTTTTTTGATAGCTTTAGATAATAATTTTGTGACAAGTAGTTTTCCTGTATTATATGAAACATATGATTTAGAGAAACATACATATTTGGATAATATCTATATCCCTCTTCATCCACAGATTGCATTATTATACAGCAGAGCAGATAAATTTAAGCCATTTAGAAATAAAGAAGCATCTCTTACGTCAGATATGGTTCAGCTTATGAATAGTGCCTATTTTAAGTGTAAAGATGAACAGGCCAGATTTATCATTGCAAATAGCAAAGAAATTTTAGAGAAACTTGTAAATAGACACCAATGTGTGTTCATACTCATAGGCAGAATATTCCGTTCCACAAGACAGGATTTTTTTGATAATTTACCATAGCCAAGACTACACATAAAATAAAAAACAGACATAGCAGCACCTCACCATACCGCCATATCTATGAAAGTCATTCTGCTACATAAAAACGGCGGCTTTGATTGTTTTTCAAAACCGCCGTTAGTTTAGCTATGTTAAAAATATGAAGATAGATTTTTTTCTTTCTGCCATACAAATAGGCACATAAAAAGCCTGCCGCCAACAACGGTTTTTTTATTTACCGCTTGCGGCTGTCTATCATAATAAATAGTTTTATAGAAATAGAGGTTCAATTTCTCTTTTTATGAAATCTACCCTATCTTTAACTCTTGGAACAAATAAAGAGGAAATGGAAACCACAATTTTGTTTTTAGGATTAACATATATCGCATTTCCGCCGTCACCTAAAGCCGCATATGAATGCTCTGCCTCATCTATAACCCACCACAAATATCCATACTTTAGATGGCGTGCTTTCCAAACACTTTGTACCTGTGTACTCTCGATAATCCATTTATCAGAAATAATCTGTTTGCCGTTCCAATATCCCTCATTCAAATACAACTGCCCTAATTTAGCCATATCCATCGTTGTAAGAGATAATCCCCATCCAGCCGTATTTGTTCCGTTTGGGTCGGCAACCCAACCATTTGCACCTTTTGATTTATAAAAATCAAGTTGTTCTTCTTTGTTTTGAAAATATATATTTTTCTCAACAGAAATTCCCAATGGATAAAAAAGATTGTCCTGTGCAAATTCTAAGACAGATTTCCCTGTAGTATTGATAAGAATACCAGATAAAATATCAATTCCGATTATGGGCGCATATCTGAAATCCCCAATTTTTCCGCGTCCACCTAAAAAGTCAAGAGAAGATATTACCCAATCCTCACTGGAAAAATATTTTGGATAAGGGTTAAATCTATGCTTATAGGGGGCAGTCATTGTAAGCAGATTACGGATTGTAATATGCTGTATTGTTTTCCCCCCCCCCTTTTTGATTTGATAATTCGGGAAAAAATCAATTACTTTTTCATCAAGGTTTATGATACAGCCTTTGCCTAAGGCGATTCCGAATAACATAGAAACAACGCTTTTTGTCACCGAAAAAATATGGATGGGGTCATTTTCCGAACACTGATTAAAATAGTTTTCATAAACAACATTATCATCTTTAAACACAATGATTCCGGCTATATTTCCAGATTCCTTTTTTATTTTATTTTCTAAGGATGCTATTTGTTTCTGTTCCATGCTATTTGTTTAACCTCCGTTTCATATCTTTTTAATTGGATAATAGACTTCTGTAATTAGTTCATCTTCCTCCATGACTTGCGAGGGGTCTGTTACATATACTTCAAATAATGCATTGGTACACTCGTACCCATTCTGCTCTGCCCATTTTGTCTGCTTTGCATATACAGAAGATAAAATCGAATAGCTTCCCTTTACAACAGTTTTCAGACATAGCCCCGCCTTAAAATCTCTTGTTCCGGTTACATATTCCTTAATAGGGATAGCAAATTCCGTATCTAAACCAAATGTGCTAAATTCATTGCTGTGGAATAAGACCATTGGAGGATTGGCTATGGTCAAATTTTCTTTTCTTATCCTGCCTAATAGCTTTCCAAAACAAATGCCGTATTCATCAGAAAAATTATCCGCTTGAACCATTTTTCGGACAAAAAGCAGATACATCACTGATACTTCCACAAGTTCTACATCAATATTATCTAAATATGACATGATGGGCTTCCCGTTTTTTAGGTTCGATATGTCGCATTCCAGTTGACGCAGGCTCTTTTCCTGTTCATATAATTGCTTTTTCATGTCGTTCCGTTTTTGGATTAGGGCGGCATACAGTTTTTCCTCGTTCCATTCTCCTGATTCTATAGTCTGCTTTATTTCCTCCAAAGAGAAATTGTATGATTTTAAGCGGATAATGAGCAGCATAATTTCCAACTGTTCAATGGCATAGTATCTATACCCATTTTCCGGGTTGATTTCACTTGGCAGAATAAGCCCTATCTCGGCATAGTATCTGAGAGTTTTGGTAGACACTTTGCATATTTTTGAAAACTCACCAATAGACAGCACTGATAATCACCTCTCTTTTCTTTCTCAAAGTATACACTTTACCATAAGGGTAAAGTCAAAGGCATTTTTTTGTTGACAGTATCCCATAAGAAATCTTAACGCTATATAAAATCCAAATCAATATCTGCAAAAAAGACTTTTCCTCGGCTTCTTTCCAGATACACCATTTCCTGTCCTCACGTCCGTGGTTGTATGCCATGTTCCTTTCCCTCCAATCTGAATTTTTGAAAATGTAAAATCCAGATTGGAAAGGCGGGGAACGACAGCCAACAGCAGAAACAGCCCCGCGGCACATTCCGATAAAAAACGACAAAAGAAAAACCGCAAAGGTTCTGTGACCTTTACGGTTATAGGAGATACATATTCTGTTAAGTGGAGATTCTACTTCTGGTTTCATGGTGAGAAGTAGCGTTGCATAAGCAGATGGACAACTGCCCGAAAAAAGGACATAAAAAATCCCTCCAAACTTAAAACAGGTCTGGAGAGTGTCTGTTAAGTCTTTTCGGGCATAGCAATACCGCCCATCATAACACCGTTTTTTTATATGGTGGGTGTTTGCCTTAAAACCTTATGAAACAAAACAGAGCCGATAAACTGTGAGTGCTCACTTGTTCATTGGCTCTGCGTCTTATGCGTCTGGCTCTGTAATGGTATATCGTTCTACCCGACAAATAGGGTTTGCATATCAATAGGATAAAATCATTCGTTCTTATCTTGGTTTTATCTCATAGTTTTTAAAAAACCACTTGACCAAAAGAATAGCGGCAATAGCTATTGATGGCAAACCCAACAGATTGTTAAAGTTTATTTCTGGAAAGAAATAATTCAAAACCATATTAAGCACAAAAAATGAACTGAAAGTTACAATCAAAATTTTCAATATAGAATTATATTCTCCTTGTGCTTTTTCTTTTTTCGCCTGTAATTCCATAAGGTTTTCTTCTGCTCTTTTCTGATAATCCTCCATAATAATCCTTTCCCCGCTAAGCAGTTCATTTACAGTTATGCCCAGTATGCTGCACAAATCAAGCATTAGAGAAACATCTGGCATACTTTTTCCCGTTTCCCTTAATTAAAGATATTGTTGGGTAAAAAAGAAAGGTCAATCGATTTTGCCGATAAAGCGGTAGTAGATTTCTACTTCCTGCTCACGGCTTCCATCCTCGCCCTTGACAGCTTCGTGGACGGTTATTTTTTCAATTAGAGTGTTCAGAAGTTCGGCGGTCAGCTCCACAGGGTTGACATACTGTTTCATCAGGGCAATCCACTTTTCAGCATCCGCTGCGGTCTGTACGGCGGCTTCCATCGTTTCGTGAAGCTGTCTTATTTTTGTTTCAAGCTCCTTTTGCTCGTTCTGGTACTTCTCGGACAGCATATTGAAGTTATACTCGGTTATGCGTCCAGCAGACCAGTCCTCATACATTTTAGCAAACAGCCCGTCAACCTCGGCTTTACGCTTCTCTGCCTTTTTCAGCTCCGCAGCCTGCTTTTTCTTCGCAGAGTTTCTTTCCCTGTCGCTGGCATTGAGCAGGCGTTTCAGCAGCTTGTCCTCGTCTTTCTGTGCCAGCACAGACCAGTATTGCAGTCTTGCAAGCACATAGACATGCAGCACATCATAGCGGATATAGTGCATGGAACACTGGCGCAATCCCTGTCCGTACTTACTGCAAGTCCTGCTGGTGGGCGTTCAGGTATCGGTTCATTTCTATACAGCAAAGCGGCAAAGTCAATCACATCCCCGGAAGTTCCGCAGCCGAAGCAGTAAAAGCGGCTGTCCACTTTCATGCTGGGCGTGCGGTCATTGTGGAATGGACAGCAGACCATGCCGTTTCTCCCCACCCGGATTCCATAGAATGAAGCAGCCTGGGCTTTTGGATGTTTCTCGCAGCTCTCCACAGCATTCCAGAGGGTCGCCCGGTCAAGATATACTTCCGGCGCATGGGACGGCAGCATGATTTCCGAAGCGATCACGCCGCCCTTTTTGGTGTAATCGCTGACTTCTCCATAGTAGCTGCTGTAAAGACGCTCCCCGGCTCGGTAGGCTGCGCTGGCAATGGCGCTCTGATCGGCGCTGCGCTTTATATGTGCGATTGAAAAATGATAAAGTGCTATCCTTAGTCACCGCCTTTCTCCTGACCGGAAATACGGGCGTGGTTCTCTGCGGCAGACCGGGTGAAATGCTCCGCCTGCGGCAGATTCAAAATGCTTTCCATCAGGGAATAAAATTCCGTTTCGGTCAGCTCCTTTGTCTGCGGCGCAATGCTCTCAATGGCTACACCACGGTTAATCAGCCGGTGCGTCCTCTGTTTCCGGGAACCGCTTTCCAGATACGCCTGCCGGTTTTTCAAACGCTGCATTTTCCGTTCTTCCCGTTCCAGCAGGACAGTGGTTTTTTCATATTCCTGTTTCAACTGTTCCAAAGATTTTTCCATGTTCTCACATCCTTTGCTTATAAGATAAAAAAGACCATCCGCAGACGGTCAGTGTGTCAGTGCTTCTATAAAACCCGATGAAAAGGGGAAACCGCAGAGCGGATTTCTCTTTTCGGCGGGTACACAGGGGATAGCCGCTTTAGCGGCGCAAGGGGGTGTAGCCACCTTGTCGGAGCGAAGCGAACGCATACCTCGGATTGCTGATTTTATCAGCGGCAGAGATAAGCTCCGCAGGACGCACGATACATGGTCTTTAGACTATGTATAGAAGTGCGCCCTTAGTTCCTAAGGGATTTTGCCGTTTCCGGCAGTCTTGTTCTTTTTCTTGGAACGCTTGGAAAGATACTTCGGGCAGTCAACCACAACCGCCCGGAAGCTCTGTTTACATTCGTGCTGGCATTTCCGGCACAGTTCGTTGTAAGTGATACGGCTGCGGTCATTTAGGAAGAAAGACCATTCCAACCGCCGCTTGTTGCTCATTCTTGCCATAACCGGCTCCTTTCTCCGTTTCTATCTGATGTACGCAGATAGGCTGTTTTGGTGTAGCGTTTCGGTATCATTTTTAAGGTTTTTTCCCTCTGTATACCCCTTTGGAAAGTATGGCAGTTTGCAGTCAGGGAATGATACCTCACGCTTATTTGTCGCTTACTGGTACGGTTTCGGAGCCTTTTGCCATCCATTCAAAGAAGGCAATTTTGCTGACCTTGATAAGCCTGCCCCTGCGGAACGCCGGAAAGCCGGGTGTGTGTATCAGCTCATAGGCGCTCGCTCTTGAAATTCCCATAATCCGCTGAATGTCCGCCACATCCAAAACCAGCGGTAAATCCTCGTAGCTGTTCAATCTCTTTTTATCGTTCATTCTGTTCCTCCCATAAATCAAATAGGTTAAAATGCTTCCTGTTGCCGTTCTCCCCAAAAGCCGTTTTCCTGCCCCATTCCTGCGGTGTTTCCCTGCATTGGTGCGCCGGATGCGTCACTTCTCCTGCCGGTCATATCCCTTTTGGACGGTCATTCACTTGTCAAGGTACTGTATGGCACGAAATTACCAACTACAATCATCATAGCGGACTATCCTTGACAAAACAACGCTTCTGCGATACCATGAGTGTAACGGATATAACTGAATTATATAATTACCATAGATAAAGGCAGGGATAGGGATGGAGAATCAGTTTATACGGCATGAGCCATGTTTTGAGAGGATTTTGTTTGTCCTGACGCTGGACAGGAAGAAAATGAAAGAGCGGATTTTGATTGGGGAAGAACAGCAGATCCGCTTCCAGCTGAACGGGAGCCAAAACGCAGAGGTGCTTTGTGATATGACACGCCCGCTGGGAACTTTTTTGATAAACTTTGAGCGTGACACGGACAGAGACTGGAACTTATACGGGCTTTCTCCGCTGCGGCAAGCCCTCCACTCCAACCGATGGAAACAGCCGGAGCTGGAGCAGGCGGCAAGCGAATTTCTCTGGGGAAAATATCTTAGCAATGACCCTCTGAAAATGTATGTGGCGTTCCGTATCTGGAACAGCTATCTGCTTGCCAGAGAACCCCGTGACCGTAACGCTGCCTGTGACCGCTTCATGGATAAAATGAGCAGCCTGACCGGGGTATTCCATAACGAAGCCATGACCTTTGACAGGGAGACAGGAAAACCGAAACATTTTCAAGCTGGCAGCCTTTATTTCAAAGGCGCACCATCAGAAGATACCCGGCTTGACCTCTGGTTCCCGGACAACCGTCGCACAGAAGAATGTGTGTCTGCCTATGCGTCCCTCTACCCGTTGATTACCTATTATCTGAGCAGACTGAATGACTGGGGGCTTTGCTTCCGGCGGTGCAAGGTTTGTGGAAAATATTTTCTGGCAAAGAGCCAGCGGTATGAGCTGTGCAGCGATAAGTGCCGAAAAGCACAGGCGCTTCAAAACAAGCGGGAATTTGACGAGAGGGCAAGAGAAAATACCTATGACCTGCTTTATAAAAATGAATGCCAGAACTGGCGCAACAAAATAAACCGGGTAAAAAATACCGCAGGCTTTCCGGCTGACCGTCTGGAAAAAATACAGGCTGCCTTTTCCGACTTTAAGAAAGAAGCATTGCAGAGAAAAAAGGCTGTAAAAACAGGAATAGCCAGCCCGAAAGAATTTACGGACTGGCTGTATCAGCAGAGTAATGTAATTGTTGAGCTGACCGAGATATGAAAAACTTTCTATCGTCAATTTCGCATTATTGCAATAACAGATTGCTTCTTCCATGAATGGTAATATTATCATCAAACTTTTGGAAGAACTATAAATGTCCGAGGTACCTTTGATTTCGACAGAAAAACAGGCTGAATTGTTACAACGCTCGGACATTTCAAAAATTTTTTTGAGAAATGGCGAAAAAAGCGGGGCAGCATACGCCGCCCCGCCGATCTCAAAAGGTCATTCCATCGCCCGCATTTGTTCAATCAGAGATTGTTTTTTCTGTCTGCGGACTGTCCATACAGACAAAATCAGCTCCATTCCGAACAATACCAGAATGAACAGACCCATTTCCAAAACCGGGAATTTGTAAGGCACTACTTTTCCGGCAAAAGCTCCTACACTAAATTTGCTGCAAGCAAAGATGGAAGCCGGAAGCCCAACGATCAGCGTCGCCAATGTTGCAAAGAATGCATAGCACAGCCCCTCGCAGATATTCATTTTACATAGCTGCTTTTGGGTCAGTCCGATGGAACGCAAAACACTGTTTTCCTGTTTTCTGGACATTTGATTAGAGAGGGTCGTGTTAATTAGGTTGATAACGCCAAAGAGGAATACCAGCCATGAAAGTACCTCCATACTGCCAAATACAAAAGAATTTATGTTTTTTTCATACTCAATTACAGTGTTAATATCATCTAATGCAATATCCGTATGAGCGGATATAATATTTTTTAATTCATCCCTCACATGATCCGCTTTTTGGGGATCACTTACAATGCTCCATGAATAATCGAAAGAGGTGATTTCCGGGTGCAGTTCATGGAACAATGCTTCCGGTGCAAATTCCAATACACCGTCAAAGTGATGTGTTCCATGTCCATTATCCAGATTATTGTTAAACACCCCGGATATAGTAACCGGAATGGTTGATTTCCCGGAGATAAGTTCAGCTGTTTCTCCGACACCTATATGTTCACGGTTACTTGTTGCCGAATCAATTAGGATGCTGTGTGTATCCGTCGGCATAGTGCCCTCTATCAATGAAGCTTCAACCTTAGAATAATTTTGATCAGTCAGTATATCACACATACCACCATATTCAATTCCGTTGACGTTATAATTTATATGAAGGCTTTGCCTTTTTGCAATCACATCGGTTACACCGTCAATAGACAAAATTTCCTGTTTGAGTTCCTCATTCAGTGGATTTCCTGCTGCCATGACTTCTTGTTCTGACAACTTTGAATCCAGATAAACCTTATA
Organism: Lachnospiraceae bacterium; assembly: GCA_910575445.1. Classification (GTDB taxonomy): domain Bacteria; phylum Bacillota; class Clostridia; order Lachnospirales; family Lachnospiraceae; genus Hominiventricola. The sequence goes on along the minus strand of CAJTFW010000016.1, from coordinate 40,047 downwards.
GTCACCATCCGGGAACTCTTGTCTTGCAAGCGCCTCTGGGGAGCGCAGCAAAACAATGGAGGATACCACAAGCAGGATAATTCCACCCAAACTCAATGAGGCTACAATAGCAACGGTCTTTTTGCGGTCACGCTTAAAATTCGCAATTCCCATTGAAACAGGATTGAGCTTGATATTCTTTTTCCGGCTGCGGATGTCCTTTTGCGCCGGGGTAAAACGGACGGCTTCAATGGGGGAAATTCCTGCCGCTATTTTCACCGGCTTACGGATGGAAACAGATACCATGATCCAACTGCTTATGAGTGTCAAAATAATCGTTGCCACATAGGAAACAGCATTAAATCCCTTGGGAAACAAAAGAAAACCGCCGCATACACCCAGTACTGTACCAATCAAAATTCCGATACTGCCGAGTTTGCGTCCCTCCCGCTTTACAATCCGCTTGATTTGCTTTGGCGTTGCGCCAATCGTCCGAAGCTGCCCGTAGCTCTGGATTTTGTCATTGATGGAGATACGGAAGATACTCTGGATCACAATATAGCCGCCGATCAGAACAATAGCAATCACACCAACAATCGGTAAAAAATCAAAGGATTTAGAAGCATAAGCAAAATATTTGCTGTTCATTTTGGGCATAGAAAGCTGATATTCCTCCGCAACCTCCCTGCAATAAGAGGTCATCAGTTCTTCGTCCAACTGAACGCTGTTTTTGAAATGGGCATAGGCGCGATACCCAGCGGGGTTAAACCCGTCCCATTCTTTCAGGGCAGCTTTGGAAAGAATGATGGCACAGGTATTCGCTTCTTTTTCATTTACGCTGTCCAGAATGCCGGTAACGACATAATCGCCATGAAAACTCTCTGTATCTAAGGTCACAGTGTCCCCGATCTTGGCATTGTGTCCATAGGTGGAAAGAAAGTATTCGCTTACGACAACTTCATTTGCCTTTTGGGGCAGATTCCCCTCCAATAGCTTCATTTGGTCGCGCCCAATCTCCATCATTTCTGCGTCATTATATACATAAGAGGCATGATAGCCCTGTTCTGAAAGTTCCTCACCCAGCATATAGTAGCCGCCTACGCGCTCAAACTCCGGCACTCCTTTTAGGGTTTCAATGTCGTTTTCCTCTACGCCCAGCCAAACCGCCTCATAAGTATCGACAACCTGATTGCGCTGCATTTGTGTCAGGGAGGTAGATACAATTCCCGTAAAGCAGATCAGAAATGCCGCCAGCGCAACGGCGATCACTACCATCAGATTCCGGCGCTTCTCGCTTTGCAAACTTTTCTTTGCCAGCTTCTTTGTAATGGCGCTGGTATCATTTTCAAAAGGCCATGTCATAGCCTGCCACCTCCTTACTCCACAATCTTTCCGTCCTCAATGCGGACAATCCGATCTGCAAGACGGGCTATGTCGTTATTGTGGGTAATCATCACAACAGTTTGCCGGAACTCCGCACTGGTGCGCTTGATAAGCCCCAGCACCTCGGCGCTGGTCTTGCTGTCAAGGTTGCCGGTCGGCTCGTCGGCCAGCACGATAGCCGGTTTGGTAATCAGGGCGCGTGCGATAGCCACACGCTGCTGCTGTCCGCCGGAAAGATTGTTCGGCATATTTTTCAGTTTATCTTCCAGCCCCAGCAGGTAAACGATCTCGTCCAAAAACTTCTGATCCACCGTGTCCCCGTCCAGCTCCACCGACAGGACATCCATCGGGGATAAGGTCAGGGGCTTGCCGTTTAGGGAAGCCGCCTGCTCCGAGAAGTCCAGAAACAGCCGCCCGTCGTCGTAAATGTCCTTGGCCGGTTTGTGGTGTTCCAGCATGGCGAACATGGCTTTGATTTTCCGCTGCAAGGCCCCGATCACAAAGGGCTTTGTGATGTAGTCCACCGCGCCCACCTCATAGCCCCGTATCTGGTCGCTTTCCTGATCGTTGGCGGTCAGGAAGATTACAATGGTGTCCGGGTGCTGGGGCTTTATCAGCTTGCACAGTTCAAAACCATTCCCATCCGGCAGGTTGATGTCCAGCAGCACTAAATCAAATTCCCGCTGGCGCAGGACATCAGCTGCGGTCCTGGCATTCAGGGCAGAAGTCACGCCGTACCCGTCTGCGGTCAGGTTATAGGCCAACATCTTATTCAAAAAACTGTCGTCCTCGACAATTAAAATCTGCTTCATATCCTCACTTCCTTTTCTTTTTGCAAATAGTATAACAGGCAAATGTCCGAGAATTGTTACAAGGACAAATATATTTATCATTTTACAGCTTTTTTCTGTGTACTGCAATTTTATAAAAGAAAGGACAGCAGTATCAAATTGCTGTCCTTGCGGTTTATTATAGCTGGTAGTGTATAAGCGTGGGTTCATCATATTTGGTGTGGTATCTTTAACTATGGGAAACTCCTCGTTCCCATTTTGAAATAGCTGCACTTGATACTCCTAATTCATTAGCTAAATCCTGCTGAGTACGATTTTTTTCTTTTCTGATATCAGCAATCAAGCTGCCTGTTTTTTGAGCATTCAATTTTTACACCCTCTTTCTACCTCTTATATTACCACAAGAAATACTATATTCAACAAACGCTCCGTTGAAATGGTAAACGCTACATTGAATTTCTGATAAAAAACCAATAATACACCGTTTTTTTATATGGTGGGCGTTTGCCTTAAAACCTCATGAAATAAAATAGAGCCAATGAACTGTGATTTTATTTCACAAGTTCATCGGCTCTGCGTCTTTGCGTCTGGCTCTGCGATGACTGTCATTTTCAAATTTATTACTTCAATCAATGTTTCTTGTTTACACTTTGGACAATAGAGAGGATAATTTTTCAAAATCGAATCTTCTCTGATTTTATCACGAGTTTTATTTCCACAAACAGGACAACGTATCCAATTATTATTTTTCAAAATATCTCCTTCTTAATCTTCAATTGTAAATATTTCTTCGATAGAAACACCAAAGACTTTTGCTATATTCCATGCCAAAACTAATGAGGGATTATATTTTCCTTTTTCTAGATTTCCGATAGTTTCCCTACGAACACCTACAAGTTTGGCTAAATCCTCTTGTTTCATGTCATATTTTGCTCTATATTCTTTTATGCGATTTTTAATCATTCTCTGCACCCTTTCGCTCTTTCCACTCAAAACCAATAAGAGCAACACTAAAAGCTAAAATAGCCACAGCAAAACTCAGTGCAAAAGCCATAGGAACAGCCTTAGCAATACCATAAATATAAACACAAACAAACATAAAAAGAACAAGAGAAATCATTTCTGACATAAACGCAAATGTAGCCGCCTTTTGAACATTAAAGCGGAAAAATTCATCTGGTATGACCCAGAAATAGCGCAGATAATAGGCAAAGCCAAAGAAACCGTATAAACCAGTATTTTCTGTTTGCCACCCTAAAATCGCAATTAACGCTAATAAAGATAAAAAGCCCAAGTAATTAATTCTGTGGTTCATAAAAATCCTCCTTGTTTTGTGGTGTATTTCGCTCTTTGTGTTATAAATATACCACTTTTTAAAAATTGTGTCAATATACTTAAATTAATATGGCGACAGTTTTCGCTGCCGCCACTCCGCTATACAAAAATCAATTCTTGTTCTATAATCTCCCTCGCACAAGCTCTTATGTTATTAAGCCACCCTGCCCATTCTAAGGCGTTTTCTTCCTTTAGGCGTTCCGTTATGCCCTGTGCCTGTTTCATGCCCTCTATGAGCCTTTCAAAGCGTTCCTGCGCCTGTTTGTCGATGTCGGCAAGGTAAGCGTTGAGCCTGCCGCTTGTGAGAAGATGGGTGTATGTAACCTTTCGGTATTGCTTCAGATAATCCAGATGTCGCTGTCCCCATGTGCCTATCGGCTGTTCTTCTTCGGCGGGTACGGTTAAGCACGGTATTAAGTAATCGCCTTGCCGCTCGTATCTGCCGCCCAGTTCCTCAAAAATCGTCTTTGCCATTGTTTGTTACCTCCACATTCTTTTTTATTTTGAATGTCCGCAAAATCCGTTCTACTCAGAAGGAACCGACACCGGGAATGAACCAGAGTCACCAGAAGCGCAATCCGGTGAAAGCAGCAGCCAGGGAACAGACAGCACGCAGAAAGAACAGCCAAAAGCACAAAGCCAAAGCACGTCTGGCACATCTAAAAAATGGGTGGACAGTAATCCCAATCTGGAAGGGGATATCAAAGAGCTGAAGGATGGGCAGCTTACCGTGGTAGAGGCCATTACGGCAAAGTCAGATAATGGCGGTGATATCATAGTGGGTCCCGGAAGCGGGGATGATTCTGAGTTTAACAAGATTATGGTTACATACGATGAAAATACCCTGTTTGCTATACAAACGATCTACGATGGAGGGGACATATCTGAAATGTCAGAGGCAACAGCGGCAGACCTGGCATCCGGTCAGTTTATTCAGGTATGGGGAAGTTCTTCCGACAGCGGACTGAAAGCAACCCAGATTTGTATTGTAAAAGTGGACTGAACAAAGGTATACGCCGTACTTCGAAACAGTATTGCAAATGATGGCACTTCCGAGATCGTTGAACTGGACGGGAACATCTGTAACCATGTATCAGCTCTAAGATAAATTGGCAGAGTAAAATTATTGAGATTAAAAAATTAATGCCGAAGCATGTGAAGGAGTATATCCATTTTTTTGATACCACGCCTCATGATGACTTAGAACCAGCCAATACCTGCTTCTGTCCAAAGCATAGATGCTTCCCCCTTTCTTCCACATGAGGCAGACGGATATTGTTATCTGACAACGGTTACTGTTAATCAAATTCCCTGTTTCGTTCGTCCATTTTCTCAAAACCCACAGAATCTTCACGAATTGTAATTGTTATGTTGGCATTACTGTATTTTGCTGCAATTTCTTGTAGCTTACTTACAATATCATCTTCTGTCATACTTAACATTTCTTCCATATCTGTTCTGTTCCAAAAATCCTGTATCTTGTTCATCATATTGCCGATACAATCGTCACGTTCTCCAACAGTAAGCGTCTTTTTGTCTGCGATATGATAGGAAAATTGGTAGAACAAATCACACCATGCACCGTATCCGTTTTCTTCCGCTGTTTTTGACGGAAGATATTGATTATGGATAGGGTCTTCCTCTTTCCGTCCCGTGTTAATACTTTGCACATATTTTCCATTTTCCACTCCCGAAAGCCATGTGGTTAATGATACAAAAGAAAGCTCGTCACTGTTTAGGTTCACGGAAAAATCCTGATGGGCAGTATCAACATTGATCCGTTCCATTCGTTCATAACTTTCATTTGCCCATTCCAGTAAATCCATGTTAAAATCTGCAACTGGCATGTTTTGGTAATTGGCTGTTTTCAAATTCAATAAAGAACGGTAATCTTCCTCTGTGCCATTTGGATATTCCCGGTGCTCCTGTTCTTGCTGTATGTTTTCCTGTTCGCTCTTTCCAGCGTCCAGTTCCAAAAGGGGCATATAGGAATAATCCACGGAAATTTGCAGTTTATCTGTATTCCATTGCCCATTCAGTTTTTCGATTTCAGCTTGGATTGCTTCCTGCATAAATGAATTATTCTGTAACTGTTCTTTCGTTTTGCCTTGTAAGATATTTTGTAACCCGCTCGCAACGCCCAAACGTGCAACATTGTACTCACCGACAGTAAGGGTATCAGCATTTTGAATGGTAAGGCTAAAAACAAATTCCAGCATGGCATTATCAGAAGCATCGGGATAATCAGTTGTTATGCCTCCTCCAAAATCCCGTGTCTGCCACTTTTCAGCTGTGAGGGGTTCTAATGTGTAAAACAGAAAAGACGCAACCTCATTACTGTCCTTTTGCTCATATAGAGTAGTATTTTGAGAGAACCTCTCCAACAAATTACGATATTCTTTCGTGTCTGTTAATTCCCATACTTTGCTTTGAAATTCTGAAACACTCATATCTTCGTAACCGTCAAATTGTAAGGCAAGCAATTTATCAAATTCTTCATCAGAAAAATCTGTGTCATGAACAGTATTTTTTTCTTTGCTGTTGCCCGCTGCGGAAGTGGCAAAAGCAGTAGTTACACCAATAATGAGTATTGCAGCAATACAAATTGCAAGTAGTGAGGTCTTTTTAATTTTCATAACCGCTGTAATCCTTTCTTCGATGGCATTTTTACTAAAGTTGTTACAAAATGGCAATAGCCCGCTTTTTGCTGCTTCCATGTTGATAAGCATCAGCGAATAGGCAGATTTTGATTTTTCTCCAAATTGCCGTATCACGCTTTCATCACAAGCCAGTTCTATATCACGGTTAAAAAGAAGATACATCACCCACACAAAAGGATTGAACCAATGAATACAAAGAGCAAGTGTCGCAATCAACTTTGTGACAGTATCATAGTGATAGATATGCACATACTCATGTGAGAGAACATATTGCAGTTGCTTTTCGTTGTTCCAGTCCATTTTTTTCGGTATTAAAATAACAGGACGAAAAATGCCATAAGTTAATGGGGAGGAAATCCTATCAGATTGCCTTACCAAAATTGGACGTTTCAATGGGCGTTCTGCCAGCCACTTTTCTATATAATGGTTGTGGACGGGTAAAGCTGTCCGAAATTCAGTCAGACAACGCAAATAAGATATTACGAAAAACAATGTGGTAAGTATGATTCCTGCACACCATACAAGAAACCACATGGAAACAGATGGTGAAATATCCGCTGGCGACTGTACTGCTCCCTGTGTTGTAACAAACAGCCCTTGCATAGTGGGAATGTTATAATTTGTTCCAACTTCCGGCAAGGTTGTAGAAGATATGCTGTGAGTTATCAACGTATAAATACTGAACATAGACGGAATTGAAAACGGGATAAGCAGTCTTAACATCACCAATTCCCATAAAACAAGAAAAGTCTTTTTCGGCAGTTTATGGATTGCCACCGCACGGATAAGCACTACTGCAGTAATGAAAGCAGCCCCCGAAAAGCTCATTTGCAGTAAATTCATTTACACCACCTCATTCCAAATCTTCCACAATCTGTTTGAGCTTCTGAATCTGTTCAGCGGAGAGCTTTTTTCTGCCTAACAGGGCTGCAAACAGTTTGTCAACGGAACCGTCATAAATCTTGTCAATCAATTCATTTGTTTCTGCTTCCTGTACTTCTTCTTTGGGAATAAGGGCATGGCACATGAAATTTGGTTCAGAACGCGCAATCGCCCCTTTCTTGATACATCTTTTTATCAGTGTGTAGGTGGTATTCATGTTCCAGCCAATTTCTTTTTTCAGAACATCAGATATATGTTTTGCCGTGGTATCGCCCTCATTCCAAAGTACACACATTACTTTCAATTCTGAATCGAAAAGTTTAATATCCATTTTAATCCTCCTTCTATAAGACTGTAGTAGTTTCTGCTTGGTTAAACATTACACCTTTCTTATCGGGCTGTCAACACTACTGCAGTAGTGTTAAGAAAAAATTCATAAAGATATCGGACAGTCTCTATTGGCACATCTGCAAAATAGGTGGACAGTACTCCTAATCTGGAAGGGGATATCAAAGAGCTGAAGGATGGACAGCTTACCGTGATAGAGGCCATTACGGCAAGGTCAGATAATGGCGGTGACATCATAGTGGGTCCCGGAAGTGGGAATGATTCTGAGTTTAACAAGATTATGGTTACATACGATGAAAATACCCTGTTTGCTATACAAACGATCTACGATGGAGGGGTCATATCTGAAATGTCAGAGGCAACAGCGGAGTTTATGCTTGATTATAAGAGGTGGGAAATTTGTAAGAATAAATAACTGCTCGGCCCGGGATATTGACGGGATATTCAAGATTTTGCAAGTATTTCAGGTATCGGTTATTGATTATTCCCGGAGTCAGTGCTGATTGAAAGTGTGCATACAGAAAACCGTAATAATGATCTGATCGCATTACTGGAGAAATGCTATGCAAACCGAATTGAAATTCTCCAAGCAGGCCCAGAATTCGCCAGTCAACCCTTCCATCATGTCCTTGCTCGCACTTTTGCAGAACAAATATGCCGTATGTATACCATAAAGCTTCTGCACCAGCCTTGTGGCGGCAGGATCGCTCTTTCCATGTTTCTCATAAAGCCTCCTTTTCATACTCCGCCTGGTTTGGGGCACCTCCTGCTTTCCCGGCAGCCATCTGCGGCTGCCGGGATGTGCTGTATCGGATTTCTGTTTGCCGCGGAATCATTTATCTGCAAGGCTTGTGATAATGTGGTCAGCAAGCCCAAATTTAACTGCCTCCTCCGCCCGAAAGTAGCAATCGTTTGCGGTCTTTGCCAGAATTTCCTCCATGCTCTTGCCGCAATGCTCTGCGATGACCCTGGCGATGATCTGTCTGGTTTCCATCAGATCATCACTGACCGCTTTCAGCTTCAGGGCGCTGCCGCCGGTCTGAACAATCAGCGGGTCGTGAATCATGAGACGGCTGTGGGGCAGCATGTCGCGCTCTGTGCCTGAGACAAAGAGCAGAGCCGCCATGGAGGCCGCCAGACCCACACAGACAGTCCGAACAGGGCAGCTCACTGCCTGCATCACATCGTAGAGCGCCATACCGCTGTCCACGCTGCCGCCAGGGCTGTTGATGTAAAGGGTGATTGGTGCCTCTGGATCTTCGCACTGCAGATAGCGCAGCTGCCGGATGAGAGTATTCACTGTGTTCGCGTCCACTTCCCCGACCAGTTCCACCTCCCGGTGGGACAGCATCTCATCCTGAATCGGGATGAGGTGGTAGCCGTAGGATGATTCCCTGATGATTCTTGCCTCGTTTAGATTGTACATGTTAGCTTTCTCCTTTCTTTTTCCATATGTCCTGTTTCCCGGGAAACCTGATTGCATTTCTCCATTCCATCAATCGTTGTCCCAATCCTCGTCCCATCCAAACATCTCCTCTGCCTCTTCCACCGCCAGGTCATATGCGTCTTGAAGCTCATCTCCCTCTGCGTCAAGGTAATATTCCCAATCAATAGCCATTTTTCATTTCCTCCTGTTTTCATAATTTTTGAGTTTTTTATTCCTCTGTTTCTATAGGTTTTTCCGTGCCGTTCTCCTCCGAAGCCGCCGCTATTGTTTCACGGCGTTTCCCTTCCCCTTGACACGCTGGCCCATCCGGGCATTACGGCGTATTTCCCTGGAGAAGATCCTCTTCGGACGGTCATTCAGTTGTCTATGTGCGTCTTGTAGATACTATTATATCAGTTCTAAAAAAACAGTTTGTAAATTTTACAAACATTTTTTGATGTGCTACGAGTATTGTATTAGGATGGCCATATGGGGAAATCCCGCGCACATCCATAGTTATCCCAATATGAGGAGCAAAACAATGCGTGGGAGCGTATCGGTTGATAATGAGGACTGGGAGTACCTGGAGAAAAAGACTTATGAAATTTCACTTTCCCCAGTGATTCTAAGTGAGCCAAGTGTGCAGACAAGGCAAGATGGGCTATAATGGATAATTCTGTTTAAACGGTGCAGATTATTTGAACTGTACCTGGGAATGAAACTTGGCAGAAACAGCCACAGCAGCACACATGCTATGGCTGTTGCCGGGAAGTGATTGGTTCCTTATTCTCAATGATTTTTGTAGCAGTATGTCCCCATCCGCAGATAAGGCTCCACAAACAGGACAAACAGGTTTATCACCGCTATATTGATCTCCCTCATAGCGGATGTCAGCCGCTTATTGCAGACATATTTTTCCAGAAGTGCCTGCAGATCCGGGGAAGGTGACTTGGCGGCCAGTCCCAGAAGAGATTTGGGGCTGTAATCTTGCTCAGAAAGGAAAATCTGGCTGCGCAGGGTTCCTGGGGCGATGTCCTTGCTGATGGGATCTGGCACATCCTCTGGATATTCATAAGCCAAGTTGAAATAGTACCCGTAGGGATCCAGGTACCGCTTGTCCATTTCCACCAGTTCCCATCCCTCCAGTTCAGGGCTGTACTGGCAGAGTGCCTCCCGGAAATGCCGAACTCTGTCCGCTTCCTTCGGAGGAAGGGTTCTCCCTGCCTCTTCCTGTTCCAGATAGCAGGAGAGGGCGCCTATGCAGCGGATGATATGATCTAAATGGTCGAACTCCTGCCAGGCAGTAATGTAACGCCCAAGGATGCCCGCCAGCGCCTTCACCAGAGGGGTGGATCCGCCATAGTCCTTTAGGAGCGCTTCCCTCCAAATCTGAAACTCCTCCCGGCTTGAATCCTGTCTCTCATTTTTTTGAAAGTCCAGATTCGCCAGAGCATCCAGGTACTGTCCCAGTGTCATCCGCATACAGTGGTAGATATTCTTGGGTCTTAGGCTGCCCTTTGCATGATCCAGCAGCATCAGCCCCAACAGGATTATGGCGTTGTTCATCCTGACGCCCCAAACTGGCTTGTAGGGATCCAGCTTTTTTGCCATGGGCATGCCCAGTGAGGACAGCCGAAAGAAATCGTTGTCGTGCTCAAGCGCAAGACGGAAGCTGTGGCTGAAGCCATGGTAGCTGTCCATATCCACAGCCGGATGATCCCAGAATTCTCCGGTCAGTCCATACATGGCATCCACATCAGGCTTTCCGAAGAAGACCTGGAATGAGGGAATCCGGGAGAACCGTTCCACCAGTTTGGCAGCGGCCTCCGGCGAAGCCGCCAAAGACCCTGACGACCGTTTTAGACGTTCCTCCATTGTCAGGAGTATCCTATCCTCGTCTCTCATATAGCCTCCTTTCTGGGCTCTGCTTTAGCTCCTGCCGGCATCCGTTCTATAGATTCCATCAGGCTATGGTAGACTTCGTCCTGAGCCAGCTCATACTTCTTTACCCTGCGCGGCTTAGTGCCTCTCTCGAAGATGAACATGGTGTCCAGAGGCAGGTTCAGAACCGTGGAGATCTGGCAGTTGAACTTTTCGGCGAAATACTTGGCTGTCTGAGTGTCCGTGCCACCCAGGTACAGGCAGTGGTCGCAGTTGTTGATGATGGTCTGGGACTTCGCGTGACCGTAGAGGCCTTCTAACTGGGAGAGACTCTGGATGACCACGCTGACATAGATTTCCCGGGAGCGGATTACTGATATAATTTTATCGAAATCTGGAATCACGGTGTTGGTGCTGAAGTCATCTAGGATGAAACGCACTGGAATGGGGAGGCGGCTGTCCGGCTGCCTGTCGGCTGCGGTCATAAGATACTGCAGTGCCTGGGTGTAGAAGAGGTTTATCAGGGCATCCTGGCTGCGGTCGGAGTCGCTGACAGACAGGAACAGTGCTGTCTTTCCTTCCAGGAAAGCATTCATGTCCACCTGCTCCTTCATGCGAAACATTCGCTTCACGCCAGAGTAGGTCACCACGTTCAGGTGCTGAGCCAGGATTCCCTTGATGCTCGCATCCATTCTCTCTGCCTTTGTGTTCTGCCGGATCATCCCGATTTTGCGTGCGAAAGCGCTGTCAGGATGGGTGGTGCACTCCTCCTCGATTATGTCTTCCAGTCCATCGGTTCCCATTTTTGAAAGGAAGGTGTACACTTCGTACAGGTTATGCTGCTCCCGGGGCAGTAGGTTCATTATAAAGAGGATGATCGCCTCCAAATACATCTGAGCCGCCTGATCCCAGAAGGGTTCTTTACCGTTCATCCACGGGCAAAGAGCCTGAGCCAGCTTTTTTATGTCCTGTTCATTGTAGTAGTCCCCGTTCTGGTTGAGTTCAACGTCCCGGCATTTTCGGATATAGGCCAGGGGGTTGTAGCCCCAGGGGGTCTCAGCCACGTTCGTAAAGTCCAGATGCATGACTTTGTAGCCGTTCTTTTCCAGATGCTCCCCATACAGCCTGCGAAGGTTCCCTTTGGTGTCGGCCACTATCAGGTTGTCCTGGGCGTGGAGGATATTGGGCACCACATAGCCTCTGGTCTTGCCAGCTCCAGCCGGGCCTACCAGCAGATCGTTGTTGTTGATGCCTGTGGCCCAGGTGTCGTTGCTGGCGAGGATGTTCTTCGCAAGAATTCGTTTGGTTTTGATGTTGTTATACATTTTTTTCCTCCTGTTCTTGTTATTTTCCAAGGTTTTTATGTTGGATTCCATTATATCAGGCGTCTGATTTTATATCTGTAATTTTTACATAGATTATTTATTGCTTATAGAATGGCAAAACGGATACCCCACTGCCGCAATAACGATTGAATTAATCCAGGCAGGCGATAAATTCCGCAGGTTTTATTAATTGGGAAGAATAATTTACCCCCCTATAGGGGGGCAAGCTGAAAAGTGCAGTTTTTCTGGATGCGGCACTGGAGGCCTTCAAAGCCGCCGGTGCAAAACTCCAAAAGGATATCATCGCCGCAGAGCCTGTAGCGGACATTGCAGCGGAGGGTAGCGATGTTTTGCAGAAATTCTTTGCCGAGTGCCTCCATGGAAGAGATGACGCGGGACTCGTATTGATACTGCTTTTCCCGGGGCATTTCTGCGTAATGTAGATACAGATTCAAGGGACTGAAGGCGGAGCTGCTCAAGGAAAAGTAGCTTCCTGCCATCATATATACAATGTAGGCCAGAGCGCGCTGTTTATGGTAATTTTTTTCGATGCTGTTGAAGGTTTTCATAAGTGTTCATCCTTTCTCTATTTTTTTCAAGGTGCCTGTCTTACAGTGAATAGTATAGCAGGAGCTTATAATAGTGTTCGTAATTATTACAAATAAAAATAGAGAAATGTGTGGAACCAACCCCACAGATGTGGCAGATGGCTAAGCACCTTCAGCACCAAGCTATTTTCAAAAACAGTCTTTCCAAATGAACAGCAGTACAGAAAAGGGCTATCCCTCAAAGGCTCTTAGGTCAGTCTCTCTGACACCTTTTGGGATAGCCACATTTTGGTCTGAATCATTGTATTTTAACAGAGCGCTCCATCGACAGTAAATTCATCCGCTCTGTCAGCTTACCATAAGATTTCCATCACCTCAGCGGTGCAGGATGTCTTCTGCAATCTTTTTCTGTGTCCGTTTGAAGTCGTTCTTCGCCATCTGACTTGGCTCCACGTCTTCCAAGCCATCAAAAGCCCACCAAAACGCTTTCGGAATACCAATGAAACTCTCTTCATTACATGCCTTGATTTTTTTGCGGGGAATCTTGTCCACATCTTCAAAGTAATATCCTATTCCGTTGTCTATATTCTGGGACTCCATCTGTATGCTACGTCCGCTTCCGCAGTACCATTTGAATTTGCTCAGAACATCTTCATAGCTTTTTCCGGCATTTTCGTGAAAGGTGGGCTGCAGCTGGAATGTTACTTCTGGATCATCGGAGTTTTTCTTATCCAGTCGCAGAAAGTCGTAGCAGAAAAAGGCATCTTCCTTATAATATTTCTTTTTCAGTTCCGCCTTTTCGCTCTTCTCATACACGTTCGCGTAGTATTCCTTCCCTGCCAGGAAAAAGACACAGCCGCTGTGCAGATCCATGGCCAGCGGAAAGTAGAAATTCTCCTTGCCTTCCTGTTCCAAAGCCTGCAGAAGCTCCTGACGGTAATTCTCAAAGCCATCCGGCTCCCACACACAGAATCCGTTTCTCACGGTCCAGCCTTCATCGGATTTCTTGCCGCCCTCTTCCTTTCCGATGAAATCATAACCTTTCTCACTGTCACAGTACGCTCCGAAAAGCCGCATGGAGAAGTCCTGCTTCCGGCGTTCCTGCAAGAGATTCTTAAGCTTGTCCTCCTCCCCAAGGGGATATCCATTGTCTTGCAGCCAGGTCTTGATTTTAATGTGAACCGCCATCTTTTCCAGTTTTTTGGTCAGCCATGGCAGGTAGTCCACCGTTCGGATGTCTTTTTTGGTTCTTATCTTGATTTTCAGGTCATGCAGCCGGTTGGAAATTTCTTTGTTTCCTGTTTTTGCCTCACTCCAAACCTTCTCTGCCAGTTCTGCCAGATCTCGCTCTACGCCCGCCTTATCACGGATGTTCTGGTTGCCCTTTTGAAGTGTTTTGGACTCTCCGGGTTCTTTGGGTTTTTTAAGCGTTTCAAGTTCCCTGATTTTTTCGAGTTTTTTGGATTCTTTGCGCGCCCGGGATTTTTCAAGCTTTTTAAGAATTTCAGTCATTTCGGCGCCTTCGCGCTCCAAAGATTCTTTCCTCTCCATAATTTCTTTTTCAAGCTTTTGGATCTCTTTTTCAAGTCTCTGGGTTTCTTTTTCAAGCTTTCGGATTTCGTCCAGCTTTACAGACTCCTCAAGTTCCCGTCCCAATCCCATACGCAGCAGCTTATACAACCACGTATGTCCGTCGGCTATACTGATATCTTTATAATAAATATCGCGTACTGCCAGATACTCTGTCAGCCACAGGTAATATTCCGTATCCGTAATCAGCCCCGCTTCATAGCCGGCATCATTTTGCATAAGTTCCTTCCAGAAATCCCGGCGCTCCTTCTTCTGCTTTTCCTTTTCTGTCCCTTGTCTGTTCTGCGCCCTCTGGGGCGGTTTTCGTATCAGCACTTCACGTGCCCACTCCGGGCGCTTTAGCATATTTTCTTTCAGAAGCCCCCGGATTTTGGCTCCGTACTTTAGCCATGAAGTTTCTTCTTCCAAAAGCCAGGGGAAGCATCCCGTCAACAGTTCTTCCACTTCTTCTGGAAGCTGTCTAAAGTGTTCCTTCAGCAGCTTTATGCTGCTCTCTGGAAGCTGTGGGAGATGCACTTTCAGCAGTTTTTTCACATCTTCTGGAAGCTGGGCAAAATGTTCTCTCATCTGCTTTGGTTCGTTCTTTTCATCTGCCAGAAACTCAAGAAATCCTCTGCTTAGTTCCTCCATCTGTTTTCTGAAATTCTTCTTCGAAAGCGGTGGCAGGCACTCTTTCAGCAGTTCCCTGGTATTCTCGGCCCAAAAGCTTCTGTACAGGAAAGATTTTTCCCCCTGTTTCCGATAGTCGTCAATCAGGTCATAGAAGTAAGTCTCACGAATTCCTCTTATAGATTTTTCCATCGTATCCCCCTTGAGTAGCGCTCTGCCTGCCGGTAAGGGCCATCATAGATGCCGCTGTATACATCCAGTGCCTTATCCGTGTCCATCACAGGCGGGATATCCTGCTCAGCCAGATACAGAGCCACGATCTCTTCCAGATCTTCGCAGAAGCCCCTCATGACATCCTGTCCCGCCTGCTGAAACAGTTCCACGAAGCGTCTGCAGTGCCGGACATATTCAATCGAGGACTCAAAGGACATGGCCAGATACTCGATATCCACCTGCTTCTGTACCTCACGCGCCTCTGCCTCATACCATGCATCGTCCTGGTATTCCGGGAAGTACATATCATCGCGATAATCATCCTCTTCGTCATAGGTGTATTCGATGTCATAGTCGTCCTCGATATCATAACCGTTCTCTTCGTCATAGCTGTCTTCGGTGTCATAACCATCCTCACCGTCATAGCTGTCCTCACCTTCGAGGCTGTCCCCGGCGATATCTTCCTCCGCCTTCTTCGCCAATGACCAGGGTCTGCGACCTAAGTAGATGCTTTTGAATTGATTCCGTTTCACATTGCCTTCATCTGTCAGGAAAGTGGGGCAATCCACAGGCAAACGCCCAACCAGATCAAGGCCATTGTTATAACCTGCTTTCGGGCATGAGAGGACGCGGTAAAGATGGA
This sequence comes from Lachnospiraceae bacterium, assembly GCA_910575445.1. Taxonomy (GTDB): domain Bacteria; phylum Bacillota; class Clostridia; order Lachnospirales; family Lachnospiraceae; genus Hominiventricola. The sequence continues at coordinate 24,434 of CAJTFW010000016.1, read as the reverse complement.
GGCCGAACTGATCGTCATAGCCCCAGAACAGTTCGTTCTTTTTGCCCTCATCCGGTTTTTCCATAACGCACCAGCTTCGCCAAAGCCGCTTCGCCTGTTCCAGAAGGAAAGCGAAATCCGTCCTCACCTCCATTTCTCTGCCTGTCACAAGGGCATAATCCCCCTTGCACAGGCAGCACCGCATGACCACGTAGAGATAGCTGCCGTACAGTTCCTGCCGCACCCGGATATAGGGTTCCACTATGCTTTCTCCTGTGGACGGATCTGTGAATGTGCCCTCCCGCTGCTTTGCTGCCCAACGGGATAAAAGTTCTTCCACAAAACCGGAAAGCTTCTCCTGGCTGAATTTTCCGTTCTCGTCCGTGATCTCTGGCTTGAAAGAGGCTTGATGCCCTTTCATGTATCCAAGGAGCCTGTCTGCTATATCCTGGATGCACAGTAGGTTCTTTTGATAGTTCTCTGATTTCTTCCACAACAGGCTCTTTTCATATTTCTCAAATTTTTTTACGAGATTTGTCTCGGAATCATTAAAAAATAATTCCCTGCGTGTTTTGTTTTCTTCTTTCATGCTTTTCACCGCACCTTTCTTAAAATAGTGGATTTTGCATCTGTGGCGTGCCCCTGTGCTTCTATCCTAACATGATTATATAAGGGGGTCAAATATATGTCTGTAAAATTTACGAAATATGATAGCAAAATCACAGAAGTTCAAATCTTTTTGGGGACGCTAAAATGCCGTAACTTCAAAGGTTACGGCATTTTGCTTCTTCTGAAATTTAGATATAATCTCCTGCTTTCGTGGACAAATTTAAAGCTTGACCATCTCAGCAGCAAGTGAAAGTTAAAAATCTTAACATAGTATGTTTTATTGAATTTGTATCCAGTCTAATTCTGTAAGAGCAATTTTGTAGCTTTGAATGTTGGCATTGTATTCTTCTTCCGTAATTTCATTCCCATTTTGAGAATACGTAAATACAGGTTCTTCTCCTTCTAAATGACCAACTGCAGTAAAAGAATCCATTAGTTCGGGGGTAAATCCATCAGTGCTTATTCTGTAAAAATCAACACTAGATTCCGCAGCACTGCTACTGTAAAATACTTCTATCACTCCATTATCATAAAGCGAAAAATTCGTTCTGTAACCAAATTCCATTTCTGGAAAAATATGAACTACATTAGTTCCGTCATATCCATATAAATCATAATTCCAAGGGGAAAAGGTGGGATTTGATACGGCATTTTCTCCTCCTGCAATTATAAGTTCCATTGTTCCATTTCCATCTATATCATAAAATGTGTAATAGATATCTTGCTTATGTGTGCGGATTTCAAATCCAATGTCCTCTCCAAAACTGCTTTCATAGGTATCTAAATCCCGAAGGTTAACATAAAAGTCGTTTTGAACCATGTCACGATATTGCGTCAGAACATCATTGTAAATGTTTATGTTTTCAGTGGGTATTTTTTGATTGTCTGTTACATCCTCTTTGTTTGTTATGTTTTTATATTGATTTTCTTCTTTTCTATCATTCTCTATCACCAAACTTTCATTATTTGAGGTTTCTTCCTCCACCACATTAGGCACTGTTTCTTTTGGTGTATTAGTTCCACAGCCTACAAATAAGAATGTTGTGGATAAAACCATAGCAGTTGCTATATGTGCTTTAGGTGTTTTTTTGATTTTCATGTATTTCGCTCCTTGATTAAATTCGATTTGTTAGTTTGATGATTTCTTATTCTATCATACAGCTTCAATGTTCTCAATAAAAATTAAATTTCTCACAATACCGACTACTAAAGAAACTCTCTTATTCCTACTCAAGTAGTGTGCTGCCTAAATGCAGACCAGATTTTTAAATGTGCACTGGCATATCTAGAGTCTCATTATGGGAAATGGATACGTAAGCTAGTATAGGAAATCTAGGGTTGCACAGGGATAAGAAAAGTAGTAAAGTTATACTATCAATTAAAATACTTATTAAAATACTTTATAAAAGTAGAGGGAATACAGAGGGTAAAAGGGGTGGCATATGGGACTTAGTAATGCAGAGATCAAAAAAATAAACAGAAATAACATCTTTCGATATTTATTGCGTTCAGAGGTAGTGTCAAGAAATGGGATTGCTCACAAATTGGAGTTGACTGCTCCCACTGTGACCAGTACCTTGAATGAATTACAAGAGATGGGATTAGTGAAGGAAGAGGGAGCCATGGATTCCAATGGCGGTCGAAAGTCCATGGGGTATAGTTGCAATAGGGATGCTAAGTATGCAGTAGGAGTTAATATTTCCAAGGACTATGTGGATTTAGCCATCGTAAATCTGGCTATGACTCCCGTTTGTACCAAACATAAAAAGATTCAGATTAAGGGGGAAGAGGCTTCTTACCAGTGGCTTCAGAAGTTTATCAGTGATGCGATTACAGAGACCCGCATTGCAAAAAAGCGTATTTTAGGCATCTGTTATGCACTTCCTGCTATTATTGACGAAAGCGGGAGAAAGATTTATGGTCTTCATGAAGAGATGGATCTGCCAAGAAATTTTTATGAGATTGTCAAAGCTTGGTTTTCCTATCCGGCAGTGCTTAGAAGAGAGGCAGTCTGCGCCGGCTCTGCGGTGGCCAATGCCATGGATATCGAGGCTCCTGTGATATACCTCAATATCTCACCTTCTGTAGGCGGTGCGGTTATCAAACGGGAAGGACAAGTAAAATTGGGACTTAACTGCCGCAAAGGAGAGTTTGGCCATATCACTTTGGTGCCTCATGGAAAACAGTGCTTTTGTGGACGAAAAGGCTGTGTCAATGCTTACTGTTCCACAGACAATCTAACAGTATTTACTGGGGGAGATTTAAGTGCTTTTTTTGAAGGTATAAAAGAAGGGCGCCCAGAATATGTATCGGCTTGGGAGGAATATCTAGATTACTTGGCTTTAACGATTCACAATCTTATGACCTCCTTTGATGAAAGACTGATTCTAGGAGGGAATCTTGCGAAGTATTTAAAGCCTTACATGGAGACAATTAGAGAGCGGGTGGCTGGATATGACCATTATCTAAGGGATGTGTCTTACTTAAGCTACGGTGCACTGGAGTTTGACACAGCTTCTATTGGCGCAGCCGGTTATTTTATTGACGAATATATCAAAAATATCTAAACGGTATCATTAGTTTTTAACAAAACGAAGTCGGACATTTTGTATATAATTTACAAAATGTCCGGCTTTTTTTGTTTTTGTATTGACAATATGCACTTAGAAAGCTATAATAAAACTACTTAATAAAACAGTTTTATAAAGTAGTTACCAAACTTGGAAAAGAGAGGAAGAAAAGATGAGAAGTGCTGTTTTTCTTGGACAGAGGAATCTTAAGGTGCTAGAGAGAGAGATTCCTAAGCCTGGTCCTAAAGAGGTTCTGATCAAGGTAATGGCATGTGGAGTCTGCGGGTCAGATGTACATATCTATGAAGGAGATCAAGGTTCTACTTCCACTGTGCCACCACAGATACAAGGACATGAGTTCTCTGGCATCGTTGTAGAGACAGGCAGCGAAGTAAGTAGCTGTAAAGTAGGAGACAGGGTCTGTGTAGATCCGGCAGACAACTGCAATGAATGTTACTACTGCGCGAATGGCATGATGGGACATTGTGAACATATGGGTGCGATTGGAACCAATATTAACGGCGGTTTTTCACAATATTGTAAAGTTCCAGGACGGCTAATCCATCATCTGGCCAATCATGTAAGCTTTATAGAAGGAGCTATGGCAGAGCCATTAGCCTGCTGCATCAACGGTGCAGACAGAAGTGATATTAAGGTCAGTGACAATGTACTTATCTACGGCGGCGGAGCTATTGGTCTTCTCCTTATGCAGTTGGCAAAACTGAAAGGAGCTGCCAAGGTAGTGCTAGTGGAGCCAGTAGAGGCAAAGCGGAAGATGGCAGAAAAGTTAGGAGCTACCTTTACCATTGATCCCACCAAGGAGAAAGTGGCAGATGTATTAGCAGCTAAGGGTCTTTGTCATATCCAGGTAGTTATTGAGACCTGCGGACTTAAGAGTACTTCAGAGGAAGCGGTGGACATTGTAGATAAAAGAGGAACCATCCTTCTCTTTGCAGTGACAAAGGTGGATTCCAAGATTGACCTAATGACCTACAAACTCTTTCAGAAAGAGCTGACTATCAAAGGTTCCTATTGCAGTCCTTATGATATGGGTCGTGCAGTGGAACTTATCAATTCCCACAAGATTGATGTAACCACGATGTTAGCAGGCACAAGAACATTAGAAGAGCTAGAGGAAGTTTTACAAGAACCAAAGGTGAGGGCACAAGGAAAATGGGTGATCTTACCCAACGGTTTCGTGGAATAATATTTTGAATATAGTGCATGAAACATAATAAATAAAAATATATTATAAAAGGAGCGTATGAAAAATGAGGAAAAAAGTAGTAGCCTGTCTGTTGGCAGCCATCATGACACTTGGAGCAGTAGGATGCAGTTCTGACACAAGTACAAACACCACATCTCCCAAAGAGGAAAGCACAGAAGAAGCACCAGCAGAGAGTGAGAGTGAGGAATCTGCAGCAAATACGGTCAGAGGAACTGGCACGGGACTTAAGATTGGACTTGCAGTTCAGACTCTAAGTAACCAGATATGGGCACAGCAGGCAGAGGCTATCCAAAAGAGAGCCAAAGAAGACGGAAATGAAGTGACCGTAGTAGACTGTAAAGAAAATGCCAATACACAGATTGATCAGATTGAGAATTTTATCTCTTCTGATGTAGATGCGATTATCGTAAATCCAGTGGATGCAGATGCTATCGAGGAGGCCTGCAAAGAAGCCCGTGAAGCAGGCATTATGGTGGTGTCCTGGGATGAGGAGATGACCAACGCAGATATTAATTGGCTGATTGATAACTATGATCTTGGTTGCGGCATCGGCTCAGCGGCAGCAGAGTGGATTAATGAGACTTTTGAAAATGGAGAGTGCGAGGTTGTCGTACTTGGCTATCCACAGACTCCTATCTTAAAACAGAGAGAAGATGGTATCTTGGATAAACTAGCAGAAATCGCTCCTAACGCGACCATTGTTGCAAACCAGCCGGCTATTGATACCACAGAGGGATTGAATGCTATGGAGACTATCCTACAGTCCCATCCTGATGTAAAGGTTGTCTGTTGTATTGGAGGAGGCGGAGCAGCTGGCTCTAACGAGGCATTTAAAGGCTTCTACGGTTCTGAATATCCCAAGAATGTAGGAATCTTCTCCACTGACCTGACAGATGAGACGATTTCTTCTATGCAGAACGATGAATTTAATAAACTTTGTGTGGCGATTACCGGAAATGCTTATGTATGTGGCGATACTATATATCAACTCTTGATTGACAAAGAAACTGGAGTAGAGATGGATAAGAATGTTTACAGAGAACTGATTCCGGTAACGATTGACAATCTAGAAGAGATGATTCCGTAATCATTTTACCTTATGGATGACGTGACCTGGTTTTGATACCAGGCCACGTCATTAGTAAAGAGAGAAAGGGGAAGCGTATGGGGTCAGAAGACAACATTCTGGAATTAAAACATATTTCAAAATATTATCCAGGCGTAACCGCGCTAGATGATGTCTCTTTACATGTTCGAAGGGGTGAGATACATGCACTAATCGGTGAGAATGGAGCAGGAAAATCCACGCTTATTAAGACATGTAGTGGTGCCATTGCACCTTCTGTTGGAGAGATCATCATCAATGGAAAGAGCTTTTTGAGTATGACGCCGAAACTGTCAGAGGAAAATGGAATCGGTGTTATCTATCAGGAATTTAATCTGGTGGGGGATTTGACAATAGCAGAAAATATCTTCTTAGGGAGAGCGATTCGCAAGGGAATCCTGGTGGATTTTGCTGCTATGGAGAAAAAATCACAGGAGGTTCTAGATTCCTTAAATATCAAGATTAAGCCATCGACTTTGGTAAAAGATTTGTCTGTGGGCTATCAGCAGATGGTAGAGATTGCCAAAGCTGTCTCTCAGAATGCAAAGGTGCTTATTATGGATGAGCCATCTGCACCACTTACCAACGCAGAGGTGGAGAGCATGTTTGCAGTGGTTGATTTGCTAAAATCCAGAGGTGTTACAATTATCTATATTTCCCATCGCCTAGAAGAGATCTTCCGTCTGTCAGACCGCATTACAGTGCTTAGAGATGGACAGTATGTGACTACGTTAGAGACGGCTAGAACAAATGAGGATGAGCTGATTAAATATATGGTAGGACGTCAGCTAAATGAGGTCTATCCTACCAGAAAAGCGGATTGTATTCAGGAAGAGGTTATTTTTGAAGCAAAGGCAGTCAGTGGAAACGGAGACAAGGAGATAAGCCTCAAGATACATAAAGGAGAAGTATTAGGATTAGGAGGTCTGGTGGGAGCCGGACGGACAGAATTTGCGGAGATGATATTTGGAGCAGAGAAGAAAATCTCAGGAGAATTTTATTTCAAGGGAGAGAAGATCAATCCAAAGACTCCAAAGGAAGCTATTAAAATTGGAATCGGTCTGGTGCCAGAGGACAGAAAGGCGAAAGGAGCACTTTTAGGACTGAGCATCCAGGAAAATATCAATATGCCTATTTATCATCGCCTGTCAAAGGCAGCGGTGATTGACTATAAAAAAGCGAAGAGTATAGCACAAAAATATAGAGAAGAAATATCCATAAAAACGCCTTCTCTGGAACAAAAAGTGAAAAATCTAAGCGGAGGCAACCAGCAGAAAGTGATTCTGGCCAAGTGGTTGGCGGCAGAATCAGAGCTTTTAATTTTCGATGAACCAACCAGAGGGATTGATGTAGGTGCAAAGCAGGAGATTTATACACTGATCAATCAGTTGGTAGAGCAGGGCAAGGCAATTCTTATGATCTCCTCCGAGATGGAAGAACTTATGGGAATGTCTGATCGAATTGTCATTCTGGCAGAGGGAAGTGTTAGTGGTGAGATTCAAAGAGAAGAGTTTAATCAGGAGCTCATTATGCAGTTAGCTTCAAAAGAAAGGAACAATTAAGATGAATAAAGTCATAAATCTATTAAAGAGCAGGATTATATATGTGTTTCTTCTGGTGATGATTATATTTTTCTCCACAACCAGTCAGAACTTCTTAACCGTGCGAAATCTAATGAATGTAATAAAGCAGGTAGCTATTTATGGTATTGCTTCTGTAGGTATGACCTATGTGATTCTTCTAGGAGGGATTGACCTTTCTATAGGCTCTATTATCTCGCTGGTCAATATTGTGGCAGCCTATGTGATGGTAAATCTGGGATTAAATCCTTTCATTGCAATCTTAGCAGCACTTGTTATCAGTACAGCCATTGGATTTTTAAATGGCATTATTATCGCAAAATTAAAAATGCCGGAGCTTATTGTTACCTTTGCCTCTCAGACTATTTTTGCAGGACTTGCATATATCATCTGCAAAGGGACACCGATTTCCCGCTTCCCGGATTCCTTTCTGACGATAGGACAGGGCTATGTGGGAGCGATTCCGATTCCGGTTATCATTATGGTGATTGTCTTTGCTATTGGCTGGTTTATTAGTGAAAAGACATATTTTGGCCGCTATTTCTATGCTTTGGGTGGCAATGAAGAGGCAGCACAACTTTCAGGTATTGATGTAAAGTGGGTGAAATGTCTTGTATATTCTCTCTCTGGTCTGTTTGCTGGAATTGCAGGTCTGGTTATGCTGGCAAGAGCCAACACCGGGCAGCCAAATGCCGGAGTAGGTTATGAGTTCGATGTTATCACCTGTGTGGTCTTAGGCGGTGTCAGCACGACAGGCGGCTCAGGGAAAATGTCCAATGTAATCGCGGGCGTTATGATTATTGGCGTTCTGCAAAATGGTATGGTACTGCTAAATGTAAGCTCCTATATGCAGATGGTTGTAAAGGGCATCATTCTGCTCATTGCAGTCGGCGCAGACTGCGTGCAGAAGCAACGGCTCCTTAAAGCGAAAAAAGCAGCTGTATAACTAAAAGATTGTAAAAGGAAAGGTAGATAAGATGGAAGGCAAGATGAAAGTTGCAGTTATGACAGACATCGCGAAGGTGGAATTGACAGAAAGGGATATTCCTGTGCCAAAAGCAGATGAGGTTCTGGTACGAATAGAATATGTAGGGGTGTGCGGCTCCGACCTTCATTACTATGAAAATGGAGGCAGTGGCCCCAATATCGTAAAACCTCCCTTTGTGTTAGGGCATGAGGCGGGAGGCATTGTAGTGGAAGTAGGAAGCGATGTCACACATTTAAAGACAGGAGATAAGGTGGCATTAGAGCCTGGAAAGACTTGTGGACATTGTGAATTTTGTAAAAGTGGCAGATATAATCTCTGTAAAGATGTTGTATTTTTTGCAACACCTCCTGTGGATGGTGTGTTTCAGGAATATGTAGCTCATAAGGCGGACCTCTGCTTTAAGATACCAGATCATATGGATACAATGGAAGCAGCACTTCTTGAACCACTTTCTGTGGGCTTTCATGCAGCCAAACAAGGCAAGGCACAAATTGGTATGACAGTAGTAGTTATGGGAGCAGGCTGTATTGGACTGGTCTCAATAATGGCCCTAAAGGCTATGGGGGTAACAAAGATTATCGCAGTGGATGTGATGCCAAAAAGACTGGAAAAGGCACTAGAGTTAGGCGCTACTGATATAGTAAATGGAAAAGAAAAAGACACAATAGAAGAGATTATGCGTCTCACCAATAAGAAAGGCTCAGACCTGGTAATTGAGACTGCGGGTACGGAGATTACCACCAGACAGGCCATTGGCTTTAGCAAGAAGGGAAGTACTATCGTGTTAGTGGGCTACTCTGCTTCTGGTGAGATGACTCTGCCTATGACTCTGGCTCTGGATAAAGAACTGACCTTTAAGACGGTGTTTCGTTACCGTCATATTTATCCGCTTGCTATCGAAGCTGTGGCCTCTGGTCGTATCAATTTAAAGGAAATTGTTACTGATATATTCCCCTTAGACGATATTCAAAAAGCCATGGAGCAGAGTGTGAAAAATAAAGCAGATATCGTAAAATCGGTGATAAAGGTGATATCCTAAAATCTGGATAGACAGTAAAGAGCTGCAATTATATGTGGCTCTTTTTTTATCTGTTTTATAATTGTAGAGCTTATAAAAGACTATTGAGACCATCTGTTTTTTAAGGTATTATAATAGAGTACAGGAATTTTTGAAGCTTCAGATACGCTTACAGTAGAAATGGAGAGGATACGATGGCATATCAGGACAAATGGAATCTTCTGGAGGCAGAGGATGAGAACGATGAAATGGAGCACCGGCAGCCAACAGAAGAATTTTTATTTTATCAGGCTGTATCCAATGGTGATATAGAAGCGGTCAAGCATAATTGTGAGCAGGAAAGATTTCTTGACAGCGAAGGAGTCGGAATACTTTCTCGTAATCATATCATGAATTTAAAATATCATTTTGTCATTACGACAGCGATGATTACCCGCTTATGCAAGCAGAAGGGTATGGAACTGGAGCAGGCATTTCGGATGAGTGATTTTTATATTCAGCAGCTGGATGATGTGCATACAGTGCAGGGAGTTCGGAATCTGCATGATGCAATGGTTTTGGATTATGCAGAAAAGATGCACAAGATCTGCCAAAGCGATACTAATTCCAAACACATCAGTCTCTGTAAAGAATATATCTATGCACATATAAAAGAGCGTATCACTATTGAAGATTTGTCTGATGCACTTGGAGTATCTGCCAGTTATCTTTCACGTCTGTTCAAAAAGGAAACAGGCGATTCCATCAGTGCCTATATACGTGGACAGAAGATTGGGATTGCAAAAAATCTGTTGCAGTACAGTGAATATTCTATGATTGATATTGCAAATCGATTGTCATTTTCTTCACAAAGTCATTTTATTCAACAGTTTCGGGAGTATGTGGGTATGACGCCGAAAAAATATCGGGATTTGAATCATACAATCCAGTGGGATATCGTGACAGAGATGAACGAGGAGCCAGAAGAATAAAAAGCAAAGAAAATGGGGTTGCCGCAGACTTTGTTTGCCTGTTGAAGGTACAGGCAGGCAAAGTCTATGACAGCCCCGCTGAATGAGGAAGGAAACATAAAATGCATCAGAGCATTAGACAGATCTCATTTTCATTCTCAAGAAGACTAGCCGGTATATGATTTCCATTCAGTTCTCTGCCATTGAGGATCAGTTTTCTATATCCAGACTCCCGTCTGTCTGGATTTTCGATTATAATATGCAGATGCTTTCCACGAAAATCTTTCTGGATTTCCAGGTGTGCCCAGTCTTTTGGGATTGACGGTGCCAGAGTGATTCCAGTCAGGTCAGGACGCAGACCTAAAATACCCTCCACACATCCGACCATCATGGTTGAGGCGGTGCCGGTCAGCCAATGGACATGAGAACGTCCCGGATGCTTGCTTGCGTGTCCTTCTGTAAATTGTCCGTAACAATAAGGCTCCATACGACGAATCTCCGCATGGTCGTTCCAGGCAGCAGGCGCATTTTCCATAAAATAAGTAAAGGCGCGTTCACCATGTCCTTGCAGGGCTTCTGCAAGAAGCAGCCATCCCTGAGACTGAGAGAAAATGCCGGCATTTTCTTTGGTTCCCTGATTATAGATGACAGCAAGCGCGCCTTCAAACGCATGTGCATGGTAGGGCGGGTTCATCAACAGAGCGCCATATTTCGTATTCAATTGTTTATATACATTTTCAAGTATTTTATCAGATTGTTCAGCAGACGCAAGACCGCTAATTACAGCCCAACTCTGCGGATTGAGCCAGAGATTTGCTTCAGGGTCTTTTGCCGCACCGATTTGTTTGCCATCTTCTGTATATCCGCGGATAAAACGGTCCTGATCCCAGTAGAGCTTTTGAATGGCCTCGCCTGTCTTTGCCTGCTTTTTTTCAAGATATCTTACATATTCAGTGTCTTCTTTGTATTCAGCAAATTTTTTTAAAATCGTCATAGCATAGTAGAATTGCATAGCAACAAAGGAAGATTCTCCGTTGGCTCCCAGACGCAGGCAGTCGTTCCAGTCTGCATAAAGTCCAGCGGGCATACCATGAGGGCCGAGATGGGCAAAGGAAAAGGAAAGCGCACGTTTCAGGTGTTCATAAACAGTTGCCTCCTCTTTATCCGCAAATGGAATGATCTCATTCAGGAATGCAAGATTGCCAGTTTCTGCAATGTATTTGTATATAGTTGGAAAAAGCCAAAGTGCATCATCTGCACGATAAGCGGGGTGACCGGTTTCCTGCCGATAGGAAGCGTCATCGGGGGTATCTTCCTGCCCGGGGCTGTGGGTGAATTTTACAAGAGGAAGTCCGCCACCATTACTTACCTGGGCTGAGAGCATAAAGTGAATCTTTTCTTTTGCCATATCCGGGGCAAGGTGGATGATTCCCTGAATGTCCTGCACCGTATCACGGTAGCCATAACCATTGCGCAACCCACAGTAAATGAAAGATGCAGCGCGGGACCAAATAAATGTCATGAAGCAGTTGTAAGCATTCCAAGTATTGATCATGGTGTTAAATTCTGGGCTGGGTGTATCTACTTTCAGATGGTTCAGCTTTTCCTGCCAGTAGCTTTTTAATTCCGATAGTTCCTGAGCTATCTTTTTGTCAGGCTCTGTATAAGCGTCAAGAATCGTAGAGGCCCCACTGCCTGCTCCAAGTACAAAAACGATGGTTTTACTCTCTTTCGGAGCAAGAGAGATGATGCAGGAAAGTGCGCCGCAGGAATTTTCATTATAACTGGTCACATTTCCCAGATTTCCAGATGCAATTCCCTGAGGGTTGTGGTAACCATGATATTTACCAAGAAAATGTTCTTTTTCTCCGCAGTAAGACGATACATCGGCACCAGAGAGACCAAAGAACCGCTCAGTTACGTTTTTCTCGTCTATCTGTTCCTGTTCGGACAGGGCATCCAGATTGCCGTGTATCTGCTGAATGATCAGGTTATCTCTAAACAGCGTTCTGGAGATAAACAGCGAATACTGCAGATTTACCTGATCCTGTTCATAATTACTGTGGTTTGTAAACTCTGCATATCCAGTCAGAGTAAGTTCTCTGGCATATGGAGAGTCGTTGGTGATAGAAAGCGCCCACACTTCATAGCTTTTTCCAGAAGGAACATAATAGGTAGCTTCAGACCGAATCCCATCATAGCAGGCGGTCATTCTGGTATATCCCATTCCATGACAGCATTTACTTTTGTATTGTTCAGGGTCTTTGGCTACTGGCTGCCAGGAAGCCGACCAATAATCTTTGGATTCATTATCACGGATATAAAGGTATCTTCCCGGCTGGTCAAAATTGTTAAAAATATATCGAAGAATTCTTCCATTTGCGCCAGACTTTATAAAACTGTAGCCGCCTGCATGGTTGGAAATAATTGCGCCATATTCTGGAGAACCCAGATAATTTACCCAGGGGGTGGGTGTATCCGGCCGATCGATTACGTATTCCCGATTTTTGTTATCAAAATATCCATATCTCATATGATGCTGTTTGTCCTTTCTTGGTGTTTCTGTTTTTGATAAACGCTGTTATGATAAATTTATAATAATTTTGTGCATGTTGTCTGACAGTGCGGTGATGGTTCTGCGGGGAATCATAACAAATGATTCCTCTGTGACAGGAAGCTTTTTGCTGTCGCAGAAAGCAGATTCGATGATATAGGAGCCGAAATCTTTGCCAGCTTTGTTTTTATAAAGGATGGTAAAATTTTTACCTGCAAAGGGAGCAGCAACAAAAGCTGTTCCATCTGCGTCAAACTGGCAGGCCAGAAGCTTTGGATGCAAAATCAGATCTCCGGCATCTCCTCGTACACCAAAAACCTCTGTGAGCATTGTCATCATAAACCAACTGGCAGCTCCAGTCAAATACTGATACATTCCCCGCCCATCTGCGCGGAAATATTCAGGTATCCCCGGATAGATATGGCTCACATCAAAATTCAGAGCTGTATCTGCGAGCGTCTTCAGGGCTTTAAAACCTTCCTTTACAAAACCTCTGCGGTACAAAGCATTGGCATACATGGTCGTCATGTGGGAAAATACAGCTCCGTTTTCTTTCTCTCCGTAGGCAAATCCAAACATGCGTCCCATATCAAATTTCAATTCGTGAAAATCAGTATTCAGGCGGTAACCGCCGATTTCTTTCTGATAAAGGTAGTGATCTGCACTCTTTGTGATCTTTCGGATCTGCTCATCTTCTGCAACTTGGCTCATGATAGCAAAAACCTGTCCAGTCAGCATCATGCGCACATGATTTTCAAAAAATCCTTCTACAGCCCGGCCATGATTGTCGTAATAGCTGTTGAACCATCCCTCATCTTCAGGTCCGTTGATCCATTCTTGTGTTCTTATATGTTCCATAAGCCAGTTTGCTTTCCTGACCAGATTCACCGCAAGGGAAGAAAGGGAGTGGGTGACACGCCGACCACTGACTTCGTGCCTGCAAAGGCTGCAATATTTAGACAGGATTTGTTGCTTCTTATGGGTATCATTAAAGATTTCTGTGTTGTCTTCCAAAAGGACCGTGATTTCTTCCAGAAGCTCCGTTGTATGAGTAGCAGAATGACTGTCCAGAAGACGGATCATAGCTGCCAGATCCAGTAAATTACCAGCATAGGCACAGGTAAAAGCCACACTTTCTCCATGTTCAGAAGCCATATCCAAAGCATCGTTCCAGTCTGCTCCCCGGAGACGATAGATATTATGTTCCCCTGTCTCATAAAAGGAAGTTAAGTTCTGGATAAGAAGATGTTCGAGGATACTCCCGAGATAGAACGTATGTTCTTTTGTGCACTGCAGATTCCCATGTGAAGGAATCCACAAGTCATCGGTTTCGGTTCCCCGTGCGGTCTGTATATCTTTAAAATAAGGAACTTGCTTATTTAGAAGTTCGATGTCTCCGGTTTGATCAATATAGAGTTTTGTTGTCATCAACGGCCAAAGTGCATGATCCATCCAGACCCGGGCGATCCCGTTCCGGTCGGCAAGAAAACTGCCGTTTTTGCTTTCAATGATTGTTGCATTCGTGCCATCTATACGGACGCCCTTATAGTTTGCAGTGATCATATCTCCCACATGCTCAGGATTCAGCAGAAGTAGAGAGAGACAGTCTTGCCAGAGATCTCTCCATCCACGACCACCTCTTCCGTAGTCATGATGAGGAAGAAAGGAGCAGCCGAACAGCCGGCGCAGATAGGGCTGAAAACAAATCCATTGCATCAACTGGTCAAAATCGATATCGTTTGTATGAAAATCAATATTTACCTGATTCTGCCAGTAAGATTTTGTGTCTTCAAAAGCTTTTTGTATTTTGCCGCTGGTATTATATGCTTCAATCCGATCCAGGATATCTTCTTTGCTATTTTCTATGCCCATGAGAATGATATAGTCCGCTTTTTCGCCAGGGCCGAGTAAGACGGGCGCAAATCGAAAAGCTCCCATGGCTTCCTTACCGGCTGTGTGATAAGAAGCCGCTTCACCAAGATGAGATTCATAGACAGCACGGGGATGTGTGAAGGTTCCGCCTTCACCGATAAAGCTTTCTACGGTAGGATAGAATGCTTCTGGTGCATCGCTGTTTCCCGAACAGCCGGCAACATAATAGATTTTCGTATTTGGACGGTGTCCCTTTTCATCAAAAGACATGGTGGGGCAGACGAGCACACCATTTTCAACTGTCTCGATGCGGTGAAGCATGGAGGTAACATTCCGGTGATCCCGGATATTGTCTGCACTGCGTCCATAGATAGGAATTGCAGCGTAAGCAGTGAATTCCTGTGGGGTCTCTGCCTGATTTTGTATGGTCACATACATAATCTCCACATTACTGTCTTTGGGAATAAAAGAAGTAATAGTAGATATCAGCTGATGGACTTTGGAAGTTCGGGTTAGGGTCTGCCACATAAATCCTGCAGTCAGCTCACTCTTATCCTGTTGTTCCGTAAATTGTAAAGCTTCCTGAACCGCAGAAGCTCCGCTTGCTGAGTATATATCTGTGTTGCTTTTTCGAAACCAAAAATTGCGGGAGGAACGATTGTTGTGCAGATTTTCAGAACTTACCGGTTCCAAAAGGAAAGTTTCCTGATCTATCTTGGCATCACCGCCCAGATTCGGCGTGACAGCACTTTTCAGTCCAGTTTCTGATGCAAGAGGAAAATACAGGTAACTTGTATTCTCCGGCTGTCTGATCAGAAAGCTTCCATGTTTATCTATAAATTTTAAATGGTTCAATGTTTATGCTCCTTTCTTAACCCGTTTATATAGAATAATCATAGAGGAAATCAAAGACCGATATAAATAAAAAACATGCGAAAAATATCAGAATCATGACCTAAATTAAATTAGAGTGTATAAGTACGCCTTTTATGTGCATAAAAACATTGAAAATGTGTCATTAATCTGACATTTTGGTAAGAACTTTAATATATTTGAGGCAAAAAATCCGTTATACTTTGTGCAACAAGACGAGTGAAGGAGTGGCTTCACAAAATATAACAGGAGGTTTTTTAAATGAAAAAGAGAATCATAAGCATCTTGTTGGTTGCAGTGATAACAGCTAGTTCGCTGGCTGGCTGCGGCAAATCATCTAGCTCTGATGCAGAAGGAGGCGAGGAAGGAAAGGTCATCAATGTCTACAGCTGGAATGACGAATTCCGTAAACGTGTAGAGGCAGTCTATCCCAAAGTTAAGGAAACTTCGAAGGATGGTACAGTGACGACATTAAATGATGGCACTGAGATACACTGGATTATCAACCCGAATCAGGACGGGGTCTATCAACAAAAGCTGGATGAGGCTTTGATGAAACAGGCGGATGCGTCGGCAGATGACAAAGTGGATATTTTCCTGTCAGAGACAGATTATGTGAATAAATATACAGATGCAGACGCAGATGTAGCCATGCCTCTTACGAGTCTCGGAATTAATCCAGATACAGATATGGCAGAGCAGTATGAGTTTACGAAGGTGACTGCTTCAGACGTGAATGGTGTTCAAAGAGGTTCCACTTGGCAGTGCTGTCCGGGTCTTTTGGTATATCGCCGGGATATCGCCATGGATGTGTTTGGCACAGATGATCCAGAGGCGATTGGTCAGAAAGTGAAAGACTGGGATACGCTTAAAGCAACAGCAGAAGAACTGAAAGCAAAAGGATATTATACGTTTTCTTCCTATGCAGATACATTCCGTCTGTATGGCAACAGTATCGAAGCATCTTGGGTAAGTCCAGGTGAGACCACAGTTAAAGTGGATCAGAAGATTATGGATTGGGTGAAAGATTCTAAAGAATGGCTGGATGCAGGCTATCTGGACAAGAGTGTAAAAGGACAGTGGAATGATGACTGGAACAAGGCGATGGGGTCTTCTGCCAAAGTATTTGCCTTTCTCTTCCCGGCATGGGGAATTGACTTTACATTAAAGCCAAACTGGGACGGAGAAAATGGCGTGTGGGGTGTTACCAATCCGCCTCAGGAATATAACTGGGGAGGTTCCTATATACATGCTTGCACTGGTACCGACAATCCAGAGCATGTGAAAGATATCATTCTTGCGCTTACGGCAGATAAGAAGAATCTGCTGAAGTTATCCAAAGACTATGCAGAGTTTACAAATACAAGAAGTGGCATGCAGGAAGCAGCAGGGGATGCCTCTTATTCTTCTGAATTCTTAGGAGGGCAGAATTCGTTCCAGTATTTTGCTCCAGTTGCAGAAAATATCCAGATTGCGCCGCTTTCGGCTTATGACCAGGGATGCGTGGAACTGATTCAGAATTCTTTCAGCGATTATTTCCAGGGCGCAGTTGATTTTGATAAGGCGAAGGCGAATTTTGAAACAGCGATCATCGAACGTTATCCAGATATTACAGCAATTCAGTGGCCGGAGTAAAAACAGGTATTTGTGCGGGGTATAAAGCTACCCCGCATCAAAAGGAAAAAGAAAGGGGCGATCATTTATGAAAACAAAACATAAAAAGATTGACTATGCAAAATGGGGATATTTTTTCATTCTCCCGTTTTTTGTGAGTTTTTTCATATTTTCATTTATTCCTCTGATAGATACAATCCGATACAGTTTTTTTGAGTATTATCGTTCGGGAATCAAGGAAGTCGGACCGAATTTTATCGGAATAGAGAATTATATCAGCCTTTTGGGATCAGATATGCTCAAATATGCGGCCAATACGTTGATTTTATGGATCATAGGATTTATTCCTCAGATTGTGATTGCTCTGGTGCTTGCAGAATGGTTTGTGGATGCCCGTCTGAAGATTCATGGAACACAGTTTTTCAAAGTTGTGATATATTTGCCGAACCTGATCATGGCATCTGCATTTGCAATGCTTTTCTTTACCATGTTCTCTACCAATGGCCCGGTCAATGAAATTCTTATGTCCATAGGGTTAATTAAAGAGCCCTTTGATTTTCTTGGTTCTGTATTTGGTACCAGGTCTTTAGTGGGCTTTATGAACTTTCTCATGTGGTTCGGTAATTCTACCATTATGCTTATGGCGGCGATTATGGGAATTAGTCCAGATGTCTTTGAAGCTTCCGAGCTGGATGGGTGTAACAGTATTCAGAGGTTCTTTTATATTACGCTTCCGCAGATACGTCCGATCCTTGCCTATACACTGATCACAGCGATTATTGGTGGTCTGCAGATGTTTGATGTTCCTCAGATTTTGACAAATGGACAAGGAACGCCAGACCGTACATCCATGACGTTGATAATGTTCCTGAACAGCCATTTAAAGAGCAGAAATTATGGTATGGCGGGTGCTCTTTCTGTCTATTTGTTTATTGTCAGCGGTATTCTGTGCTTCTTTGTATACCGGATGACCAATAATGATGATCCAGATGGTTCAAAAGCAGCAGCAAAGAAAGCAAAAAAGCAGAGGAGGAGATAAGGTCATGAAATCAAAACAGTCCAGTCATTTACGGAGTATCATGGCGCATATGGTATTGATTATCCTGTCATTTATGTGCCTGTTTTTCTTCTACATCCTGTTTATCAATGCAACAAGATCACATGCAGATCTGCAGAAAGGGTTTTCTGCACTGCCAGGCGGCTATCTGTTTGAGAATCTGCGAAATGTCGCTAATGACGGAACGTTTCCCATGTTTAAGGGAATTTTGAACAGTTTATTTGTCTCTGGATGTTCTGCGGCGATTGCTACCTACTTTTCAGCCTTGACAGCTTATGGTCTTTACGCGTATGATTTTAAATTAAAGAAAGCAGCATTTACATTTATTATGGCGATTCTTGTGATGCCAACACAAGTAACAGCTATGGGATTTTTGCGACTAGTCACTAATATGGGAATGTATGACTCTCTGGTTCCTTTGATTATCCCATCCATTGCTTCTCCGGCTGTATTTTATTTTATGTATAGTTATCTGCAATCTTCTCTTCCGATGTCTCTTGTAGAAGCGGCAAGGATTGATGGCTCTGGAGAGTTTGGGACCTTTAATCGGATCGTGCTTCCGATTATGAAACCGGCTATTGCAGTGCAGGCAATTTTTACTTTTGTTGGTTCGTGGAATAATTACTTTGTTCCAGCGCTGATCATTCAGTCCAAAGAGAAAATGACGGTGCCAATTCTGATTGCAACTCTTCGAGGTGCAGACTATATGAATTTTGACATGGGCAAGATATATACTATGATCCTGGTTGCTATCGTTCCGATCATCTTGGTATATCTGCTCCTTTCCAAGTATATCATTGCGGGTGTAACGCTTGGCGGAGTAAAGGAGTAATTATTGTATATTTGTAGAAACAACTGCTGCAGTACGAAGCTTTTCAGATGCGGAAAGAAACTGCAGCAGTTTTTCTTTTTCCCTATTTTATTTTTGAATTTAAGGAGGATAACACGATGGGTGCAGAACAGAATTATAGCGATATACAGAAGAAACCGTGTTCTGAACGAGAACTTGTGCATGGACGGCTGGCGAGAAGGGCAGCAACAGAGGGTATGGTCCTGTTGAAGAATGAAGGAATCCTTCCACTTCAGTCTCCCACGCCAGTAGCTTTGTTTGGAGGAGGCGCAGTTCGAACGGTGAAAGGAGGAATTGGTTCAGGAGATGTGAACAATCGGGAGAGTATCTCCATATATCAGGGGCTAAAAAGGGCAGGAGCAATGCTCACCAGCCAACACTGGATAGAAGATTATGAAAAACGTTATGAGATGGCCCGGACTGCTTGGAAGGAGAAAGTTCTGGAGCGTGCGAAGTATGTGGAAAATCCGTTTGATGCCTATGCAGAGCATCCGTTTTCTCTGCCGGATGGTCGGGAGATTACGGCGGATGATCTAAAAGGGGCCTCAGTGGCAGTCTATGTACTCAGTCGCATTGCTGGTGAAGGAAAAGACCGCAGAAAAGCAGAGGGAGATTATTATTTAAGCAAAAAGGAACAGAAGGATATTCTCTATCTGAACCAGGCTGGCCTTCCAATCATCTTGCTGTTAAATGTGGGCGCACCTGTAGAGTTGACGGATATTCTTAAAAAAGCAGAAAATATCAAAGCAGTCTTGTATATCTCCCTTCCGGGGCAGGAGGGCGGCCATGCGGTCTCGGATGTGTTGTTCGGTTATGCCTTACCCGGAGGAAGGCTTACGACCACCTGGGCAATGCGTTATGAGGATTACCCTTCTGCGGAAAGCTTCGGATATTTAAACGGAAATCTTAAGACAGAAGAATACAAGGAAGGTATTTATGTTGGATACCGTTATTTTGACAGCTTTGGCATACAGCCTTTGTTTCCCTTTGGGTATGGACTTTCCTATACCACCTTTTCTATACAGTTTGAAAGATGTCAGGAGACAGAACAAGGTGTGGATGTGATGGTATCTGTTAAAAATATCGGAGAACATTATGCGGGAAGAGAAGTTGTGCAGGTATATGTGACACTGCCTCAAACAGGCAATGTGAAAGAATACCGCCGACTGATTGGTTTTGCAAAGACCAGAAGTCTAGAACCAGGAGAAGAGGAGCGCCTTATCATATCTGTCGAATGGACACAGATAGCCAGCTTTTCAGAGACGTTGCATGCATGGATTGCGGAAGCAGGAACTTATGGCGTATGGCTTGGAGAGCATGTGGCTTCTCTGCGACTTGTGTCGCTGCTTACAATTCAACAACAAACTATACTGAAGCAAACAGAAAAAACAGGTATGGAATTTCCGGTGTTTGATGAATTACCTGTGCCTGAAACAGCTGCAGAGAAATTTAGAGAACAGATGACTAAAGAGCAGAATCTGCCCAACCTTCTCATTACACCACAAGAGGGGAAGAAAAGAACCTGTCAGAAGGCTTTTTCATCAGCAAAAGAAATACCTGTGGAGAAACTGATTCCGCTCTTATATGGAAATATCACACAGGGTACCAGCACACTGGGGTCTTCTGGAGTTCGGGTTCCAGGGTCGGCAGGAGAGACAACAGAAGCATTGGAAGAAAAATATGGAATCCGCTCTCTGATCATGGCAGACGGTCCGGCAGGCTTGAGGTTGAGGCAAAGTTACGAGGTGAACTGTGATACGGGTCTTGTGTATGGTGTCAGCGTCTTAGGTTCGCTGGAGAATGGTTTTTTGGAGGAAACGAAGCACCATGAGGGAGCGGATATCTGTTATCAGCACTGCACGGCGTTTCCAGCAGGAACTGCGCTGGCACAATCCTGGGACATCGAATTGATGCGGGAATTTGGAGCGGCTGTAGCAAAAGAGATGGAAGAATTTCATGTGGATCTTTGGCTGGCACCAGGTATGAACATTCAAAGGAATCCACTGTGTGGACGCAATTTTGAATATTATTCGGAGGATCCGTTGCTCTGCGGACTTTTGGCATCGGCAGTGACAGAAGGAGTACAAAGTCACAGAGGATGCGGAGTAACGATCAAGCATTTTGCCTGCAATAATCAGGAGGATAACCGAATGGGAGTCAATGTTCGTATATCTGAGCGGGCGCTCCGGGAAATCTATTTACGCGGATTTGAGATTGCAGTGAAAAAGGCTATGCCAGTAGCTATGATGTCTTCTTATAATCTAATCAATGGCGTTCATGCAGCGAACAGCCGGGAACTCTGTACGATAATCGCACGTGATGAATGGGGATTTGACGGTGTCATCATGTCTGACTGGAATACAACACTTCCAGAAGACGGAAGCGTTCCGTGGAAGTGCATTGCAGCGGGGAATGATATTATCATGCCAGGAAACCCAAAAGATGACGAGAATATCCGTTATGCGTATGAGCAGGGTATGCTTTCGGAAGAGACAATCAGGAAAAGTGCAGAGAGGGTGTGTAAGCTGATTCGGAATCTGACAAGAGAAGAATAAAGAGTGCTAACATGGCTTTTTCAGCGGATATTGTAAAATCCGTGATAAAGGTGATGCTATAGAGAACTATAATTTTTAGAGAATTTTTAGAGTTTCATGTGCTATATTTAAAATATTAAGAATTTTAAATAAGGAGAAAATGATGATGGACATGAAACTTAAAAAAGTAATGGTATGGTTTGGCACTGTCTGTATGTTAAATGTTTTGGCTGTAGGATGTGGTGCGAATTCTGAATCTGTTGCTAAAACAGAAGAAGCCAAGACAGATGAAGGATTATCAGAAGAACCACAGGAAAATACTTCCAGTAAATGGCAGGTTTTAGAACCAGATGTTGCTGCTGCTGTAGATGCGGATTTTGTAGGTAAAGTTTGGAAGATAGAAGAGGATTCCTTTTTTATCGTAGAAAAGAAAGTAAAAATACTAGAAGATGGTTCCTTAGCATATAGTTCTCCAAGCTCTAATGCTGATATTCCTGATTCTCAGTTGATTCCTGTAGTTTTTGAAGATAATACGAATTTTTATATAAGAACTACGGATGAAAATGGAGAGAATTATAAGGACAAAGAAGCTGGATTTCAGGACTTAGAAGAGTATATGTCTGTTGAAATGAAAGGCAGCTTTGAAAATGATGTATTTTATGCCACAGAGATACGATTAGTAGAACTTTAGAAAATAATAAAAGAAATCAACCCAAAGCTTTCCTGTTTGAGCAACAGAGAAAGCTTTTTTATGTTAAAATTGGGTATATTCAGCTAGAAAAAGGTGTAAAGTTATGATAAGCTGTTTTATATAATTTTAATGATAGAAAGAAGGAAAATCTGATGAAGAACAAGAAATCATGGACTTTATTTTTTTGTTTGATAGTTGTAATTATGGTGTGGATGGTTGGCTGTTCCAAAGAAGAGAGTACAACGCCGCCATCAGAAGAACCAGCACAGCAAGAAGATGAAGAAGCTCTGGAAGGGACAGCCACAACACTTGGCAGTCTAAAGTCTTTTTCAGCGGAATCTTTAGAAGGGGAGGCTTTTAGCGAAGAAGAGATTCAGGGTAAGGATGTGACGATTATCAACTTCTGGGCGTTGACCTGCCCGCCTTGTATTGCAGAGATGCCAGAGCTTGCCGCACTTGAAAAGGCACTGCCAGAAAATGTGCAGCTGATAACGGTATGCCTAGATGGAGCAGGAGATAAAGAAAGTACAAAAAGTATCTTAGAGGATGCTGGCTTTGAAGGCGTGACACTGATTACAGGAGATGGAGACCTTGGTGCGCTGTGTGGAAATATCAGATACACGCCAACTACCGTTCTGGTAAATGGTGAAGGCAATCTGGTGGGAGATGCGATTATCGGCGGACAAGAAGCGTTGGCAGAGAGTTATCTACTAGCGGTAAACACTGCTCTAAAAGCAGAGGGAAAGGCGGAAATCAGTCTTGAAGAATAAATCTTTGTTATGGATAAGATATAGCCTTTTTCTGGCAGCGATTGGACTGCTTATCGTTGGCTACATCAGAGAAGAACATCTGGAAGTTATGCAAAAGGCGGTGAAGATATGTCTCGAATGTATCGGCATCGGGTGATTTCTTTTCAGAGGGTGGTACAACTTATCGCAGCAGCACTGTTTAATGGATATCTGATAGGCTTTCAAAAAGGAAAGATTTTTACAGGCAGCACAAAAGCTTTTTGTGTTCCTGTGCTAAATTGCTACTCGTGTCCTGGTGCACTTGGGGCTTGTCCGATTGGCGCATTGCAGACCGCCCTTGGCGGGATTCGGCATCATTTTCCCTTTTATGTATTGGGTCTTTTGATGCTCTTTGGGATTACTATGGGGCGGCTGGTCTGTGGTCTCTTATGTCCTTTTGGGTTTGTGCAGGATTTGCTGTATAAGATTCCGCTTCGCAAACGAAAAGTTCCTAAAAGCATCGACCGGCCTGCGAGATTTCTAAAATATATCATTCTATTGGTGGCAGTGATTCTACTTCCTGCTTTTGCGATAACAAGTACCAAGGTGACACCACCATATTTCTGCCAATATATTTGTCCGGCTGGTACACTAGAGGGGGGTATCCCTCTGCTGCTTACCGACCCTACGCTTCGCACATTGGCTGGTACCTTGTTTCAATGGAAGCTTTTTGTACTGCTTATCGTAGTGATAGCGTCTGTTGTGATTTCCCGTCCGTTTTGCCGCTATCTCTGTCCTTTGGGTGCATTCTATTCGCTTTTTCAGAAGTTTAGTTTTTTCCAGATGGATGTGCAAAAAGAGAAATGTATTGGCTGCAAGAAATGTGAACATATCTGTCCTATGGAAGTGGAAGTTACAAAAGAGATAAACAGCCCAGAATGTATTCGCTGCGGCGCGTGCAAATCTGTCTGTCCAACAAAAGCAATATGTTTAGGTATAATAACTACTTTTCTTTTTACAGCATGTTCCAATCATATAGATACCAAGGAGGAGTCTGTACAGACCGAATCCGGGCATGGCGAAAAAATTGAAAGTGTATTGGGGTATCAGCTTACATATGAGCCAGAGATATTTTCTCTGGGGGGAGCGGAAGGAATGGATACTTATCAGTTTGTGTCAGAGGATACCTTAAATGCTCCTGTCTATCTTGCAGTTCAAAGATATAAGGATATGGATGCAGATGCTTTGATAGAGGGATTAATCTTACAGTCTGGTATCGATGGTGTAAAGGCGCAGGATACTTGTATTGGGGAAGATAACATAGAAGCTAAGTGCATAGTAATAGAAAGAGAAAAATATGAAACTACATGGATACAAGCCTTTTATGCGATACCACGCTCTAAGGGTGCACTTCTTGTAGAAGTCAGCAGATATACAGGGATGCCAGAAAAAGCAGAGAACTGTTTGGAAGAAATGCTTGCTTCCTTTTCTCTAAAGACAGAAGAATAGGGAGGAGCAGCTGGATTTATGAAAGTATGTCAAGAACACCTGTGACTTCAGTCATGGGATGAATTGACATACATATGTTAATGGAAAATATGCTGTATTGTATTGAAAATACTGGATTTTACAAA
>CAJTFW010000015.1 GCA_910575445.1 Lachnospiraceae bacterium | reverse complement strand
CAAAGAGCGTAAAATGACACATATAAAAACCGTAGGAACTATGGGGTTAGCTTGGTCAATATCTGTACATTCGTATGGAATTCCCAAGAATCTCGTGGCTTTAGCCATGAGAGGTTCAATTCAGGACAAAAAATATCTGCTGCAACTGTATAAAGCACTTCATCCAGAAGATGACAGTGTGACGGAAGATGATATAAAAGATGTTACCATTAAGCATATACTGGTGGATGCAAACTACAATGACCTTGGCTTTTCGGTTGATGGCAGACTTGTCGTACTGGTTGAGAGTCAGTCAACATGGACATTGAATATCATAATACGTGCGTTAATGTATCTGATACAGACTTACCACGATTTTTTTAAGCGTACCAAACAAAATCTGTATGGCACGAAAAAGGTAAATATGCCAAAGCCTGAATTATATGTGATATTTACGGGTGCAAAGCCAAAGAACCCGCCTAACATCATATCACTCTCAAAAGATTTTTTTGATGGTGAAAAAATAGCTGTAGATGTAGAGGTCAGGGTACTTTATCAGGAGGATGAGAACAACATAATTGGGCAATATATTATATTCTGTAAGGTATATAATGAACAGAGAATGAAATGTGGTCAGACAAAGGAAGCAATAATAGAAACTATTCGTGTCTGTAAAGACAGGAATATATTAAAAGAATATCTTGAAAATAAAGAACAGGAGGTTGTAGATATTATGATGACATTGTTTGATGATGAACAAGTTTTGGAAGCTTACGCAGAAGATATTAAAAATAGTGAAGCAAGGAAAACAGCAGAAAAATTGATAAGAAAAGGAAAAATGTCGCTTGAAGAAATTGCAGAGTGTGTTCCGGCATTATCTCTTGAAGATTTAAGAAAACTTGAGATGGAAGTTATGCAGTTGACATAATCAATTAAAATCGAATATCGTAATAGTTTCAAAGCATAGAGAAAATACATTGCAGATAACAGGATAAATGCCCGAAACCCCATAAATAGAATGGAAAGCCTTGTAAAGTTCAAGATTTTTCGGATAATGTCTCCCATATAACACATAGAAAACTGGAAAAAAATCGAAAAGGTTTTGCCAAATTTATATGCATATTCTTGACTTTTTTAAAGGAAATTGCTATGATTAAAAAAATTGAATTTGGAGGGGATAGGAATTATTCGTTTAAGACCATTTAAACGTATTGATGCAGAGAAACTCCTTTCATGGCTTACAGATGAGCGTGTGATGACTATGTGGTGTGCCAAGACATTTACGTATCCTTTGACGCAGGAGCAGATAATAACACGCATGAAAGAAAGAGAAGAGGCGGATGACGAGTGGGTAATGGCAGGTGTTGATGCTCAGGGAGAAGTCATTGGCCATTTTTGTATTTGGGCAGATTATCAGAAAAACTCGGCTCATCTGGGGATGATTGTAGTGGATGATGCCAGACGCGGACAGGGACTTGGTCAACAGATGGTGGAGTTGGCAGTAAAGTATGCTTTTGATATACTGCATGTATCAAAAGTGACGCTTGGAGTATTTGATTGCAATCCGCGGGCACACGCTTGCTATCAAAAAGTTGGATTTCGCGATGATAAGATAGAAGACCATGCCATAGAGTATCATGGAGAGATCTGGAATCGTATTCATATGGTGATGGAGAGAGAGGAGTGATGCCATATATCTATATGCTGCGCTGTGAAGACCAGTCACTCTATACAGGGATTGCCAAAGATATTAGGCAGCGGATATGCGCACATTATTATAAAAAGAAGACGGCTGCGAAATACACTAAAAGCCATCCAATGAAAGCATTAGAGATGGTCTGGGAGACGGATAACTGGTCAGAGGCTGGAAGGCTTGAGTATTATATCAAGCAGCTTCGGCGCGAGAAAAAAGAGGAATTGCTTCTGCATCCAGAGTTAGTGAATCAGATAGACAAAGGGAAGTATAAGCCTTGCAGGGAGATAACGCTAGAGGTGTGTCTGGCGAAGGAGGAAGACAGCAATGGACAGGTTGAGACAGCAGTTGGCATTTCTGATGGAGATTGACAAACAAAAAGAGATTATTCGGCAGACCTATCTAGCAGATGGAAGCCGCAAGGAGACTGACGCAGAACATGCATGGCACTTGGCGATGATGTGTATGATACTCAGTGAATATGCCAATGAGAAGATAGATGTGCCAAAGACCATTATGATGGTTCTAACACATGACTTGGTGGAAATCGATGCGGGAGATACCTACGCCTATGACCAGACAGGAAATCAGACCAAAAAAGAGCGGGAATTAAAAGCTGCAGACCGTATCTATGGGTTATTGCCAGAAGACCAGAGGAAGTATCTAAGAGCGTTGTGGGATGAATTTGAAGCGATGGAGACACCGGAAGCTAAATTTGCCAATATGTTGGACAAGATTCAACCTGTATGCCTAAACGACCAGTCGAAGGGAAAATCCTGGGTGGAACATAACGTCTGTAAACGTCAGATTATGGAGAGAAATTCTAAGACACATGAAGGTTCTGAACTTTTGTGGGATTATATAAAAAAGTTAATTGAGAAAAATGTCGAAGCAGGTTTTATAAGAGGAGAGGATAACAGAGAATAACCGTCTCCTCCACAAAACCCGTCTGGGATAATTATATACAAATATGAGATGTTGGCAGTAATGGTAGATGTACTTGAACTTCAGTGCCTTTTCCTACTGTAGAGCGCAGATGAATGGTGCCATTGTGTGCTAGAATAATGCGTCGAACAATGGAAAGCCCAAGCCCTGTACCATTTTCTTTGTAGGTTACAAAAGGACGAAAGACCGTTTGCTGCTGTTCCTCTGTAATACCGCAGCCATTGTCTTTGACAGCTATCATAAGCCGTTTGTCGTGAGTAAAAACTTTTAGCGTAATACGCCCTCGTTCTGTGATAGACTCCATAGAATTTTTAATCAGATTGATAAATGCTTGCTTTAGACGTATCGGGTCTCCATAAAAATCTGGATAAGTATCATCCAGCTTGATTAACAGAGGGATATGTTTGGCTAAAAGCTCTGAAAGAAGCGAGTCTTTTAAGTCGCAGGCAAATTCTCGTGGGTCAATCTTGCTGATAGTTAATTGTTCTCCATTGTTAAAGGTAGAGATATCATCTAAAAGTGTTCTCAAATATTGAATATCACTTTTTATCTGGTCCCAAAACTCAAAGTCTTCGACCTCCGGGTGCAGCTTTTGTATCCACTGGATGGAGCTGTTCACATAAGTGAGTGGATTCCGAATTTCATGTGAGATTTGAGAAAGGGTAAGATGGTAATCCTTTTTCATTGCCGTAATCAGTTCATGGAAGTTCTCGTCTTTTGCCATCAAACGTTCCATTTTTTCCTGTTCGTCGTATGTTAGCATATCATCACTCCCTGGTTTCAATATAACAGAAGTGTCAAAAATTGGCAAATAAAATCGTTCGACAACTTTCGACATAATTTGCCGTAAATAAAATTTAAACATTTACAAACGTGGATAGGAGGGTTATTATGGTAGATAATAACTGTATTTTTTGTAAGATTGCAGCTGGAGAGATTCCGTCGACAACACTTTATGAGGATGAGGATTTTCGCGTGATTCTGGACTTGGGGCCAGCGACAAAAGGACATGCACTGTTGATTCCCAAAGCACATTTTGCAGATTTATTTGCACTAGATGACACTTTGGGAGCAAAGGCTTTGGTGACTGCAAAATTAATTGCTTCTAGAATGAAGAAAGCATTGAAGGCAGACGGATTTAATCTGGTACAGAACAATGGAGAAGTTGCCGGACAGACAGTTTTTCATTTTCATATGCATCTGATTCCACGCTATAAAGGCGATAAGGCTGGTATTTTATGGGAGCCAAAGACAACAACCCCTGAAGAGATGCAAGAGGTGGAACGGCTAGTGAGAGGGTGTTGATTACGAATGATAGAAAAGGATCATCAGATTGATGATTACTTTGAGAAATATAAAGACTTAGTGATACGTAATGTATATGTTATTGTAAAGGACTATCATGAAGCGCAGGATATTTGCCAGGAAGCATTTTCACGTCTTTTGTTGCGGCTAGATAAAGTACCGCCTAAGAAAGTGAGGCCCTGGCTTTTGCGTGTTTCTAAACATTTAGCGATTGACCATCTAAGAAAAGGTGGAAGACGCAAGACCAATCTAGGTCTTGAGATTAGCGAAGAATTTTTGACCGATGAAAATGTGGACCCAGTAAAGATTGTGGTGGAGAGGGAGCAGTCTGCAAAGAGACAGATTGTTCTAAAGCGCTTAAAAGAGATAAACCGTAACTGGTATGAAGCGATTGTAATGAGTTCTCTGGAAAATATGAATAATTATGAGATTGCAAAGAAGTTAGGCGTAAATTCTGGGCTTGTTAGTCTGTGGAAGCATAAAGGCAGAAAATGGCTTCAAAAAGCTTATGAGGAGGAGTACGTGAAAAAGGGCTGAGACAGGGGACTTGGTTAGTGGGTGTGGATATTTATGAGGGAGAAGGAGCATTGCCTGGATACGTATTTTGAGAAATACTACTGGCTGGTGATGTGGAATATAGGACTGTTTGTCAAGGATTATCAGGCAAAAGAGGATATCTGTCAAGAGACTTTTATACGCTTGGTAGGCAAGCTGGATGATGTGCCAGCAAAACAGGTAAAAAGTTGGCTTTTGCGCGTGTCTGAGAGACTGGCAAAAGATTACAACAAGAAGGGCGGAAAATATCGAACAGATGTAGGACTTGAACTTTGCGAGGAATTTTTCTTTGATGTACATGCAGACCCAGGACGGATTGTGATTAAGAAGGAGACCTGTACAGAGAAGAAAAGGGTGCTAGAAAGATTGAAAGAAGAAAAACCACAGTGGTACGAGGCGATTATGATGAGCAGCCTAGAAGGTATGGATAATCGGGCGATTGGAAAAGAGCTTGGAGTGACTTCAGGATTGGTGAGTAAGTGGAAAGAAAGAGCAAGGAAGTGGTTGTGGGATGCTTATCAAAAAGAGTATGGAGATGAAGGATAGGAAAAACACTTCCTCCCAAGGCGCGTACGTTAGGCCAGGGGAGAAAGTGTAAGGACTTTATAAGAATCGTTGTTTATTTGGTGGTTTGGGTGATTAGAGTTAGGATGGTTTCTATGGCATCAGACTGAGGGCATTTTTGCATGGCGTCTAAATAGTCTTGGCGGTGAGTGGAGAGGTCTTGTAGGGCTTCTAGAAGGGTCTTGGGAGTTAGGGACTCTTCTTCTAGAACTTTGGAGAAGCCTTGGCGCTCGAAAGAGCGGGCATTAAGAATTTGGTCTCCGCGGCTGGCCTGGGCAGAGAGGGGGATTAAGAGAGCTGGTTTTCTAAGGGCCAAAAGTTCACAGATAGCGTTGGCTCCAGCGCGGGAGATGACAAGGTCGCAGAGAGCGAACAAGTCAGGGAGTTCTTTTTGGATATATTCATATTGGATATAGCCTTTTTGAGATGTTAGAGACTGGTCTAGTTTGCCTTTGCCACATAGGTGGATAATCTGCCAGGTCTTTAGGAGGTCAGGAAGGGAAGCCCGGATAGCCTGGTTGATGGCAGCGGCACCTAGGCTGCCTCCCATGACCATTAGAACCGGTTTGGTGGAGGTAAAGCCAGTTAGCATAAGGGCTGCTTTTTTACTGCCTTCTAGAAGCTCCTTTCGGATAGGGCAACCAGTTAGAACTGCCTTTTCTTTGGGAAGATAAGAGAGGGTCTCTGGGAAATTACAGCAGATTTTGGTAGCGCTAGGCATACTTAACTTGTTGGCAAGTCCGGGAGTTAAGTCAGATTCATGGCAGATAACAGGGATATGATGGCGCTTGGCAGCGAGGACAACCGGAACGGAGACAAAACCGCCTTTGGAGAAGACGATATCAGGACGTAGGGTCTTCATAAGATGGGATGCTTCTGAAAAGCCTTTTAGAACGCGGAAAGGGTCTGTAAAGTTCTTTAGACTAAAGTAACGGCGAAGTTTTCCAGAGGAGATGCCATAATAGGGGATATGTTGTGCTTCGATAAGGGTCTTCTCGATACCATCGGTGGAGCCGATATAAGAGATAGTATAATTGGCAGCACGAAGGCGGGGAAGAAGAGCGATGTTGGGGGTTACATGGCCGGCAGTTCCGCCACCGGTAAGAATAATTGATTTCATAAGGTTCAGTCTCCTTTTATTGGTATTAAATCAGGTGATAAGTATTATCTTGTTCCGATATAAGTGCAGTTATTAAAAAGTAGGTTTTTGTTGTAGTGTAAATGGTAAAGAGGGTATTTGTGAAAATTTCTACTATGTTAGATTATGATATAGCATTTGAAAAAAGTCAACGGAATTTAAAGATTGGGTTGGTGAGAAAATGGGATGTGGCATAGATGATGAATGGCTACAGAAGAAAATAGAAGAAGATTTAAATGCAATGGCAGATGAGAGAGAGAAGCAGCTAATGGAGATGCATGAGCTTCAAAATATTCAGATGCCAAGGGAGAAGTTAGAAGATATCTATAGAGAAGCCGAGAGACGTCGAAAGGTTGTACGAAAGAAAAAGATTCGCTACCGCATGGTCGCAGCACTGGCGGCTACATTGGTGTTGTGCGTTGGGGCGGGAGTGATTAGCAGTGGTAATAAGGTGTATGTGCCGGAGATATTCCAGAGAGAAGTTGGGGATGATACTACTACGAAAATTAATAATGCGGATGCTATTGCAAGAGAATATGATGAAGAAGATGTTTGCCAAGAAGTTGAAAAAAAATTAGGCGTTATATCTGTTAGATTGGGTTATCAACCAGAAGGAATATATTTATTTGAATACCATATAGGAGAAAAAACAAATGAAGCAATTATAAAATATAAATTAAGTGAAAATGAATTACAAATTTATATTAGTAAAGATTTTAAGGATTCAACTATAAGTAATCAATCTGATGGAAAAAATATAGATACAATTATTGTGGAATCTTGTGGGATATCTATACCTGTAAATATAGTTGATGATTCGGAAGGCGGAGAGTTCTATACCACATCATTTGTGTATTTAAATACTTATTATTCAATTAATGGGATGATGCCAAAAGAAGATTTCATCAAGATTTTGGAGAATATTATCATAAAAAATGTCTAAAACTGTCAAAATAGTAATTCTTAATCGTTATATTATTGTAAGCTTACAGATTTTAAAGAAAGGAGGATAATATGAACCGAGTTTGGAAGACAAAATGTGCGCTTGTGCTAGCAAGTATATTGCTTTTTGGAAGCAGTATTTCTGTTTGTGCAGAAGAAGTAGAGCCTGCAGGTTATCATGTGTATGATGTACAGGATGATGAAGTGTCAGACACATGGTATGGAATTGCCAAAGGAGCTTATCTTCGGGCAGGCATTTCAAAGTTGACACATGGTGATACTGGATATGCAATTTGTTCAGGAACTACGTTTGCTCATCGAAGTAGTGAAAGGGTATATGTACGTGTTTACCTGGATAAAAGTGATACTGGAACTAGTGGTTGGGGAACACTTAATTATTGGACAAAAATTGTTAATAATAATTCTTCAGCTACAGTAGAAGGTGGCCCATATAAGATTACTAGAGGTAAATATTATAGTGTAAAAGGTGCACATTCCGTCACCCAAGATGGTAAAACAGAAACCACCACAACATGTACGGATGCCCTCTATTTTGAATGATCACCAAAATAGTCCGGCAGAAAACTTTTTAAACATTTTTTTATCCCAAATTATTATGGTCTGCTAACTAGGGACAAGGAAGTTCCTAATACGTAGAATGGACGCAAAACAAAACCTTATGATTTACGAAAAGTAGATTGACATCTCATGGTACGGATATACGATTTATGAAGACAATTACAACTGAATATGGGTAAGGGATTCAGACCGAATCCAAAATAACAAATGCAAACGTAAACTAAAGAAGCCAATCAACCCAACTGTTTAAGACAGTAAGGCATACGAAAATGTTTGCAGCGTTCACACAAAAAAGAGAGGACACCTCCAGGCTTCAGCACCCTGGAGAGGTGTCCTCTCTTATTTTGCATTTATGCAGGACTGCTTTTTAGTTGTTTTAGCGCTTTGGCTAACTGGTCGGGGCAAGACGTAGGGCGTTTGCCACAGGTGGTTCCTTCAAGCAGACGGATAACATCGTCCACTTTCATCCCTCTTACCAGCTTGGCAATACCAGCCGTATTACCAGCACATCCGCCAATAAACTCTACGGAAGTAATTACACCATTTTCTGCTTCCACATGAATCTGCTGAGAGCAGGTGCCTTTTGTTCGATAAACCATAAGAGATACCTCCTTCGTAATCTAGGATATATACATCACCATTTCTGCAAAACAGTATAGCAGATTACTTATTATTTTACAATAACCACTCTGCCGCCCAGTCAGCTGTGTTTGCCATGGATAAGCCTAAAAAATGCTTGCGGCACTTTGGAGATTGTGCTATATTAAACATTAAAGAAAGACATCTGCGCTAACAGATGCCCAACAGGAGCTACCGATAGACGGTTAGCCTGATTAGTTAAATGCTAAAAATAACCGCATCCTTTGGTCGGGGGCGGTTATTTTTGTGTCTTGTTACTGTCTTTACCGATAAAGTATCCTATTCCAAAACAGGTCAAGCCGAAGCTTAGCACTGCAATTAGCCCTAAAATATCCATTGGCTCAGCCCTCCTTTCTTTTGATTCCCTTACAGGTTTCTATGTAATCGGAGGGTCACAGTCCCTCCAAAGAGGGCTAACCGCCTACCATCTATCGTGGTAGTTCCCAATAAATACTACCATAATTCGACAGGAAATTCAATTTGATTTTTCTTGAATTTCCGCAGCTCTGTACACAGATTGGTAGAAACTTAAGATAACCACTCTGTCGCCCAGTCAGAAAGCTCCTTGCCGGATACATGAGCGGCAAATCTTTTGCCTTTGGCGACTTTTGCTTTTGGTGCCAAAGCCTGCATACGTTTTTCGGCGTCTCCCATCGGACTTCCGCCAGAGGTGGCAAATGGGACGACTTTTTTTCCACTAAAATCATAGGCCTCCATAAACGTGTCAATAATTGATGGCTCTCGATACCACCATACTGGAAAGCCTACATATATGACATCATATAAACGGATATCTGCTATCTTGGAACCAATTGCCGGGCGGCTGTTTGTATCCTTCATCTCGATAGAGCTTCTGCTGTTTTTATCCTGCCAGTTTAGGTCTTCTGCTGTATAGGGAGTCTCTGGCACTATCTCAAACAGTTCTGCGCCAATCTCTTCTGCTAATCTTGTAGCCACTTTTTTTGTCACTCCACTTGCACTAAAATATGCTACCAATACTTTACTCATCTTAAATCCTCCTTACTTTTGGTTGACTTTTAACTTCAGACTTTCTATAATAAGTTTAAGTTTATCATATAACTTAAGGTATACTTTAAGTCAAGAGATTTTTATATTTCAGAGGAAAATACTTATGCTTTATACAGTTGGAGAGATAGCCAAGGTACTTGGTATTCCGGCGTCCACACTTCGCTATTATGACCAGGAAGGGCTGCTTCCCTTTGTAGAACGCTCCAGCGGAGGAATCCGTATGTTTACAGACAAAGATTACGAATGGCTAAAGGTGATTGCATGTCTGAAAAAATCAGGTTTATCAATTAAAAATATCAAGGCATTTATCGATATGGCTGCAAGAGGTGACGAATCTCTTGCAGAGCGTTATGAACTGTTCCACGCCAGAAGAGATGCTGTCAAAGAACAATTAAAGGAGATGCAAGAGACCCTTGATTTGCTGGAATTTAAGTGCTGGTATTATCAACAAGCGATGGCAGACGGCACTGAGGAGAACGTACGTTCCGCTCCGCTTAAAAAGATTCCAAAACAGTATCAGAAAATCAAAGAAAAGATGTTATATATTGACAACAATATAACATAACTTTCACTACCAAAGGAGGAAAAATGTATACTATCTTTCAAAGAACCGAAATTTCGGAACCCGCTTTATTTCACCCATCTGATATCATACAGAAAATGCAGGATTTTCCAGAAATCTGTGTCTCTACATTCTCTGAGAATATTATTCAGAAATTTTCTTCTTTGGATGGAGTGGAAAAAATAGCAGAGCTTTACTCTGCAAATGGCGTATTACCCATCTATAAAATTCGTTATAAAAATACAGAGATTGCCTTTTACCGCTCTATGGTAGGCGCGCCTGCGTGTGTCTCATGCTTTGAGGAAGTCGTTGCCATGGGCGCTAAAAAGTATGTTCTCTTTGGCTCTTGTGGAGTATTGGACGATGAGAAAGTAAAAGACCATATTATCGTTCCGGTCTCTGCAATTCGTGATGAGGGCACCAGTTACCACTACCAGGCGCCCTCAGCAGAAATCGAGGCAGATACACATTCCATAGAGATAGTAGAAAATGTCTTAAAAAACTGTGGTTATTCCTATATCAAAGGGAAAACCTGGACTTCGGATGCGATTTACCGGGAGACTTGCACTGCTATTGCAGAGCGTAAAGCAGAAGGCTGTCTCTGTGTAGAGATGGAATGTGCCTCCATGCTTGCTGTCTCAAAATACAGACAGATTCCTTTTATACAGTTTTTATATGGTGCAGATGATTTAAGCTCTGACACATGGGATATTCGAGATTTGCATCTGCATGGCCTTAACCATGCAGAGAAATATATGCTGCTTGCTTTTGAGTGTGGACTTGCGATATAGATTTCTCCCTTAGTATCCATATCTTTTTCTATATTTCAAAAACATAAAAACAGAAAGAATAAGCGCCATCAGCTCCGCTATCGGTGTTGCCAGCCAGATACCCGTTACACCCAAAAACAAAGGAAGCACAAGCATTGTAATCAGCATAAATACAAATGACCTTGAAAATGCCAGGACAGCTGATACAATCCCATTGGATAGTGCAGTAAACATTCCACTGGCAAAAATATTAAATCCAATAAAAAGTAACGCAGCTGTACATATCCGGTTTCCTGTTACCGCCAAATCATACACTGGATTATCGGGACGGGCAAAGACAGATACCAGCGGTTTGGTCAGCGAAGAGGATGCTACAACAGTCACTATAGAGATAACAGCTATCACGTTCAGACTTATAGCAATTAATTTTCTTAGCTTGCTATAAGTCTGTTCTCCGTTATAAAAGCTTATCATAGGCGCTACGCCATAAGAATATCCGGTATACAAGGAGCTTGCAAACATCAACACATACATAATGATAGTGACTGCCGCAACTCCATCTTCTCCAACATAGTGTAACATCGTCCAGTTAAACATCATGGTGACAATTCCTGTCACAAGTGCTGTTGCCATCTCCGAACATCCGTTTGTTGCTGCGTTGACAAGGACTTTAAGGCGAAATACTGGTTTCTTAAAATGCAGAAGGCTCTTTTTCTGGCTAAAAACAAACAATCCCACAACTGCTGTTACCGAATATCCAACTCCTGTTGCAATCGCTGCACCACCAATTCCCATGTGAAAGCAAGCAATAAAGACATAGTCCAGCACCATATTCAAGATTCCGCCTGCCACAGAACATATCAGAGAAAGCGTTGCCTTTTCACTGGCAATCATATACAGTGTAAAGTTGTTCATCAAGAGAATTGGCACTGTAAAGAACAGATAGTATCTTAAATATTGCACACAATATCCTTCTACATTAGCAGAAAGATTTATTCTGGCAAAAACAGTATCCATTGCCAGATAACCAAGCGCACACATCACAATTCCTACAAAGACATTTACTAAGATTAAAAAGGTAAAGTCTTCCTTTGCTTCCGCTTCCTTTTGTTCTCCCATCTTTTTCATAATAATCGCACTGCCCCCTGTGGCAAGCATGGTGGAAATCGCTGTAACAAGCTGAATTATCGGCGCTGTCAGATTAATTGCCGAGAGCGCCTCTGTACCAATTAGATTTGATACAAACAGTCCGTCAACCATGGTATAAAAAGACATAAATACAGTCATTGCAATGGTTGGTATAGCAAATTTTAGGATGTTTTTCAGTGTTACTGGTTTTGCATATACATTTTGATTTTCCATAGATTTTTTCTCCATTTACCTTGTATCTTCTTGCTACATCCAGTATCATAGACCATACAGTAACTGTACGGTCAATAGCAAATCAGAAAAAATCAGGAGAAAAAGTATATGGATGAAAAAGGGAAATTACTTACTATCGGACAGTTTGCCGCACTTCACGGCATAAACAAAAAGACATTGATGTGGTATGATGAGATTGGTCTGTTTAAACCTGCCACCATCAATCCTGTAAATGGATATCGCTGTTATAATTATCATCAAAGCCCTGTCTTAGAGACGATTTTGCTTCTTCGGGAACTTGATGTATCCATCTTGGAAATTCAGAACTTTATAAAAGACCGCTCTGCTCAAAATCTAAAATCTCTCTTAGATGATAAAATCGCAGCCCTGGATTTACAGCTTATGCACTTGCAAGCAGTCCGAAAGACACTAAGTACTCACCAACAAAATATATCCACACTTCTAAATATGGACTTATCTAAAATCTGCATTGTGGAAAAAGAAAAACGATGTCTAGTTACAGTAGAAATTGATAAAAATACTTCCTTTGAGGAGGAAGTTGAACTGATTACCGCCGAGACAGAAAAATACCACCTTGGACGCCTGCATCATGCCTCCTACGGCTCCATGATACCTGTTTCTAGCTTACTTAGCGGTAATTTTGAAAATTATTCCAAACTATTTATTGAGATTCCTTTTTTGACTTACCAGGCCGGTCTGCATATGCCTCCTAGTGGAAAATATCTAAGAGCTTTCCACCAAGGAGACTGGGATAAGATTCCCCATCGCTATGAGGAGATTCTTTTATATGCCAAAAAACATAACCTGACACTTTATGAATTTTCCTATGAGATGGGCATCAATGAAAATATGATTGACCGAATCGAAGATTATATTGTCCAGATTGAAATTCCAGTGAAAGATTTTGATTCTTGACGAGGACATTTGTCTATGCTTTAAGTAATAGTAAAACATATCAGAACAGGAGATAGAGCATGATTAGTAAAAAGATGGCAGAACGTTTTGTGGTGAAATTAAGACAAGAGACTGGATTGTATGTGGATGTAATCAACGAAAAAGGAATCGTGCAGGCGAGCCTAGATACAAAAAAAATAGGGAGCTTTCATAAGATTGCCTATGATTTTATGAAAGGAAATCTACAGAAGATGGATGTGGAGAAGGATTTGCCCAATCTTGGAATTGCTCAAGGCGTACTTAGGAAAGTGGAAGAAAACCATAGTTGTGTAGGAGCGGTGAGTATTTCTGGTGTGCCAGAGCAGATACAACATATGGCAGCAGTGGTAAAACTTGCAATGGAGACAATGTTGGAATATGAAGCGAAGTATGAGAACTTTCATAAATATAACAGCAACCGGGATATTTTCAATCAGGCATTGATGTACGGAGAACGAATCTCTCCAGATGTGTTGATTTCTAGAGCAGAAAGGCTTGGAATCTTAACAGACTGTCTTAGGATTTCTATGTTTATTGTGGCGGAACCTAAGAAAGATTTTTCAAGACTGATTGATGCAAGTAGAGAGAATCCTTTTTTTCATGAACAAGATATTGTTGCTTCTAGTCGGAGCAATCGGATTGCTGTATTTAAATATTTAGAACAAGATAAAGATATTTTAACTTCTTATCGAACCCAAGTAGAAGAATATCTAGAGTGGTGGAACCGGGAATTTATAGAGCTAAATATACAGGCACAATTTAATATTGGGACAATACAAGATAAACTCTGGCGATATCGAGAGGCTTATCAACATGCCGTATGGTTAGTGACAAATGCAAAATGTCGAGGCCATATCAACTGGTTTTATGATTATACAGATGAGTATTTTCGAAGCATGGTTTCCAATGAGATTTATCAAAATGTTTTTCAGACTTTTTCAGAGCAGTTAGATGACAATCTGATGGAATATTTGCCAGACTTGATACAAACATTGGAGGATTGTAACTATAATTTTAACCAAGCAAGTCAAAAGATGTTTATCCATAAAAATACGATTGGTTTTCGTCTAGATAAAGTAAAGTCTTGTCTGAACATCAATCCAGTAAAAAATCCTAAAGACCGTGATTTTCTTAACAATTTTCTGTATTATGTAAAGCAACATTCTTAAAAATATAAAAAACAGACAAAAAAATAGTAAAAAATCCTGAAATTTTGTGCTTTCAACACAAAAAAACGGGATTTTTTTGATTTGGTGAACGTAGGACAAAGAGGAATATTATGATACCATAAGTACAAGTTAAGGATATATCCAAACTGGACATAATGTTAGAGGGTAAAACTATTTTAAACACAAAAGGAAGGAGAAGTAAGATGAAAAAGGTGACAGCATTTGTAACAGCATTATCCATGGTGGTTGTACTTACTGCATGTGGTTCTAAAGGTAACATAGAAGAGAATCCTGTGACTACAGAAAAACCAACACAAGCGGAAGATAGCAAAGAGGAAGATACTGCAAACGAAGGATTAGGGGAATTTGAAGAAAAAGTAGAGATTAATATTGCACTTCATACCGCAGATGGCATTCACGACGAGGCAGTTAAACTTTTTAAAACAAAAGTGGAAGAAGCCAGCAAAGGAGCGATTACAGTTAATGTCTATGAGAATGGAACACTTGGTACAGAAGCAGAGAATGTCACACAACTAAGTTCTGGAGAGATTGAATGTGCAATATTATCGACACTTTACTCTGGCAATATTTTAGCAGAGTGGGATGCAACGGCAATACCATTTCTTTTTAGAAGTATGGAAGATGTAGAAGCATATTGGTATGAGTATTGGGATGAGATGCAAGAACAATCCATTAAAGATTCTAATATTCGTATGATTGATTTGCTGACAAGAGGAAGTCGTTGCCTTTCTGCAGACCATGAAATCTTAGAGCCTTCAAAGCTTAGTGGATTTAAGCTTCGACTTCCAGAGACTACTTCCTGGCTGACTGTGTGGAAAGCTTTAGGTGCTAACTGTACAGCAGTCAACTGGAATGAGACCTATACTGCTCTGCAAAATGGTGTTGTAGATGGACAAGAAAATCCAGCAGCAACTGCCTTCTCTGCGAATATTCAAGAAGTAAATTCTTATATGATGAAGACCAATCATGTATATCAGTATTTTTACTGGTGTTTTAATGAAGACTTCTGGCAGAGCCTTCCTGAACATTATCGCACTTTGATTCAGTCTACCGCAGATGAATGTGCAGAATATTGCGCGCAGATTGCAGAGGAAAAGACAACATATTTTGAAGAAGAATTACAGAAAGCAGGGATGACAATTTTAGATGTGGACTTTGACACTTGGCAGAAGGCGGCTGTGCCAGGGATTAAGGAGGCAGCAGATGTTTTGAATGATACAGCCAAGGCATATGTATACCAGATGTTGGGTGAACAATAGCAAGGAGTGAAAAAAGACAAATGTTAGATAAAATCTCTAAGCAAATAATAAAACCAATCCATGTGTTTGTATTTTTGATTATGATTTGCATGGTAGTTTTAGTCACAATTCAGATTTTCTTCCGCTTTGTGCTCAACGTAAGTGTTCCGTGGACAGAAGAGATGGCAAGACTTTGCTTTGTCTGGATGATTTTTTTAGGCTCAGCAGTTGTGGAAGCAGAAGGCGGTCAGGTATCAACCACTATTTTTGTTGAAAAACTAGGGCGTATACCACAGTTTATCCTTGGAACGGTAATATATAGTATTGAGATACTATTTCAGATATGTCTGTTTGTGGGAGGGATTTTATCGTGGAATACTGTAAAAATGATGACTTTTTCCACAGTTCCTGTATGGGATTATCGCTTGCTATATATTCCACTTTTGATAGGAGCGCCTTATATGGTGTTTTATCTGATAGTGCAAAATATTCAGTTTTATCACCGCTTATTTTCAGAGAAGGGAGGGGATGACTCTTAATGGCTGTAAAGTTATTTGTCTTTATTGTACTTTTGATTCTACTATTTTGTCTGGGATTTGGAGCACCTTATGCGATTGGGGCTGTCTGTTTGTTAGTTTTGACTATGAATTATGGGATTGCAGATTTTCCGTTTCATACACTGACGCAGAAGGTAGTCAATTCTGGAAATAGTTTTACTTTAGTAGCCATTCCGTTTTTCTTGTTGGCTGGTAAGCTGATGAATACAGGAGGAATCACCAAACGTATCTTTCGATTTTGTAATACAGTTATTGGATGGATTCCTGGAGGACTAGGACATGCAAATGTATTGGCGAGTGTTGTATTTGCTGGCATGAGCGGTTCGGCGGTGGCAGATGCCGCTGGTCTTGGGAGTATTGAGATTCATGCTATGGAGGATGCAGGCTTTGACACACCATTTTCAGCGGCAGTTACTGCCGCGTCCTCTACCATTGGTCCTATTATTCCTCCTAGCATTCCTCTTGTAGTCTATGCCTGTGTAGCTCAAAATGTGTCTGTATCCACATTGCTGCTTTCTGGTTTTGTACCAGGTGTTTTGATGGCAGTTGGTTTAAGTGTTGCAGTCTATCTGATTTCTGTGCATCGCCAATATCCCAAACAGCCATTTCCAAAGTTAAAAGTATTGTGGGATGATTTTCGACATGCATTTTTATCTCTATTGACACCGATTCTTTTAATTGGTGGAATGATGTCAGGAGTATTTACTGCTACAGAGGCGGCAGTGGTATCTGCTATTTATGCTTTTTTTCTAACTGTATTTTTTTATCGGGAAGTAAAGATTGTAGAGCTTTTTGGCATCTTAATTGAGACAGCAAGAGAGTCTGCAAGTATCTTGTTTATTGTCTGTATCTCTAACATGTATGGGTATTTGCTGACTAGAGCACAGATTCCAGCATTGCTAGTGGAGGCAGTGTCAGGCTTTACTACCAGCCCTGTTGTGGTACTGATGATTTTAAACGTCGTATTTTTGGTAATAGGATGTTTTATGGATGCCAATGCGGCAATCCTTATTCTAACTCCAGCAATCTGGCCTTTAATTACATCTGTTGGCATTGACCCTACACATCTTGGCCTGGTTATGGTATTAAATCTGATGATTGGCCTTTTGACACCACCTGTAGGTATGTGTTTGTTTACCGTATCTCGTGTGGCAAAGATTCCTTTGGAAAAGATGATACGAGCGGTCCTTCCTTTCTATATTCCGTTATTGGCCTGCCTACTTTTGATTACCTTTTGCCCGTCTATTGCATTGTTTTTGCCTAGGATGTTGGCCGGTTAACTATATGTGAAAGGATTAACAAAGATATGGAGAATGTTATGGAAAAAATTACTTATGAAAAAGAATATCTCGCGCGCCGGGAACTGGTATTGTGGGGGAAAGAACTCTATACACAAGGACTTGTAAAAGGAAGCGGAGGAAATCTTTCGATTCGTTTGGATGATAATACAGTGCTTTTTACTCCTACTGGATTTTTTCTGGGGCATATGACAGAAGAGTGTATCAGCAAGTGTGATATGGAAGGAAAGGTATTGGATGGAGAACAACCAACCAAAGAAGTGCCACTTCATTTAGCAGTCTATCGCACAAGGCCAAATATACGAGCAGTATGTCATACACATTCTATCTATGCAGTTACTTATGCCAGTAGTGTAGAGCCTGGAACGATAATGCCTGTATGTACACCAAGCCTGGCTGCGAAGGTTGGACTGGTGGAAATCAAAGGCTATGCACATCCTGGCTCTATAGAGCTAGGGCAGTTAGTGGAGGAAGGACTTGCACGCGCAAATGCTGTTTTATTAGCGAACCATGGTGTGGTAGCAGTTGGGAAACATATGGAGGCAGCAGTTTCAGCAGCCAATGAAGTAGAAAACAATGCAATGCTTTTAGCCCTTGGAACATCGTTTATTCATCCTCTTTGCAAAGAAGATGTGGAACATCTGATAAAAAAAGTTTCTTTATAAAAGTATAGGAGAGAAAAAGCATGAAAGAAGGATATATGAAAGCGTTGGTATTTCAGGGCGCGAAAAATTTCGAAGTGAAAGAGGTGCCAATTCCCATCTGCACAGAAGAAGAAATTCTGATAAAAGTACATTTTGCAGGTGTCTGTGGGACAGATAACCGAATCTATCAAGGAACAAAGCATATCGAGGCTCCTAGAATTACGGGGCATGAATTCTCTGGTGTGATTGCGCAGATAGGAGCTAAAGTGACAGGGTATCAGCTAGGACAGCGAGTGAGTGTATACCCGATGATTCATTGTGGGCATTGCCATTGCTGTAGAGATGGAAGAACAAATATATGTACGAATCGCATAACCATTGGCTATGAGCTTGATGGAGGATTTGCACAATATGTAAAGATTCCTAAAGAAGCGATTGCCTGTGGAAATATAGTACCAATTCCTGATGATGTATCGGATGAAATTGCAGCTATCTCAGAACCTATCACCGCAGCTTATCATGGCATTATACAAGCAAAACTTAGAAAACAGGATGTATTTGTGATAGTTGGCGCAGGGCCGATTGGATTATTTCATACACAGTTGTCCAAATGTGTACCGCTGTCCAAACGAATTGTGGTAGAGCCTATCGAAGAAAAAAGGAAAATGGCACTTTCCATGGGAGCCGATATTGTAATTAATCCTATGACAGAAGATGCAAAAAAGATTATTTTGGATCAGACAGATGGAAGGGGTGCGGATGCGGTGATAGTGGATGTAGG
This sequence comes from Lachnospiraceae bacterium, assembly GCA_910575445.1. Taxonomy (GTDB): domain Bacteria; phylum Bacillota; class Clostridia; order Lachnospirales; family Lachnospiraceae; genus Hominiventricola. Next base: position 40,272 of record CAJTFW010000015.1, on the reverse strand, counting down.
TGTACCAGCTGTATTAGAGCAGTCTTTGGAGTATGTGAAAAAAGGCGGGCGTCTTATTATCTTTGCAGGGATGCCTGTTGGTAGTAAGATTAATATAGACCCCAATATTATCCATTACAAAGAGATTGTGTTGACAGGCTCTTCTTCCTCGTCTGCGAGTCACCAAGCGGAAGTATTTCGTCTGCTTTCTTCAGGAAAGATTGGAACAGAAGGTATGATATCTGCCTGCTTTCCACTAGAAGAATGGCGTAAAGCTTTTGAGATGAAAAACAATTATATTGGTGTAAAGACGATTATAGACCCTTGGGCATAATACTAGAAGATAAGGAGCAATCTATGAAAGCATTTGTATCAGCACAGATGACCCAGGAGGGTCTTGACCAACTAGCAAGATATGCAGATATTAAATATGGTGGTTGGGGACATACAGGAAAAAAATTAACACCCAAAGAGCTTGTAAAGGAAGCAGCTGACTGTGAACTTATGGTTATCTGTTATGAAGAAATCAATGACTATGTGTTAGACCATCTTCCTAATCTAAAACTGATTGCATGTTCGAGAGGTGGTGTGGAAAATGTGGATAAAGAAGCTGTCAGACGACATAAGGTGTGGGTAACTTCTTCTCCTGGAAGAAATGCGAATGCAGTAGCAGAATTAACCATAGCATTGATGCTTTGTGCCTTACGACACATTCCAAGGACACATCACTATATTATGTCTAAAAATTGGGAAAAGGTTCCATGGGATATTGCAGGAAATACTTCTTACAAGACATTTAATGGATATGAACTCTATGGAAAAACAGTAGGACTAATTGGATATGGTGCGATAGGCCGCAGAGTAGCTAAGATATTGTCTGGGTTTGATGTCAATCTAATCGTCTATGACCCATTTTTACAGGAGTGTCCAAGCGAAGTAAAAAAAGTAGAATGGGAAGAACTATTTTCACTTTCTGACATTGTCAGCCTTCATTGTAAGTTGACAGAAGACACCAAAGGGATGGTAAATGCAGAAGCCTTTGAAAGGATGAAATCAAGTGCTGTCTTTGTCAATACTGCAAGAGGTGGGCTGATTGATGAAGATGCATTATATCAGGCATTGGCAAATCATAAGATTGCCTGCGCGGCACTTGATGCACAAAGAGAAGAACCAATGCCACATGATTCGAAGTTGTTGTCTTTAGATAATATTATTTTAACGCCACATATAGGCGGAGCTTCTAGGGACATCATTGCACAGCAAACGAAGATTTTAATGGAGGATATTACTGCATATTTTGAAACGGGGAAACCAATACATGTTATTTGATGATTCGATTTTTTTAGGAATTGATATAGGAACTAGCAGTGTAAAAGCTGGATTTGTGGATGCTACTGGCCGAGGTCTGTTACAGACCTCGGCAGAATATCCTACGTACTATGAAGACGATGCAAGTGCAGAACAAGATGCATGGGATTGGTGGAGAGCAGCCACAAAAGCAGTGCAAATGTTAGTAAAGCAGATGCCTAAACAGGCACAGCTAGTACGGGCAATATCCATAAGTAGTCATTCTCCGGCACTATTTGGCATTGATAAAGAAGGAAAAGCTGTCAATCGGGGAATCATCTGGATGGACCAGAGGGCAGAAGATATTTGCAGTCAGGAATTAGAACCATATAAGGAATATATTTATCAATATGCGATGAACCGGATAAATTCTTATTATATGCTTCCTAAGATGTTGTGGCAGAAAAAATATCATCCAAAAGACTATGAAAAAACAGTCTGTTATCTACAGCCTAATGGATGGCTTGTCTATCTGTTGACTGGAAAATGTGTTACAGATGTAACAAATGCCAACCTAACACAACTGATGAATGTCTATACGTTAGATTGGGATAAAGAGATATTTTGCCGTCTAGGTCTTGATATAGAAAAGATGGCACCTGTTGTCTCTAGCATCAGTTGCGTTGGAACTATTTTGCCTAAGATGGCAAGAATGTGGGGGATTTCTCCCAATGCTTCTGTGGCAGCTGGATGTATCGATGGTTCTGCCACACCTTTTGGCCTTGGCTTGTCATCACCAGGAGATATTTTTGAGATGTCAGGAACTTCTTCGGGAATTGGAGTTATTATCTCGCAACCATATTTTTGCAAAAATCTTTGTCTGATGAAACATATAAGAAAAGACTTATGGTTTTTAAAAGGCAGTACCTCTTGTTCTGGAGGTTCGTTAAAATGGTTTCGCGATTATATAGACGAAGGACGAGAAGACAGCACCTTTGAAGAATATAGTCGTCTGGCACAAGAGACAGAACCAGGCGCTAAAGGACTTTTATTTCTTCCCTATCTAAATGGCGAGAGAGCACCACTTTGGGAGAGCAGGCTTCGCGGAGTGAGCTTGGGCTTTGGAGTATCTACTACACGGGGGGAGATGATTCGCGCTATGATGGAGGGAACTGCTTATGCACTGCGTACGATTTTTGAAGAGTTTCCTGAAAGATATCGGGGAAATAAAACTATTTTAGGAACAGGAGGTGGCTATAACAGTGCGATATGGTCGCAGATTAAGGCAGATGTATTGGAGTGTCCAATAAAAGTCTATAGAACAGAATTTGATGCCGCGGTTCTTGGCAGTGCTTATGTAGCAATGGAATCTGTGGGAATCTTGCCACCTAAAATAACAGAGAAACCTTATACTACTACCTATTATCCAAACCCTCAACTGACTGCTATCTACCGCAGACAATACCAAAGGTTTCGTAGGCTGTATGAAGTAACACGTGAGTTGTTTTATGAGGAGAATAAAGATGTTAGCGGGAATTGATGTAGGCTCAACAGGATTAAAAGTGTCACTTTTTGATGATAAGGGACAACGCCTAGGTTATGCTTATAGAGAATATGAGATCATTTATGGACAAAATGGACAAGCTGTGATAAATCCTGAAGTCTGGTGGAACAGCCTTCAATCCTGCTTTAAAGAATTATCTCAATTCTTAAATCTTCGTCTGATAAAAGCGATTGGGATTAGCAGTGCCAATGCCATAGTGTTGACAGATGAACATTTGACTCCTTTATTTCCAGCAATCATGCAGTTGGATAAACGCGGAGCCAAGATGGTGGATGTGATAGAGAGGGAGATAGGGAACCAGTTGCTCTTTTGGAAAACTGGAAATAGAAATGCATTAGGTTATCAATGGGGTGCTACTTTAAAATGGCTTCAAATGTATGAGGCAAAAGTGTTCTCAAAGGTTCGAAGAATCTATAATCCTACCAGCTACCTTGTGGGTCGATTGACAGGAGCATATACAATGGACATTACCCGGGCTGCAACGACCTTACTCTACAATACAGAAAAAAGAGAGTGGGACAGTGAGCTATGGGACTATTTTGGTTTATCTTTGGTTGAAAAACCAGAACTTTTTACTTGTGCCGAAGTGGTTGGCAGTACAAATGAAAAAAGTGGTTTGAAAATGGGAATCCAGGTAGTAGCAGGTGGTATCGATACAATATGCGCAACCATAGGATTACATGGAGGGAGTAAAGGGGATGCATTGATTATAGGTAGCGTAGGTCGTTTTGCGGTATCTGTAGAGCAATGGGGAAGCTCTTTTTTAAATACCTGGTCTTGGGATGGGAAGCAAAAGATTAGCATGACACCTGTAAACAATGCAGGAACTGCATTAAAATGGATACGTAATCTTCTGTGTGCTACTATCCAGGGGCAGACCATAGATTATCCTTTTCTAAACCAGATAGCAGAGCAGATTTCGCCCACAAGTGAGGGCCTTTTATTTCTTCCTTATCTAAATGGAGCAAGTTGCCCTAGATGGGATGAGACGGTAAGAGGTACTTTTCTTGGAATGGAATCTTACCATACTGCCGGGCATATGATTCGAGCTGTGATGGAAGGAGTAGCTTTTTCACTAGGAGAGAATCAACAACTTTTAGAGCAGTTTGGAAGTGATACTACCCGGCCGCTCTATCTAGGAGGCGGAGGCGCAAGAAGTCCTGTATGGCGTCAGATTTTAAGTGATGTACTTGGGCGCGAATTATTGGTTCCAAAACAGACAGAGACAGAGACTATGGGAGCAGCTATGCTAGGAGGCATGGCAATCGGTTGGTATACAAGAGAAGATACAAATATCTTTCATAGTGTACAAGAACATATATATCCAATTCTTAAAAATAGAGATATATATACAAAAGCACAACAAATATTTTCAAGAATTTATGAACCATTAAAAGAAATATATCAAGCAGGTTCAAAAGTAGTAAACTAAAGCTCTATCGAAGATACCTCCCCATTTCCATAGAGCAGATAAAGCGTATCTTCAATAAATGTCCCACGGACATGGCAGTAGTAGGATTCTTCTTCGGGTAAGGTGTTGACAGTATGGGGCTGTATAAAAGCTTCTTCCTGATAGGAAAACAGAAGATAATCTTTTCTACGTTTGTCATCTATACTGCCTTCTGCTTCAAAGCCAAATAGATTTTTTTCGGTATCGATAAGTACTGCCCGGTGGTCCCATAAGGCTTCGCTGTAGTAATAATTCTCTAAGTGAAGCCTTGCGACTTCTTGCAGAGAAGCAGGGTCGGAGATATCGAACATGGATAGTTTGATGCCTTTTTGGATACCTGTCGCTTCGTCTACTTCCATACCAATGCCAAGCAATCTGTCTTCACCATAAAAATGCAGATATTCTGAAAAGCCACTTACTTTTAACTCTCCTAATATCTTTGGATGTTCTGGGTCAGAGAGGTCTGCAGCAAAGAGGGGGTCTGTCTGACGAAAAGTCACAAAGTAACCAGTATCCCCCAGAAAACGGGCAGAGTGGATACTTTCATTCTCAGCAAGCCCTTCGATGAGCCCTTTGATGGAGAGAGAGGGAGTAAGGATATAGAGTGCATTGCTCCTTACATCTTCTCTGTAGTCAAAACCTATAGATTCACCCGTTCGCTCATCTATCACTTCTTTTACGTTATACGTCTGTATAGTCGAGACAATACGGAGATTTCCTTTATATTCATCCATAGAAAAACAGTTGTTAATCTGTCCGGGAATCTCACCTTCTGCCTGTGCATAAAAGTGTCCTTTCTGATAGAAAAAGCGCAGAAGCTTAGTGCGGTCTTTGATGCTTCCTTCTTTTACCTGTGTTTCTTGAAAGACTGGCAGATACCATGCAATATAGATATTTTGTGGACTGATATAATAAGTGCCAGCGCCAGCTAATACGGCACGACTGTCCATAAGGGAAGTAGGATTGGCAAGCTCGATGCTGACAAGTACCAGATAGTTGTTTCCATCTGCTTCTGGTGGGCAGTAGATGCGGCTGGCTTCTAATAATGTGCCATCAACAGAAGGAACATAGGCACTATAATCCTGTGCACCTTCTCCAGGTTTAGCCAGAAAACGACTGACACCATAGAAGTATCCATCCAAGATACGGGAAGTCTCATAACTTCCATTTAGTGTAAATGTCTTAAGCTTCTTGGGCTGGCTTCTGTCGGTTATCTGGTAGATGCTGATTTCATGATACGCTTGTTCCTGATACAATACATCACAGAATGTAAGGTCTTCCTGGACAGACTCTTTCTTTGCTTCAAAAGATGAATAAGGGGTATCATAGGTCTTGTTTTCAATCGTGATTAATAAATCTTCCCAGAGATGAAATTCTTCAAGGCTTTCAAACTCACTGAGAAAGGCAATTTCTTTTACACCATCTAGTGTATCTAGTATCTGTATCCCAGTCTTACTAACATTTGTTCCGTTTTCGTCTTTTGTCTGTTTGGTGGCAATCTGATAGAGGTATCTGCCATCATTTTTTATCTGGTCTGCTTCTTCTATACCTTGCACTTGTGTATTGGTCTTTCCAAAGCTGGCTTCTGCGTTAGACAGTTTTGATGCTGAGGCAGCCATATCTTCTGCGACCGAGAATTCTCTATAAGAGGTGGCTTCTTGTTTGGAGCTAAGTGCTTTCCAACTCTTAGAGAGACGGGCATAGATTTCTTCATAATTACTCTCTAAGAGAGCTAACTCCATTGGCTCTTTGGAAGGCATTTCCAAGTCTGGGCGTTTGGCGAGCGCTTTTTGCTGCATATCTTCTGACCCAAAGAAGGTATATGGTGATAGTAAGAGACAAAGCCCCATTATAAGACAAAAACAGGCAGCAACAGAAAGGATGGCATAAAAGCGCCTTTTTTGACGACGTTTTTTTTGGCTGTATTCTTGTAAGATGGGATAGAGCTTCTTAGGATGAAGGCTTTCTGGAATCGGAAGTTCTTCGCCTTTTTTCTGTAGCATTTTTACTATCTCTTTATTTCCTTTCATATTGGCTTCTCCTTTCTCTGTCTTTTTCTGGAATTAGAAGTATGATTAGCTTCTGATGTAAGCTCCTGCTGAAGTTTTTGCAAGGCTCTGCGATATTTTGAACGAATGGTATTGTGATTACGATGCAGCATATGGGCAATTTCCTCGCTTTTATAGCCTCCAAATACAGTGAGTGTAACAATCAGTCGTTCTTCTTCTGTCAATGTCTGAAGAAGCTCTAGGATTTCTGTCTGGGAATCTAACTCTTTGCTGCCTGCTGTACAAAGGGTGAGTGGATGTTCCATAGTAAGCTCTCGCTGTCCTCGTTTTTTTAGATTTTTTTTGCAGCGATTGATAAGGATAGAAAACATCCAGGAGCGAAAGGATGCTTCTTTTTTTAATTTATGAAAATGCTGACAGGCAGACAGCGCTGCATCCTGTACACTGTCCTCAGCGTCTTGGGCATTTCCCATATAGTAATACGCCAGACGATATAAATCGCTGTAGATGTTTTGATACAGACTTAAAAAGCGTTCCATTCTTTCACCTCACCCCATCTGTCACAATACCTGTTATCTATATAGAGTCACACAATTTGAAAAATGTTGCAAGAGATAGACAATTTTATAAACTTCGGGTAAAATAGGTAGAAAATCAAAGGAGCAAAACCCATATGTATAAAATCTTAATCGTTGAAGACGAGCCTTTGATTGCGGAATCGATGAAGCGCTATCTCTTAAAATGGGGTAATGAAGTGGAGTGTGTAACAGATTTTGCAGAAGTGCTAAAACATTTTGTGCGCTTTTCGCCGCAACTTGTGCTCCTGGATATTGGCCTTCCGTTCTATAACGGCTATTACTGGTGCGCAGAGATTCGAAAAATCTCTCAGGTGCCAATACTTTTCTTATCTTCGGCTTCTGATAAGATGAATATTGTAATGGCGATGAACATGGGCGGTGATGATTTTATTGCCAAGCCTTTTGATTTGGAAGTGCTTTTGGCTAAAGTGCAGGCAGTGCTTCGAAGAGCCTATGCATTTTTAGGAGCCAATCCATCTGTTATGGAGTGCAAAGGAGCAGTCTTAAATCTGTCTGATATGTCGGTAAATTATCAAGGACAGCGTTTAGAACTATCCAAAAATGAATTTCGTATCTTGCAACTTCTCTATGAGCACGCCGGGCAGACGGTAAGCAGGGAACAGATGATGAAGCGGCTCTGGGACGAGGAGTGCTTTGTAGATGACAATACGCTGACTGTCAATATCAACCGGCTTAGGCGTTCGCTTCGGGAGATTGGACTTGTAGATTTTATTCATACGAAAAAAGGAGTTGGCTATCAGATTGACACGTAAAATGGTGAAAAAGGCAGTATATGCTTATCTTAGAGAACATCTTGGCATAGTAGTTGCCTATGTGCTATTAGTGGTACTATTTTATCTGCTTGCCGGGCTCTATGGATATGAACATTCCATGCAGGATATGTCCTATGCGGTGTTTCTTTCGCTGTTTTTGGGATTTTGTATAGCACTTTGGGATTTTATATGTAAGCTGCGCCATCTGTCGGCACTGATGCAGGTAAAAGAAAACGAAGAAGAACGAGAGCGCTATCTACCCGTAGCCCTTACCCTAAGTGAACAGATATACCAGGAGATACTCTGTGAGAGCGAAGAAAAAAGGCGTCGTCTTCAGTCTGAATATGATGAAAAAGAAAAAGAGATGACAGACTATTATACGATGTGGACCCATCAGATTAAGACGCCGATTGCTGCTATGCGCTTGCTTTTACAGGAGCAAGAAGATGCTTTTTCCAAAGAGCAACAAGAAGAACTTTTTAAGATTGAACAGTATGCAAAGATGGCACTTCAATATGCCAGACTGCAAAATATGTCTTCAGATTTGGTGTTAAAGCGTTATGATGTCTGTCAGATTGTGCGGCAGGCAATCAAAAGTTATTCGATATTATTTATCGGAAGTGGACTGTCTTTTTCAATGGAAGATTTTACATGTTATATAGTGACAGATGAAAAATGGTTATCTTTTGTGATAGAGCAGCTATTGTCCAATGCATTAAAATATACCCACAGTGGAGGAATCCATATCTCTTCAGATGCATATACGTTAGTTATTGAAGATACGGGTATTGGAATCAGCGAGAGTGACCTTCCGCGTGTCTTTGAAAGGGGTTTTACTGGTTATAATGGAAGGATTGATAAAAAATCTACAGGGATTGGCTTGTATCTGTGTCGGCAGATATTAGAGAAGCTTGGGCATACAATTACAATTACATCGAAGATAGGCGTGGGAACAAAGGTAACACTTGGCTTTTATCAGATAGAAAACCATGATATGTGACAAAAATGTAAGATAAACAGAAGGAAATGTAAGCTATGGAAATGGCAGCGCATTTCCTTTTTCTTTATAATAGAGGAAGAAAAACAAAGAAAGAGAAAGGAGTTAAAAATGGCACTTTTAGAGGTGAAAAATGTAAAAAAAGTATATACAACCCGCTTTGGAGCGGTTAAAGTACACGCATTAAACGATGTAAATTTCTCTGTGGAAGAAGGAGAATATGTAGCGATTATGGGAGAGTCTGGCTCTGGAAAGACCACACTTCTCAATATCTTAGCTTCTCTTGACAGGCCTACAAGCGGTCAGGTACTGCTTCGAGGAAAGGATTTAGCACATATCCGCCAAAGAGAACTGTGTGCTTTTCGAAGAGACCATCTGGGATTTGTCTTTCAGGACTTTAATCTTTTAGATACCCTGAATCTACGCGACAATATCTATCTGCCACTTGTACTGGCAGGGGAGGATTATCACAAGATGGAGGACAGAATACAACCATTGGCAGAGAAACTTGAGATTCAGGAAATTCTGGAAAAATATCCCTACGAGGTATCCGGTGGGCAAAAGCAACGGGCAGCTGCTTGTCGGGCGCTGATTACTCATCCTGACTTAGTGCTTGCAGATGAGCCAACAGGAGCACTTGACTCTAGAGCCTCTGGAAAGCTTTTAGGGATTTTGGAAGAAGTCAATCAGGAGGGACAGACTATCCTGATGGTGACACACAGCATCCAGGCAGCAAGCCATGCCAGACGTGTACTTTTTATCAAGGATGGATGTGTTTTCCATCAAATCTATCGAGGAGAGATGGGAAATGATGCGATGTATCGGATGATTTCTGATAGCCTTACCGTCTTACAGACAGAGCCTATCAGGGCAAAGGAGGCAGAGAGATGAAACGCTTTTTGTTATTGCCAAGTCTTGCAGTGAAAAGAGTAATACAGAATGGAAATGTTTACTTTCCCTATATTCTTTCTTGTATTGTCTCCGTCTTTACGTATTATATTTTTTCCTCTATTTTGTTAAATGACTTAATGGCCACATTGCCACACAGTGCATATGCGTGGATAATGCTGATGATTGGAAAAGTTTTATTGGTGATTATTCTAATACCATTTATCTACTATGCCAACAGCTTTCTGGTCAAAAGACGGAAAAAAGAAATCGGACTTTATACACTCTTGGGTATGGAACGAAAACATCTATTGATGCTTTTATTTTTAGAGACCCTTTTTGTCTATGCAGTGATTGTATGCGTAGGGATTCTCTTTGGGAGCGTCTTAGCAAAGCTTTTCTTTCTGTTACTGTTAAAGTTAAGTCGACTTCCGATAGAAGTTACCTTTACTTTTACCTGGAGAGCCTGTATAGAGACCTTGATTTTCTTTGCTGTGGTAAGTTTTTTTACTTTTTTACATGGTGCAGTTGGTATCTTCCACTCACGCCCGGCAGAACTTCTATCGGGAAATAAAAAAGGAGAAAAAGAACCACGTTTTCCGCTTTTTGGAGCTATACTAGGAGTTGCAATTACATTATATGGATACTGGGTTGTCTTTCACAGTGAGTTGGATTCGGCAATATTTACCAATTTTTTCCAGTCAGTCTTCTGTGTGGTGGTAGGATCCTATCTGCTTTTTACCTTTGCCAGTGTTGCCGTCTTAAGACAGCTTCGCAGACAGAAAGCACTTTACTATCGCCCGGAAAATTTTGTTACTTTATCTGGGATGTATTATCGTATGAAAAAAAGTGCAGCAAGCCTTGCCAATATCAGTATCTTTTCTACGATGGTAGTGATTACACTGACTTGTACCGTTTCCCTCTATGCCGGGATTCCAGGAATTATGCGTTTTGAGCATCCCTATGATGCAGTGATTAACTATCAAAAAGGGGGTTTTTCCCGCGAAGAAGTGGAAGAAAAGTTATTGGAGCTTTCGGATAGGTATGAGCAGGAGGTTCTACGGCTTGACAGCTATCAGGCGATTCAGGTATATTGCGGAAGAATCGGCAATACCTGGGGAGAAAGCACAAGAGAGACTGGCAGATATAATATGAATATTATTACACTCTCGGATTATCAGGCGTTGACTGGCGAAACGGTTCATTTAACAAATAATGAAGTGCTTCTGTATTGTGCGGGCGCGCCCTATCTGTATGATACGATAGATTTTGCAGGGGTGACAAGAGATGTAACTATAACTTCCACAGCCTTATATCCATGGCCTGTAGCAGGAAAAGAATATATAAATGAAATCTATGTTCTGGTTGTAAAAGATGAAGATGAGATACTAAATCTGTGTAAAGCCTGGACAACTACACGTGTTGGGATGGAGCTTGAGGATATTAGCAGCCTACAGAGCGAAAGCACTGGAATTCTTCTAAGTGGAGAGGATGCCAATAAACAGGAATTTATGGAAGCGCTTCTTACATGGCAGAGGGAGAATCAGGAGCATATTATCTATACCAAGGACAGCATAGATGGTCGGCAGGTGCTCTACTCTATGAATGGTGGACTTTTATTTATCGGAATTCTCTTTGGCTTAATCTTCTTTGTGTGCCTGCTTTTGATTATGTACTATAAGCAGCTTTCAGAGGGCTATGAAGACGAAGGAAGCTTTGCGATTATGCAAAAGGTAGGGCTTGGAGAAGATGATATAAAAAGTACCATTAGAAAGCAAATATTAGCTGTATTTACTCTTCCACTTTTGCTTGCACTTTTACATTTTGTAGTAGGGATGCAGATGGTAGAGAAATTGATGAGAGTTATACAGATGTTTGATACTACGTTATTAATTAATTGCAGCATAGGGGTAGCTATTGTTTTTGCAATTCTCTATACGATTAGTTATCTGGTGACGTCTAGAGCTTATTATAGGATTGTAAAAGGGTAATAGAAGGAACATCTGCTAGGTCATGGCGAGCATCCTTTACATGAATAAATGATAGTTAATAAATAATAGCACTATACGAAACCCCAAAAATGAGTTAAAATATATCTATCATTACCAAATATCAAGAAAAAGGAGCTGCAAGATAATGTTAGAAGAACTAAAACAAAAAGTATTTGAAGCCAATATGTTACTTCCCAAATACGGACTTGTCACCTTCACCTGGGGCAATGTCAGCGCTATTGACAGAGAAAGTGGTCTTTTTATCATCAAACCAAGCGGTGTAGACTATGAGACCATGACCGCTGATGATATGGTCGTTATGGATTTGAATGGCAATAAAGTCGAAGGTCACTATAAGCCTTCTTCTGATACTCCAACTCATCTGGAAATCTACAAAGCCTTTAAAGATGTTGGAGGAATCGTACACACCCATTCTTCTTATGCTACCAGTTGGGCACAGGCTGGCCGTAGCATCCCTTGCTATGGAACCACCCACGCAGATTATATGTATGGAGAGATTCCCTGTGTACGCTGCCTGACCCCTGAAGAAATCGAAGGTGCCTACGAAGAAAATACAGGCCATCTAATCGTTGACTTTTTTAATGCCATGAACAAAGACCCTATGGCTGTTCCGGCGGTTCTCTGTAAGAATCATGGTCCCTTTACCTGGGGAAAAGATGCCCATGAAGCTGTTCACAATGCCGTAGTTCTAGAAGAAGTGGCGAAGATGGCTTACCGCGCGGAGACCATCAATCCGCGTATCCAGCCGGCACCTCAGTCCCTTCAGGATAAGCACTATTTCCGTAAACATGGTGCCAATGCCTACTATGGCCAATAAGTTAAATAATTAACAATCTAACAGAAAGATGCCAGAAAAGTTTGCTTTTTTGGCATCCTTCGTTCTTTTACCAGTAAAAAAATTTAAAAAACAGTTGTTTTCTCCTCTTAATGCACGTATAATCAAGACAGTCTTTTTTAAAAACGAGGAGATAAAAGTGATGAAGAAGGTTGTCAAGTTTGGAGGAAGCTCTCTAGCAAGTGCGGAGCAGTTTCAGAAAGTAGGATCTATTATTCTTGCAGACGAAAGCCGCCGCTATGTGGTGCCTTCTGCGCCGGGCAAGCGCTTTGAAGGCGATACCAAAGTGACCGATATGCTGTATCAGTGCTATTATACTGCTGCTAACGGAGAAGATTTTACCGGTATGCTGCGCCAGATTAAAGCACGTTATAATGAAATTATCGGTGGGCTAAACCTAAAACTCTGCCTGGATGAAGAATTTGAAATTATTGCCAAAAATTTTGAAGAAAAATCTGGAAGTGACTATGCAGCATCCAGAGGAGAATATCTAAATGGACTGATTATGGCTGCCTATCTGGATTATCCTTTTGTGGATGCCAGTGAAGTTATCCGTTTTCATGATGATGGTAGCTTTGATATGGCTAAGACAGATAAGATTCTTGGTAAAAGACTTCTTGAGATGCCACGTGCGGTGATTCCAGGCTTCTATGGTGCCTATGAAGATGGGAGAATCAAGACCTTTTCCAGAGGGGGCTCTGATATTACAGGCTCTATTGTGGCAAAAGCCATTGGTGCAGACCTCTATGAGAACTGGACCGATGTATCCGGTTTCTTAGTGACAGACCCACATCTGATTGAGAATCCAGAAGTTATTGATACCATTACCTATCGGGAGCTTCGGGAACTGTCATATATGGGAGCTACCGTATTGCATGAAGATGCGATTTTCCCTGTACGTAAAGCCGGAATTCCTATCAATATCCGCAATACCAATCGTCCCGATGACAATGGTACAATGATTGTGGCAAGCACTTGTCATAAGCCACGCTTTACCATTACTGGTATCGCTGGCAAGAAAGGCTTTGTGGTAGTCAATATTGAGAAGGATATGATGAACTCGGAGATTGGCTTTGGTCGTCGGGTATTAGAAGAATTTGAAAAACAGGGCATCTCCTTTGAACATATCCCGTCTGGCATTGATACCATGAGCGTTGTGGTTCACCAGGATGAATTTGAAGAACATGAGCAGAAAGTATTGGCGGGGATTCAAAGAGCCGTGGAGCCGGACTGCCTAGAGATTGAAGGGGATTTGGCACTGATTGCGGTCGTGGGACGTGCAATGCGGGCAAACCGCGGAACAGCTGGCAGAATCTTCTCTGCACTTGCACATGCTGAAGTGAATGTCAAGATGATAGACCAGGGTTCAAGTGAGTGGAATATTATCATCGGCGTTAAAAATGAAGATTTTGAGAAGGCTATCAAGGCCATCTATGATATTTTTATTACAACACAATTATAAGATACTTATGGGGCTGCTGTATCTTACGGCTTCCCCATTTTAGATTTCTTCCTATATTATGAAGATTCCTTAAATATTTGTGAACTTTTACTATAAGCGAAAAAAGTGTGATATACTGCGGAAAGTAAGTTTAGAAGAATGAAGGTGACAACATGGTAGTACGGGAAGAATTTTATATAGATTCTGTGGATGGCATTCATATGCTGCATGGATATCGCTGGTTTAATCCTGAGAGAAGATATATTGGAGTGCTGCTTTTGACGCATGGAATGTTAGAGTATATCGAGCGTTATCAGGAGCTGGCAGAGTATATGGCTTTGGCAGGATATTTTGTAGCTGGACATGACCATTTAGGGCATGGGGACTCTGTAAAAGATGTGACAGAGCTTGGATATGTGGGAAAACAAGGAGCTGCTATGTGGCTTAAGGATATGGAGCGCGTGCGCAAGATGGCGGTTTCCTATGCGCCAAAGGTGCCTTGTATCCTGCTTGGACACAGTATGGGGTCTTATCTGGTGCGTCGGTATCTTATCTATAATGGGGACAGAGTTGATGGAGCTGTGATTATGGGAACTGGCCATCAAAATGTTGCTCTTGTAAAAGCCGGGCTTTTGCTTACGTATCTGTCAATGATACGCAGAGGTCCCAAAGGCCACAGCCCGATCTTGGATAATTTTACTTGTAGTGGCTTTGCAAAGCGCTATCCTGACAATGCGCATACAGGTAGCTGGATGAGTCGGAACCCGCAGGTTCTAAACCAGGCGCTTCAGGATGAGCGGATGAATTTTGAATTTTCGTTAAATGCATTTAAGGCGCTGTTTGAGACGATAGAAGAAGTGCTTGATAAGAGGCGGGTGGCAAGAATGCCTAAAGTGCTTCCACTTCTGATTCTCTCAGGAGACGAGGACCCCGTGGGGGATAATGGAAAAGGGGTTCGCCGTTTTGAGAAGATGCTTAAAAAGATGGGTATGGAAAAGGTTAGCTGTAAGCTGTATCCAAAGAATCGTCATGAATTGATTCATGACCTGGATAAAGAACAGGTGTTTCAAGATATCCTGAAATGGTGTAATACGATTACAGAAAGTGAAGGGTGACAAGGATGAGAAAATGGTTTATGTTGCTTCTGGCAGTAGGGTGTATGATGTCCTTTCGGCTTCAGGCAAGTGCAGCCGGCGCTCCGGTGCTTGCCCTTGGTGCAGATTTAAGCGCAGAACAAAAAGCAGCAGTATTGGCAGAGATGGGGATTAGCGAAGAAGAAGCAGCCTCTTATGAGACTATCTATATTACGAATGATATGGAGCATCAATATCTGGATGCATCGCTTGGCGCTTCTGTGGTAGGGACACATTCATTATCTTCCGTTCTTTTGCTTCCACAAGAGAGTGGTGTGGGCTTAAGTGTGGAGACACACAATATTAATTACTGTACGATTGCGATGTATCGCAATGCGCTTCTGACTGCCGGTGTGGAGGATGCCAAAGTGATTGTGGCAGCACCATTTTCCATCAGTGGTACAGCGGCACTGATTGGCGCAGTAAAAGCCTATGAGACTTATAGTGGTACAACCGTCAGCGAAGATAGCTTTGCAGTGGCTACGGATGAACTGGTGCTGACAGGAGAGCTGATGTCAGAGCTTGATACCGAACAAATATCCGATTTAATCGCCTATCTCAAACAACAGATGATTGAGAATGGACTAGATGACCCAGAGAAGCTCTCCTCTCTTGTTGAACAGGCATCTGAGAAGATGGAGATGAATTTAACAGACGAGCAGGTAAGCAAGGTGGTGGACTTGCTGCTAAAGATGAGCAAGCTCGATATGGACCCCAATCAGCTGGTAAATCAAGCCAAAGAACTCTATGACAAACTTGATGAACTTGGAATTAAACTAGATAAAGAAAAAGTCGGCAATTTTGTCACGCGTTTTATCTCCTCTATATGGGATTTGATACAGAATTTTATGGCGCAGTCCTAATCTTCTTCAATTACGTGAAATTCAAGAAAATCAAAGTCAATTTCATCTATAAAACTGTCTTGACGAAAGCGGGTCTTCGCGTGGCGTTTAAATTCTTTGATGTTGGAATCAAGCCATACAGGCCTGCTTAAGTCAAAGGCATAGCAGATGTCATCTAAAGCCTGAAAGACTTTATGTGTTCTGGTATCTGCCTTTGTACAGTCAACGGTAATATCTCTTAGCATCTGGTTATTTTTATAAATTTTTCCCCATACACGGAACATAGGAACTCCTCCTTTCTATGCTCCCTAGTATATCGGCTTCCTTTGGGAAAGTAAAGAGGAGAACTGTTTTGGAACGTTATCAGGAAATTGAGCGCAGTATTATCAAAAAATACCGAAAGGATATTTGGCGCCCTTTTATTAAGGGGATTCAAAACTATGATTTGATACAGGAAGGGGATAAGATAGCAGTCTGTATCTCAGGCGGCAAGGATTCGATGCTACTTGCCAAACTTTTACAGGAGCTGCTTCGCCATGGAAAATATCCATTCGAACTGGTGTTCCTTGTGATGGATCCAGGCTATAATCCGGCAAACCGGCAACGCATTGAGGATAATGCCAGATTATTACATATCCCTATCACTGTTTTTGCTTCGGATATTTTTGATGTGGTGGTGGATATCAAGGAAAATCCCTGTTATCTGTGTGCAAGGATGCGCAGAGGCTTTCTCTATGCACATGCAAAAGAATTAGGCTGCAATAAAATTGCGCTTGGACATCATTTTGACGATGTAATAGAGACCATATTGATGGGGATGCTCTATGGTGGACAGATGCAGACAATGATGCCAAAGCTTCACAGCACCAATTTTGAAGGGATGGAGCTGATTCGCCCGATGTATCTGGTACATGAAGCTGCTATTCTAGACTGGGTGCGTTATCATGACCTGCACTTTTTACAGTGTGCCTGTCGTTTTACAGAGCAGTATGAGGTGGATGAGCATGGAGCTAACAACTCTAAGCGCCAGGAGATGAAGGAGCTGATTGCCCGTTTTCGAAATATCAGCCCTGTAATTGAGAAAAATATTTTCCGCAGTGTGGAAAATGTCAATTTAAATACAATTATCAGTTATCACAAAGGAGAAGAACACTATCACTTTCTGGATGATTATTACAAGCGGTAGGCTGTATTTTGCAGAAGATATGGATAAAGTACAAATATTTGGATAAATTTAGCATATTTTGCTGCGGTTCCATGATATAATGATTTTGTACGGCTTTATGCCAGTGGGACAGAATAATATAGTCGTTAAGGGAGTGTAGGTAGTAATGGCAATCGAGATGACAATTCAGGATTATATCCATGAGCGCTCGGAGAAAGACAGTTTTGAGACCGCAATGTTTATCTATCAGTCAGCACTGATACAGATGAACAGCCGGGTTGAGGTATTAAACCGGGAATTAAATCATGTGTATTCGTATAATCCAATAGAGTATGTAAAGACTAGACTAAAGACACCAGAGAGCATTATGAAGAAACTAAAGAAGAACGGGCACCAGGTAAGCATTGATGATATGGTGGAGTATGTCAATGATATTGCAGGGCTTCGTATTACCTGTTCTTTTTTTACAGAGATTTATTTTGTGGCGGATATGATTGCCAGACAGGACAATCTGTCGGTGCTTAGCATCAAAGACTATATCAGCAGACCCAAAGAGAGCGGTTATAAAAGCTATCATATGCTGTTGTCCATTCCGGTAGCGCTTGCAGATGCGGTGATTCCTACCAAAGTGGAAGTTCAGATACGAACGATGGCGATGGATTTCTGGGCAAGCCTAGAACATAAGATTTATTATAAATACGAAGGAAATGCACCAGGATATTTTGCGCGGGAGTTACAAGAATGTGCTTCGATTATCTCAAAGTTAGATGCCAAGATGATGTCGTTAAATGAAGCCATGAAGCGAATGGATGGTGAATAGATAAGATATAAAATGAGGAGTGCCCCGGCAATACGGATGCCGGGGCTATTATGAAAAAATTTATCTAAATGTCAAGTTGAATATCAGGGATTTGTTTAATTTAGATAGAGTATACCAACTAAATATGTCTAAAATATGAACAAACTATAAAATTATTGTGAAATTGCATAAAAAACTTGTCGAAAAATGTGTTTTAGTGTGCAATATCAATAAAGGGGTTCGGCAAAGAATTGTTGCAATTGCTAAAAGGCAATGTTAGAATAAAAGAGACCAGATAACAGGAAGGAGTGGGAAAGATGGCAGATACAGCACCCGTTTATGTAATTGGACATAAGAATCCAGATACTGATTCTATTTGCTCTGCGATTGCCTATGCAGAGCTTAAAAACCGCTTGCACGGAGGCGGATATTGTCCTGCACGTGCAGGACAGATTAACCAGGAGACACAGTATGTATTAAACTTTTTTCAGGTGCCGGCGCCCAAATATGTAGAAGACGTGATGACCGATGTGAGAGATATCGAGATTCGCAAGACAAAGGGCGTATCAGGGCAGATGTCTCTAAAAAAAGCGTGGAATATGATGCGGGAATTAGGAGTGGTGACGCTTCCGATTACGGAGGGAGAATATCTTCAGGGGCTGATTACGATTGGAGATATTGCCAATGCCTATATGGAAGTGTATGATAACCGTAGTCTGTCAGCTGCAAAAACTTCCTATAAGAATATTATTGAGACATTAGATGGCGTCTTGCTAAATGGGGATGAGCATGCAGTCTTTGAACAGGGGGAAGTGGTGATTGCCACAGCAAACCCAGATGTGATGGAAGACTTTCTGCATGAAGGAGATATGGTTATCTTGGGGAATCGCTATGAGTCGCAGCTCTGTGCGATTGAGATGAATGCAGCATGTATTGTGGTCTGTATGGATGCAAAAGTATCAAAGACGATTCAAAAACTGGCACAAGAACATAATTGTAGCATTATTATGACACCACATGATACATTTACGGTGGCAAGGATGATGAACCAGAGTATGCCCATCTCACATTTTATGAAACAGGACGGATTAGTGACATTTAAGCTTACGGAGAAGACCGAAGATATCAAAGGGATTATGGGACAGAAGCGGTATCGGGATTTTCCGATTCTGGATTTGGATAATCACTATGTCGGGATGATTTCCAGACGAAATCTTTTGAACCTTCGCAAGAAGCGGGTGATTCTGGTGGACCACAATGAGGCGAGTCAGACGGTTGACGGGATTGACCATGCAGAGATTTTAGAGATTATTGACCATCACAGGATAGGGACGCTAGAGACACTAGAGCCTGTGTATTTTCGCAATCAGCCGCTTGGCTGTACGGCGACGATAGTCTTTCAGATGTATCAGGAAAATGGAATGGAGATTCCAAAGAATATCGCAGGGCTTTTGATGGCGGCGATTTTGTCAGATACGCTGATGTTCCGTTCGCCTACATGTACGCCCGTAGACCAGGCGGCAGCAGAGCAGTTGTCGTCGATATGCGGAGTGGAGATTGAAGAGTTTGCGGTGGATATGTTTAGCGCAGGCAGTGATATGAGCTCGCGGACGCCGAAGGAGATTTTTAATCAGGATAAGAAGAAATTTGAAGTAAATGAGCATGAGTTTATTGTGGCACAGATTAACAGTATGAATAGTATTGAACTTCAGGAGATTAAGGAGAAACTGGTGCCGTATCTAGAGAAGAAGTTTGCTTCTCTGGAAGTGGAGATGTGCTATGTGATGCTTACTAATATTGTGAAGGAGAAGACAGAGCTGCTTTGCTTTGGGGAGAGAGCAAAAGAGGTGGCAAGAAGTGCATTTCAGTTGCCGGAGGATATGGAGGATATTAAGTTAAAGGGGCTGGTTTCTAGGAAGAAACAGTTGATTCCTAGTATTGTTACGGTGTTGCAGCAGTGATTTTAAAGGCCTGGAAACTCACACAGGATTATTTGTGTGAGTTTCCAGGTTTTTCTGTAAGGAGAGATAGTAAAGGGCAAAAAATAAGGAATTTTGAAAAAAGTTAGTTGACATTAACTTGGGTGATGAGTATAATATAGATGTAAATGATATTCATTTTCATTTTTGAGAGGAGGCAGTGGGATGGCATTGGCGATGATGGGTGTTGGAGAGAAGCGTATGGTGATAAAGGTTCGCGGTAAGGATGAGGTGATACGGCATCTGATGGACCTGGGATTTGCACCAGGGGCAGAGGTCTTGGTGGTGGGAGAGAATGTGGCCGGGATGATTTTGATGGTAAAGGGAGTTCGGGTGGCACTAGACAGAGGACTGGCCAACAAGATTATGGTGGCTTAGGAAAGGAGGAATACGGGATGAAGACTTTGAGAGAGACCGCTGTAGGAAATACAGTTTCGATAGTAAAACTTCATGGAGAGGGTGCGGTGAAGCGCCGGATTATGGATATGGGGCTTACAAAGGGAACACAGGTGTATGTGCGTAAGGTAGCACCACTTGGCGACCCTGTAGAGGTGACCGTGCGTGGATATGAGCTGTCACTTCGAAAAGAGGATGCACAGATGATAGAAGTACAATAAAAGGGCTGTCTTGGGCAGCTTATTTTTAAGATTGTGGGTTAGTATAGGCTAACCAGAAGGAGGGAAAGATGGCGATAAAGATTGCACTTGCCGGAAATCCAAACAGCGGCAAGACGACGTTATTTAATGCACTGACTGGCTCAAACCAGTTTGTAGGGAACTGGCCGGGAGTTACCGTAGAGAAAAAAGAAGGAAAGCTAAAGGGACATTCGGATGTGATGATTGCAGACCTTCCAGGAATTTACTCATTATCTCCGTATACTTTAGAGGAAGTAGTGGCGAGAAATTATCTGATAGGGGAGCGCCCGGATGCGATTTTAAATATTGTGGATGGCACGAACTTAGAGAGGAATCTGTATCTGTCTACGCAGCTTTTGGAGCTTGGGATTCCGGTGGTTATGGCTGTCAATATGATGGATATTGTAAAAAAGAATGGCGACCAGGTCTTTATAGATAAATTGAGCAAGGCACTTGGGTGTCCAGTAGTGGAAATATCAGCGCTTAAAGGAACAGGAATTAAAGAAGCAGCAGAGATAGCGGTGCAGGCAGCTTCTTCTGGGCAGGCACAAAGAGTAGTACATACGTTCGATAAAGATGTGGAGAAGGTGATTCAGGATATTGAACAGCAGCTTGTCGGCGTGTCAGAAGAACAGAAAAGGTTCTTTGCAATTAAGCTTTTAGAGAGAGATGATAAGATTGGCGGGCAGATGAGCGCAGTTCCTGATGTGGAAGGGATAGTTACTGCGTTAGAGGAAGCATTAGATGACGACTCGGAGAGCATTATTACAAATGAGCGCTATCGCTTTATCACGTCTATCATCGGCAAATGCTGTAAAAAGGCGACAAGAGGCGGACTGTCTACTTCGGATAAGATTGACCAGATTGTGACCAACCGCTTCTTAGCACTTCCGATATTTGCGGTGGTTATGTGGATAGTGTACTATGTGTCTGTGACAACGGTTGGAACATTTGTTACAGACTGGACAAATGATGTGTTATTTGGCGAGGTGATTCCTCCGGCGATAGAGAGTGTATTGGTTAGTATAAATTGTGCAGACTGGCTGCAGGGACTGATATTAGATGGAATTGTCGGCGGTGTTGGTGCAGTGCTTGGATTTGTGCCACAGATGTTAGTGCTGTTTATCTTCTTGGCTTTTTTAGAGGCATGTGGGTATATGGCGCGCGTAGCGTTTATTATGGACCGTATCTTCCGTAAATTCGGACTGTCAGGAAAATCATTTATTCCTATGTTAATCGGCACAGGCTGTGGAGTACCTGGTGTGATGGCATCAAGGACCATAGAGAATGAGCGCGACCGTAAAATGACGATTATGACAACGACTTTTATTCCCTGTGGCGCGAAGCTTCCGATTATTGCACTGATTGCAGGTGCGCTTTTTGATGGAGCGTCCTGGGTGGCACCAAGTGCTTATTTTGTAGGAATTGCAGCGATTGTATGCTCTGGTATTATCTTAAAGAAGACAAAGATGTTCGCTGGCGATGTGGCTCCTTTTGTGATGGAGCTTCCGGCTTATCATATGCCAACCATCAGCAATGTGCTTCGCAGTATGTGGGAGAGAGGCTGGTCCTTTATTAAAAAAGCTGGAACGATTATCTTACTTTCAACGATTGTGGTATGGTTTACCACCTACTTTGGATGGGTGGATGGACAGTTTCGGATGTTAGAAGATGTGGAGATGGAATATAGTATCTTAGCTGGTATTGGCAATGCATTTGCCTGGATTTTTATTCCACTTGGATGGGGAGACTGGAAAGCAGCGGTGGCAGCGATTACAGGACTTGTGGCTAAGGAAAATGTTGTGGGAACTTTTGGTGTCTTGTATGGTTTTGCAGAGGTCTCAGAAGAAGGCGAGGAAATATGGGGAACACTCGCTGGCTCCTATACAGCAGTAGCAGCTTATAGTTTCCTGGTGTTTAATCTTCTGTGTGCACCTTGTTTTGCAGCGATAGGAGCGATTCGCAGAGAGATGAACAATGCAAAATGGACATGGTTTGCGATTGGTTATCAGTGTCTGTTGGCCTATGGCGTGTCACTTTGCATCTATCAGATTGGTACATTTTTAACAACTGGAGTTGTAGGAGTGGGATTTTTGGTAGCACTCTTAATATTGGCTGGTTTTATATGGCTTCTGGTGCGCCCGGCTAAGGGGAACAAGAAAGTGAAGATGCAGATGAAAGGGATGGCAAAGGTGTGATGGGAACAATTGTAGTAGGAGCTCTGGTATTGTTGGCTGTTGGCAATGCAATGTATTGTATGATAAAGGATAAGAAGGCTGGAAAGCGCTGTGCAGGCTGTAGTGGATGCTCTGGGTGTAAGGTGAGAGAGTAACATATAGTGTTACGAAATATAGAGGACGCTAGGACGGGAGGGGAGTAGGTTCCTTCCAGACCCCGCTCGCGCTTAATGAACGCCTATAGCGGTACTAAATTCGCGACTGCGCGTTCCGCTTGCGCTCATTAAGTGCCGATGGCGTCCAATGGGTCTTGCAGGAACCTACTCCCCTCCCGCCCTGGCTGACTGTTACCAGCCACAATATATAAGACACTATCACATAATACTGTGTATGGTATATAGGTGTAGTATTCTGCCCACAGTATATATATCGAAGTTGGTAAGGCATGAAAAAAGAATAAGGATTCTAACATAATGTTCCGCCCGAAGCGTATGTATAGGAGCCAATACACAGCCCGACATGGCCTGGCAGATGTTCCTGCAAGACCCATTGGACGCCATCGGCACTTAATGAGCGCAAGCGGTTACGCGCAGTCGCGAATTTAGTACCGCTATAGGCGTTCATTAAGCGAGAGCGGGGTCTGGAAGGAACATCTGCCAGGTCGTGGCGAGCGTCCTCTGTATATTATATTCTCTTCTCTTCTAATAAAGTCACACCATCTATAAAGCTTGACTTTTAAATCTTACAAGTGTAAGATATAAAGTGAAACCACATAAGCAGATGATTTGGAGGCCTGGGATGAGAAGAAGAAGAACTAGAAGCAGACACAGAGGGTACCGAGGATGGACTGTTGGGATAGCGATACTGTTAAGCGTTATGGTAATTGGTGTTGGGATATGGGGAATTGTGCGCTGGAGTCAGGAACGGAAGATAAAAAAGCCAGAAGAATTATTGGCGGAATATATGGAGTATCTCTCAACTGGAGAATATGACAAGATGTATGAGATGCTTAATCTGGAGGCATCTGACAATGTGGACAAAGATACCTTTATCAATCGTAACTCGGCCATCTATGAAGGGATAGAAATGGCAAATCTGGTGGTGGAGATTACAGGATATGACAAAAAGCGACAGGCAGTCTTTTATCAGACTTCTTTTGATACGGTGGCCGGGGAGATAAGCTTTGAGAATGAAGCTATTTTTTTAAAAGGAGAAGAAGGATATGGTTTAATTTGGGAGGATGGATTGATTCTGCCAGGGCTTCGTAAGACGGATAAAGTTCGGGTGTCTACAACACAAGCAATACGAGGACAGATTCTGGATAGAAATGAACAGGTGCTTGCCGGGCCTGGGATAGCATCTTCTGTGGGGATAGTGCCTGGAAAACTTACGGACCGCGAAGCGGCAGTGGCAGAGGTGGCAGCGCTTTTGGGGATGCAGCCAGAAGACGTGGAGAAAAAATTGTCAGCAAAGTGGGTCAAGGAAGATTATTTTGTGCCGCTTAAGACCGTTCCTAAGATTGATGAGATTGAATGGCTGATTCCATTAGAGACAGATGAAGAGATTGAGAGGGAGAAAGAGCGTCAGGAGAAACTTTTGGAGATTCCAGGTGTCTTAATCTCTGATACAGAGGTTCGGGCATATCCATTAGGAGAAGCAGCAGCACATCTGGTTGGGTATGTACAAAATGTGACAGCAGAGGATTTGGAGAAGCATACAGGAGAGGGATATACAGCGAACAGCGTTATCGGCAGAAATGGGATGGAGGGTCTGTTTGAGAAAGAGTTAAAGGGGCAGAATGGATGTCGTATCTATGTGACAGATGAAGAAGGAAAAGAAGTCAAGGAATGGGTGTCTGTTCCAGTACAGGATGGACAAGATATAAAGCTGACCATAGATGCCAGCCTTCAAAGAGCGTTGTATGCACAATATCAGGCAGATAAGAGTTGTTCGGTAGCGATGAATCCGTATACCGGAGAGGTGCTTGCGCTTATCAGCACGCCTTCCTATGACAACAATGATTTTATCCTGGGGCTTTCGGGTGAACAGTGGACAGCGCTTAATGAGGATGAAGCGCAACCTCTATACAACCGTTTCCGGCAGACCCTTTGTCCAGGTTCTTCTTTTAAGCCGGTGACTGCGGCAGTTGGGCTTACTTCGGGGGCGATTGACCCAACAGAGGATTATGGAAAGGTAGGGCTTAGCTGGCAAAAAGATTCGTCCTGGGGAAATTATTATGTGACCACGCTTCACACATATGAGCCAGTGGTGTTAGAAAATGCATTGATTTATTCGGATAATATCTATTTTGCAAAGGCAGCACTTAAGATTGGGGCAGAGGAGCTTGAAAAATCACTCTCCCATCTTGGCTTTGGGGAGGAGATTCCTTTTGAGATTGTGATGGGTAAATCGCAGTATGCAAATGGAGAGCATATCGAGAGCGAAGTGCAGCTTGCAGACAGTGGTTATGGACAGGGACAGATACTTGTGAATCCTCTACATCTGGCTTGCATCTATACAGCATTTTGTAATGAAGGAGATATGATAAAGCCTTATCTGGTATGGCAACAAGAAGCAAAAGCTGAGGACTGGATAGCAGGAGCATTTTCTAAAGATGTGGCAGATAAAGTGCTAGAAGGCGTGAAGAAAGTGGTAAATGATTCTCACGGAACCGGATACGGCGTACATCGGGCGGACAGGGTGTTGGCTGGCAAGACAGGGACAGCAGAGATTAAGCTTTCCAAAGAGGATACGGAAGGGACAGAGCTTGGTTGGTTTGCCGTGTTTACACCGGAGGCAGACGAGGAGAGACCGCTTCTTTTAATTAGTATGGTGGAAGATGTAAAAGGCAGAGGAGGAAGCGGGTATGTGGTGGATAAGAGCCAAGAAGTATTAAATGCCTGGTTTGGGGAATAGGTATAATAAAATGGAATACCTAAGGACAGGGAAAAAGTAGACATTGGTCAAAAATTGTCATATAATTTGAGTGTTGAAAATCCCAGAAGTAATTCTGGATGTTGCAAGTTCCGAAAGGATTGATAGAGAAACCGGTGTAAATCCGGTACGGTCCCGCCACTGTGACAGGGAGTGTGTGCAGAAGATGCCACTGACGAAAGTTGGGAAGGCCTGCATGGACGATGATCTGGAGTCAGGAGAACTGCTTGCAATGGATAAGTGTGTCTTACGGCAGATAAGAACTCTTACATAGCGGTGTGCAAGAAAAGAACCGGGAAGTGGTTTCCGGTGTTTGTTCGCATGTATTTAAGAAGGAAAAGCAGCCTGTAAGATAACAGACTGCTTTTTTGATGGGGAAATATCCGGGAATTTTCCGTAGATAAAAGGAGTCTGCAAAAGGAAATGATGGATGTGGAGGTGTTGAGTGTTTGAGCAAAAAGCAATTTGGAAGACGGCTTTTACAGATTGTGCTTGTACTGTTTGGCATTAGTTTTCTGACGTTTGGATTGACGTATCTGTCCCCTGGAGACCCGGCAGAGATTATGCTGACAGAGTGCGGAAATCTGCCAACGCCAGAGCTTTTGGCGAAGACTAGGGCGGAGCTTGGTCTGGACAAGCCGTTTGTGGTGCAGTATGGAAATTGGCTTTTGGGCGTACTGACAGGAGATATGGGGCAGTCGTATTCGATGAAAGTTCCGGTGGTGACAAAGCTTGTCAGCTGTTTTTGGCCGACTTTTTGGATGTCACTTTTGGCACTTTTGATAATGGTACTTATCTCAGTACCGTTGGGGGTGCTCTCGGCGATTCGGCAGAATTCCTGGGTGGACTATATTGTGCGAGGGATTACGTTCTTTGGCGTATCAGTTCCGAGCTTTTGGATTGGTCTGATGCTGCTTAGCTTTTTTGGTGTAAGGCTTCGGTGGGTGAATGTGGCAGGTGGAAATACAGATTTTAAATCCATGCTTCTGCCAGCGGTGACACTGGCGATTGCGATGGCAGCTAAATACACCAGGCAGGTGCGCACTGCTTTTTTGGAGGAGCTTCGTCAGGACTATGTGACAGGAGCCAGGATGCGCGGAATCCGGGAACAGGAGATTTTGTGGAAACATGTGTTGCCAAATGCACTTCTGCCTTTGGTGACACTTCTGGGGCTTTCTCTTGGAAGTCTTCTGGGAGGAACTGCGGTGGTGGAGATTATCTATAACTGGCCGGGAATGGGGAGTATGGCAGTAAAAGCGATTTCTTGTCGCGACTATCCACTGGTTCAGGGGTATGTACTGTGGATTGCGATTCTCTATATGGCAATTAATCTGATTGTGGACCTCTCTTATCATCGTCTGAACCCAAGACTTAGGGAGGGAAGATAAGATGAAGGTAATACAGTTTTTAAAAGAACACAGGCAGTTTACGCTGTTTGGAGTGTTGGCAATCGGTGTGATGCTGGTGGCAGTGTTTGCGCCGTTTCTTGCGCCCAAAGACCCTTTGGATGCTGTGATGTCTGACTCGCTTTTACCACCTGGAGGAGAGTATCTGTGTGGTACAGATAAGCTTGGGAGAGATGTACTCTCAAGAGTTATCTATGGCACCAGAACATCGCTTATTATGACCTTGTGCCTGGTGTTGGTTATCTTTGTCGTAGGTACGACGCTTGGTGTGCTGGCTGGATATTTTGGCGGTATGATAGACGGACTGATTATGCGGATTGCTGATATGATGATTTCTTTTCCGGGGCTGGTGCTTGCGATTGCGATTGCAGGTATGCTGGGACCGAATATGGTCAACGCAGTCATTGCGATTGCGGTGGTAAGCTGGACCAAATATGCAAGGCTGGCAAGAAGTCTGGTGCTTCGTATTCGGAAAAATGTCTATATAGAGGCAGCGGTTGTGACTGGAACCACGACTCCTAAGATACTGCTTCGCTATATACTGCCAAATATGGTGACAACTCTGATAGTGACAGCAGCGGCAGATATCGGGACGATGATGTTAGAGCTTGCAAGCCTTTCCTTTTTGGGCTTTGGAGCGACAGCACCCACACCAGAGTGGGGCCTGATGCTTAATGAGGGAAGAACCTATCTAGCCAAAGCACCATGGCTTATGACCTACCCGGGGATTGCGATTATTATTGTAGTGGTGATTTTTAATATGTTAGGCGACAGTATTCGGGATATTTTAGACCCAAGACAGGAGTAGAAGAAGGAGAAAAAGATGAAGTGTAAGATTGTGAAGAAATTAACAATTGGGATTTTGACCGTTGCCGTGACGGCGGTGCTTGCAACAGGATGTGGTGGTAATTCTTCAGATGCAGGTACAGAATCGGGGGATTCTGAGGCACAGGGGACTTTGGATTCTGGCGAAGGAAAAAGCATTACGATTGGGGTTACCAGTTTTGCAGATACTTTAGAGCCAACAGAGCAGTATTTTAGTTGGGTAATATCCAGATATGGCATAGGAGAGTGCCTGGCACGTTTTGATGAGAAGGGCGAGATGGTGCCATGCTTGGCAGAGAGTTGGGAGAACAGTGAAGATGGTATGACCTGGACCTTTAAGCTTCGCGAGGGTGTGAAGTTCTCCAATGGCAACGAGATGACGCCGGAGGCTGTCAAGGCTTCTCTTGAGCGCACCATTGAAAAAAGTGACCGTGTGCCGGAGTTTTTTGACCTGTCAAGTCTTACGGTTGATGGACAAAATCTGATTTTTCAGTTAAATCGCGCCAATGCCAATATGGCAGGAAGCCTTGCAGACCCATTGTTTTTGATTATGGATACCAGTGTGGATGACTCCAATATTGAGATGGAAGGCCCGGTATGCACAGGCCCTTATGCGGTGGAATCCTTTAGCCCGACAGATGCCTGTGTGGTTGTAAAAAATGAATATTACTGGGACGGCGAAGTACCACTAGAGCGCGTGACCTTAAAATGTGTGGACGACCAGACAACACGTTCGATGGCGCTTCAGACTGGAGAGATTGACATTGCCTATAATCTTAAGACAGAGAATCTGGTGGAATTTGAGGAAAATGATGAGATTGAGATTCAGAACCTTCAGTCCCTTCGCTCGACCTATGCTTTTATGAACCAAAATGGCGCACTCAAAGACTTAAAGCTTCGGCAGGCATTTTTGCGTGGTCTGGATAAGGAGACCTATTGTGCAAATCTCTTGAGCGGCGGTGCGACCCCAGGAAAGGCTCCGGTCCCTCCTACGCTGGACTTTGGTTTTGATGAGCTAAAAGATGAGAATTCCTATAATCCAGAAAGTGCAAAGGCACTGCTTCAGGAAGGCGGTTATCTCGACAAGGATGGAGACGGATTTGTGGAGATGCCGGATGGTTCTCCGTTAGAGCTTTCCTTTGTCATCTATACTAGCCGGGAAGAATTAGGCGTCTATGCACAGGCAGCACAGGCAAGCCTTAAGGAAATCGGTATCAATGTCAAGCTAAATACCGTCAGTTATGAGACACTTTTAGATATGAGAGATTCCGGGCAATATGACCTTCTTATCTGGAATGTACTGGTGGCTAATACTGGAGACCCGGAGAATTACCTGCGTGAGAACTGGTACAGCAGCTCCGTCAATAATACCGCAGGCTATGGCAATGCAGAAGTAGACCGCCTGTTAGATGAGTTGGCAGCAACTTTTGATGAAAGTACAAGAAAAGAGCTGGTGATGCAGATAGAGCAGCAGATTATGGACGATGCAGCGACGGTTTTCTTTGGTTATGAGACAACTTATCTGTTCTCGAACAAAAGAGTGACAGGTGTACATATGTATCCGATGGACTATTACTGGCTGACCAAAGATATTGCACTGGCAGAATAATGGGGATGGGAAAGATGTTAGAGATAAAAGATATAACCGTACAATACGGAAATAATTTTCCGACACTTGAGCATTTTGGGCTTTCTATGAAGAAGGGGGAGATTGTAGGTGTTGTGGGTGAAAGTGGAAGTGGCAAGACGACGGTTATCCGGGCTGTATTAGGGGCGCTTCCCGGCGCGGGAAAGGTGACATCAGGAGATATTTTGTTTGAAGGAGATTCGCTGCTTGCCTATTCAAAAGAGGAGTGGAGGAAGCTTCGTGGCACGGCGATATCGATGATTTTTCAGGACTGCGGCGGCACGTTAAATCCCATGCGAAAGATTGGAAGTCAGTTTGTGGAATATATAAGGACACACAGCCAGATGGGGAAAAAGGAGGCATGGGAGCTTGGAAGGGAGATGCTTGCTAAGATGCGGCTTCCTGACGGGGAGAATGTGATGAACAGTTATCCTCACCAGCTCTCCGGCGGGATGCGTCAGCGAGTGGGAATTGCAATCGCGATGACCTTTCAGCCGAAGCTTCTCTTGGCAGATGAGCCAACCAGCGCTTTGGATGTTACCACACAGGCTCAGATTGTCAGACAGATGATGGAGCTTAGGGAGCAAAATGATACTGGAATTATTATCGTTACACATAATCTGGGAGTAGCGGCCTATATGTCTGACTGGCTGGTTGTGATGCAGCATGGAAAAGCAGTGGACCAGGGAACAAGAGATGATGTGCTTAACCATCCGACAAGTGAATATACCCGTTCACTGCTTGATGCTGTTCCAGAGATGGAGGGGATGCGTTTTGTTTCATGAGGATAAGATTATTTTACAGACAAGACATGTGGTAAAGAAATTCCCGGCCTCCAAAGGACGTACACTGACCGCATGTGATGATATTAGTCTCAATGTATACAAAGGGATGACGCTTGGCATCGTGGGAGAGAGCGGCTGTGGCAAATCTACGTTTGTCCGTATGTTGATGCAGCTTGAGTCTCCGACTTCCGGGGAGATTTTCTACCATGGGAGAGATATTACCAGACAATCCAAGAAAGAAAGGCATGCAAGCCGTCAGCATATGCAGATGGTATTTCAGGACCCGTTAGCTTCTTTTAATCCAAAGATGAAAGTGGTGGATATTCTGACCGAGCCGCTCCAGAATTTTGGGCGGTTGGAAAAGAAAGATAAAGAAGCAAAGGCGGCAGAGCTTTTAGAACTAGTAGAGCTTCCGGCAGATTTTATGTATCGTTATCCGCACAGTATGAGTGGCGGTCAAAGGCAGAGAATTGGTATTGCGCGGGCATTGTCTATAGAGCCGGAGATACTGGTGTGTGATGAGGCGACTTCTGCACTGGATGTATCCGTACAAAAGACAATTATTGAACTTTTGGTACGCATCCAAAGGAAGCAGCAGATAGGCATTGCCTTTATCTGCCATGACATTGCTCTGATTCGCTCCTTTGCCCATCAGATTGCAGTGATGTATCTTGGAAATATTGTAGAGGTGATACCGGGTGAGCTGGTGGGAAGTGAGGCCAAACACCCCTATACTCAGGCGCTTTTGGGTGCGTTGTTCTCGATTCATATGGAGCCTTCTGTCAGGATTAAAAGTATCGAGAGTGAAGCGCCAAGTCCCCTAAACATGCCAAAAGGATGCCCTTTTTGCAATCGTTGCCCGTTTTGCAAGGAACGCTGCAAGACAGAGAAGCCAGCGCTTCAAAGTGTAGCATCAGGACATATGGTGGCGTGTCATTTTGCAGCATCCAGTGACAGGAGAAAGGCAGAGAAGGTATGAGAACAATCAAAATATATATTGGGCTGCTTCTGCTTTTGAGTGCAGGGTTAGTTTTTGTGGCCTGTGGCAGAAAAGGCACGTCTGCTTTGACAGAAGAAAACAAGGTGGTTATCGGTGTCTGTGCCTACAATACGGATTTTGCAGAGATGCAGCTCTTTATCAATTACTATCGGGACTATATCGCACAGGGAATGCCTGTGGAGTTTCTGTTCTCGGAGAGCTTAAACTCAGGAGAGGAAGAAAGAACATTTATTCGCGCAGCAAAAGAGCAGGGGGCAGAAGGGATTATCTCCTTTTATGGACAGGATATCAAAGATACCTTAAAGCTGTGTGAGGAGGAAGAGATCTACTATGTACTTGGATCTGGAACTATTAGCAACGAAGACTTTGAGGATGCAAAAGAGAATCCCTATTTCCTCGGTGTGATTGGACCGAACACCGCAGCGGAGTATCAGGCGGGCTATGATATGGTTGCAAGCTTTATTGAGAAAGGAGCCAATACCTATCTTTTATTGACAGGAGGTGCCCCTTTGCAAAATTCCATGCATCTGTATCGAGCTGAAGGGATGCTTGACGCCTTGTCGCATCTAAAAGGGGTGCGGTATCAGATGCCGATAGAGGAAATCTCCACTTTATCGGAAGTGACCGTGCTTGAGAGTGGACAGGAGCA
Source organism: Lachnospiraceae bacterium (assembly GCA_910575445.1). Lineage (GTDB taxonomy): Bacteria > Bacillota > Clostridia > Lachnospirales > Lachnospiraceae > Hominiventricola. The sequence goes on along the minus strand of CAJTFW010000015.1, from coordinate 8,503 downwards.
TATAAAGGTGGTTGTTTGCCCAGGATATTTTAGCACAGGTGAAGGCAGCGCCAATCTAACAGAAGCACTTGAGATGCAGGACTATGATGCTGTGGCGTCTGTGATGGGATTTGGCTCGTCATTAGAGGAGATTATGGCGGCCAATCAAGACTGGGGACATACCACATTTACCGGAACGGTAGATTGCTTCTCGGAAGAAAATCTGCGTGCGATGCAGAAAAAAGATGCATATGGAGAAAGTGAACTGAACTATGTGGCGGGAAAATATGCTTCTATCGCAGGGCCTGCGGTTGCGGCAGTCTACAATGCAGTAAGTGGGTATCCAGAAGTTGTCAGAGATAAAGAAGCAGCCTTTCGTCTAAGCCAGGAATTTTGGAAAGCAGAGACCTTAGAGGCATACGAAGAATTGTATGGATTTACACAGGGAGTCTATGAGAATGCATACAGCTGTGATGAACTGATGCAGGTTATTGCAGTGTTTTCTCCAGAGGCGACATATGAAGACTTTGCAGCACTGACACGGGCAAGCGATGTAAAGTCTGTCAGGGAGAGAATACAGAGGCGCTAGTGTGCGCTGTTTGCTGACGCATCACTAAGAGGAGAGAAGATATGGATTTAAAACAGTTACAGTATTTTGTGGTCAGTGTGGACAATGGCAGCTTTAAAAAGGCGGCAGAAATCCTCTATACTTCTCAGCCTCATATCAGCAAGACGATTAAGACATTAGAAGCAGAGCTTCAGTTAGAGCTTCTAAGACGAAAATCAAGAGGAATAGAGGTGACACAAGCCGGCAGAAAGGTATATGAGTATGCTTGCCGGGTTTTAGTGGAAGCAGGAAAGATACAGAATGTGCAAGAAGGCGGCGATGTGCGTGCACTGTGTATTGCAGCCAATTCCAACGATGAGCTTGCATATTTGTTTGAACGATTCTATGTGGAGGAACTAAAACTTGGCATGCATGTGCAGTATACGGAGTGCAGTATGGAAGAAATCTTTCAGATGGTGCACAGACATACTGCAGAGATTGGCTTTGTGTATGTGGACAAGAAACAAATGACAGCTTTTCGTCAAATGTTAAAACACCGGCATCTGGAATTTACAGAGCTTGGCAGGATGGGCCCACTTCTCTTTGTGGGTCCCCAAAGCCCTCTGTATCGCGCTTCTTTTGTGACGATGAAGGAGCTTAGAAAGCTTCAGTACATTCAGATGCAGGATGAGCAGGATACATTAAGTATCCAGTTTTTACAGGGTAATGAAGACTATCAGTATCACAGGCGGCGCAATCAAGTGATACTGACTAGCAGCAGACAGATGGTGGCACAGATTGTCTCTGAGACTGAGCTGTGTAGTATCAGCTGTGGGATGCATCCTAAGAGAATCGGATATGATTCCCTTCGCGGGATTACTATTCGGGGGACAGAAAAGAGCATTACTTTGGGCTATGTCAAGAGGCAAAGAGATGACCTCTGCCAGGAAATAACACGTTTTACAGAGTATGTAAAAACATATATCGACGCTAAGATGGACAATTAAGGAGAATGAGTATGTGGAAGATATGCGGACAAGAGCTAAAACCCAAAGAGAAACGTCAGGTTATCTTAAAACCTAATATGGAAGACTATGAGATTCCAACGACGTTAATCTGCGGAGCATATTCAGGGAAGACTTTGCTTGTCACAGCCCAGATTCATGCTGGCGAATATAATGGGACGCCAGCTGTAATACAGGTAGCTCAGGAGATTCTTGCCGAAAAATTAAAGGGGAATCTGATTTTGATGCATTGTGTCAACAGCAGCGGTTTTTGGAAGCAGCACTTTCGGACACTGCCAGAGGATGGCTTTAATCTCAATGCTGATTATCCAGGGAAACCAGATGGAACGACAGGTGAGAAACTGGCAGACTGGTTTATAAAAGAGATATTTCCGGGGACCGATTTTCTGCTGGATTTACATGGAGGAAGTGTGCATGAGCGGTTGACGCCGTGCCTGTTCTATCCAAAAGCAGAAAACGTGACAAAAGAGTCCTTAAAGGCAGCCAAAGCACTGGATGTTCCTTATCTGATTGCATCAGAGGCGACAAAAGGGCAATACAGCTATGCAGCTAATTATTGCAATATTCCAGGACTCCTTCTGGAACGGGGATATGGTGCTTTTTGCAAGGAGGAGTGGATTGTCGGGCATAAAAGAAATATTTATCTGTTGCTTAGACATCTGAATATGTATAAATCAGAAGAAGCAGAAGTAACCTATGAGCCAAGAGTCTATGAACATACCGTGTATCTGGAAAGTGAGAAAGACGGTCTGTGGTATCCAAGCATCCGAGAAAATGATACTGTGGCAAAAGGACAACGATTAGGTTATCTGGGAGATATATTTGGAAATAAAGTACAGGAGTTTTATGCCGAAGGGGATGGAAAAGTATTTTATTATACGGGAGGACTTGCGGTAAAGAAGGGAGATTCACTAGTTGCATATGGTCTGGAAGCCTAGTGAATTGACATAATTGAAATTTTTTTAAATATAAGGTTGCTATTTGTGGAAAAGTCTGTTATTATAAGTTAGTGATAACTAATTAGTCATAACTAACTTATAGGAGGTGCTAGGATGAGCGTGGTAATTATTGGGGGACATGACCGAATGGCTTGTAAATATCAGAAGATTTGTAAAGAGTATCAGTGTAAAGCAAAGGTCTTTACGCAGATGTCTGCCAGTCTTGATAAGCAAGTGGGGACACCAGATTTATTTATCCTGTTTACCAATACGGTCTCTCATAAGATGGTAAAGACTGCCGTCGATGAAGCGAAACGAAAAAATATCGATGTTGTGCGCTGTCATACCAGCAGCAGTACAGCTCTGGAACAGATTTTAAAGGAGTATGCTTCTTGAATTTTGGTTTAAAATATGAAATTTCCTGAATTTTACCTTGTCAAATGAAAGGAATATGCGTAAAATGGAAAAAGCAAATGCCGGTGCCTGGCACATGGCGGCTGCTTTTTCTATTTTATTTTGGAGGACCATAGTATCGATGGCAAAGCAGAGTTTTAAGCCAGGGAATATGCTCTATCCGCTTCCAGCAGTGATGGTAAGCTGTCAGAGACCAAAAGAGAAAGCCAATATTATCACCGTGGCATGGGCCGGAACCGTCTGTTCGTCTCCGGCAATGGTGTCAATTTCTGTGCGAAAAGAGCGATATTCCTATGAGATTTTAAAAGAGACAAAGGAGTTTGTCATCAATCTGGCAACAAAAGAACTGGTGTTCGCTCTGGATTTCTGCGGAGTCCGTTCAGGAAAAACGGTAGATAAATTTAAAGAGATGCATTTGACAGAGCTTCCCTCTGCAAAAGTAAAGGCGCCGGGGATTTTAGAGAGCCCAGTGAACATCGAGTGCAAAGTGACAGAGATAAAGTCTCTTGGCAGTCATGATTTGTTTCTGGCAGAAGTGGTCCATGTGACAGTCGAAGACCGGTATATGGATAAGAGTGGAAAGTTTGCTTTAAACCAAGCAGGACTGATTACCTATTCTCATGGAGAATATTTTGAGCTTGGAAAGAAGATTGGAAGCTTTGGCTACTCGGTCCGCAAACCTGGTGGCAAAGGAAAGAAGAAAAAAAATTCATGCAGAAAAAAAACTTATTTGGGAAAAGTTTCAGATTAAGATATGCCATGACAGCGATGGGATGCTGTGTGGTGCTGTTGTGTTTTGTTCCGATTTTGGGGAGTACCTATGGGTTGGAGACAACTTACTGTGAGGTGCTCTTAGATGGTGAAGTAATTGGTGCAGTGTCAGAGCCTTCTGTGGTGACACAGGCATTTTTGGATGCCAGAGCTCGTATCTCGCGGGAGACCAGCGGCCTGGTTCTTGCAAATGTAGACTGTGATTTTGAACAGGTGGATAAGCTGGTGGGCTCAACCTTGGCACAGCAAGAGCTTCAGGATGTGATTTATGATTTGTTAAAAGAAAAAGTAAAGACTGCAAAACAGAAATATTATCTGGTAAAAGTCAATGAATTTACAGTGAATCTTGCCTCGATGCAAGAAGTCAAAGAGCTTCTGCTGGCAGCGCTTGCACCCTATGACCCGGATGGAATGTTTCAGGTGGAGATTATCTCCGATACCAGCCGGGAACTGAATGCATTTACAATTCAGGTGACGCCCAAAGGGGAGATTCCAGAAGGCGATGGTCTAAAGGCGCTGGATTTTTTTGAAAAGGTAGAGATTGCAGAAGCATACATAGATGCCAGTCAGCTGACAGCGCTGCCAGAAGCGATTGAGTCCGTAACGAAGGAAAAAGAGAAAAATCAGACCTATGAGGTACAGCCAGGAGATACGCTGTCTGTGATTGCCAACAGCCGAGGATATTATGTAGATGAAGTGTTAGCGCTCAATCCGGGGATTACCAGAGATACCACACTTCAGATTGGAGATGAGATTATCATCAGTGTGCCAGAGCCAGAACTTTCGATTGCTTCTTCGGTGCAGTCTACTTATGAAGAAGATTTTATGGCTGAGACACAATATATTGAAAATGACAGCTGGTATACCACAGAGAAAGTGGTGCGACAAGAAGCATCGCCGGGACATCACGAAGTAACCGTCCTAAGTACACTGAAAAATCAGACCGAGACAGGCAGGGAGATTATCGCAGAGAATGTGACTGTGGAGCCAGTGCCGGAGATTATTGAGAAAGGAACACAGACGCCACCTACCTATGTCAAGCCGATTACCGGTGGTACCTTGACTTCTACCTTTAAGATGCGTTGGGGACGGATGCACAAGGGCATTGACTGGGCAGTGCCAACAGGAACGGCTGTTCGAGCCTCCTGCGGCGGTACAGTGGCCAGTGCGGGGTGGTCAAGTGGCTATGGATATTGTGTCACCTTAAATCATCCAGATGGCAGACAGACCCGCTACGCGCATCTAAGCAAGATTTTAGTGTCAACAGGACAGAAAGTAGACCAAAATGAAAGAATTGCTCTAAGTGGTAATACGGGAAGAAGTACGGGACCGCATGTGCATTTTGAGATTTTAATCAACGGTTCACAGGTCAATCCTTCCAAATATCTGAATTGATTGAATTTGTCGATAAGAAGCAAAGACTTTCTTACGTGTTTCGTCAAAACATCCGTCTTTTCTGTGCTACGATGTAGCCAGAACGGAGGTTGATAAGAACGATGGAACTGTTAGAGCGAAAAGATGCGAATGAGGGAAGGAAGCTTCCGAAAAATGTACGTCAGATTGGAGAACCAGGTGTAGGGCTCAGAGTGTTTATTGAAGATTACGTATATACTTATCTGCATCAGTTGGCAGAAGGAAATCTGACCTGCATCAAGACAGCCGTTCTGGTAGGAAAAGTAGAAGCGTCATATGGAATCTATATCAAAGGCGCTGTGGAAGTGGACATGGGACAAGAAGTCAAAAACTGGTTTAGTCATGAACACTGGAGGGATATTTTTAAAGAGATTCAGACTTGGTTTGAAGGGCAGGAAGTGGTTGGCTGGTATATGGCAAATCCCGGATTTCCTCCGGTACTGACAGAGGAGCTTAGAAATATCCATTTGCGCAATTTTTCAGGAAATGCTTGTACTTTTTTTCAGACTGATGTGTTGGATAGAGAGGAGATTTTCTATCTGCGCACAGATAGTGGACTTGCTCCTCTTAGTGGTTATTACCTGTATTATGAGAAAAATGACAAGATGCAGGCATATATGAGCCAGAAAAGAGGCGGTGTGGGCATCGAACCAGAAAGTGTCCTAAAAGACCGGGCGGCGGCTAGATTTCGCAATACCATGCAGGAAAAACAAGAACGGAATACACAGAAAAAGACAATGGCTTTTCTATATACTTCTTGTATGTTTTTAGTGATGGTGATTCTGGTAATTGGTATTACACTGGTCAATAATTATGATAGAATGTCCAATATGGAGAGTGCGATTCACCAGATATCCGAAAGTCTTGGGGAAGAAGAGACACCAGAAGAGTTGGCGGTGGCGGCACCCGCAGAAGGAGCAAAAGAGCCAGCCTCGATAGAAGAAGCAGCTCTGCAGGAAAATCAGGAAGCAGCCAAACCAGATACGCCTTCTTCCGAAGAATCTACGGACAAGCCAGAAGAAGATACTGTGCAGGCGCCAGAAGGAGACGCCACACAGGCACCTACATCTGAAGAGATGGTGGACAAGCCAGAAGAACCACCCGTAGAGGCGCCTAAGCCACCAGAAGAAGCACCAGAAGCAGAAGAGCCTTCACAAGAAGCACAAGAGCCAGAAGAACCGCCCAAAGAGGCTACAGAGGAACCACAGCGCTATGAAGTAAAAAAAGGAGATACACTTCTTGAGATTAGCAGAGCAAGATATGGCACAGATGATATGGTGCGCAATATCTGCGAATTAAATGGATTAGATGACGGTGATGTTATCTATGTGGGAGATGTTATCTTACTCCCCTGATAGCGCTATCCTTGGAAATGGAAGAAGACCATGAGTATACAGATTTGGAAACAGCAGAATACAAGTACAGATACAGATATGGATATCTTTCGGAAAAATCTCCGTATGCACAGGCTGCGTAACCTGTGTATTGGGATTGGTGTGCTTACTGCGGCAGTATTGTGTATACTAGGACTTCAGATTGCGCTGCAGCATCGTACGTATGAAGGCTATGAGGTGGTCAGAAGCTTTGACCGCGTAGATACCATGACTACACAGTATACAGAATTTCTAAACTATGTGCTCAAATACAGTAAAGATGGAATTTCTTGTGTAGACACCAATAATAAGCTGGTCTGGAGTGAGACCTACAATATGCAAAATCCGATGGTTGATGTCTGCCAGGGCAGTGTGGCACTGGCAGATGAGAATGGAACACAGGCGATGATATTTGATGAGTCAGGGCTTCAGAGCACACTTACGACAAGGCTTCCGATTCGGCAGGTAGTAGTCTCTGCCCAGGGAGTCCTAGCCGCCCTTTTGGAAGATGGCGATGTGATGCGGTTATATCTCTATAATAAAAGTGGAGAAGAACTGGTGGATTCTAAATTTGAGCTGCAAGATGTAGGGTACCCTCTTAAGATGTCTATCAGCGCAGATGCAACCAAGTTAGCCGTGACACTTCTACAGGTACAAGGCGGAGTGGTCAATACCTGTCTGGCTTTTTACAACTTTGACTCTGTAGGAGAGAACTATGAAGACCATCTGGTTTCATCTGCCGTTATCTCCAGAGAAGTGATGCCATGTGTACAGTATCTTGATGAAACACACTGTTTTGCGGTGGGAAGCAGCCAGCTGTTAATCTATGAAGGGATGCAGATACCAGAGCCTGTGGCAACAATACCTATGGAGCGTGAGATTCGCAGTGTATTTTATTCTCGTGACAGGATAGGATTGGTGGTAGAAGGAAAAGAACTGGCTCATGCGCTTCAAGTCTACGACACAGATGGCAAACTGGTGTTCGAGACAGAATTTGACCTGGATTACCGCACCTTAAAATTTTCCGGGGAAAATATTTTAATCTATAATGAGTTTTCCTGTATGATGTTAAGCAGCCGGGGAAAGGTGTTCTTTGAGACGGATTTTGAAGAATCTATATCCAACTTATATACGATGTCAGGAAAAAGCTACTATATTGTTATGCATGCATCAAGAACAGACCAAATACACTTAAGATAGAAGGAGAGCTTTGAATGAATATAGGAGACTTACTTTGCGTTTTGTTTTTGGGATTTGGGATGGTAGATGGATACCACAAAGGATTTGTAAAAAAAGGGCTGTCGCTATTGGCTTCCATAGCGACGCTTTTCATTGTCTATATTTCCTATCCATATGTGGCTCAGTTTATCGAAGGGATTTTGCCAGATTTGCTGCCGATTGAGAAATTGGCCGGGCCAGAGAGTGAATTGTATATGATTTTGGTTCTGACTGGCCTAGAAGGAGAGGCGGAGCATTATGTACAGTTTTTTGTAGCGCGGGTTTTGGCATTTGTAGTGACTTATATTGTAGTAAGACTTGCATTTCAAATTGCGATAATGTTCTTACAGGTGTTAGTAAAAGTGCCGGTGCTTAGTTTTGCCAACCGGCTCTTTGGTGCCGGGATAGGAGTGGTACAGCAGCTTTTGCTTGTCTGGATTTTCCTTTTGCTTCTTCCGGTGTTTAGTCTTACTCCCATAGGGGATACCTTATATGAGACTGTACAACAAGGGGTTTTACTAGGATATCTGTATCAACATAATCTTCTGTTATTAATGGGGGTTTTGCTCTTGGCAAAGATATAAAAAAATTAATTTAAAAAAATAGAAAAAAGGTGTTGACATTTCTTGGCAGTGGTGCTATTATAATCAAGCTGACTGCGAGAGAGTCTTCGAAAATTCTTTGAAATAAGATTTTTGAGAACAGCTTTAACTTTTTTTTTTTTTTTTTTTTTTTTTTTTTTTTTTTTTTTTTTTTTTTTTTTTTAACGGAACAAACTTTTATCGAGAGTTTGATCCTGGCTCAGGATGAACGCTGGCGGCGTGC
>CAJTFW010000014.1 GCA_910575445.1 Lachnospiraceae bacterium | reverse complement strand
ATGCAGAACTGTTCAAAATAGAGTATACTGTTAAGCATAGGGAACTCCTTTCTTTATGTGAGGGTTTTGATTGGTCTCTTATACTCTATCACAAAAAGGAGTTCCCTTTCTATATCTATTTTTCACCCGAAGAAAATTTTACACTATCCCTGCTCACAACAGCGAGAGCTATCATAGTCCGCTTTTGGGGCTTAAAATTTCTTCCCATTTTTAAATTGGCACACCAACGGCACAACATTGGCACGGTTCTGCTCTTTCCCCGTAAAGGCATCCATGCTATACTTGGTACAGTCAAAAATATGTAAAGCAGCCGTTTTCCATCCAGGGAGACGGCTGTTTTCGTCAGAAAGGCAGTGGTTTTACTTTGCCAAAGGCCATTTCCAACACAATGTCCAAAGCAGCCGGCAGGGCATCTCCCCATACGGGCAGGCCTGGCAGGAACCCGGCATCCATACTGAAAAATGAGCGCGGTGACGTCAACTATTTCAGTACGGTAGTGTTCATCTTCATAGCGGTGCTCCTGCTGGCATTCATCCTGGACCTGTTCAGCATCATCTCCACCAAACAGGAACTTGACCACTGTGCAGACCAGATGGTGAAGCAGATCCAGCTCTCAGGAGGCATTAACGGAGAGACAGACCAGCTTTTTAACTTCCTCTGTTCCCAGATTGAAGGGGCTGAGAACATCTCCTACTCCATTGACGCCTCCTACAAGTCGCCTACCCCGTCCGACATGAACCGGGCCATCCAGCTGGGCACCCCCTTTTATATTACCATCACGGGCAGGGCAAAGCTGGGAGGCTTCTGGAACTTCAACCTGGTGAACATCACGGTTGTCTCCAGGGGTGCAGGCGTCAGTGAGCATTACTGGAAGTGAGGTGGCGTATGAAGAATCCGTGCCAACGTATGAAAGGCAATGCAGGCAGGAATCCCCTCCGGAATGACCGTGGGGATATTTCTATCTTTACCTGTTTTTTTGTGGTAGGGATCGTGATGCTGGTCTCCTTCCTGCTGCTGTATGCCTCCATCCGTATCACCTGCATCAACATCCGTAATGGCGCAAAGATGGAGCTGAACAATTTAAGCGCCAGCATCTATGCGGATACCTACCGTTCCCAGAGGGAGACCAACTTCAGCGAATACTTAAATACCCTCTATTCCAGCGGGGACTATACCGCCATGCTGGAGGACATGGTGACAGACGGGCTCGCCAGCAAGATCCCCCTTTCCACGGATGACTACCGGGTAAGGGATATCCGTCTTGCGTTCCATGTAACAGGCGACCGGGTGGAATATGTCTTCACCTGCAACGTGGAGTTCTATGTCTACATGTTCGGCCACTCCTACCCCGCCATCACCCGGCCCGTGGAGCTGACCGGTTACCACAACACAAAATTTTAGTCTGCCGGACAACAGGCAGCAGTTAACTATGAAAGAAGCTTACCTCTTATGAAGAAACTGTTTACATCCAAAAAATTCATCCTCACTACCCTTATCACGGCTTTTGCCGGTTTTCTGGCCTTCCGTTTTATCGGACACCGCAGGGCGGAAAGTAAAAATTTCTGATCATCTGTTGAAAAGCCCTGACCTAAAAGCGTATAGGTTATATATCAAATAGGTAATTGCGAACTTGTTTCGCAATTACCTATCTGATGATATCCTCCGATTTTTCGGAAAGACCAAATAAGTCTATTGTATACTGCGCTGCTTCCTCAAAGCTGCGGGCACAGATTTCAGTCACATAATCCGCCGGAACCGGCAGTCCACGCTTCTGTAGAAAACAAATATCAATCTTCTCCCAGACATCCATCGAATCAAGCAGTGTACCATCCAGGTCAAAAATTACGGCTTCAAACCTCATATTTGTCCTCCTCACATAAAAATGCGGCTGAAATATCAAACAGGAAATGAACTGCCATGCACAAATACAAGGAACCTGTGCTGATATACAGGAATCCGAACAATATACCCAGAAGCCCTGTTTTTATCACGCCTTTGATACCTTGATAAAAATGGGCTGCCCCAAAGCAGGCACCTGCCAGAGCAGCCAGGAGAAACGGCGATAGTTCCGGGAAAATTCTTATCAAAACATACAACAAAAATCCCCTGAATACAATCTCTTCGCAGATACCTGCTGCCAGCGCCGTTACAGTAAAATACCCCTTCTCCCGCCTGGTTCTTGGAATAAGCCCGTTTACAACACGGTCATAGACTTTCCCTGAATGTGTTTTTTCCTTTATCTGTTTCGAAACAGAGCCCCTGTAGGACGGATTTATCAAAAACGCAGCTATTTGAAAAATAAATACCACACTCAGCAGGCCGCATAGAATCCATGTTCCAAACATCAGATACCTGTGGCTTCCCTGCAAAAAGCGGAGCGGCCGGAAGCCTGTTTCCTCCAGGGTAGCCGGTCCCATAACAATAAGTAACATGACAACACCCCCGGAAACTACATTCCACAGAAAGGAAAACCGGTATCTTTGTATCCGTTTTTCTTCTGACAGCTCATTCCCTTTTAATTTTTCTATCGCCGCATACCCTGTATATGCCGTTATAATAAGATAGATGATTATGCCCACAAATAAAATGATATCCATTGTTTTTCTCCCCACAATGCAGCCTACTTCAAATAAGCAATTCTCCACTGCCCGACTCGTTTCAAAAAATCCCTTTCCAGGCCGTCCGGGTCCAGCTTCCCGGCAGACAGCATCTGCCAGAGACTCTGAAACAGATAGCTGTCAATCTCCTCCAGCAGCATTCCCACGTCAATACCCGGGCGGAACACGGAAAGGTCCACGGACCCCAGCAGCTCACCCGCTGCGTCTTCATATACTTCTTTATATGACTTCCCGGTTGCCTCCCGGATTTCCAAGGGCTCCGCAAAAAGGGCCCGTATGGAAAATAAATATTCATCAGGTGCCGTTCTCATAAACTCACATCTTGCCAGAATCTTCCGGGTCATGATCTCAAAGAAATCCGTTGTTTCCTTGTAATACTTTAATTCTATTTCACAGGATATCCTGTTGATATTCTCCCAGAGGTATAAATACAGCTCCTTCTTATTGTGGAAATAGTGGAACAGCAGGGACTTTGATATCCCGCCGGCAGCCGCAATCCGGGACATGGATGCCTTTTGGTAACTGCTGTCGGCAAATACCACATACGCAGCATTTATAATCCGCTTCTGCTTTTCTTCCGGCAGCGTAAAAAATTTCCCGTTCATCGAACCCCCCTGTATCTGTTTTTTGTCTATAGTTTTTTCAGCAGTGCTGGTCCCTGTCTGGTAAGGATTACGATACATACCGTTGCAAACAGAGCGAATACCCCTATGGGCAGCGCCAGCGCAGTCCATGGGGCTGTTTTACTGCCCAGATAATAGAATCCCGCTGCCACCCCAAGTACCGCCATGGAAGCGAACATTGCCAGCACCGTGGCCATAGACTGCTTGATAACGACCGTTTCATTCACTGCGTCAAGCTTCGGAAAGCACAGGCCCATAAGCATTCCAAAGGCGGCATGCCCTATGGCGAAAAGCAGTGTGGCAATGAGCAGCACCGCCCCCTGCCGCAAAGAAAAACCAAAAGCAATCGAAATACACAGCCCGGCAATTACCGTACAGGGCAGGGTCAGCAGAAGCTGAAAGCCAACTTTAACCCAGAGCAGGGAGCTTTCCTCTATGGGGGATTCCCGCAAAATCCACAGGTATTTTCCCTCCAGACTGATGGAAGGCGCAGTGATGGGACAGGTGCAGAGGCCAAAACCAATCACGGCTGCCGCCATGGGAAGCAACGGGAAAGGATACCCTGCCATTTCCACATAAGCCAACAGTTTCTCTCTCATAACCAGGGAGGCTCCCCCTGCGGCCAGCAGCATAATCAGACCGATACCGGCATTCCAGAAGTACATGGGAGTACCAAAAAAGCGCTGCATTTCCTTTTTCAGCAAAGCCTTCTTCTGTCCGGAGGCAGTCTGTGCCGTGAGTTTGTAATTGCTCTGTACGGACCGCGCGGCAAAAGCAGTCACGGCCTGACGGTATCCCCGGCCAAGGCCCATTACCACCAGGGCAAAAGGGAACACGCAGCACAGGACAAAGACCAGCAGCATTTTCCAGTCTCCCATAATGCCTTCCCCCATCCACAGCATGGGCGCCGCCCAGGTAAGGGAGGCTTTCACTCCGGCGGCATTCTCAGCAAGACTGTTTATCATACCGTTTAGATGAAACGAGAAATAGAACACTGCTGCCATGAATATTCCCATCACAATATTCTGCCCCAACGCTTTGCGGGATACCCGGACAGACAGAAAGGCCACCAGCGCCCCCAACAATACAGACAGCGCCGTATCCAGCAGCGGAAGGGCCAGCACCGCGATCCCCAGCCGCATCCAGAACAGCAGACTAAGACCCACACCGTTTTGTGTCAGAAACGTACAGATTACCCCGGCGGGAACCAGTACGAAAACGGCGAACAGCAGGTTTTCCAGATAAATGGCAGTTACCCGGCTAACCATCAGCATGGTTGTGGGCACCGGCATGCTCAGCAGCAGGTCATTGTCCTTTCCGCCAAATACCACGCCCTTCACCGCAAAGGTGGTAAACAAAAGCCCGCCCACCAGTGCCACCATGCCCATGAATACAAATACCAACACTTCCATATTGGATGGCGCCAGCGCCTTCATCAGCATATAACTGTAAAGCCCGGACAGATACAGACCCAGAAAGGCAATGAGAAAGACTGCGCCCAGCCCGGTAGCCGCTTTTCTCTTACTGCGTCCCCTGGAATTGGTTGAGGAAAGAAGCATAGACCGGAGGCTGACGTTCAACAGGACAAAAAATTTATTCATCGCTCTCCCTCCAGTTCTAAAAATACGCTTTCCAGGGAGGAATCCCCCACCAGCTCTGCCGTGGGGCCGCTTTGCACCAGTTTCCCGTTTTTGATAATGGCAATCTGGTCGCACAGCTTTTCCGCCACCTCCAGTACATGCGTGGAAAAAAATACCGCTGACCCGCTTTGGCATAATTCTGACAGATAACCTTTCATTATATGTGCAGCCGAAGGGTCCAGACCTACAAATGGTTCATCCAGAATCAGCAGCCTGGGCCGCCGTATAAAAGCAGAAATCAAAGCCAGCTTCTGCCGCATCCCATGGGAGTAGCTGCCAATGGGGGAACCCAGATTGTCCGTGAGTTCAAAAGCATCGGAATATTTGCCAATGTCTGCGGTACGCTGATCTGCAGGAATGTCATACAGATCGGCAATGAAATTAAGGTAATCAATCCCTTTCATAAACGCATAGATGTCCGGGTTGTCCGGCAGAAAAGCGGTGACACGTTTCGCCTGCACAGGATCCTTCTTAATATCGTGGCCGTCAATGGTGATGGTGCCTTCCGTAAAGTCCATCACCCCGGCCACAGCCCGAAGGGTAGTGGTTTTACCTGCTCCGTTGTGGCCGATGAATCCATAGATCTCACCTGGCCCAACATGTAAGGTCAGGTCATCCACCGCCTTCTTCCCGCCGGGATACGTTTTCGAATAATGTTCAATATGAAGCATTAGAAATCTCCTTTCGTAACTCTGTTTCTTTCAACATATTTGCTGATTTTATTCCAGGTGACGGCAATGCTGCTAATGTCAATATAACCATTATGGTCACAAAATACAAGTATCATTCTTATATTGCATCCATAGCAGTTCTCCTGATGACACTACGGGCCGGACTTTATGTAAAAAATAAGAGCCTCCAAATAAATCAGAAGCTCTTTCCGGCGCACTGCGGCGTAAAAATATAAGATAATAACCTGCCCTCTCTGATTCGCTTTCTATATTATCACCCCATTGACCAATTTTGAGAAGCCCCATTCCTCTTTATCGTTCAGCTATGCTTAATGTTTCAACAGCAACACTGCCTCCCCGGACAATTTCAATTCGGTTTGCATAGCATTTCTCCAGTAATGCAATCAGATCATTATTACGGTTTTCTGTATGTACACTTTCAATCAGCACGGTCTCCGGGGAATAATCAATAACCGATACCTGAAATACTTGCGAAATCTTGAATATCCCGTCAATATCCCGATCCGAGCAGTTATTGATTCTTACAAACATCAGCTCTTTCCTATGGATCGCAATGTCTGTGTAATCAACTACCTTAATTACCTCAACACACCGGCCCAGCTGCTTTTTTACCTGTTCAAATGTTCTGTCATCACTGGTTAAGCTGATTGTCATACGGGAAACCGTTCTGTCCTCGGTTGGCCCCACGGTCAGGCTGGCCAGGTTATAGGACTTCCCGGAAAACAGTCCCGATATTCTGGCAAGAACCCCTACATCATTTTCAACAAATAAACAAATCCATCTCTTTTTCATATTCCCTTATCCCCGCTTTCCAGTATCATGTCGTCCAAAGCATTGCCGGGCGGAACAATCGGCATAACATTTTCCTCCGGCTCAATGATAAATTCAATGACAGTAGGTACTTTTAGCGTGTCTTTTGCAGTTTCAAGGGCAGCGGCTATCTCATTTTCTTTTGTTACGCGGATACTGTTTGCCCCGTAGCTTTCCGCCAATTTAAGAAAATCCGGCGTATATTCCGGGCAGTGCTCTGTCGGGGCATTGCAGCTGCCGGGGCAGCTTTTCCTGTACCGCATACAGGTGCTGGAATAACGCCTGTCAAAAAACATTTCCTGCCATTGCCGTACATTTCCCAAATAACCGTTGTTCAGTATGCAGATGGTGATTGGAAGTTCATAGCAGATTGCGGTCGCCATTTCCTGAATGTTCATCTGCATGCCGCCGTCCCCGGAAATAACGATAACATCCTTTGACGGATTTCCGATTTGGGCTCCAATAGCAGCCGGAAAGCCATAGCCCATGGTTCCTAAGCCCCCGGAAGTCAGCATCTGCTTCTTTTCGCTTAATTCCAGGAATTGTGTCGCCCATAACTGGTTCTGCCCCACATCTGTGGCAATGATCGCGTTGTCAAACGTATGGTTGATTGCCCTTATCACTTTTTCCGGGGTCAGCCCTTCTGTTTTCATGGAGAGGGGATATTGGCTTTTCCACTGCCTGATCTGCTCCAGCCATTCCTGCGTGTCTAATTTCTGCGCTTTTTCAAGCAATGCCAAAAGAGCCGTTTTTGCGTCCGCGACAATGGGAATATCCACCTCTATATTTCTGGAAATCGAAGCGGGGTCTATATCTATATGAATGATTGCCGCATGGGTGGCAAAGTGTCCGGTTTTTCCTGTTATGCGGTCATTAAACCTTGTCCCGATAGAAAAGAGGACGTCACAATGACTGATAGCTGTATTGGCTGCATAGCTTCCATGGATTCCCAGATTCCCGATATACAAGTCATGGGTTGTGGGAATTGCCCCTTTTCCCATGATGGTAGTAACAACGGGAACCCCTGTCATTTCTGCTAGCTTTAGCATTTCCGAATGTGCATGGCTGATGTTCACGCCGCCGCCGACCAAAAAGACGGGCTTCTTTGCGTGATTCAATGTTTCCAGTGCTTTCTTTAACTGTCCCGGATGAACGGAAAGCTTCGGCTTATATCCTCTGATTTCGATTTCTTCCGGGTAGTCGTCACTGCCATATTCCCTCTGTATATCCTTCGGTAAATCGACAACAACAACGCCCGGTTTCCCTGTCCGGGAAATAAGAAAGGCTTTCCTGATGACCGCCGCCAATTCCTCACGTTTGCGAACCGTTACGGCGTATTTGCAGATACTTCTTGTGATACCCACAATATCAACCTCCTGAAAGGCGTCATTGCCAATCAGCCCGGTAGGTACCTGCCCGGTGAAGCATACCAGCGGAACGCTGTCATAATTCGCTGTCGCTATCCCTGTCACTAAATTGGTAGCTCCCGGTCCGCTTGTAACCAGACAGACCCCGACTTTTCCCGTGGAGCGTGCGTATCCGTCCGCCGCATGGACTAATCCCTGCTCATGCCGCGGCAAAATAACATCAATATCCTGCTCGCCATAAAGGGCATTAAACAGGTCGATTGCCTGTCCGCCCGGGTAGGCAAACAGGGTATCTACCTGCTCCGCCTTGAGAGCTTTCACAAATAATTCCGCACCTGTAATCATCATCATTGCCTCCTTGTATGCGTGTACTTGCTTGCTTTTAGGTATGATAAAATGGCACTGAATATACAGTACCATTTATAACAGTTCAGATACCCCTTGAACTGTTACTACCATTTTTACTTCTGTACAATCCCATTTACAAATATCTTCACACTGTTTTTGATAAATTCTTCTCTGCCCACATCCGTAAGGTTCTGGCCAAAAGACGCATTTAAAAAGGTATAACCAAACGTGGAAGAAAAAACAGTCATCGCCAGACTTTCAAAATCATAATGGGGGATTTTCCCCAGTTCCTCCATTTTCCTGAAATATTCTGTCAGAGAAGAAATAAATGCCTGTGGTACTTTCATGATCATAGAGGCAGTTTCTTCATAAAGCTGCGGCGCTCTTAAGCCAATGGACAGATTTACAAAACCCGGAGTGATTTTATCCATATATGCGTTCATAAACATCTCTAAATCGGGCTCTAACTCCCATTGCACATTTTGAAAAAGCTCCGGCGTAACATGCGCTCTCCATTTTTCCTGAGATACCCCATGGAGTACAATATCTTTTTTATTTTGAAATTTACGGAACAGCGTACACTCATTTACGCCAGCTAAACGTGCGATATCTTTTGTCGTTGTGGCAACATACCCTTTATCACGAATCAGAGACATGGTTGCGTCAATGATTTTTTGGCTTGTTTCGTCCATTCTTCCCACCCCTAAGCAAGTGCTTGCTATCATTCTATTCTCCTTTTTGTAAAAAGTCAATAGAAAAGATAATTCCTCCCGCTTTACTTATGTACTCTCGGAGTCTCTTTGTGCCTGATTTTGTGAGATGATTTTTTGTCAGATGCGCATAAATTTATGAGGCGTACGTGGAACGTACGTTGATTAAATTTATGCGTATCTGGCGGAAAATCAGCCACAAAAGCAGGTGCAAGAGAGATTCCGAGAGTACATACTTATGAGGTATGCTCCAAAGCTTTTTTTAAATCCGTTATATATAAAGCCTGCTGCTTTTTCAGATACGCCCCGATAAACGGTTTCATAAACCATTTTTTTGCTGTAACATCCTCCGTGAAATCAACCGTTGTTACGTTGCCTTTGCTGGAGAAAATCCCTGTCCAATGCCCATGCATATTATCATTCTCCATATCAAATTCCCAGCGCCGGCATTCTTCCCTCACTGTAACGGTGAAGGTGGTCTGGTAGCCGGATGTTGTATATTCCACGAACTGCTTATCATCTATGATTTCAACCCTGCTCAGATCGCTGCGCCACGCCGTATCCTCCAGAGAAGTCACAATCTCCCAAACCTTTTGCAGTTCTGCGTGAAAGTCTGCTCTTATATTTGAAACTGCCATCTTAATGATTCCTTTCTTTCAGGTATACCCTTTTCCACTGTCCAACTCTCTTCAGGAAGTCCTTTTCCAGAGAATCCGGGTTCAGCTCCCCAGTTGAAAACATCTTCCAGTAACAGCTGAGAAGATAACCGTTAATCTCTTCTAACAGCAGCCGCGTATCAATCCCCGGCCGGAACAGGTCCATATCTGCCGGCCCCCGTATATCTTCTGTTCCGTGAAGATAGGCTGTCTTATAATGATTCTGAAGTTCTTCCCTGATTTCCGGGTTTTCCTCAAAAAATGCCCTCAAGATAAACAGGTATATGGTCGGGGCTTCCCTCATGAATACGCAGCCTGCCAGAACCCTCTGGCAGAGGATCTCAAACAAATCCGTGGTCTGCGTATCTCCCTTCCTTACTTTTTCACGGTAAAGCCTGCATGCATGTTCCCAAAGGTACAGATACAGTTCTTTTTTATTTAGGAAATAATGAAACAGCAGGGATTTGGATACGACGCCGGCATCCGCAAGCCTGGACATGGACGCATTTTTATAGCTGTTCCTGGAAAACACACCATATGCCGCATTTATGATCTGCTCCTGCCTTTCCTGCGGTAGCGCAAAAAACTTCCCGTTCATCCCGAACCTCCTGATTCCTTTCCCATCCTGGTATTTGCGGAAATCAGACGTCCCCGTCCTTCTGCCTTTACCATGGTTTCCAGTTCCTTCGCCGCATCCTTTCCAATCCACCTCAATGCCTTGCTTTCTCCTTCCATCCACTCGTGCGCCAGCAAAAGCGCCTTTTCATTATAATGAAAGTTCTTTTTTCCGATTTCCCTCAAAGCAGTAGAAACCGCCTTTTTCACATGCTCCCGTCCATCATCCGCATGCTGTGTAACCATCTCCAGATAGCCGTCCACGGTTTCATCCGTAAGCTTTTTGTCATGTATCACGGAAGTTGCAATCAGCACAAACGCCGCCCTTTTTTTATATAACTGCGGTTCCCGTATCCACTTTGCAATAAAATTATCCCTGCTCTTCATCTTCAAAAATAAATTTTTACACAGGTGGTCGCATAAATCCCAGGAAACCACATCAAGGAGCAGCCTTTCCGCCTCAGCATCCGTTGTCGCCTTCGGATTCATCAACAAGACCGCCAGCATCCTTGCCTCGTGGTATTTTGTATTCCACAGTTCAAATGCCAGCTCCTGCGATTTCCCGGCTTTCTTTGCAAGGCCCCTTACTACGGACGTTGCCACACCAATACTGTTTTCGGCCGGTATCCCCATCCGAATCATATTTTCCCTGTATTTCTCAGAAGCCTGCGCCCTAAGCTCATTTATCATCTCCTGACCATCCATCGGTATCCTCCTTCCGGTTCCATGCTCTTCTTATCGTACAGGAAGCCAGTATTCATAGACTGCGTCTTCCGGGTCTGCATGGAGATACACCTCAATATCCGGTATCTCTGCGTAGGTGTAGCCGGACGCAGGAAGCCACTGGGTAATGACACGCTTTTCCAGTTCCTGAAGGGTACGGTTCGTTCCCTTCCCTTCAAAAACCGCCCATTTGCATGCCGGAATCTGATATTCTTCGTATTCCCCCGGCTTCTGATCGGAACGGACAGCAATCAGATATTTCCAGTCTTCCATATGATGGATACTGACACCGAGAAGTCCCTCCGGCTTTCCCTCTGCCATGGAGAGTAATCTGGCAAGTGTTCCGTCTGCCGGTGCGGCATCCCATACCGCTGGTACTCTTTCAAAATTCTCTGTCAGTTCTTTCGACAGGGGACAGGACCTTCCCAGTATCCGGAACGCTTCTTTTTCCTCTATCCTGAACTGCAGCGGCGCCCCTCCGTGGATTGCCATGGAAAAAGAAATGGGCGGATATGCCTGAAAGGATACCGGTTCCGTTTTTACAGCGGAGGGCGTGATTCCATGAAAATTCTTAAAAGCCCTGGTAAACGCGGTGGGAGATTCATAACCATACTTCATGGCAATATCCGTTACTTTTCCATTTCCCTTTTGCAGTTCCACGGCGGACAGAGACAGCCTGCGCCGCCGTATGTATTCCCGCAGTGTCATGTCTGTCATATATAAAAACATCTGCTGGAAATAGTAGGAAGGGCAGCCTGCAATCCCGGCTACCTCCTCATAATCCAGTTCCCCATCCAGGTTTTCTTCTATAAAATCAATCGCCTGGTTCAACCGTTTTATCCAGTCCATCGTGTTTCCCCTGTTGTTTTTATTATAGCCGATTCTCTCACAAAAAACCTCGCATTTGAACGATACGAATTGATAGCCCGAAAGAACTCACTCCCATTTAAAAAATTTCACCGCTGCGCCTGCACACAAAATGGTGACGATTCCCATAACCGCTGCCGGTACCCAGACAGATTCCGTATGCATCCCCAGAAAAGCCGCCTTCATAAGCTGTATCCCCTGTGCCAGCGGGAAAAGGGCAACGATTTTCTGCATCATCCCCGGCATCACCTCAAAGGGCAGCGTGGCCCCGGAAAAAATCAGCATGGGAAAGTACAAAAGGCAGGCGATTACACTGGCCATTTTTTCATTTTTCGCAATGCCGCCCACCATCATCCCGATGCTTAAGGTGGAAACCAGGGTAAGAAGCCAGCTTCCAAGGAATGCCGCCGGGCTGCCGGGAAGCCTTACGCCCCAGAACACAGCCGCCATGGGAAAGACCAGAGCCATAGAAACCGCGGCATACAGCACATAGATGGTAAATTCCACCCCCAGCAGCATAACCGGGCTGATGGGCGTCACCCTGAACCGTTTGAGGATTTTCCGTTCCCGGTATCCGGCTACCACCAGAGGCAGCCCCATCAGGCCCCCGGCGCAGATGGAGATGGTACAGACCGCGCTCATGGACTGCTCCAGGAACGTGTACTCCGCCCCCGGAAAGGCGGGCTTTGTCTGGTATATGAAACCAAGGATGACCAGTACCACAACCGGCATAATGACGGCAAAAATCACCATGTTCATATTCCGGATATTCAGCTTCAGTTCTGTTTTTAAAAGACTGAAAAATGTTCTCATGCCACAACCTCCTCGTCCGCAAATTTCAAATAGGCATCCTCCAGACGCTCACAGCCGCTCTGAGATTTCGCCTGCTCCACGGTGCCGTAGAACATGGCCTCCCCTTTTCTCAGAATACAGATCTCATCGCAGAGGGCTTCCACCTCATCCATGAAATGGGAAGTGAGAAAAATGGTCAGCCCTTCGCCCTTTAAATCCTCAAGAATCTTCCACACCGTCCGGCGTGCCCTTGCGTCCAGCCCTGTAGTCAGCTCGTCCAGGAACACAAGCTCCGGGTTCGGTATCAACGCCAGGACAATAAACAGCCGCTGGCGCTCCCCGCCGGAAAGACTTTTCACGGCATGACCTGTCTTATCCCCGATTCCGAAACGTTCACACAGCTTCCGCCAGTCTGCCGGCCTCTCATACAGGCAGGCGGTTTCCCCGCAAAGCTCAGATACCCTGATTTCCGGCTGGTAATCCCCTTCCTGAAACTGGACGCCCACTTTCTGAAATACGGTGCGCCGGTCCTTTTTTGCATCCCGCCCCAATACCAGGGCGGTTCCGCCATCCGCCTGTTTCGTTCCCAGGATGCATTCGATAGTGGTACTTTTTCCGGCGCCGTTTGCCCCCAGCAGGCCAAAGACTGTGCCGGCCTTAACCGATAGATTCAGATCTTTCAGCACGGTTCTTCCCTGATAGCTTTTGGTCAGGCCCTTTGTCAGGACGGCTTCTTCTATCTTTTTTATGGTTTCGCTCATCTTATCCTCCTTTTTCAGATAACGGTACGCACCGTTACACCTGCTGTTTTCTGATTGCCCGAAGCTCGATATATCCCCTCTCCCCTCTGGGTTCCAACTGGATACGGGGATTGTCCTCGTCCCACTCGTATCCGATTACAGTCGGGTCATAGTGGTCGATGGCATACTGTACGGCAAGAATCGCCTGGGAATAATCCTCCTCCCGGAAAGGCTCCCCCTGGACTGCCAGATACTCGGCGGCAGGCAGGGAAATGACATCAAATCCCTCCGGGATTTCCCCTTCGTAATCCGCCTCTGCCTCCACGCCCTGTACATAGGTGGAGGTGCCGGGCTTTTTATAGGCATCCGGCAGCCACAGGCAGACCGGCTCCCCACAGAGAGAATCCATGCTTTTTAATATCCCCCAGACCTCGCAGCTCACTTCTTCACAGTACGCAAAATAATCTTCCGCTTTTATCCCCCGTTTGATGATGACTTTTCTCTCCGGTTTCCGGATTACCTGGACAAATACGCTCTGCAGATTCTTCATTTCCATATCCAAAACATCCTCCCTCAGTTCTCTGAATTTTACGCCATATGGGATAAACAGGGCAATCGGCGCCGGGTCCTTCAGATATTCCCCCGGCCTGCAGCCGAATTCCCGGTAAAAGGCACGGGTATACCCGTCCACACTGCCAAACCCGCAGTCAAAGGCCGCCTCCGTCACAAGGCACTGTTCCTCCTTCAGCCGCATGGCGGAACGGGAAAGCCGGAGCCTGCGGATATATTCTGCC
This sequence comes from Lachnospiraceae bacterium, assembly GCA_910575445.1. Classification (GTDB taxonomy): domain Bacteria; phylum Bacillota; class Clostridia; order Lachnospirales; family Lachnospiraceae; genus Hominiventricola. Next base: position 50,771 of record CAJTFW010000014.1, on the reverse strand, counting down.
GGCGTCACCCCCAAAAACTCCTTAAACAGCCGGTAGGAATGCCAGGGAGAAAACAGGGAGACGGCTGACAGCTGTGTCAGTGTGATATCCGCTTCCAGATGGGCTTCAATATAATCCTGCATCCTCTGGACCGCCGCTGTCTGTTCTTTCAAAATAAACCACCTCCTTCTTCCTTGGGCTTATTATTTTATAATGACCCCTGCTTTTTGTCTCGACTTTTTTTGCTGTTTTCGGATATCATCGAAGAATCCCAAGAAGGTGGCCGGGGTGAAACGCCTGCTAGAGCGTGTTTGAAAATTGCTTTCTGACAGATGTCTGCGGCATCTGTGCGTCTGGCTCTATGATGATATTCATTTTTCATCTGTGGTTTTTTCTATTACGATTGACGAACCTTTTGATTTATCGCCATTCAGCCACTGCCATTGTTCTGAAAGTTCTATTCTGCCATCACTTAAAATCTGTGGTACACTGTGACATTTCCCAATTCTTATCTGGTCGCTCAAATTAATATGCTGATAATAAAAATCTATTTCTCCATTCAAAGCAACCGTTCCAACTATACTCCCTTTTTTTATTTCCCCGCCATAGTAATCCGCCCATAAAATGTTCTCATTTTGATGATATAAAAAAAGCGTTTGATTATCCACTTCACCATTTTCAGTATTCATCTTTGGTATAAAGTATTTTCCATCATAAAAAATATCTGTATTAGGAACTGCTATACGTTTCTCCATTACTTCATAAGCTAACCTTGCATTTCCATTGATAAATAATTCTTCATGCTTTAAAGTTTTATATCCCCTATGCTCATAAAAACAGGCTGCCGCAAGCGAAGCATCTAAGTAAATAATCGTGCTGTTAAGAGATATTTCTTTTTCAAGACATTGCATAATATAACTGCCATATCCTTTTTTCTGAAAATCAGAAGCAACAAATAGTCTTGATATATGATTTTCCTTGCAGCTGCCTGTTCCCACTAAACAATCACCCGATAACAAAACTCTAACAAAACCATTTTCTATATCTGTGGCAATGTTTTCCTTTGAATGAAGCCCGCAAAAAAATTCAACTACTCCTTGAGGATAATATAACGGATAAATAGCGTTAATCGTGTTCTGTACCAATTGATAAATTTGTTCAATGTTTTCTTTTTTTGCTATTTCGTATTTCATTAACACACCTCCATTAGCCAATTTTGTCTATGCATAGTGTAACTTGTAAATTTACTGCATTTATTAAACTTTCCTGTAGTCTCCCTGTCAGCCTACCGTGACATAATAAGATTGTATTTTTCCGTTTCTATGAACAAATGTCAGCGCACCTATATTCCCCTCCATTTGTACGTTAAACACAGTAACCATTGCGTCCATGCCGGAAATATAAGCGGAATAAAAATCCTCCATTTTTTGATAGTTTTCCATGTTCATGTCATCAGTAACACTTACAAGCCCCTGTTCTCCCAACTGCTTTACCACATCTTTTCTCTGTTGATCTGAAAAGAACTCAATATGGGAATATTCTGTCGGTTCCTCCTCTTTTACCTCTTCCATGCTTTCCATTATGACTGGCGGTTCCCACACTTCCTCTGTGTTCTTTCCAGAACCTCTTTTCCCTAAAACAATATTGCCTGTTATAACAACCATTACCATCAACACAATAAAGAAAACATATTTTTTTAAATGCCATTTCACATCTACCACGATTCTGTTTCTCCTTATCATCCATAGTATTATATCCAGCAATTAGCCAACTGCCCTTTCCACTCCAAAAGATGATTGTTAAAACCGTCAATATGAAAACCAAGGCATATTCCATCTATGATTATTCTCCTGTATCCTTTTGTCAATGCAGCTTTCTCCTGCCTGATTCCTTTAAGTATTTCTGAAACAAATTGATATGACTGCTTAACCTCTCTATTTATTGCGCCAAATCATCTTTCCTGATAGCAATATGGCACACGCACAGACAGCCAATACAAAAATCACCAGCATCGGCAACAGATTTTCCAGCCCAAAAGTCCCCCCTGTCATCAGTCTGTATCCCCATGAAGCCGGGAACGCTTTCCCTATTGTTTCAAGCATTTGGGGGAGCATCTCAACCGGGAACATAATTCCAGAGAGCATGATTGAAGGCAGAAAAACAATAATGGAAAACATGGAGGTTTTCGTCTGGTCTTTTACCGCCAGGCCAATTATGCTGACTATGCCGAGTGATACCGCAATAAAAATGGAAAGGGAGGCAAAGTATACGCCCGGATTTTCTGGTATCTTGGCATCAAAGGCAAGGGGAGCGGCAATATACAGGATAATGCTCATAATAAACAGGTGGATAAACGCCGAGATATTGGCCAATGCAATACCCAGATAGAAAGGAACACCGTTTGCCAGATAAACCTTCTTAATGTCGCTGCCATAAATTTCCACAAGGGAAGGCGGCAGACCGATCAGAGCACCCATGGTCACGCCAAATACAGTCATGGATTGAATAAGTGTATCCCCTGCCCCCGGAATAACCGATGTAAATATCCCGCCCATAATTCCAAAGAACAACAGGGGAACGATATAGCAGGTGATGAGCAACGTCTTACTTCGTATATCTAATTTCCATTGTAAAGAAACCCCATATATAAAAGCTCCCATTTTTCAACCCCCCTTTGCAATTTTCATAAAGTGCTGCTCCAATGAACCGCGGCCTATCTGGATATCTAAGATGGTCTCCCCTTTTTCCCTGCACTGCACCAGCAGCGTAAGTAAAGTTTCCCCGATATTGTCAGACTCATATTTCCCTGTGCCGGTTTCCGTTTGAATAGTGATATTTAATCGACACCGCCCTCGGTCAAGGATGCAAGGATTTTGACAGCTTCCTCATTGCCATGAAAACGGCGGGAGCGGAGGTTAAGCGGGGCAAACATCTTGCGTTCAAAATCCCCAACGGCAAACGGTTCGTCCGCTGTAATTCCCTCGGTGACGATTACACTGAAGCGGCGATTATGGAGCGCATTTCCGGTAAACGGATTGTCGCTCCAAGGGCAAAGGCGGCGGCGAGGTCCAAGCCCAATTTGCTGATTGACATTCAAGCAAAAATGCAGCAGGCCAACTCTCCCGGATTCGAGCGGTGGGCAAAAATCTTCAACCTCAAAGAGATGGCAAAGACGGTCATCTACTTGCAGGAAAAGGGTCTGACTGATTTTGGAGAATTGGAGAAAACCTGTGCTGCGGTGGTTCAAAAATTCAACGATTTAGCTGACCAGTCGAAAGCTGCCAGCGCAAGAATGAAAGACATTTCCGAACTGCAAAAGCACATCGGCGCTTACGGTAAAACACGGGAAATTTTCGCGCAGTACCGGAAATTGACGGGCAGGAAAAGGGAGAAATATTATGAACAGCATAGCAGTGAAATCACGGCCTGTCAAGCGGCGAAGCGGTATTTTGATTCCCTCGGTTTGAAGAAACTGCCGTCCATACAATCGCTGAAACAGGAGTATGCCACCTTGTATGCCGAGAACAAAAAGCGGTATCCAGAATACAAGCAGGCCAAGGCAAAAATGATAGAACTTCTCACTGCCAAAAACAACGTGGAGAGGATTTTGGGCGTGACCGAAAAAGAGAAAAATCGCAACCGCCAGCAGGGGGCGCGATGATGATTTTTCTCCCACTGTGGGTAACAGCAGACGCCGTAGGCGGCTTAAAAGGACCAGCGCAGTTGCGCCGGTCCTTACGGGGGTTTGGGGGCGGTCAGCCACCAACAAGCACGTGCCGGGTATATACCGGCGCATTGCTTGCCCATGTTATCGGAAATTTCTGATTTTAGCGGTAACCAGAAATCCATTTTTATCGGAAATAATTTATGAAAGCATTGAAAACACTGGACAACGGCAGAAAAAGTTTCTGATAAAAATATAGATTTACCTACATCTTGGACCGGAACAGCATACTCCGCTCACATGAAAATTTCCGATAAAAATGAACTGCAAATTGCTTATATGGAAACCTGCAGCAAGTATTCCATGCTATGATAAACTGATTTCCTGTGCAGAAAATGGCATGAATCTATGACAATGCGCCAAAGTAACCAATCCTCCTTTAGAATTGATACTCTGAAAACAGACCGCAGCCGAATTACTATGAACACATTTTATCAGAAATTTTTATTCCTGCCAGTCCTATAGTTATAAGGCACGGTCAGTCAATAGCCACTTTTTTATCAGAAATCTATTGCGGCAATTCCCTTGTATTTCAACGGTTTCACTCTGCATTTCTGATAAAACGGGATTTCTGATTACCGCTACTTGCTACCACTATGTTTACGTGCCTCAAACATCAAACGGTTTGTATATCTTGAATCTGCTGCGGTCTGCTTCAATGACCCCTTGCCGACGCAGTTTTCCGATTTCCGCCGACAAACCACTGCGCTCTACTTCCAGATAATCCGCCAACTCCTGGCGATCATATGGTATTTCAAATTCCAGACTGCCAAATTGTTTAGCTTGAAGCATCAGATACGCCATCAGCTTTTCATGTGTCGTGCGCTTGGATGTGACCTCGATTTTTTGGTGAAACATCAAATTCTTTGCCGCAACAATTTGAAGAAGATTATAAATCATCTGTTGATGGAATTGACAAGCATTACTGCATGAATGACAAATTTTCAAACAGTCAATCAGCATAACCTCCGCAGCCTCCGATGCCAGCACAGAAACCGGGACTGCCTCCACTCCTGCACAAGCAAAGGATTCCCCAAATAATTCACCAGGAACAAGGTTGGCAATCATGCTTCGATTACCAAAGAAATCCGTCCGTACAATTTGAAAACTGCCCGTTAGGACAATTCCCACATATTTTGCTGGTTCACCCTCGTTCATCACGGCTTCTCCTTTTTCAAAGGAAGATACCCTGGCGTTGAGGCAACGTAGAGCCTTAGTCAGTTCCCAATGCGCCATATCCCGAAACAGCGGACACATGCACAATACTTCAAAATATTTTTCCATAGATTTGTTCCCTTTGTTGAAATTTCAACATACAAAACACGTAAATCATACTATACTGATTCCAAGATGTCAACAGGGATTCAAAGAATACAGTTGACCGGAAAGGAAAATTTTATGGTTCGCAAAATAATTCATATCGATGAAGAAAAGTGTAACGGATGCGGAGCCTGTGCCGCCGCCTGTCATGAGGGCGCTATTGAGATGGTAGACGGTAAGGCGAGGCTCACTCGTGAGGACTACTGCGATGGTCTGGGTGACTGCCTGCCCGCCTGCCCCACGGAGGCAATCAGCTTTGAGACTCGGGAAGCGCTCGCCTATGACCATGCGGCTGTGACGGCCGCTAAACAGAAGAGTGCGCCTCTGCCCTGCGGCTGTCCCGGAACAAATGCAAAGACGATTCACCGGGATCCTTGCGTTGCCCCTGCCGCACAGACGCCTGCCGCCAGCCAGCTGACCCAATGGCCAGTACAGATTAAGCTGGTGCCGGTGAACGCCCCATACCTTAACGGTGCCAAGCTACTCATCGCTGCAGATTGTACCGCCTATGCCTATGGCAATTTCCACGATGCGTTTATCCGTAGCCATGTGACGCTCATCGGCTGCCCCAAGCTGGACGAGGGGGACTATGCTGAAAAGCTGACGCAAATCATTTCTGGAAATGACATCAAGAGCGTAACCATAGTACGAATGGAAGTTCCATGTTGCGGCGGAATCGAAAACGCGGTCAAACAGGCCTTACAGGAGAGCGGGAAGTTCATTCCGTGGAATGTGGTGACTATTTCTACGGACGGAAGAATTTTAGAATAATAATAGGAGGAAACAGTGATGGAACAGAAAATGTTTTGCTTCCAGTGTGAACAGACAGCGGGATGCAAAGGCTGTATTGGAAATTCTGGCGTATGCGGCAAGCAGGCCGGTATTGCTGAAATGCAGGATCAGCTTACCGGGAAATTGATTGGCCTTGCAAGGACCATAGACGGAAATGGGCATCTAATTAGCCATGCCGCCAATCAGGTTGTGCGGGAAGGGTTGTTTGCGACAATTACGAATGTGAATTTTGACAAGGAGGCCCTTTCTGCTCTGCTCCGGCGTGTGGATGAGGTAAAGCGGCAGATTGTTCCTCTCTGCTATGAGTGTACCTCAGCCTGCGGGAAGAACGATGACTATGACATGGAGCATCTGTGGACTGCTGGGGAGGATATTCGCTCTCTGAAGTCGCTGATTCTGTTTGGCATCCGGGGTATGGCCGCCTATGCGTATCACGCTGCTGTCCTGGGCTATACGGACCCGGAAGTAGACCGCTTTTTTTATAAGGCCCTCTTTGCTGTCGGTATGGAGGACTGGGGGATGGATGAACTTCTTCCTATTGTCCTGGAAGTCGGGGCGGTTAACCTGAAATGTATGGAACTGCTGGATAAGGCTAATACGGAAACCTATGGCAATCCCGTTCCAACAGAAGTAAGTTTGACTGTAGAGAAAGGACCGTTTATTATCATTTCCGGTCATGACCTCTTTGATTTGAAACAACTCTTGGAGCAGACCAAGGACAAGGGCATCAACATTTATACCCACGGTGAAATGCTCCCGGCTCACGGTTATCCGGAACTAAAAAAGTACCCCCATCTCAAAGGGAATTTCGGCACTGCCTGGCAGAATCAGCAAAAGGAATTTGCTTCTATCCCCGCTCCGGTCCTTTTTACAACAAACTGCCTCATGCCGCCGAAAACAAGCTATGCGGACCGGGTATTTACGACGGAAGCCGTCGCATATCCGGGGCTGGCCCACATTGGGCCGGAAAAGGACTTCTCGCCGGTAATCCAAAAAGCCTTGGAGCTGGGCGGCTACCCCACAGCCATGCAGTTTACTGGTATCAATGGCGGAAGAACCGTCACAACCGGCTTTGGGCGTCACGCGGTCTTGTCCGTTGCGGACAAAGTGGTCAAAGCAGTCAAAAGCGGAGTGGTCAAACATTTCTTCCTGGTTGGCGGCTGCGATGGAGCAAAGCCGGGACGCAGCTACTATACTGAGTTTGTAAAGCAGACACCTCCTGACAGTATCGTACTTACTCTTGCCTGTGGCAAGTACCGGTTCAATGACCTGGACCTTGGCACCGTTTCCGGACTTCCCCGCCTGATGGATATGGGACAGTGCAATGACGCATACAGTGCCATCCAGGTGGCTGTAGCCCTGGCAGAGGCTTTTGCATGTGGTGTAAACGATCTGCCGCTGTCAATGGTTCTCTCCTGGTATGAGCAGAAGGCTGTGTGTATCCTGCTGACGCTTTTGCACCTGGGAATCCAAAATATCCGCTTGGGGCCTACACTTCCGGCGTTCCTGTCGCCCAACGTGTTGCAGTATCTGGCGGAGCATTATCACATTGCCCCGATCACAACCCCGGAGAGTGATTTGGAGGTACTGCTGAAATAATGCTGATTATAACCGCCGCCCCTCTATATGAGTGGCGGCGGTTGCCTTTGAAGGAATAAAAAAGTAAAAGGTAAAAACTCAATCTTACATTTCCCCTTGACAACATCTTTAGAAGGACAGCCGCCCCTCAACGTCAAGCCCTGCGGTTGGCTCATCAAGAAAAAGGATATCCGGATTTCGTGTCAGGGCAAGTGCCAGATGGAGCCTCCGCTTTTGACCAGTCGATAATTGCTAATACTGCTTCCGGGCAAAATCATGGATACCAAGAACGTCAAGCATTGCACGGTCAAGCGAAGCTTTATTCCATTTCGCAAAAAGCTTAACAGCCTCCAGCGGCTTTATATGCCCAGGCAAAGAAGACGATTGCAGTTGGATACCCACTTTGCCGGTTATAGCGATGGTTCCACTGTCATATTTTCTTAGGCCCTCGATACATTCCAGGGACGTCGTTTTACCCGCGCCATTTACGCCAAGCAGGGCAAAAATCTCCCCCTGCTGTACACAGAAATCTAAGCCATTCAGTACAACGTGGGTCCCGTAACTTTTCTTTAAGTTTTTGATTTTTATAGCCTCGTTCATTCTTCATCCTCCTGAAACAAGTCAACGCCTGACCTGGACAAGTAACTCTCAAGTGCCTGCCCGATATAATCTTTGGCGAGTTTTTGCTTCTCTTTCCATTTGGGGTCCATGCCCTCAAACTGTCCTAATTCAATGAGTTTCGGAAGCATACTCATATCTCCGCCGGTGAAATCCGTTATCATATCCCAATAGGCTTTTGCAAAGCTCTGCCCCTCATCACTGTCTGCATGGACACCTGCATTTTGAAGCCTTATTGCTTCATTCTGAAGCTGCATGAAAATTTCTGCCGGTGTATCTAGGGGAATCAGCCGGTTCTTTATATCGTCCAGGGAGAACCCCAGATGTTTGAGCGATAAGATCTGATGTAGTTTTACCATATCTTTATCTGTGTATAACCTGCGGCCTCCTTCGCTCATGGCAGACGGGGAAAGTAACCCTTCCCTGTCATAATGCTGTAATGTCCGTACAGTAACATCCATCTTTTTTGCGGCTTCGCCAACAGTCATATAGCCTTGTGGTATCGCTTTATTTTTGTCCATGTCTCACCTCCTGCTCGTAGTATATCTCATTACGTTACGTCATAAGCAAGTGTTTTAGAGATTTTTATCGCATATGCGTCTTCAGAAAAATATGCCCGGATCTTGTTCATACTTCCTATTGCATTTCCCTCAGCCCATTTAACCGGATTTTATTCAGTTCCTCTGCATTCAGGCATCCTGACTCAAAAAGTCTTATGTATTCTTTTGACACGTCACTGTCAAAAATCAACACATCATCCGAATTTATGGTCACGTCTAACCCGCCCCTGTATAATCTCCGGATGGGGTGGTGCGCCATCTCCTTTATTCGCCCCAGCAAAAGGTTGCTGTTGGGCGTTAGGTTAAGGCGTATTCCCCTGTCTTTTAGGAACTGTATGGCCTCCTCCGATTCCGCCGCCGCGATACCATGCTGCACTTCATCAAGCCGCAATGCCTCCACGCCGCGAACAACGTCCTCTGCTGTTCCCCACTCACCAATGTGGGCTTTCAGGCAAAGCCCCTCTTCTTTTGCTCTCCTGTATATGGGGATAAAATTTTCAATCGGCTGTGCCAGTTCATCCCCATACAAGTCAATGGAGTAGAATTCCGGGTACCCCCAGAAATGTTTCAGGCAGCCCTCCAGATAGTCCACAGGGCAATGCCTGGATAATCCGATCTGGAGCCGCAGGCAAACCTCCGGCGCAATCCGCTCGTTGATTTCCTGGAATGTCTCTATCAGTTCCACAATGTCATTATGGAAAAACTCATTTAACCCCCAGACATCTTCCCCTATCTCCAAGATCGCAATGCCGTCATGCTTTGCCTGGGCAAAAGTTGCCTCTATAAGAAATTTGCACATGTTGCTGCCAGAGAATCTCTCACCAATATATCTGCTGTTCCAGCCATCCATTTCCCACATGGAAGCCAGGGGCTTTTTGATCGGCTCAATGAGAATCTGCTTCTGCTCATATATATATATGTCCTGCTCCCCCCAAGGACAAAATGGTTGTGCAGGTCTGCTTTTGGCACTTCTCTGACAGCAGCAAGGTCATTGTCCTTTAAAGCTGTTATAAACTTTCTTGAATCTCCTTCCATGGTTCCTCCATTTCCCCCACTGGACAGCACAGTTTACTTCAAATATGCTGTCCTCCATTGCCCGACCCTTTTCAAAAAATCCTTTTCCAGGCCGTCCGGGTCCAACTTCCCAGCGGAAAGCATTTGCCAGACACAGCGCATCAGATAGCTGTCAATCTCCTCTAACAGCATCCTTACGTCAACGCCTGGCCGAAATACGGAAAGGTCCAGATCCCCCAGCATCCTGTCCGCCACATCCTCATATGTTTTATCATACGACTTCCCGGTTGCCTCCCTGATTTCCGGGTTCTCCGCAAAAAGAGCCCGTAATGAGAATAAATATTCATCGGGAGCCGTTCTCATAAACTCACATCTTGCCAGAACCTTCTGGGTCATTGCCTCAAAGAAGTCTGACGTTTCTTTGTAATAATACTTCAGCTCTATTTCATTTGATATCCTGTTGATATTCTTCCAGAGGTATAAATACAGATCTTTTTTATTTTGAAAATAATGGAACAGCAGGGACTTTGATATGCCGCCGTCATCCGCAATCCTGGACATGGATGCGTTTTTGTAATTGTCATGGGCAAACACCATGTATGCTGCTTTTATAATCCGTTCCTGCTTTTCCAATGGCAGTTCAAAAAATTTCTTGTTCATTAAGGTCCTCCCAGTACTTGAAATCTATTTTTCTTCCCCTTCTGTTCCTGCCATCCTCCCATGCCCCACCAGAAACTCGGCGCTCAGTGTTTCCACCACAAGCCTGTACATCCCTGGCTCCAGCGTGCCATAAATATCCAGATTATATGTCTCGCTGGCACTCTCCCCGTCCGGAAGGATACGGGCAATATCCTGAAAGCCAACATTATCCGCCCTGACAGGCATTGTGTACCACTGGCCGTCTATCTGTTTCTGGAGGGAAAAGTATTCCCCGTAAGTGAATTCTTCCCCGCTGTTATTGGCAATCAATACCGTAATCTCACTTGTCCCAATGTCCTGGACAGTCATAGACATCCCCTCTGTACCCTCTGCAGGCAGCTCATCCGCTTTCAGCAGGAAACAGCTGTGATATACGGACAAATGCCCGGCATTGGGAAAATTAAGGACATTCCAGGTATCCTCATCACTGCCTTCCATCTCTCTCCATAGAAAGGAGAGGTCCGTATCCCCATGATAAACCGCCCCGTCATTCCTAAGCCAGACCCCGCCGGATGCCGTCACGGAAATGTCATACCCTTCCCCGCTGCTGATCCAGATTCCAAAGAAGGGAGTCTCCATCTGGGAGAGAGCCTGTTCATCTGCCGCCTGGAGGGGAATATCATTGATCCTTTTAATCACTTCCTTCTCCGTACTGCTGTCATACAGCGTCCTGACCATAACCGTTTCCCCGTCATAATAATATAGTTGGAAAGCACTTGTATCCGGGCTTGCCCCAACAAGGATATTTCCACCCTTATCATTTTTGTAAAGAAACACAGCAAACAGAACGCCTGCCACAGCCAAAAATAAAATGATGAAAAACACAACTGGTATATACTTTGTTTTCCTGTTTTCAAATGTCCCCATCGGTATCCTCCTTTATAAACCTGTCTATATTAGAAAAGCCACAGTAAAACTGCGCTTCACCGTCAGAACTATCGGCTCCTTTTATTATCCTCCGATTGGCCGATTATGGGAAGCCCTGAAACAGAACCTACTATCCTGTCTTTTCCTCCAGCAGTTCCTTTAATTTCAGGACAACAGCAAGGTTGATCTCCTTCTCCGTTGCCGCCTGTTCCACTGTTCCCCCATCTTCCCCGCCGTGTCCGGCATCCAGGACAACCATATGGTTTTCTTCCCCCGAAAGGTCTGCGTCCAATTCATCTTCCTCTACACCGGATATTGTTTCCCGAACAACATCCGCCTTTTGGGTGCTACTCTCATTCTCATTCCTGCGGAAAAAATCCCGGATATACAAACAGCCACAGATCATCAACAGAATCATAACTGCCAGAACAGCCGCCATGATTCCCCGGACGGTATAGGCTATGACCCTACGCCTCTTTCTGGCAATCTTCTTGCTTCTTTTTCTCTGATTCTCTGTCTTCCAGGCTGGCTGTCTTCTCTTTTGCACCATACTTACTCCTGCATTTTGTTCCTTTGGGGTATTGACAATATATAAATTACAAAAACTGCCAACCAAGCATGCCACGAACCACCGCCCACTGGTTCCTGACATGCTTACCTGGCATACTGATGATATATTAAATTATTTTCCGGCGGCCGTAAGATACTGCCCTACTGCCGCGCCGCAGGAACATAATGGAATTTTGTTCCTTCTGCTACCACCCACATATTCGTTGGATCATCCTCATCCCATTTGTAATTTCTATCCAGAAACAGTACCCTTCCATCGGGCAGTGTTGCCATCGGGAAATATCCCTCTGTGCTGAAAGGCAGCTCGCCTGCGGAAACCTTCCATTTGATACTGGCACTCCCCAGGTCATAGCCAAGGATTCCCTGTCCGCCGAAAATTACAAGGTCACAGTCCCTCCCCGGACATACACAGTTATAGAAGCTGCCGTCACTGTGGAGAAGAAAAGAAGTGACATCCCCTATACTACCATTGCGCCCGTCCAATTCAACGATCACGGAAGTGCCATCATTTGCAGTACTGTCCCAAAGTACGGCGTATACCTTTCCGTCCCGTCCTCTTCCCATGGCGGTGCGCAGCGTATAAACCTTGTAATCATAACTGATCTTATTCAGGAAGTTCCCTTCCGCATCAAAGGCCAGCACTACTGTTCCATCGTTCTGTGTGGAAAGGTAGATATCCCCGTTTCCTGCCACTGCAATCATACGGGGTGAAAAAACTTCCTGTTTTACATATTCGGAAATGTCCAGTTTTGCCGCCACCTCACCAGACGGGCTGATCCTCCATACTTCACAGTGTTCTGTAGGGGAGGCAAACTCATCATTCCTCATCACTACCCCAATGTCCCTATCCTCCGCCACCACATACAGGTTCCCCTGTTCGTCTGTGGTCATGACGGAAAACACCATCCCATCCGGCGCCGTCACTGGCAGGGCCTCCCCGTCAGCCTCCCCTGGCTTCATTTTCAGGATTCCGGAGTCCCCGTCCTGATCCCTGCTTACTAAATAGACAGCGTCCGCAGATGCCGTGAGATAGTCAATCGGTATGCTCCCCTTATAATCTATCGTCTGTGCTTCAGCAGATAATGGGGGCAATACGGGATTCTTGCTGCTTTCCTTTGGGACAGTGTCATCGTCCACACGGTAAGCGGAATCTGCTGAATCCTCCTGCATCACCGGCTGCTGTACCTCTCCTTCCATAGCATCTGCTTTTAGGTCTGTACTGCCTCCACAGCCAGTAAGACATAAGGCGCCTGCCAACAGCAGCATACCCAACAGCCTGTATTTTTGCATTTTCATGTTCCCTTCTTCCTCCATATGTACTGATATGTTCCATTTCGCCTTTTTAGGGCACCATGGCTTACACAGCCCTGATGCCCTGTTCCGGCCAGCCTGTTCTCAAACAATGCCAGCTAAAATATCTTCCTTTTATATTGGTGCGTGGTGCGTTTACGGAAGCAGTCCGTCCCCCTGTTTCTCCCGAATAGCTTCTTCATATTGCTCCATTTTTTGCCTCTGTACTTCCGGATTCTGCTCAAGGACATATTCTCTTGTGGAATTGAAGTCCAGGATCTGCAGAATCTCCTCGTCCGTCAGCTCCCTCTCCGGAAGGTAGAAGTAGCTGGTATCTTTGGCATAAACCAGTTCCCCATAATCCTGGATCTGTCCTGCATTTTCCACCATGGCCAGCGTATTCTCCGGGAATCTGCCATTCTCATACTCCTGCTGCAGCACTTTCCTACGGCTCATTTCCTTTTCTGTATACTCCCTACTGAACTGGTCGGCATGAAGACTGCGCTGCTCGTACTGAACCATGTTATAAATATCCTGCTGCTCCTCATTTGGGATCTCCTGCATCCTTGCCAGCACTTTGTCGCTGGTAATTGCGCTTTTGAATCCCTGATATCCTGCATAGGCCGGAATGGACACCATCCCAATTGCCATCAGGCAGGCTGCTGCCGATACCATATTCCTCTTAAAGCTGTTCCGTCTGTAGGTTCCGTCTGCCATCTGTGTTCTTACATTCATGATAATTTCCTCCTGCATATTTTCTTTCATGTGTACCTGTTTTAAAGCATGTCTCAGCTGTCCGCCATTCATCTCACTCATCTGCAATATTCCTCCTTCCAGGTAGTCCGAAACTGCTCCCTTCCACGCTGCAGCCTCTTTTTGACCGCATGCTCCGTAATTCCCAGGATACCGGCAATCTCCTTTACCTGGTATCCTTCTACATAGTGGAGTACCATCACGGCCCTCTGCTTTGGAGGCATCTGGAGGAGCTCCCGCACCGCCTCCCTATCCTCCTGCCGGGATACCAGTGTGCCTGCAAGCTCCTCAATGGGCACCTTCGGGTGCCGGAATCTGAACCGCTGTATGTCCCTGCAGTGATTAGTCGCCACCTTGATCAGCCATGCCTTTTCATGCTCGCCGTCCACAAATTTCGGTTTTTTCTCCAGATATTTGCAGAAGGTCTCCTGAATGGCATCCTGGGTATCCTGTTCACTGCCGAGTATCACAATGCAGATCCGGTACAGCATCTCGCTGTGTTTCCTTACTGCCGCTTCCAGGTCCATATCTTTCCATCTCCTTCCTGTTCCACATCCGTGCCCGAAAATCTTTCCGGGTATCCTTTGGCTGGATGCTGTTATACTTATGACACGCAATCGGAAGACGAAAGGTGACCTTTTTGCAAAATTTTTTAAGACATGTCTTTTTTATGAAAGAAATGCAGGAAATAAAGGTTTTATTTAAGAAAAACTGCCCTCTTCTGACAAGGGTTTTCTCCTTATCAAAAGAGGGCAGGCAATGGTTCAGGCCACTTTTACAATACAAATCTGGGTTGCTTTCAGTCCGCTGCCGGAAGAACTTCCCCATACCTGAATGAACTGGCCGGATGCCAGGTCCGCCGCTGTTGCTGCTGACATTTCAAATCTGGCCCCTCCATCGTAGATTGTTTTTATAGCAAACAGGGTATTTTCATCGTATGTAACCGCAATCTTGTTATACTCAGAATCATCCCCGCTGCCAGGAGATACTACGATATCACCTCCATTATCTGATTTTTCTGTAATGGCCTCTACCACGGTAAGCTGCCCATCCTTCAGTTCTTTGATATCCCCTTCCAGATTGGGAGTACTGTCCACCCATTCTGCAGATGTGCCGGACGTACTTTGACTTTGTGCTTCCGGCTGTTCTTTCTGTGTGCTGTCTGTTCCCTGGCTGCTGCTTTCACCAGATTGCGGTTCCGGTGAGGCTTCCGGTGACTCCGGTTCATTCCTGGTGTCGGCTCCTTCTGCATCCGCTTCCGGTTCTGGAGCAGAAGCATCGTCCTTCGTATCATCCTCCGGGATCGGCTCTCCCTGAACCACCTGTGGTTCAGGGGTATCTGATGCTTCCTCCGTCTTTCCACAGGCACATACCGCAAGGCTCAGGATGCACAGCACCCCTGTCAATAAGATCATTTTTCCTGTTTTCCTTTTCATGTTGCTCTCCTCTCATATAAAATTCCATCCACAGTTTATCCAGTATTTCTGCGGATTTTTGTCCATTCTATCAGAGTAGTCTCTAAAAAGCCTCTAAAACATCTTAAAAAAGAATGAACTTAATTTATTATTGCTCCATTGACCGATTTTGAGAAGATGTTTGTTTTCAGCCCTTCCCAAAATCGGTCAATGGCAGTAAAATTGACAGAAGAGGATAAAATCAGAAACCATGGTGCAGGGACGTGGTCATTACTCCAATTTTGAAAGGGAAAATATATGACAGGTATCTATTTAAGCGGAACGGGAAACACAGAACATTGTATCAAAAAGCTGCTTTTTTTACTGGATAAAACTGCGCAGGCAGTTCCGATGGAGCAGAAAGACGCGGTACATTTATTATCACAGCATGACTTTATCGTTTTTGCATATCCTGTTCAGTTTTCAAACGTTCCTGTCATGGTAAAAGATTTTATCAAAAGCCAGCCGGATCTTTGGAAGGGTAAAAAAATACTTTGCGTTGCCACTATGGGATTGTTCAGCGGAGACGGCGCAGGCTGCTCGGCACGGCTGCTCAAAAAGTATGGCGCGAAAATCGTTGGCGGTTTCCATATCCGTATGCCTGATTCTGTCTGTGATGTAAAGCTGCTGAAAAAAACCTTTCAGGAGAACCGGGAAATCATCCGGAAAGCAGACAGAAAGATTGAGAAATGCGCAGAGGAAATCAGGAAAGGCAGGTATCCCAAAAACGGCCTGCATCTTTATAACCGAATCGCCGGATTACTCTGCCAACGTTTGTGGTACTACAGCAAAACCAAAAGTTACTCAGATCAATTAAAAATCAGTAATGCCTGTACAGGCTGCGGGCTTTGTACCCGGCTCTGCCCGGCAGACAACCTTACCCTGAAAAATGGAAAAGCGGCTGCCGGAAAACACTGTACCATGTGTTACCGGTGCATCAGTTCCTGTCCGGCAAGGGCAATTACATTACTGGGACACACAGTCATTGAGCAGTGCCGCTATGATAAATATATCCAAAACGAGAAAAAGAACGAGCCTTTAGAATGAAATGAAACATAAAGCGAAGGGAGTAACAAATCAATGAAAATCGAAACATGTGAAAAAGAATCCTTTGTTGTAATCGGAAAAGAAGGGGCGACAACGGACGGAGCCGGCTTTATTCAGAAGTTATGGGATGAGGCGAATTCCCATTTTGGAGAAATCGCACATCTGGCAAAGAAAGATGAAGATGGGAACATCAGCGGAATATGGGGCGCAATGTCTGACTTTTCCCGTTCCTTCCAGCCCTGGGAGGGCTTTCAGAAAGGACTTTACCTTGCAGGGGTAGAGTGTAATGAGGATGCAAAAGCCCCCGATGGCTGGACAAAGTGGGTGATACCCGGCTATGAGTATATTTATGTGGAACGTGAAAATGATAATACCTTTTCAGAAGTAATCCGATATATGAAGGGCAATGGTATTGCTCTGGTTGGTGCCGTCCATGATTTTACCTGTCCAAAGACCGGGAAAGGGTATATATGTTTTTTCCGATAAGAAAATTATAAAAACAAAAATTGGCAGGGGTGACCAAAATGGCAAACGAGGATAAAAAAGATTTTAACACAATGCTTCATGACAGCAAGGATATGCCAAAATTCCAAATAATTACAGATGTAAAGAGCATCGAAAAATACGGCGGAGACAGAATGTATTTCGCTCCACCTATTGATTATGACAAAGTAATGCGGCTTGTGCCTTTTGGAAAATTACTTACAATAGGAACAATAAGAGATTACTTCGCAAAGAAAAATGGAGCGGATTTCACAGAACCAATTACTGCAGGGATATTTGTATCAATCGTGGCATGGGCGAGTTATCAAAGAACAGATAATCAAACGCCTTATTGGAGAACTCTTAAAACGAATGGGGAGCTAAACCCCAAATATCCAGGTGGAATTGAATCTCAAAAAGAAATACTTGAAAAAGAGGGTCATACCATAATTCAAAAGGGTAGGTCAAATATAAAGTATTATGTCAAAGATTACGAACAGGCATTGTTTATATTATGACAAAGAGAAATTTATGCATTGGGAACGCTTTTCCGAAAAGGAATGTCCCCTCCCATGATTCAACAGGAGCATAGTATTGCTTTGGTTGATGCCGTCCATGATTTTACCTGTCCAAAGACCGGGAAAGGGTATATATTTTTCCCATAAGGAAGCTGTAAAAAAGAGAATTTGAGGAGGAAAACAGAATGAAATCTATCTGCGGAATTGATTGTACGAACTGTGAATTATGCAGCACTTGTAACAGATGTGCAGCAACAGAAGGGCAGCCTTTTGGGGCGGAATGCCTTGTTGCACAGTGCTGTAAAAAAGGGAAAACAGCGTTAAGCGAATTAAAAGAAAAGCTGATTGCGGCCTTCAATACGCTGCAGATTCCAGATATGGAAGAAGTAACAGAGCTGAATGCGCTGAAAGGTTCCTTTGCGAACATTGAATATACCCTTCCAAACGGCCAGACCGTAAAGTTTTGGGATGATAACAGGATTTATTTAGGGAATCAGCTTCATAAAAAGGACAGCGACAGATGTTATGGAATTATCGCTGATGAGAAATATCTCATGGTGTCTGAGTACAGCGGCTATGGAACTGATGCGGAAATAATTGTATTCAAACGTTGGAATAAAATAGAGAAAAGCGGAATTATTGAAAGAGTATAATATAAATGATTTCTGCAATTTACAATAAACAAAGCATTAGAAAATTCATAGATAAGCCAATATCCCAAGAAAATATTATAAACAATGGAATGAAAGCGTCTTTTTCAAAAAACAGGCCGCCATGGAACTACACTGTTGTTAACTCTTGAGAGAAAGGGCTGTCTTGGTAATGGAGGCGCACCGACAGAAGTTGGAGGAAACATGTATATAGACAAACAGTTAAAATTGAATGTAAACGGTGTGCCGCAGTTTGTTTCGATACGTGCAGAAAAGGAAAAGGCTCCTTTGCTGATCTATCTGCATGGTGGCCCCGGAGACGCTGCGTTTCCCTTGGTGATGACGTACAATAAAATGTTAGAACAGCAGTTCACGGTTGTTATATGGGAGCAGCGTGGCGCGGGAAAGTCCTATTATAAATTTGACGGGCCCGTTACGATTGACATTTTTCTCAATGACCTCTACACACTTGTGGATTATTTGCTGCCCCGGTTTCATCAAAGTTCGGTGTATTTGGTCGGTCATTCATGGGGGAGCATTCTGGGGCTGCGCTTTGTCCAGGCATACCCGGAATTAGTGCATACTTATATCGGCTGTGGGCAAGTCGTCAATATGAAAAAATCCAGCAAATCAGCCTATGAATATGCTCTGGCACATGCTGATAAAAAGGACTTGGAAAAACTCAGGAGGATTGATTGCTCCTATCAAACGGACAGTTGGCTGAATGACCTGCTTTTTGTGACCAGGCAGGTTGTTAAACACAAGGGTTCCCTCTATGGAAGAACAAATTATAATAATTTAGCCATTCCCTTTTTGCTCTCTCGATATTACACACTCGCCGATTTGATTCGGCACCAGAGGGGCAGTCTGCAAGCCATACAATATTTGTGGCAGGAAGTCATGCAAACAAACTTTGAAGCCCAAACACAATATGGCGCTCCAATCATATTTATCGAGGGAAGATATGACAACCATGTGTCCTCTGCTCTTGCGAAGGAATACTTCGACCGGATTGAAACAGAAAAACAGTTTTACTGGTTTGAGGAATCCTGTCACTTTCCTCAATGGAGCGAAAGCGACAGGTTTAATAAGCTAATTTGCAATTTGCTTACATAACAGATAATAATTTAGTGCGTCTTAATGCTATCAGGTAAAGATGACAAATCGGGGGTTGCAGAAGGGAAATTACAACATGGAAATAATAGCATATGAAATGAAATATGTAAAAGATGATATTGAAAAAAGCAATATCTTGTGTATTCCTTTTGAGCAAAAGTATTTTCAACAATACATGAAAATATATAATACTTGCTTTTATGAAATGCGAAAATTTCTTGCTATTGAGCCGTATAATTTTTTGAATGATTATAAACAAGTTCGTGAAAAAAGTAAGGATATTTTCTTGTTTGTAAGTGGGGAAGAAATTATTGGTTCTATTGCCTGTTATGGAAACGAAATAGACGATTTGATCGTCAATAAGGAATTTCAAGACAGGGGATATGGAAAACAACTTTTATTATGGGGAATGAACCATATTCGCCAAACCAGTAATGAGCCTATTTTGTTACATGTTGCTAAATGGAATGATAAAGCTTTCATGCTGTACAAAAAAGTAGGATTTGTTCTTACAAATACCGTGAGAGTACGTTAAATTTATTTTTGCATTATCCATGCAACAAAACGGACGCATCACCGTTTAGATGATACGCCCGTTTTGCTTTCCCATATATGGCAGCCGCCCTAATTTAATTTCTCCAGGTTTTCATTCATCTTTTTCAGGATAGAATCCTTTTGGTCTGATGTTACGGTCTTATCTTTTACGGCCTGGTCCAAAAGCTTTGTTACATCCTCAATATCCTTTTTATAGTTTTCCGCTGTCAATTCCTCAGCGCTCTTTACCAGATCCGGCCTCATAACGATTGTGGGATTGAAGGCAACGATGGTAGTTTCTGTGGATACGGTAAAAGCGCCTTTGTAAATGACAAATTCACCTTTGCCGTTATCCGCCTTCAGTTTGGCCAGGTCCGCTTCCATGGCCTTGACATCCCCATGGTCTGCGCCCATGTATTTTTTAATCTGGTTGATAGATTCCTCATATTCTTCCGGGGTATAAAGCTCAAAAAGCCCTCCCAAAGTAGGATCCGACGCCGGGTTCTGAACTTCCTGGGCCCAAACCGTGGATACCTGCGGGGCAGGCGCTGCTCCATAGGCAGTCTGTCCGGCAGCCATAAGCATAAGACACATGATTCCTGAAGCTGTAAGGTTTCTCTTTGTACGATGGAACATGGTATAAATCCTTTCTTTTTATTAGTTTATCTTCACAGGTGCGCACCTTTTGAAAAAACAGACTACTATGATAGTCTGTCTAAACAACAGACTATCATAGTAGTCCAAGTGCGTCAACGAATATTTTCTGACGAATCTCTTAAGAATTCCGATTACAGCCCGCTTTTTTAATTGGGATAGAAATTTACCACCATAAAAGTAAGCATTACATCCTGCTCATTGATATAGGTGTGCTTGACAGACGAGTCAAAAATAAGAGCGTCACCGCTGTTTAGCGTATAATTTCCCATCTCTGTGTGCAGCGTTTCCCGGCTCGTTTCGCTGAAATGGATATGTATGTCAAAGGTGGTATTTCCTATCCGCTTCACAAGATCGGGCTTCACATCCAGAAGGGCGGTGGTGTGGCTGGTCTTGCTGGTGTCTTTGTTCATAGACTCTCCTTTGCAAAAGCCATTGAAAGAATACATGATGTGTTCCTTGTATGCTTTTGTTGCATTATTTACTTTTTCTTCTGTTGAATTTTTCTTTTGCAAAATCATAGGATTCTTGTATCATTGCTTTGAAATCCTCAAAGGTCTTATCAGAGGGATTTAAAACACATACCCAGCTCATCCATGCGTAGACAGGGTGGGGAATAATGGTATCTAAAACGGTAAAATCACAATCCATTTTTACGATTTTTCCAGCAGGCGGACGCTCTGGAATATACCCAAATTTTTTAATAAAGGTCTGTTTCCTTAAACCGACATTCACACGATATACATTATCACGGTTCAACATAGAGCCTTTATCATTATCACCGTCTTTTTCTTTAACAGTTAAAACATATACTCCCCGTTTCAAAACTCCGTTCGGATTATAAAAAATCCCTCGTTCTCCCCAACTTTCTACCAATACAACATCTTTCAAATTAGACTGGCAGTAGGAAAGAATATCGTTTGGTGTCATGCCATTTCCTCCAAATGGAACATCATTGTTCCCTCGTCTGCTAAAGCAGAACAATACTCCTGAAATTCTGTAACCTGCGGCAACTTTTCCAAAGCCCCCTGTGCTGCCTCCATTGATGCCCACCAAATCATTTCAACCCATCTATCCTGCTTTAAATCCTTTGTTAATGACCGTTTTACAAATCCGGCAATATCTTTTTCAAGCACCTCATTCAATTTGTGATACATTCGTAAAAAATGTTCCTCGGTCACTTCTTGGTTTGTCTGAAAAATAACCATTTCAATCACGTTTTTATTCATAACATCTTGTCCTTTCGTTTGAGTATCATATTGCATTTGGTACATAGATAGTCTATCATGGAATAGTGACAACGGCTGTCACCATTCGGAAAGGAGTTTTTAAAAATGTCAAAAGCAGAACGGCTTATTGAAATGATGATAACGATAAATGCCAAAAAGGATTTTACAGTAGGCGAATTAGCAAAAGAATTTTCTGTGTCAAAGCGAACAATACTCCGTGATTTGCAAGAATTAGAACAGGCTGGATTCCCCCTTTATTCCGAAGTCGGTGCTGCTGGCGGGTATCACATCTTGAAAGAGCGCATTTTGCCGCCTATCACTTTTTCAGAGAATGAAGCCAAAGCTATATTCTTTGCCTGTCAAGCCTTGAAATTCTATCACGATTTACCTTTTGAACAGGAAACAATATCTGTTTTGAAAAAATTTTTGAACTGTCTGCCCTTAGATATACAAAGCAGTATTACACAAATTCAAAATAGTGTAGTATTTTGGATTCCAGACAGGCATTGCGATTCACCACTACTTAAATCAATGTTTCATATTGTCGTTAATCACCATTCAGCAACAATACAGTATTCATCAACACATTCTGAAAGTATACGCACAATTATACCGATTGGGCTATATGCTATGAACGGGCTTTGGTATTGCCCTGCATATTGCACCGTTGCTAATCAAATCAGAGAGTTCCGTATTGACCGTATAAAGGAAATAATAGAGGAAAAACCATATCCTAAAGGGAAATTTCCTGTTCCTGCGTCCATTCAAGAATATCTCGAAAGGTTAGAAATCGGAAATGATTACCACATAAAGATTCAGCTAACCGATATAGGTGTTAAACGCTGCGAAACTGAATTTTTACTGGCAAGGGGATTAAAAACATTCCCAACAGGCGGCGGTATCATCGACATGGAAATACGTCATACAACCTTGGATTGGGTTGCCGATTATTTCCTGCCATTTGGAATCAATGCAACTGTCTTAGAACCACCAGAACTTGTGGAGCTAATGAAACAAAAGATATACGAATTACATCAGCATTATTGTAGGTAAGCTTCCCTATAACCCTATTATACTTATCGGTTCAATTATATTATCAGCCACATCCAGTGGTTATTCATTGACATCAACAGACTACTGTGATAGTGTATAGGAAATGTACGATAAAGAACACACAATGAATACGAGGTAAACACGGATATGGAAAAGACACTGTTTGATTCAGAACGAAAAGTAATGGAAGTAATCTGGAACGAAGGAGACGTGACAGCCAAACAGATTTCCCTGACCTTACGCGATACCATCGGCTGGAATAAGAATACCACCTACACAGTCATTAAAAAATGTATCCAGAAGGGCTTTATTGAACGCCTGGAACCGAATTTTGTCTGCAGGGCTCTCCTTTCTAAAGAACAGGCGGTTCAGGATGATACCAGGGAATTTGTAAACCGTGTCTTTGACGGCTCCGTCCCCCTGCTGTTTTCATCCCTGCTTTCTCAGAAAGCCCTCTCAAAGAAGGAACTGGAGGAATTAAAACGAATGATTAATGAAATGGAGTGAGCCTATGAACCTGCTGCAGATGAGCCTTTCGGCTTCCGTTCTGATCCTGATTGTCATAGCATGCCGGAAGTTCTTTTCCGCCAGAATACCCAGAACCACTTTTTCGCTGCTCTGGCTGCTTGCCTGGTGGAAGCTGATGATTCCCGTACCGGCGGGCTTTCCTGTGCCTGCGGCCCATCAGTTAAGGGAAAAAATGCCGGATATCACCGCAGCTTTACCCCTTTCGGCGGGAACCTGGCAGACAGCCGAGACCGGGCCGGACTTCGGATGGAATCTCCTTAAAATCCTGTGGCTTTGCGGCGCTGTATCTGTCAGCCTGTATATCGCTTATCTTCATGCCGCCAGTATGAAGAAATACCGCACAGCAATTCCTCTTAAGGAATCTTCCTGGATTCCCATGTGGCTGGAGCAGAAGCGTTCCTTCCGCAGAATTACCGTCCGGGTTTCGGACGAGATTGCTTCCCCCTTAACCTATGGTATCCTTTTTCCGGTAATCCTGCTTCCAAAACAGTCCGACTGGGCGGACAAAGAGAGCATGAAGCTGATCCTGGAACATGAAGCAGCCCACATCCGGCATCTGGACGCACTGAAAAAGCTGTGCCTGACCATATCCTGCGTCTGCCACTGGTTTAACCCTCTGGTATGGCTCATGGCTGCCCTGGCCTGCCGGGATATGGAGCTGGCCTGTGATGAAGCCGTAGTCCGGGCCGTTGGAAGAGAAAACCGAAAGCTCTATGCCGATTTACTGGTAGAACTGGAAGCAAAGAGAGCCGGAATCAATCTTCTGACTTCCGGTTTTGGACAAAGTCTTATGAAAGAACGTATCAATCATCTCATTCACATGAAAGAAAAAAAATCCTTTATGGGAATCATGCTGACTATCGCTGCCACCATAAGCTGCGTCGCAGTCTACGGCGCTGTTCCTTCTGGCGCTTTTTCCATGAAATTCCTGAAGAATGACCCGACCCTTGGAGGGATTTTTGAACTGTACTCGGTGGAAGAGTATCAAAGGATTGTAGATACTGTAAAAGAGGACAGAGGGGAGGGAGATCTGGATGCCTTAGCCATGGAACGGGACCTGGAGCGTCTGAAAGCTGACAACGGAAAAGGGGAATTTGTCATCTATAAAGGCGCGTTTATGGTATCCACGGAAACCACGGTGGTCGCTTTCAACCCAACCATTGTCATGCGGCCGGAACTTGTAAGCCGGAATACACCTCTGACTGCTGAAACTTACCAGAATGATATAAAAGATGTGACAGAGATTCTGGAAGACGCAGTGGCAGACGGATTTTTAACAGAAACCCAGAAAAAAAGAGTGTTAGACAAAATGGAGGAGAATCTGGCCGGACTGGAATAAGCACCGAAAATGATCCTCCATTTTGAGACCGCAGGCTCCCTGCCCAGTCTTAAAAGAAACTTAAAAATATTTTTCAGTAAACAAGGGGGGATATAGGTTTTGGAAGTGCAGAATCATTGGAAGAATGTTACACAAAGACCATTTCATATTTTATCAGATTGCGGAAAAATTGATGTGCGCTGCGCTTCAGTTAGGATATCGCCAGAAATCGGAACACTGGGATATGCAATACGATTTCGCAAACGAATTGGATTACCCACTGCCAAAAGGCTTTCACTTTGTAAACCGCCAGGATATGGATATGGAAAAAGTGAGCAAATGCTGTTTTAAAGGGTTTGACCATGAACAGAGCGAAGGCCCATGGAACCATCAGTATGACCAAAATAATTACTCCCTTTTCGGAATTGTGTACCCAGTGAAAACGAGCCAATAAATATACATTTCTGATGTATAAAAATTTATTCCGATTATTTACCCTGCATTGAACTATACAGTAAAATATAGTATGATATAAAATGTTTTTTGAGGATGAGAATAACCATGAAAAAGAAATTATACTGCATTATTTGTTTATGTAGCTTTATTTCAATTATGTTGTGTGTATGTGGAAAAAACACAAATTTGATTGACATGAGTACTGCGGAAGGTGATGAATATATGACTATTATATGGGGAGACAGGACATATATTCCTTTTTGTGTTGTGTCAAAAAATGATTGCGGAACACAAATCGGCTATTTGGATGGAGAAACTGATAACAGGGTATGCAAATATAAAGATTATCCAACAGACGAATGGATAGCGACTTACCTTACCGTAGATGGAGGGGCAATGTTGTTCAAGGAAGAAAATGTTACCAATATTCCAGATAGTCTCGAATCAGAATATGAGTGGAACTCTCCTGAAATAGAGAAATTACATGAAAAATACCCAGAATACTTTGAGCTTGGAACCTTCAAAGGACTAGAGGTTTATGTTTGGCAAATGGCAGAGGGCGACTATCGTTTTGGCTTGATGCAAGGAACAAATCGTGAGAAAACTTTAGAAGAGCTAATGGCATTAAACGGTGCTACTTTAGAGGAAATGTCTTTGATTCTGTCTACCTTTGAAATAGAAGACAGGGATATTTTTGTGATTCCATGGCAGAATCCCATTTCCAGTTATATGGTTACAGATGATATGGTGAAAAACCCAGAATACATACGCAATATACGAAATATGCTAGGATTGGACTTGGATGAAGCCAATACAATGTGGGATAGAATACCCATGGTAAGGGTAAATGGTAAACTATATTATGATACAGGGAAAGAAAGCACTATCAGTGGGCGTTGTGGTAATATGGATGGAGAAATAACATCAACAGTAGATGGAACAGAAATCCCAATGGAAGATAATCAGTCTAACTTTGGAAGTGGATTTGGCTATCAGTACGGAGCAGACGATACAATAGAGATTTACATGAATAATAAATGGTTTGTTTTTGAATACAGAGGGGAATCTGAATGAGAAAATAAATGACAGAAAACTCATATTAAATTCAAAAGGCTAGCTAATCAAACGGATAGCCTTTTTGCAATTTTCAGACCAATTTTCCCCAATATTCAGTAGATAAACTTCCAAATACAGTTGCTTAAATTGTTTGAAAAATTAAGAAATATATGAATATACAGGTTAGTTCAAGCTAATAAGCAGTGGGAACACTTTTCCGAAAAGGGAGAATAATTATCAGCTGAGTACCGCACCCCACGCCACGCCGCAGCTGGACGTGGTTATTGCAGATGAGGCAGAAGAATATGCCTGTTATGCAGGAATGTGGTGGACTCCTGAAAACCATCTGGCCTATATGGAACCACTCTGCACCATACCCGAATACCAGCATAAGGGTCTCGCCTCTGCCGCTTTGACAGAAATGTATCGGAGAACAAAGGCATTAGGCGCAACCCATATGACAGGCGGATTGGACGGATTTTACAAGAAAATTGGATATCTTTCTACTGTAAAATAGACATTTTGGGAAAAACAATAATACTGGCTATAAAAACTGCTTTTGTAAATTTAGAAGATTCTCCTCTTCAGGCCTTCCCGAAATCGGTCAATGGAAGTAAAATCGGAAAAGAGGGCAGAATCAGAAATCTCAGTGATGGAGGAAAATATAATATGTTAAGATCAATGATGCAGGTATTTGTAAAAAACAGCATGGAAGCAGTGGCACTTTACCAAAAGGCTTTTGATGCCGAACTCCTGTGCGCTTACCCTGACGGCAGCGGCGGCTATATGCATTCCGAACTGAACGCCTATGGACAAATACTGGCTGTTTCGGAAATTTCTGAGGATGTTACTATAGGAAATACGATGATGTTCTGTTTCCATCTTGGAGAAGGCCATGAAAACCAGATCCAAAAAGCTTATGAAGTACTGAAAGAAGGCGCATCAAATGATACCCCTGTCGGCCCATGTGATTATAGTCCATGCCAATTTAAGCTTATTGATAAATTCGGCGTGTGCTGGTGTCTTTTTGTATGAGGGAACAAGGATAACCGCTGGCCTTCTCCAATGGTCTGTGATAATCTTTATTTTCCAATCCGATACTGATACTCCGGGATATTAAAAATTCCGTCATCCAGTATCCGGTTCTCCAGATACTGGATATCTCCGTTTTCTGAGAGCCTGACCGTAAGTTCATGGGTTATGACCGCATCATTGCATAAAATCATCTGGCATACCGCATCCACAGTCAGGGTAAATGTTCCATCTTCATTTTCCCTGATCTGTGTCACCTCGGGAACAGAAGTATCGAAGAAACTGGGTGCGTAATTTCCGCACCCCAGTCTCTCCCATCGGTAGACTTGACGCCCTTCATCAAACACGGCCCACTGCCGAATCTCCTCCCTGGAAACCGGAAGGTAATCCATGATGGTGTTTTCAAACTCTTCTGCCGGTATCCCATGGGGATACTGCTCTGGTTCAAACCGCCTGCCATACTTCATCCCATAAAAATATTCATAAATCCCGTTATAATCCAGTTTATCCAGGCTCTCCCTGTCCCAGTTGGAGCATAACAGGTTATTTCCCTGATACCCCAATGGAAGCACACATTTTTCGGACATTTCACGGCACTCCTGTGGCAGGGGCCTCACTCTGACCAGGCAGCTTCCGTCAACAATCTCCGATACTTCCGGAGGTTCCGGTACACATAATTCATAGTAGAAATATCCTTTTTCCGTATACCGCCATTCTTTTATTCTTGTATAGGAAATGTACGCAGGCATCGGTGTTTCATCTTTCCCCCATGTCATATTTGCTGCCAGCACATACAAATTTTCTCCATCATACTGATATTGAAACCTTCCGATTCCTCCGTCTCTATGAATCCGGTACAGGAGCACGGTCCCGGCCTTTCCCACTCCGGCATCGTGTAAAAACCGCTCCATCTCCTGCCAGTTCTCCATAACCTGGTACGGTTCGCTCCCTGTGACCGGCATGCCCATAGTCTTTAGCTTCTCTTTTAATTGAATTAAAACTTCCTCTGATAAAACCACGTTTGAAGCATCGCCTTTGTCCGCTTCTTGGTAAATGTCCCTGGTCAATTCCAACGCGGCCCTTAAGTCAGCTTCCGCTTCTTTCCTTTCGTTTTCATCAACCGGAAGATCATATCCTTTTTCCCAACGCCCTTTTTTGTCATTATCTTCCCTGCCCCCTGCCAAAGAAGGTTCTTCCCCGCCTTCTATGGCGCCGGACAGTGAAAACTCCTCCTGCTTTTTTCCTCCACAGGCACACAAAAATCCTGCCATCATTATAATAATAGTCTGGATATATATTTTTCTTATTTCCATGGAAATCCTTCCTTTACTTCATATCATATACGTTGGGAATGTCCAGCTCCTTTTTCTCTATGGAATTGGATAAATAACGGAATGTCCCGTCATCAAAGGGCTGAACGGTTATGATGCTGGTAAACGCACAGTCGGAGTTATAATCCGGCCATACCCCATCTACAAAGAGGGTCAGCGTTCCGTCCGGGTTCTCCTTATCCCCCACCACTTCCCCAAAAGGCGGATACGGGCTGGAAAAGATCATTTCATACGGATAGCTGTCTGTGTCTGCGCGGTAACCGCATATCTCCCTTATCCGCTCCTTTGTGACTGGAAAATACGTGGTCATGATCCGTTCATATACCTCTGCAGGTATCTCCCCATTTTCCGGCCGCAGAATCTCTCCCGTATCCATGCGATACAGGTCCTCAAACATGCATGGCATCAGGATATCCTCCACGTTGCTGCTGTCCCAGTCCGTTACAAGGACATTGTAATTGACATAGCTAAGTCCGTCCAGATATTTTTCTGTCAACTCCCTGCACCGGTCAGAAAGCGGGGCTGCCCGCCAGAACTGGCGCAGGCTGGAATGGTAGAGCTGTACCGTATAGGCGTAAATGAAATATCCTTTTTCTGTCAGTTTTATCTCCGCAATATCACTGACAGCAGTAGATATGATTTCCGGTACGCCCCCTTCCCTCCATCCGATCTGCACATAAAAGGTCTGCAGGTTTCCTTTCCTGTGTATAAACGTATAAGCACCGATCAGCCCATCCAGATTCACGTCAAAAATAGTAACCAAGCTGTCCTGCCCTTTTAAATAAGCAGAATAAAAGTCCCAGACATTGTTATGGTTTTCCATATTTGCCCCGTCAGTAACGCTTACATATCCGGCCTCTCCCAGCATAGATACTACCCGGTTCCTCTGCTCCCTGGAGAAATCCCTGACCGTATAAGTATAGGGCGCATCCTCCTCTATTGCTGCATACCTGTATACCTCCTGCACCTGCTTGGCAGCCGACAGGGCACTGTTTTCCAGTTCTTTTTCTTCAGCTTCACCGAGCAGGCTGTCCGGCTCTTCTAAAAAATATGGTGATGACAGAGATTCCTGTAGTTCTTTCCCATTGTCTCCTGCCCCGGTATTGCCTGTGGCAGCGCTGCCGGAAATCTCCATAGCCGGTTCCCAAGATTCCTCCGGCTGCTTTCGGCCTTTGTCCTCCTTAAAGCCTGTAAAGAAGCTCCCGGCTGCCACTGCCAAACATAACAGGATAAGCAGGAAACTCCCCTTTCTGAACAACCGCTTTAAATCTTCCAACTAATCATCCCCTCCATATACTTTCTTCCACTGGTCTTCTGTCAGCCGGTCTGAATGCCACCACAGCTCACAGCCGCCCTCCGGAAAAATAACCTGATTGGATACATACTGAAAACCTCCATCGTCAAGGGGACGGACCACGGTTTTGTGGGTATACGCCCTGGAGGTGTTTTCCTCCGGGTATACGGCATTCACAGTCAAAGCTAACGTTCCGTCACCATTTTCCGTATAACTGACCACCTCCGGATATGGGATATCCGGATATTCAACCTCATAAAACCCTCTCGGTCTGTATTCATAAGTCTGATCCTCCGGGATATAGGCGGCCTTCCTCTGCAGCTCCTCGTAATCAATTTGCAAATGGCGCTCAATGACATGTTCAAATACATCTGCCGGTATCCTGTAAACGGCCCCGGCGTCTAAATCATCATCCGGCGTAAAAGGAACCGGCTGTTCATAGATATCAGGATAGAACCTGTCAAATAAATCATAAAAATCCAGATTCCCAAAATCCTCTTCGCTCCAGTCCGTAAGAAAAAGATTATTTCCCCCATACCCCACCGGCAGCAAATACTGTCGGTTTAATTCCCTGCACGTTTCATCCAGCGGCTCAACCCTCAGCGCCGTATGTTCCGGTTCAGCACTGAGGGAAAGCACATAATAGCTTTCGGAAAAATAACTTCCCTCAAACAGCAGGTAGCCTTCTTTTGTGTATTCCCACGATTCTGCCGGATAGCTTACGGTACTTAAGTTTTTCAGAATCCCATTGCTATACTGATAATATCCCCTGGTTACATTTACTGCTCCCTCTGCTGTATGAAGGTCATACTTTATAAATCCGCCGGAACTGGTGACTGCGATTATGGTAAGTTTGTCATCCTGCGCTTCCTCTACGGATCTGCAAAAGCGTAAAACCTGTTCCGAACCGACCATGTCAATCTGATTTTCTTCGTCCACCACGGCATAACCATGTTCTCCGATCCGTTCAACCACGCGTCTTGTCACTTCCAGCTCTCCAACCGTCCCCATTTCGGCTGCCTGTTCATAAATATCACGATAAAGCTCCGCAATGGATTCCCCATCGGAATCACGGTTTTCTCCCATTTGTTCCTTTTCCGAATATTCTTCTCTGACTTCTGCATTTTGCGGTATCTCCTGATTTTCCTCTGCCTTTTTGCCGCATCCGGACACTATAAAAAGAAGGACACCTGCAACAATAAACAGTTTTTGTTTTCCCATGTTTTTCATCTCTGTCAGACCACCTTTATCAATATCTTTTATTTTAGAATTCCCGCCATGCGCAGCAGATACCTGGCATTTGTGGTAGTGCAGCGCCCCTCCTTTAATTTATAGTCAAAGAGGATTCTGTTTTCCTTATAATTCTCTACAAAATGATAATTTTTCGCATGGATATCCAGGTCTTTGTCCAAATCGCACAACTCAAAGTCATGAGTGGTAATCAATGTAACGGCATAAGGCTTTGATAAATTTCGTATGGTTTCTTTTGCCGCAAATATCCGCTCCCTTGAATTTGTCCCCTTATAGATTTCATCAATCAGAGAAATCATTGGGAGCTGCTTCTTACTTGCCTCGATCATTTTCTTGATCTGCAGCATTTCCGCATAAAATGTGGAAACGCCCTCATTCACATTATCTTCTGTGCGTATGGATGTGTACAGTTCCATAAGCGAGATACGCAGGCTTGAAGCGGTGCAGAATCCGCCGGCATAGGCAAGGACTACATTGATTCCTATGCTACGTATAAAAGTTGTTTTTCCCGACATGTTGGAGCCCGTTATAATGCAGGTTCCATGAGTAAGGTCAATCGTATTCCCCACTGCTGCCGACTCTTTTAACAGCGGATGCCTGATATCAGAAGCTGTTAATAAAGGATGCCTAGAATCCGTAATCGCAGGTAAGCAGTGAACCATTCGTGTATGGCAGATTACGCCCAGGCTTATTAAGGCTTCCACATTTCCTACTGCCTTAAGCCAGGTTTGCAGACTGTATTTGTATTTTTCTTTCCAGTTCTCATACTGTTCCACACAATGGTAATCATGCAAAAACAGACCGTTATAAAGTAAGAACGCATAAATGTTATGGCGTGCGCATACAGAATCTGTAATTGTCTCCAGTTCTTTTAAGGCGGTAGAGGCAGAGCCATTTTTTAACAGCGTTTGCCGCAAATCATTCAAATATGGGCTGTCAAAGGATTCCTGTTCCAAACGCTGAAACAATTTCCGGTAAGGAGTTATTGCCCTGTTCATCTGATAAATGGGGGATAATATCTTATTGTTCCGATAAAATCCAAGGCCGGCAGACACAAGCTGGGCAAATACAAGGAGAAAGGCAATGGGCATTGTCGGGTGTCTGTGAATTCCCAACAGGACGGAAAATAAAAGGGTTAATGTAACAAGCGGGAACAGCCTGATCAGTATCCGGCAGACCGCTGGAAAAGCGTTCTTTGTTTCCAGGGCCTGAAAGAAACGATCCATTATTTTCCTCGACTTTTCATATTCAATGCTTCTTAACTCCCTTGCATAAGTTTCAAATTCCATGCAGAATTCAGGATTTTGAGTCAGCTCCGCAACCGCCTGCTGCCTGCTTATAATCTCCTGGACAATCCGCGGAACCGAACCCTTTTCAAAACCTCTACCTGGCAGTCGCAGCCAGAAGGCAAGCTGATCCTGCCCCCAGATTGTGCTTGCTGTACAGATGTATTGATAGAGGGAACCTTTTCCAAACAGATCCAGGTCCCTGCTCTCTAACATGTCATCGTTTATATACCTTGCCCCGTTCATGGGAAAACCCTTCCATCCATCGTCAAAACGTGCCATATAGTCTTTGAGGACAGACTGGAAATCTTCCAGGTATATCTGCTCATCTTCCAGTATGCCGTGGTAACGTATGAGCATAAGAAACACAAACGCAAAGCTAAAGGCAAACGCGAGGAAAGCGGGGGTTTTCCGCTGACACCAAAGGAAAAACGCCATCCCTGCGACGGCAACGGTGATGAGGCGCAGGAATGATACCCGGTTGGAGGTTTGTGTCAATTTATCCAGTTTTTTCTGGCTGCATTCATAGTCTTTTTCATACACCATACGGTTGTTTTGTTTGGGGCTATTCACGTATCCTCTCATTTCCATATATTAAACAACATAATGAAATTACGCTTTTCCTTTCCAGGCAGCTAAGTTAGAAATCCAGCTGCATTTGATTCTATCTGTTACTTAGGTGTTTTTTTATATAGAGATATCATACTGCATGATGATGTTATGGAAACAGTCATGGAACCCCAGTTTTCTGTAAAGTTCAACGGCCTCTTCCGAACCGCTGAGCGTAACTGCCCTTACTCCGTTTTCAAAAAACTCCCCCAGTGCCTGCGAACATAACGAAATTGCCGCTTTCCTCCTGCGATATTCCTGTAAGGTGGAAACAAATTCCAAAGACGCCGTATCCCCTTTCCGGATTGCAGATGCCGTGGATACCGGTTTCCCATCCATCTCGCACAGATAAAACCGGAGATTCTCTTCCTTATACCCTCTGCAGTTAAAAAGCCGGAAAACGTACTCCTATTATCACCCTGTTGACCGATTTTGAGAAGACTCCGGGTTCTTATTCCACAAGTTCAATGGAATCCACAATGCTCATCCTGCTGATCTTCCGGAGTGGAATACAGGTTGCCAGGATACAGGCTCCGATGGCAAAAAGTGATACACAGGCCATGGGAACTGCCGTCAGCCGCAGGACATCCGCTGCCCCGGCCTCCACAAATACTGTGCCGATATATCCGGTGATACACCCAATCACCGCCGCACTGATGCCATAATAGAACCCTTCCCACAAAAATACCCGGTACAGGCTTCCCGCGCTCATACCCATGGCCCGCTGTATGCCGTTCTCCGTGATCCGGGTATGGATATTGGTATAAACTGTATTGATAATGTTCAGGATTCCTATGAGGCCGATGAACAGAATCAGGCCCCAGGCCAGCAGACGGATCTGGGTCTCGATTTCCGCATACTGGCGGTCCGTCTGTTCATAGGACACCGTGACCGTCCCCGGTACCCGCCTGCAGAATTCCTCCAACACCCGGTCAAAAGCTGCCCGGTCAGCACCTGCAGTTAATCCCGGCCTAAGTTCCCCTTTACCGCAAAAAGGACGGCCATCACAAACGATTGCCGCCCTGCAATTATTTTCCTGTCCTATATCTGCTTCAAAGCATTCAGACAAAGCATTCCTTCCGTACCTCCGCTTTATTCCATCTTTTCCGGCCACTTTAACCCTTCTGTTTTCCTTAATAATCCCATATGAAACAGCACCTGCACGCAGTCCGCATATCCCTGGATATATGCCCTTCTCTCCTGAACAGACGCAAAGTCCTCCAGGCAGTCTTTCATTTTTTCCGCCTGATTCTGCTGCTCTGCAGATAAGGTTTTTAAAAATTCTTCCCACTCCAGCTCGGTTTCTTTCCAGGCAGTCAGCGCCTCTTCATACTCCGGAGTGCGGATGTAACTTTCCCTGTTCACATTCTCCCCGTTTAAGTTGCCCAGGAACTCAGCCATTTTCACCCACATATCATTTGACATTTCCAATTCTCCTTCCTCATTCTTAATTTCAACTCCTGCATTTCCCGTATATTCCTATCTCCTGAAGTACATTATATATGTTATAGAAGAACTTTCTCAACCATAATCGCTTAATTATTGAAACTATAGCAGATAAAATTAAGCCATTATACTTGGAGGTGAACGGATGGACGACTTATTAAAACAGATTGGAAACCGGATACTGCATCGCAGGAAACAGTTCCGCATGACACAGGAAGAACTGTCTGAAAAGGCAGGTATCACCCCCCAGACCGTTTCTTCCGCAGAACTTGGCAAAAAAGCACTGCGCCCGGAAAATATCATCCGGGTCTGTTCCGCACTGGATATCAGCACCGATTACCTGCTTCTCGGAGAAGTGAATGCCAGCGACCACTGGACCCTGATTTCCAGAATCTCAAATCTGCATCCCGCACAATACCGTCATCTCGAAGATATTATCAACAGCTTTATCTTCGCTTTAGAGGTACGGGAAACACAGAAAAGAAAATAATTCTCCCCATGTTAATCAGTTACTCCGAAATGCTGACATGGTATCTGCAATCAGTGCTCGTGTTGCCTGATCCATCTCTTTTGGCGGATACTCTCCATCCGGCTTCTTCTCCGGCTTGAAAGCGCCCTGTTTCCATATAGTTTCACTTTTTATCTCTGTTTTATCCTCTGTCTGCCTGACATTTTCTTTCTGGCTCAGAATCTCCGCAACGATTTCTTCGATTGCCGCCCTGTCTACGGTCTGGGGAATGGCAATATCCGGTGTTTCCGGGCAGTTGATATAGTGGAGGACCGCATTCACAAGAAACTGTGCCTTGCTGCGCGGCCCCTGTTTTTCCAGCAGACGAATCACGGCGTCATGGGCCGGATCATTTTCATTAAATTTGATACTGAACCGCTCCCGGTCTTTTGACAGGACAAAAACAGGAATATCCAATCCAAACTGATTTTTTATCATTTCCTCAATCTTGTCCGTAAGCTTCCTTATATTATCTTCATCACTGGAAAAAATCACATTGCCGCTGTTCAGATATGTTTTTACTTCTACAAAAGCAAGTGTTTCAAATCCCTTCTTTAATTCTGCCATTGGCACTTTATTTTTTCCACTTATATTGATACCCCTTAATAAAGCAATATATCTTTTCATATCCGCCCCTCCTGTCACTTCTTGATTTATTTATTCATCAATTCAAACGCTTTTTCAAATGAGATACATTCTGTATATCTTCCATTCCACATGAATCAACAACCAAAAGTACCATTCTATTTTCTCCTATTCATTTAGACAATACCTGTTCAGACATTAAATCCTGCTTGTTATACACAGTTTGTCATAAAATGGCTCTGCAACTTTCATATTCCTGCTATGATGGTATACGCCTTCTGAGACTGATAAGGCGAAATACATCATCCATAATTTCTCTATCCTGCACATCCAGCATCAACCATTTCTGTCCATTTCCGGTTTTTGTGTTTTTGAATACTGTCTGCACATAGTCGGAACATTGCGGCATAAGAAACTCTGCCTCCGTAAGTTCACGACTTCCTACAACCACGAGAGCAATAAAATAGCCCTGCATCGGATAGAGTGTACAAAGAGACTTTCCGCCTTTTTTATACTTAATATTCCAGCCTGCCTGCATAGAACAACGGCTGTGTTCCATCCAGGGCCTGATCCGATAGGTGGACTGAATACGGTTATTAAAATCTGTCCATAATGAATTGTTAATGTATTCTGTGACTTGCTCCAGTGATGGGGATTTTTCCTTTGAATATAGCGCATTCCAATCCATTCTGAACTCCTCCTTAGCCTTTATTTTTCAGCGGCAGGGGCTTGACCCAAATTTCCATACAAGCCATCCCCTCCAGGTCACGGTAATATTTCTCTGCTGAGAAAGGCTCCGTGGTTAAATTGTGGCGGGGCAGCCAGATACCAAAAAGATATTTGCTGGCCTGATCTAAAGCAGCCGTTACCAAATCCTCAAAATTTTCTGCTTCGACTCTGCAAACGATGTATTCTCCTGCCGGGAGTTCTCTCTTAACAAAACCATCCTGCAGCCGGTCCGGAATATTTTGAACAAGGCCGCCTGCAAAATAAGTGAAAAGGTTTTGTGCAGTACCTTCCCCATGGGACATTCCCATTTCTACAGCAGTATTTAGATTGGCTGCGATGGAAGCCTTCTCCATGTGATAACGTTTCCAAAGTTGTCCTGGTACATCTACACCTGTGCTTTCACCAGCCGGCATTTGTTCGGAGATACGGACTTCCGTTTCCAGGCCAAGGTAAATTTCCGATTTTTCCAATGTCCTTCTCTGGATTTCCAGGACGATATTTCCCGCCACCAGCGGAACCCCCTCGTCTACTAAAACATAATTCATGGAAACTTCCGGCCTGGCGAATGTATTGAGCATTGGCAAATCCCTCCTGTAGCTTTCAGGTGTAATCCCATAGGTTTCCTTGAAAGCCCGTGTAAAATTGCCGTGGCTTAAAAAGCCATAGTCCAAGGCAACGTCAAGAATCCTCTGGTCGGTATTTTTTAGATTTTCAATAACCTTTGCCAAACGGCGTAGCTTCACATATTCCTGAACCGGTTTATTTACCAGCCGCTTGAACAAGCGCTGAAAATAAAAGGTGGACAGACCGACAGTATTTGCCAGTTCTTCCGTTGAAATTTCTTTTGTCAGGTGTTCCTCGATAAAAGTCAAGGATTGTTCGATTGCTTCATATGCGTGCATTGCGGCACCTCCTTAAGTTGATGATCAAATTTTATCATTTTATTTTTTGCCGGGCTTTTCACGCAATGCGCTTTTTGATTTGGAAATTTCAATATAATCAGCCTTAATCATACCATACAAATAGTAATCGCAGTATGTGTTTACCATTTTATCTTCACGGATAAGTCCCTCACGCTTGAAGCCTGCTTTTTCCAAGGTTTTACAGGATACAATATTTTGTGTGTGAACATCAGCCCATAAACGCTGTAATTCCGTTTCTTCAAAGCAGAAGGTAACTGCTCTCACCAGCGCTTCTGTCATAAGCCGTTTGCCCTGGCAGGCAGGTGAAAGGCGATATTCCGCAATCCAATCTCCCAACAATTAACGTAAGAAAATCATTTATCAGTACCGAAACCAATCAATCATATCAATCCATATCACAGGAAGGCAAAGACCATGAATAAAAAGCAGGAACAGCAGATTTTAGACTATTACAGCACCACCGACAAATATATCCGTAGCAAGACACACTCCAATGCACATCAGAGTGTATTTACCAAAGAAAGCGATAAATACCAATGGCTTGTTTTGGAGCAGAAAAGCCAGTGCGAAGTCGAGGTAAGGCAGACCGACAGTCATGGAACAATCACAGCGAGGGATAATTACGAACTGACAAGGAATATCCCTAAGTGCGTGGGCGTGGAGCGTTTATGTGAGGGCACAAATTTTCAGATACCTTTTAACGCTGATGAAATCAACTTAATCTATTAGTTTGGGGAGCAGAGCAAAGCGGAAACGTGCGCCAGTCTGTCCGCTATTCTTCCGCAGGTAAAAGACAGCAATACAAAGCAGATAGCTTCAGAACGAGAGCCGACAGCATAACAGGCAACAAGGCAAGATTAAGCGGAGGGAGGAAGAAATTTAATGAAAATGTGATAGAAATATAGGCGTGATTGTGGTAGTATCTTAATTGAATAAATCGTAGCTTATGGAGGTAGATTATGAAAATTAAAAAAATGCTTGCTGCAGGAATGATTGCTGTTTGTTTAATGACAGGTTGTGCAAATCCAATGGTTGCCATATATGACAACGATATAAAAATAGCAAGTAATACAAATTCATATAACCTTAATAATTATGAACAGATAGCAGAGGACGGACATTTTACGGCAAGCGTTGAAAAAATGGAGGGTATGGACACCATATGGGTTTTTGACGCAGAGGAAGATAAATCTTTAGATATAACATACACAATAAATGTTTTCTCTGGAAAGATGAAACTGGTATTGATAAATCCAAAGGGAGATGTTTCAATCATTGCTGAATGTGACACCGAAATGTCAGAGCCTGTTCAAAGCACTTTGAATGTGGAAAGTGGAAACAATAGAATTAAGATAGTTGCGGGCGAGAACACAAAATTTGATATTGAAATTTCTATTCAGGAGGGGGAATTTAAGGAGTTAGGTTAAATATTAGAATAACTGTCAACTATTACCACAATCACAACTAAATAAGTAACACAGCGTCAGAGTGTATAGAAAAATCTATGCGCTCTATTTTATTGTAAAGGAGCAGATTTATGAGCAAAGACAGCAAGGCACAGCATAGAGCCATCCGACAGCACCCACCCACAAAAATTATCGTGGAAAGGCACTATGTAGGCACTGAAAAAATGGAAACGGTATTCAAGCGGATAGTCGGGGAACAAATAACAAAAAGGGTTAAGGAGATAGCGGAAAACAGCGTAAGTGAGATACATCAGCTTCCATTCTTAAAGAGAACATCTCATTTCAGTTTTTCAGCAATCACACAATTCTCCTTTTTTCCGAAATAGCCCAGGCTGACGCCTCTCCCATGTGCTGTAAACCACTTGCCGGCGATTGCTACAACAGGATTCGCTTTTATATGTTTTATTTTATTCGAAAGTGCATGATTAATGATATAAAATGAACCATTTTCGTAATAGGCATTTACATATCGCACATAAGGCGTTGCGTTTTCCGTTGTTGCCAATGAGATAATGGTATCTTTCCCGAAACATTCCATCATGATCTGTTCTGCTTCGCAACTAAATTGTTTCATGAAATCATTCTCCCTCTGAAACATGGTTTACCCCTGTTTAAAGTTCCTACAAGCCGTAAGTTGTCAAACGGATATGCAGTCTATCCCCTCAGATTTTTTAGGGCGTCCGGATTATTTGAGATGATCTCTCCAACCGTCTGACAGCTTTCCATGTCTGGGCAGTCACCACATGTTTCCACATCTTTTTTCAATGCACACTGACGAATTCCGCAAAGACTATCGCAGAATACAGTTTTCGCTCCATCGACACGACATCCTTCACAATTGATATGTTCAGGCAGAATGGGTACATTATTTAACTCGGCCCATAGTTTTGCAGTTTTCTCACGCAACGCCTGGTCGTCATTGATTGTTGCGATATATGCATCGCATTTCCCACAATCCAGCCCACAGTATGCGATCATATTTCTCATGATTATGTACCTCCTAAAAATCCTAATTTAGCGTTTCCACGTCTTAATAAATTCTATCAGCTTTTCCACATCGTCAAAATCATCATAATCGCCAATAATTCCTTTACGATGATACAGGATTCCTCTCTTTTCATTTTCTTCAAGGCAGTCAAGAAGATTTTCTATCCCATATCTTTTTATAAATAATGTAAATCCATATGGCTTGATTTTGTTCAGCAACCCTCTTTTACAATCCATTTCACAGGCATAACAGCCTGGAAGTTTCTTTTCCATGGAACATTTTCTGTTTTCACATTGGGTGTAGTCAGGACAGTTATCCGAATAGCAGCCACTGCATTTTTCATTTTCTGAACACAGGCAACAGGCAAGCCCACACCTTGCGATTCCTAATTCTCGTTTCATTCTTTCCCTTCCTCAACTCTCGATCTGTTTATTGGCCCGCCATGCACTCACTATCCAGAAGTTTCATTAAGTCCTCCACGGAAGCGTCCATTTTCACAGAGATCTCCTCCATCGTCATGCCGGAAGCAAGAAAACGCTTTATCACCATTTTCATATCCTCACCGACCTCTATGATATGCCCGTCCAGATCATAAAAACGAATCACCCGCTGGCCCCAGCTATGTTCGATTACTTCTCCCAGATATTCAATATCCGGGTATTCTTTCAGCCTGCGCAGAAATCCGTCAAAGTCCTGTTCCTCAAAAACAATTTCCGCATTGTTGGATTTTTTTAATACCTTTTCTTTAGGCAGGTTCACAAGCCAGTCAAAATCCTGCTGCAATGCCAGGCCGCAGGTAAAGGCGATATTCCGTCCGTAGTCCTGAAATACTTCCAGTCCAAACAGATCCTCATAAAATTTTCTTGCAGCGTTTATGTCGGCCACCGCTATCACCGTACATGTGTACTTCATGGAACGATTCCTTTCCCCTTTATTTTTTCTGTTCCTCTTTTACTATTGTCTGATTCAGATAAAGATAAGTACTGTACTCTGATTGTCACTTTTTCCTGTGCAGCTTCAGGTCAACCTTTCTATGGGATGCAATCTCCGAAAGCACCCCTGCAGCAAAAGCGCTTTTCTCTTTGAGCGTAAGAATCTCCATATCCGGTCTGCTCTCGATTTCCCTGAGCGCCTCCTTAAGCTCCTGCAGATTCAAAAGGTTTACTGCAACACAAAAAAGGGGCTTTTTACGGCCGTCATTATAGCCGGACAATAAAATATCCAGTATTTTTATTTTTTCCATCTGCTCTGTATGATAGGCTTCGGCCCCAAACTTCCGGATCTTTTCCAGATCAGCCCTTCGGTTGCGATGTGTAATAAAGGAATCAAAATCATCAATATGCTCATATTTTTCACATGGATACTCCCTGCATTAACAGCAGTATTCTACTCCTCCATGCTGCACCTTGCGATCCTGCATGACTGATTTCCTTCCCCTCCACCGCAGCCGGGGCAGTTTTTGTTCAAAAACATAGGGCAAAGTCCACAATTCAGACCACAAAGGGACAAGAACTGATTTTTCCGGTTAAAGCCTTTCATGATACCTCCCAAACAGCTTTCCTGTACCTGATTTGAAAAGCAACAACTGAATCCTCTCTGGTAAATAAAAATATAGGAAATTATATCATTGTCTATGGAATTTCACAACCAAAATGGTATAAGTGATCGAATGAAAAATACTGGAAAGAAAAATAAGATTGCAGGTTCCAACCAACAATCTTTTCTATCGTTTATAGAGCCTCCATATCAAACAGGCTTAATTGTACCGGCTGCTCTTTTTTCTCCTTTTCTTTTAGCAGATGCATCTGTTCCAGTTCTGCTATCCTCTCTGGACCCAGCCATTTATCTGCATGGCGCCGGTCTGTGCTGTGTTCCTCCAGGCTCTCATATCCGTTCTCCAACAGTTTCTTTTCCAGGCGCCTGACTGCGGACTCCCGTGACTGCCGCCGTCTCTCCCTTTTATTCTCTGAATCCCATTTTTCCATGTCGGAAGCATGCACAATCTGGATTCCGTTCCGGATATCTTCCAGGTCCTGCATCAGATCCCGGCTCTCCCTGCGCTCTGCACGGACGTTCTGGATCTCAAAGGAAAAATACCGACCGTGGTATTCAGAGAAAAAGAGTTCCGTAGAATAGTGGTTCCTCACTCTCTCCTTTATCCTGTCCTGGCAGAGCCTGGCACATATCTCGCAGATATCCATGCTTACCGGATGGTCAAAGAGCTTTTTCCCTTTGATAATCTGGGTATCCACCTGCCCTTCAAACAGCGTGCCGCTTAGGTCACTTCTGAGATAGGAAATTTTTATATCATAAAACACATTCCCCCTTTTCTTATCCAGCTCATGCCCCAGGATAGGGCACATCCCTGCACACCTGTTCCGTCCGCAGTCATAAGGATCACCGGCTACCTCTTAAACGATATGGTCTATGAGGTGGGCGCTTCCCCGACCCTGTATGAAGTGGAACTGAATACCACGGAAAACCAGGTTACGGAAACGGTCATTTACGGCAATATCCAGCTTGTGAAGCATACGGACGACCTGGACCCGTATGTGTCCGGGGATGAAAACACGGACGAACCCAATGAGGGTGTGATCGAGCGCCCGGAGGCCGGGGCGGTCTTTGAGGTTTACCTGAAGGCGGCAGGCAGCTATGATGTAGCGAAGGAAAGCGAGCGTGATCTGCTTACCACCGATGGGGACGGCTTCGCTTCCTCCAAACTGCTCCCTTACGGCTATTATACGGTCCACCAGGTAGCCGGCGAAGAAGGCAAAGCGTTTATCCCGGACTTTACGGTCTTTATTTCCTCCAACGGACAGACTTACAGCTATATCCTGAATAACCGTACCATTACCGCAAGGCTGCGTGTAGAGAAATGTGATGCGGAGACCGACAATATTATCCCGATGACGGGCACCGGT
This sequence comes from Lachnospiraceae bacterium, assembly GCA_910575445.1. Lineage (GTDB taxonomy): Bacteria > Bacillota > Clostridia > Lachnospirales > Lachnospiraceae > Hominiventricola. The sequence goes on along the minus strand of CAJTFW010000014.1, from coordinate 8,542 downwards.
TTTCAGATTAAGGACCTCTCCACCGGGGAATTTGTCACCCAGGATATTTACTATCCGAACCCGGAAACCCTTGATACGTTCTATGTTTCGGATGAAGGCTGGCTGATGCTGCCGGAGCCTCTGCACACCGGAGATTATGAACTTTACGAGGTGGCGGCGCCCTACGGTTATGTGCTTTCCAGCGAGCCGGTGCCGTTTACCATTGACGGCAGCGAGGCCGTTGTCACGGTTACGCAGTACAATATGCCGCAGAAGGGACAGCTTACCATCACTAAGACTGGCGAGGTATTCGCTTCCGTCCAGGAGAACGATGGGCTGTACCAGTCGGTATATGAAGTAGCCGGGCTTCCCGGTGCGGTCTATGACGTGATCGCGGATGAAGATATTTATACCGGTGACGGTACGCTGCGTGCGGCAAAAGATACCGTTGTGGAAACCCTTACCACTGGGGAGGACGGAACGGCACAGAGCGGGCTTTTGTACCTGGGCCGCTACCGTCTGGAAGAACGCCAGGCGCCAGAGGGGATGGTCTTAAATACCCAGCCGGAATATGCGGAGCTTACCTATGCGGGGGAAACCGTGGAAGTGACGCAGACCGCAATTGGCCTTTATGATGAGCGCCAGAAGGTGGATGTGACCCTGTTCAAAGCACTGGAGACGGACGAGCTGTTTAGGCTTGGCATGAATGAGGAATACAAAGACATTTCTTTCGGGCTGTATGCTTCCGCAGACCTGACGGCTCTTGACGGCAGCGTGATCCCGGCAGGTGGGCTTTTAGAGGTGGTTTCCATCTCCGCAAATGAGGCGGGTGGCTATGGTGCTTCCTTTGCCTCCGACCTGCCTTTTGGCAACTACTATGTGAAGGAACGCACCACAAACAATGCCTATATTCTCTCTGATACGGAATATCCGGTTATCTTTGAGTATGCCGGCCAGGACGCGGCGCTGGTCCAGATTCTTGTGAATGAGGGCGAGGTTGTTTCCAATGACCTGCTGCGGGGGCGTGTGGACGGCGTGAAAGTCGGTGAAAACCCGGAGGGCGGCGAAGATGTGAAGCTGGCCGATGCGGTCATGGGTCTGTTTAAGCCCGATACAGAAGAATTTACCGGGGAAAATGCACTGCTTACCGTTACCACTGCGGAGGACGGCAGCTTTTCTTTTGAGAATATCCCTTACAGCCACTGGAGCGTAAAGGAGATTTCTTCTCCGGCGCTTTATACGGTAAGCCCCGAACAGCACCATATCTATATCGGTGTGGACGGCCAGAGCATTGAAATCAAAGTGGAAAATACCCTGATCCGCGGCAGCGTGCAGGTGATGAAAACCGAAGCGGTAGACGAGCCTTCTTCTGTGGAGAAGGAGGACAAAGATAATAACACCTTCCTGCGTTTCCTCTCTGGTGCGGTGTTCGATCTGTATGAGGACGCCAACGGCAATAAGGAATTTGATTCCGAAGATACGAAGATTGGCACGCTGAAGGAGACGGATGCGGGCTACCACACCGCGGAGGGCCTTCTGGCAAAGGGCTATTTCGTAAAGGAAAGCAAGGCACCGGAGGGCTACCAGCTTGACGAAAACGCCTACTACTTTGAGATCACCGAGGACGGCCAGGTGGCGGTTGTGAAAAACGGCGAGGCCGGACGGGGCTTTACCAATGAGGCGTACCGAGGAAACCTGAAAATCACGAAGGATTCCAGCGACGGGCGTAAGGATGGGTTTGCTTTTGAAGTTAAGAATGCGGACGGCTCCTACTGTGAGACCTTTACCAGCCCGAAATCCGGCGTGATCGAGGTCAAAGGGCTGCGTGTCGGCATTTATACCGTAACGGAAATCTCCAACCGGGCAAGTAAGGACTATATCATTCCTGATGCTGCCACCGTGGAGATCAAGGCGGACGAAACCGCAACGGTCCAGTTCTTCAATGAAAAGCCAGAGAAACCGACTACCCCGGATAATCCGAAAACACCGTCCAATCCGTCCACACCGTCTAATCCTGATAAAGCGGTACCGCAGACTGGGGATGACAATTTCATTTTCCTGTATGGCGGGCTTCTGGCGCTGGCTGTAATTGGCGGTGGGCTGTTTGCCGTGGTCTATTTCAAAAAGGGAAAGTACAGCAGAAATACCCCTAAGAGAAAAGCTGTTGGTATTGTGGTGGTTTCTTTCTGCGAATTGCTGGCGCTTGGCAGCGAGTTCCTGATGGTACGCGACCTTAACCAGTATTCAGAGAGCGCCGGAGCCTATGAGGACATTGCTTCCCATGTAGAGCTGCCGGAGCAGACCGAAGCACCGGAGGACGATAATGTAGAAACGGAACCTGCCGGGGAGGACACTTTTGTGGTCCTCCCCACAGTGGATTTTGATGCGCTCCGGGAAACCGGGCCGGACATTATCGGATGGCTTACCCTTCCTGATACGGCCATTAACTACCCGGTGACACAGACAGATGATAACGAGTATTACCTGCACCACCTGTATGACGGCACCTATAATAAGACGGGCTGCCTGTTTGCAGACTATGAAAATAAGGAGGATTTTTCGGACCGCAATACCATTATCTACGGCCACAATATGCGGGACGGCTCCATGTTCGCCACGCTGAATGAATATGACGAACAGAGCTATTTTGACGGACACCCGCAGATGTACCTTGTCACCCCTGGCGGCGGCTATATCGTGGAAATTTTCATGGCGTTTGTGGCAAAACCCAGCGAGTCCGGCAGCGACACTTCCCCTTGGAGGCTTAGCTTTAAGGATGACGGGGCCTACACCACATGGCTTTCTGAAATGGCGGACCGTTCTGTCATTGAAACCGATGTTACGGTGACTTCCAGTGATAAGGCGCTGACCCTTTCCACCTGTACGCCCGGAGGCGCGAGCCGCTTTATCGTCATGGGAAAAATGACGGCTGTAAACGATTAACAAGAATATTGGAAACCGGTGCGGGGGCAATCTGCTCCCGCACCGGCTATTTAGGAGGATTTTTATGGTAAATACCATTGTTTCGATAACCGGCTACGTCCATCTGTACCGCTCCCTTTTGCGGTTCTATGATATGCCGGAAAATGAGGTCCGGGAAATGCTCTATCTTCTGAACACGGCAAACCTGGACTGCTACGAGTATTACCACCCGGAGCGTGATGTAATCCAGAGCGGGCCGGTAGCCTTTTGCGGCTGGTTAGAACATAAGGACTGCCGCCCTTACCGAACGGAGGTACAGCTTTATAAATCCCTGCTGTTCTTAAAGCGCAGCATTGACCGGGATTTGATCGTAACCTCACAGTGGGAGGCGCTGCAGATGCTCCGCTGTATCATTTCCAATCTGGAATACTGCTTCTATAAGGCGTATGGCATGGAGATTGAAGATAAACGGACCGTGTACGGGGAATGCACCTACCGCTTGGTTCCCAGGGAGGACGAACCCAGCGTGTGCCTGATGCACGACTGGATTTATCTGCCCTCTGCTTAAAAATGTCCTGAATAATATATGAAATTCGGGACAAAAAAGTAGTATATGCTCTGCTCCTTCCCGGCATCGGTTCTTTCCTTTTTTGAGATTGTTGTATAAATCCTGATCTGCGTGGGAATACTATAAACAAAACTCTCGGAGTCTATTGAAAAAATGTCCCGAATAATATATAATATTCGGGACAAAAGGAGGTGAGCAAAGTGGCAAATGGATATTCCAGGCAGATTCAGGAGCGAATTGGCGCAGCGGCAGAAGGAACTGTTTTTGTAAATTCTGATTTTGCTGATATTGCTGATACGGAAACCATAAGACGGAACCTGAACCGGCTTACACAGGCAGGTACGCTCCGGCGGATTTTGAAAGGTGTTTATGAGAAGCCGGAATACAGCGAAATGTTGAAAGAATATGTAGCGGCGGACCCGGAGGCGGTAGCAAAAGCGCTGGCCCGGAACTATCACTGGACGATTGCTCCCTGTGGGAATACGGCGCTGAACCTGTTAGGGCTTTCCACGCAGGTAACAGCGGTATGGTCCTATATCAGCGACGGTCCATATAAGACCTATGAGTGGAATTCCACAAAACTGGAATTTAAGCACAGGACCAATAAGGAGATCACGGGTCTTTCTTATATGACGGTTCTGGTGATTCAGGCATTGAAAACTTTGGGGAAAACAAATGTCACTTCCAAAACGATCCAGACGCTTAGCTCCCGGTTGAATGAGAACGATAAAGCCGCTATGCTAAGAGAGGCGGCAGAATCTACGGATTGGGTTTACAATGCGATACGGCAGATTGCCGGGGAGGTACAATAGAGATGAAACATGTTGCAAAATTTTCAGACAATGATAAGCGGAGGCTGTTCCGTAACACAGCAGATAAGATGGGGCTCAACGATGCCATTGTGGAAAAAGATTTTTGAGTATGCTTTACGCTGGATTATCTGTTTCAACGTTCCCCCTGGAAAGATTCGATTACCTTTAAGGGCGGTACCAGCTTGTCGAAAGCCTTTCGCCTGATCAGCCGGTTTTCCGAAGATATTGACCTGATTCTGGACTGGCGGGTTTTAGGATATGGCAAAGACGAACCTTGGGAGAAACGTTCCAACACGAAGCAGGACGCTTTCAACAAAGAGGCCAATGCACGGGCGGAGGTCTTTCTGGCAGAAACCTTCTGCCCCGCAATCAAAGAAGGATTATCTCAGGAGCTTGGCCGTGAAGCTGACATTCACATGGACGAGGAAGAAAAGCAGACAGTTATTTTTGCCTACCCAAAACTGTTTACCAATGCGGGAACCTTGCAGGTGATCCGACTGGAAATCGGCGCGCTGGCCGCATGGACGCCGGCAAAGTCTGCGGAGATTATGCCGTATGCCGCGGAGTATTACCCTGATGTGTTCGAGCAGAAAGGAACGAATATTCTGACGGTTGCCCCGGAGCGGACTTTCTGGGAAAAAGCTACGATCCTGCACCATGAGGCCAACAGGCCGGAACATCTGGAAATGCCGCAGCGGTATTCCAGACATTATTACGATTTGTACCGCATGGCTCTGACCCCGGTAAAAGAAGCCGCTTTCTCTCAGCTCGACCTGCTTAAAAAGGTTGTGGATTTCAAAATGAAATTCTATCCCAGGGCATGGGCGAAGTACCCGGAGGCTGTGCCAGGCACCTTAAAGATGATCCCGCCGGAATACCAGTTCACAGCGTTAGAGGCGGATTATGATTCCATGAAGGATATGCTGTATGGTGATGTACCCACATTCGATATTGTCATAGCAGCGGTCCGGGAACTGGAAAACGAGATCAATACCCTGTAACAATTACATAACCATTTATTTGCCGGCTATTCTAAGATGCTTTAGGGTAGCCGGCTTTCTGTTTTCAAAAAGGAGGAATGTCACATTACGCAAAATGAAGTCAATGCCGTATTTGACGAGCAGGTGCGGCTTTGCGCCGACACGCTGCAACGGAAAACCAAAAAATACACCGGGGACGACACGGACCGGCTGGGAGCTTTTAAGACGGCGGCAGCTTTGCAGCATACCACACCGGAACGTGCACTTGCTGGGATGCTGGCGAAGCATATCGTTTCCCTGTATGACATGTGCTTTGACAATGGTGCGAGCTATGACATAGGCACATGGGACGAAAAGATTACAGACAGCTTAAACTATCTGTTTTTATTGAAAACCATTGTAAAGGAGGGACATACCAATCAACCGAATTGAAGTAAAAATATTGAACTGCCAGGCGGTTGCAGAGGCCGAGAGAAACATGGTTTTTGCAGCGCGGCTTACCCAGCGGGGACATAAGATCGCCACGATGGATGATCTGCTGGCACTCTATGAGAAGTCATTCAGCGAGAATACCGTGGCAGCCATCAGCAGCCTCCCTCACCCCACGGTCCAGAAATTCGCAGTGATTACCGTTGCTGTTGTAGGAGCAAGCCGGCGTTTTCTGGCACAGATCACCAGGCATCAGAACGAAGTAAAGTTTATGAGTGCGTCTTTGCAATACAGCAATTATACTGGACAGGCGGATTTTGCGGTACCCTATGAGATTTTAACCGCCCCGGCCGCAGTTCGGGAACTGTACTTAAAAAGCTGTCACGAGGGCATGGACTGTTACGAAAAGCTGTGCAGCGCGGGAATCGGCCATGACGCAGCGGGCTATGCCACACCCCAGGGATTACGGAATGTACTGATAATCAGCGCCACGCCCTATCAGTGGAAACACATCATCGGCCAGCGGGTATGCCGGCGCAATACGGACGAGACCCGGATCGTACTCTTGAAAATCTGGGAGGAACTTTACGCACTCAGCCCGGCTTTGTTCTCCCCTTCTCAGACCGGATCGTTCTGCCAGATGGACAAATGTCTGGAGGGACAAATGACCTGTGGGCAGAAACTGACGGAAACCATGACACCGGAGAACATTTTAAGAAACGACTACCCGGTACTTTTGGAAGGAGGCGGTGCATGAAGATCAAGCTGATTGATTTTGGTGTGCCGGAGAGCCAGCTACCTTTCCGACCACATGGTAACGACGCTGGGGCGGATGTGTATATGCCTTACGACTGCACCTTGCAGCCGGGCGAGATCGCAAAGGTTCCGCTTGGGTTCGGGATTGAAGTGCCGGACGGGTATGCGGGTTTTGTGTTTCCCCGCACCAGCATGGCAGTAAGGGGCCTAGTCTGTGAGCTACCTCCCGTGGATTCCGGCTACCGCGGGGAAATCCATGCCATTATCAGTAATGTAAGCAACAAACCGCAGGAACTTTCCAAAGGAACGCGGATAGGCCAGCTTGTAATTACTCCTGTTGTGATTGCAGATTTTGTAACGGATTTGGGCGCGGAGCGCGGAACCGGAGGCTTTGGGAGTACCGGGGCATAAATCAGGATAAATATAGAGTGTTTCCAGACTTAATTTAGGACAGTATGGGAAATAATAAGTTCCGTGACCGCTTTACTTCTTGCTGTTCAATTCTTTCATAATGCCGAGGATATATGTCATTGATTTGGAATCTAGTTTCTTTGCCTCTGCAATAAATTCCTGCAAGGTCTCTGGATAAAGATTTTCTTCGTCAAAGAATTCCTTCGGCGTTACGCCGAGATATTCGCAGATATAAAAGAAGGACTGCATGGCAGGAAGTGATTTTTTGTTTTCGATGTTATTGATGTAGTTGTTCGCTTGCCCCAACGACAATGACATGTCGCGTGCAGATACACCCTTTTGTAATCTCAGCTTTGCCAGCCGTTCCGGGACGAATTCTTCATACATCAGACCACCTCCTATTCTGTAATAGATTGTACCTCATATATCACTTCTATTCACAAATAAGAAAAGGGTATTTGCGTTGACTTGAAAAAATAAACCTATTATAATGATAGTAGATACAAAATTAAATCTATTAAACGGAGGAACCTAATGGAAGAAAAGACCTGTTGTGTCACAGGACACAGAGATATACCTGCAGATGAAACCGCCCATGTAAAGAAAGTGCTGCGCCGAGAAATTGAAAAAGCAGTAAACGATGGCTTTACTGTCTTTCTATCCGGCTTTGCTGATGGCGTGGATCAATACTTTGCGGAAATTGTTTTGGAGCTGCAGAGTAAAAATCCAGGCTTGAAGCTGATTGCAGCGCTTCCATACCGAAAACGGCTGGACAGCCTGTGCCAGAAAGAACACACAAACGCCCTTCTGGACGCCTGTGCAGAGGTTATTGTAATTCAGGAAGAATATAAGCCCAATGTTTATGCCAAGCGTAACCGCTACATGGTGGAACATTCAGACCGTGTAATTGCAGTGTATGACGGTCGGGAAAAAGGCGGTACAGTTAAAACGATTCGTTTTGCTCACCAATTTCGGAAAGAATTACGGGAAATACCGATAGGGCTAAACTTGGACAAAAACAGGACAAATCTTGGACAAAACCGGAGATGAAAAAGTGGAGGTACAGGCTGCTCTATGATATAATAAATGTTCAACCGTGAAGAACAGTAAGCATCCGGTTGAAATTACGGAGAATTATAGTTCACCTTTTATAAAAATGCAAAAGCACAGCTTGAAAGGAGTATTTGCATGAAACACGTATGTATGCTTATATCTGTGGCTGATATTAACGCCGCAAGAAAATTTTATGAGGATTTGTTTGGATTAGAGGTGTTCCAGGATTATGGCAGAAACATTGCTTTTACCTGCGGCCTAGCATTGCAGCAGGATTTTGACTGGCTTGTGAATCTGCCGAAAGAAAAGATATTGAAGAAATCCAACAATGCGGAAATCGTCTTTGAGGAACAGGACTTTGACGGTTTTCTGAACAAGTTGAAAGAATACCCGGATATTGAATATCTGGGAGAAGTGATCGAGCATAGTTGGGGCCAGCGAGTGATCCGGTTTTACGATTTGGATGGGCATATCATAGAGGTCGGCGAAGATATGAAAATGGTGATAAAGCGTTTTCTTGCTTCCGGCATGACAATGGAAGAAGTCTCTGTGAAAATGGACGCTTCTATTGAGGATTTGACAAAACTTCTAAACAGCTAATACATGATGGACGAATAAGCAAATTAGAATTT
>CAJTFW010000013.1 GCA_910575445.1 Lachnospiraceae bacterium | reverse complement strand
ATGCAGAACTGTTCAAAATAGAGTATACTGTTAAGCATAGGGAACTCCTTTCTTTATGTGAGGGTTTTGATTGGTCTCTTATACTCTATCACAAAAAGGAGTTCCCTTTCTATATCTATTTTTCACCCGAAGAAAATTTTACACTATCCTTTTTGTGATAAACTAAAAACCAGAACTATACACCCTCTATTTAGGAAGGAATTGTTATGCCCATATTATGTTTTCTTGCCAGTATCTTATGTCTTATCTATTTTATAGTATTACTTTTGTATAATGGCTTTACATCTGTCTTCTATCTTGTCTGGCTTATAATGTCCGCTGGATTTTTGTTGCTTGGATGGTCGTTTCGGATTCATTTCTGGCAACATCTGCCTTTTGCTGTACGGGCAACGCTTCTTGTTGGTCTCTCCATCTGCTTTGCCTTTTTTATCGGTGTGGAAACGATGATTCTAAAGGCTTCTTTTCAGATGCCCAGTGAACCACAAGACTATGTTGTTGTCCTTGGTGCACATGTGCGCTCTAGCGGCCCAAGCCGCGCACTCGCCCTTCGACTTGATAAAGCCTACAGCTATGCCCTGGAAAATCCTGATACGGTTCTGATAGTCTCTGGCGGGCAAGGAGGGAACGAACCATGTACTGAAAGCTCTGCCATGAAACAATATCTTGTGGAAAAAGGCCTTCCATCAGAACGAATACAAGAAGAAAACCAATCCACCAATACCAGAGAAAATCTGATTTTCTCTAAAAAAATGATACCAGATGATGCATCCGTTGGCATTATCAGCAATGGCTTTCATATCTGTCGTGCCCTCCACCTGGCCAAAAGTCTGGGCTATAAACAAGTCAGCGGTATCCCTGCCAAAAGTGACCTTGCCACACAGCCTACAAATTTACTGCGCGAATTTTTTGCAGTGGTCAAAGACTTCTGGCTGGTACATTAAATCCATTACAAAAACAGGGCCTTTCGTCTCACCTAAGACCAAAAGCCCTGTTTTTTCAGATTATAAAAACATCAGACGGTTTTCTGCCGGCAACAGATATTCATTCTCTGCCTGGTCAAAAGCACCATCCGCAAGCTCTGCTAACTTTGTATCAATCGGCATCTTGCCAAGCACTGGAATATTGAGTTCTTCAGACAGTGCATCAATCTCACTCTCTCCAAAAATCTTAAATTCCTTCCCACAATCTGGACAGACAACATAGCTGTAGTTCTCTATCAAGCCAAGCACTGGTATCTTCATACTACCTGCCATATTCAGCGCCTTCTTTACAATCAGTCGCACCAAATCCTGTGGAGAAGTGACAACCAGTATCCCTTCCACCGGAATCGACTGAAAGACAGTCAGTGGCACATCACCCGTTCCTGGAGGCATGTCCACAAACAGATAGTCAATCTCTCCCCAGGCAACATCACTCCAGAACTGCTTTACCATATTTGCCAGAATCGGACCTCTCCAGATTACGGGAGCTTCCTCATCTTCCAGAAGCAGATTAATGGACATTACCCGAATCCCATTCTTGGTATAGATTGGCTGAATACATTCCTCTGCCATTGGTGCTGGCCCATGCAGTCCATACATCTTTGGAATCGAAGGCCCTGTAATATCTGCATCCAAAATTCCTACACTATACCCCTGGGACGCCATCATATTGGCCAGAGACGCTGTTACCATCGACTTTCCAACACCGCCTTTTCCACTGACCACACCAATAACATGTTTAATGTTGGAAAATTTATTTTGCTCCACCAAAAAGCTTTGAGGCGACTGCTTACTTGGACACCCCTCACAGCTCTCCTTTGTACAGCTTGTGCTGCTACATTCTCTCTCTGCCATTTCTCAAACCTCTCTTTTCTTTTACTTACCTAAGACGATTACTCTCAAACCTCTTCATCATCGAAAGACAGTTTAGAATCTCATCATATTTTTCTTGCGTACTCTTTTCATCCACAACCAGGTCAAGCGATATGGCAATACTGTTTAAAAGATTATCATCCATCTGATTTCTGCCAAAAATCATCACATGCAGTTTTTCTTCTAATGTATCTGCATCCAAAAACTCCAAAAGTAATGGATTAATCTTTGCATCTTCACTTTTCTCTGGCTTTTGTACCTTCTTCTGTAGAACCGGCTCCTCAACTTGCACATCCAGAACATTTGTTTGCTTATCTTCTTTCTCTTCAGACTCCTTTACAAACTCTGTCAGCTCAAAACGATACTTCTGTGTCACTTGAGGATACTTCTTATGGTCAACCTCACTTACAAACATCTCATATGGTCTTACATACACACGATAATCTCCGTAAAGTGCCTGGTAGACCACCATACACTCTCCGGTCTCCGTATGCTCTGCAACCGCTACAATCTGATATAGATTGCCCTTAAAATGTCTGTAAAACTGTCCTTGCCGAATCTCGCGCATACTTATTCACTTCCTTACCCTGGATATTATAACACTCTTTTCGCATTTGGTATAGATGCTTTTATATTTTTCTGGTGTAAAGAACGCTCGCCACGGCCTGGAAGGAACCTACTCCCCTCCCGTCCTAGCCTCCTACTTTTCCACCTTCTTCGCATACTTCACAACCTCCGCCCAAGCTGCTTCATCAAACTCCCTATCTTTAAAATAATACTTCCTATCTTCTTCCGTAATCTCACGTATCACTTTACAAGGATTCCCCGCTGCAATCACCCAGTCAGGAATATCTTTGGTGACAACACTTCCAGCCCCAATCACAGTATTACTCCCGATATGCACCCCTGGAAGGACAACCGAATTTCCTCCAATCCAGACATTATCCCCAATTGTGACCTCTACTCCATATTCATACAGCGAATTCCTTGTCACCGGATGCACCGGATGTCCCGCCGTATATATTGCTACATTAGGTGCAAACATACAATTATCTCCAATCGTCACTTTTGCCACATCGATAATCATACAATTATAATTCATAAACAGGTTCTTCCCTACCTCAATATGGGAACCATAATCACAATAAAACGGCGGATTTAAAAACGCATTCTCTGATTTTCCAAAAAGCTCTTTTACAATCCTCCCAATCTCTTCAAAATCTGATCTGTCCACCGTATTCAACCTCTGCAATATCCTCCTGCACACTTTCTGCTCCTCAAACACCGCATCATCCGAAATATATGGAAGTCCTTTATCTCTTCTTTCTTTCTGATTCATACTATTTTCCTCCATTTCTATAGAATTACAACCATTATAATACACTACCCTATCTTCGACTATCACTATCTTCCACAAAAACTATCACAATGATATCCTTTTATTCCTAATTTATCAAAGGGCTGTTAGCAAACCGGACCCAAACCGGATTTGATAACAGCCCCTTAATAAATCTTATGCTAAAATCTCACCTTTTCTCTTCAATATCGCATCTGACAACAGTTCTTTTTCCACATTTTCAAAACCAATTCTTTCAATCGTCTCGGAAAGTCTCTCTCCTGCTTTCCCCTGCTCCTTAAAGAACAAGATTGCCTTTTCAATAACATTCAGTGCTTCTTCCTTGTCAAGGAATATCTTACTAAGTGTACGTCCTTTTGCCACCTTCTTGCCCCAACGTCCACCAATATAAATCTTATATCCATAAGCCCCGTCTTTTATCGCGTCAAACGGGCAGTTCTTTACACAGCGCCCACAGTGGTTGCAGACTTCTTCATCAATCTTAAGTACGCCGTCTACCACTTTTGCTGCTTTTATTGGACAGTTTTTCTCAATCGCACATTTCTTACATCCCTTACAGGACTCTTTGTCAAAATCAGGAATCCTTTGTCCAATAATCCCAATATCGTTTAGGTCTGGCTTTACACAGTTATTAGGACATCCGCCCACCGCAATCTTAAATTTATGCGGAAGTACCACCTGGCGATATCCTTCATAAAAACGCTCATGAATCTCCTTTGCCAATGCAAAAGAATCCAAAAGCCCATACTGGCAAGTCGTTCCTTTACATGCCACAATCGGACGCACCTTTGCACCTGTACCACCTGTTACAAGTCCTTCTTTGGCAATATATTTCTGAAATTCCTCAATTTTTTCATAAGGAATTCCTGGTACTTCTATGGTCATACGGGTGGTAAATGCGACTTCGCCACATCCGAATTTCTCTGCTGCCTCTGCAATACACCTCTGTTGCGCGGCAGTAATCTTGCCGTTGATGGTAATAATCCGCCCGTTGAAATTATCGGTTCCCTTGTTGTTTAAAAACCCCATACCCTTGACTCTTTTTACATCCTCTGCGCTAACGTTTAATGCTGACATACCTCTTCTCCTTTTCTCTGTCATTTACTTTTTTGCATGGTTACTATTATAGCACTTGTTTCTGTTTCTGAAAAATGATATTATTCTATCATACTTATAGGTAAAACCTATAACTTTACACTATCTTATTGTTATATAGCAAAGGGGAAAATACGGATGACGATTCGACATTTAAAAATATTTATCACAGTCGCAGAATGTGGCTCTATGAATACCGCAGCAAGGGAACTCTTTCTCTCACAACCCACGATAAGCCAAGCCATCCGGGAATTAGAAGAATATTATGATACCAGACTCTTTGACCGGCTCTCTAGGCGCCTGCATATTACGCCGGCTGGACAGGAGCTTTTAAATAATGCCTATCAGGTGGTCGGGCAGTTTGACCAACTAGAACGCAATATGCAGAAAAAAAACCACAAGGAAATTATCCGCATTGGCTCTACTATCACGATTGGTTCTTGTTTAATCTCTAATGTTCTCAATGATTTTCAACAGGTTATGCCAGAGATTGAGACTTATACTTTTATTGGAAATACCCATATGATAGAAGAAAAAATTCTAAAATCCGAATTGGATATTGCACTTGTGGAAGGAGAAATCCATCATCAGGATTTGATTATCTTGCCAAGCATCCGGGATTTTCTGGTGCTTGGGTGCGCTGCACAGCATCCGTTTGCCGAGCGTAAAGAGGTCTGTGTAAAAGAATTAGAACACCAGAAATTTGTAATGCGTGAGCCAGGCAGTGGCACCCGGGCGCTTTTTGATAAATTTATCAAACGACACAACTTAACTATCTCTATCTCCTGGGAAGCCACTTGCCCGGACGCATTTCGAAATGCTATTTTATATAATCAATGTTTAGCAGTTGTCTCTGTCAGACTTTTGGAGCGGGATATCAGAAGCCACCAGATTCGTATCTTTAATCCACAGTCCAACGAGCTTGAGCGCTCTTTTAGTCTGGTCTATCACAAAGACAAAGTATTTACACCTGCTATGAGTACCATAAGAAATATTATTGCACACTATCGTCAGCCCGACTGGCTCAACAATATTCCTGTAGGAGTCTTAACCGAACAGTAGTCACATAGAAGCTGCCAGTTCATTGGCTTCATCTATCCAATGCAGATAGAGATTCTGTTCGGTGACAGAGTTGATAATCTCATTGATTCGCTCTAGAAGCTCTGTCTCCCCCTTTCCCACACCGCCGACAATCTCTTGCGGTGTATAGGTAATCTCTGCTTCTGAACGTGCCAGTTCTGAATACTCCCGAAGCATCTCTCCAGCTAGGGCTTCTTCTAAAACCACACCATCCACAGAGCCTGTCCGAAGCATCAAGACAGCGCCTGATACGTTCTCTGACAGATTCAGATAAGACTCTGGAAACTGTTCCACAACAAGCTGTGCCTGCAAGCTTCCATATTGTGCTGCCAGTGTCTTTTCCTGAAAATCTTCCTGTGTCTTTAGCTTCTCTTTTTGCCGCTCTTTAACCAGAATAACCTGTGTTCCTGGCCTGTAGTAGACATTGGTAAAATCCATCATTTCTTCTCTGTCTTTTTCTCCCAGCATCCCTAGAAGTACCAGGTCTACTTCTCCTTTGGAGACCGCCTCTAGACATTCTTCAAATTCCATCTCACGAAACTCTGCTTCAACCCCCATCTGCTCTGCAATATATTTTCCAAGCTCAATATCCGAACCTGCACAATATGTCTCTTCTTTTTTCTCTGCAATAAATGCAAATGGCGCATAATCAGGAGAGATACCAATCACAATTTTTTTACTCTCCAAAATCGCCTCTAAACGATTTTCTGCAATCTTTCTAACTTCTTCCGACTGTTCTGTGGTTCCGGCCTGTGCTACTTTTGAGCATCCAGCCATAAGCATTACAACCATTATCAGAAAACAACATACAAAGATTTTTTTTCTATGCATCTTGCCAATCACCCTTTCTTCTATCCTTCAAATCAACACTTTTAAAAAATAAAAAGCTTCGGAACAGGTATTCCGAAGCCTAAACAGGGACAGAAGGACTCGAACCCTCGACATTTGGTTTTGGAGACCAACGTTCTACCGACTGAACTATATCCCTGTATCTCTGACACTCGGATATTATACTATGTATTCTTATCTGTGTCAAGAAAAAAATTTAATTTGTAATTTCATCTGGTGCAGACACTACTCTTAGTGCATCCTTTACCGTGGCCACACCAATCACGTCAATACCTGTTATATTTTTCACAGACTCCTGGCTGCTTTTAGGAAAGATAACTCTGGTAAATCCTAGCTTTTTGGCCTCTAACACTCTCTGCTGTGCCATGCTGACCGCACGCACTTCTCCGCTTAATCCCACTTCACCAAAGACAATCGTCTTGTCAGAGATGGGAACGTCTTTAAAGCTGGAAATAACAGCTAATACAAGTGCCAAGTCCATCGCTGGTTCATTTAAGCGAAGACCACCAGCGATATTGACATAGGCATCATAGCTTGACAATGGCAAATGCAGCCTTTTCTCCAGCACTGCCATCAGAAGATTGACCCGGTTGTAGTCTATCCCGGCAGCCGTCCGTCTAGGGAGTCCAAAATTGGTCTTGCAGACTAATGCCTGAATCTCTAGAAGCATTGGGCGGCTTCCTTCCATTGTACAGGCAACGACAGAGCCTGATGCCCCCTCTGGCTTACCGCTTAACATATATTCCGAAGGATTTTTCACTTCTTTTAGACCCGATTCCATCATCTCAAAGACACCGATTTCATTGGTGGAACCAAAACGGTTCTTAACACCACGCAAAATCCGGTAAGAGGCATGGCGGTCTCCTTCAAAATAGAGCACAGTGTCCACCATATGCTCTAACACCCTTGGCCCGGCAACTGTCCCTTCTTTGGTGACATGGCCAACGATAAAGATTGTGATATTTTGCTCTTTTGCAAGGCGCATCAACACACCGGTTGCCTCCCGAACCTGAGATACGCTTCCAGGCGCTGAGGAGATATCCTCCTGATACATCGTCTGTATAGAATCAATAATCACTACTTTTGGTTGTTCTCTAAGTACAATCTCTTCAATATCTGCCAGATTGGTCTCACACAGAAGCTTTAAACTATCCGAAAAAGTGCCAATGCGGGCAGCTCTTAGCTTAATCTGCTGCAAAGACTCCTCACCTGATATATAGAGAAGCGAAGGAAGCCTTTCTGCCAGATGACGGCAGACCTGCAGAAGCAGTGTCGATTTGCCAATGCCAGGGTCGCCGCCTACAAGGACGAGAGAACCAGGGACAATGCCTCCTCCTAGAACCTGGTCTAATTCGCCAATATCCGTTGAGATGCGCTCCTGGTCGGCAGAGGTGATATTTTTTAGAGAAATCGGACTTTTTCGCTCCCGATTACCTGTCTTTCGGGTGGATACGCCTTTTTGTTTGGGGGTTACTGGCTCTTCGGCAAATGTATTCCACTCCCTGCACGCCGGACACTGCCCGGACCATTTGGCTGCTTCATATCCACAGTTCTGGCAGAAAAATACGGTTGTATTTTTTTTCATACCACTTCCTCCGGTCTTACACTTATCTTAACGACTTTATTTACTACCTTTACGTCTACTTTGCTGCCTTCTTTAATATTTCCAGACAGTATCTCATCAGCTAAAAGGTCTTCGATCTTATTTTGAATCGCACGTTTCAGTGGTCTGGCACCATATTTTTTATCATAGCCAGTCTCTGCAAGCCATTTCTTTACAGAGTCTTTAAAAGATACCTGAATCGATAACTGCGTCTCACAACGCCTTTCAAGCTCTTTTAAAAGCAGGTTTGCAATCTGGATAATCTCTTCTTTTTGCAACATATGAAAGACAATGGTCTCGTCGATGCGGTTGAGAAATTCTGGCTTAAAGATTTGTTTTACTTCTCTCATCACGCCATTTTTCATAAATTCATAGTCTTGTTTTGCATCTTCTACGGAAGCAAACCCCAGTTTTTTCGGAGAGACAATCGCACTTGCACCGGCGTTAGAAGTCATAATTATCACAGTATTTTTAAAATCCACCTTACGTCCTTGAGAATCGGTGATATGCCCATCGTCTAATACCTGCAACAGAATATTAAAGACATCGGGATGGGCTTTTTCGACTTCGTCAAACAGAAGTACCGAATAGGGATTTCTGCGCACCTTCTCACTAAGCTGTCCGCCGTCATCATGACCAACATAGCCAGGCGGTGAGCCAATCATCTTAGAAACACTGTGCTTTTCCATATATTCCGACATATCCACACGAATCATTGCATCCTCTTTACCAAAGAGCACTTCTGCTAACGCTTTGCAAAGCTCTGTCTTACCAACGCCAGTTGGCCCAAGGAATAAGAAGGAGCCAATCGGGCGTTTAGGGTCTTTTAAGCCTACACGGCCTCTCTTAACAGCCCTGGCAACCGCTGTCACAGCCTCCTCCTGACCAATAACCCGCTTATGAAGCGTCTGCTCCAAACGGCGAAGCTTTTGAGACTCAGCTTCTGCTAGACGCTGTACAGGAATCTTGGTCCAACGGGATACGGTCTGTGCAATCTGCTCTTCTGTCACAATACTTTGCTTTTTTCTTCCTTTTGTCTGGCCTTTATGTTCTAATTTGGCCTGAAGCTTCTGTTCCACAAGCCGACATTCGTGCGCCCTCTCCATATCGCCTTTTATCAGTGCTGCTTCTAATTCTCCTCTAATATCCGACAGCTCCTGCAGAAGACTAGGCTGCTCGCCATTAGCACTGTACTGTGCCATACGAAGCCCGGCTGCCGCCTCATCCATCAAATCAATTGCCTTATCTGGCAGAAAACGGTCATTGATATAGCGGTCTGAGAGCTTGGCTGCCGCTTCTAGTGCTTCATCAGTAATCTCTACCTGATGATGTTTCTCATAATAGGGACGAAGCCCTTTTAAAATCTCTACCGTCTGTGCAACATCGGTCTCTTCTACGGTAATTGGCTGAAAGCGGCGCTCTAGGGCAGCATCTTTTTCGATATGTTTTCGATATTCTTCTAGTGTGGTCGCACCAATTATCTGTATTTCCCCACGTGCCATTGCCGGTTTTAAGATATTAGAGGCATCCATCGCACCTTCTGCGCCTCCTGCTCCAATCATCATATGAAGTTCATCAATAAACAGTAGAATTTGTCCGTCCTGGCGGACTTCTTCGATTACATTTTTGATACGTTCTTCAAACTCACCCCGATATTTGGAACCAGCCACCATAGCCGTTAAATCCAGAATACACAATCGTTTTCCTAAGATAGATTCTGGCACTTTCCCTTCGGCAATCCTGGCTGCTAGACCCTCTACAATCGCCGTCTTACCTACACCAGGCTCACCAATAAGACACGGATTATTTTTCGTTCTACGGCTTAATACCTGAATCACCCTTTGGATCTCTTCTTGCCGACCAATCACAGGGTCAAGCTTTCCTTCCATGGCAAGCTCCGTTAAATCACGGCTAAAATGCTCTAGCGTCTGCGTACCACGTCCTTTCGGCTCCTCCCGATAGTCAGAGGCTTTCTCCCCCATAGAGGTCAGCAGCTCTGCGTAGAGCTCTCTCAGGCGGATGCTCATTGTATTAAGAAGCCTTGAAGCTACGCACTCTCCATCTTTTAGTATTGCAATTAAGATATGCTCTGTGCCAACGAGCTCTTCGTGAAAGCGCTTCGCTTCTGTCCTGGCATCCTCTAAAATCTTACGCGCACGTGGAGTAAACTCCCGCCGACCTTTTGTCAGTGTCCCGCCTTCTGGGGCAATCAGCTGACGAATCATATCGATTAATCCGCGCTCTGTCACTCCGGCACCTGAAAGCACTTGCCCGGCTGTACCTGTACTCTCCTTCAAAAGCCCTAACAAAATATGTTCCGTACCCGTATAAGGATGATTTAATCTGGCAGACACCCTTCTGGCTAACTCTAATGCCTGCTCTGCTTTCTCCGTATAAATCTGCATATTATTTTGCTCCTATTATAGTTCCGCATCCATTAGCATCATGCCCCCTATCTATAACAACTTTCGACCGCTCTGCGTTCGAAAATTGTTATGGGCATGATGCTAATAGATGCTGTTTTATTTTTATCTATATAAGTTATTCTCCATACTCCGCATAGATTTCATCAATCAATGCATGGACTTCCCCACAGGTAATATTTCTGCAGCTTCCCTTCGCTAAGATTAATAAAAGTTCTCGCTTCAATTCCTCCATCGCCTTGCGCTTGTTAATATCCACTGCAACGATTGCTCCACATCTGCGGTCTAAGCGAATATAACCTTCTTGTTTTAAAAGACTATACGCTTTATTTACTGTATGCATATTAATCCCTATCTCTCCCGCCAACTGACGGACGCTAGGAAGTGCATCCCCTTCCTGAAGCCTTGATGTCGCAATCCCTATGATAATCTGATTGCAAATCTGCACATAAAAGGCTTCATCACTATTAAAATCAATCTCCAGATACATCGTATCACCTGTCCTTTGTAAGATAGTGTAACTTTATTACTTTTGGTTTCACTGGCTGAAATGTTTTTGATATAAGGGACGCTCGCCACAACCTGGCAGATGTTCCTTCCAGACCCCGCTCGCGCTTAATGAACGCCTATAGCGGTACTAAGCTCGCGACTGCGCGTATCCGCTTGCGCTCGCTAAGTGCCGATGGCGTCCAATGGGTCTTGCAGGAACATCTGCCAGGTCATGTCGAGCTGTGCGTTGGCTCCGATACATACGCTTCGGACAAAACACTTATACCTACATGCTACGTAGTATTACATGATAGTATCTTATATTTTATGGCTAGTCGTAGTCAGCCAGGGCGAGAGGGCAGTAGGTTCCTGAAAGACCCATTGGACGCCATCGGCACTTAATGAGCGCAAGCGGTTACGCGCAGTCGCGAATTTAGTACCGCTATAGGCGTTCATTAAGCGCGAGCGGGGTCTGGAAGGAACCTACTGCCCTCTCGTCCTAGCGTCCTGATATCCTAACGCCCCTCATACACATGTTATACACACAGTATAACAACCTCACAACTCTCCGTCAACTATATTTTTCCGACAGAAAACCGGTGTTAAAAGACACCCAAAGTCTTCCACACCGGCTTCTATAAAGTGGCATTACTTCTCATCTTCCTCGCCCAAATCATCAAGGTCAATAATCTCTAACTCAATATCGTCTTCCTCTTCTTCCTTCTCTGGTTCCTGAAAATCAGTCTCATTTTCCTCCAGATTGCCAGTTATATAAGCACTTGCTTTCTTTCTACGCCTGTTCGCTGTTGTCGTTTCGAGTTCTTCTGCAATCTCCTCTTCTTCGGACTCTGGAAATTGCATCTTACGCATCCGCAGATATAAAAGCACCACCGCATTTAAAAGGATAACAATAATAATAATCAAAGCCAAGATAATCATCAGACGCCGACCCATATTGGTGTCGTAGCGTTTCAGAAGATTCGCGGATTCCGCGCGCATACCTTCCACCGATTCTTCCAGATCCAGAATATAATTCTGCTCTCCTTGATACGCCATATCATCAAAAGCTTGCAGACATTCCTTATCATAATCATAACTGTACCACGCCTTTTCACCGTCCTGGTTGATGCCATAGACAAGATAACGGTTGGTATCATCAAAAATCTCATCCACACCATCAATAATCACATGCTTATAGGCTGGAATTGTATATTTAGGTCCCCATGGCATATCGACATAGGAATATCTTGTAGGAGTATATCCTCCCTCTACGGGCTCAATAAAGATTACATCATCCTTGCCGCTTTCCATCTGTACAAAAGGAATCACATTACCAGTATCAGGATTATAGACAAAATCATCCCGGTAGCTTCCATTATCACTCCGAAGCCGTACCACATAGATATCAAGATTCTGATGCTTTAAGGCACGACTGTCAATTCCCTGAATATCAAGATGTACAGAATCAAACCCTTCAATATCATCCGGGCGCCTTACATAGAACGTACGTTCGTCTATCACAAAACTTGCACGTTCTTCGTCGTCCTCGTCTCCTTCTACTGCTTCTTCATCAGAAGGTACAGAGCCGTCCTGATTCAGCACATCTATCTCTTTTCCATCTACAGTAATCACGCAGGATGTAATCTCTATCTTGGTATCGGTATCCTCTTTCCCGCGAAAACGTACAGAAAAAGAAGCCGTGGTGTCATTGGGACTGCTGCTTAGTTGTACTGCTCCATTACCACCATTACCTGAAAAATTATCTCCTCCGCTTCCTGAGAGATAGGTCAGTACCTCTTTATCATAAGACAGGGTAAGCGACACATGTTCCATCGCAGTATCATTTGTAACCACATAATCCGCAGAAACGGTTCCATCTGTAACAGAAGTAACATCTGTATTCCCTTCTACTGCTGGAGCTGCCATCGCCGTTATACCAAAGTACAGAAGCAGACAACAAAGTATGCCTAATGTCTGTCCTTTGAAATGTTTCATCTTTCCCATACAAATTCTCTCTTTCAGATATTTTAATACCAAATTATAACCTATACCTTACGTCTTCCACAGAAAAAAGTCAACGCATTTCGCTAAATTTTCAGGAATTTGAAAGATTGTAAAACATTTGTTTTAAATTTTTCATAGAATAAAACAGACCACCGTCTAAACCAGTGGTCTGTTCTGTAGAAAGTTCTAATTTTCCAAAAATCTTTAAGCCTCGTCAATCGCCTTTCCAATATCACTTCTACAATATTTATTTTCAAAATCCACTTCTTCTGCTGCCCGATATGCATTTGCCCGCGCTTCTTTTAGATTCTTGCCAAGTGCTGTCACTCCAAGCACACGCCCTCCATTTGTCACAATCTTTCCATCGGCAAACTTACTGCCGGCATGGAATACAAACTTATCTTCCTGTCCTTTAAAAGCTTCTAGCCCCTGAATCTCAAATCCTTTTTTATACTGCACCGGATACCCTTCTGATGCCAGTACCACACAGACTGCTGCATTATCCTCGAACTCCAGTTCGATTTTATCAAGTGTCCCGTCCACGCATGCCTCAAATACTTCCACAATGTCATTTTTCATACGTGGCAGCACTACCTGCGCCTCCGGGTCTCCAAAACGCGCATTGTACTCCAGTACACGTGGTCCTTTCTCGGTCAGCATCAGTCCAAAGAAAATAATCCCTTTAAAAGCTCTTCCTTCCGCTGCCATCGCATCCACAGTCTTTTGATAAATATGCTCTCTACAGAATGTATCCACTTCTTCTGTGTAAAAAGGACTTGGAGAAAATGTACCCATTCCGCCTGTATTCAGTCCTTTATCGCCATCTTGTGCACGCTTATGGTCCTGTGCCGATGTCATAATCCGAATCGTCTTTCCATCCACAAAACTTAAGACGGACACTTCCCGCCCTGTCATAAATTCTTCTATCACCATCTGATTGCCCGCAGAGCCAAACTTCTTGTCCATCATAATGGACTTTACACCCTCTTTGGCTTCTTCCAGTGTCTCACAGATAAGTACTCCCTTTCCAAGAGCCAGCCCGTCTGCCTTCAGTACAATTGGCATCGAAGCGGTCTCTAGATATGCAAGCGCTTTCTCTGGGTCATCAAAGTTCTCATAAGCTGCTGTAGGAATCCCATATTTTTTCATCAAATCCTTGGAAAATGCTTTAGAGCCTTCTAAAATAGCTGCATTTTTACGCGGACCAAACACTCGTAGGCCCTGCGCTTCAAAGACATCGACAATCCCTCCAACTAGCGGGTCATCCATCCCCACAACCGTCAAATCAATCTGATGCTCTTTGGCAAATGCTGCCAGCTTGTCAAATTCCATCGCGCCAATATCCACACACTCCGCGTATTCTGCAATTCCGGCATTGCCAGGTGCACAGTAGATTTTTGTCACCTTGGAACTTTTTGCCACCTTCCAGGCAATCGCATGTTCTCTGCCGCCGCTTCCCACAATCAATATCTTCATATTTCCACTACCTTTCCGCCTGTCACCTGTATCTTATTGTTGGCAATTAAATCAATCGCCTTTGGCATAATGACCCATTCTGCCTCTTCCATCACCCTTCTCTGAAGTGTCTCTGGCGTATCAGAAGCCTCTACACGGACTGCTTTCTGTAAGATAATCGGCCCTGTATCAGTTCCAGCATCCACAAAATGTACCGTTGCGCCTGTCACCTTTACGCCTCTGTCTAACACTCCTTCGTGTACCTTTAACCCATAATAATCCTTTCCACAAAAAGAAGGTATCAAGGACGGATGAATATTGATAATCCGATGTTCAAATGCCTGTACTATCTGTTCTGGTATCACAACCAAACACCCGGCTAAGACAACCAAATCCACCTTGGCAAGCAAAAGTGCCTGAAGCAATGCCTGGTGAAAGTCTTCTCTTTTGGCATACTCCTTGGGACTAATACAAGAAGCTGTTATCCCTGCCTTTTCTGCACGCTTTAGTGCATAGGCACCTGGATTGTTACTAATCACCGTCTCAATCCTGGCATTGGTAATCCTGCCATCTGCAATGGCATCAATAATCGCCTGTAAATTCGTGCCACCGCCAGACACCAGTACGGCAAGTTTTAACATATGCTTACACCCTTTTCTCCACTTTCTACAGAACCGATAATATAAGGCATCTCACCAGCTGCTTTAATTGCCTCCATAGTCTTATCTGTATTTTTTTTATCTACTGCAAGTACCATTCCAATTCCCATATTGTAGGTATTGTACATCATCTCTTCACTGATATTGCCATCTACCTGAAGCATCTTAAAGATAGGAAGTACCGGATAGCTATCCTTTTTCACCACTGCGCGCATTCCTTCTGGCAACATTCTTGGAATATTCTCATAGAAACCACCGCCTGTAATATGGCTGCATCCTTTAATCTTAACACCAGCCCCCCGAACATCACGAAGTGCTTTGACATAGATTTTCGTTGGTGTAATCAGCGTCTCACCTAACGTACTTCCCAGACAATCATAATACATATTCAAATATTCTTCACTCATACGGAACACTTTGCGTACCAGCGAAAATCCATTACTATGTACGCCAGAAGATGCAATTCCAATCAGAGTATCCCCATCCTGAATATCAGAACCGGTGATTAAATCCTTCTCATCTACAATCCCCACTGCAAATCCAGCCAAATCGTATTCATCCACCGGATAAAATCCTGGCATCTCCGCAGTCTCTCCGCCAATCAGCGCTGCCCCGGCCTGTTTACAGCCCTCTGCCACACCGCTTACAATCGTTGCAATCTTTTCAGGATAATTTTTGCCACACGCAATATAATCCAGGAAAAAGAGAGGTTCTCCGCCAGCACAGGCAATATCATTGACACACATCGCCACACAGTCAATCCCCACGGTATCGTGCTTATTCATCAAAAACGCAAGTTTTAACTTCGTTCCCACGCCATCTGTACCAGATACCAGCGTTGGTTTTTCCATATTTTTAAATGCGCTCATCGAAAATGCCCCTGAAAATCCTCCCAGTCCGCCAAGCACCTCTGGTCTCATGGTCTCCTTGACATATTTTTTCATCAGCTCCACTGACTGATAACCAGCCTCAATATCTACACCTGCATTCTTATAATCCATATTACATGCCCTCCTATTAGAAAGTTCTGCCGTTTTATTTCATCTGTTTTAAATACTCTTTATATCCAAGCTTATCAAGCTTTGTTGCTTTTTGTTCTACCTCTTGTTTCATCTCTGCCGAATATGCCTTTAAACGTCCTAACAGTTCCTTATCCGACACAGCCAAAATCTTCGCTGCCAAGATTCCTGCATTAGCTCCTCCATTGATTGCCACGGTAGCCACCGGGATTCCAGAAGGCATCTGTACAATCGAATACAGAGAATCCACACCGCCTAAGTCGGAAGTCTTCATAGGAATTCCAATCACTGGCATCGGGAAGATAGCGGCACACATTCCCGGAAGATGTGCTGCCTTTCCGGCTCCGGCAATGATTACCTGAAAGCCCCGCTCTTCAGCGCCCTTTGCATACTCAAAAAACACATCCGGCTCGCGGTGTGCGGAGATAATCGTCATCTCATAATCCACGCCCAATTTCTCCAACACTTCTGCTGCCTTACTCATAATAGGCATATCTGAATCACTGCCCATAACAATTCCTACTTTTGCCATGTTTTGTCTCCTTTTCTCTTGAATGGTAATTAACAATCTCTGCCAGCTTATCATACCTAGACGTTAGCGCTTTGTCAAGCGAAGTTCTATACAAAGGACGCTCGCCACGGCCTGGCAGATGTTCCTTCCAGACCCCGCTCTCGCTTAATGGACGCCTGTAGCGGTACTAAGCTCGCGACTGCGCGTATCCGCTTGCGCTCGCTAAGTGCCGACGACGTCCAATGGGTCTTGCAGGAACATCTGCCAGACCATGTCGAGCTGTGCGTTGGCTCCGATACGTACGCTTCGGGCGGAACACTACTCTTATATGCTCTATACAATATTACGCGATAGTGTTATATAACTTATGGCTGGCCATAGTCAGCCAGGGCGGGAGGGGAGTAGGTTCCTGAAAGACCCATTGGACGCCATCGGCACTTAATGAGCGCAAGCGGAACGCGCAGTCGCGAATTTAGTACCGCTATAGGCGTTCATTAAGCGCGAGCGGGGTCTGGAAGGAACCTACTCCCCTCCCGTCCTGGCGTCCTATATCACCTCAAACGCTCGATTTAAATACTCCGTCCCCTCCAGCACAAAGCGCCCTTCCTGAATAATCGCAGTCTCTGTTCCATCTTTATGAAGCACAACAATCTCCCCCAACTCATCATAGGGAATCGTAATATCCGTATGACAGTTAAAATACGCCTTCTCCACATCTTCTTTTCTAAGCATCGAACATTCATTCTCTTTCGCAATCATCTTCTTCCCGTCAGGATTGCAAGTTACAACATCTTCTTCCCACGAAAAGCAAGTATCCCCCACTGCAAAATGTGGCCCCATCTTCTCTGCAATCAGAATCGGAAGTCTTCCCGCTATCCCATACTTTTTGCCCATCATATAAGCCGTCGTATTGGTTCCAATCGCAAACTCTCCCATAGGAAGCGTCTTGTGATGGAAAAGCACATTTTCCCTAAGATACCTCTTATTTTCTTCTTCCTCCTGATAATTTGCGCAAGTGTACTCTGTAATCATTCCATCGCAAAAGGTAAGTCGAAGGTCCTTATAATAAAGCCCATCTAGATAGACACCACCAACATGCAACACCCCTTTTGTTCCTTTCAGCTTTGGTGAAGTAAAGACCTCTCCCACAGGAATATTGACATCTGCCACACAGTTTTCAAAGACCGTCTCGTGTAGTGGGTCTTCCATAGATTTTAAAGCCACCAAAAGGTCTGTCTGGTTTCCATTGCTGCCTTTGATTCGAACATATGTTCCAGTATCCAGTACATCTATCATCTTCTGCTGAATCTTTTGCCAGGTTTTATAATCCAATGTATTGAGTTTTACCGTGTCTGCAAATATCTCAGGAAATCGCTCGCCAATATCTGGCACCGGGAAAGCGATAATGGTAAAACTTCGTTCCTCGCCTTTGATATATTCATTGGTAATCTGTCCTGCGCGGCTGTTTAGAAGCACTTGATTCTCCTGTTGCTTCTTATTGAGTTTCAGAGCTTCTGCCTTTCCCTCTGGCTCAAATGGCTTTTCTCCAAAGACCTCCATCACTGCCGGGCCAGCATGTACTTCTGCCAGCTCTTTATATGTCTCATATGCGGTTCGCAATACTCCTAACTTTCGCTCTACAAAAGCCTTGTCCATAAAAAGTGCTGCATCGCCTTTGTGGTCATATTCATATTGGCGATTTGCAGAAGTGCCATAGCAGCCAATTCGATTTGCCTCACGCATATTGACCCGGCTGACTGCCGCCCGATAGAGGATACTTTCTAATCCCATCTTCTGAAAATTTATCACCGCCTGTCGAATGATGCGCTCAAATCCAATGCAATAGCGAATATTGACGGTTTTCTTCTTATATAAAGGTTTCTGGTTGACTAAAAAGCCAATCCGATAGCCTTCTGTAAATACCGATGCAATCTTCTCAATCTCCTCTAAAGGCAACGTATTTAGATACTGGCTTGTCTGAATCTCGGTATCTGTAATATACTCTCCAAACTGGTACAGATAGCGCAAATCTTCTAGGTCCGCCTCCATAATAATATCTCTAAAAAAAGAAAGCGAAGGGTCTAGTTGTTCTCTTATACGCCTTGTTACACTAATGTCACTGTTATCACTGATAAACCAATAGACATCTTGTAAAAGTTCTTCTTTTGTGGGTAACTCCTCTGTACAAAAAGCGCTGTGCAGTTGCAAAAACAGCTCCATATAGATAAGCATCTCTTCTGCGCGCTGCTCATATGCATAGACAATCATCCCCCGAAGCTCCGCATATACAAATGACAGAATCTGACCATATGTTTCACCCAGTTCTGCCACTGCATATGAAGGATTGGCAAAGCTTCTCTGATAAGCATCTCCTGCAATATCTTCATATAACGTCTGGTTCCATACTTTTAGTTCTTCTAGAGAAGCATGTTTTAGTGTGCCGCTCTCTGTCTTTTCCCATGCCTTTTGCATCAGCATCAAAAAATCAGCGGTCTTTTGAAAATAAATGCCCAGTGTTCCATCTATCTCTGGTTCCCTTGCAATTTCTTCGATGCGTTCTTTCGCAAGCAGCCAGCGTTCTTTTTCTATTGTCTCCATATGTTACCACCCCACCGTATAGATCAGTCCAAATACAATTAGTGTCATTCCATTTAATATAAAGCCCATCCAGGGAAAGAATCGATACGTATCTTCTTCCCGAATCCCCTGAATACTTTTTAAAAATCCAAGCAGCGCCAATAAAAGTGCCAGAAAAGCCGGCACCGCAACCACCTTTCCCGCGGCTCCACTCTCCAGATAAGCAATCGCCACCATACCAGCGACACAAAGTAATGCCAATACACCGGTTATCGTAGCCATAATGCCAAGGCGAGACTGCCTTTTGCGGGTAAATTTATATTTTCTCTTCGACAATTTTACGCTCCTTCCAGCATATTATCAGCCGATATACACCATATCCAATACATCCTCCCAGAGTATTTAATATCATATCGTCCACATCGCAGCTTCCAACCCGGAGGATAAGCTGCGTAAGCTCTATGAAAAGTGTCAGCTCAAAGCTTAACAGAGCCACTTTACAAAATCCCATTGTTTTTTTAAAAAGAGCTGGAAGCATCGCACCATAGGGAATAAAACCAACTACATTTCCCACCAGATTCCAAAGTACATTCCAGATACCGATTTGCTTATGGTACGTTAGATAACGCCAAATCTCCCGAAATGGCACCAGATTATATTTGTAATCTCCCTCTAGCATAGAGCGTCCCCACTCCTCCGCAAAAAACATCAGATAGACCAGTAACGAAAGGTAGAGAACGAAAAAAATACGAATGGTAAGTCTGACATACTTTTCTGACTCTCTTTTCACCTAAAACTCCTTTAATCCGTTTTCTATATTATCAACAAAAAAGGCTATCGGAAAACAGGGCTTCTGGTGCGTCCAGAAGTCCTGTCTCTCGACAACCTACATTAAAACATCAAGTCCGATTTTCCTTTGAGTAAGCGGGAACCATTGATAATCATCAAAACCCCGGTTACAATCCCTGTCACCAGCACAATAATCCCAATCGCCAAATCGCCAGCCCCTACATTTGCCATGGTCTTATAGGTCTTTTCATTATTCATCGATAGCCCCTTTCTACTTTACACCATACTGTTTATAGTATGCGTCAATTGCTGCTTTTAATGCATCATCTATGATGACTTTTCCATTATAGGGACGCTGATACAGATGCTCCACCACTTCTTCCATTGTCACAATTGCCGTTGTCTGAAGGCCGTAGAGTTCTTCTATCTCTGCAAGCGCACTTTTCTCGCCTTGTCCTCTCTCCATACGGTCTACGGACACTACAAGGCCCACAGGATGCACTTCTCCCTGCGCCTTGATAATCGGCAGCGTCTCTTTAATTGATGTCCCGGCAGTTGTCACATCTTCGATAATCACAACCCGGTCCCCATCCTGTATCGGGCTTCCAAGAAGAATCCCCTTATCTCCGTGGTCTTTGACTTCTTTACGATTCGAGCAGTAGCGAATCTCTTTTTCGTACTGTTCACTGATGGCAATCGTCGCTGCTACCGTAAGTGGAATCCCCTTGTAGGCTGGACCAAACAACACATCAAAATCCAGACCGAACTTCTCATAGATAGCTTTTGCATAATATGTCCCTAGCTTCCGAAGCTGCGCACCTGTGCGATAGAAGCCAGTATTTACAAAAAATGGGGTCTTTCTGCCACTCTTTGTTACAAAATCACCAAACTTTAAGACCTGGCAATCAATCATAAATTCAATAAATTCTCTTTTATACTGTTCCATAGAGTATATCTCTCCTTACTTCCGGTAATTTTCCCCATTTTACCATGTTTAATGAACGTTTTCAATCCATTTTCCGTTCCTCATTTTTAACAATCATCCATTTTCCTTTTTTAGTAGCTCCTTCGCGCACAAGAATCTTTTTACTTTTTAATTTTCTTATTGCATAGCGAATCCCACTTTTAGACATTCCCAAAGTCTCTGCCATTTCTTCTTGTGTTATTTCCGGGTGGTCTTGAACTAATTGTATTATTTTTCTCTCAGTATTGGATAACTTTTCAGTTTCTATGTTAGTTTCTAGGTCAGTTTTTATAGTTTCTATGTTAGTTTCTATCACAGAACGGTAAAAATTTACCCGGAGACTGTCACCCATATCAATAACTTCTGGGTCTTGTACACCATACGTTCTACATCCTTGCATCATACGCTGAAAACCCGTTCCCCATTGTTCTATAATCCCCATCCGGCTAAATACTTCTGCAATACAGACATTACGGATTTTAGAACGCCCTGACATAGCCTGCTCTACAGTCAGTCCGCCATACAGCATACCTGGTGATGTAATCTCCACTCTATTATCATAAATTGCAACTTGTACACAAGAATGGTCTAGATAATTCCGATGACATACTGCATTGATAATTGCTTCACGAATACTTTCTGGAGGAAGTTCATATCTATCTTTTCGAATAATGCCATCTATAGTAGCACCTAGATTAATATGTTTTAAGACAAATCGATATGCCTCATAAATCTGCGTATAAACTGGACCACCAAATTCCCTTCGGTCAATAAAGACAGCTCTGTTTTCTCCTTTAAATAATGCACATTGGATTTTTGCAAAACGAAAAGTATTTTTTGTAAGAAGCAAAAACGCATTGGTGGGAAGATACATCTGTCCATTTCTTTTTAAAATTCCCCAGTTTTCTAAATTGGTAATCGTTATTTCTCTTACATTATCTAGAGGAACTGCTTTTGATTCTGAAAGATACGCCCGAATATCTTTACACAGTTGCAAAGCATCTGATTCTTGATAATCATTCTCTACATTTACAAGTTCATCAAATGATTTGCCCGCGCCCTGATACTCCAAATCTTTTAAAATCGCATCATCCGCTGGTCTGCTAGTTCCAGCCACCCGAATATATGTTCCATTTTCTTTTCCTAACCTTTGGATATAATACGGACGATTTTGACCAGGATAAATCTCAATCTCTACAATGCATTTTTCTTCAATGGTCTGAAATGTAATATTAGGAACAATCTGTGGTACACATAAATCAGAAATTGCATTTGCAATCTTATCCATTATTTGAAAGACTGAGCTTGGCTCTACCCCAACAATCTTTCGTGTATTGTCATCTACACCTATCACAATTTTTCCGCCTGATGTATTGGCATAAGCGACAACGGTCTTTATATATTTTCTGCTGTCATCTGGAAGTTGGACTTTGAATTCTACATTTTTTGATTCACCCTTTTTAATCTCTTCAAGCGTCAACTTACTTCCTCCTTGCAGCTTCTATCCTACTGCCCCTATCAAACTCTTAATATCCGCAATCTGATGCTGTTCCATATAGGCCTCAATCCCTTCTGCAACTTCTTTTGCTGCGTAAGGATTTGTAAAGTTTGCGGTTCCTATCGATACGGCTGTGGCACCGGCTAGGATAAATTCCAAGGCATCCTCGGCAGTGCAGATACCACCCATTCCGATAATTGGAAGACGAACACTTTGGGCGACTTGATAGACCATACGGACTGCGACAGGCTTTATGGCTGGCCCGGAGAGGCCACCGGTCTTGTTGGCGATAGCAAAGGTTCTTCTGTGAATATCTATCTTCATGCCGGTGATGGTATTGATAAGCGAGAGGACATCTGCGCCTCCTGCTTCTGCGGCCTTTGCCATCTCGGTAATGTCCGTTACATTGGGACTTAGTTTCATAATAACAGGCTGCCTGGCGTATTTTTTAACTTCTCTTGTGATGGCTTCTAGAGCTTTTGGATTCTGTCCAAAGGCAATGCCGCCTTCTTTGACATTGGGGCAGGAGACATTGATTTCCAGAAAGTCTACAGGCTCTGTACTAAGGCGCTCTACGACCTCACAGTAGTCTTCAATGGTCTTTCCACAGATATTGACGATGATTTTGGTCTGGTATTTTCTAAGGTATGGAATATCCCTCTCTAAAAGAGTGTCGATGCCCGGATTCTGAAGTCCGATGGCATTTAACATCCCACTTGCCGTCTCTGCAATGCGGGGGATGGGATTGCCAGGCCAGGGGACATTGGCTACACCTTTGGTCACAACGGCACCCAATCGCCCTAAGTCATAAAATTCACTGTATTCTATACCAGAACCAAAGGTTCCTGATGCAGTCATCACAGGATTTTGAAGCTCAACTCCTGCAAGTGTTACTTTTGTATTTTTCACAGTTCTACCTCCGTACTTAAGAAGACTGGGCCATCTTTGCAGATGCGCTTATTATGTACTTGTGTATGCGCATCAACTTCTTTGGACTGGCACACACAGGCAAGACATGCGCCGATGCCACAAGCCATGCGCTCTTCCATAGAAAGGTAGCAGAGAATCCCATGTTCTTTGGCATAGGATTGGATGGCACGCAGCATAGGCTTGGGACCGCAGGCATAGATAAGGTCTGCTTCTAGCTTATGCGCATAGATGGCATCGATTACATTCCCTTTTGTGCCAGCACTTCCATCTTCCGTTGCAACGTAGAGACTGGCATATTCTTTTAATTCTTCTGTTAAAAACAGCTCATCCCGATAGCCGGCAATCACTTGCACCTCGCCGTCTAACTCTTTTGCAAGCTGTACCATCGGTGGAATTCCAATCCCACCGCCCATCAAAAAAATACGTTTTTTCCCAACATCTAATGGAAAACCATTGCCAAGCGGTCCTAGAACTTCTATCTGTTCTCCGGCTTTTTTATGGGAAAATTCTGCTGTGCCCTCTCCTACGACCCGGTATACCATACGGATGCGGCCCTGTTCTCTGTCAATCTCGCAAATACTGATAGGACGCGGCAGCATATGGCTTTTATCCTGGCTGTATAGAGATAAAAACTGGCCTGGTCTGGCTCCTTTTGCAATATGTTCAGTCTGTATCCACAGGCTGTAGATATCAGATGCGATTTTCTTCTGCTCGATAATGGTGACAAATTCTCTGCTTTTCAACTGTTTGCCTCCTGACTTTTTTCTATTCTGTTCCTTAATTACCAGCTAGTGCGCTGCGGATATCGGCAATCATCGCTTCAACTGCTGCGCGGGAAGCGTCTCCAAAATTTTCTTCTCCAAACTTTGCATAGGCTTCCTGCTTATAAGCTGCGATAATGCCTCTGGATGAGTTTACAATCGCTCCTAGACCATCTTTATGGAAGAAATGAACCAAGTCCTTTCCTTTGCCACCCTGCGCCCCATAGCCTGGCACAAGGATAAATGCTTTGGGCATAATCTTTCGAAGCACCTTTCCCTGTTCTGGATAGGTGGCACCTACGACAGCACCAATATAACTATAGCTATCTCCCATATGCTCTTCGCCCCACTGTGCAACTTTCTCTCCAACCAGCTCATAGAGTGGTCTTCCATCCACAAGCTGGTCCTGAAATTCGCCGCTAGAAGGATTGGAGGTCTTAACCAGAATAAAGAGACCTTTCTTTTCTTCCTTGCATACGTCGACAAATGGCTTTACGCCATCAGAACCAAGATAAGGATTGACCGTTGCAAAATCCTCGTCAAATCCAGCGTAGGATTTGCTTCCCACCTGTACTTTTCCCAGATGGCCCACTGCATAGGCTGCGGAAGTGGAGCCAATATCACCACGCTTGATATCTCCAATAACAACCAGGTCTTTGGATTTGCAGTAGTCTACGGTCTTTTGATAGGCTTTGAGACCCTCGATGCCAAATTGCTCATACATTGCAATCTGTGGCTTAACTGCCGGAATTAAGTCGTAGGTCTTATCTATAATCTCCTTGTTAAACTGCCAGATGGCCTCAGCGGCTCCTTCTAATGTCTCACCGTACTCGGCAAAGGCTTTTTGCTGGATGTGAGATGGAACATAGGAAAGCATTGGGTCTAATCCTACTACAATGGGGGCGTTGGTTTTTTGAATCTTATTCATCAATTTGTTAATCATTTCACAATTCTCCTATGGAAGTTTATTTCTTCTTACCAAATAATAATAACCGAAACAACCCTATATGGTCAATAATATAAATTCCAACTGCTGTCAGTATGCTCATAGCTCCAAATGCAGCTGCGCTGTACAGAAGGCCAGAAGGACTCCAAAAAGTATATGATATATGGTCTGGATTTAAAATCGTGGCAAACTGGTAATGTAATACATAGACTTCCAAAGTATATTGCCCAAGAACAGCCAGTCTGTGCTTCCACTTCTCTTCTCTCCAGTCCAATACAAGCCGTATAACAAACCAGCACCCCAAAAAAGAAGCTATCGTCTGAATTCCTAACATCAGAGCACTTGTTACCGTCACCAAGTCAAGTGCCACAGCCATTACCATAAATACTATCCCACTTAGATAAGCCATCACCCGCTGCACAGACACCGAAATCCACTGCGTAAGATGCTCCTGGCACCGACCAACCAGATAAGCGGCCGTATAATACGGCAGATAGATAATAAGCAGCGATGGACTTAGAAAAGTCACTCCAGCTAGATAAGCCACAAGTATCCCCATACATCCACCAAGATAGATAAGCCAGAATCCCCATGCGCGCTTGACTTTCGCCTCACATAGCTGCGCTGTATAGGTAAGCCATGTAAATAAAAACAGTGTCATCAAAAACCATAGCCCATAGTCCAGCTGAAAAAGTACGGTTTTTACCGCTCTTGGAATATACGAAAGATGCTGTACCACTAACCAGGAAAAGAATGGAAGCAGATAGGATATTACACGTTTGAACATACGTTCTCTATACTGTTTGATACTCTGTATCTTTGTCCCCACTCCTGCCAGATATCCACTGATTAAGAAAAACATTGGCATTTGTAAGGATTTAATCACATCATACAGATAAGGGTCTGTCATCTGGTTGTGCACCTGTACATGACCAAACATCACAAGCAAAATGGTGATTCCCTTTAGTGCATCCAGGGATTGATTCCGCTCTCTCATCGAGCCTCCTTACTTTTTGATACTATATATTGCACCACTGCCTCTGACGCATGTCCATCGTCATAATATTGCATCATTTCCATAAACGGTACGCGTTTTTTTTGATATGTCTCATAGGAAAAATCCAAAATATTCTGCATCATCTGCTGATTTGTAAAAGCCTTTGGAACTGGAAGCTCGTCCAATTCCAGATAGTATCCCTTGTCATGCTTCATCTCTTCATAGTCCTCTGCATAGAAAAAGGAGAGACGATTAAGCTGAATATAGTCAAATCCACAGGAGGAATAATCCGTAATCACCGCATCGCCAGCCGCCAAAAGCTCCTGCGCATTGTCATAAGGCGAAGCATTTAAGACACGCTTGGTATAGCAAATATCAAAATCTGCTGCATTCACATTAGGGTGCAAACGCACAAGCATCACCCATTGGCCGCCAAAACGCTTTTCAAAAGCATCAAGACATCCTTCAAAATCCAGATGATAGACATGAAGCTTTCGATTTTCCCGCCAGGTTGGCACATAGAGAACCAAATTTACATTGGAAGGCAACTGATAATAATGTCGAATCTTCTTGCGAATCGGCGCCATTTCCTGAAAATACAGGTCATTTTTGGGAATTCCCTTCTCTAATATCGGCCCATCGTACCAAAAGCAGCTCTGAAAGCACTTTGTCCAGAAGCGACAGTTACTTAAAAGCAAATCAATATTCTTAGAATCTCTTTTGGCATAGGCAATATACGCCTCACTAAGCCCTGTCCCTGCATCACGCTCAATCTTCTTCATCCCCGGACCGGCATGCCAAGTATGGATATAGGTCTGTGTGCTCTTCTTTTTAAAATAATACAATTTTCTTGTATTGTCCACCCAAAAACCAGCCGTAGACATATGATATACAAAAGAAAGTGTATTGGGTCTGATAATCGTAAGCTGTGGTGGGAAAGTACACCCAGGCTTCTCACAGACCCAGAAAAGCTTGTAGGGAATCTTCTGTCTGATACATTCTTGTGCAATATACCTTGTATTATCCCCAAATCCGCCCCCGTTAAAATTGCTAAAGACTATCTTATGCGCCTCTACCGGAAACAGATAACACACCTGCCAGGCCCACCAGATAAGCCCCTTATAAAGGGTCGGATATACCTTTGCAAGGATTGGATAAAGAGGAGATTTTCTAAGCCAGTTTATCATATTTTTTAAACCTCTGTCTTTCTAAGCATCTCTACCATTTTTTCCAAAAGCAAATATACGGTCGTTGCAAAATATTTAGGTACTTTATCTTCTTTATACAAATGTAGCGCTTTTGCCCTTTCTATAGCCTGAAAAATCTTTTCTCTATCATAGTGTTTATCTAAAATATGTTTTTTATCTTTCAATGGCACCTTTAATTTGCGTAACCGTTCTCTAAAATGAATTGTTGGTTCATAGGCATGTTCTTTCGTAACTGCGTATTTTTTGTCTTCCTCAGTTGCATTATCATGATGTAATAACAACCATATTTCAAAAAAAGGATTACTAATAGCATACCCATATCCTTTTTCCTCACAAATTTTAAGTGCTTCTTCCCACTCTTCTATCCATAGTGAAGATGTATTGTCGTCTGTGTCTGCGACAATCCAAAATTCATCTTCTTTATATTCAGAAAATTGAAATTGTTCTGCCTTTTCTATTTTAAATTGCTCAATTCGTTCTACAAGCTGCTTAGGGCGACTTTTACTTAACAAAAGTGCCTGCTGTGGTGTTCGGTTTTTATGATGGGTATGCACTGCATCTTCTGCAACTGATATAAACTGAATTTTTGTCTTAATTTCACTAAAAATCTCAGAAACTCGCTCAAAATATTCTTCCTCTGTCACACTGCCTTCCAAAGATAAAAAGATTATCTTACTTGTTGCAGGTCTTTTGGGGCGATATGGATTTTGCGGCGTAAATGGAATACGACTCTTGATTACAGTCATCTGCTATTCCCCCTTATTACAGGAATTGCCCCAAATCTTCCATTTAGATAAGCTTTTAACATATCCTGATTTTTCTGCACCTCAAAATCAGAAAGTGGTTTTAATGCGGATTCTCCCTTCTGATTTTTTTCAATAAACCAGATTTCATCTTGCCGAAAATGTTCTAGATGAATCAGATTTACATCATGAGCTGTAAAGACAATCTGATTGTTAGTTTTTTCACAATTTTTTGCAAACTCGTTTAGTAAATGCTGTGATAACTTAGTATGAAGACTTCTGTCTATTTCATCAATAAAATAAATTCTAGAATCTTTCTCTCCCATCATAAACAGAACTGGTAGCAAATCCAGTAGCCTTTGTGTTCCATCGGATTCTTCTTCAATATTAAACTCTACGGATGTCTCATAAAGATGATGCTCAAATTTAATCTGTACCAGCACCGTATGATTTTTTTCGCCTTCAGAGAAAATAAAATATTTACCATTTAGACTAACAATTCCCTCTTTTATATCTTCTATTTCTTCTATTAGTTCTTTGGGTAAATTCATCTTTTCTGCAAAATCATAAAAATCAATTTCATCACTTGCTACAGAAAGGTCAAACACCCCCGTGTCCATTCGTCTTAGACTCTCTGCAATAAAAGCTTTTAAGCTTGTGTCTGTACGCATACGCAGCGGAAGTCCCTTTACTTTTGTATCTGGAAAGATAACCTGTAGATTTTTAAACCATCCTACAATTCCTTCTGCCTTTTTAATCCCATTGTCATACAACTTATATAAAAACAACTGATTCTTTTGGTTTTCCTGTATACTTTCTTTTAACACCTCCGCAAGCTTTCTCTCACTAGAATTTTTACGTGCAAACTTTGCTTCAATATCAATCATTGTCTTTCCACTTGTACTTGTGGTACGTGTGAACAATGGCACAAAATCTTTTTCTGTCAGAACCATAAGCCATTCTTCATGTATTTGCTGACGGTCAAGTGTAAAACCATATTCATATACTTCTTCTTTTAAATAAAATGTAAACTGAAAGGTAGAGACTCCTCCTAACTCTGCTATCTCTCCTTTGAATTGACTTACCCCTGTACCTTTTCCGCTTTTTTTTCCATTTACAATAAAATCTCTTGCAAAATCAATAGATGCAATAAAAGATGATTTTCCTGATGCATTAGGTCCAAAAAAGCCTCCCCGATGTAAAACTTTCCATGCTCCAGCCTTTGTACTGATAGTTTTTAGATAACGTTCATCTTGAAAATTACTTGTTGGAAGCATACTAAATTCCACTGGATGGCCAATGGATTTATAATTACTGACAATATATCTTAAAAGCACAAAAGTCCCTCCTTTCAATAATACATTTATTTTGCATCATTTTCTATGCACCACTCTCCCCACCACTGTCAAGATGCCTAAGCTGCCAAATACCATCAAAGCCTTTGCAAGCCACTCTAAAAGCCCTAGAAGCTCTGCACCGGTCTTAAAAAACATATAGAGGAACATATGCAGGCACAGTATCCAAAGCGTCTCCTGACCCACCAGGCTGCATAGCTTCGCTATCATCACATAGCGCTGCTCTAACCATATCCCCGCTGCAAAGATAAGAAGCGAGCCGCTGCTTCCAGCAAGCAGACATAGAATCATCGAGTGTCCATAATCGCCACAGGAGAGGTTGACGCTTCCATTTAGATTGGAAGATAATAAAAATACAACGAGCAACAGACCTAAAAACCACAATTCTCCAAGTCGTTTTTCTTCCTCTTTTTTTCGCATCTGCTCTCCTACCCACAGATAGCAGGCAAAATAAGGCACTGCATCAAGACTCCAGGGAAGCAGACGCATCGTGCGATAATGCCAGAGTATCGAAGCTGTCAGTCCAAGTGCCAGAAGAAGCTTTTTTTTCTGACTTCTTACGATAAGCTCATACCACAGATACGTAAGAAACATCGCAGTCAAGAACCAAAGCGGTGCGTTTAGGATATCTAAAAGCACTGGATTTTCCTGGGTATATTCCATTGTATAATATTGATTTCTGGAGTAGAGAATTCCTAAAAGAGAGGTTATCCGAATATCTGTGGGATTTTTGCCAAGGAGCGAATCCTTGACCCAGAAAAACAGCCACAGAAAACCGCTGGCCGCTATATATGGAATTAGAAGCCTTCTTGCTTTCTTCTTTAAAAATTCCAAAAGTGTCTCCTCTTCTCTGTGCCGATACGTATACCCGGCTGCCACAAAAAAGATGGGCATGTAAAACATCCCCCCATAGTAGGTCACCGGCCCAAGTGCACACTCTGCATGAACAAGCAGCACTACAAGAATTCCGATTGCCTTTCCAAAGTCCAGCCATAAAAGGCGCTCTTTTTTTCTATCTTTGTCCAAAGATTTGCCCAATCAACCGCTCCCCCTTCTTACCTAGAGGCTCCACATACCGCACCGACAGTTCTGATAACACCACTGTAACAACACTAATCAGCATTAGATTCAGAAGACAAGTCAGGTTATACCCAATCCTTCCCTCAAAAGTCAGAAAAAACCATGCCCCCAATGTGGCAATCACCGGAAAATGAATCAGATATAAGGAATAAGAAATCCGTCCCAGATATAAGAAACCTTTTCTGGCAAAAAACTTCTGAAGCCCTTGTAGATTTAAGACTGCAAACACAAAGCACAATACTCCTAGTATATGATAATAATTCACAAAGACAAATGGCAGAATTCCCCATATCGTCCCTTCATATCCAAAACCTGCCGAAGGATATGCCATAA
Organism: Lachnospiraceae bacterium; assembly: GCA_910575445.1. Lineage (GTDB taxonomy): Bacteria > Bacillota > Clostridia > Lachnospirales > Lachnospiraceae > Hominiventricola. The sequence goes on along the minus strand of CAJTFW010000013.1, from coordinate 50,336 downwards.
AATAAAGCCCAACAACTCCTAACATCCCGTTGAGTATCTGAGATTTTATGCATACCTCTTTCCACTTCCAGTCAGTATGCATAAAATCACAGAGCACATACCCCAAAAAGATGCTTAAATAATCTGTACGCAGCAAAACTACAGTCAAGATACCATAGCATATCCAGCGCCATTTTTTCTCTCCGCAAACATACGCCAGCGCATAGTCAATATATGCACCCACAAACAATATCTGCATCGTCCAGAGCACGCCGTTATAGTCATTGCTTCCAAACAGGTAACAGCCATACAGAGACTCTTTTAACATCCCCCATACCGAAGGTGCAAACATATTAAACCCTGCAAACCACTCCTTTGAACCAGCCAGAAGCGCTGCCTCATTGTTTCGATACAGCCCCAGGCACATCAGCACAAACACTGCCACATTTACCACAAGTACCGCCGGCATCAGCCGCAGATAGCGCTTCTTTGCACTGTTAAGAAGCCGCCCCTTATCCTTTGTCAGAAAATAAGTTCGGCAGAGCAGATACCCGCTTAACACCAGGAACAGACGTACTGCTGTATTGCCATTAAACAATAGATTCAGTGGCGACTTTCCAATCCAAATATCCAGGTTCCCCGGCAGATGACAGCTTTCAGGCTCATAATGATACATTCCATAATAAAATGCAAATACAAAATGCGTCATAAAAACCAACACACAGCCTATGCCTTTTAAACCATCCAAATAGGCTAATTTCTTTGTCTCCATATCGAAAGCACTCCTGTGTCTATAAGAAGTTGTATCCCAAGCCATCCAATTATCAAGAACTGTATCACGGCAAATATAGTCATAGACATCATAGATACCCCATGAAATGCTTCCTGATATCCGGCAAATGTAACAATCTGCAGAAGCATTGCCACCAGAAATTCCCTTGTACAAAGCATCATATAGACGACTGAGAGCACGCAGTAGAGATATCCATACGACTGGTCCATATATGGCAGAAAATACCCTGCTATTAGTCCAAAGAACAGGAGCAGCCGGATAAACACTATCCTTCCCATCTCCCATTCCCGTATGGAGAACAGATACAAAAGCAGCACCACAATCCCAAGTGTCAGAAAAAGTCCCACCAGTGCAATTGGATCTATCAACTGTCCCAAGACTGCCTCTTTGCCAACTATCTCATAGATATTCGCCCAGTGAAATGTTGTTAAAGTATAATTAGCTTCTATCCATGCCTTATAAGCATAGAGAAACCGGGCGCCACCTGCCGCTAACAAGACAAGCAGCTGCTCACTTCTAAGCTTTCTGCGCTGCCAGAGCACCATACAGGCAAAGAGAATCCCAATATAGCGAACAGACCAAAGCAGTAAGGCTGCCGTCACCACAGTAAACAACCAATGATATGCCCTTTCTTCGTCTGTTCCCAGAAAAAGCAATGCACTTACAAAAAGCACACATCCCACGACCGCGTCTCCTCGAAGGATGGTCCCTTCTGCTACAATCACCGGTAAAATCATCAGCATTGCATAAGTTATAAGCGCCTTTTTTGGGTTTATGGTATACCAAAAGACCAGCACCGAGACTGCCACTGCCAGATACCATTCCGCCAGCAGATACGCCCAGTGCGGCATCCCTGTCTCAAATGGTGTTCGAAGCATACAGCCCACTCCTGTAATACATACAGCCAATAGTCCCTCTAAAAAAGAAAACCGAAGCTTTCCAATCGAAAACTCTTGAAACAAAAGCGCTAAAAGCCACTTGTCAAGCCCTTTTTCACTGCTCTTTCCTTCCTCTTTTCCAGCCGAATACCAATACAAATCCAGTCCAATCAAGAGCAAAATTCCAAGCTGTACAAACGCCAGCACGCCGTACGGCAGATAAGGTTCCTTTTTTGTTAAATACTGCGCATAACCAACCACCGTTAAAAAACTTGCTCCCATCAGAAGCGGAAATCTTTTTACACGAATCATTACATAGATTAATAAAAATGCATCTGTCAGATACAGATACCGCTCATGCATATGTGGAAGAAAATAGGTGGTCAACATTCCAAAAAATATAACCATCAAAATCGTATATTCTTTTGTTACATGCACGTTCTGATACGCCATCCAAAAGAGAACTATCATCAAGATTCCCAGTATCAGATACATACCAGCGCCCACATACTCATCCAGAAAATAGTTATTTCCAATGATTTGATAAATATTTGGAAATTTTATCGACAGCGACCAGCGGTCCTTTCCTCCCTGAAAAGCATAGATGCCCAGAAGCTCCAAAAAAGGTCTTCCTGCTATCCACGCCGGCAGAATCCCCAGAAGATACATCACAGGAATGGTTACAAAATGCTTTATTTTTATCTTTCTGTGCACCCACAGTATCACCAGAAAAGGAAAGATAAAAAGTGTCTGTAATTTTACTGCAAACGCTGCGCCATAGAACCACATCCCTGTCCAGGTCTTATCTTTTAACAGAAAATATACACTGCACAGAATCAAGAGCGTATAGATAATATCACACTGCGACCAGACCGCCGCATTTAGAATAACCGTTGGCCAAAATAAAAAGATGCCATAAGAAAATACTGCCTTTTTTTGGCTTTTTGTGCACAAAAGCACAATCTTTGCAATCACAAAAGCTCCCAGAATTTCTAGCAGACAGCAGATGCCTTTAAAAGCAGTCATAGGATTTAGAGGCAGCCGTGTAATCAGGTACAAAAGATACATCACTGGCGGCGCATAATCATAAAAGTCATCCTTTAAGGCACGAAATCCGCCTTCTTGAAACTGTAAAAGCCAGTTGCTCCAATAGACACTCCAATCTTCCGCCACAAAAGAGCGCACCAGCACCCGTACAGCTATCGCTAACAGTGTCAGCACCACAACAAGCCAGAACTCTGACTGCTCTTTTTTCAGCAATTTTCTTATATATGCATCCATCTAGCACCTCTTATCTTAATTCTTTCTCAATGATATACTTTGGCCTTGCCTTTGTCTCCAGATAAATCTTCCCGATATATTCCCCAATCACACCAATCGCTAAAAGCTGTAAACCTCCAATCGCCCAGATAGACACAATCAAAGACGTCCAGCCAATGCTGGTATTTCCAAGAAAATGCTGTACCAGAGAATATACAAGCATCGCAATACTACATACAAAGATAAACATTCCCAAAAATACAATCAGGCGTATTGGCTTAATCGAGAGCGATGTAATCCCATCAATTGCCAGCGCTAACATCTTCTTTAGAGGATATTTTGACTCTCCAGCCAGTCTCTCATGTCTTTCATAGTACACAATATCCGTCTGAAAGCCAATCATTGGCACAATCCCTCTTAAAAACAGATTGACCTCCTGATATTTTTCCATCTCTTCAAGCGCCCGCTTACTCATCAGCCGATAGTCTGCATGGTTAAAGACCACCTCGCCACCCATCAGATGCAAAAGCTTATAAAATCCTTCCGCTGTAAATTTTTTAAAGAAAGTGTCTGTCTTTCTGGCACTTCGCACCCCATAGACAATCTCACAGCCTTTATCATATTTCTCCACAAATTCGTCAATCGCATCAATATCGTCTTGCAAATCCGCATCCAGAGAAATCACCATATCTGCATATTTTTTCGCAGTCATCAGTCCGCCAAGCAACGCATTTTGATGTCCGCGGTTCCTTGAAAGCTTTACCCCCTGGTAGATAGCATCCTTTTGGTGCAGTTCTTCAATCATCTCCCAGGTTCTGTCCTTTGAGCCATCATTGACAAACAGAATCTTGCTGTCTTTTGCTATCTTTCCTTTTTCTATCAGGCTTTGCATCTTCTCGCGAAGCCTTTTTGATGTCTCTGGCAACACTTCTTCCTCATTATAGCAAGGCACTACCAGATACAATATCTTCCCTCTCTCCATCTTAATTTTCCTCTTTCTTATATCTCTTAAGCTCTGTTTCCAACTCCTGAAGCCTTTTCTCATTAAGCGCCACCATCTGGTCTAATGTCCGCACACTGTTCGACATCCGAGAGAGCGCCACGGTCAGCGAAAAGATAATCACAAGCGAAAAACAAAATCCTAAGAAAAAAATCATATTGACTGGCGCATAGATGCCCAAAAATTCTGACACCACAATCAAAAGCCTTGGTGCACAGTCAAACGCAAACAATGCACACAAGACCAAGAACCAAGACAGCGCATATTTAAGCTCTAGGCTTCTTCTTCGAATCATATTTACCAAAATCAAAAATACCACCAGAATCGCCAGACCAATCACAATCTGCAGCTTTATTGTCATCATATCTTTATCTCCTCAACCGCTCCATCAAGATTGCCAACGTCACCTTTATCATATAATAGATGGATTTCACTCCTCCAATCGAGGAAATCCCTTCTTTTCTTTTCTTCATCACCACTGGCACTTCTGTCACTTTCTTACCCATCCGAAGAATTGCCATCACACTCTCTGGTTCTGGATAATCTTTGGGATAATTCTCTGCATAAATCTGCATCACTTCCCGATTAACCATCCGCATTCCCGAAGTCGGGTCTGTCACCCGTTTCCCTGTTAATACCCACAGCAGACCAGAAAAATATCTAATTCCAATTCTGCGTATCCCTGAAGACTGAAATCCCTCTTTCTCAATAAACCGGGACCCAATCACCATATCACTCTTTGTCTCCAAAAGCGTACGGGCCATCATACCAAGATACGCTGCATCATGCTGTCCATCCCCATCAAACTGCACTGCCACCTCATATCCATACTGACAACCATACAGATAACCTGTCTGCACTGCCCCGCCAATTCCCAGATTTACCGGTAAATTTACATAGTTTAATCCCTGTTTCTGACACAGTGCCAATGTATCGTCCGTAGAGCAGTCATTAATCACCACATAATCAAAATCCGGTGCATGTTCTCTAATATCTTCCACTGCTTTTAAAATACTCCCGCTCTCATTAAAAGCCGGAATAATCACCAGTTTTCGATTCTCCATACCAGCTCGCCACCTCCTGCTGCCAAAATGACTTACGCGCAGTATATCACACATTTCCTTTAATTGCCACTTTTTGTTGAAATATATATCTATCCAAGCCAAGTGTCGCTTTTTTACAGGTATCTCTACCGCCTTACAAACTGCAAGATTACCCGCAATATTCTACCTACATCCGTAACCCATGCAAAAGCCACTCCATTTTCTTTTAGCGCCCGATGCCCTTCTTTTAGCGATTCCAGATACGCCCCCAAACTATTCGTGCTTGTCCCGCCATGGGACATATAAATCAGTATCTCCGAAAGATACGAAAGTCTTACCTCTTTTCGATATAAAATCCGCACCATAAACTCATAATCTGCTGCAATGCGATAATCCGTCTTGTACAATCCATAGCGCTGATACACTTCTTTTCTAAGATATAGCGTTGGATGTCCTGGCATCCAGCCGCTGCGGATACTCCCCTGCCCCTGGTGCCATTTGCGGACAATCTGCTCCCCATCCATATAGTAGAGGTCTCCATGTACCCCATCCGTTTTCTCCCTTTCCATCACTTCCACCATTTTGCGGATAACTCCCCTGTCTGCAAAACGGTCAAAACAACACCCGATAATATCTCCGGTTGCCAGCAAAATCCCCTTATTAAGGGCATCATAAATCCCACTATCTGGCTCTGATATCCACCGCACTTTTTTAGGCAAACGCTCTTCCATCTGCTGTATCAGCTCTATCGTCCCATCCGTAGAGCCTCCATCCACAATAATATATTCCAGATTTTTATAATCCTGTCCTGCCACTTCTTCCATAATTCTCTGAAGATTTTTGGCATCGTTGTATGTCGTTGTAATTATCGACACTTTTGGTAAATCTCTCATCTATTCTCCCTGACCTGCCAGACTGTGGTACAACTTAATATACTCCTGAAAACACTGATATTTCTCATATCGCTCTGCACGCTTTAGACAGTCTTCTTTTCTCTTTGGTTCCTTTCTCTCTGCCTCTATCGCCCTAAGAAGTGCCTCTATATCCCTTTTAGGCACCACTCCCCCGCAGCTTTCATCCAGGCTCTCAGGACTTCCCCCGGTATCAAATGTAATCACCGGCGTTCCACAAGACAGCGCCTCCAAATTCGTCGTTGGAAAATTGTCCTCAAGTGTCAGATTGACAAACACATCTGCCATCGAATAATACTCTGCCAGTTCTTCAGCAGAAGAAGTCCTAGAAAGCCCTGTTATATTTCCTCTAAGCCCCCGAAGCTGTTTCTTTGACAGTCCAATCAGCACTATCTGATACTCCTTCGAAAGTCTCTCACTAAGCTCTATAAAATAAGAAAGCCCCTTTCTTCGCTCCCATACATTTGCCACGCCAAGAATCACAAATTTCTGAAGAAGCCCCATGTTCTCTCGAAGCGTTCCCTCTCTTGGGCAAAATATCTCTCTATCCACCCCATTGGGAATTACTTTTATTGGATACTCCTTTAAAAAAGACTTTTTGACTTCCCTAGCAAGCCAAGAGGAAGGTGTTACAATTGTCAAATCCAAAACATTTGTAAAAGCTTCTTTCTTCCTTATATAATTCTCCTTCGTCCGGTTCCGAAATAAAGCGTAAGGATAGACTTTTTGATACTCTGTACACTTATAACACCCACTTTCAAACCCCCGACATCCCGTATAATCATAAAATGCACAATGCCCCGTATATGCCCATCCGTCATGCAGCGTCCACACCACTGGCTTTTTTGCCTTCTTCAGGTACGCAAACAAAAGCTCCACTTGTAGTACAAATCCATGAATATTATGAAGCTGAATCACGTCAGGGTTCCACTTTTCTATCTTCTCTATCAACCGCTTGGTCTGTCTTTTTGACGCAAACCCATGCTCCCCCCTAAAAAACGTCGAAAGCACATGTATCCCCATATCCCAGTCTGAGCCAAACCGATACGCCTGTATTCCTTCTGGCGCCTTTCTTCTTCCATAAGCAATACATCCTTTATCCCCATTTTTTAAAAGCGCCTCATAAATATCCACCACAATCCGTCCCACACTTCCGCTTCCACAAACCGTACTAATCTGCAAAACTTTCAAGCCCATTTTCAAACCCTTTCTTCTTCTCTAAAACTTCAAAGGCGCCGCTTGTATCCCCATCTGTCTTATGCTATACTATTACCCATCCTAAAAATAGTATAAGCGAGGTACACCAATGCTAATCATACAACCTTCTGGCGGTTTATGCAACCGCATCCGCGTAATAAATTCCGCCTATCGTCTCTCTCTTAAGCGTCAGGAAAAGCTTCTAATCTTCTGGAATTGCAACCATGAACTTAACTGTCCGTTTCATTTTCTGTTTCAACCAGTATCAGAGTTTAAAATCACCAATATCCATTCCGTTGCCGACCCCCGCAAACTTTTCTACCAAAAGACTGCCCGCAACTATCTGACCAATGACGATATCTTAAAAAACCGGCTCCCTGATGGCAAGCTCTCTCCCTCTTTTGTCGAATCTCTAAAAGGCAATACTTACATCTTTACCTGGGAAAGCTTCTACCCTTCCCAAGACTATCACCTCTTCCTTCCTGTCGCTCCCCTGAAAGCCCGTATTGACCAAATGATTGGTACCTTTGGGCCTTCTTGCATCGGTGTCCATATCCGCCGTACCGACAATCAGCCCTCCATTGGCAAAAGCTCCACGGACGCTTTCTTAGCCGCCATGCAAGAAGAACTCTTAAAAAACCCCCATACCATGTTCTATCTGGCCACTGATGACCCCGCTGAAGAAGCACTCCTAAGAGCCACTTTCCCTGGTCATATCCTCTCTAACCAAAACCGCTGTCTAAGACGTGACACCAAAGAGGGCATAGAAGATGCCCTTCTAGACCTCTACTGTCTCGCCTCCACCCAAAAAATCATCGGCAGCTACTTCAGCTCCTTTACAGATATCGCTGCCGACATGCACAAAATCCCCAAAATTATCGCTGGTCAATAGCCCTTTTAAAGTCAGAGCAGGGAGTGACATATTATATGGTCACTCCCTGCTTTTATTCTTTAAAATTCAAATACTGCTATTCCATAAGGCGACAGTGGATATTCCACATAGAACTTCTGTCCATCACACTCGCCTTTCTTCGCTTCATATACCAGCGGCTTTTCCCGTCCATTTCCGCCAAATTCTGGTGCATCTCCATCTAACACCAGCTTATATTTTTTCTTCCTTGGCACACCCACACGGTAATCCGCCCGCTCCATCGGTGTAAAGTTCATCACAAACAACAGATTTTTCCGTTTTGTCTTACTATAGCGCACAAAACTAAAAATACTCCGAAAACAGTCGTCGGCATTGATCCATTTAAACCCGTCCCAGCTGTCATCCTGCTCATAGAGACACCGATATTTCTTATACATATGCAGAAGCGTCTTAACATAGTTCTGCATCTGCTGATGCCGTTCTTCTTTTAGAAGGAACCAATCCAGCTCTCTTGCTTCACTCCACTCCTGAAGCTGTGCAAACTCATTTCCCATAAAGAGAAGCTTCTTGCCTGGATGTCCAAACATAAAGGTATATCCAGCCTTTAAATTTGCAAATTTATCCTCCAGATATCCTGGCATCTTATTTAGCATCGAGCACTTTAGATGCACCACCTCATCATGAGACAACACCAAAATATAGTTCTCGCTGCACGCATAGCTCATCGCAAAGGTCATCTTATTGTGATTATCTTTACGGAAATAGGGGTCTAGTTTCATATATTCCAGGAAATCATTCATCCAGCCCATATTCCACTTAAAGTTAAATCCAAGTCCATCCTCTTTGACATCTTTTGTCACTCCAGGCCATGCCGTTGACTCCTCTGCAATAATCATGGAACCATCGTTTCTGCCTCTAATCAGAGAATTCAGATGCCGAAAGAACCAGATAGCCTCCAGATTCTGATTTCCGCCGTATTTATTGGGCAGCCATTGTCCATCCTGTTTGCCATAGTCCAGATAGAGCATGGATGCCACTGCATCCACACGCAGCCCGTCCACATGATAATGCTCTAACCAGTACAGCGCATTGGCAATCAGGAAATTGCGAACTTCCGATTTCTCATAGTTAAAAATCTTTGTCCCCCAGTCAGGATGCTCTCCTCTGCGGCTGTCAGGATGCTCAAACAAAGGCGTCCCGTCAAAATTTGCCAGTCCATAGCCATCCCTTGGAAAATGTGCTGGTACCCAGTCTAGGATAACACCGATATTATGCTTGTGCAGATAATCCATCATATACTGAAAATCTGCTGGTGTGCCATGTCTTGAAGTCGGTGCAAAGTATCCTGTCACCTGATAACCCCAAGATCCATCGAACGGATGTTCTGCTATGCCCATCAGCTCCACATGGGTATATCCCATCTCTTTGACATATTTTGTCAATTCCACAGCAAATTCACGATAGTTATAATATCCATCTTCACCATCTTCATGTGGATGCCGTCTCCAGGAGCCTGGATGCACTTCATAGATAGACATTGCTTCCCTTGGTCCATCCCAAGTCTTGCGCTTCTCCATCCATTTTTCATCATGCCATGTAAAATGGTCAATATCCATAACAATCGAAGCATTTCCCGGACGCTTCTCTGCATAGAAAGCAAAAGGGTCTGCCTTATAGAGATATTCTCCCGACTGTGTCTCAATCAGATATTTATACATGCAGCCTTCCTTTAAGTCAGGAACAAACGCTTCATAGATACCAAGAGGCTCTAGTCTGGTCATCTTATACCCATCAGATCCCCACCTATTAAACTCTCCAACCACGCGTACATTCTTCGCGTTAGGCGCCCATACTGCGAAATACACACCTTTCTCACCATCCATCTCTGCCAGATGAGCACCAAGCTTTTTGTAAATCTGATAGTGTGTTCCTTCGCCAAAGAAATATTGGTCCTCATTTGTGACAGCGCACCATGGCCGTTTGCTGGCTGCTTTTTTCACTGCTTTTTTCCCCATAAGTCTTCTCCTCTATTCGAACCTGTAAATCTTGCCCGAATTTTTTTCTAATGATACGGTTATTTTATCACATTCTGTTGTATTTTCACACCCCAAAAATACATCTTTATAGTGATTTTTACTAACCGGATTCGGAAATTCAAAAGTTGCCGGTGCATCATCACAGTTGACCATCACAACAACTGCCTGTTCTCCAAGTACCATTGCATAGGCATATTGGCGATTGCGAAGATACAGCTCCCGATAAGCTCCCTGCGACAGACAAGGACACTCTTTGCGAAGCTCTCCAAGTACGGTCAAAAGCTTTGGAAGTTCTGGAACGGGAGGCTTTTCTTCTAGCTCTGTAAGCTTAAGAGCCGGACGAAGCGGATCATCGTTTGAGCCTTCTTTTCTTCCTTCAATCCCCCACTCACTGCCATAGTAGATAGACGGAATTCCCGGAAGTGTATAAGAGAGCATCCAGACCAGCGGCAGATGTTCTTTTATATTTAATTTAGAAGCAATTCTGTCCACATCATGATTATCTACAAAAGAATATAATTTGCGCCCTCTGTAGATACCTCCATTCGCATCAAACTGTCTGCGAATCGTATGCGCAATCTCAAAATAATTATGGTCATTATGCCCGGAATACAGTCCCTTATGCAGCTCATAATTTGTCACTGAATGTAAGATGCCAGGCTCTGTCCAGCGGCTGTAATCGCCATGAATCACCTCACCCATCAGCCAGAAATCCGCTTTCTTAGCCTCTGTCATACTGCGCATCTCTCTCATAAACTGAAAATCCAGACAGTCCGCGCAATCCAGACGAATTCCATCAATATCAAACTCCTGAATCCAGAACTGAATCACGTCTAACAAATACTCTTTTACTGCAGGATTCTGCAGATTCAGATTGGCCAGCTCAAAGCAGTTTCTCCATGCCTTATACCAGAATCCATCATTATATCCCGTATTTCCTTGGAAATTCACTTCCTGATACCATCCACAATATGCCGAGCCTTCCCGATTCTTCTGAATATCCTGAAATGCCCAGAATTCTCTGCCGGTATGGTTAAAGACGCCGTCTACCACCACTTTGACATCCGCCTTATGACAATACGCCACAAATTCCTTAAAATCCTCATTATCCCCCAGACGTCTGTCCACTAGCTTATAGTCCTTTGTGTCATACCCATGCGAAGTTGACTCAAACAATGGGCCAATATAGATAGCCGTACAGCCAATCTTCTTAATATGGTCCACCCAGGGAAGCAGCTCTCTCAAACGATGTACCACTTCTTCCTGTTTATTTTCCTTCGGTGCTCCAAGCATCCCAAGCGGATACATATGATAAAACACTGCACTTTCATACCATTTTTCCATAATACCATCTCCTGTTCTTTGTTGCTTTCCCTATTATACTAAAAATTAATGCAACTCGCAATAACAGAAAATTTTCTATTATTAAAAACTCAGCCCAACAGAGTATAGCTTTCTGTTGGGCTGAGCTTTATGTACCAAAACTTCTATATTTTATCTTTGTCCATACTTATTCATAAAGAAATCATGAAAGAAATCAATATCTGCCTGCGATATCTCCACTGCTCCACCAATGCTTTGGCAATTAATATATATTTTTGCAGTCTTCTCTAATACCACAGACCCTGTATAAGCTTCTGCTAATGTGCGGCCAACCGTAATCGCCCCATGATTGGCAATCAAAGCTCCTGCTCTTTCTTTTAGAGCGCGTATCACTTCCTTAGCCATCTCTTTTGTTCCTGGCATTGTATATCCGGCCAGCCTTACCGAGCCACCCAAAATCTGCACCTGGTCATCACAGATTGGCGGAATCTCTTTTCTTGCTGTAGCTACTGTCAGCGCATAGGTTGAATGGGTATGCACAATCCCATTTACCTCTGGTCTGTCCTTATAGACTGCCGAATGAACCACTGTCTCAATTGAAGGCTTTAGATTCCCTTCATACTCCAGTGTATTCATATTTACAATAACCATATCATCGGGACATAGTCTCTCATAATCCATCCCCGATGGCGTAATCACCATATAATCTTCATCCACTCTTGCCGAGATATTCCCCCAGGTTCCAGCCACCAGCCCACTATGATACATCTCCTGTGCGGTCTTACACACTTCCATCTGCATCAGTTTCGCCTTTTCTCTGTTCATACTCCATATCCTCCTAATATATTAACTATAATTTAAAAACCTAAAACTTATACTGATACAGCAAATGCTCCCCTTTTAAAAATCTCCGTACATCTGCCACAATCTGTCGTGTATGATTTACCAGCACATCATCTGTTGCCCCTGCAATATGCGGTGTAATCACCACATTGTCAAGCTCTGTCACATAAGGATGGTTACTTGCAAGTGGCTCACTGGCATACACATCAAATGCTGCCCCTGCAATCTTATGTTCCCGAAGCGCATCAATCAATGCCTCCTCGTCAAGTATCGCTCCTCTTGATGCATTAATAAAATAAGCGGTAGGCTTCATATAGCCAATCATCTCTCTGCTAATGCACCCTTTTGTCTCCTCTGTAATCTTCATATGGCAAGTCACAAAGTCCGCTTCCTGCATCAGCTGTTTTAATGTCAGCGCCTTGCGAACCCCGAATTCCTCCACATCAATCTCCCCTACAAACGGGTCATAAATCAGAAGCTCCATCCCAATCGCCCGTGCAATCTTTCCTACTCTGCGCCCAATACTTCCATATCCGACGATACCAAGCGTCTTTCCATGAAGCTGTGTTCCCTTAAAGACCATATAAGGGGAATCTATATTCATATCCCATATCATATCTACTTTAAGGCCATCTTTTGTCACCTTCTTCGCATCAGGATTACCGGTAAATTTTCCCTCTTTCAGTGCACGATATGCCATCGGTATTTTTCTGGCGATTGACAACATTAGTCCAATCGTCATCTCTGCCGTCGAGTCTGAATTTCTTCCTGGTGTATACAGAACCGGAATCCCACGCTCTTGTGCCGCTGCCATATCCACATTGACCGGGGTCGCTCTTGTGCATGCAATCAACTTTAGATTTGGTGCGCTCTCGATTACCTTTCTGGTAATATCATCATAACTTGTGATAATCATATCTGCATCTTTTGTCTTCTCCACAAGTTCTTCTTCTGACATCTTCGGAAGTCCAAGCGCCCATCCGTCTTTTACGACCTCTCCCATCTCATACAGAGGCTTTAGCTCCTTTTCATTGTACTCCGCTGTAAAAAATATCTTCATTTTACTTCCTCCTGACTAATTGCCTTAATCTTTTTATTCATCTGATGTCTGTAATCCCATATCTCCTGGTTATGTATTCTGACTTTTTTATAAAGCTCATATATCAAGTCATATTTTCTGGTATTTACCAGATTGGGATGATATACCTGACGAAACGTACAGGCTTTTTTCACTGCTTCCTCATAGTCCTTATAAAGCCCCTGACGGACACCAACCATCAATGCCACGCCTTTTGCTCCGAGTTCTCTTCCAGCAGGAATCATCACCTTTAGTCCTAGCACATCTGCAATCATCTGCGCCCACACCGGACTTTTGGCACCGCCTCCTGCTAAATATATCGTAGCATCTTTATCTACATTTTGCAGACAATCCCGAATCGACATACTGATGCCTTCATAGACTGCACGTATTAAGTCCTCTCTTGTTGTCACCTGACTAATACCAAAAAAGCTTGCACGCGCATAGGGATGATAAAATGGAGCCCTCTCCCCTGCTACACTGATATATGGATGATACACCACACCGCCACAGCCTACTGGCGTCTTTGATACCATTTTATCAATCTCCTGAAAATCTTTCGTCTGTGCGATATGCTCTAACATCCAGTCAATATTAGGCGTCCCATTCAGTGTTGGCTGCAATTCCACATACAATTCCCCAAGTGGATGCTTCTCAAATCTGGAATTCTCTGCCCCAAAATCACAGTCTTCTTTTCTTAGTACAATCTCATTGGCGCAAGTCGTCCCTAAGATAACACAGACATCTTTCTCATGAATCGCCCCAAGTCCCACTGCTGTTGCAGAAGTATCCAAAGCACCTGCTATCACTGGAAGGCCTCTCTGTAATCCCACCTCATCTGCAAAAGAGTCAAGAAGCGTCCCAACCACTTCATCCGACCTTACCGGGTCCGGGAGATAATCCCGATACTTGGCAATCCCCAGTGCTTCCATCAGCTCCACTGCAATCTTGCCGCTTTCCACATCTACAAGCGATGTAAGGCTGTCTGTAATCTCTGTCTGAATCTTCCCGGTCATCTTATAGCGAATCCAGTCCTTACAGAACATCAGTTTGTCTGCCTTATCCAGCACTTCTTGTCGATTTTCTTTCATCCATTTAAGGAGCATCATCTGGTTGCCAAGAAGTGGCGGTGTTCCTGTTGTCTTATGATAGAGCTTCCCAATCTCAGGATGCTCTTTGGTAATCTCACCTACCTCCTTGACCGCCCGGCCATCACACCACAGAATCGCATTCTGCACAGGATTCCCTTCCTGGTCAATAAGCCAGCATCCTTCTCCCTGCCCGGTCACACCAACTCCGACAATCTCTTCTTTCCCATCTGCCTTAGACGCCATCACACTTTTCACACAGGCCTTAACATTTTCCCATACCACATACATATCCTGTTCTACATGGTTGCCGGCACCATTTATCGTCTCACTCTCCCGGCTCGCCACACGAACTTCCTGTCCTCCTTCATCAAACAGGACAGCTTTTACATTCGATGTCCCCACATCAATCCCAAGAATATACTTCATTTTCTTCCCCTTTTACCTATCCTCCATAACCATTCTCGCTGTTGTTTCATCTATAATTAAAGTATCCACGCATCCGCTCAGAAGCACTGCCCGAATCGCTTCTACTTTTTCTTCTCCAGTCGCCACTGCCACGGTATTATCTATCTTTCTTAGACATTCCATATCTGAAGTCATAAGCCGCTCTGTCAGCGGACAGTTATCATAACTTCCATCCTTACGAACCGGATTCATCGCAAGGTCTCCCACAAATCCCTGTGCCCTTAACACCTGAATATCCTTCTTTGTAATATATCCTCTTGTACACATGGTCGAAGACTCTGTCAACTCACCAATCCCAAGCACTGCCACATTACATTGCTGAATCATCTGATAAGCTGCCTTTACACATCGCTCTAACAAAAGCCATTCTTTGGTCTTGGCATGCTCCACAACCACTGGCGCATAGAACATATAACTTGGACAATCTAACTTATTAGCCAGCTCTCTGGCTATCTCATCCGCCTTCTCCACCATCTGTTCTACATTTTGCACTCCCATAAGCTGCACCACTCGGCACTCATTTCTGCGCCGAAAAGCCATCTGTTTTACGACTTCTGCCAAAGTCCTTCCCCAAGAGACACCAATCACATCCCCCTGTTGAATCGTCTCATCCAGATACTGTGCCGCCACATTAGCCACTTTATAGACCGCCGTCTCCTTCTCTCCATAGTCCGTCGCAACCAACACCTCTTTCAAGCCAAAACGTTCTTCAATCTGACTCTCTAATTCAATATGATTACGCTCATACCCATGAATATTCACCGAGACAATACCAAGCTCTGGCAGTGAATGAATCATCTGATTAACCCTCTGCCGTGTAAATGACAACCGCTTCGCAATCTCATCCTGTGTCATGCCAAGCGTATAGTACCAGTAGGCAATTTTTACGTATAAATTCCGTTCCATAATCCCTCCTGTGACAAATGGAATTTTAAATTACATTTGTAATTTTAGTATAACATTTTTTTGATTTTTGTCAAGTGTTCATATTAAAAAATGATAGTGTAACTTTGTTTTCTAGGTTATTGAGTGAAATAAAGGACGCTCGCCACGGCCTGGTAGATATTCCTTCCAGACCCCGCTCTCGCTTAATGAACGCCTATAGCGGTACTAAGCTCGCGACTGCGCGTTCCGCTTGCGCTCGCTAAGTGCCGATGGCGTCCAATGGGTCTTGCAGGAATATCTACCAGACCATGTCAAGCTGTGTATTGGCTTCGATACATACGCTTCAGGCGAAATACTACTCTTATATACTCTACACAATATTACATGATAGTAGGATTATGTCGTATCGGTAGCCGTAGTCAGCCAGGGCGGGAGGGGAGTAGGTTCCTGAAAGACCCATTGAACGCCATCGGCACTTAATGAGCGCAAGCGGCGCTAAGCCGCGCAGTCGCGAATTTAGTACCGCTATAGGCGTTCATTAAGCGAGAGCGGGGTCTGGAAGGAACCTACTCCCCTCCCGTCCTAGCGTCCCTTCTATATACACTCCAAAAAAACAGGCCATAGACATCTCATCTACAGCCCACAATCTTCATTCCGCTATATTCTCTCCATTTATACGCTTTTATCAATCCCTCTTTCCACTCCTCACTCTTCTCCTCCTTCATCCCCGCCGTCGCCACCATCTTCCAGTGTTCATCGCCTGTTGAAAACCCGTTATCATCACTTCCCAGATAGCAGAGCACATAAAAATCTTCTCCGCTCTTTCCAAGATACGTGTCCCCACTTTTCCGGCTCTTATCTGCAATCCACATCAAATCTTCTGTTGTCCCATCCCCCAACTGTGACCCTGGCACATCCAGAATTTCATAGCAGTCACTTCCCAGTACCCGTTTTGTCGTCTCGCGAAAGCTCTCCTCTGTCTGCGCCTTTATAAGCTCCTCTGTCACCTCCTGCTGATTGCCCACATATGCGTACAGATAAGAGTACGTATTGTACTCATACTGATGTTCCTGATAGTGCCCGTACAATTCTTCTTCACTAAATGTACAGTCTGCTTTCCAGGCTTCTTTATATGCCTCTGCCATATATTGCTGCTCTAGAAGCTTACGAAGTCCTTCTTCTTCGATACCTCCATAAGTCATCTTTAGATAATGGCTTAAATTCCGATACTCACGACTGCTTATATTCATATCCTCTGTTCGATTTTTAAGCACTTGTTCTATCTTTGTCTGCATTGCTTCATCCACCTGATATCCATTCTTTGCTGCCTCCTGATACAGCATGGAATTCTCCCCAAGCCGCTCTGTTGCCTGCTTTAACAGATAGTCTCTCCAGCTCATTGGCTCCTCTGCAATCGGGCAATCCTGTGTGGACAAATCCTGGCTGATATCAAGTCCTGCCATATTTACATATCCTTGCATATTTTGCAATATTGCATAGTACGCCGTATAATAGTAATAGTTTACTTCTGCCACTGTATAGCTTTCTTCCCCTACCTGAAACGCCTTTTTTCCATATTTTAAAAAGTCAGAGCGAGACACCACACTCCACAGAATAAGCACCACCACGAAAAATGCTACTGCAGCGCTGATTCCTATCATCATTCTATTTTGTCTGTTCCTCTTATCTACGGATTGCTTTCCCATTGTGTCTCTCCTTCTACGATTTAGATAATATAAAATAAAATCCAGAACAAGGCTGCCACAATCTCTATTTTGCAGCAGCCCTATCCCTGATGCGAAATCCTTACATCTGTATGCTTACAGATTTAGTTTAAAGATTCTGGCAGCATTTTTCCACATCACTTTTTCTAAATCCTCTTCATTTTTAATAATCTGTCTGTATTTTGCCAGCTCCACGGGAATCTGGTCAAAGTTATCGGATGAAAATAAAATCTTATCGCATCCTACCTGCTCAATCATATGCTTAACTGCGTTGGTTCCGCACCAGCTAGGCTCTAAAAATACATTATCCAAGTTTTTAGCCAAGATACGAGCCTGTTGATGGAACGACTCTGAGCCGGCATGAGCCAGTATCACTGGAACATCTGGATGGTCTTTTGCCCCTTGATAGACGCTTGCGGGGTCTGCAAAGGGGATACCATTTCCAGTGTGAATCATCAGTGGCACCTGAAGCT
This sequence comes from Lachnospiraceae bacterium, assembly GCA_910575445.1. Classification (GTDB taxonomy): domain Bacteria; phylum Bacillota; class Clostridia; order Lachnospirales; family Lachnospiraceae; genus Hominiventricola. The sequence goes on along the minus strand of CAJTFW010000013.1, from coordinate 32,486 downwards.
CTCTACATACCTCATAGACATAGTAGGCATCTTTGGAAGATGGATGGCAGGCATGGGCAATCGGTGTAATCTTGATTGCCACAAAACCTAGCTCCTTGATGCAGCGCACCGCTTCTTTGTGATAGTCCTCCGGGTAAAAATGAGGATTAATCGATGCCATTCCAAAAAACTTCTTCTTTGGCTGCATTTTTTTGCAGAACGCTGCAATACGGTCATGAATCTCTTGGTGGTCTTTGATATAGGGACGCGGAATAAAAGGCTGAATAATTCCTCCGTCAATCTCAAATCTGTCATAATATGCAATAAGTTCTTCTTCGGTATTGACCTCGTCAAATACAACATCTTCTCCTAGATGTACATGTGCATCAATAATCATAACTTGTCCTCCTGATAAAAACTTATGTTCCACTTTCTACAATTGTTTTCCGATATTTCTGCTCTCGCTTTTTATTATTTTCGGATGCTCCAATTAACAGCACGATAATTATCAGCGAGCCTTTTACCACGCTTTGAATTCCTGCATTGGCACCCATAAGCTGCATACAGGAGATAATCAGATACAGAAATAATGACCCGACCAAGGTGCCGGCAGTATTGGCGCGGCCACCAGACATCAGTGTACCACCAACAACGATGCACGCGATACTTTCCATCTGGTAATTATCTCCCATACCCAGGTATGCACCTGTGACACGTGCAGAGATAAGCGCACCGGCCAGGCCTGACAGAACAGAGGCTGCAATATACGTTATCATCTCTGTCCTGACAATCGGCACGCCAGCCAAGCGGGCTGCTTCCTGATTCTGTCCCATCGCTAAAAGACTCTTACCATAGGCGGTAGAGGTCAGCAGAAAATGAATCAACGCTGCTAGAAGAATCACCAGTACTACGATAACCGGAACTCCTAAAAGGCGATAGGTAGCAACTCCTTTTAATGCTGAAGGAATGGTAAATACATTAAAGTTGTGGTCTATCAGCATGGTTCCTGTAACAATCATATAGTTCATCGCCATCGTTGCAATAATCGCGGGAATTTTTAGATAGATAACCATGGAACTGTTGAGGCATCCTACAATAATTCCTTCTAAGATAACAACGAAAAGGGCTGGCAGTATCATCGCATTTGAGCCATTGCAAAGTCCCATACAAGTATAGGCCCCAAGGGTAATCATACCAGGAATGGACAAATCAATCGCACCCCTTCCGGTTGTGACAACTAGCATCTGTGCCATACCTGCAATCGCCAAGAAAGAAGCCGTGTAGGCATTGTCAATCAGCGAACGAAGGCTGATGCCATTGCCAAAAAGTCCCATAAGTATCCACAACATCAGACACCCAACGCCAGCAAAAAGCCAGCTTCCATTGCGCTCCACAAACGCTTTTATCTTTGGATTCTTCATGCTTCTTTCCCCCTTCCTTTGATAAGACGCAGAGACAATATCAGTATCAGAACTAATCCCTGAATCGAAGCAGTATAGTCTGTACTAACTTTTAACAGACCAAGTAAGACACTAATCATCGTCAGGCTGACCGCACCACAGACTGCTCCAAAGTGCGTAACCACGCCTCCTGAGAAATAACCGCCTCCAATAATCACCGATGCCACAGACAGCATTGTATAGGTACTAGAAGCAGAACCGTCCGACGCATTATTGATAGAAGAAGTACAGATACCCGCTAACATCGCAAAGATTCCAGCCAGAAGATAGATAGACATATATGCTTTCGCCCTCGACCAGCCAGAATTTATCATCGCATGTTCATTGTTGCCAAATCCGCGAAGTACCGTGCCATAGCGGCTTCTATATACCATTATCGCTGCTGCCAGAAAAAGTATAAGCCAGAAGCATATCGTATTTAAAAATGGCGTACTAGTATAGAATATCGTTCGCATCCACGCCGGACAGGTTCCGCCTGGCATCGACTGTAGCGATAGAGAGATACCACTCCAGACAAAAGAAGCACCCAGTGTTACAATAATCGCTGGCACATTTCTCTTATGAATTACATAGCCCATCAGAGGATACATAAGAAGCGCCAAAAAAAGTACCAGAAATCCTGCGAATGGATTGTTAAATAATATGGTACAACATAACACATTGATAAGACCACAATAATTTCCCACGCCTAAATCCACATGACTTAGACCAATAATAAAAGTCTGCGACAGCGCACAGAGCACCAGTGCTGCAAAGCCAATCACCATTAGCTGTACACCATACACACTCAGCAGAAGCGGTGAGCGCAGTGCACAGATAGCATAGATAACCACCATTGCAATCAAGGCAAAGGTAAACAGAGGCGGATGAAATCTTTTATGTTCTTCTTCTTTCTCTGCTTTGGTCTCATGATTTTCAAAGGCAAGACTCATAATCTTCTCATGGTCAACATGGCCACCTGCAAAGCTGCCTACGACTTCTCCATGGTTTAGGACAAGAAGATTGGTGCAGAACTCTAGTTCGGCATCATCAGAGGTTCTCCAGATAATCAGCTTTCCTTCAGTAGCCGCTTCCCGGAATAACTCATAGAGTGCATTTTTTGTCGGCTGGTCTACACCGCGGGTCGGGTCATCAAGCAAAATAATATCCGCATCCGCGACAAGTGCGCGGGCAATCAGCACTTTCTGCTGGTTACCTCCTGAGAGACTGGTAATCAGCGCATCTTTGCCATCACTTTTAATATGTAGTTTATCATACCAGTAATCAACGGAACTTTCTAGCCATTCTCTGCTTAAATATTTTAACATACCGCTTTTGGCTGCTTTGGTTATCACCTGGTTATCTTCAATCGACCAAAGCGGGAAGATACCCTCTTTCTTTCGGTCTCCGGCCACATAGGCAACTGCTCCATTTACCTGCATTCCCGAGACTTTTTTCTTAGCTTTCTGGAAAATATCTTGCAGAAGGTCTAGCTGTCCATTGCCTTCTAGTCCGGTAAGACCTAAAATCTGTCCGCCGTAAGCCTGAAATTTTACATTTTTTAATGTTCTGGTCGTATAGCCATCACATGCAACGCTCACTTCTTTGTTAAGTGGCGGATGCTCAAATTCCTGAAGTTCTGTCGTCTCATCCCCGGAACCGATTCCCTCGCCCATCAGCTTGACCATATGCTCTTCATTGGTCTGTGTTATCTGTCCCTTCCACTTCTCACAGCCATTTTGCATCACATAGACTTTGTTGGCTATGGTCATAATCTCATTTAGACGGTGCGAAATATAGATGTATGTCATCCCTTCCTTACCCGTCTGTATCAGGTAATTCTGAAGCTGTATGGTCTGCTCTGCGGGAAGAGAAGACGTTGGCTCATCAAGAATCAAGAGTTTCATATTTTTGTCGCTGGTCGCACGTGCAATCTCCACCATCTGTTGCTGTGCGATGCTTAATTTATCCAAGCTCGCTGTCACATCAATCGTATTTCCCGGAAAGACGGTATCTAACGCTTCTCTTGCCATCTGCTGTGCCTTTTTGCGCCAGCCAATCCCCCCTTTGATGCTTTGAGACTGCTCAATATAAAAATTCTCATACACGGTCAGATTTTTACACAGAGACAATTCCTGATGTACTACACGGATGCCAAGCCTTCTGGCCACTGCCGGACTGTACGCAGATAAATCCACCGGATTTCCGTCAAAAAACAACTCCCCTTCATCACAGCTTATCACTCCTGAAAGTGCTTTGGTCAAGGTACTTTTCCCTGCTCCATTGGCTCCTACAAGCGCCAGAATATCCCCTTTCTCTATCGAGATACTAATATCATTCACGGCAACTGTTGGAAAATATACCTTTCGGAAATGCCAGGCCTGAATCAAAGGAGTCTGTGAAGTCTGCTTTTTTGCTTCCTCTACTGTTCTACTCAATCGCTCCACCTCAATCTTAGATTCTATCGTTTTCTCAACGAAATCATGGCCGCCGCTTTATATCATCGTACAAGCAGCGGCCATCCTATGTTGTCATTATTGTGCCAGAATATTTTCTACGACATATTCATAGCTCATATATGGGCTCGCAATCATTCCTGCTTCCAAATCGCTGTAATCGCCAATCTCATCCTGGTTGATATAGATAAATGGCAGATACATATTCTGTGGTACTTCAACACCATTTAGAATTGCAACTGCTACCCAAAGTGCACCAGCGCCACAAGATGGTGTGGAGTTTACAGACAGTGTCTCATAACCTTTCTCTGCCTGTGCTGCCCACCAGGTGATAAACTCTGCCGTATTATCGCCAATGGTAAGTGGTACTTCTTTCCCCATGGACTCAAAAGCATTGACAACACCCATAGAATCTGCACCGCAGTGAGTGATAACAGCATCAATATCTGGAAGAGAAGAGATAATATTTAAGATGCCTTCCTGTGTCACAGTTGCATCTGCTTCTCCTAACACTTCTGCTGCAATCTTCACATCGGGATACTGATTTAAAATATTGGTAATTCCTTTGTAGATGCCCTCATCTGGAGCTGCACCTGAAGGTCCGCGTACAATAATCACATTGCCGGAACCACCGATTTTATCCATTACATATTCGGTCTTTTTCTCACCCATGCTGACCCAGTCATAATCCATCGTGTAAGCGCCCTCAAGGTCAATAATGGAGTCAAACGCCACGATAGTGATACCCTGGTCCATTGCCTGCTTGATAACGTCGTTGAGCGCGGTAGGAGACGCAGCAAGCATACAGATAGCATCCACACCACCTAAAATAAAGGAATTAATCTGCGCAATCTGCGTATTAACCGTATTGTCACCGTTTTGAATCTCATAATCTGCAATATACCCCTCGCTCTTCGCATTTTCAGCCGCCTCTGTAAAGGACTCTACCATCTGCTTTCTCCAGGTATTGCCATAGAAGGAGTTCGACAGACCGATAACATAATCCCCTTTTGCAAGCTCTGTAGCACCACCTGAAGCCTCTCCTTCGGTTGCTGCCGGCTCTGTACTCTCCTCTGTTGCATCTGCTTCTGGCTGTTTTGCATCAGCCTCTGGCTGTGCCTCTGTAACCGGAGCCTCTGTTTCCTGTGCGTCATTACTTCCTGTCTCGTTTGACCCGCATGCAGACATACTAAGTACCATCGTAGCTGCAAGCAGCAATGCAAGTAATCGTTTTGTCAGTTTCATAGTGTTCTCCCTTTCTTAAAAAAATTATTTTGAAAGCCTGTCGGCTAACAATCTCTTAGATTTTCGGTTCTTCAGGATGCAGCATCGTTGCAATCACTTTGTCAAGCACTTCATCTTTCCAGATATTTTTCCAGTCATCGCGAAGCACCAGCCGATTGCCAAGTCCGATTGCCACTTTGCACGCATCAGATACCGGCGGCCTGCCTGGAATATAGCCTAAGAAATTTGCAGACAGATTATAGATATGCCCTGTCAAAAAAGAAACAGCCGCATCGCGGTCAATTCCCCGTCTGACTGCCTCCTCCACAGTCTCTGCCATCGCATACAGACAAGTTGCCCCCAAAAGTTCTACAAGTGTTGGCTCTAAAAATGCAATCTGCTCAGAAGTCATCACATAGGCATGTTCTGCTGCATACATCACCCTTGCAGTCTCCTGCATCAAAGCAAACACTTTATCTGAGCCACTAATCTTACTCATCACAATATCCTGTTTTGCACCATCTCCACCAAAACGGTCCATGCGCGCCTCCTTAGTATCCTGATCTAAGAAAAAGGATGGATGACACGGATGTGCAACACCAAAAGTACAATCATCCCGAAGCGTCAGCTCTTTGGCAACAGCTGCCGCCGGGTCTAAGATTAAGAAACCAGTTCCTTCACGCAGCATTGGCACATAGATAGCAGAAAGCTTCTTAATCAAAGTATCCGGCACCGCAAAAATAACCACCTGTGCCCTCTCTAAAGCCTCCTCTACCGGTGTAACCTCCAAACCACGTTCCTGAATACTCTCAATTCCCTTTGGCGCATTCTCCACAAGCATCAAATCATATGTATCTGTATACTTTGCCAGATTTCGGCTTGTACGTGTTCCCATCTTGCCGCCTGCTCCTATGACGGCTACTCTAATTTTCTCCATTTTTTCTCCTTATTGAAGTTCCGCAACTCCCCTCCCAAGCCCCTTTACTAGGAGTATTTTCAGCCACTTTCGTGTCTGCAAATCCTCCTGGGCTTGTACGGTCCGTTGCTGTTTTTTAGTTCCGCAACTCCCCTCCCAAGCCCCCTTACTAGGAGCATTTTCAGCCACTTCCGTGTCTGCAAATCCTCCTGGGCTTGTACAGTCCGTTGCTGTTTTTTAGTTCCGCAACTCCCCTCCCAAGCCCCCTTACTAGGAGCATTTTCAGCCACTTTCGTGTCTGCAAATCCTCCTGGGCTTGTACGGTCCGTTGCTGTTTTTTAGTTCCGCAACTCCCCTCCCAAGCCCCTTTACTAGAAGCATTTTCAGCCACTTTCGTGTCTGCAAATCCTCCTGGGCTTGTACGGTCCGCTGCTGTTTTTAGTTCCGCAACTTTACTTTGGGGTTTGAAAAGTTGAAATGTTTTTGATACAAAGGACGCTCGCCACGGCCTGGTAGATGTTCCTTCCAGACCCCGCTCTCGCTTAATGAACGCCTGTAACGGTACTAAGCTCGCGACTGTGCGTATCCGCTTGCGCTCGCTAAGTGCCGACGACGTTCAATGGGTCTTGCAGGAACATCTACCAGTCCCTGTCGGGCTGTGCGTTGGCTCCGATATACACGCTTTGGGCGAAACACTTATACCTACATGCTACGTAGTATTACATGATAGTGTCTTATATGTTACAGCTGGTCGTAGTCAGCCAGGGCGGGAGGAGCATAGGTTCCTGCAAGACCCATTGGACGCCATCGGCACTTAATGAGCGCAAGCGGCGTAAAGCCGCGCAGTCGCGAATTTAGTACCGCTATAGGCGTCCATTAAGCGCGAGCGGGGTCTGGAAGGAACCTATGGTCCTCCCGTCCTAGCGTCCCCCACACCACAAAATATAAACTCTTATTTATATTCTATTCATCACCCAATATCATCTCTATTTTACTTTAAACTACCCCGAACAACATTGGAAATATTTTCCGGTGAAAATCCATAATAATCTGCCAGTTCTTTAGCTGGTCCTGACTCTCCAAAACTGGTAAGACCAATTCTTGTCACCTTCTTTGGCTCGTTCTCGCAGACTAATTTACTGATATAAGCACCCATACCACCGTTAACATTGTGGTCCTCCACCGTTACAATCTGTTCAAATCCAGAGATAACCTCTAAAATCTTCTGTGGATTCTTGCCATAGAGGATATTGATATCTGCCACAGTCACATGAATCCCTTCTGCCTCTAAATCTTTTGCTGCCTTTAACACTCTGTCAAGTACAAATCCGCTCGAAAGCAACAGCATATCTTTCCCATACTCTTTTAATACCGTAATCCCTTCCATACTAAATGGCGTCGCCAAATCAAAAATATCGTTTTCCCGCCCGCTTCCGGCTCTTACATAGACTGGACCATCTAGTGCAAGAGCTGCTCTGACTGCATGATAGGTCTGCGCTGCATCTGCCGGTGTAAAGATAGTAAAGTTTGGAATATTCGAGAGAATTCCAAGGTCCTCATAGAACTGATGCGTCACACCCTCGCGTTCACCGCCTAAAAGTCCTGAGTTAATACCTACAAAAGTAACATTGAGATTGGGATATGCAACAAAAGTTCTCATCTGCTCGCAAGCCCGCATCGTCAGAAATCCAGCATAAGTTCCAACCACTGGTTTTAATCCACAAGCTGCAATACCAGCTGCAGTGTCAACAGCCCCCTGCTCTGCAATGCCCACTTCTATGTATGCATCAGGATATAACTCTGCAAACTTCGTCGCTCTCATCGCCTTTAAGGAATCTGGAGAGATAAACATAATGGAATTGTCTTTTTCTGCTGCATCTATCATCGCCTGTGCAAATGCTTCTCTTGTCCCTTTAAAATTCGCCATTACTGTATCCCTCCTAATTCCTTTAATGCCATCTGATACTGCTCGTCACTTGGAACACCTTTATGCCATGCATTGTCATCTTCCATAAAGGATAAACCTTTTCCTTTGACACAATTACATACAATCACACTTGGCTTGTTAGTCACTTTCTTCGCTTCGTCAATCGCCTGCTTAACCGCGTCGATATCATGTCCGTCAATCTCCTGTGTATGCCAGTTAAATGCCTCAAAGCGCTCCCTTACATTGTTCGTACCTATAGTATCTTCCACAGAGCCGCCACTTTGCCATCCGTTCTTATCTACAAAGACAATCAGATTATCCAGCTTATGAGCTGCCGCTGTATTGATACCTTCCCAACAGATGCCTTCTTGTAGCTCTCCATCTCCTACAATCGAATATACATAGTAATCTTTTTTCTTATATTTTCCGGCAATCGCCATACCGCTTGCAATCGCAATCCCATTGCCAAGAGAGCCTGATGTCATATCCACTCCTTTGGTCTTGTTCATCACCGGATGTCCCTGGAAGCGGCTTTTTAGTGCACGAAGCTTAAAATCTGTAACCTTCTCTCCAAAATATCCTCTCTCTGACAACGCCGCATAATAGATAGGGCAAGCATGTCCTTTAGACAGTACCAAACGGTCTCTGTCTTCCCAGTCTGGGTTCTCAGGGTCTATACGCATCTTGTCAAAATATAATACAGTCATAATATCGGCAATGGACAACGCTGGCCCTGGATGCCCATCTTTTCCTTTATACACCATATCAACCGCAACCATGCGCAGATGATTTGCCAACTGTTTCAACTCTGCTGTGTTCATCTTATCTCCTCCTGCATTCCAGTTTTTCAAATACATTAAACATCTGATGTTTAATGTATATCATCTTTCATCCAATTTGTCAATATGGTATAGAAAATTTCTATAAATAATCATTTTTTTGTAGAAAAGAATCATATATATTTTTCTTATTACAGAAATATATTGAAAAAATTCACAATTTTTCTTATATCTAAAACCCTTTCCAAAAAACATAAAGTCACACGATTTTATAGACACAAAAGTTTGACGTTTCCTCTTTATCTATGGTAAAATAGCATTGATAGAGCAGGGAGGAAGCACTATGGAAATCAATGAATTATTTCGTGCCAGCAAACGGGAATCCGCCGTCGATGTTGTCGTCAACAATCTCAAACAGTTATTGATGGAAGGAAAACTGCGTCCTGGAGACCGTCTGCCCAATGAACTAGAGATATCAGAAGGAATGGGTGTCAGTCGTGGTTCTGTCCGGGAGGCTATGAAGATTCTCTCTGCTTTTGGACTGATTGATATCCGGGTAGGGAATGGTACGTTCGTATCTGAGACCCCCGGTAATAAGCTGATGGATTCTCTTTTATTTAGCTTTTTTGTCAACAATCCAGATATTCAGAATCTATATGAGCTGCGACAGATTATTGAGATTGATATTTTAGAACTGACCTTAAAACACTATGATAAGAATGAAAAAGAGCGGCGTGCGCTGAAGAAGAATCTACAGGCGCTAGAAGAGATGATGACCAAGGACCCGTCGCCAGAGATGCTTCAGGAAAATGATATTACTTTTCACCGCCTGCTTGGCAGTTGTGCACAGAATATTCTGATGGAACAAATCTATAAGATTGTAATTGATTTTATGGAGCCTTCGATTTTGATTACTCATAAGAATCAAAAGGGAGAGATTGTCTATCAGGTACACAAAGGCATTATGGATGTGATTGAGCATCAGGACTATGACCGCATCAACGAAGTGATTACTGCCTCCGTAGACACCTGGTCCACTTTACAAAATTCCTAAAAAAACTGCCGTACTTGCAAGTGTCACAAGTACGGCAGTTCTTTGTCTTCTCAATACAAACATATGTTTATCCACGTCGGCTAAGTTCCAAAAGCTTTGCCTTCATGGCATTCTCAATCTCAATTAATTCTTTCTCGGCTTCTCTCCTTCTGATTCTTCCGTCTTCCTGAATCTGCATCACTTCATCAAGTGTTGAGATTAGTGTCTCATTGGTCTGTTTTAATGTCTCAATATCCACGATACCGCGCTCTGATTCACGCGCAGTCTCTATCGTTGCCATCTTAAGTGCTGCTGCATTTTTCTTAAGAAGCGTATTGGTCATATCGGTCACTTCGCGCTGCGCTTTTGCAGCTTGTGCGGAGTGCTCTACACCAATCGCAAGCACCATCTGGCTCTTCCATAGTGGGATGGTATTGACAAGCGTTGACTGAATCTTCTCTGACATCACCGTATCGTTGTTTTGAATCATCCGAATCTGTGGTGCCATCTGCATGGACACCGTTCTGGTGAGTTCTAAGTCATAGATTTTCTTCTCAAAACGATTGCAAAGCTCTGCCAAATCCTGTGCCTTTTGTGTGTCCTCTGCAAGACCACTCTCCTGTGCCTTCTGAAGAAGTTTTGGGAGTTCTTCTGTGCGCACTTCTTCTAGCTTCTGTTTGCCAGCTAAGATATACATAGACAACTCTTTATAATAATTCTGGTTTAACTCATACATCTGGTCTAACATCGCTGCATCTTTTAGAAGCTGTATCTGATGTCCTTCTAGTACCTTACAGATACGATTGACATTGACCTCTGCCTTGGCATATTTGACTTTCATATTGGCAAGGCGATTCACATTCTTCTTAAAAAGACCAAAGAGGCTTTTATCTTCTTCCTCCTCGTCAATACTCTTTAACTCTGTTACAACTGAAGCCAAGTCATTTCCAATCTCTCCAAGGTCTTTTGTCCGTACCTTAGAAAGTGCAGTCTCGGAAAAGTCTGCAATCTTCTTCTGTGAGCTGGCGCCATATTGTAAGACCATCTGAGAATTTGCAAGATCAATCTGTTTGACAAATGCATCCACCTGTTGCTGTTCCTTTGGTGAGAGAATCGCACGCATCCTGTCGGTCTCACTTAGCTTTTCCTCTGCACTTTTTATAAGCTCCTCCTTTGGCTCGTCCTCCAAAAAAGGCTCCAGGGTCAGTGTAGGCCCTTCTTTTAACATTGCTTCCAAATCCTGACTCATATATTCTTACCCTTCTTCCCCCGCATTCGCGGAAAATTCACTTTTCATATAACCGTCCTGTGCCAGAACTGTTTTTAGTACCTTGGCATCTGCTGCGGTCTCAAATGCAGCATTTTGATACATCTCATCCAACAATTTCTCAAATGCATCATTGATGCTGTCTAACGTCTTCTCTATCTCGGTCTTGGCCGACTGGATATGCTCGCTTCTGATTCCCGCTTTGTCAAAATCTGCATAGGATTCTACCAATTTTACAGTTGTTGGCAGATAATATTCCATAAACTTCTGCATCTTTGAAGATTGCGCTGGATGTTCTTTGATAACGACAAAGATACGCTGCAACAGATAATCTAACTGATACAGTTTATTTGAAATCGCTTCGCTTGCTATCCTGGTGTTGAGCTGTCGAATCTTGTCCATATATACAAGCCCTTCTGCCTCAATCTCCTGTTCTTCTGAAAGTAGTTCTGGTTCTTCTGGCATGGATACCTCCTGTTGAAGCTCCTTCTTCTGCCTCCAGGACTTCTGCGCCAGGAGATATTGCTCCCAGACTTCATCGTTTAATACAAAAAGTGTCCCATTTGTATCCAGATGCCCTTCTGGAAAGACACCAACTCTTAGCATATCTTTTAGGTTTCTTCTGACCCGTCTGACATCTTGTCCCACACGTACGGCTAATTCTTCTACTTCCATATACATAGTATCTTTTAAAATCTTTGCATACCGCTCCGCCCATTTAAGCCGCTCCCGTATCTTTCTTCCCGCTTTTAAAAGTCCTACAGAACCTACTGTAAATCCCGCAAAAAAAATCAGCGCAACTGCAATACTGCTGTCCGGGTCTACCAAAAATCCAAACAACATCAAACAGAATGTCAGTCCAAAAACGAAAAGTCCAAACCCTCCAAATACACTCATAAGAACTCCTATCGGTTTTCCTTTTCTCCGAAAATACTGTCGGGGCAGTCGCCTGTTCTTTCTGACATTTGGCACATATCCAACCCTTGGCCCGGTCTGCAATCTCTCCAAGCCCTCTCCCACTTGATGTCGAACCTCCTGAAGGGCTGTCTTTGCTGTATCCTGCACCATATAGTTAATCCGTCCAAAATCCCCTGAATCTATCGCATCCTGTACAGCTCCCCGAATCCGTTCGCCTATATCCAAAAACTCTTCTCTTCTGTCCATCTGCTTATTCCTGACTATCCTACAAATTTCTTTCTCTTTGATAGATAGAATACCACAATTCCCTACCCGCCGCAACCCCGCTAACTTCTTGCAATTCTTAATCTTTCCTAAAATTTATCACATACCTGCCATAGAGTGGCGAGTGTATAAATTTCTATAAATAAAGATTAAAAGAGCGGTTCCTTCTGCCAAAAGGTCAGAAAGGAACCGCATTCTTTTGCAAAGCTATCTGTTTATCTACTTATAATTAGAGCAGCTCTATAATCCCATCAGCCATTGCTGTGAGAATAATACAGCAAGAGGTAGCTCCTGCATCTAAGACACCTCTTGAGCGCTCACCAAGACGGCTGGAACGTCCGAATTTGGCTACCATATCTTTTGTCGAATCCCGTCCGGTTGCTGCTGCTGCTTTCATCTCTTCAAGCGCTGCCTTCAGGTCTTTGCCACTGTCAGCTGCTGCTTTTAATACATCTACAGATGGAGACAGGGTATCTACCAGTGTCTTATCGCCAACTTTTGCATCTACGATCTCACACAGTCCGTCAAGACCAGCTTTTAACATATCTGCAAGCTCTGCTACGCCGATATTTTCCACATCTTCGCCAGCCTCTGCCATATCCATCAGAATGGTTCCATAAATAGGTCCCATAGAGCCACCGATTTCATTTAAAAGAATCGTTCCAAGCTCATCTAATCCTTCAGAAAAGCTAAAATCCTGATCTTTAAAGCGCTCCTCAAAGACACTAAAACCTTTGTTCATATTCATGCCGTGGTCGCCATCGCCAATTAAGCCGTCCACTTCGCCAAGATATGCTTTATTGTCCTGAATTCCTTTTACCATCTTTAACAGAATCGGTTTTCCATCTGCATTTTTAAATGTGCTCATATCCGTCTCTCCTTCTGCTTTCTCTTAAAACTGCTTCAGACCCATACTGTCTGCTGGCATATCAATCAGTTCTTTTAACTCGTCATCTAGTTTCATCACTGTCAAGGTAGCTCCCATCATCTCTAAGGAGGTAAAGTAGTTTCCTACATAAGATTTGTGAATCTTGATTCCTTTTGCTGCTATCAGCTTCTCAATCTCATCATACAGCACATAGAGCTCCATCACTGGAGTTGCGCCAAGGCCGGATACCAATACTACAACCTCGTCTCCCTCTACAAACGGATAGTCTGGTAATACTACATCTACCATTCTTTGAGCCATCTTATCTGCAGTCTCTAATGCACATACTTCAATACCCGGCTCTCCATGATGTCCAATACCAACTTCCATCGTGCCATCTTTAATCTCAAAGTTTGGATGTCCCACTGCCGGAAGTGTACAAGGAGTTAATCCAATTCCAACGGAACGCGTATTGTCAATCGCCTTCTGAGCTGCTGCAATGACTTCATCCAGGTCTCCGCCTTTGGCTGCTTTTGCGCCGCCAACTTTCCACATCAGAACTTCGCCAGCCACACCGCGGCGTTTTTCTCTCTGGTCCTTTGGAGCAGAAGCCACATCATCGTTGGCAACTACAGTCTTTATTGTAAGACCGGCTTTTTTGGCCATCTTTACTGCCATCTTAACGTTCATATTGTCGCCGGAATAGTTGCCGTATAAGCATGCAACTCCTTTGCCCTGGTCCGCTGCTTTTGCCGCATCAAAGAATGCTGCTGCGGTCGGAGAAGAACAGATCTCACCAACTGCCACTGCATCACACAGATTTTTTCCACAATATCCCACAAATGCTGGCTTATGTCCTGAGCCGCCGCCAGTAATCACGCCAACTTTCCCTTCTGGGATATTCTTTGCTTTAATTACGCGCGGATTCTCGGTGCCTTCCACGATGTCACTATGTACCTTTAAGAAGCCTTTTAGCATCTCATCTACGATGTTGTCCGGGTTATTCATTATACGTTGCATACGATTCTCCTCCTGATTCTCTACTTGTCTCTATGCTTCCATATCCGGTACAAGAACAACCTTTAGTGCGCCGTTCTCACCGGTCTTTGCAATGTGGAATGCCTCTTCCCATTTCTCTAACGGGAATTTATGGGTAACAACGCCATCGGTTGGCAGTTTGCCATTGCCAATCCACTCAATAACAGTGTCAAAACAGAATGGGCTTAAATGTACACCTAAGAGGTCTAATTCTTTTCTATCAGAGATAATACTCCAGTCAACTGTTACCGGAGCGCCAAATACAGAGAACTCTACAAAGCGTCCCATCTTACGGATACAGTCTAAGCCCTGCTGTACGCTTGATGGATGTCCGCTTGCCTCGATATAGATATCGCAGCCATAGCCGCCGGTTAATTCTTTAATTTTTGCAACTGCATCTTCTTTGCCTGGATTGATCACAAGGTCTGCACCGAATTCTTTTGCTTTCTTCAGACGCTCATCGTTCATATCAAGCACAATAAGAAGCTTTGGATTTGCCTGGCGAAGTGCGCCAACCATACCAAGTCCCAAAGTTCCTACACCAGACTGTACAACCACATCGGTGGTCTTTACCTGTGCACGGTCTACACAGTGGAAGGAGCAGCCATAAGGCTCAATCAGAGCAGCTTTTTCAATTGGCATATCTTCTGGTACAAGGTATGGAATAGCCTCTTTGGTCAGTTTAACATACTCAGCCATACCGCCGTTTACATTGTTCTGGAAACCAAACAGGTCATGTTTTTCACACATCCAGTGCCGGCCAGTCTTACAGAACATACATTCGCCGCAAGGAACAATCTGCTCCGGGCAGATTCTATCGCCAAGTTTCCAGTTACCTTTTACATTTGGTCCCATCTCTACAACTCTTCCCACGAACTCATGTCCTGGAATCATTGGCTCTTTGATGTATTTTGGCTGACCATCAAAGCCCCAGAAGCTTGCTGCTCCCGCAAAAGCTTTGGTATCACCTGCACAGATGCCACATCCCTCTACCTTTAAAATCATCTCGCCTTCCCCGGCTCTTGGTGTATCCACCATCTCAAACCGATAATCTCCAGGCGCATATGCCACGATTGCTTTCATTTTTGCTGGTAAATTGCTCATATTGTCCTCCTATTATAGTTCCGCTCCAGTCCTTCCAATGCCCCTTAACTAGAAGAATTTTTGACCACGTGGTGTTCAAAATTTCTTCTGGGCGTTGCAAGGACTTCCGCTGATTTTTTATAGTTCCGCTCCAGTCCTTCCAACGCTCCTTAACTAGAAGAATTTTTGACCACGTGGTGTTCAAAATTTCTTCTGGGCGTTGCAAGGACTTCCGCTGATTTTTTATAGTTCCGCTCCAGTCCTTCCAACGCCCCTTAACTAGAAAAATTTTTGACCATGTGGTGTTCAAAATTCCTTCTGGGCGTTGTAAGGACTTCCGCTGATTTTATTTTTATTTTCTATGCACGAATACGATTTCCTGTCTCAATATCAAATAAATGCGTCTTCTCTCCGCGAACCTCAAGCTTGATAATGTCGCCCGCTTTGTATCTGGTCTCGTCGTCGGTAATCAGCATCAACAGAGATGAGCCTACGTGGATACCGATTCTGCGCTCGTCGCCTAAGTTCTCGAAAGTAGCTACTTCTTCTGGTGTACCCTTAGAGTCAGCACCTCCAATTAAGACGTCCATCGGACGCACGCCCATCTTGCACTTAAAGCCGTTGCTTACTACGTTGTTGTAGCGCTCTGGCACTGCAATCTTTAAGTTACTGTTTGCAAATGTAAATAAGAAATGGTCTCCCTCTCCAATAATCGTTGTCTCAATAATATTCATTGGAGGCTCACCGATAAAGGATGCCACGAACTCATTGACCGGGTCATCATATACCTCTGCTGGTGTACCATATTGCTGTAATACACCAAAGTTGATAATTGCAATCTTATCTGCTAGAGACATTGCCTCTAACTGGTCATGCGTTACATAGATAGTCGTACATTTGATATCATTAATCAGACGTTTAATCTCTGTACGCATCGCCTGACGTGCCTTACCATCCAAGTGAGACAGTGGCTCATCCATCAGAAGAAGTTCTGGACGACGGATAATCGCACGTGCAATATTGACACGCTGCTTCTGTCCACCAGAGAGCTTGACAGGCATCTTGTCGAGAAGGTCGTCACACTGCATCAGTGGTGCAATCTCTCTTACACGCTTGTCAATCTCTGCCTTGTCAACGCCCTTTGCCTTTAGGTTAAATGCAATATTGTCATATACCGTAAGCGGCGGATACATTGCATAGTCCTCAAATGCCAGACCGATATGTCTGTCCTTTGGATGCAGATTGTTGACCAGCGTGTCGCCGATGTAGATCTCACCCTTCGTAATATCTTCAAGACCGGCAGTCATACGAAGCGTTGTCGTCTTGCCACAGCCAGAAGGTCCTAGAAGTGCGATAAATTCGCCCTGGTCCGCTACAAGATTCAGGTCTTTTACTGCATAGTCGTTCTTTACGGCATTTTTCTTCTTGCCATCGTTCTCATAACGTTTGTAGAGATGCTCAATTCTTAATCCTGCCATACTCTTTATCCCTCCTGTTCTGCTGCAATCGCCCTAACTGCCGCTTCGTTGTACCTGGTCAGATATCCTTTGGTTCCTGCATCAAAGAACATAGCATGGTCAAGCTGCATATCTACATAGATATCCTGGTCAATCTTTACACTTAGACCGTTAGGGGCAATCATTCGAAGCTGCAGACCAGATGTCTCTGCCACGATTACGGACTTGTTACCAATACTCTCATAACTGTATACAGAACATTTTATGTAACCTTCCTTCGGCTCAAAAGAATACAGAAGGTTCTGTGGTCTCATGCCGATATCTACCTTGCTAAGACCAAGCTCACCTAATTTGGCAAAAAGTTCTTTCTCCTTTGGAAGCTCATAGGTCTTCTGAGCACCTTCCATAGTAAAGGTGTATCCATCTTCGGATTTTGCCAGGGTACCAGATATCAGGTTAATCTCCGGGTCACCCATCAGCTGTGCCACAAACTCATTGCAAGGCATATAGTATATCTCGTCTCCGGTACCAATCTGGATGACCTCTCCCTCATTGATAATCGCGATTCGGTCGCCCAAAGACATAGCCTCCATAAAGTCATGGGTTACATAAATACTAGTCGTACCAAAATTCGCCTGAATCTCTTTTAGTTCCGTACGCATCGCGTTACGAAGCTTTGCATCTAGATGGGCCAGCGGCTCATCCATCAGATAGACTCTTGGAGAACGAACCAGTGCACGGCCCATAGCCACACGCTGTTTTTGCCCGTTGGAGAGCTGGCTTGGCAGACGCTCTAAGAGATTCTCCATCTTCATCATTGCCGCTACTTCCTGAATCTTGGTCTTGATATAGTCTTCGTCTTTTTTGTAGAGTTTGCTTCTAAGAGGAGATGCCATATTATCATAGACGGTCATCTGTGGATACAATGCATAGTTCTCAAATACCATGGCAGTATCTCTGTGCGCCGCATCCACTAAGTTCACAATCTCTCCGTCAAATTTTACCACACCTTCTTCTGGGAGTTGAATACCTGCAATGCAGTTCAGAATTGTTGTCTTTCCAGCACCAGCTGGTCCAAACAATACGAAAAACTCTTTGTCTTTGATATCCAGGCTCACATTTTTAAGAGCCGTTACACTTCCAAATTTTTTGGTAACATTTTCTAATTGTATTCTTGACATATTCCACCTATCCCTTCACTGCACCAAAGCTCAAGCCACGTACCAGATGCTTCTGTATGCAAAGTGCAAATATAATTGCCGGCAATGCGGATATAGCCGATGCCACTGCAAGCTGTCCATAGTGTGCACTGTCTGTTCCGAGGAATTTCGTAATTGCAACGGTAATTGGCTGGATGTTGGTTCCACCTAACATCAGCGGGAACGTGAAACTGTTCCATGCAAAGATAAATGCCAGAAGCGCTGCGGACACAAGTCCTGGTTTAATCAGTGGAATCAGATTCTTAAAGAAAATCTGATACCAGTTGTAACCGTCCACCTGAGCTGCATACTCAATCTCCACAGAAATATCCTCAAAGTATCCTCTAACCACCCAGATAAGAAGTGGCATGGATATTAACTGATATACCCATATCAGTCCAAAATAGGTATCATAAATATGTAATTTTTGATAAATCATAAACAGTGGAAGCACAACTAGAATCTCTGGTGCAAATTTAAAAGAAAGAATCTGAAATGCGATATCTTCTTTTTTCTTAAAATTATATCTTGCAAGCGCATATGCTGCAGGCACTCCGGCAACCACAGACACAACCACGGCTCCACCGGATACAATCAAGCTATCCAGCATATAGGTAAGATAATCCGACTCAAAAAGCACAGCTTTATAGTTTGCCAGTGTCGGAGTGAATATAAATGTGGTATTGTACATCTGTGCATCTGACTTAAAGGACAAAATTATCATCCATATCAGCGGAAACAATGCAAATATTGCATAGATAGCCAGTAATCCATTCTGGATAACACGGCTCAATCTGTTTGAAGCTGTATTCATACTTTACACCTCTTTCCTTCCTATTCCTCCAGACCAGCAGCCTGCTTCTGTGCCGCACGCTGTCTCTTAACGATCTGTTTCGCAACAATGTTAATAAATAGCCAAAGTACCAGAATGTACGGAAGTGCAAAACCGAATTTCTGGAACTGGAATCCATTCTGGTAAGCGGTCAGGGAGAGGTTCATCAAAGTATCACCAGGACCACCCTGTGTCAGTGCAAAGATAATTGCATACTCCTGAAGTGCTGCCATCAGACGGAATAACAGTGCAATATACAAACTTGGTTTTAACATCGGCAGAGTCAGATTCCTGAAATTAAACATCGTGCTTCCGCCGTCAATCTTTGCTGATTCAAATGGAGACTTGGGCAGAGACTGAAGCCCGGCTAATACTAACAACATACAGAATGAAGTATTAATCCATACATCAATCATAACAACCGTCATCATCGCAGTTGACGGACTTGCTGCCCATGGGAAATTATAAATTCCAAAAATATTCAGGAATTTCTCCAAAATACCTACAGAGTTATTCAGCATCAGCTGCCATACGGTAGTTGCCGTAATCGGAGCCACCATCAATGGAAAAATCAGAGCCACTCTCATAATCTTAGAGAACTTGTTGTTTAAGTTGTTGAGAAGAATAGCAATTCCCATGCCAAGTCCCATCTCAATAACCGTACTAAAGAACGCATATCTTAACGTCACCCAAACCGCTTTCCAGAATACGCTGGATGTCAAGATATTAATCCAGTTCTGTAATCCGATAAAATTATACTTTGGCATACGGAAAGAATAATTCGTCAGTGAAAAATAAATTGCCATTATAAAAGGAATCATAATTCCAATGGTAATGATAAGTGCAGGAGCTACAATTAAATATGGAAGCACCCTGGTCTTAAACGGCACCACATTCAGTTCGCTCGTCGCAGTGCTGTTTACATTCTGCTCTTTCATCCTGTTTCCTCCAGTCTTTTTGCAATGGTTCGTATAGGATAGAAAAAGCAAGGAGGGTCAGGTAACCCCTCCTTGCCTCTAACCCACAAAGAACCTATGTATTTCAGGGTATTATTATTCAGAGATAACCAAATCAGATACCACAACATCCAGGTCTTTCTTCAGCTGCTGCATTGCTTCTTCGGTAGAAGAATACTTGTTACTTGTAACAAGGTCCTGAAGCGTCTCAGCCCACTTGGTGGTACACTCGAAGAAGTATGGCTGCGGTGTGAACTGGATGGATGCGTTCTCTGTCAGAGCAGAGATGGACTCCAGATAGTTCTCAGCAGAGCCTACAATCTCTTTGTATCCATCGCTGTCCATTACAGACTGGCGAGGAGTATCCGGGCTTGCTCCGTCGGTACCTGCATACTGCATGTACTCTGGGCTTGTGAAGTACTGAAGGAAATACCAAGCAGCTTCTTTGTTCTTAGAATCTTTGTTCATAGCCAGTGCCCAAATCCAGATATTAGCTTTCATATCAGCTTCGGTCTTGCCTTCTGGAAGTGGAATCGTAGACCAGGAAATATTGCCGGACTCCTGAGAAGCGCCTGCAAAGTTCTGGAAGTAAGCAGCACTGGTTGCGTCGAACATCATAGCAGCTTTTCCAGCACCAAGGTCAGAGCTTGCCTCATACCAGGTGTAGTTGGTCCACTGTGGCGGGCCTGCGGTCTTAATCAGATTTACCCAGTAATCAGTCATAGCGATTGCTTCTGGAGAATCTAACTTACATACAAGCTTGCCATCCTCAATAGCGAAATCCTGTGCGCCCCAAGTTGAGAACAGAGACATATATCCAGGATGGATGGTTGCCCACTCACGAGTTCCACGAACTGCGATACCATAAGAACCGGAACCTGCGAACTCATTCAATGCCTTCGCAGTGTCAAGAAGCTCTGCGGTGGTCTTTGGAACCTCTAAGCCCTTGTCTGCCAATACATTCTTGTTGTAGGACAGGTTGTTAAGCTCCCACCCCATCGGAAGTGCCCATTGAGAGCCTTCGCCTACTTTATGTCCAGGAACAAGGTCCCATTTCAGAGCACCTACTACTCCAGGAATAAAGTCATCATAGTTATAATCCGAAGCGGTCAGAGCCGGATTGTTGATATAATCATCCAACGGCTCCATGTAATCTGCCGGTGCGTACTCCCAAACCTGATATGCACCTGTCATATAAACATCCGGGGTTCCAGAACGGCTACTTAAGGAAATGTTTAATTTGTCAAAGTAGTTGGACTCTGGTGTGGAGGAATATTCAACGGTGATACCTGTCAAGGCCTCAAACTCCTCAAGCTTAGAGATAACAGCTTTGGAATAGTTGTGCTCGTTGAACATTACGTTGATAGTTGTGCCATCGTACTTCTTCCAGTCAAACTCTCCAGAAGCTGCTGCATCACCAGTAGCATCTGCTGCGTCTGTGCTCTCACCTTCTGCTGCATCTGTACTGCCGCCTGTTTCCTCTGTTGCATTGCTGTCACTTCCTGCAGAACCACTGGTCGCTGCGCTGTCTCCACCGCCGCCACATCCGGCTAACATACCCGCAACCATCGTTGCTGACAGAAGTACACTTAACACTCTTTTTTTCATGTCTAAAAATACCTCCCTATGTAATTTTTTTGCATCAAGCTCTGTCCATCCGGTTTACCTGCCCGTAGAACCACTTATGCAACTTGTGTAATATCATTATATAACTCAGGAATACTTTTGTCAAGTTTTTTAAAAATGTTCATGTCATAATATTTTTTCATATACTATTTGTACGAAAAATATTCAATTTTCGATATTTTTTGTTATATTTTTAACAATACTTGAAACAAAAAGTATTTTGTTGTATTATTTAGTCTACTGTCTTGCTAATCCATAGAGAAAGGAACCAAAATCTGATGAAACTGTTTGATTACGACAGCGGCTTTATGCAGTTTATCACATTGTTAAGCCGTCTTACCTTATTAAATATCCTCTGGACGGTATGTTGTATCCCCGTCGTCACAGCCGGAGCCGCGACTGCTGCACAATACTACAGTGCACAGAAGCTCTTTGAAGGAGATACTCATATCTTTGGAAATTTTCGAGCCGGTATGCGACTGTACTGGAGAAAATCCACTATCATATGGCTCTTTACTGCTTTGCTATCGAGTGCTTTTCTTATCGGTTTTTATATCCTGACCACTGCGGTTGTACCAGGACAGACCATCCTGACAAGTATCTCAGCGCTTGCTTTTGTAACAATGCTGATGATTCTTCTGTGGGTCTATCCTGTGATGATTCATTTTACCGGCAATCTGCGGGAAATCTTCTTTAACGCCTTTGTCTTTACCTTTATGTATGCACCCATCACGTTAATTGCGGCTGCTCTTTATGGATTGTTCGCTTTCCTTGCGTTTCGCTATGCAATTGTTCTTGGTCTGTATCTAATCTTTGGCCAATCGCTGATAGTCTACGCTATATTGGTACTGTTTGGAAAAGTCTTCCAAAAATACAAGACAAATCAAGGAAACTAAATGATGTTGCCGGAGAGTTATCTACCATATCCGGCGACATTTCTTCTTATTTAAAATAGTATACTAGAATTTAAATGCCACTTTAAAATCGCCATGTTTTCCAGTTGCATATTCAAATGCTTTCTGCCACTCTTCTAGTGTAAAGATACTCGACACTACGCCACTGGTCTTTAAGTTGCCTTTCATAATATTCTCAATTACAAACGGATACGCATATGGGCTTAGATGAGAACCTAAAATATCTAACTCCTTGCGGTCTCCGATAATTGACCAGTCTACGCTTGTCTCAGAGCCAAATACACTAAACTCCACAAAACGGCCAAGCTTTCTGGTGATGGTAAGTCCCTGAATTACGCTTGATGGATGACCAGTTGCCTCGATATAGACATCGCACCCATAGTCATCGGTCAGAGCCTTAATCTCTTTGTCGATATTGCATTTACCTGGATTAAATACAAGGTCTGCACCGAACTCTTTTGCTTTTGCAAGACGAGCATCCTGCATATCCAAAACGATTAAAAGCTTAGGATTCTTCATTCTTGCATAGGTAATCATACCCAGTCCAAGCGTTCCTGCACCGGAGATAACAACCACGTCTTCGTTGGTGATGCTTCCACGGTCAACTGCATGTTTTGAGCAGCCATATGGCTCCACTAACAGAGCCTGCTCAATACTCATCTCTTCTGGCACTCTGCTAATCACACAGTTCTTTGGATATCTGACATACTCTGCCATACCACCATTATTGTAGGACTGGAATCCAAGCATATCATGTGGCTGGCACATCCAGTAATGTCCGTCTTTACAGAAACGGCATTTTCCACAAGGCACAATCTGGTCCGCAATAATGCGGTCGCCCAGTTCATATCCTTCTACATTCTCTCCCATCTCTACAATACGGCCAAAGAACTCATGTCCCGGAATAAAGGGTGGTTTTACCCATGCCGGCTGTACGTCATCTCCCCAGAACATCGCTGCGCCGTGGCTACATTTTAGATCGCCAGCACAGATGCCACATGCCTCTGTCTTGATGATAATGTCGTCTGGTCCGCACACTGGTGCAGGATATTCCGGCTCAAAACGATAATCATCTTTACTGTACGCTACAAGCGCTTTCATTGTTTTGGGGGTACTTCCTCTGTTTGCCATAATTGTTCTCCACCTTTCTAATACTTTTCTTTAAAATTATACTTCAAACTGTCCCCAGACAGTATCAAGTGCTTTGCTGACTGCACGATATTTTTCATATTTTTTCTGATAGATTTGGGTCATCTCTTTATTGGGCTCTACGCGGTCTGAGATATGTACCATATGCTTTGCAGCTTCTTTATAGTCTTTGTAGACACCCGCTGCAATCGCTGCCGCCATCCCGCATCCAAGCGCTCCCAATTCTTTGGCATCGACGGTCTCAATCGGAAATCCAAGTGCATCTGCAAACATCTGCACCCACACTTTAGAATTCACTGCCCCACCAGCCATACGAATCGCCTCTGGTGGCTTTCTTGATGAGAGAAGCTTCTCGATATGTGTCTTGTGAGAATACACAACCCCTTCATAGATTGCCCGAAGCATATGTGCTTTGTCATGATAGGTAGTCAGCCCAATAAAAGCGCCTTTTCCAAGCGGATGTGCATTGGAGCCATATAAAAACGGCAGAAAATAGACATCACTTTCCTCTGGCTTTACGCTTGCCACTTTCTCATTAATCAGTGCATAGAGGTTGCCACCTTCTGGTATCTTCTCATGTTCCATACAATTTTCAAGGAACCACTCCAGGTTCCCGGAAGAAGTCGCACTGCACTCTTCCACCAGATAATACCCTGGCATTGCAAAGAGAGAGTTCATTGCAATACTTCCATCCATCACAGGAGTCTTGGAAATATATTCGTTGATGCTCCAGGTACCGGCAATCGTGCACAGCTCCTCTGTGGAGGTCACATCCACTGCCACTGCACAGGCATCAATATCAAACATTCCGCCAGCTACCGGTGTCCCTTCCAAAAGTCCGGTAAGCTCAGAAGCTTCTTTGGTAATCTTCCCACACAGGTCATAGGAATATTTGATTGGTGCCAGCATATCGTATGCTTCCCCGATGCCAAGCTTCTCTAACATCTCACGGTCAAATCTGGCATTTTTAACGTCCATCAGACCAGAACCAGAGATATCTGTTGCCTCACAATATGCCTCATTCGTCAGACGAAAACGGATATAGTCTTTTACTGAAAATACATATTTGATATTGTCATAGACTTCTCTGTGGTTATCTTTAAACCATGCTAAAAGCGCCACTTGCTGACAAGCCATAAATTCCTGGCAGAGCCTGTCATGAAGCTCTTTATGTACACCACTCTCCACCCACTTCTGTGGATATTTCCATGCACGGCTATCTGTAGAGATAATTCCATTATACGCTGGCTTATCATCCTTGCCCCACGGATAGAGTCCCTTTCCATGACCACAGACAGCGATGCCTAAGACATCCTTTCCATCAATCCCGGCTTTTAGAAGCGCCCGCTTTACACAGTCACAGTTGGCAAGCCAGAGCTCCTCCATATTTCTCTCAGTATAACCGGATTTGGGAGTGATGACTTTGGTCTGCTTACCGGCTGTGGCAATCTCTTTGCCGCTCAAATCGAAGATAGCGGCTTTGGTGGAAGTGCCACCATTGTCAAGGCCAATTACATACTTTGCCATAGCAAATCCTCCTATTGTCCCTTCTTTTTGTCATATTGACAGGTTTTATGTCTAAAATAGACATTTTGCACAAATCAAACTATTCATATTATACATTTTCTCCACAAAAAAGGCAAGAACATTTTTGATGTTTTTTACATTTGTTCAGATTGTCAGTAGAAAAAAGCTTGACTTTGGTCAGGGGGTTTTATATGATTATAGAAAAATAATGAATACAAAAGGAGGACAAGTCATTATGAAGATTGCTATTGGTTGTGACCCAAATGCACAGGAGGCAAAGGAACAGCTTATTGCATTTATGAAGCAAAAAGGGTATGGGGAGATTACCGATTTTGGAAGTGAGGACCCAATCTATGCAAATACTGCGATTGCAGTGGCAGAGGCAGTAGCTTCTAAAAAATTTGACAGAGGTATCTTATTATGCGGAACAGGTATTGGAGTATCTCTAGCAGCCAATAAAGTAAAAGGAGCTTATGCAGCTCTTATCTCAGATGTATATTCTGCTAAGAGAGCACGTCTAAGCAATGATGCCAACATCGCTTGCTTTGGCGCTTTTACCACCGGTAATAAATTAAGAGAAGAACTCGTTGATGCTTTCTTAACCAATGAATTTGTTCCAGGCTGCTCTTCTCAGCCAAAAGTAGATGCCTTTATCGCCTACGAAAACGAACACGCCAAATAAAATTATCAAAATAAAAGAAGGGACAATGACAAAGCTTAACTTTGTTACTGTCCCTTTTCCTTTGCTCTGTTGCTTACTCACCCAAATAAGCTTTCTTCACGGACTCATCGTCTAACAGCTTTTGCGCTTCTCCTTCTAATACGATTCGTCCGGTCTCTAGTACATATCCTCTGTCTGCAATCGAAAGTGCTTTCTTTGCATTCTGTTCTACCAAAAGCACTGTCGTTCCACTTGCACTTACACTCTTAATAATATCAAAAATCTCATTGACAAAGATAGGCGAAAGTCCCATTGATGGTTCATCCATCAGGATAATCCGCGGCTTTGACATCAGCGCACGACCCATTGCAAGCATCTGCTGTTCTCCTCCTGAGAGTGTGCCTGCTGGCTGGTTCTTCCGTTCTTCTAGTCTGGGGAAACGCTGATAGATCATCTGAAGCGTCTCCTCAATCTCATCTTTATTATTTTTTATATAGGCTCCAAGCTTTAAATTCTGAAGTACGCTAAGAGAAGCAAATACACGTCTTCCTTCTGGTACATGTGCCATCCCCAAAGATACAATCTTATGAGCTGGTGCCTTTGTAATCTCTTTTCCTTCAAAAGTAACCGTTCCATGCTTTGGTGTAATCAAGCCGGAGATAGTATGAAGCGTCGTCGTCTTGCCTGCACCATTGGCACCAATCAATGCGATAACCTCTCCCTCATTGACCTCGAAAGAAATCCCTTTAATCGCCTGAATCATCCCATAATAAACTTCTAGGTCTTTTATCTCAAGCATTGCCATATACCTAAATCCTCCTATTGGGGTTCCGCATCTATTGTTATAAAGCCCTGTGTCTAGAAGGATTTTCGAACACATGGCGTTCGAAAATCCTTCTGGGCTTTATAACAATAGATGCTGATTTTAATTATTTATATTATTCGCCAAGATATGCTGTAATTACCTTCGGGTCTTGTAGTACCTCTGAAGTGTCTCCACACGCTAAGACCTGCCCAAAGTTTAAAACAGTCAGCTTCTCACAGATACCAGCTACTAACTTCATATCATGCTCAATCAACAAAATTGTCATATGGAACTCGTCGCGCACAAAACGAATGGTATCCATTAACTCCTGGGTCTCGTTGGGATTCATCCCGGCTGCTGGTTCGTCCAGAAGCAGTAACTTGGGATTGGTCGCAAGTGCACGGGCAATCTCTAACTTTCTCTGTTTTCCATAAGGCAGATTCGAAGCTTTGTATGAGGCCTCTTTATCAAGGTCAAATACCTTCAATAACTCCATTGCCCGCTCGTCCATTGCCCGCTCTGCCTGAAAATACCGCGGCAGACGCAAGATGCCTGTCAGCGTAGAATAGATATATTCCTTTTGATTGTGCAGACCGGCTTTTACATTGTCTAACACTGTCAAATCCGAAAACAGACGAATATTTTGAAAAGTCCTGGCAATTCCTGCCTTGTTAATCTCTATATTGCTTCGGCCTGTGATATCTTCCTCGTCTAATAAAATCTTTCCATTGTCTGGTTTGTAAACGCCTGTTAACATATTAAAAACCGTTGTCTTGCCAGCTCCATTAGGACCAATCAGTCCGTAGAGTTGTCCCTTTGCCACTTCCAGGCTAAAATCATCCACTGCACGAAGTCCGCCAAAGGAAATACCCAGATTCTTTACTTCTAATACCGCCATCACTGTACCTCCTTCTCGCGTCTTTTCAGCAGTTTTGCCAAAGAATAACGCTCTCTAAGAGCAATGCCTTTCGGACTCCAGGTAAATATCATAATCGCGATAAGAACCACTGCATAGATAAGCATACGATACTCATTAAGCGCACGCAAAAGCTCTGGAAGAAGTGTCAGAATCACCGCAGCAATCATGGAACCACGGATACTTCCAATTCCACCAAGCACCACAAATACCAGAATCATAATCGACATATTGTATCCAAAGTTCTTAGGAAGCGCTGTCAATGTTGACAAGTTATGCGCATACAAGACCCCTGCGGCCCCGGCTAAAGCAGCTGAGACACTAAATGCCAGAATCTTATATTTTGTAATATTAATACCGATAGATTCCGCTGCAATTCGATTGTCACGAATCGCCATAATCGCACGCCCGGTTCTAGAATGAACCAGATTGATAACAATTATCAGTGTAATCAATAATAAAATTACACCAATCGTAAAATTGGAATCGGTAGGCGTCCCTGTAATACCCTGTGCACCTTTGATAATAATAACACCATCTGGCTCTAGTCCTAGAGCGATACTGTCCTTCATAGAAAAATGCAGTCCATTTTTATCCATTCCAAAATAGATAGCATTAACCAGATTTTTAATAATCTCACCAAATGCCAGTGTTACAATCGCCAGATAATCTCCCCGAAGCCGAAGCACCGGAATTCCAATCAAAATTCCGCAGATACCTGCGCATACAATCCCGACCAAAAGCGCTAACAAAAACCGAAGTCCGGGAACAGCAATCATCTCTACTGTACATTTGGAAAAGACAGCTCCAGTAAAGGCACCCACACACATAAAGCCTGCATGTCCAAGACTTAACTCCCCAAGAATACCTACCGTCAAGTTCAAAGATACTGCCAAAATTGCATAGATGCAGAGTGGAACCAGGATTCCTTTCATAAGACTAGACATATGGCCGGTCCGCATCAATATCTCACATACCAGATAAGCTACAACCACAATTCCATAAGTAATCAGATTACTTTTCGTAGTTTTGGATAATTTCTTCATGAATACGGCCTCCACTTATACTTTTTCCTGAATCTGTTTGCCAAGAAGTCCTGTTGGTTTTACCACCAGCACAATAATCAGCACAGAAAATACAATCGCATCTGACAGCTGTGAAGAAATATAAGCTCTGCTTAAAATCTCAATTACACCCAACAGAATACCACCGATAAATGCACCTGGTATCGAACCAATCCCTCCAAAGACCGCAGCCACAAATGCCTTAATACCTGGCATTGCTCCGGTATAAGGAGTCAGTGCCGGATAAGCGGAGCAAAGAAGCACACCCGCCACTGCTGCAAGGGCCGAACCAATCGCAAAAGTCAGAGAAATCGTCGCATTGACATTGATTCCCATAAGCTGCGCTGCTCCACTATCCTCAGATACCGCTAGCATCGCATGTCCCGCTTTGGAATATTTCATAAATGTCATCAGACAGGCCATAATCACAATACAGGCTACCACGGTCGCAATCGTCTCACCTGAGATAATCAGCTGCCCACCGGCAAGCTGAATGGGTTCCATATTGACCACGGAAGAAAAAGATTTGGTGTTGGCGCCAAAGATTAAGAGAGCTATATTTTGCAGAAAATAGCTTGCCCCGATAGCAGTAATCAGGACTGCCAGTTTAGAAGCCTGACGAAGCGGCTTATAGGCAATCTTCTCCATCATCATACCAAGTAAAGTGCAGACAATAACAGACAATAAAATAGATACTGGAATTGGAAGCCCCATGTTGTTAATCGCCATATAGGCCACATAACTTCCAATCATAATTACATCCCCATGGGCAAAGTTTAACATCTTTGCAATGCCATATACCATCGTATAGCCCAAAGCAATAATCGCGTAGACGCTGCCAAGGCTGATACCATTTAACAGATACGATATGAAACTCATCTCATTCAACTCCTCTTTGTGCTTAATAAAAGTCTTCCCCTGGCGGATAAATGACCGCCTTATCCGCACAGTATACCATAAAACAAAAACCAACACAAGGCGACATCGAAAAAAAACAGAGACGTTTTATCAAACGTCTCTGCTCTTTGTATCAAAAATGGATTACATTGCTGTATAAACTCCATCCGTAATCTTTACTGCTTTTGGAGATTTACTTGGCTCACCTTCTGCATCCCAAGTAATACCTTCACCTGTCAGACCATCAACAGTAATCTGTGTCATAGCAGTCTTCATACCTTCACACATATCAGATACACTCATATCTGCGGTAATACCAGCCTGCTCAGCTGCTGCCTTGATAATATACATTGCATCATAAGCATCTGCTGCGAACTGATTAGGAATCTCTCCATATGCTGCCTGGTATGCAGCTACGAAATTCTTTGTCTTCTCATCCTCTGCATCAGCAGCAAATGGAGTCAGAAGCATAACGCCCTCTGCCAGACTTGTATCAAATCCCTCTACTGCAAGCAGTCCATCCAGACCATCGCAGCCAAAGAAGATTGGCTCATAGTTCATACCTGCTGCCTGCTTTAAGATAACAGAAGCCTCGGTATAGTAAATTGGAAGGAATACTAACTCAGCGCCAGCATCCTTTGCTGCCTGTAACTGCTGAGAGAAATCTGTCTTGTTATCTGCGGTAAATGCACCCTGTGCCACAATCTCAATTCCCTGGTTTGCTGACTCAGCTGCAAATTTCTCATAGATACCACTGGAATATACATCAGAGCTGTCATAAATCACTGCCACTTTGGTAGCGATACCATTCTCACCGATATACTGTGCAGAAGCGGCACCCTGGTTCGGGTCAGAGAAGCATACACGGAATGCATTTGGCTGTGCAATACTCTCCACTGCGGAACCGGATGGAGTCAGATGGAACATATTGTCCTTTGCACTCTCATTCACTACTGCGGTACAAGGAGTAGAAGTAACCGTACCCATCAGCATCTGCATACCCCAGTCTTTTAAGGTATTGTATGCATTGACAGATTTCTCTGCATCATGCTCATCATCCTCGAACTGGAACTGAAGCTCCATTCCATTTACACCACCAGCTGCATTAATCTCCTCTACTGCCAGATTTGCAGCATTCATAACTGCCTTACCATAGACAGCTGCACCACCCGTTGTAGGTCCAATACCGCCAACTTTCAGCACACCGTTATAACTAGAAGAGACATCTCCCTCTGTAGCTGCATCTGATGCTGCATCTGTGCTGCCTGCATCTTCAGATGCCTCTGGTGCTGCATTATCATTGTTCTGTGTGTTGTCTGTGCCCCCACAAGCTACCACTGAGAAAGCAAGCGTAGCTGCCATAGCCAGACTAAGTAACTTCTTCATAATTATTCCTCCTACTATAAAAATATCCGATACTTAACGTATCGGATATCATGATAAACACTCTAAACTCTTTTGTCAATTCATTTTTGAAATTTTATAAAATTTATAGAATTACATTACCAATATCTGCGAATACAGCGGATGCTTCGATAATACATATTGCTTACCTTAATCCCACTTCTTTCGGTACTTGCATGTACAATCTGGTTATTACCTATGTAGATACCCACATGCCCATAGTAGCACACCACATCTCCAGGCTGCTTGTCCGACTCACTGACCGCACGCCCGCCTCCAGCCAATGCTCCCGACTGCCTTGGTGTCGATATACCAAAATGTGCATGTACAAGATTGACAAAACCTGAACAATCTGTACCATTTGTCAGACTGTTTCCTCCGCTGACATAAGGATAGCCCACAAACTGAAGTCCATAGGAAGCTATTGCACCGCCGCTTCCGCCGCCACCACCGGAAGAACCACCACCGGAAGAACCACCATCTGAAGAACCACCACCGGAAGAATCACTGCCAGAAGAGCCTGACGAACCTGACTCTTCATCATCATCGTCATCCTCTTCACCTCTATCTTCCCCTTTTCCCGAAGAAGACTCTGAATCCTTTCTTGCAGCCTCTGCCGCTTTTGCAGCATTTTTAGCAGCCCGTCTTGCTGCTTCTGCTCTGGCTGCTTCTTCCTGAAGTCTCTTTATCTGTGCATTCTGTTCTTTAATCTTCTGCTGATACTCGCTGACCTTTGCTCTTGCCGAGCTTAACTGACTGTCAAAATCTGCAATCTCGCTCTTTTTCTTGGCAATCATATTCTGGAGGTTTGCTTTCTCTTCCTCTAGCTGCTCTTGCATCTCTAGGAGTTCTTCTTTCTCCTGCTCTAGACGTGCCTGAAGCTCAATCACTGCCTGTTTGGCTGCCTTATATTCTTCCAGAAGCCGATTGTCATACTCCTGAATCTCCTCTGCATAGTCCACGCGGTTCACAAGGTCTGCGATGCTGTCTGAAGTCAAAAAAATCTCCAGATAGCTGTCATTGCCGGATTCATACAGATACTGAATCCGAAGCTTCATCGCTTCATATTGGCGCTCCTCTGTAGCTTTTGCCTCCTCATAGGCAATCTCCGCCTCCTGTATCTCCACTTCCTTCTCTGCTAAATCGCTCTCTAGCACTTCAATATTTAAAAGTGTATCCGTAAGTTCATCATTTAGACCGCTAACTTCGTTATTTAGCGCACTTTTCTGGCCTTCTAGATTACTAATCTTAGACTTGATATTGCTCAGTTCCTTTTCATTCTGTGCCTTCTGACTTTGGATACTACTGATGGTCGCCTTTACATGTTCGGTACTCGTCATAAAGACAGCCGCCGCCAAAAGGATGCATGCTGTTTTCTTCCATCTCATCAATTCTGCTTAACCTCCATTTTCAGCATAGCACAGAATTTATTTTATTTCAATTGTTTTAAATTGATAATTAGATATTTTTTGATGCAAGGGACGCTCGCCACGACCTGGTAGATGTTCCTTCCAGACCCCGCTCTCGCTTAATGAACGCCTATAGCGGTACTAAGCTCGCGACTGCGCGTACCGCTTGCGCTCGCTAAGTGCCGATGGCGTCCAATGGGTCTTGCAGGAACATCTACCAGGCCATGTCGAGCTGTGCGTTGGCTCCGATACATACGCTTTGAGCGGAACACTTCACTTATATGTCCCACACAACATTACGTGATAGTGTCTTAATACTTACCGATAGCCACAGTCAGCCAGGACGGGAGGGGAGTAGGTTCCTGAAAGACCCATTGGACGCCATCGGCCAATGTGGTCAACTTAAGCATTCCCTTTTGTTTTAAACCTTGCTCACAACATCATGTAATTCCTATAACAGATGCGATATGATTTTTTTT
>CAJTFW010000012.1 GCA_910575445.1 Lachnospiraceae bacterium | reverse complement strand
GCCGGCATGGAGAACTGGGGAAATATCTGGAGAGCATCCACCACAGCATGTCGCTGCAGAATAAAAAGAAAGTGTATTTTGAGACACAGATCAGGGGATTGTAAAAACCGTTTCAGAAGCACCGGGGGGGGAGTCTGCGCAAAAAAAGAAACGGTTGTGCAGGAAGAAGGAATGTAGTAAAGTATAAAAAACAGTCTGTAGTTCCTGTCTGTAAAAAGCATCTATGGTAAACTCTGGCCAGTCAAACCCGAAAGTAAAGTTACACTATCAAATAATGGTAAAGTATTTACAGTTTTTATATATCGCGCTATAATAGAGCCTAGCAGAGAAATGTAACTGCAATCACTTCATTCATAACTGAATACCAAAAGTCTTTGTGGCAGGGTGAAAGTCCCTACCGATGGTATAGTCCATGACCCGCTTAGGCGGCTGATCTGGTGAGATTCCAGAACCGACGGTATAGTCCGGATGAGAAAAGACATTTTCTGCAAATGTGTGCCCGGAGATATGTCTCCGGGTTTTTTACACTCAAATTTATATGTTAGAAGGAGGATTCAGTATGAATCGAACAAACGAAGCTGCCAAAGCAGCATCCGCAAAACAGGTCAACCATGCCACCCGGGTAAAAGTAAGAAGTATCGCTTTTATCGGACTTTTTGGAGCGCTTAGCACCGTCTTGATGCTGCTTCGCTTTCCACTGCCTTTTCTGCCGCCATTTCTCTCGTTTGACTTATCAGGAGTGATGGAGATTATGGGAGGCTATATGTTTGGCCCAGTGGCAGCATTTTTTATTATTTTAGTCAAGATTTTATTGCAGCTTATGATACAGGGAAGCTTTTCTTTTGGAACGGGAGAATTGCAAGGACTGATTCTGAGCTCAGCCTATGTGTTGCCGGCACTTATCATCTACCATTGGGAGAAATCCAAGAGAAGCGCAATCGCCGGAATGGTAGTCAGTACACTTGTGGTCTCAGGAGTTGCTGTGATTACCAATCTGTATCTGATTATCCCATTCTATGTCAGCCTGTTTGGGATGACCATGGAGGATATTGTGACTATGTGCAGTGGAGTGAATCCAGCGGTTCATGATGTGGCGGGGATGGTGATTATGGGGATTCTTCCCTTTAATCTGATTAAATATGGTGCAACTTCTGTTGTGACCTTTTTTGTCTATAAGAGATTAAGCAAGATGATCCGCGGTGTTATCAATCAATAATGCAAGGGGGACAACGATGAAATTTACATTAAATAAAGAAATTACTTACCAGGAAGCGGTAGAACGTATGTTTGAGATGCTTGGAGACAGCAAGATTATGGCACTGGCTTCTAGCGTCAACGACTATGTTATGGTAAGAAATGTCAGCTGTCTGTTCTATGATGAGAAGATTTATTTTAAGACAGATAAAAATTTCCGCAAGACCAAACAGCTTTTTCAAAATCCACAAGTGGCTATCTGCTGGAGTGGTGTACAAGTAGAGGGTATCGCTGCAAACAAAGGCCTGGTGATAGACGAGCCCGGGCAGCGCTTTGCAGAAGGCTATAAAAAGCACCTCTGGGAGAGCTATAGTAAATACAGTCACGAGGACACAGAGATTCTGATAGAGATTTCTCCCAAATACGTAGAGATCTGGGATACCAGCGACGATGGATATGCGTTTCAGCTCTTTATCGATTTTGAGAAAAAGAGTGTAGAAATAAAAGAGTATGACAAGCATTAGATAAAAAAGGCTTTCGCATCTGCGAAAGCCTGATTTTTCGAGGGAGTGGGGACTTTTTAAAGTCCCCTAAAGTGTTATGAATGAAATACTGATGTGTTTCTGTTACGAGTATTATCTTAACAGGTAATTGTGACAAAAGTGTATCATCCAGATAAAGGTTTTCTAAACTTTCATAAGAAAATCCAAAGAAAAAAATCAAAAAATTGAAAAAAATCAAAAAAAGGGCTTGCATTTTTCTGGTGAATGTCATATAATAACATTCGTTGAACACAAAGGGCTATCGCCAAACGGTAAGGCAACGGACTCTGACTCCGTCATTTCAAGGTTCGAATCCTTGTAGCCCTGCTAGATAGAGGACTTTCTCTTAGGAGAAAGTTCTTTTTTCTGTCTCTAATACCTGGTCTAAGATATCCATAAGTTTTCTAATATCTGATTCTTTCGTTGCCCAACTGGTGACAAACCGAACGATAGTATGTTCTCTATCTAATCTTTCCCAGAGAGTGAACGTTACATGTTTTTTCAGACGCTCTATCATATCGTCTTTTAGGATTAAAAATTGTTGATTGGTAGGAGAGTCCAGATAGAAAGTTAGGTTGCGTTTGTGGAAGCCTTGCTTTAAAAGTTGTGCCATCTCAATGGCGTGGCGGCTTAGATGAAAGTAGAGGTTATCTGTGAATAAAGTATCAAATTGAAGCCCAAGAAGACGTCCTTTGGCCAGGAGTGCGCCGTGCTGCTTTATAATGGTTAGAAAATGTTTGGGAGTGTGGTGCCTGGGGAATATAACAGCTTCTCCACACAATGCTCCGACTTTTGTGCCACCAATATAGAAAGCATCGCAATAGCGTGCAATCAGAGGTAATGTAACATCTGTGTCAGGACTCATCAGACCATAGCCAAGGCGGGCACCATCCAGATAGAGTGGGATGTGGTGGGCATGACAGATAGTAGAGATATGTGCAAGCTCTGTGGCAGTGTAGAGGGTGCCAAGCTCTGTTGGATGAGAGATATAGACCATACCAGGAAAGACCATATGTTCGTGGCTCTCGTCTTCCCAAAAGGTGCGAAGAAAGGCTTCTAGTTCAGCGGCATGGATTTTACCATTGTGTTCTGGAAGTGTAAGTACCTTGTGCCCTGTGTACTCAATGGCTCCCGCTTCATGGACACTGACATGTCCGGTGGAAGCGGCGATAACGCCTTCATAGGGGGCAAGCATACCATCAATAACCGTGGCATTTGTCTGAGTGCCTCCGACTAAAAAGTAGATGTCAGCGTCAGGGGAAGCACAGGCTTTTTGAAGCTTGGCTTTGGCAGCCTGACAGTAAGGGTCGGTGGTATAGCCAGAGAGCTGCTCATAGTTGGTGTCTAGAAGGCGCCGCAGGATATTTTCATGGGCACCTTCGCTGTAGTCATTTTCAAATGAAAGCATGGGGAAATCCTCCTTTTTTGGTGATATTTTAGCATTGTAAAAGAATGGAGTCAATGGCGGGATTATGGCGAAAATAGTCTTCTTTTTTGGGGGGTTATTTGTTATACTAATAAAAAAGAAGGAGGGTGGGAGATGTTTTTTTGGGATTTAACAGCTTGGTCGGCAGAGAATGTGATATGGCGGGTTGTGATGGCAATGATACTTGGGGGAGTGATAGGAATCGATAGAGGAGTGAAGAGAAGAGGAGGCGGAGCCAGGACAGATGCGGCAGTGTGCTTAGGGGCTGCGATGGTGATGATTACAGGACAATATATGGAAGTAAGGTATCCAGGAGCAGCAGATATGGCGCGGATGGCTTCCCAGGTGGTGAGTGGAGTTGGCTTTTTAGGAGCTGGCTCGATTATTGTGTCAGGACATCAAGTAAAAGGGCTGACTTCAGCAGCCGGGATTTGGGTGTGCGCTTGTGTGGGATTAGCGGTAGGGATTGGCTTTGTGGATGGAGCGATATTAGTGACAGCTGTTCTGCTTTTGGGGCTTCATGTGCTGCCGTTTGTGGAGCAGAAGGTATATCAGTATTCAGGATATATGATTTTGTATGTCGAGGTAAGTGATAGTAAATCAGGCTCAGCGCTTTTACATAAATTGCAACAAGATGGGTGCAAGGTGGACAGATTTGAAGTGGACCGTTCCGGGGGAAGACAGTCGATGACGATTATGCTGACGATTCGGATTCCACGAAAGCTAGACCAGAAGGAATATCTCGAGAGACTGGAGCTTTTTAAAGGGATTTTGTCACTTGACAGTCTGTAATTGCAGAATAGATAACAGATAAAAAGAAAAATATAAAAAAATTTTCAGAAAACTATTGACAAATAAAAGGATATATTGTAATATAAAGACATCAAAAAGAAAGAGACAAAAAACTCTTAGAAATGGAGGAAAGGTCCAATGGGAAGGTAAAAGAAAAATTTAGATGAAAGGAGATAAAAAGGTGAAACTTCAGATTGACAGGTAAAGAGTCATTCGATAATAACAATCGGATGACTCTTTTTTTGCCTTTTGCACATTGCTTGACTACAATTTGTCAGAAATCTCTGCCAGTGCTTTGATGATAGTTAGATAGCGGTCATATTGATAAGAACCTTGTTTTTTGACCGAGGCGATGATATTTCCTATCATAGCATCACTAGCAGGCAGTTCGTCCTGAAGGAGATAGTCTGCGCTTAAATTTAGCGCTTCACATACAGCTACAAGTGTCTCTAATGACATCTTTCGACTGCCGCGTTCGATATGTCCAAGAAAAGAGATGGACAGATTGCATCTTTCTGCAAGTTCTGATTGGGACAATCCGGCGGCTAGCCGGGCGTTACGGATGCGTGCGCCCATAGCAGTATAATCAATGTTTTTCATTCGTATCACCCCTTCTTTTATATTAAGATAAAAAGGTCATTGCAAATATTGACTGATAGAATTATAATGTGACTAATAGAAGTGACGGGACAAAAGAGAAAGGCATCATAAATGGGAATCTGGGTGATAGGGCTTGTAGTTTATGTTATTGCCAGAAAAAGAGACTGGAAGATTAGTGAATGGCTGGAAATTGTTTTAGCCGGAACATTTTTGTTTTTTCTGATTCATATCTAAAAGTTCGTATGGCTTTTTTTCTGATTTGCAAGTATAATGGATAAGAGTAGTGGGGCTTGTGCTTAAAGGGAAGGGAAGAATACGATGTATGAATACGATAGCCGGGTACGTCTGACAGAGGTCGACGAGAACCAGAAGATGACACTTATGGGTATCTTAAATGCATTTCAGGATTGCAGCACCTTTCATTCGGAAGATTTGGGAGTGGGAATGGCATATCTGACCAGGAAGAGAAGGATGTGGGTACTTCGTTCCTGGAAGATTGTTGTGGCGCATTATCCAAAGCTTGCAGAGCATATTCGGGTAGGCACCTGGCCTTATGCGTTTGATAAGATGACGGGAAGGAGAAATTTTCGGCTTCTAAGCCAAGAGGGAGAGCTGGCAGCCTGTGCAGATTCCATGTGGGTCTATATGGATATGGAGAGGATGCGACCAGCGCGTGTGGATGAGGATGTGTTAGAGGCATATACACTAGAGCCAAAGCTTCTTATGGAATATGAAAAGAGTCAGATAACACTTCTGGGGCAGATGGAAGAGAAGGAGCCATTTTCTGTACACAGCTATCAGTTGGATGTCAATCATCATGTAAACAACGGGCAGTATGTACAGATGGCCAGAGAGTATCTGCCAAAGGATTTTTTGATTGGTCAGATGAGGGCAGAATATAAAAAGCCAGCAGTCCTTGATGATGTTATCTATCCCAAGGTTTTCACCATTCAGGACGGATATACCGTACTGTTGGCCGATAAAGAGGAGAGGCCGTATGCCATAGTAGAATTTAAAGTATAGGAGAAAAGCATATGCAACTAGGAGAGATACAAGTACTTACAGTGATGAGACAGGTGGATTTCGGCGTGTATCTGGCCAGCCCTCAATCTCCAGAGGAACGGGTGCTTCTGCCGAAGAAGCAGGTACCAGAAGGACTTTTGGTTGGAGAGGAGCTTGAAGTCTTTCTCTATAAGGACTCTAAAGACCGTCTGATTGCCACAACCACAAAGCCAAAGCTTACATTGGGCGGTATGGCACTACTTACCGTCAAGGAAGTGACAAAGATTGGAGCATTTTTAGATTGGGGTCTAGAGAAGGATTTATTTCTCCCATTTCGGCAGCAGACGAGAAAGGTTCATGCCGGGGAAGAATGTCTTGTGGGACTCTATACAGACAAGAGCGAGCGTCTGTGCGCTTCGATGAATGTATATGAATATCTGTCTACGAACAGTCCTTATCAGAAGGGAGACCAGGTAAAGGGAAGAGTCTATCAGATTAGTGAGAATTTTGGAGCATTTGTGGCGGTGGATGATAAGTATTCGGCTCTGATTCCCAAGAAGGAATTCTTTGGACAGGCTAAGGTGGGAGATATTGTAGAAGCCAGAGTCACCAGTGTAAAACCAGATGGAAAGCTAGACATTAGCCTTCGGGAGAAGGGCTATCTTCAGATACATGAAGATGCCGAAGCGGTGATGCAGGTGATTGAGGAATTTGACGGTGTGCTGCCTTTTACTGACAAAGCGTCGCCAGAAGTGATTCAGAGAGAATTTTCCCTTAGCAAAAATGCATTTAAGCGGGCAGTGGGGCATCTTCTGAAAGAAGGGCGCATTGAGCTTACAGAGAAAAGCATTCGAAGAATATAAAAAAGCGCTTGCAATCTTTAAAGACCTTGAGTATAATGAGTATCGAAGAGAAGGAAAGGAGTTTAAGAACATGAAAGTACAGAATATTAAAGACGTAAACAAATTCTTTGAAGTGGTAGACAACTGTGCAGGCAAAGTAGAATTGGTGACAGGAGAGGGCGACCGGTTGAATCTAAAGTCAAAGTTGTGTCAGTATGTATCTCTTGCAAATATTTTCTCTAACGGTGAGATTCCAGAGCTGGAGATTATCGCATACGAAAAAGAAGACATTGATAAATTATTGTCCTTTATGATTAATGGCTAATCGGTTATAATGGAGGAGTAACAGTCGAAGCGCTGTTGCTCCTTTTTTTATTGTCTAAGAAAACACACGATGATTAGAAGAACAGGGGGATGCAAAGATGAATTTTGTACATCTGCATGTGCATACAGAGTACAGTCTGTTAGATGGCTCTAATAAGATTAAAGAATATGTCGCAAGGGTCAAAGAGCTTGGCATGAACAGTGCAGCGATTACAGACCATGGTTCCATGTATGGCGTGATTGACTTTTATAAGGAAGCAAAAGCAGCGGGAATCAAGCCGATTCTTGGATGCGAGGTCTATGTGGCGCCACATTCGCGCTTTGACAGAGAGAGCACAGAAGGAGAGGACCGCTACTATCATCTGGTACTTTTAGCTGAGAATAACGAGGGTTATCAGAATCTGATTAAGATTGTATCTAGAGGATATACAGAAGGCTTTTATTATCGTCCGCGTGTCGACAAGGAATTGTTAAAAACTTATCATACAGGTCTGATTGCCCTAAGTGCCTGCTTGGCTGGAGAAGTACAGAAGGAGATTCTCAAAGAGCAATATGAAAAAGCCTGTAAAGTGGCAAAAGAGTATCTTGCAATCTTTGGAGAAGGGAATTTTTTCTTAGAGCTTCAAGACCATGGGATTGCAGAACAAAAACGGGTCAACCAGACATTGCTGCGGATGAGTAAGGAACTGTCAATTCCACTTGTAGCGACCAACGATATCCACTACACCTACAAGGAGGATGTAAAGCCACATGATATTTTACTCTGCTTACAGACAGGTAAACGGTTGGCAGATGAGGACCGGATGCGCTATGAGGGAGGGCAGTATTATGTAAAATCTCAAGAAGAGATGGCAGCACTTTTTCCATATGCGCTTGAAGCATTAGAAAATACACAGAAGATTGCAGACCGCTGTCAGGTGGAGATTGAGTTTGGTGTAACAAAACTTCCTAAATACGATGTGCCAGAAGGCTACACTGCCTTAGAATATCTCAATAAACTCTGTATGGAAGGATTTACAGAGCGCTACCCGTCAGATGATGGAACCTTAAAGGAGCAGCTTGCCTATGAGCTTTCGATTATTGAGAAGATGGGCTATGTAGACTATTTTCTGATTGTATGGGATTTTATCAAATATGCCAGAGACCATGGAATCGCTGTAGGGCCAGGGCGTGGCTCGGCGGCAGGAAGTCTTGTATCCTATACACTTGGCATCACCAATATTGACCCTGCCAAGTATCAGTTGTTGTTTGAGCGCTTCTTAAATCCTGAGCGAATCTCCATGCCGGATATTGATATTGATTTCTGCTTTGAGCGCCGGCAGGAAGTTATCGACTATGTGGTGCAAAAATATGGAACGGATCGGGTTGTACAGATTGTCACCTTTGGTACCCTGGCAGCGAGAAATGTACTGCGGGATGTGGGCAGGGTAATGGACCTCTCCTATGCCTTTGTGGATTCAATTGCCAAGATGGTGCCAAGAGAGCTTAATATTACGCTTGAAAAGGCGCTTCATGCCAATCCTGAATTTAAGAATCTCTATGAGAGCAATGAGCAGGTAAAAGAGCTTGTCGATATGTCCAAAAGGCTTGAGGGACTTCCTAGACATACTTCTATGCATGCTGCCGGTGTGGTGATTAGCCAGAAAGCCGTGGATGAATATGTTCCTCTCTCAAAAGCACAAGACGGCGCGATAACAACGCAGTTTACGATGACAACGTTAGAGGAGCTGGGGCTTCTTAAGATGGATTTTCTGGGCCTTCGCACGCTGACGGTAATTCAAAATGCCGTCTCTTTGATTAAGAGGGGAAAAGGAATAAGCATCGATATTGACCATATTGACTACAATGATAAGGAAGTCTTAGATTCTCTTGGAACCGGAAGAACAGACGGCGTGTTCCAGTTAGAAAGTTCGGGGATGAAGAGCTTTATCAAGGAGCTAAAGCCGCAGAGCTTAGAGGATGTTATCGCTGGTATCTCCTTGTACCGTCCAGGGCCTATGGATTTTATCCCGCAGTATATTCGCGGCAAAAACCACCCGGAGACAATTACCTATGACTGCCCGGAGTTAGAGCCTATTCTAGAGCCAACATACGGATGTATTGTCTATCAGGAACAAGTGATGCAAATTGTACAAAAGTTAGCCGGTTATACGCTTGGAAGAAGCGACCTTTTGCGCCGTGCAATGTCTAAGAAGAAGGCAGCTGTGATGCAGAAAGAACGCCAGAGCTTTGTCTATGGCAATGAGGAAGAAGGAGTGCCTGGCTGTATTGCGAGGGGAATCTCAGAGCGCATTGCCAATAAAATCTATGATGAGATGATTGATTTTGCCAAATATGCATTTAATAAATCCCATGCAGCAGCCTATGCAGTGGTAGCCTATCAGACGGCTTGGCTCAAGTATTATTATCCGGTGGAATTTATGGCGGCTCTTA
Source organism: Lachnospiraceae bacterium (assembly GCA_910575445.1). Taxonomy (GTDB): domain Bacteria; phylum Bacillota; class Clostridia; order Lachnospirales; family Lachnospiraceae; genus Hominiventricola. The sequence continues at coordinate 84,009 of CAJTFW010000012.1, read as the reverse complement.
TGACTTCTGTGATTGATAATTCCTCTAAGGTGTCCGAGTATATCTTAACTTGCCGACAGATGGGAATCTCGATTTTGGCGCCGGACATCAATGAAAGCGAAGGGGTCTTCTCGGTATCTGAGGATGGTATCCGATATGGGCTTAGTGCGATTAAAAGTGTTGGAAGACCTGTGATTGAAGGTGTGTTAAAGGAGAGAAAGAACGGGCCGTTCTGTGACCTAAGTGATTTTATCGAACGTATGTCCGGTAAAGATATTAATAAAAGGACGATAGAGAACCTGATTAAAGCAGGAGCCTTTGATTCATTTCCGGCAAACAGAAGGCAGATGATAATGGTCTATGCACAGATTATGGACCAGATTGCACAGAAGCGTAAGACGGAGCTTGAGGGACAGATGAGCCTGTTTGACTTTGTGTCAGAAGAAGAGAAGGATGCCTATAAGATTCAGATGCCAGATGTCAAAGAATATGGAAAAGAAGACCTTTTGGCTTTTGAAAAAGAAGTGCTTGGTTTCTATATTAGTGGTCATCCATTAGAAGAATATGAGGCGCAGTGGAAGCGCGGTATCACTCATGTGACAAGCGATTTTCTGCCTGTGGAAGAAGGAGAAGAAGTAAAACTTCGGGACGGCGAGCATGTGGTGATTGGAGGGATTCTTGCTGCCAAGACAACAAAGACTACAAAATCTAACCAGATGATGGCATTTATCACAATAGAAGACTTGGTGGGCAGTGTAGAAGTTTTGGTATTTCCAAGGGATTATGAGAAGAACAACAGGCTTTTAAAAGTGGATGATAAAGTCTTTGTAAGCGGTCGGGTCTCCGGCGAGGAGGACAAGGCAAGTAAATTAATCCTAGAGCGTATTGTTCCTTTTGAGACCATACACAAAGAGCTTTGGATCCAGTTTGCAGACCTTAGAGAATACCAGGAATCAGAGTCAGAGCTTTATCGTATCTTGATGAACAGCGAGGGGAAAGATAGCGTTCATATCTACCTTCGCAAAGAGAAGATGAAGAAGACACTTCCTTCAAGCCGAAATATCAGGGTCTCATCTGAACTTTTGGAATCTTTGTATCAAAAGTTCGGAGAGAAAAATGTAAAAGAGGTCCATAAGCATATTGAAAATGCGAACAAAATGCTTTAAAATTAAAGAAAAACTTGAATTCATATTATGGGCAAAGGAGACGTCATGGCAAAAGAAATCAACACAATTGGGGTTTTGACAAGCGGTGGTGATGCACCGGGCATGAATGCTGCCATTCGCGCAGTTGTACGCAAAGCATGTGCAAATGGCAAGAAAGTAAAAGGAATCCGCAGAGGCTATCAGGGGCTTTTAGAGGAAGATATTATTGATATGGGAAGAGAGTCTGTCAGTGATATCTTAGATAAAGGTGGAACAATTCTCTTTACGGCGCGTTGTTCTGAGTTTCGTACAGAAGAAGGACAGAAAAAGGGCGCAGAAATCTGTAAAAAGCATGGAATTGATGGCTTGGTGGTTATTGGCGGGGATGGTTCTTTTGCCGGCGCACAGAAGTTAGCAGCTTTTGGAGTCAATACCGTAGGTGTGCCAGGAACCATTGACTTAGATATTGCTTGTACCGAGTATACGATTGGATTTGATACAGCCGTCAATACGGCAATGCAGGCTATCGACAAAGTGCGTGATACTTCAACCTCCCACGAACGCTGCAGTATTATCGAAGTTATGGGGAGAAATGCCGGTTATATTGCACTGTGGTGCGGAATTGCCAACGGTGCAGAGTCTATCCTGATACCAGAACAGTATGACTACGACGAGCAGAAGATTATCAACGATATTGTAGCGAATCGTAAAAGTGGCAAAAAGCACTATATTATTATCAATGCAGAAGGCATTGGTCACTCCACTTCAATGGCTAGAAGAATCGAAGCGGCAACTGGTATGGAGACACGTGCAACCATCTTAGGATATATGCAGCGCGGCGGTAATCCTACTTGCCGGGACCGTGTCTATGCAACGATGATGGGCGGACTTGCCGTTGATTTACTCTGTGAGGGTAAGACCAATCGTGTAGTTGGTTACAAAAACGGAGAGTTTAAAGATTTTGATATTGATGAAGCACTTGGTATGAACAAAGGCGTTCCAGGCTATATGGTTTCTGTCTCTGCGGATATGGCGAAATGATGATTACAAGTACTTCCAATCCGCAAGTAAAGCATCTGCAACAGTTGGCCAAAAAAGCCAAAGTAAGAAAAGAAGAAGGGGTGTATCTGGTCGAAGGCATCAAGATGTACCAGGAAGCCCCGCGGGAGCGGATTCAGAAAGTGTACATTTCCAAAAGCCTGTTCGAAGAAAAGGGACAGGCTTTTCTTGCAGGATTAGAGGCAGAAATCCTAGATGACAGAGTCTTTGCAAGTGTAAGTGATACAAAGACACCACAGGGAATCTTATGTATTATCAAGAGGAACAACTACCAGTTAGAGGATATGATACAAAAAGAAAATCCACATCTGCTTCTTCTAGAACAGTTGCAAGACCCAGGGAATGTAGGGACCATTCTTCGAACAGCAGAAGGGGCCGGGGTGGATGGTGTGATTCTAAGTGGCACCTCGGTAGACCTCTATAATCCCAAGACCATTCGCTCTACGATGGGCTCCATTTACCGGATGCCATTTTTATATGTAGATGCACTAGAAGAGATTCTTTTGCAACTCTCAAAGAAAGGAATACGTACGTATGCAGCACATCTGGATGGAAAGAACAGCTATGACAAAGAAGATTATCAAAGCGGATGTGCATTTTTGATTGGGAATGAAGGAAATGGACTGAGCGAAAGCTTAAGTCAAAAAGCAGATACCTTGATTCGGATTCCAATGCAGGGAAAGTTAGAATCATTAAATGCAGCGGTGGCAGCATCGATTTTGATGTATGAAGTATACCGGCAGCGCAGGGGAATATAAAGAAGGCGCCTGGTCTCTGAACATGACCAGGCGCCTTCTTGTGTTCAATGAATAAACTATAATATAGTAAATTGAATGAACACAAATAACACATATATTTGAAAAAATTCACAAAAAAGGATTGACATAGGGAAAAAAATCGTGTAATATGGAAAACACAAAAGGAAATAATGTTAAATCAATAAACTATATAAAGGAGCGATATACTTCCCTAGTTAAATCAATGAACAATAGAAAAGACAGGAGGTAAGGCAATGAATCGAGGCATGAATAGTACCGAAATGCAGAAAAATAATCGTACATTGGTTTTTAAGACGCTTTTAGAGGGGGGAAGTATGACCCGTACAGAATTAGCGGCAGAAAGTGGCCTTCAGAAGGCGACGATTACCAATATTATCAATGAATTTCTAGAGATGGGCATTATTGCCACAAATGGAGATACCGCATCCGGGCGAAGAGGTGAGCAGATTTATCTAAAATTAGATGGCATCTATATTATGTCTATGGGGATTACCAGAAAAGATTTTCAGATAGGAGTCTATACACTAAATGGCAAGCAGGTAAGCCACAGCCGCTGCCAGTTTGAGAAAAACGAAGATATCCATATGGTGATGGACAAGCTGAAAAAAAGTGCCCTAAAATTAAGAGAACAGTTTGGTAAGAAAAATATTGTAGGGGTTAGTCTTGCGGTACCAGGTCCTTATATCCGCCGCAAATCGGATGGGAATGACCTTTTTGAAATCTCAGAGTTTGAACAGTTTAGTCAGGTCAATATCCGGGCAGAATTAGAGGAAGCGCTAGAGCTTCCGGTGATGATGAAGCACGATGCCAAGCTTGCTGCCTATGCAGAGTGGCGTAACGCGGAAGAAGTGCGAGAAGATAAGAACACCAGTTTGATTATTATACGTTCCAGAGGTTTTGGTATTGGAGCTGGTATCGTTATCAATGGAAAGATTGTAGAAGGACAGATGGGAATTGCCGGCGAGATTGGGCATATGGGTGTCAATTATAATGGCAGAAGACATCTAGGAGAGTCCGAAGGGACTTTTGAATACTGCGCAGGAACAGAGAGTGCCGTCCGCTATATGCTAGAGAGGATGTATGAATTTCCAGGCAGCATCTTACATAAAGAAAGTACCTATCTAGAGATTGTGGAGGCTTATCGGCAAAGAGACCCTCTAGCCATCTTAGCGATTGAGAAGATGGCATGGATGCTTGGGTATGGCATCGCAAGTATTGTATATATTATCAATCCAGATTGCATTATCTTAGGGCCAGATTATCCCGAAGAAGATACATTTATTGAAAAGGTGGAGCAGGTGGTCAAGCAGTTTGTCCATCCTCTGGTGGGGGAGAGCATCTCCATCCGCTATTCCAGATTAAGTGAAGATTCCTTTTTGCTTGGAGGCTATTATTATGTGTTAGAGAGGCTTTACAAGGAAAATCTGATTCTTGAGAAGCTTCGGCAGATTCGAGAGGAATCATAGAGCAAGATATTTTTTCTTCAATGCTAGCAAGAAGATAAATATAAAAAAGAAAGGAAGAGAAAAAGATTATGAAAAAGAGACTATTGGGACTTACAATGGCTGTAATGATGACAGCAAGCTCGCTTTGGCGACCATGTGTCTGTTCTTTTCTATCTTTGGCAACAACTTTTTGACAAGAACCAATATTGTCAATCTGCTTCGTACTTGTGCAACCAACTGTTATCTGGCGATTGGTGTACAGATGGCAATTATCTTGGCTGGTATTGACTTAACCGGCGGCGCTTTGGCGGCACTTAGCGGTGTGCTCTGTGTAATGACCTTTGAAAATCTAGGGCTTCCTATCTGGGTTGGTATCTTAGTTGGTATCTTAATCGGTGTTATTATCGGCATGTTAAATGGTGCGATTATCACCTATACAGGGATTCATCCTTTTGTGGTAACACTTGCTATGCAGTCTATCTGCCGTGGAGCAGCATATCTTCTGGCCAACGGTTCACCAGTGACCACGACAAACCGTGCGTTTGGAGCATTTGGAACAGGTTCTCTAGGGCCGATTCCATATCCGGTTATCTATATGACCATTTTCCTGATATTGGATTATTTCCTATTAAATAAGACAAGGACTGGGCGACATATCTATGCAGTTGGTGGCAATGAGACATCTGCCCGCTTTTCCGGTATTGATATCAACAAGATTAAGATTCTGGTATGGACCATCAGTGGTGCAATGGCAGGCTTTTGTGGCGTTGTGCTGGCAGCACGTCTGTCTTCTGGACAGCCATCCACAGGAGAGGGCTATGAGACTGATGCGATTGCAGCAGCTGTCTTAGGAGGCACTTCCTTCTTTGGAGGAACTGGTACCGTAGGAGGACTGATTATCGGTGTTCTGATTATTGGTATTATCTCCAACGGACTAAATCTGATGCGTGTCAATTCCTACTGGCAGTATGTATTAAAAGGTATCATTATCATCATAGCTGTCTATGTGGATATGATGAAACAAAAACGTCAGAATTCGGCAAAATAGAATTAGAGGAGCTTAAAAATCATGAAGAGTGAAACAAAAAAAGAACTGAATCTGTGGGCGAATAAGATTCGTAAGACCGCATTAGAGACAATACAGACAGCTGGTTCAGGCCATATCGGAGGCTCTTTTTCGATGGCAGAGATTTTATCAGTGCTGTATTTTGACAAGATGAATATTGACCCTGAAAATCCAGATATGGAAAACAGAGACCGTCTGGTACTCTCCAAAGGGCATTGCTCTCCGACGATGTATGCAACACTGGCACTTCGGGGATATTTTGAAAAAGAACATCTCTCTACTTTTCGTAAGATTGACAGCGATTTATCCGGGCATGTCGAGATTCATGTCCCAGGTGTTGATATGTCAGGTGGTTCTCTAGGACAGGGACTTTCTGTAGCGCTTGGCATGGCGATGTATGGAAAATGCAAAGAGCTTGGATACCAGGTATTTTGTATTATGGGCGATGGAGAGATTCAGGAAGGCCAGATATGGGAAGCAGCAATGGCAGCCGCTCACTATCAGGCAGATAATCTGATTGCCTTTGTAGATAACAATAAATTACAATTAGATGGCCCACTGACAGAAGTAATGTCACCTTATCCAATTGGAGAGAAATTTAAAGCTTTTGGATGGAATGTATTGGAAATAGATGGTCATGATGTAGAGCAGATTGCAGATGCCATCGAACAAGCTTCTGCCTTAAAGGGAAAGCCAAGCGTAATCGTGGCAGATACCATAAAAGGAAAAGGAGTCTCTGTCTTTGAGAATCAGGTCCGCTTCCATGGTGGACAGCCAACCAAGGAAGAATGGGAGATTGCGTATACCGAATTAAATGACAGAATTAGGGAACTGGAGGGTTAAAAAAATGGGTGAAAATCTATCAACAAGAGTTGCTTACGGGCGTGCACTGAAAGAATTTGGAGATGACCCAAAGGTCTATGTCTTTGACGCGGATTTAAAAAGCTGTACGATGACAAGCTATTTTGCAGAAACATATAAAGAGCGTTTTTTCAATATGGGGATTGCAGAGGCTAATATGGTGGATGTCGCTGCTGGATTTGCTACCTGCGGCGCTACAGCGTTTGTACATACTTTTGCAATGTTTGCCTGCGGAAGAGTCTATGACCAGATACGCAATGCAGTAGCATATCCAGGACTGAATGTTAAGATAGTTGGAAGCCATGCCGGGCTGACCGTAGGAGAGGACGGCGCAACGCATCAGTGTATTGAAGATATCAGCCTGATGCGTACGATGCCAAAGATGACGGTTATTGTACCATGTGATGCATATGAGGCACATCTTGCAACCGAGGCTATGATAAAAAGACAGGGGCCTTGTTATTTAAGAACCGGACGGGGCGCTGTAGAGTGTGTAACAGATGGCTTTAAAGATTATCATTTTGAGATTGGAAAAGGCATGGAATTGACAGATGGCAGCGATGTAACTATCATTGCCTGTGGTCTGATGGTACAGGAAGCATTAAAAGCAGAAAAACAACTTGCAGCAGAGGGAATTCATGCAAGAGTTATCGACATGCATACCATTAAACCGATTGATAAAGAACTGATTTTAAAAGCAGCCAAAGAGACCGGTGCGATTGTTACGGCAGAAGAACACAATGTTATCGGTGGACTTGGAAGTGCTGTGGCAGAAGTACTTGTCTCCTCTGAGCCTGTGCCAATGGAGTTTGTCGGAGTAGAGGATACCTTTGGTCATTCTGGTTCACCTAAAGAACTTCTGGAAAAATATGGTCTGACTCCTGAACATATTGTGGAGTGCTGTAAAAAAGCGATTGGACGTAAAAAATGATGTCAGAGAAAAAGAAAACATATGTAATAGGAGTGGATTTTGGAAGTGACTCTGTCCGGGCAATTGTGACAGACACAGAAGATGGACATGTGCTTGGCAGCGGAGTCTCCTTCTATCCGCGCTGGAAACAGGGGCTGTATCAGCATCCAGAGCAGAGTATTTTTAGACAGCATCCTCTTGATTATCTGGAGTCTTTGGAGTCATGTGTCAAAGAAGCAGTTTCCATGGTTTCAGAAGAAGTAAGAGTACAGATTGTCGGAATTGGGGTCGATACCACCGGCTCCACACCGGCTCCTGTCAACCAGAAGGGAGTTCCACTAGCGCTTATTGAGGAGTTTGCAGAGTGTGAAGATGCGATGTTTCATCTGTGGAAAGACCACTCTGCGGTGGAAGAAGCAGAACAAATCAACGAAATCTTTGTACATGGAAGCGAGATTGATTATAGCAGATACCAGGGCAAATACTGTGCAGAGTGGTTCTGGGCCAAGATACTACATACCATTCGGAAGAATCCGCGCATCAAAGAGGCAGCATATACCTGGATTGAGCACTGTGACTGGATGGTGGGGCTGTTAAGTGGCAATACTATTCCAGAAGAGATGTATCACAGTGCCTGTGCAGCCGGCCACAAAGCACTCTGGCACAGCGCTTGGGAGGGGTTGCCTTCGGTGGAAGTATTAGAAGAACTAGACCCTTATCTTCTGCTTGTCAGAGAGCGCTATCAGAGAAGCCCGCAAGCTTCTGTTGTAAAAGCAGGGACACTCTCAAAAGAGTGGGCCAAAAGACTTGGACTTATCGAAGGAATTGCCGTCTCCGGCAGCTCTTTTGATGCCCATGCTGGCGCTGTAGGGGCGGGAATCCGGGAGAAAACCATGGTGTGCACGATGGGAACCTCGGCGGTGGATATGATTGTGGTTAAGGCTGATTATCTGCATGGAAAGGACATCAGAAGCTATGGTGGCCAGGCAGAGAACTCCATCCTTCCAGACTTCGTAGGTATCGAGACTGGTCAGGCAGCTTTTGGTGATATCTTCGCATGGTTTAAAAAAATATTGATGTGGCCAGTCAAGGAGGTAACTGCTCTCTTAGAAGAGACACAGGCACGAGAACTTGTGGAAAAATTAGAAGAATCCTTACTGCCAGCACTACAAAGAGAGGCTGAAAAGCTTCCAGAAGATGTCTTTCCCATCGCACTTGACTGGTTTAACGGACGCAGATATCCTGATACCGACGATTTTCAAAAGGCGATGATTGCCAATCTAACGCTTGGTATTGAGGCGCCGTATCTGTACCGTGCACTGGTCTTTGGTGCAGTCTGCGGACTAAAGCGGATTATGAGCGGCTTTGAGGATGCTGGCATCGAGATTGAAAGGGTCGTTGCCGTTGGAGGCATCTCCAAAAAATCCGATTATATTATGCAGATGATGGCAGATGTATTACAAAAGAAAATCTCTATCTTAGATGCTGACCAGACCTGTGCACTTGGCGCAGCCATCTATGCGGCGATTGCCGGAGGCGTCTATCAAGATGTAGAAAAAGCGTCAGAGCAGATGGCAGCAAGAAGCATCAAAGAATTTATTCCAAGAGAAGAAAAAAGCGATAGATATTTGCAACATTATAGAGAATATCTTCGTCTTGCAGACCTTGCAGATGATTGGAAAGCATCGGAAGATGATGCAATTATGAGGCCAGTCCGAAACAAATCTTAAGGAATTCTTAATAAAAAGTTGACAAATAACGTAATATCTGATAAAATCCCTGTAATAAATGTAATATTTCCGTAATATTTAGGAGGGAGTTCAGATGTGGAAAAAAGGAATGGCAATCTTTCTTCTTGCAGCTATGTGGTTGTGCCAGACTGGATTTGCAGGTCTGGGAAATGAAGGAGAAGACACCTTAAATGCGTTAATGGACCAGTTGACAGCAGAAGATGTAGAAGAAATCCTTGCAGAAGAAGTTTGGGATGGAAAAGTAATGGCGAAAGTGGATGACTCTGTCAGTGTCCGCACAGAGCCAGGGACTGATGCAGCGGTTATTGGCAAGATGTTTAAAGGCAACGCCGGTGAGATTGTAAAACGGACCGAAGGATGGACGATGATTCGCTCCGGCAATGTAACAGGATGGGTCAGCAATGACTATCTTGCTTTTGGCGTCGATGCAGAAGAGCAGGCGGCAAAAGATACAAAGAAGATTGCAACCGTGACTGCTCAGACACTTCGGGTAAGAGCAGAAGCCAATATGGATGCACATGTAATTGATTTAATCGCACAAGGCGAGACCATAGAGGTCGGCGAGGAGAAAGATGGCTGGCTTGAGATTATCTACTCGGACGGAGAGATTAACTATATCTCTGGTGAGTTTGTGGAAGTGTCTTACCAGTATGGAAAGGCAAAGACACTTGATGAGATTAAGACAGAGGAAGCTGCTAGAAAGGCAGCAGAAGAGAAAGAACGCCGTACTTCTAACTTAGGAGCGATTGCGGCATCGAATGATGAGTTGCTTTTACTTGCAGCGCTCATCCAGGCAGAAGCAGGCAATCAGCCATATGAAGGGCAGGTTGCGGTAGGCGCAGTGGTGATGAACCGTGTGAGAAGCGGGGCTTATCCCAATTCGATTGCAGCAGTTATCTCTGCACCAGGACAGTTTACACCAGCAGCAACTGGAAAAGTTGCAGCGATTCAGGCAGCAGGACCACGCTCTATCTGTATTCAGGCAGCACAAGCGGCACTGAATGGAGAGACGACCGTTGGAACGCTGACACATTTTAGAAGGTCTAATGGAAGTATCAATGGAATTGTCATTGGGAATCATGTATTTTATTAAAGAGTATAAAAGACTCCAGTTGTTAATTGTCTAGCAACTGGAGTCTTTTTATAAACTTCTGGTCTTTTAAATAAATGTGGTGTATAATGGGGATAACTATAAGGAAAGGGGTTGAAGTGCATGTTGTTTTTAGACCCGGCAATCATCTGGCTTTTACTTGTGATTGTTCTTTTGGCGATTGAGATTGCCACAGTGAATCTGACAACTATCTGGTTTGCAGGTGGTGCAATTGTGGCGTTTATTTCGACGTTTTATGGAGCAAGTGCCACAGTTCAGAGAACGATTTTTGTGGGGCTTTCGCTGTTGCTTTTAGTGGTGACACGTCCGATTGCGTTAAAGTATGTCAGAAATGGCAAGACGAAGACCAATGCAGACAGTCTGATTGGACGAATAGCGATAGTGAGCAAGGAGATTGACAATCTTAGCCAAAGTGGTGAGGTGATGATAGCAGATATTAGCTGGACGGCTAGGAGCCTTAAGGAGACTTCTGTGATAGCAGTTGGAAGTAAGGTGAAAATCTGTGCTATCGAAGGTGTGAAACTTATAGTAGAGGAGATTAAGGAGGAAGGATAAATGCCTGTATTAGTAGCTGTATTAGTATTAGTAATTTTGATTATTTTTGCGTCTTGCATTAAGATTGTGCCACAAGCGACAGCGCTTGTTATGGAACGATTGGGGGCGTACAATGGAACCTGGGGTGTTGGAATTCATTTTAAAGCACCATTTATTGACCGGGTGGCCCGTAAGGTAACACTAAAGGAACAGGTGGTGGATTTTGCACCGCAGCCAGTGATTACCAAGGATAATGTTACGATGCGGATTGACACGGTAGTATTTTTCCAGATTACGGACCCGAAGCTTTTTGCTTATGGAGTGGAGAATCCGATTATGGCGATTGAGAATCTGACAGCGACAACACTTCGTAATATTATCGGTGATCTGGAGCTTGACCAGACACTGACATCTCGTGAGACGATTAATACAAAGATGCGGGCGTCTCTAGATGTGGCGACAGACCCTTGGGGAATTAAAGTAAATCGTGTGGAGCTTAAGAATATTATACCGCCAGCTGCGATTCAGGATGCGATGGAGAAGCAGATGAAGGCAGAGCGTGAGCGCCGGGAAGCGATTCTAAAAGCAGAAGGTGAGAAGAAGTCTACCATTTTGGTGGCAGAAGGACATAAAGAATCCGCGATCCTGGATGCAGAGGCCGAGAAGCAGGCAGCGATATTAAGAGCAGAAGCTGAGAAAGAGAAGATGATTAAGGAAGCAGAAGGTGAAGCAGCAGCGATACTGAAGGTACAGCAGGCAAATGCGATGGGACTTCAGTATTTAAAAGACGTTGGTGTGGATAATGCAGTAATTCAGCTAAAGAGTTTGGAAGCATTTATAAAAGCAGCAGATGGAAAGGCAACGAAGATTATTATTCCATCAGAGATTCAGAAGCTGGCTGGAGTCGTAACATCGGCAGTGGAGCTTTCTAAAGAGTAGAAGAGGACGACTCCACAAACATATATACCTTCGGGGCTGGTAGCGAATGGAGCGTTTAAGCTTGCTTTCTATATATAGGCAGCGAGTTAAAGCGCTCCATTGGCTACTGCCCATTTTCGCCATTAGACGGAAGGAATATTAATTTTAGTTAATAATTAGATAAGAGAGGATAAGACAACGATGGATTTAAAGGGAAGAGATTTTTTAAAGCTATTGGATTTTACACCAGAGGAGATAGAATATCTGCTGGATTTGGCGGCAGAGCTTAAAAGGAAAAAGAAGGAAGGAATCTTAGTGGATACGCTGCGAGGAAAGAATGTGGCGTTGATTTTTGAGAAGACAAGTACAAGGACAAGATGTTCTTTCGAGGTGGCAGCGCATGACCTTGGGATGGGAACCACCTATCTAGAACCAACGGGTTCCCAGATTGGGAAGAAGGAGAGCATTGCAGATACCGCAAGAGTGCTTGGCCGGATGTATGAGGGAATTGAGTATCGGGGATTTGGTCAGGAGATTGTAGAGAAATTGGCAAGACATGCAGAGGTACCAGTGTGGAATGGACTGACCAATGAGTTTCATCCAACACAGATTTTGGCAGACCTTTTGACGATTCGGGAGCATTTTGGGACGCTGAAAGTGAAAGTGGTCTATATGGGAGATGCCCGTTATAATATGGGAAATTCCTGGATGGTAGGTTGTGCAAAGATGGGGATGGATTTTACAGCTTGCGCACCGAAGAAATATTGGCCGGATGAGAAATTGGTGGCACAGTGTCAAAAGATTGCAGAAAAGACAGGGGCTGTGATTCGCTTAGAGGAAGATGTAGAGAAGGCGACAAAGGGCGCGGATGTTATCTATACGGATGTGTGGGTGTCGATGGGAGAGCCAGATGAGGTGTGGACAGAGCGGATTAAGGATTTGTTCCCTTATCAGGTAAATCAAAAGGTGATGGAAAATGCAGGCGAGCAGGCGATTTTTATGCATTGTCTGCCGGCTTTTCATGATAGAAATACAAAGATTGGTAAGGAAATCAGTGAGAAATTCGGGATTGATGCAATGGAAGTCACAGATGAGGTGTTTGAGTCTAAGCAGTCGGTCGTCTTTGATGAGGCAGAAAATCGGATGCATACGATTAAGGCGGTAATGGCAGCAACACTAGGAGCATAGATAATTGGTACATAACGGGAGAGTAGGGGTATGAAGCTTTGGTTTAAGCGGTATCAGGTAGTCTCGATTTGTCTAAGTCTGATGATTGTGTCATTGGCTTTTGTGATAGGGTCTGACGGGGCGTACGGGGAGTTCTTTACTGTGGTTGCTTTTTTCTTAGGGACAGTGTTATATCTGGCTGGCAGTATGAGAGAGTGGGTGAGGAACCATATGGCGGCTTGCGTGCTTCAGGGGATGTTAGCAGTCTGCATGTTAGCAGGAGGGATTATGTCCCTAGTGCAATATATGGTATAAGGGATGGCGAGTGACAGGATGAAGAAGACGGAGTTGTTAAAGATATTAAGAGAGGCTAAGGATTATATCTCTGGGCAGCAGCTTTGTGAGCATTTTGGAGTGTCTAGAACGGCTGTATGGAAGATGATTCATCAGCTTCAGGAGGAAGGCTATAAGATTGAAGCAGTAAAGAACCGGGGATATCGGATGCGAAAGATACCAGATGTGATAACCGCGCAGGAGCTTGTAAGCCGGCTAAAGACAAAGTGGATGGGGCGACCTTGTCTCTACCTAGAGCAGGTGGATTCGACAAACAACTATGCAAAGAAGATTGCAGAAGAAGGAGCCCTAGAGGGAACGCTAGTGGTTGCAAGAGAACAGACTGCCGGACGGGGACGCAGAGGACGAAGCTGGACGACTCTGGAGGATGTCAATATTATGATGACACTTCTGCTTCGACCGAAGATTCGGCCAGATTCTGCTTCTAGACTGACACTTTTGATGGCGATGGCAGTGGCTTGTGGGATTCGCAAGGTGACAGGGTTAGAAGCTTTGATTAAGTGGCCTAATGATGTGGTGGTGGATGCGAAAAAGGTCTGTGGAATTTTAACGGAGATGAATACAGAGATTGACTATATCAACTATGTGGTGATTGGAGCCGGGATTAATGTCAATCAAAAGGAGTTCCCCACAGAGATACAGGATACGGCTTCTTCACTCTGTATAGCACTGGGGGAAAATATCTCCAGGGCAGAGCTAATGGCAGCGGTTATGGAGGCGTTAGAGCGCTTCTACGAGATATTTTTAAAGACCCAAGACCTTACAGAGTTGTATCAGGAATACAATACACTTTGCGTCAACTGTGGCCGCCAAGTAAGGGTGCTAGAGCCAGGGCATGAGTATATTGGAACCGCAGTAGGAATCAATAAAAATGGAGAACTTATCGTTCGCCGCGAGAACGGGGAGCAGACCTTAGTCTATGCCGGTGAAGTCTCTGTACGCGGAGTATATGGATATGTGTAAACTTTAAACAGCATCTACCCAGGCATTGTGAGTGGTGGATGCGGAACTTAAATAAAAATTTAAACAGCATCTATCCGAACAATGCCCATAACGATGTTTGAGTGCAAAGCACACAAACATTGTTATAGTTAGGGGGCATTGTGAGCGATAGATGCGGAACTTAAATCAGGAGCTTTTAAGATATGAGTCAAGACAGAGTAGTCCTCTGTGGTGCCAGTGCGTATGAGCAGAAATATTATTTAAATGAAGACTTTCAAAGTCTGCCTTCTCAGATTCAGGACGAGCTGAAAATCATGTGCGTGCTTTTTACCGAAGATGTAGGAGGCGTGCTGACGCTGGTATTTTCTGAGGAGGGAGAGCTTTTATTAGAAGTCTTTGCAGAAGAAAATGATTTGTTCTATGATGAGATTGGCAGTGAGTTAAAGATTCGCCAGATACAGAGAGAGAAAGCAGAACTTTTGCAGTCTTTGGAATCTTATTATAAAGTGTTTTTCTTAGGAGAGGAGCTATATGGTGCAGACACTACAGATAGGTAATGTAACATTGCCAAATCCTCTGATGCTTGCACCGATGGCTGGTGTAACAGACCTGCCATTTCGTCTGCTCTGCAAAGAGCAAGGGGCAGGTCTCCTCTGTATGGAGATGGTCAGTGCAAAGGCAATCTATTTTCGCAATAAAAATACGGAAAGTCTGCTTACGATTGATAAGCGTGAGTTTCCTATATCGCTGCAGCTTTTTGGCTCGGATGCGGATATTATCAGCGAGATGGCCAAAAGGATAGAAGAACGTCCGTTCGATATCCTGGATATCAATATGGGCTGTCCAGTGCCTAAAGTGACAAACAACGGAGAAGGCTCTGCACTGATGAAAAATCCCAAACTTGTAGAGGAGATTGTCAGTAAGACCGTAAAAGCGATTCAGAAACCAGTAACGGTTAAGATTCGAAAAGGCTTTGACAAAGACCATATAAATGCCGTAGAGATTGCCAGGATTGCAGAACAGAGTGGTGCAGCGGCAGTGGCTGTTCATGGAAGGACAAGAGAGCAGTACTATAGCGGCACGGCGGACTGGGAGATTATCCGTAAGGTAAAAGAAGCAGTACAGATTCCTGTGATTGGAAATGGAGATGTTATCTCTGAAGAATCGGCAGAGGCAATGCTAAATATCACAGGTTGCGATGGAATTATGATTGGGAGAGGCGCGCAAGGAAATCCGTGGATTTTTCGTCAGATTTTGCATTGGATGGAGACGAACAAGAAAGAAAGTAAGCCAAGCCTTAGCGAAGTTAAAGAGATGATACTGCGCCATGCAAGGCTGTTAATTGAGCACAAAGGGGAATATACCGGAATTCGCGAGATGCGAAAGCACACTGCCTGGTATACTGCGGGTTATCCTCACTCGTCGAAACTTCGTGCAAAAGTAAATGAAGTGGAGAGTTTGGCAGAATTGGAGGATTTAATTCAGAAGCTTTGACATATAATGGATAAAAAAAGAAAGCTTTTGATATTCTATGTTAAAATTTTTCCAAAGGTTTTTGCGGCATTTTCAAAAAGAAGAAGCGATAGAAGACATACAAGAAGAAGCGCCCAAAAAGAGTTTCTTCTTATATATAACGATGGTTCCTAAGATACTGACGTATTTTCGAAGAGAGAGAGGAATTGCAAAAAAGTATTTAGAGCTGGTATTAATTGACAATGAAGAACAGCCAGCCTATCAGGTGGTAGAGATTGTAGAATCTCTGATGGAAGATTTGAATTTTTTATATTTGGTGACAGGGCGGGCAGATTATTTTGAAGATGTGATAGAGGAAGCGCTTGAAGAATATGGCCTTCTGGTGGTTGTGTTGTCAGAAGTAAAAGAGCCCATGCCGGGGAATCTTATATTAGATACTCGTGACTGGGAAAATCACCTTGACATTATAACCCCTATAAGCTATAATACGATGATTAATGAGACATCAGCGCGGCTGGTGTCTCATTGATAAAAAGATGGTAAGAATTGATTGGAAGGTGTAGAGGATGGCAGAGAAAAAAAATATTCTGACCTATGAAGGTTTGAAAAAACTCGAAGACGAGCTTCAGGATTTAAAAGTTGTACAAAGAAGAGAGATTGCTCAGAAGATTAAAGAAGCAAGAGAGCAGGGGGATTTATCTGAGAATGCAGAGTATGACGCTGCCAAAGATGAACAGCGCGACATCGAAACAAGGATTGAACAGATTGAGAAAATCCTAAAAAATGCAGAAGTTGTCTTGGATGAAGAGATTGACCTAAATAAAATCAGCATTGGTTGTGTAGTACGTGTATTAGATATAGAGTTTGACGAAGAAGAGGAATACAAACTGGTTGGTTCTTCGGAGGCGAGCAGCCTTCAGAATAAGATCTCCAATGAGTCTCCAATTGGTCGTGCCCTTATTGGCGCGCAGGTGGGAGATATTGTAAATGTAGAGGCACCAGCCGGAGTTGTACAGTATAAAGTGCTCAGTATTCAAAGAGCCGGCTAAGGAGTGGAGAAAGTGGCAGAGAAGAAGAATGTACAGGAACAGGATTTAAATCAGTTGTTAAAGGTGCGCCGGGAAAAGCTTTTAGAGCTTCAGGCAGCTAAAAAGGACCCTTTTCAGATTACCAAATATGATGTAACACATCATAGCCAGGAGATTAAAGACCATTTTGACACAATGGAAGGGCAAGTAGTCCGTATCGCTGGTCGCGTGATGCAAAAGCGCGTGATGGGCAAAGCATCCTTTTGCAACGTACAGGATTTAGAGGGTAATATACAGTCCTATGTGGCAAGAGATGATATTGGAGAAGAATCCTATAAGGACTTTAAGAAATATGACATTGGGGATATTGTAGGTATCGAAGGCAAAGTATTTAAGACCAAGACGGGAGAAATCTCGGTGCATGCGTCTTCGGTTGTACTTCTTACCAAGAGCCTTCAAATTCTGCCGGAGAAATATCATGGTCTAACCAATACCGACCTAAGATACCGCCAGAGATATACCGACCTGATTATGAACGAGGAAGTAAAGGATACCTTTATCAAGCGTTCTAAGATTATCAGTGCGATTCGCCGCTATCTTGACACTCAGGGCTTTATGGAAGTAGAGACACCAATGTTGGTATCCAATGCCGGCGGAGCCGCTGCACGTCCCTTTGAGACCCATTACAATGCACTTGATGAGGATGTAAAGCTTCGCATCTCTCTGGAATTATATCTAAAGCGTCTGATTGTAGGTGGTATGGAGCGTGTCTATGAGATTGGCAGAGTGTTCCGTAACGAAGGGGTTGACACCCGCCACAATCCAGAATTTACTCTGATGGAGTTATATCAGGCTTATACAGATTACTATGGCATGATGGACCTGACAGAGAATATGTTCCGCTACGTGGCCAAAGAAGTGCTAGGTACGACCGAAGTAACCTATGGCGACCAGGTTATCGACCTTGGCAAGCCTTTTGAGCGCCTGACCATGATAGATGTGGTTAAAAAATATACCGGTGTTGACTTTGACGAAGTAGCAGACACCGAAGCTGCGAAAAAGTTAGCTGATAAGCATCATGTCGAATATGAGAGCCGCCATACCAAAGGCGATATTCTAAGCATGTTCTTCGAAGAATTCTGCGAAGACAAGCTTGTGCAGCCGACCTTTATTATGGACCATCCTATCGAAATCTCTCCTCTGACCAAGAAGAAACCAGACAAGCCAGAGTATGTAGAGCGCTTTGAACTCTTTATCACCGGCAGAGAGATGGCCAACGCCTATTCCGAGCTTAACGACCCGATTGACCAAAGAGAGCGCTTCAAAGCCCAAGAAGCGGCTTTTGCAGCTGGAGACGAAGAAGCCAATCATACCGACGAGGATTTCCTAAATGCACTGGAGATTGGTATGCCACCAACCGGAGGCATCGGCTACGGCATCGACCGGCTTGTTATGCTTTTAACAAACTCGCCAGCGATACGCGATGTGCTCTTGTTCCCGACAATGAAGTCATTAGGCGGAAAAGACCAGTAAAATCAAGGGTTTGCGGACTTAAAAACGATATGGTACGACAAGAGTACGACAAAATAAACTCTCTTAAAGGGTTAAAATAAACGATTTTAAATTAAACTCGTGTCAGTTCAAGTTAATATTTTGTACGATAAGGACATTTTTCTAAAAGAAAATTTTAGAGAAATGTCCTTTTTTGTTATGGTCAGCAAAGCAAAATAAGAAATGGAGGAAATGAACATGAGTAGTACAGCGTTAGGAGCAGAGAAAGCGAAAAAGATTATTTTTATCAGTGATGCACATGAGAAATTCTACTATGAGAAATTGAAAGAGGTCAGGTATCAGGACGTGTACCACAAAGCACTTGTATATTGTCTTGGTATCAGCAATGACACAAGAAGGAACATTAAAAGCATTTATGATTTTAAGACAGGCTGTGTAAAAACGGAATGCCTGCACGAAGGCTGGCAGACCAGCGGGAGTGTAAAAGTAGTCAGGATGGCGTTCAACCTTTATTGCAATGGTACGCCGAGCGCCCTTGATTACGATGATGCGGAGAAACAGGTAGATGAGTGCAAACTTTATACAGTGGAGGAATTATTCTGCTGTGCCTATGCACCCTATTTTTGGCAGGCGATACAGATCAGGTATCCGGAATACGCAACCTATAACCACAGTCTGTACGCCATGTTTGGAGGACAGGATTGATGTTAAAAGTCAGGCTAATGGGAACAAAGAATGATATTAAATGGTTCGGGAGGATTTTACAGAGGAATCCTAAAATCGAAGTAACGGAGTTTTCCGATTTATTCTCAAATAAGGGAACAAAGAAATATTACCGGGCTTATGTGGAAGTTAAGAAAAGCAATGTAAAAGAAGAACAGTAGATAGCAAAGGAGAATGGAATCATGTGTAAAATAATCGCAATCGCAAACCAAAAAGGCGGTGTCGGCAAGACCACCACCACAAGCAACTTAGGGATAGGACTGGCAAAACAGGGAAAGAAAGTGCTGCTGATTGATGCGGACGCACAGGGCAGTCTGACAGCGAGCTTAGGATATACAGAACCGGATACTCTGGAAGTCACGCTTGCAACCATTATGGGGGATTTAATCAATGATGAAGAAGTAGAGCCGACAGAAGGTATCCTGCACCATGAGGAAGGGATAGACCTTATGCCGGGGAATATTGAATTGTCCGGTCTGGAAGTTTCCCTTGTGAATGTTATGAGCCGGGAAATGATATTGAGGTCATACATAGAGATAGTCAGGGAGAATTACGATTATATCCTGATAGACTGTATGCCTTCGCTCGGCATGATTACCATAAATGCCCTTGCCTGTGCCGACAGCATTTTGATACCCGTACAGGCGGCGTATCTGCCCGTCAAAGGCTTACAGCAGCTTATTAAGACGGTTGGCAAGGTAAAGCGGAAGATGAACCCGAAACTGGAGATTGAGGGCATACTGCTGACAATGGTGGACAGCCGGACGAACTATGCAAAGGACATCAGCTCCATGCTGAAGGATGCCTATGGAAGCAGCGTAAGGATATTTACGAATATTATCCCTATTTCGGTAAGGGCGGCGGAGATTTCTGCGGAGGGTGTCAGCATTTACAAGCATGATCCGAAAGGGAAAGTAGCGGCAGCTTATGATTCTCTGACAAAGGAGGTGCTTGCAGATGGGCAGTAATAAGAAAGCCGGAAGCGCATCAAAAGTTAGGATAGATAGATTTGAGGATTTATTTGGCGGTTCTGCGGAACAGGAAAGCTCCGCAGAGCAGATTATCAACGCACCACTTACAGACCTGCATACGTTCAAAGACCACCCTTTCCGGGTGGAGGACGATGAGAAGATGGAGGAAACAACGGAGAGTATCCGCCAGTACGGGGTGCTTGTTCCGGGTATTGCAAGACCGAGGGAGGGCGGCGGCTATGAAATCATAGCCGGACACCGCCGGAAACGTGGTTCAGAGCTTGCCGGAAAGACGGAAATGCCTGTGATTGTTCGTAATTATACCGATGATGAAGCGACGATTATCATGGTGGATTCCAACATTCAGAGGGAGGACATCTTACCAAGCGAAAAGGCAAGAGCCTATAAGATGAAGTACGAAGCGATGAAGCATCAGGGGAAAAAGTCAGGGAAAAACACCCTTGATGAAGTCGGGGAAGCTGCCGGGGAAAATGCAAAAAAGGTTCAGCGGTATATCTGGCTTTCCCGGCTGTCGGAAGAACTTCTCGCTATGGTAGACAGTAAAAAACTCGGCTTTTCACA
Organism: Lachnospiraceae bacterium; assembly: GCA_910575445.1. Classification (GTDB taxonomy): domain Bacteria; phylum Bacillota; class Clostridia; order Lachnospirales; family Lachnospiraceae; genus Hominiventricola. The sequence continues at coordinate 63,699 of CAJTFW010000012.1, read as the reverse complement.
GGGGGTGGATATTTCTTTTCTGACGGAGGAAGCGCAGCAATGGGTACAGGCTGTCATAGAGGAAAAAGGCTGCACTATCAGCATGGTACAGTCGGCAAAAATCAAGGAATATGGCAAGACCGGGGAGCTTACCCTTGCAATGGTGCGCCTGATACTGACAGAGGAAAAGCCGAAGGAACGCAAGGTGACACTGAAAGCGGATAAAATCAGCGAATATTTTGCGGAGGATTACAGCAGTGAGGAAATAGAGGGCATCATCATTCAGCTATTGGATGAATGGAAGAAAAAACAATAGAGGGGAGGTGCATCAGCGTGGATGGCACGATAAAATTTGACTATTATTATGGCATCGAAGCGGAACAGTTTTCCTTTTACAGAGTTCCAAGACTGCTGATAAAAGACGCAAGGTTTAAAGAGTTGTCCAGCGATGCAAAGCTCCTTTATGGTCTGATGCTTGATAGGCTGGCATTATCAATCAAGAATGGCTGGCTTGATGAAGAAAACCGGGTGTATATCCATTACACACTGGACAACATAATGGAGGATTTGGGATGCGCAAGGGAAAAATGTGCAAAGGTGATTGCGGAGCTTGACAGCAAAAAAGGAATTGGTCTGATCGAGAAGAAAAGGCAGGGATTAGGCAAGCCGGACATTATCTATGTGAAGAATTTCGCAACACTGGATGCCGCAAAAGAGCCGGGCAGAGAGCCGGAAAAGCCGGATAATGCTGACAGTTCCGCAGAAGTTCGGAAACCGAACTTCAAGAGGTTCGATAATCAAACTTCAAGAAGTTCGGAAATCGAACTTCAAGAGATTCGGAAACCGAACTTGCAGGAGTTCGGAAATCAAACTTCAAGAGGTTCGGAAACCGAACTTGCGGAAGTTCGGGAATCGAACCCTAATTATAACAATACTAATTATACTGATATGAGTTATAACAATTCTATCAATCAATCTAATCAGGAGATAGAAAAAGCCAAGCAGGGCAAGGCGGATGATGATATGATTGATGCGATGGATGATGCTACTGCCTACATGGAAATCATCAAGGAAAATATTGAGTATGAGCATCACATGAAATACGGTGACTGGAGCGAAAGGGGGCTGTATGAGGAACTCTATGAGGTGATCTGCGAGATTGTGTGCGTGAAGCGCAGGACGATAAAGGTCAACGGGGAAGATTACCCTTATGAGCTTGTGAAATCAAAGTTTTTAAAGCTGAACAGCTCCCATTTGGAGTATGTCATTGGTTGCATGAAGGAAACCACAACCAAGATAACCAATATCAGAGCATACATGGTGACTGCACTCTACAATGCGCCCAATACCATGAACCACTATTACCAGCAGTTGGTACAGCATGATATGTATGGCGGCGGGTGGGAAGAAAAAGGAATGTTCCAGTCTAAAGCGGAAGGAGATGGATAAATGGAATCCATGAGGGATATTGACCGGGCAATGGAACGGGAGATAGCAAAGGGAAGCTGCCCGTTAAGGTTTGTGAAGATAGATTTCAGTGATTCCCCTTATCAGGAGATTGCATCAAGGGAAAAGCTGTTAGAGGTGCTGTCCTACCTGTTACGGACAGGCGATTATGGCAGGTTTGGCGGGAAAGGGACGGGGAATAATGTTTACATGGACATGAAAGGCAGAAAAGCAGCTTTCAAGCGTACCCGCTCTTTCATTGACCGGAATAACATATTTTCCGCAATCCGCAGGTATGGGAAGAAAATAAAGCCGGATTTTGACGGGCATACTTATCTGGAAACAGTGCGGTGCTGTTTTGAGCTACCGGAAGGGGAACAGGAAAAGTACCGGGTAACGTATGACGGGCAGGAAACATTTGCTTTGCCTATGTCAGATAAATATATCCTCGGACTTTATACGCACTGTATTTCGGCAAGGCGGGCAGTGCCGGAGGATATGGATATTCCAAGCACAGGCTTTTCAGAAAAAGAACGGGGTATTGCCAGTCTGGAGGGAGTGCGTGATGTACTGTTCCAGTGCCTTTTGTTTGACACGATAAATTGCGGGGAGGGTATGCTATATGCTGACCTCTGCACGATTTACTGTTTAAAATAGAATAGATAACTTTTGGACTTTTTGTCCAGAAGTGGATTAGGAGGAGCATCTATGGCAGAAAAATATATTACGGAAGAACAGCGGGCAGGATGCCGGAAGGTAGCGGATGCCGGGCGGTTCGGGTTTGTACGTCTGCAATGGTTCAGTGAGGGAGAAGGCTTTGATTCTGCGATGGCTTTTTCGGACAGTATGGAACTGTTTGAGGAACTGTGGCGGATATGGTATGAGCATGAAGTATTAACGCCTGTGTTGGGAACGCCGCTTGCGGAGCTGGATTATGACGAGATATTCCAGACGCTTTCCAAAGACAGGCAGGAGGAAATATTGAAGAAAAAGGAGTACTTCCTTGTGTTGTGTGAGTAATATCATAAGAATTGAATAAATGCAAATAGTGTAAGGCAGTTACAGGCTATAAAAGTTTGCAACTGCCTTTTTCGTGGAATTGGTAGAATATTAAAGAAAAATATGGTAAAATGTCATTATATTTTATAAAGAAGTATTGGAGAAGTACTATGGAAAGATATATTTTTTTAGACACAAATATATACATAAATGCAAGATATTCTTTTGAAAGTCCACATATGAAAAAACTCTCGGAATTGATTACGGAAGATGCACTTGTATTATTGTGTTGTAGTACATGCATGGGAGAAGTAGAAAAACATATAAAAAATGACTTGAGAAAAGCAGTCAAAGAATTAAATAAAGTTTTGAAAATGATTGAATTTGCTGCTTTGAGAAATGAAGATTTATATAAAGATAAATTGAGAATAATGGATGAAGAAAGTTCCGTTGAGTATGTTCTTAAAAAATTTCGTGACTATCTACAAGAGAATAATGCTGTTATTTTTTCATTACAAGATATTGATATTGAAGAAGTAATGCAAGATTATTTTGATAAAAAGGCACCGTTTGAAGAACAAAAACCCAATGAGTTTAAAGATGCAATTATGATAAAAGCATTAAAAAAATATCAGTGTGAATTAGGTGAAAAAATAATAATTGTTTCATCAGATAAAGGGTTTAGACAAGCATTTTTGGATAATAGCAATTTCGTATTATTTGAAAAACTTGTTGATTTTCTTCAGTATCAACAGAGAAATGACAATATTCAAGAAGTATTTGAAGAATATTTTGAAGATGATTTGGAATATGAAAAAATCTTAGATGAATTAGATGGACTGGTTCAAAGTATTCAATATTATTTTGATGAGCGAGAGGAATTTGAAATAAGAGATATTGAGGTAGATGATATAACATATGAATTTAATTATGCTGAGGCAAAAAGCGATAAATATGCCAATGCATTTTTAACAGTATATTTTTATGTGAAAATAAAATGTAAATATTTAGATTTAGAAAACTCTTATTATGATAAGCAAAATAAAGAATATGTTATTAAAAGTTATATAGAGTCAAAGGAAGTTCATCGATTTGAACATGAGATAATATTAGATTTTGATTGTAAGCAAAATAAAGAAAAGTTTGAATTGACATTTGATAGTGTTAATGAGAATATGTATGACATAATGATTGACTTGTCAGAGAATGATACATTGTTTGATTGTATTGATCAAAAAAGCGTGATGGAAGAAAAAGATAAAAAGTGGTTTGAGAATAATGTAATTAAATGCAGCGAATGTGGTAAAATCTTAGGTTTTAATGATTCTGGAAATTTTCATGATTATAATGGGGAACCAATATGTGATAGTTGTGCAGTAACAAATGATAAAGGGTTCATTTGTCCAATGTGTGGATTTAAAAATCCATATGAGCGTATGGGTAATTCAGGAACGTATTGCGTTGATTGTGAAGAAAATTATGATGTTTAGGAAAATATTTACAGCGTTAGGGCAGTTATAGACCGTAAACAGCGGTTTGTAGCTGCCCTTTTTGTATTTGTGGAACTTTTGGACAAAAAGTACAGAAGAGGAAAGGAGAGCTTATGAAATATCTGCTATACAGGCTGTACGTCCCACCCTGACGGGGGTACAGCAATAAAGAAGAAGGAGGAAAACCATGCAGGAGGAAGTGACACAAAAAACGATTGCCCTTGTGTTTAAATCTTCCCGGCTGACTACCGATGTGCTGAAAAAGGCAATGAAGATGTATCTGGAACACCGGAAACAGGGAAAACAGGCATCGCATGGGAAAATGTCAGTGAAAGATCTGGTCGGTCAGGGTATGGGTGCTTCGAGCATTGAGGTGACGGATAACAACATCAAGTCTTTTGAGAAAGTGGCAAAAAAATACAACGTAGATTTTGCTGTGAAGAAAGATAAGACAGTTGCACCGCCGAAGTACATGGTGTTTTTCAAGGGCAAGGATGCCGACGTGATTACGCAGGCATTTAAGGAATTTGTAAAAGTTAATGAGAAAAAGCATGACCGCATCTCCGTAAAGGAGAAGCTGGCGGAGTTCCGGGAGCAGTTGGGGAAGGACAAAAACCGGGAGCGGGCAAGGGAACACCAGAAGGACAGGGGGCAGTCATTATGAGTAAAATCGTAGAAGGCATTGCCAAAGACCTAAAATCCATTCCCGAAAAGCTCAAGGCAAAGACGGGGAATGTGGATAAAAAGAAACTTCTCCTTATGAACCTGCCTTATGTGCTTGCCGGGTATTTCTGCGACAAAATAGCGTGGCTGTGGCGGGTATCGCCGGGGCAGGACGCTTCCGCAAAGATGATGGCGGTCATGGCGGGAATGGAGGACTTATTTTCTAACCCGTTACCGAGTTTTTACCCAAAAGATTTGCTGATAGGAGCAGGGTGCGGCGTTGCGCTCCGTCTTGTTGTGTATTTCAAAGCCAAAAACGCCAAGAAATTCCGGCATGGAATGGAATACGGTTCTGCAAGGTGGGGAAACGCAAAGGATATTGAGCCTTATGTCGATCCGGTCTTTGAGAACAATGTGCTGCTTACCGAAACGGAAAGGCTGATGATGTCAGGCAGACCAAGACAGCCGAAGTATGCGAGGAATAAGAATATTCTCGTCATTGGCGGCTCCGGTTCCGGCAAGACAAGATTTTTCGTTAAGCCAAACCTGATGCAGATGCACTCAAGCTATGTTGTTACTGATCCGAAAGGCACTGTGTTAGTCGAGTGCGGAAAAATGCTCTTAAAGAACAATTACCGGGTAAAAGTGCTGAATACCATTAACTTCAAGAAGTCCATGCACTACAATCCTCTCGTTTATATCCGGAGCGAGAAGGACATTCTGAAACTTGTAAACACAATCATTTTAAACACCAAAGGGGAGGGGCAGCAATCCGGCGAGGATTTCTGGGTGAAAGCCGAAAAGCTCTACTATACCGCACTGATCGGTTACATCTGGTATGAGTGCGTGGAGGAAGAACAGAATTTTACCACCCTGCTTGACATGATAAATGCAAGTGAAGCGAGGGAGGATGACGAGGAATTTAAAAACCCTGTCGATTTGATGTTCGATGAGCTGGAGGAAAGAGAGCCGGAACATTTTGCAGTCAAGCAGTATAAAAAATACAAACTGGCGGCGGGCAAGACAGCGAAAAGTATCTTAATTAGCTGTGGCGCACGTTTAGCACCCTTTGACATCAAGGAGCTGCGTGACCTGACAAGCTATGACGAGTTGGGGCTTGATATGTTGGGGGATGAAAAGACAGCGCTGTTTGTCATTATCTCCGATACGGACGATACATTTAACTTCATTGTATCAATCATGTATACGCAGCTTTTTAACCTGCTCTGTGACAGGGCAGACGATGTGTATCATGGAAGGCTGCCTGTCCATGTGCGCTGCTTACTCGATGAGTTTGCGAACATCGGGCAGATACCAAAGTTTGAGAAGCTGATCGCTACAATCCGCAGCCGGGAAATATCAGCTTCCATTATTTTGCAGTCAAAGTCGCAGCTTAAAGCGATTTATAAGGATAACGCTGACACGATTGAAGGGAATTGTGATACCACCTTATTCCTCGGAGGGAAGGAAAAGACCACTTTAAAAGAGATGGCGGAAATTTTGGGTAAAGAAACAATAGACCTTTATAATACCTCTGATACAAGGGGTACGTCGCAGTCCTACGGTCTGAACTACCAAAAGACCGGGAAAGAGCTTATGAGCCAAGATGAGATTGCGGTCATGGACGGGGGCAAGTGCATCATGCAGCTTAGAGGGGTAAGACCATTCTTCTCCAATAAGTTTGACATCACGAAGCACAAGCAGTACAAGCTCCTGTCCGACTATGACGAGAAGAACGCCTTAGACATTGAAAAATATGTAAAAAACCTGTGCAGGGCAAAAGTCAGGGACAATGACACCGTTGATGAGGTGGAGGATGCGGGCGTTCTTGAAGCATGACAACTGAATACTGAAAAACTGAATATGGAACCTGTAAACCAGTCACAGAACTTTTGGACAAAAAGTCCAGAAGTGGAACGGAGTTTTGAATGTACTTGGGAAAGGACAAAAAACAAAGCACCCGGAACAGCCAATCGCCAAACTGAATGTACCGGATGCCCGCAGGGTTCTTCCCAAAGGATTGCCCTGTCTTTATCTTACCATAAGGCAGGGCATTTTACACGAAAAACTCTTTCAGAAACCAGACAAAACATTTGATGAGAAAGAAAGAGGTAGAACAATGGCATTTTTTACAACAGCAGTAACAGGATTAAAGACAGTCGTAACAGCAATCGGCGCAGGCGTGGGCGTATGGGGCGTCATCAATCTGCTTGAGGGATATGGCAACGATAACCCTGGAGCAAAATCACAGGGCATTAAACAGCTTATGAGCGGCGGGGGCATTATCATTGTGGCGCAGACGGTGATTCCACAGCTTTCCACACTGTTCTCATAAGAGATAACCCTTCATGGGCGGAATCATTGACAAAATCACTGATTTCATAAAGGAAATGCTTCAGGGGTGGGTGCTTGACAATCTCGGCACGATGTTTACCGACGTCAATGACAAGGTAGGCACGATTGCCGGGGAAGTCAGCAGGACACCCAGCACATGGAACTCCGGCATATTCAGCATGGTAAGGACGCTGTCGGAGAATGTAGTAATCCCCATAGCAGGGCTGATTATCAGTTTCGTGCTGATTTATGAGCTTATCACAATGGTAATAGACAAAAACAATATGCATGACTTCGATACAAGCCTGTTCTTCCGTTTTTTATTCAAGGCTTGCATCGCTGTCATGCTGCTTTCCAAGACTTTTGATATTGTCATGGCGGTATTTGACGTTGGAAGCCATGTAGTGACGCAGGCGGCATCTTCCATATCAGGCTCCACAAGCCTTGATGTGGAAGCAACGCTTACTTCCATGTTCAACAGCCAGATTGACACAATGGGCATCGGGGAGCTGATCGGTTTAGGTCTGGAAACTATGGTAATCAGCCTGTGTATGAAAATCATGTCCGTCCTCATCACCGTCATTTTATACGGGCGCATGATTGAAATATACCTTTATGTATCGGTAGCGCCAATCCCGGCAGCGACAGTTACCAACCGGGAATGGGGAACAATCGGGACGAACTATTTAAAAGGGCTTGTCGCACTGGCGTTTCAGGGTTTCTTTATCATGGTATGCGTGGCGATTTATGCTGTTCTGGTGGCAAGCGTCGCAGTGGCGGGCAACCTGCACAGCGCATTATGGTCGGTAGCGGCATATACCGTAATCCTCTGTTTCAGCCTGTTCAAGACAGGTTCTTTAAGCAAATCAATTTTCAATGCCCACTAAGCGCAAAAGGCTGTGCTTGGCGGGCATTGCCCACGAAAGGAGCGGAATTTATGGCAATTTCAGTACCAGTGCCAAAAGACCTGAGTGGAATCAAGACAAAAGTAGCATTGAACCTTACCAAAAGGCAGATTATCTGTTTTTCGGGAGCTGCCCTTGTGGGTATTCCTTTATATTTCCTCACAAAAGGGGTATTAGGCACACAGGGGGCGGCGCTTATCATGGTGGGTGTAATGCTGCCATTCTTCTTTTTGGCTATGTATGAAAAAGACGGTTTCCCGGCAGAGAAGATTTTATACTTCATGCTCCGGCAGAAGGTACTCACGCCGGGAATCAGACCGTATAAATCGGAAAACCTCTACGAGCAGTTGGAGGAACGGGAAAAAATCAGGAAGGAGGTATATTTCCTTGAAGAAAAAGCAAAAGGCGGCAGTGGGAAAGCCAAAGCCGCAGAAAAATAAACAGACACCGGAAAAGGCGGGACTGACTTTTTCGGAAAAGAAACGTCTGGCGGAGCTTAGGCGTGTCCTTGCCGGGAACAGCAAAGAACAGGCGAAGCCGGACACCGCACAGAAAACCATTACATTCAAAAAAATGTACCGGGACGGCATCTGTCAGGTGGCGGACACTTATTATACAAAAATGGTGGAATTTTTTGATATTAACTATGACTTGCTGGAGGTGGAGGATCAGGCTGATATTCTGGAGGAATACAGCAAGCTGATTAACTATTTTGATCCGTCCATAAAATTCCAGTTGTTCTTATTCAACAGGCAGGTCAGCGAGCAGGCGCTTGCGGAGCAGTTCGATACTCCACTGCAGGACGATGATTTCAACGATATTCGTGAGGAATACACGCAGATGTTAAAGCACCAGTCGGCAAAGGGCAACAATGGCATCATCAAATCAAAGTACATTATTTTCGGCGTGGAAAGCACAGGCATCAAAGAAGCAAGGAGCAAGTTAAACAACATTGAGAAAGATGTGGTACATAATTTAAACAATATCGGCACAAACGCCAGAGGTCTTGACGGGAAGGAAAGGCTCCGTATCTTACATGAGTATTTCAATCAGGGTACGATGGAGCCTTTCCGTTTTTCCTTTAAGGAACTGTCAGAATCCGGGAAGTCAGTTAAAGATTATATTGCGCCGCCGGGGTTTGATTTCCGCTATCCGAGCCGCTTCAAGTCCGGCAGTATTTATGGGAGCGTGTCTTACCTTGATATGATTGCGCCCAAGTTTACGGACGAGATGATTAAGAAGCTGCTGGACATTGATGACAACCTTACCCTTACCATGCACATGAGGACGATTGATCCGGTGGAAGCAATCAAAATGATAAAACGTGCGCTCACCGACATTCAGAAAAATAAGATTGAGGAACAGAAAAAGGCAGTCCGGAGCGGTTACGATATGGATATTCTGCCGACTGACATCGTGACGTATGAGAAGGACACTCTGGAACTGCTTGACGATTTGAACACAAGCAATCAGAAACTTATCAAAATGACATTTCTGATTACCTGTTACGGGAGGACAAAGAGGGAGCTTGAAAACCTGACACAGAGGGTGTCCGGCATTATCCAGCAGGCAAACTGTAATTTACGGTGTTTGCAGTATTTACAGGAGCAGGGGCTTATGGCAAGTGCGCCGATTGGGTGTAATGACGTGGGGATTGAGAGAAACCTTACCACCAAAAGCACCGCTGTCCTTGTACCGTTCTGCACACAGGAGCTTTTCATGCCCGCACCGGCTATTTATTACGGTCTGAACGCACTCAGCAATAACATGATTATGGCAGACCGGAAAAGACTTCGTACACCGAACGGAGTTATTTTGGGAACACCGGGAAGCGGTAAGTCTTTTTCCGCAAAGAGGGAGATTTTGTCCTGTTTCCTTATCACAAAGGACGATATTATTGTCTGCGATCCGGAAGGCGAGTATTTCCCTCTGGTGCAGGCGCTTCATGGGCAGGTGGTAAGGCTTGCCACCAATTCAAAGGATTATCTGAACCCGATGGACATTCAGCTTTCCCATAAAGGGGATAAGGAAGCATTGAAGCTAAAGAGTGACTTCCTGATTACGCTGTGTGATTTGATTGCCGGAGGGAAGGACGGTCTGGAAAATGACGAGAAGGGCATTATTGACACCTGCATCAAGCATATCTATGATGGGTATTTCAAGCACCCGAAGCCGGAGAATATGCCCATACTGGAAGATTTGTATAATGCGCTGTTAAAGTATGAGCCGAAGGACGTTGCGCCGGAGCTGCAGAGGGAAGCGAAGCAGAAGGCGGTTCGGATTGCCAACAGCCTTGTTCTGTATGTGCATGGCTCGCAGAACTATTTTAACCACCGAACCAATGTAGACGCACACAACCGGATCATGTGTTTTGACATTCGTGACTTGGGAAATCAGTTAAAAGAGATTGGGATGCTGATTGTGCAGGATGCGGTCTGGAACAGGGTGTCGCAGAACCGGGAGCGCAAAGTTGCCACAAGGTACTACTGTGATGAGTTCCATTTGCTTTTGAAAGAAAAGCAGACAGCTATCTATTCGGTGGAGATTTGGAAACGTTTCAGGAAATGGGGCGGAATCCCGACAGGCTTGACGCAGAACGTAGGGGATTTCCTGAAATCGGAAGAAATCGAGGGCATCTTGGGGAACAGCGATTTTGTATATCTGCTGAACCAAAACGCCAAAGACCAGCATATCTTGGCGGATAAGTTGGGATTGTCGGAGAAACAGCTCATGCACGTCACCAATTCTGAACCGGGAAGCGGTCTGATACTGTTTGACAATGTGGTTATCCCATTCGTGGATAAGTACCCGGCTAATACAAAAACTTTTGCGATTATGAACACAAAACCGGAGGAATCCGTAACGAAGGAAGATGAGGAAGGCTAATGGCAGAAAAGAAAGGGAAGAAAAAACAGGATACCGCCTACCGTAAAGAAGTAAATGCGGAGTTCCGTAAGGGAGCCGATAATGCCTTTACAGGTGGCGGCAGTGCTGCCTATCAGCCGAGGGATGCCGATACCAAGAAGCCGGGGCATGGTTCAGCCGGGAAAAGGCAGGCGGAAAAGGTTACGCAGGCGCATCAGGAAACTTTTGGACAAAAAGTCCAGAAGTCCGGGAATGGGCAGTTACAGGAAAATCAAACTTTTTCGGAACATAAGGGCGTGGATTCCCAAAAGGGAGATACCAGACAGTGGGAATCGAACCATGCTTCAAAAGCCAAAGCGAAAAAGCAGATGTACCAGACTACTTCTGGACAAAAAGTCCAAAAGTCTGGTGCGAAGCCGGGGCAGGAAGAAAAGCCTGATTTTGTCAAGGAAAGCAGCGGATTTACCGGGCAGGACAATTTCAGCCAGCCGGAGGAAACGGAGAAAAAACAGCCGGATACGGAAGATTACCACCGGAGGGATACTTACAGGCAGTCGCAGAAAAAAGGGAAATACCATAAAAAGCGGGTACAAAAGGAACACCGGGTAAAAGGCGAAACAAAGGAAAAAACGGAAAATAAAACCTTTACCGAAGAATCTTTTGCGGAGAATACCGGAAATCTGTTTCAGGGGGAAGGAGGCTCTGAATTTACAGGCAGTAAAAAGCTGCAAAAGAAACAGCGGCAGGCTCAAAAAGCCGGAAAGAAGGTACAGAAGGCAAGGGCAAAGCTGCCAAAGACAAGGGAATACACTTTGCAGAGAGTATTTGACGAGAAAACCGGGAAGGGAAAATATGTGGCTGTCCCTCTGGATAAGGAGAAACCCTTCAAGCAGGAGGGCATACCGAAAACCACCATGCGCCGGATGCAGAATGAGAGCCGGAATTTTGTGCATGGGAAGATTGCTGAAACGGAGAAAGAAAATTCAGCGGTGGAGGGCGCACATAAATCAGAGCAGAAAGGGGAAGAACTGTTTTCTTTCGTCAAAAGGCAGATAAAGGGAAAAGAGCAGAAACAGCGGGCGAAGGTGGCAAAGCTGGAAAAAAAGCAGTTTAAAAAGGAAGTCAATTTCCAGTACCAGAAGTTTTTGGAGGAAAACCCGCAGATGCAGAAAAAAGCGTTGCAGAAGCGGTTACAGAAACAGCGCATCAAGCGGGAGTACATCAAGGCTAGGAAGAAAGCGGCATCTGCCAAAACAGCGGAGCAGGCATTTGAAAAGACGAAAAACGGTGCGGTCACTGTGGCAAGGAAGTTACAGGAGTTTGCAAGGAAAAATGCCGGCTTGCTTGTGACGGTGGGCATCATGGCGCTGCTCCTTATGATGATTATGGTTTCCGTATCGTCCTGTGGGGCGATGTTTGCGGATACGCAGTCTACGATTTTAGCGGCGAGCTATTTAAGCAAGCCGAAAGAAATTGACGCCGCTGATTTACAGTTTACCCGTCTGGAGCTTGACCTGCAGAAAGAGATTGACCGGGTGGAAACAGACAATCCGGGATATGACGAATATTCCTATAATCTTGGCGCAATCGGTCATAACCCGTTTACCCTTATCAGCTATTTATCCGCAGTCCATACAGAGTTTACCGCAAGTGAGGTGGAAAGTGAAATACAGGCTCTTTTTGACGAGATGTATACGCTGACGCTCACGCCGGATACGGAAACGAGGACAAGGACGGTCACAAAGACTGGCACAAGGACAGTCACCGATCCGGTTACCGGGGAAGAAACAGAGGAAGAATATGAGTACGAGGAGGAAGAAGAATACGAGGTCAGTATCCTCAGAGTGACACTTACGGTCATACCGTTAGAGAGCCTTGTTTCCGGGAAAATGGATACCGAACAGGCGGAGATTTTTGCCATGTATGGGGAAACGAACGGTCTGCTTCAGGAGTTTGCTTCGCCGCTGAACCTCTACTGGTATTATTATGTGTCAAGCTATTACGGATACCGGAAAAACGAGGTCACAGGGAATGAGGAATTTCACCGGGGCGTGGATATAGCAGTCCCGACAGGCACAACCATATATGCGGCGCATGACGGTACGGTGACAGCGGCGGCATACGACAGCCATTATGGGAATTATGTAGCGATTGAGATAGACGGTTATACAACCAAGTATGCCCACATGGACAGCTTAAACGTGAGTGCAGGGCAGACATTGGAAAAAGGGGCGGTCATCGGGACAACAGGCAATACCGGGAGCAGCACAGGGAGCCATTTACATATCGAATGTTTATATAACGGGGAGTATTACAACCCGCTATTTTATTTTGATGTGGGCGAAGACACACTGTACGGGGAAACACCGGGCGGACTGCCGGGGAACGCCATACCGCCGGATGCCTACGATGACGCATCGGTGCAGGCTCTTATGGAGGAAGCCGCAAAATATTTAGGATTTCCGTATGTGTGGGGCGGTTCAAGTCCTTCCACAAGTTTTGACTGTTCCGGCTTTGTCTGCTGGGTATTTACCAACAGCGGGGTACATAACCTTCCACGAACTACCGCACAGGGGATTTATGACCAGTGTACGCCTGTTTCCGCATCGGACGCAAAGGCAGGGGATATTATATTCTTTACCGGGACATACAATTCAGCCGGGGCGGTGAGCCATGTGGGGATTTATTGCGGCAACGGTACAATGATACACTGCGGCGATCCGATCAGTTACGCAAGCATCAATTCCCCGTACTGGCAGAGCCATTTTTACAGTTTCGGCAGGTTAAATTAAGGAGGCATTTATGACAAAGGAACGCATTGAAAAGGAGCTTACCAAAGTGCGGGCGCAGCTTGAAACATTACAGGCGAAGCAGAAGGATTTGGAAGAACAGAAGCGCATGGCGGAAAGAGCCGAAAAAATGGATATTATCGAAAAGCATAAAATCTCGTCCGAGAAGCTGCAATTACTCATTAAATTCAGCGAGGACGAGATTTTGAAGTTATTGGAAGAAAAAGAAAACGCAAAGGAGATGGCAGGAAATGAAGAAAACGTTATCAGTTAGGGCAGTGGCGTCGCTGCTGTTATCGGCATTATTGTTCTGTATGCCCATAGGGGCGGTTATGGCGAACAGCGGGAATACGGTAGACGCTTATGCGGAGGAAAGCAGTGCCGAAGGGGAAACAGAGGAAAGCACCGGAACAGAGGGCAGCAAAGAAGCGGAGGAAAGCACTGAAACAGAACCCGGTGAGAGCGGCGGCGAATCAGAAGAAGAAACGGAGGGCGGAACGGTATCGGGGAATGAGATTCCAAAGCCGGAATGTACCTGTAAAGAAAAATGCACACAGTATTCCATTGACAAAGATTGTGAAGCCTGCAAGGAAGATTACAGCTTATGTGAATATGTGAACCCGAATGTAAAAATCACAATCTCCACTCCGTCCGGGTGGCACAATGACACCACAAAGGTACATATCTCCATAGAAGATGTGGCACATTCCGGCAATTTCACCATAAAGACCGTACAGGCAAAAGTCGCACAGAATGGGATCTGGACGGACATCACAGAGGATATGTATGTGGAGATTTCGGAAAATACCACCGTCTATGTGCTTGTGACAGACCAGAGGGGCAAGACCTATGAGAAGAACCGTTATATTAAATGTTTTGATTTCACGAAGCCTACCCTAAACGCTGCGGTCAGTGACGGTCTGTTAAGCGTACAGGCGCATGATACGGATTCCGGCATCAAGGCGGTGTATGTGAACGGGTATGAGTTTACGGAGCTTACAAACGGTGTCTTAAATATCCGCCTGCAGCAGTTTGACGCAGGCTACCAGTATTTTACCATTTCCGCTATGGATAATGCCGGGAATATGTCAGAGGTTTATAAAACAGCCAACCCATATTACACCGATCCGGAAAAGGAGGACAGCGGTGAGAAGAACCCGGCAGAGCAGCTCCCGGTCAATGCACAGGCAACCAAGCCTTCCTCTGCTACCGCACAGGTAACGGAGCATACCAAAACGGACAGTGACGGGAATACCGTATCAGAATTAAGCCCGGCTGAACAGAAAAAACAGGCAATGGCGGAAGCGGCTGCATCGGAGGAAAAGGAAGAATCCGGGGAGAAGGAAAAAAGCGAAACCGGGAAGGAATTTTATACAATCCAGACTGCATCGGAAAAAGTGTTCTACCTTATCATTGACCGGGACGGGGAGGAAGAAATGGTGTACTTCCTGACGGAAGTTACGGAAAATGACCTGTTAAACGTGACAGCGGACAACAGCGAAACCTTACCGAAAAATTCCGCTGCTCTGGAATCTGCAATCCCTGTGTCGGAGGGCGCACTGCCCAATAACAACGGGGAACAGGAAACAGAAGAAGAACTTACGGAAGAACCAGACGGGGACGGGGAAGAAAATACCGAAGAACCTGAACCAGAGCCGGAGAAAACAGAAGAAAACCCGATGGCAACCTATATCATTCTTGGAATTGTGGCAGTTATCGCTATCGGCGGCTATTATTTTAAGGTAGTCCGGAAAAAGAAAGAGGAATTTCTTGACGAGGACGATGATGAGGAGGACGAGGAAGAAGAATACGAAGATGACGAGGAAAACGAGGACAGTGAGGACGATTTTTTTGAGGATAAAGAAGGGGAGGATGAATAAATGCAGTTAGTGATAACGGAAAAACCAAGTGTTGCGAGAAGCATTTCAGAGGTAATCGGCGCAACGGAAATCAGTGACGGATATATGGAAGGGAACGGGTATATTGTGAGCTGGTGCGTGGGGCATCTGGTGGAGCTGGCACAGCCGGAAAGCTACGGGGAACAGTGGAAGAAATGGACGTATGAGAGCCTTCCCGTAAATCCGGAAAAATGGCAGTATGAGGTCAAGCCGGACACGAAAGCGCAGTATGACGTGCTTTGCCAGTTGATGCACAGGAAAGATGTCACCGCTACAATCTGTGCCACTGACGCCGGGCGGGAGGGCGAGCTTATCTTCCGTCTGGTGTATGAAATGGCAGGCTGTGACAAGCCGATCAAACGCCTGTGGATTTCCTCAATGGAGGAAAGCGCAATCCGGGAAGGGTTTGAGAATTTACAGCCGGGGAGCGATTACGATAATTTATACCATTCCGCACTGTGCAGGCAGGAAGCGGACTGGCTTGTGGGCATCAACGGTACAAGGCTGTTCACTGTTTTGTATGGCGGGAAAGTCCTGAAGGTGGGCAGGGTACAGACACCTACCCTTGCGATGCTGGTGGACAGGGAAGCAAAGATTATGAATTTCCAGAAGGAAAAATATTACATGGCGCATATCCTGATGGATGGGATGGATGCCGCCACCGGGCGCATTGATGATAAAAAGAAAGCAGATGAGATTGCGGGAGCTTGCCGGAACGGGCAGGCTCTTACCACGTCTGTTGTGAAAGAGGAAAAGACAGTCATGCCGCCGAAGCTCTATGACCTCACTACGCTCCAGAGGGATGCGAACCGCCTGTTTGGGTTTACCGCAAAGCAGACATTAGAGTACACACAGAGCCTTTATGAGAAAAAGTTAGCCACATATCCGAGGACGGACAGCCAGTTTTTATCTGACGATATGGGGCAGACCGCAGAGGGTGTAATCGAAGCGGTGTTCCATTCCCTGATGTTTGAGGAAAATAAGGCTCCCAGACCGGATATAAAGAGGATTCTGAACAGTAAAAAGGTGACAGACCACCACGCCATTATCCCCACAATGGAGATTGCGAAGGCTGACCTTGCGGCACTGCCGGAAACGGAGCGTAAAATCTTATCTCTGGTTGCGAACCGCCTTTTATGCGCCACCGGGGAGAAGCATCTGTATGAAACGGTCAAGGCAGAGTTTTCCTGTAACGGATACACATTTACTGTTTCCGGGAAGTCTGTCACGCATAATGGGTGGAAGTCTTTTGAAGATGCCTTTAAGCGTTCCTTTAAAATTTCCGAGAATCAGGAGGAAGAAAAAGAGGAAAAGAAGCTGCCGGAACTGTCGGAAGGACAGGCATTTGACGGTGTGCAGACGAAAATCAGCGAGCATTTCACTTCCCCGCCGAAGCACTTTACAGAAGATTTATTATTGTCGGCAATGGAACGTGCCGGGGCGGAAGATATGGGCGATGATGTGGAGCGGAAAGGCTTGGGTACGCCTGCAACAAGGGCGGACATCATTGAAAAGCTGGTAAAAGACGGTTTTGTAAAGCGTGAGAAAAAACAGATCATACCCACCGAGGACGGGCTGAAGCTGATTACAGTCCTGCCGGATGTTGTGAAATCCCCGAAACTTACTGCCGATTGGGAAAATGCCCTGACACTGGTAGCGAAAGGGGAGCTTCCAATGGAGGACTTCATGGCGGATATTGAAAACATGGTGTCGGAGCTGATACACACCTACCATGAGGTCAGTGACGAACAGAAAAAGATGTTCGCACAGGAACAGACAGTGCTTGGGACGTGTCCGAACTGCGGCGGTCAGGTGGTAAAGGGGAAATTCGGTGCGTACTGTGTGAAGAAATGCGGTATGAATGTGAGCCGGGTAATGGGAGCTGCCCTTACCGACACGCAGGTAAAGGATTTGCTTGCCGGGAAGAAAATTCTGTTAAAAGGGTTAAAGAGCAAGGCAGGCAAGCCTTATGATGCCTATATCATTCCGAGTGGGACGGAGGAATACCACTACACCAAAGACGGGGAAGAAAAAAGCGGGGTACAGTTTAAATTTGTTATGGAATTTCCAAAAAAGAAATCTTCCGGCGGGAAGAAAAAATAGAGGGAGGTAAAGATATGTTTACAACAGGAGATAAGTTATTAAACGTGATGAAAGAGGAAGAAGTCAGCATTATGGAGCTTTCCAGAATGTCAAGAGTGCCGGAGAGGACAATCATGGATATTCTGGCGGGCATCAGAGAGCCGGAGCTTGGTGTGGTATGCAGGATTGCGGACGGACTTGGCATCTGTGTCCATGAGCTTCGTGCCGATGAGGAACAGTATGCAATATCCGTACAGAAAGATACCCTTGCAAAGCTGATTGTAGTCAGCGAGATTAACGGTGTGGAACTGGAGGAACTGATACATACTATTCTGGAAAAAGGCATTGAGGAACAGGGTTTCTATGCATGATGGAAATTTAATATAACTGGTGAAAATAGACTGTAAAGCATTTAAAAATGTTTTGCAGTCTATTTAGAAGTGGTTGAGATTTATATGGCTAGAGGATATAATTAGAGAAAGGTTGTGCTATTATGTAGATAGGGAGATAGTGAAAGATGAATTTATTTGAAAAAGGGGAAACAACATTAAGTTTTAGAGCTATATCTGATAGCATTAGAGACGAAATTAATAAATTAACAAATGCAGAAATATGTAATACTGATTTAGGTGACTTGGCAGAGTATTATGTAGCAAAATATCAAATTGAAGAAATTCAGATATTTAAGGAAAACATAACGAAAGAGCTTACCGAAACAAAGATACAAAGATATAATCAGTTCTATCGTCCCGGATATAGTGAATTTGGTTCTCAGTATCACATGATAGATGGATATAAAATTATTTTTACAATTCCTTTTGATGGAGATAAAGATTTGTTGGATTTAAGACCGTCAACTTTTTATATGCAAAGTTTTCCAGTTGATAGAGTAATAGCACCAACTGATGATGATTATGGAAAAATTATATTTTCTCTGGAGTATGCAAAGAGTGAGTTGCAAAGAAGCGAAAATAGTAATGAGATCGTTCAAAAGGGATTTCAGCAGGAGATAGATACATATTTTAAAACAATAGAAACAATAAATAAAGAAGTAAAGAATTATAATAATGGATTACCAAACATAGTAGAAAAGTATTTGGAAACAAGATTACAAAAGGCAAATGATTATTTGGAAATGAGAGAAAGGTTGGAGTTGCCATTAAAAATAAATGCTAATGCTCCTAATACAAAACCTATTGTTCTGAAAAAAACAAAGAAGAAAAAAGAAGTATCTTTTCCGAATAGAAAAGAACCGGAAAAAAATTATGAAATTTCCGATACGCATTATGAAAATATAAAAAGTATTATTTCTTTAGCATGTATATCAATGGAAAAGACAGCTCGTACTTTCAATAAGCTATTGGAAGAAGAATTGAGAGATGTTATTTTGTCAAATTTGAATAGTCACTATCAGGGTACAGCTTCAGGGGAAACTTTTAACAAAGTTGGAAAGACTGACATTTACATTCCATTTGAGAATAAGGCAGCATATGTAGCTGAATGTAAGATTTGGCATGGCAGTAAAAAATTTATTGAAGCAATAGACCAGTTATGCAGTTATACAACTTGGAGGGAAACAAAAACATCACTTATAATTTTTAATAAAGATAATAAAGATTTTGAATCGCTGCTTGATAGTATAGATGCGGTTTTGAAAGCATCAGATAGGTGTAAAAGTATTATTCACCTTGAATATAATCAGTGGCAAGGCATTTTTTCCAAAGAATCCGATTCAAAGGATACATTGACAATTAATATAATGGTATATGATTTATACATTAAGCAATAGTGGTGTTTTGAAAATTTGTAAAAGAAATATTCTGATAGAATGTTCATAAAGGAGTAGCAATGGCAAAAAGAGATACTTGTGTTTATTGTGGGAAACCTATTGTAAAAAGAAGCAGAGAACATATTATACAAAATGCTCTTGGCGGATTGTATGAATCAGAGGATATATGTTGTGATGAATGTAATAATTGTGTTATCAGTAAAAAAATAGATGCACCTTTTACAAAAACATTTAACCCTATAATTAGTCAAATTGAGAACTTTGTGAAAACTAATAATAAAAAATCACAGCCAACCTGTACTGGAAAGGCAATATATGAAAATAAGGTTTATGATGTTATTATAAAAAACGGAAAAGTGGTTGCTTGTCCAGAAATAAGCAAAAAATTGAAATGTGATATTGCTAAACTGAAATTTGAAATATTAGCATACGATTTTCCAATTGAAAATATTTCATTCAAAAATGGAATTAGTAAAATAGCCTTTAATTTCGCATTGGAAAAAGGTATAGATGTTAGTGTATTGCGTAAAGGTGTAGAAGTACAAAAAAATGGTGAAAAAGTGGAAAATGTTTTGTTTAGATTTCCGGTTATACCATTTGTGGCTTTAAATCCAATGGATGAATACATTGAGCTAAAGACGAATATGGAATTGTATCATAATTTAATTCTCTTTAGTCAAGGCAATATGTTATGGTGCTATGTAGACTTATTCAATACATTTCAATATTATGTACTTCTATCTGATGAATGGGATACTAAAAAATCAATTCTGGAAACATATTTGCAACTTCTTCAAAAAATTGACCGTACAATACCAGAACTTTACATAAGAAAACCTAAACATATTCTTACTTACGCAATGTTTTTTAATGTAGAACCTTGTATGGATTTGCATGAATTTAGGAAACGTGTAGAAGTAGCAATACAAAAGGAATCTTTAAAGAAAAATATGTCAGATGTACTTTCTGCGAAGTTAGGATATGATTATTTTGACATTGATAAAATAAAAGAATTGAAAAAAGAGGATGCAAGGTCTTATTTAAGGAATGAAATGGGATTTCATTTAAATAGTTTGCGGTTATATTTTGATGAAGATGATAAGTTAAAAGATAGTACATTTAGGCAAGTTACTTGTATAGGAGAGAGTAATAATGTTGTATCTTACCCATTGCTTATTGATAAGTTTGTGAGAGATGGGACAATTGATATACGTCAGTATACTTATAAAAAATTTGAAAGAATAAATGCTTTTTTGGCAGGTATTGATAAAATAAGAGTAGAAGATGACAATTGATTTTACAATTAAGAGTTATTTTGGAGATAATATTTTATTTAGAGTAACACTTAGGAGAGATATTAGGTGGTTTCTTAATATAAAAACAAAATGAGAAAGGGGCAGAGAAAAATCGAATAAAATTTACCGTCACTGGTGGCAATGGCTTATGAACGAACCATAGCCACCTTTTTTATTGCTCAAAAACAATAAACAGGAAATGGAGGTTTACCATGAGAAAATATGACTTAATTTCCGCACTTTCCGCAGAAACATCAAAGGAAGTGGCGAGGAATGAAGAAAGCTGGAAGAAATATCTGAACACAGCATCAAGGCTCTACAAATACCCGTTCAAAGACCAGCTCCTTATTTATGCCCAAAGACCGGATGCCACAGCCTGTGCTTCCATAGAGATATGGAATGACAAAATGCACTGTTGGGTAAACAAAGGGGCAAAGGGGATTGCACTGATTGATGAAGAAGGAAGTCCTTACACCGGACTGCGGTATGTTTTTGACATATCGGACGTGCATAAGGCAAGGCGTATCGGACGTTTCCCGCAGCTATGGGAAATGAAAGAGGAACATCAGGAAGCGGTGCTTGACCGTCTGGAAGGGATTTACGGGGATACCAACAAAGAAGCCGGGTTTATGGACAGGATCAGGGAGATTGCTGCCCGGATTGCACAGGATTGTTATGGGGAGCTTGCTTCGGATATGGAATATCTGAAAGAAGGAAGTTTTCTTGAGGAACTGGACGAACTGAATGTTGCTGTGCGTGTCCGGGAAACGCTGGCGGACAGTATTGCTTACATGGTCTTAAAGAGGTGCGGCATGGATGATGCGGAGCTGGCAGAGGAAATCCAGTTCCCTTATATCCATGAATTTAATACGGTGGAAACCCTGTCGCATATCGGGGACAGCATATCCGATTTATCCAAGCCTGTCCTTATGGAAATCGGGAAGGCAATCGGGGCGTATGACAGAGCGTATGCTAGAAATGAAGCATCGAAAAATTTAGTTGGAAAAGGACTTGCAAATACCGCTGACACACGCTATAATGCTTTAAAGCGCGAAAGTGAAACGCAAGACGTACAATCTACCACACAGACCGGAAATGCCGGGGAAAGGGGAAATAATGATGAATCTGACCTACGAGAAAAACGGGGATTATCTGATACCGATGTTACAGATGGACGAGCAGCCGGAGGGGACGCTGACGAAGTACGGGCTGATGAGGAAGAATTACTTGCAGGAACACAAGAAGGGAATCTACACCGGACTTCTGCTGAAAGGGAAGCTGAAAGAGCATCTTCTGACCATTCAGGAACAGGCAGAACAAAGGATGGAATTGCTGACAGCGCAGATGGCGAAAGCGGAGGGCGTGACGGAGGAACTGAAAGCCACCAATCAGATGAAATGGGTGGGGATGATGAACAACATCAGGCACTCAGCGGAGGAAATCGTGCTGAAAGAGCTGATATACAGCCTGTAAATGAGGAAGAAATAACCGAAAATAGGGAACGGTCAGAGCCGGGTAATGGAGAAAACACATTATCCGGCTTTTCTTTGTCCGGGGAGGAAATCATTAACAGGCATTGGGCAGAGATAGAAAAAGGCATTTTGCAGTTTGATGAGTTTATGGAGCATAAATGCCCGGATATTGCCGGAGTAATGCTTTTTGAGCCGGATAAGGATAAGCAGACGAAATATATTAAAAACAGCTACAGGCATGGAGAATATACAGAGTTTTATGTTGGGGAGGAAAGAGCCGGGTACAAGGCAGATGAAAACGGCATGACGCTTTGGAGCGGAACATATCTGAACCGGAAGGTAGAAGCAGTTGTATCATGGGAAACTGTGAGGGACAGCATCGCTTTTTACATGGAGAAGGGCGAATATCTGAAAGAGGGGCAGATACCACAGTGGGAAGAACCAGAGCCAAAGGAAACGGAGGTTTATCAGCAGCTTAGTTTATTCCCTACAATAGAGGAACAGATCGGCACGATTGAAGCGGCGCAGGCAGGAGAGAAATACATCATGCCCGCCGCTTTTTCTTTGCCAAAAGAACAGCTTGAAGCCATTTTGCGTACAGGCGGCGGACGGGATAATAACAGAAGCCGCATTTATGCCAAGTACCAGCAGGGCAAGACGCCGGAGGAAATGGCGGAGTTTTTGAAAAACGAATACCGGACTACCGGGAAAGGTTTTGATTTTGGGAATAATCCTATTTCTGTCTGGTTCAGTGAATCCGGCATGAGCATCGGCTACGGAATGTCTGCAAAGGAAAATCCGGTTGCGGTGATGAACTGGCAGGAAGTGGAGGGCATTGTCCGGTCTATGGTGGAGAATGGCACTTATATGGGCGCTAATGAAGTGTTCCTTGTGGACGCAGTGGAGCGGCAGAGGGTGTCAAATGACCTGTTCAATTTCTTCCGGGACGGTATCGGGGAAGTGCCGGAGAACATACCCATAAAGAATTATAACCACCCGGAAAGCATTACGAACCTTTGTGAGCTTTTATCCACGCAGGAAGGGCGGGATATTGTTTCCGGGGAGCTTTCCAAAGCGAAAGAACAGCTTGAAGCCGGGGAAAAGCAGATAAAGTGGCGGTATGTGAAAAGTCCGGAGGATCTGCTTTCAGAAATAGCGGATTTAAGTACGGAGAAAAAAGAGTACCCGGTACAGGACAGTGTGGAGGTTTTGCATGAGGATTTTATCACACAGGACGAGATAGATGCCCGCCTGACAGGGGGCAGCGGCTTTCATCATGGGCATTTCCGGATTTATGAGTATTTCATGGAAGGGCATGATAAAAAAGATAATATTGCGTTCCTTAAAAATGAATATGGTACAGGCGGCAGTTCCCACGCACTGATCGGGAGCGATAAAGGGCATGAAGACCATGATGCAAAGGGTATCCGTCTGGAAAAGGGCAGCTATGGAAACCCATACGCAAAAGTCCTTTTGAAGTGGAATGTGGTGGAGAAACGCATCAGGGAGCTTGTAAAAGCGGATAAATACCTTTCGCCAAAGGGCAAGGAAGCCTATGCACAGTATAAAAAAGAGCAGGCGGAGGAAGCCATGCGCCGGGAACAGGAAAAGCTGGAGCATGGTATCCGGGTAGAGTGCAAAAATGCCATAGAACAGGCGATTGCGGAAAAATTTGACGGTTATACACTTCCGAGGGATACCGCCGAGGGCGTTATCAGACAGTACGGGAAGGAGCGGGTAGAGCTTGTCCTTGCTAACACAATCACGCATTTATCCCATGACGGGCGGTTTTCACCGAACAATAAGGAATGGGCAAAAAGCCTTGTGCCTTCCGCTGACTGGCAGACAAGGGATTATATCGTCACTTCCCACCCGGCTGTGCTGGACGGTTTTACCAATCAGGCAAGACGGTACATAGAGCGTGACAGGGAGCCGGAGAAGGCGGCTGTACCGGAACGGGAAACGGAAACTTCCGGGCAAAAAGCACAAAATCCTGAACCGGAAAACAACATCAGTGACAGTGAAAAGGCACTGGCTGAAAGGCTTGCGGAGATGTCCGCTGTGGTAAAAATCTGCGGTGCGCTGTCCATGAAAGATGTGGTCGGCTGGAATGAGGATACCGGGGAGGTTGCCATTGAGGATGCCGACAGGCGGTTAGAGGGAAAAGCGGTTTATGATGCTTTGTTTTTAGAAGCCGCTGATTATGTCCTGATGCAGTCATTAGGCGGCAATACAGAAAAAGCGGTGGAGATGGACGCTCTGCTGAAGGAAGCACAGAAATATGCGGCACGTTATGAGAATAAGCCGGCACAGCAGAGGGAAGAAAAAGCTGCGGAGAAAAATTCAAAAACAGAGCCGGAAATTTTATCTGAAGAACCGGAGCAGGAAACAGCAGAACGCTTTACTGTTACAGAAACAACAGATGCCTTTACAGAGCCTTATGCGGTATGGGATAACGAAACGCAGGATTATTATGTGGCGGGCGATGGCACAGTGCCTACATTTACTGCGATAGAGGAAGCGGATATTTTCTGCGGTAAACTCAACGGAGATTTACAAGGAAAAGATTTATCAACAGAGAATTTACCGGAAACAGAAACAGTTTCAGGAACAAAGGAGGTTTCTGGAAAAGAAGATGATTTCCCCGATATTGATACGCAGGCAGTCCGGGAGCGTTTGGAAAAAGCAGGCATTGTGGACGGACAGCTTGTAGACGAAAACGCTTTAGAGAATGATCCGTTTATCAGGCAGGTCATGGGTGACGTGGAAACGCTGACAGGGGAAACGGAGGAAGAACCGGAAAAAGCATCAGAAAAAGAGCCGGAGATTGATAAGTCAGGAGCAGTAAATTACCACATTTCTTTTAATGAAACTGAAAACACCGGGAAAGGGTTTGCGCCGAAAGAGAAATTCCGCCAGAATATAGAAGCCATACGCACCCTTGAAAAGATTGAGGGCGAACACCGTACCGCCACACCAGAGGAACAGGAGATTTTAGCAAAATATGTGGGATGGGGCGGTCTTGCCGATGCATTTGATTCTTCCAAAGCAAATTGGGCGAATGAATATCAGGAATTAAAGAGCCTGTTATCCCCGGAGGAATACGCTTCTGCAAGGGAAAGCACGTTAAATGCCCATTATACAAGTCCGGTCATCATTCAGGCAATCTATGACGCAGTGGGGAAAATGGGATTTACCAGAGGGAATGTGTTAGATCCCGCCGCAGGGATAGGGAATTTCTATGGCTGTCTGCCGGATGAAATGCAGGAAAGCAGGCTGTATGGGGCGGAGCTTGACGGGTTGACCGGGCGGATTGCAAAACAGCTTTACCCTCATGCGGATATTAAAATAACAGGTTTTGAGAATACCAGTTATCCCAATGACTTTTTTGATGTTGCGGTGGGAAACGTGCCTTTCGGACAGTATAAAGTGTCTGACAGGCAGTATGACAAGCACAATTTCCTTATCCATGACTATTTTTTTGCAAAGACACTGGATAAGGTCAGACCGGGCGGCATTGTCGCTTTCGTCACTTCAAAGGGGACAATGGATAAGAAAAACCCGGAAGTGCGGAAATACCTTGCACAGCGGGCGGAGCTTTTGGGGGCGGTCAGGCTCCCAAACACAGCGTTTAAGGAAAATGCGGGTACGGAGGTCACTTCGGACATTCTGTTTTTAAAGAAGCGTGACCGGGTAATGGATATAGAGCCGGACTGGGTGCATCTGACGGAAAAAGACGGTATTGTGATGAACCAGTATTTTTCAGACCACCCGGAGATGGTATTGGGAAAAATGGAGATGGTTTCCGGGGCGCATGGCATGGAAAGCACCTGCCTGCCGGACACTTCCCTTCCTTTGTCAGCACAGCTTAAAAATGCGCTTTCCCATGTGGAGGGCAGCATCGAGCAGGCGGATTTTAACGAGATTGACGATGAACTGGCAAAGGAGAACATACCCGCCGATCCGAACGTGAAGAATTACAGCTATACGGTGGTGGACGATACCGTATATTACCGGGAAAATTCCATTATGAAGCCTGTGGACGTGTCGGAAAAGGCAGAGCAGAGGATTAAAGGCATGGTGGCAATCCGGGACTGCACACAGGAACTGATAAATTTCCAGTTGGAAGAATACCCGGAGGATATGATTCAAAACAAGCAGACGGAGTTAAACCAGTTATACGATGATTTCTCCAAGAAATTCGGTCTTATCAGTTCACAGACCAATAAAAGGGCGTTCAATCAGGATTCCAGTTACTGCTTGTTATGTTCCCTTGAAAGGCTGGACGATGAGGGGAACTTCATCGGCAAGGCGGATATGTTCACGAAGCGAACCATTAAAAAGCAGGAGGTTGTGACAAGCGTGGATACAGCCAGTGAAGCACTGGCGGTATCGCTCAGTGAAAAGGCGGGTGTGGACTTAGCGTATATGTCACAGCTTGCGGGTAAAAGTGAGGAAGAAATTACAAAGGAGCTTGCAGGAGTAATTTTCCAGAACCCGGTGACAGAGGAATGGGAAACCGCAGACGAGTATTTAAGCGGGAATGTGCGGGAGAAGCTGTCAGTGGCAAAAACTTTTGCGGAGAACCACCCGGAATATGCCATTAATGTAACTTCATTGGAGGGCGTACAGCCGAAGGAGCTTGACGCATCGGAGATTGAGGTGCGGATTGGCGCAACATGGATTTCCACAAAATATATTGAGGACTTCATGCGTGAAACCTTTGAAACGCCGGAGTACCTGTTTGACCGTAAGGCAATGGGCGTACAGTATTCCAATGTGACCGGGCAGTGGAACGTGAAGGGGAAAAATGCGGACAGGGGAAATGCCCTTGTCAACATGACCTATGGCACAAGCCGGGCAAACGCTTACAGGATTTTGGAAGATTCCCTGAACCTTCGTGACACTCGTATCTTTGATGTGGTTACGGAGGACGGGAAAGAAAAGAGAGTCCTCAATAAAAAGGAAACCATGCTTGCAAGCCAGAAACAGGAAGCGATACGGGAAGCCTTTAAGGATTGGGTATTTCGTGATCCGGAGCGCAGGCAGGACTTATGTGCAAAATATAACGAGCTTTTCAATTCCACCAGACCGAGGGAATATGACGGTTCGCACTTAAAATTCCCCGGCATGACGCCGGACATCATACTAAGACCGCACCAGCTTAACGCTGTGGCGCATCAGCTATACGGGGATAATACGCTGCTTGCCCATTGTGTAGGGGCAGGAAAGACCTTTGAAATGATTGCTGCAGCAATGGAGAGCAAGCGGTTAGGACTGTGCCAAAAGAGCTTATTTGTTGTGCCGAACCATTTGACAGAACAGTGGGCAAGCGATTTCCTGCGCCTGTATCCGGGTGCTAATATTTTAGCTGCCACGAAGAAAGACTTTGAACCGGCGAACCGGAAAAAATTTTGTTCGAGGATTGCAACAGGGGATTATGATGCTGTGATTATCGGTCATAGTCAATTCGAGAAAATCCCGCTTTCCACTGAAAGACAGATGGCGATGATTGAAAGGCAGATAGCAGAGATTGAAATGGCAATCGAAGCCTTGAAAGCAGAGAATGGGGAGCGTTACTCCATTAAGCAGATGGAGAAAACGAAAAAATCGCTGAATACGAGGTTGAGCCGCTTAAATGATGCAAGCCGGAAAGATAATGTAGTGACCTTTGAACAGTTGGGCGTAGATAAGCTGTTTGTAGATGAAAGCCACAACTATAAAAATCTTTTTTTATACACAAAGATGCGGAATGTGGCGGGCATCGCACAGTCGGAAGCACAGAAATCTTCTGATATGTTCGCAAAATGCCAGTATATGGATGAACTGACCGGAGGGAAGGGCATCACATTTGCAACAGGTACGCCAATTTCTAACAGCATGACAGAGTTATACACGAATATGCGCTATCTCCAGTATAACACCTTACAGCGTTTGGGATTGGGGCATTTTGACAGTTGGGCGGCATCGTTCGGGGAAACGCAAACAGCCATAGAGCTTGCGCCGGAAGGTACAGGCTACCGGGCGAAAACAAGGTTCGCTAAGTTCTTCAACCTGCCGGAACTGATTGCATTATTTAAAGAGAGCGCCGACATTCAGACACCGGATATGCTGAAACTTCCTGTGCCGGAAGCGGATTATGAAAATATTGTGTTAAAGCCGAGCGAATACCAGCAGGACATGGTACATTCCCTTGCAGACAGGGCAGAAGCGGTCAGGGACAGGAAAGTGCAGCCGAACATCGACAATATGCTTAAAATAACCAACGATGGAAGAAAGTTAGCTTTAGACCAAAGACTGATAAATGATATGCTCCCGGATGAAGAAAACTCTAAAGCAACAACCTGTGTGGAGAAAGCGTTTGAGATATGGGAGCAGACCAAAGAGCAGAAGTCGGCGCAGCTTATCTTCTGTGATTTATCTACACCGAAAGGAGATGGTACATTTAATGTATATGAGGACATCAGGGATAAGCTCATGGCGAAGGGAGTGCCGGAGAATGAAATAGCATTTATCCATGATGCCAATACGGAAACAAGGAAAGCGGAGCTGTTCGCAAAAGTAAGGAGCGGGCAGGTTCGTTTTTTATTAGGTTCAACCGCAAAAATGGGAGCCGGGACGAACGTGCAGGATCGGCTTATCGCTTTGCACCACCTTGATGTGCCTTGGCGTCCTTCCGACATTGAACAGCAGGAAGGCAGGATTTTAAGACAGGGCAATATGAATGAAAAGGTAAAGATTTTCCGGTATGTGACGGAAGGAACATTCGACAGCTACTCATGGCAGCTCATTGAAAATAAGCAGAAATTCATCGGGCAGATTATGACATCAAAATCCCCGGTGCGGAGCTGTGAGGACATAGACGAAGCGGCGCTCACTTATGCGGAAGTAAAGGCTCTGGCAACGGGCAATCCCTATATAAAAGAAAAGATGGATTTAGATATTCAGGTATCGAAGCTAAAGCTGTTAAAAGCGAACCATACTAGCCAGAAATACCGTTTAGAGGACAATATCGTGAAGCATTACCCGGTGCAGATCGCTTCCATGAAAGAACGCCTTGCGGGGTATCGTGCCGACATTCAGACCTATGCACAGAATAAGTTCCCGGATAAAGATACCTTTTCCATAAAAATCGGGAACCGGGTATATACGGACAAAAAAGAAGCCGGGGCAGCACTGATTGATATGTGCCGGAGCGCAAAACAGCCGAATATGGCAGTCACAATCGGGGAATATCAGGGATTTAAAATGAGTGTTTCCTTTGATTCGTTCTTTTCCAAGTTTACGGTCAATTTGAAAGGCAGTATCAGCCATGAGGTGGAAATCGGCGCTGATCCATTGGGAAATTTACAGAGGTTAAGCAATGCCTTAGAGGGCATGGGTAAGAGAGTGGAAGAAGTGGCACAGAAACTGGAAAACGTGGAGCATCAGCTTGAAACCGCAAAAGTGGAGGTTACAAAACCATTCCCACAGGAAACGGAGCTTGCGGAGAAACTGGAACGCCTGACGGAATTAAATGCCCTGTTGAACATGGACGAAAAGGGCGGCGATGGGATTGATATGGACGATGAGCCGGAGAATGACGGGGAACAAGAGGAAATGGACACAGAGGAAATGGAGCGTGAAGCGGAAGTTGTGACGGATGCGCCTTTTAAACCGCAGATTAACCGGACAGTATCGGAAAAAGTGGCGGAGCATGGGAAAGAGCGGATGTTATCAGACAGTCCGAGAGGGCGCATTTCCGTAAAAGAAAAACTTGCCGAGATGCGGCAGAAGGCTTATGGACAGAAAATGCCGGAAAAGCCGGAGATTTCAAAGGGAAAAGGGAAGGAGGAAAGTTTATAAAGCATAGAGGACAGTCAAAGACTGACTGTCCTCGTAAAACTTTTTTGCGTATATGGATATTATGATTTAGTAAACATAAATTCATTTTAAGTATGTTGTAAGCAAATGACATTTAGGGCAATATGTGATAAAATATTAAAAAATTATAAGCAAAGGGGGAAATTATATGAGTGATTGGATTAATATTTTATTGAGCGCAATTGCAGGCTTTTTATTACCCTATTTAATAAAATTTGTTATATATTTGTTTAAAAGATTTGGAAAGACTAAGATCTGTGGCTACTGGTATCTATACTTATGGTGGACGGATAATGGAAAAACAGAGTTTGTAGAAATGGATGTGGTAATCAAGCGTGGTATATTGATTAATTATAAAATTGTATGTAAAGATGATGCGAGTAATTATAAGGGGGAAGTTTGGATAGAAGACAATAATCTTTGTATTAATATGAATGCAAGTGATAATATACAGAAAAGTTCAACCTATCATAGATATGATTTGTCTACCTTAGAAAAAAGAAATATTTTATATGGATTTTGGTTATCATTTGATGGAGATAATAATGTATCATGTGGCGGGGCTTTTTTGAGTAGAGAGAAAATAAATGAAAATATTGATTTGATTGTTAAAGCGCACTACAAGATAAATAAGAATATTCCTTTATTAGTTTTGAAAAAGTGAGTAAATGAATATGGAAAAGAAATTGGATTATTATAAGATAAAGAAATTTTATGAAAAAAGTAGTGAAGTATGGCCAAGTGGAAATATTTGGTATGATTATGAAAAAAAGAAAATTAAATATTTCATTAACAAATATATATTTGATGGATATATATTGAATGCGGGATCAGGAGGAAATACATATGGCTTAACTAATAAAATGTGCCATGTTGATATAGTGGAAACAAATATATGTAAATATGATGATTATGTAGTGGCTAATATAGAACAATTGCCTTTTCAAAATTTGGTTTTTGATTACATAATTTGTGTTGGAGATGTTATTAATTATTGTGATGCAGAAAAAGCTATAAAAGAGTTGCATAGAGTAGTAAAAAAACAAGGGAAAATGATAATAGAATTCGAAAATGCTAGTGCATATGAATATATTGGCAGGAAATTTTATGGTAGTGATAAAGTGCTAACTAATCTGGAATACATGGGTGAGGTTACAAATCAATATTTATATTCATGTAAATATATAAAAGAGATATTAGAAATGAATGGTTTTGAAATAAAAAAAGAATTATCTATGCATATAATAAGTGGTTTGGCTTCTAATTGGATATCAAATGACAATATATCATGCTTATTTGTTGCTTTAGACTTTATATTCAGTAAATTAAGATATTTTAGAAATCATGGAAGCAATATATTACTCTTATGTGAAAAAACAAATGATTTCTGAATTGTTGTGAGTATTAGTTGAATGGAATAACAGCGATAAAAGCAGGAAGGAGATAGGATTAGATTGCAGAAATTAAAACGAATAAGAGCAGTAATAGCTATTCAAGTGTAAAAGTCAATAAAATAGTATGCAGAAGCAGCCAGAAATGGCTGCTTTTATCATGCTCAAAATCAAATGGA
The DNA here is from genome assembly GCA_910575445.1 of Lachnospiraceae bacterium. GTDB lineage: Bacteria > Bacillota > Clostridia > Lachnospirales > Lachnospiraceae > Hominiventricola. Next base: position 32,260 of record CAJTFW010000012.1, on the reverse strand, counting down.
GGTATTAGAAAAATGGAAACAGCAGAACAGAACACAAAACAAATCATGGAAGAAAATGAGGTATTAAAGCAGCTTATAGAACTGCTTAACCAGCAGGACATGGACGGGCAGTCACAGGATTTTATGGGGATTTTCTGGTATGTGGCAGGTATGCAGATGCAGCTTACCGCAATGGTGGATGAATTACAGGGTGTCCGGGAGCAGCTTTCGCAGATGCAGGAAAACCAGCCTAAATCTGTGACAGAGAAGTTCATGGATAAAGTGGCGTACCTTCAGGAGAAAATCACAAGCCTTTCGGAATGCCTGTCATCGGTAAGAAACAGTTTGGTGGAAACAGCGCAACAGGCGGTCAGTGCCTTTAAGGAAAAAGGGAAAGCGGAGATGTGCAAGGTTCTCCAGACAGGAATTTCTAGTGTGAAGTCCATGCTTTCCGATTACCGGGAACGTCTGGTTGACGTGATGACGGACTGTGAAAAGACAGCCAACCAGATTGACAGCATCGGGGACGAACTGAAGCAGATCGGGAACAGCGTTTCCAACGTGGGCAGGCTGTTAGCCGGGAAAGGCACGAAAGAGGTATCGGATGAAAAGCCGGGTGTCGGCATGACAAGGGTAATCAATAAGCCAGTAAAAAAGGCGGTGGAGAACCTTCGGAAGAAGATTGACGGAATAGATAAGGCATTTGAAAAGCTGGATCAGATTTCTTCTAGTCTGGATGCCGGGAAGGAAGCGGAGAAAGGAGGGCGGGTGTCCGTAAAGGATAAACTGTCGCAGATGAAAGAAAAGGCGGGGCAGAAGAAAGCGCCGGAGCAGGATAAGGCAAAGCCAAAAAGCAAAGAGGAATGTTTATAAAATAACTGCAAATAAAAATATCCGGAACGGGGGCAGAGAGGGAAACTTATCTGTCCCTGTTTTTTATGGAGGAAAAGGAGAAATAACCAGATGGCAGATGCGAGAACTGAAAAACAGAAAGTAAAGGAGATAACGGACAGGCTGGAGGAAGGCTTAAAGGAATTATTTGAGGGAGAAAAATACAAAAGCTACCTGAATACCATGTCAAAATTCCATAATTACAGCGCAAACAATATCCAGCTTATCGAGATGCAATGCCCTGACGCAACCTACGTTGCCGGGTATAAGGCATGGCAGAGAAATTTTGAGCGTCATGTGAACAGGGGCGAGAGGGGTATCCGTATCCTTGCGCCTTCGCCTTACAAAATCAAAGAGGAACAGGAAAAGATTGATCCGGTCACGAATGAGCCTGTGCTTGACCGGGACGGGATGCCCGTTGTGGAGGAAGTAGAGATAAAGATACCCGCCTTTCGTGTTGTCACAGTGTTTGATTATTCGCAGACGGACGGGAAAGAGCTTCCCGGACTTGGCGTGAGCGAGCTGCAAGGAAATGTAGAGCGTTACCGGGATTTTATGGAAGCGCTCGCAAGGGTTTCACCTGTACCAATCCGCTATGAGGGCATGGAGGGTGACAGGAAAGGCTATTTTATTGATTTAAACCACCCTATCGCTATCAAGGAGGGCATGGGAGAAGCGCAGACTGCAAAAACCGGAGTGCATGAGGTGGCACACGCAAAACTCCATGCAAAGGAGGCTGAACAGGAAACAGGGATTGCCAAAGACAGGGAAACAAAGGAAGTGGAAGCGGAGAGCATTGCCTACACCGTCTGCCAGCACTTCGGGATTGATACGTCCGACTATTCTTTTGGGTATATCGCCGGATGGAGCAGCGGGAAAGAAATGCCGGAGTTAAAATCTTCCCTTGATACGATACGCCGGACTTCCTCGGAGCTGATAAAGGGGATTGAAGCACAGCTTTTGGAGATTGATAAAGAACGTGCTGCAGAACAGGCACAGGAGGACATTATTCTGCTTGTGGCGAATACAGACCGTTCAGAATATGACCTTTTGAGCGTTAAGGGCATAGATAGGACAGAGCTTCTTAATTCCCTGCATGATATGAAAGATGATGACAGGCAGAACGTGGAAGCCTACCTTGAAAGAGCCGGGGCATGGGTAACACTGCTTGGGAATGAGCGGAGCGAGGAAGTGGAGGAATACCACTTAGATTACGCTTACAATACGGATACTTATGAGATAACCGATTTTAAGGCATTGCAGGAAGAACGGGAAAGAGCCAACAAGCCGATTGAATATGCCGATGTTGTTGTCCGGATAGCCATGCCCGAAAACGGGGAGTATGAAACCATTAAAATCACAAATATGCAGTCAGAAGTGGAAAATGCCTTATATGATATGCTGCCCGGCGAAGGAAATGAGTGGGGCGGGAGTGTTACGGACTATCTGAAAGAAAAAGGCTTTGAATGTGTAACCATTATGAAAAGCGGCGGGGTGAATGACGGTTATCCGCAGTTTTATGATTTTGAGGTGGATATGGGCAGAAAAGAGATTCATTTCGCTTCGGAGCTTCCGATCATGCAACAGGCAGAGCAGCTCATTAACCTCATGGAGTTCCACAGGTCGGTATATGGCATTGACGAGCGCAACCTGATTATGAACCATGCCTTTAAACTGGACGATATGGGGAAAACCACTTCCCTTGCATATTCCCTTGCGGAACAGAAAGACGATTTACCACTGCTTTCGGAAACAAAGGAAGTGGCACAGGCGGAGATAGATGCCCTTCCGGATGGCATGGTAGGTTTATCGGAGATGCACCAGTATGGCTATCTTTGGAATAAAATGCTGCCGCTGACAAAAGAGCGGGCATCAGAACTATTTGAGGAAGGCATGGAGGTATATTTGCTCCATTCAGACGGTTCGGAAACGCTTGCAGAGGATTGGGGCGCAGTGCAGGGGCATGACGGTCTGTTTGGCGTGGAACAGGACGATTGGAGCGCTTATCTGGAACAGGGATTAGAGGAAGATGCGCCAAGCCCGGAAATGCGGCTTCTGTATGGAAATGAGAGCAGGTTTGGTATCTATCAGCTTAAAGATGCGGAGGAAACAAGGGATATACGGTTTATGGCAATGGATTATCTTGAAATGAAAGGTATCCCGGTTTCTAAAGAGAATTACACTCTGGTCTACACCGGGGAGCTGAAGGAGGGCATGAGCCTTGAAGATATTTATACCCGGTTCAACATAGACCGTCCGGCGGATTTTACCGGGCATTCCCTTTCTGTCAGCGATGTGGTGGTGCTGCATCAGGACGGGAAGAACACAAGCCATTATGTGGATTCCGTTGGTTACAGGGAGATACCGGAGTTTACGAAGGAACTTTCGGTATTTTCGGAAACCAGAGAAGAAAAAAATACAGATATAGAGAATGTGGCAGAAGTGGCGGAAAATACCGCAGAAAGCGGCATACAGGAAGAAGCGGATGCGGATAAATTTACCTACTATGTCATTGAGGATTTATCCGCAAGGGTAGGCAGTAATCCGGAAAAAGGCGAGGTAGAGCGATTTGGCAGCCTTGCGGAAGCAATCACAAAGTTTAAGGAGTGCCGGGAGAGGGAAGATTCTGACCAGACAGGCATGACAAAGGCAGTATTTGGATTTGGTATCAATGGAAAGGAATTTGATGTTCTCCATGTGAAAAACAACCGGAACTGTGTGCCGCTTGAATTTACGCAGAATGAAGTGGAAAACAGCCGGTTCAAGAGTGATTTGCAGACTTTATATCAGGAGGTCGGTTTTGACCGGGCGGAGGTTTACCGGGAGAGGACGCCGGAGGAAACAAAAGATTTAGTAAGAGAATTGTTTGAGTTTCAGCTAAAGACCAGCGGCATAGATGATGTTTCAATGTATATGGACAGGTTTGATATTCTCTATGAACAGAAAAAAATGGGAAATCTGATGCCAGAAGGGGAGCAAAACCATATCCTTGAAAATATCCCTTTTACGGAATGGAAGAATCCATACATAGATGCCAGTGGCAGGGAAGAAACAGAACTTGCTTTCCAGTTGGCAGACCGCTATATCAGTATTCAGGAAGTCAGTGAAGGGTATGACTACACAATCTACGATATGGATTACCGGGAATTGGACGGTGGTGTGTATGACAATCCGGATATAACAATCAGACAGGCACTTGATGAGATTGTGGCGGATTTGAAAGAGCCGGCGCACCGGAGCGCTCTGGAAGGCAACATACAGGCGAGTGATGAACTGATACCAATTGATTATGACGGATTGATGGAAAAGGCAGAGCAGGCGGAAATGGCGCATCTTGAGGAACGTATCAGGAAGGAAGTGCCGGAAGCGGCGGAAAGCAAGGTGATAGCCGATTTTAAAGCCCGGACAGAGGAATTGTGGAATGGCATCAATGGGCAGACACAGGAGGATATAGAACTTACCATATACGCCTATTTGCAGTCCAAGATTGACGAGTATGATATGGACATAGAGATTGTGGACGTGGCGGTGTCCGGGAGCAGATGCAGAGGTCTGGAGCAGGAAAGTTCTGACCTTGATGTGGTTGTAGAATACCGGGGCGGGGAAACGGAGGATTCTCTGTTTAACACATTTAATGAGGACGGGTTAAGCATTGGCGGCGTGAAAGTTGACATCAACCCTATCACAGAGGGAAAGACCGGGACGCTTGGGCAGTATCTTCCGGGAGTGGAAGCGTACCTTGCGGAAAAACGTGCTGCCCTGCAGGAGAGGAATACAGAACAGGCACAGGAAGAAAAGCAGACAGTGATTACCCTTACAGTGGCAGAGTGCGGAGAGTTCCATAACCTCGGAGAATACCATGAGGATATAGCAAGCGTGGAGGAAGCAATCGAAATTTTCAACCAGATACCGCCAGAGAGGATGAATGGTATCCGGAGCATTGGCATCAACATTCATACGGAAGGGACGGAAGCGTATGAGGACACACAGATGGATATTGTGTCGGGCAGGACTGCTGATCTGGAGATTTTAGATTATGTGCCGGACATTACAGACAATCCAAAAGCGGTAGCGGTGATTGCGGAGCTGATCGACAAGCTGCCGGATATTGAAGTGCTTGGCTCACTGGAAAAGTGGCAGGCGGCTTTCCTTGCCGCAGAAATAGACCAGCTTTCCTATGACTATGACACTTATCAATACAATGATACGGTGGAGGACAGGGAAGCACAGGTAGCGAATATCGCAGAGGACATCAGGAACGGGAATACGGAGTATCTGAATGATTTCCTCAATGCCATGATTTCAGACAGCATGAGGGAGGGCATAATGGATATATTCGGGAAAGGAACGGAGCTTGATGACAGTGAGGGTGTACAGACTGCAAGGAAGGCAAAGGAGCTTTTAGACAAACTGGCAGAGTATAAGCCGCTTGCGAAAATTGAGGAACTGGAAGAATGTAACTATAACATGATTGATAACGTCCTGAACAATGAGAAGCCAAAAGAGGAAAAAGAACACAAGGCGGGCAGGGTTTCCATAAAGGAAAAACTGGCGGAGAAAAAGGCAGTTATCGAGCAGAGGGATAAGTCAGGAAAAGAAGCTCCGGAAAAGGGGACGGAGAAAAAATCAGAGAGGGAGATATGAGCTATGGATAAATTTACAGTGGAAGAAGTCAATCTGATGTGTGTGTTTGAGGGGCAGGACAGAAGGGGCATGATTGCCGACATAAAGAATGTGATTCCCCACATACAGGACAGCGAAATGGTGGAGCTTGCCGGGCAGGTCTTAGGGAAACTGGAAACTATGAGCGATGAGGAATTTGCGGAGATTGGACTGGAAGCGGCAGAATAATTTATCGTGAAACTTTTATAGCATTATCCGACAGGAAGTGCTATAATTCTTTTTAGTCAGATTAGAGCAGGTAGGGATAGTCTGCGGTTGTCCTTTCTGGAAACGGAAAGGAGGTCGGTATGAATACGTTAGAAGTGCTTACGTTGGTGCTGGTGATTTTTGCAGCCTTGACATACATAGACAATAAACACAACCGCAAGTAACGGAAAAGGCTATCCTCTACTGCGAATAGGGGATAGCCAGTGATCCGTTTGTTTTTCTAAAATTGATTACTCGTTTCCGATTGTACAACCGTCGGACGTGCTAGAATCCTTCGGCTTCTATGATGATTATAAACCAACACTGCGGATTTTGCAAGAGGGTTTAGGAAACGGGGGTGCTTCGGCACTCCTATTTTTTTGCGGATTTGTTGACTATATTACAGGAAAAGAGCCTTGCCTGCAAGAGATTTTTACGAATCATATAAAAAGGCAGGAAGGAAAGAGTGGGATTCAGCAGGCGTCGGCACTGTGCGTAATGTGTATAACTCCCCTTCTCATGGAGTTGTGGGCAACATTGTTTGCAGGATGTGGGAAAGCTGCACTTTGCTTTTCCATGTCCTGTGAACGGTGTTGTCCATGACGGAATGGGGAGTTATGCACATTTCCACAGTGCTTTTTTTTGCTTTTAACAGGCGATTCTCCGCTCTTTTTACCGGGCAGGGGTGTTATTCCTGTCTGGCTCTTTTGGTGCGTCTTTCTGCGGCTCTGAGCGCCCTAAATACTGGTTGAGATTTTCCAGTTTCCGGTTCAGCGATTTCAGTTCCTTATCACAGTTTTTGTAGGTGTCAGTCAGTTCTTTCTTCTGTGCGGTCAGCTCCTGATATTCTGCTTTCAGCTTGTCAATGTTCAAGCCTTTTAGACTGATGCCCGCCTGTTCCAGCATACGCCTTGCGCCGCCATAGAGAATGATCTGGCTCTCATGTTTACGGAAATATGCGTCGGGGTTCTTAGCCTTTTTGTAGGCGATGTTATAGGATTTATTTGCCTTATACTGTTCTGCATATTTGATAATTTCCGCAAGGTCTTTGATGCGGTTTTCTAATTTACGGACAGTCTGTTTTGCTTCCTTCCCGGTGGCGGCTGTGGTGGCGATTTTCTGCTCCAGTTCTTTTATAGAACCGGCTTCATTGTAAGCCTGTGCAGCAATCTTTAAATTCTCAATTGCTGCCCACCTTTGCAGTCCCGGACTGTTCTGGAATTTTTCATCAGAGGTGTCAACCAGCCTTTTGTTTGCGTAATCTTTTTTCGGGATAACAGCTTTCCTCTCCCGTTTCAATTCAATCCGTTCTTTGATGCGTTCTTTTGTGTATTCCCTGCCGAGTGATTTTACACTGCCACGCACAAAACGGTCTTTTCCAAGTGGGCGAAATGAGATATATTTTGGCGCATCTTCCCCAGAACTTTCCCCTTTTATTTCATAGCCTTTTGCCCGCATCAGGAGCAGAAATTCCTCATAGGTGGAAGATGATTTTATGGCAGCATTGATGTCTTTTCTTATCTGCGTTTTCCATGCGGCACCATTCTTGTCTGACTGCCATTCGTTATATTTTTTACCACGCTCCCCACCGGGGATAATGACGGAAAGATTATGCTCGCTGCATAACTCATCGCTTAATTTCCGGATGCGGTAATAGGTCTGTTTGCAGTCATGATATTTGTTATGTTCAAAGTTGTCGGCGGCACAAAAAATGATATGGTTATGGACGTGACCTTTATCAATATGTGTGGTGACAACGTAAGAATATTTTCCCTCTAAAACTTTGTCGGCAAGCTCTTTTCCTATTTGATGCGCTTCTTCAAAACTGACCTCTCCGGGAGCGAAAGCCTGTATCAGATGATAGGCTTTATTCGGGCTGTTTTCCCGGCAGTGGTCTAAGGTATATTTGAAGTCAATTGCTGCGGTTTCCGGCGCACAGGCGTAAGAGGAAATGTAGATGCTTTCATCAGTCTTATCCGGGTTACAGATGTAGGCTACCGCTTTATCAACGGTTGCTGTGATAGCATGGATTTTTGTGTATGCCATACCTGTTTCATCAACTCCTTTACTTCGTCCATATCTTCCTGATAGACATGGTTTGTACTGTTAATTCTTTTCGCAATCTGGTTCAGGCTTGAGCTGATTCGTCCAAGCTCTGTGTTGTACTCCCGGAGGAAACTGTAATCAACATCATAGACATATCCATAGAGAATGAGTTTCCGGAGGAAAGCTGATTTGCTTTTCATGCCGGACAGCTTAAACTTCTCATCAAGGATAAACTGCTCTTTATCGTCTAAGTGAAATTCATTCCGGTTGGTGCGTGTCCTGTTTGCCATTTCTGATACTTCCTTTCCTGTTTTTGGGTACAAAAAAACTGCCGTAAAATGTTCGGTTTACAACAGTCTGGTTTCGTGTCTGTTCAGTTGTTTTTGGATAGAATTATCCGTGTGTTATTATAGCAAATCTGCGGAGAATGTTCAAGGACTGGCAGGGAAAAAGCAGAAAGAAAATCAAAGAGGGTTAGGGATACTTCCCTATGGAAATTTCATCATACGGACGGCAGGGAAGTATGGGGAATTTCGCCTATGTGTCCGGACATAGGCAGTGCTTGCTATTCTACCCTCGACACTCCCGGAGGGTGTGTTGGTTTGTGGAGTTTTTGTGTCTTTATAATGATTCTCGACTTTCAACTTGCTTTTTGATATAATAAAAACACACAAGGCATAGGAGGAAAAACAGAAATGTTAAGACCGAAAGAAGTTGTTCAGTTATGGGTAGATGCATTCAATAAACATGATGTGGAAGCAATTACAGCCCTTTATCATGAAAATGCGACGAATCACCAAGTAGCGAATGAGCCAGTAGTAGGAATTGAAGCAATCCGTACCATGTTCACAGCCGAATTTTCAACAGCGGATATGACAGCTATCGTGGAAAATATTTTTGAGGATGGGCAATGGGCAATCCTTGAATGGCGTGATCCATTGGGGTTACGGGGGTGTGGTTTTTTTCAGGTAGTGAATGGGAAAATTTTATTCCAACGAGGCTATTGGGATAAGCTTTCATTTTTGAAACAGCACAATCTTCCAATAGAGTAAATATAGCATTAAGGAGAAAATATGGAATACCGGACATTGGAAAATACAGATTCCGTTTGTATATACGAAGCGTTTACACAGGCATTTTCTGATTATCAGGTTTCAGTTGATATGCCTTTTAAATCTTTTGAAACAATGCTGAAAAGAAATGGATTTATGCCTGCGGTTTCAGTTGGAGCCTTTGCAGATAGAACGCTTGTCGGTTTTATCTTGAATGGAGTGAGAGATTGGGATAACGAAAAGACAGTCTATGACCTCGGAACAGGAGTTATCCCCGATTTTCGGAGAACAGGAATTATGGGGGAATTATTGAATCTGGTTAGCACTATATGTATAAAAAATAAAATCAGCATGTATCAACTGGAAGTGATTCAAGATAATGAGAAGGCGCTCACTTTATATAAAAAACAGGGATTTCGAATTAACAGAATATTGAATTGTTACCAACTGACGGGCAAGATAAAAGAACCGGGCGTACATAAAGTGTGGAAACTGGAACATCCGGAAAAATTACAAGATGATCAATGGACAGCGGTCAAAGATTTTTGGACTTATCCACCTTCATGGCAAAACGCAAAAGATGCTGTTTGTGCAATCGCTAAATCCTTTTCTTATACGATTGTTAAATTTGATGGAAACTTGATTGGATATGGTATTGTGGACAAAATAAAAGGAGATATTGCGCAGTTAGCGGTACATCCCCAATATCGCAGAATGGGAGTTGCCACAGAGATTTTGTTAGATTTACTTAAACAAACAAAGAGTTTAGAGATGAGGGTAATAAATGTGGATGAACGGGATCAGGCATTGAACGCTTTTTTGAAGAAATTGAAATTTAGTGTATTTGTTAAACAATATGAAATGAGAAAACATTTTTCTGATTAGGATATTGTATAGATGAAGAAGCTGACTTTGAGGACAGTTGTCAGTAAAGGAGCAGTTATGAGATATAACAAAACAATAATATTAAGTAATGGCATGGAATGTTGTTTGAGGAATGGAACAGAGAGTGATGGTCAGCTTGTAGTGGATAATTTCAATCTGACACATAGTGAAACAGATTATTTGCTTACATATCCAGATGAAAACAGTTTTAATGTCGAACAGGAGAGCCAGTTTCTGAAAGAAAAAGCTGAGAGTGAAAGAGAGATTGAATTGCTTGCCATAGTTGACAGTGTAATTGCGGGAACAGCAGGAATTGAGGCAATCGGTACAAAATATAAGGTACGGCATCGAGCAGAATTTGGCATCAGTGTTGTGAAAAAGTATTGGGGACTTGGAATTGGTAAGGCTTTGCTGACTTCGTGTATCGAATGTGCTAAAACAGCGGGATATAACCAGCTTGAACTTAAAGTAGTTGCTGAAAATGAAAGAGCAGTTTCTATGTATGAACGGGCTGGATTTGTTGAGTGTGGAAGAAATCCCAAAGGATTTCGCTCCCGCATAGTCGGATTTCAGGAAGTCATTTCTATGAGATTGGAATTGTGATGATCGATAAATTTATTCCAGTTTCAAAATGGAGGTTACTGTCTGCTGGGGTGACTGGTTGGAGTTGTTTAGCAAAAGCCAGTATGGGGAGTAGCCAAATTTTCCTTAATGTTTTTTAAATATTATCTCCCTTTTCAGATTATGGTTCTTTCGATTAAGATTACAGCATTCAAAACGAATGCCAACGCCAAAGATACATTTGTTTTGAATTTACTGACTGTTTTCAATCTCGTTTTCTATAAAATAATTTGCTATTTCAAAAGCCCTTATCCGTCTTTTCGCCAAAGTAATCTGTGACTTATATCTCTCTGGAGTTTCTTTTGCTTCAAAGGTTATTATGGTTTCCCGCAATTTATGCAATGTTGAATCAATTTGCCGTTTTGCTTCCATTAAATCTTCCTTACTATATTCCATTGTTACCCTCCATAACTTCTGATTGTTGCTGTCTTGACTATTATGTATCTTTTCTTTCCAAAATGGTATAGGCTTTTATTTTTGTAATGCTGCAAAACTTTTCTTCTGTAAGGTATGCAAAGGATATTTCCCTTTGCCGCCGCTTGCATTAAGCCGCCGCTATTGGAAAGCCAAAAGCAGCGGCTTTTTTTGCGATATGACCGAAAAGTCCAGAAAGCAGGATATGTCATCATTTGTCACTTCTTCTCAATGTAATTACCGCATGGCATAGCAAGCCAAATACAAGAGAAAAACAGCCACCGCCAAATAGTGATGCTCCCCACCCTGCACCCGACATTGTCATAAAACCGCCAACAAAGAAAATACCAATGCCAAGAAATATCCCGACACCATAAAAAAGTCCAATTGCCATATCATACTTATTAAATTGTCGTTTCTCCTTTTTTTCACATGTTTCCATTTTTGTTATTATCTCCTTCGCAAAATCGTCCATGTGGACGCCAAAAAGAAAACAAATTTTTTTCAATGTATTTAAATCGGGTTCATTAACATCTCTCTCCCAATTCGATAGCGCCTGCCGGGTAACATTCAATTCCCCGGCCAGTTCTTCCTGTGTCATTCCCGATTGTGTCCGCAGATGACGTATTTGTTTTCCTGTTGTAATATCCGTCTGTTTCTGGTTCAAAATAGTTCCTCCTCTCTGATGCTGATTTTATCAATGATATTTCGCAATAGCCAGCAATGAACGTTTGCATTGCGCAAGATGTTACATTATCTTCTGAAACATATGCCGGATCTTGTCTAAACGGCTGTTCGGGCGGCGTGGCTGAAACACAGGCTCGCCGGAAGTTTCCTGATACCCTTTTAATTCTGTAATGCAGACACTTCTTCCATTTGTATAAAAATTCAAATCATTTCTATATTCACCGATACAACGGGCAGGGATTTCCCCCTTAAAAATAACTTCATCTTTTTCAAGTCTGGTTGATTCAATGATTGCGCAATACTTTGGTGCGTCATTATAAGCCCGTGAAAGATATTCCTGCGGTGCAAAAAGGGTAAAGGAAAGGTATGGTTCCAACAGTTGTGTCCCTGCTTTTTTCAACGCCTGCTCCAACACGACAGGCGCAAGAAAACGAAAATCAGCGGGGGTGCTGACCGGGCTGTAATAAACTCCATAATCAAAACAAATTTGGCAGTCTGTCACTCCCCAGCCATATAAGCCCTGCTCCATTCCATAACGCACACCCTCCATGACGGCATTTTGAAAACTTTGGTTTAAATAGCCGAGAGATACCTCGCTTTTATATTGTGTTCCGCTTCCAACAGGAAGCGGTGTTACAGTCAAACCAATAGATGCCCAAAACGGATTCGGCGGCACTTCAATATGAATCGTGTAGCTCGCTTTTTTTTGCGGTCTTTCCAGATAAATAACCGAAGGCTCTTTCATAGCCACGCCCACATGATATTTTTCTTCTAATAGCGAACAAATAACTTCTAACTGTACTTTTCCCAAAAAAGATAATATAATCTCATGTGTAACAGTATCAATGTCAAAATGCAAAAGAGGGTCTGTATCAGCAATCTCTGCGAGGGCATTTAACAGGGCCTCCCTTTGCTCCGGCTTTTGCGGCTCTACCGTTGTCCGAAGTAATGGCATGGGATTATCAATCCGTGTTTTGTGAGGCAGGAGTTTTTCATTTCCCAGAATGTCGTTCAGTTTCAAAGTATCATCAGCTAAAATAACAATTTCTCCCGGACAGGCATGGTCAGCCGGGACGATTTCACCATTTGACGGAATACACATTTCTGTAATCTTTATTTTTTCCTTTTTTGACAGCAGCAGGGTATCCCGTAAATGGAGCGTCCCATGATACAGGCGTAAATAAGAAAGCCGTTTTTTCCGCTCTGTATACTCAACCTTAAAAACATATCCACATAATTCAGACTGAATATCGTCTGTTTCTGTAATGAAAGTTTCTGTAATGAAAGTTTCTGTAATCGCTTCAATCAGTTTTTCTGTTCCTAAATTGTCTTTTGCACTCCCATGATAAACAGGAAACAAAGAGCAGCATCTGGTTCTTTTGCACTTTTCATATTGTAATTCCTGTATATCCAAAGAATCCTCTGCAACATATCGTTCTAATAGTTCATCGCTTCCGGAAATAATCATATCCCATTTGTCCAAATCAGAAATATCGGTCATGGTTATCTTTGGCGACAGGGAAACCTCCTGCATGACAATCATATCACTGGTAAGTTTATCTTTAATGCTTTGGTAAACACGCCGCAGGTCGATCCCATTTTGGTCTATCTTATTTATAAAGATAATTGTCGGAATGTCCATTTTCTGAAGCGCATGGAATAATATACGGGTTTGTGCCTGTACGCCGTCTTTTGCCGAAATGACTAAAACAGCTCCGTCAAGGACAGATAAAGAGCGGTATGCTTCGGTTAAAAAATCCATATGACCGGGAGTGTCCACGATATTGATTTTATAATCATTCCAGCAAAAAGAAGTAACCGCTGTCTGAATGGTAATTCCGCGCTGCCGTTCCAAAATCATAGTGTCTGTTCTTGTAGTTCCTTTATCCACGTTTCCTTGTTCCGCAATCGCTCCACTGGTGTACAGCAGGCTTTCCGTCAATGTTGTTTTTCCTGCGTCTACATGGGCGAGAATTCCAATATTGATTATTTTCATGTGATTGTCCTCCTTTTACAGCCCCAAAAGGGCATAAAAATCCCCAGCAGTAAAATACTTTTACCACTGGGGATTATAATTTGCGGACATACACATATACAGCATACACCTGTTTGTGATTGCTGTTTTTCGGATATGTCAAAATTGATAAGGCAAAAGTATTCTTAAATTGGGCACAAAAAACCAAGCCCCCATAAAAGGAACTATCATAATCCTTTGTTCCCACTATTTGATTATAGTTTTATTTAAGAATACCTTGCCGCATATTTTTTACTCCTTTTTTGGAATGATGCTATTATATCACATCAGTTTTAGGAAAGAAAGTACCTAAAAGAAATTTTTCTTCCCCTTATATGTAACAATCATACCGGCTTCCTGGCGTTCAGAATGGTTTCTGCTGTCTGCTGTGGTGTTTGGTTGGAATTGTCCAGCCAAAAGCCGATCCGTGGTGTTGTCTGCATAAATGTATCGTATAAGGTTTCGACCGTAAAGCCGGAATAGCCTGTTTTCTCCCTGTATCGTTCCCTTTCTTTTATTGTTTCCACATCTGGACAAAGAACGATAACCTCAACAGGGTATTTATGCAGATAATTTATCATTCGGTTTAATTCATCACCGTAGTAGTTATCTTGGATCACTACAGAAAAGCCGTTATCAAAGTATGACTTTGCCGCATCAGCAGTCAATTTGTATCGAAGGTACAGCTGGCGGACTGCTTCCGCTGATGGGGCAGCTGACATATTTTCTCTGCCTGAAATAATCATTTTTCGGAACACATCACCACGAAGATGGACGCATTTTTCTATTGATTTTGCCAGTAAATCGGAAACTGTAGATTTTCCAGAAGCCATTAAGCCTGTAATGAGATAAATTTTTGGATTCATTTCACTTCCTCCGGTACAAAAAATATGTACATGTAACTAATTCAACACATTTATAATTTGAATAGGGACATTATAGCATTTACTAAATACAAATTCAATGTATACGGAAAGAAAGGTATAAGGAGTGGGAGGGATTCCGCCGTAGTCGGCATTGTAGGAAAATCCAAAAGTTTAGATTTTCCCACAATGCTTATTTTTTGGTCTTTGGTTCGGCTTTGAATATGGTGTTTATTACAGCCCGGTCAGTACTCCGGCAGATTTCCGCCTTCTTGCGCCTGTTGTGTTGGAACAGGTATAAAAAAGCGGGAACACAAGTTTTAGAACCCTATCTTTCTTTTACCTTATTTGCGCCACAGGAATATCTTTCACGAGCTTATCATGATGCTGTGAAATATGATGCGGTAATTGAAACAACTTCGTTAAAAAATAATGAGGCAATTTTAACTGGAGAAAAACCAGCTCGGCGGATCGGGGAATATAAAAGTGATTTGAATTTCTATACAAATGGAAGAAGCGTTTGCTTGGCAGAATTGAAAGGGTATCAGGAAACTTCAGAGGAACCTGTAGTACAACCTCGCCGCCCAAATAGTCGGTTAGATAAGGTTCGCCATATGTTTCAGAAGATAATGTAATGTCTTGCGCAATGCAAGTGTTCATTGCTGGCTATTGCGAAATATCATTGATAAAATCAGTATCAGAGAGGAGGAACTATTTTGAACTAGGAACAGACGGATATTACAACAGGAAAGCAAATACGTCATTTGCGAACACAATCGGGAATGACACAGGAAGAATTGGCCGGGGAATTGAATGTTACCCGGCAGGCGCTATCGAATTGGGAGAGAGATGTTAGTGAACCCGATTTAAATACATTGAAAAAAATTTGCTGTCTTTTTGGAGTCCACATGGACGATTTTGCGAAGGAGGTAATAACAAAGATGGAAACATATGAAAAAAAGGAGAAACGACAATTTAATAAGTACGATATGGCAATTGGACTTTTCTATGGTGTTGGTATATTTCTTGGCATTGGTATTTTCTTTGTTGGCGGTTTTATGACAATGTCGGGTGCAGGGTGGGGAGCATCACTATTTGGCGGTGGCTGTTTTTCTCTTGTATTTGGCTTGATATGCCATGCAGTTATTACATTGAGAAGAAATGACAAATGATGACATATTCCGCTTCCTTAAAAAGAAGCGTTCTGTACAGCAAAACGAGCCACAGTTTTGCAGAGGAAGGAGGTAATTAGGCGGCTAAGGGTAGCCGCCCTTGTTTTAGAAAAGAGATAGGAGAGGGAGTGGATTTACTTTGAAAAATTTTTATATGTCCGAAGATAGGCTTCCACAATAGCGAGAATTGTTGTAATCTGTTCTTCTGTACATTGTGACAGATAAACCAACAGCCGCTGGTAGTCGAGGTTGTCTGCCGGGACAGTTGGATAAAAAAACGGATCGGCGGAAATATGTAAGGCTCGTATGAGCTGCCCTAGCTTTTCAAGGCTTGGCACGTTTCCATGATTTTCGATTTCCTTGATATAGCGTGAGGAAACGCCGGATTTTTCTGCCAGTTCTTCATAGGTCAGTTTTTGTTCAGTCCTAGCCTGTTTCAGACGAAATCCCATTTCCTTGTCAATTTTCTTTTTTCTTGCCATATATGCACCTCCATGTATAGTGTATATTGCACATTTTACTTTTGAAATGTACTAATAATTCACTTTATAAGAGGGGCATAATGCACACAACGAAATAGAATGACTTTGGATATTGCATATAAAAAAACGCAGTATCCAGAGGTTTTTTGCGTGGATTTTATCCTTTGGGTACGTTTAGGGAATTTATGTGTTCTGAACGGTCTGAGGGATATTTTTTTGACTTCGGGAACCTTTCCGGCTATTGGCGTGGGAAGGTTCTTTTATAAGGTGTTTTACTGGAAGTGAAGCAGAATATACCTTAGAAAGTGAACTATACGCACTCATAGTTTGTGGAGAAAATAGAATAACAGATATGAATAACGTCCAACGGGCATCAGCCTGTCAGGGCGTTTTTTATATACATAAAATTTTTACTCCCACCCGAACATCAGCCTATCGCCATTTGGCAGATACAACGGAAAGGGAAAAGGCGTATGCCTTTGTCACGTCACAACGGGGGAGGAGGTGAACTCGTATGAAGAAACCTTCTTGCCATGATGAGCTGACAATCAGACATCGCTTTGACCGCCTGTGCCAGATGTCGCTGAAAGGTGAAGCGATTAACTATTACCGGCACATGGATTACCGCAGGGAGCATGAAGCCATGTTTTCTGAACTGTCTGAAAAGGAGCTGAACCAGTTGTTTGTTATGGATGAGTATGGAGTGGAAAACAGTCATTTTACAGTACATGGATATGACATTGAAGTGAAAGACACCCTGATTGCGGAAGCATTGCAGGCACTTTCAGAACGGAAGCGGAATGTAATACTGCTTTCGTATTTTCTGGAAATGAGCGATGCGGATATAGCAAGGGAAATGAACCTTGTACGCAGTACGATCCACGAACACCGGACACGCTCCCTTGAGATTTTAAGAAAGATTATGGAGGAAAAAGCAGATGAAAAAGAGATGTAAGAATAGCGAAGAAAAGAATTTACTGCCTTTCCATATCATAAAGGCAGCATCAGAAGGCGATGTAATGGCAATCAACACAGTCCTGAAGCATTATGAGGGATACATAATTACCCTGTCCACCCGGAAAATGTATGACGAGGGAGGACGGCTGCATTTTTGTGTTGATGAAACGCTGCGCCGGAGGCTTGAAACAAAGCTGATTACGAAGATACTGGCGTTTGAAGCGGTATAAGGGGCGGCTATCTGCCCTTTTCCATAGCTGATTATCAGCGGTGTACCTTGAAAATTGAATATTGTATTGCATACAGGACGTGAGGATATGCAGAGCCACTAAGCAGATGCGCCATGACGTACCTGCCTTGTCTTATGACGGGGTGAACGTGAGGAAATGTTGAAACAGTACATTGAAGCAAAGGTAAGGAGCGAGTGAGATCGGGCAAAATATGTAGCAGTTACATGGGGCGATGAAGCATATCTGTAATAATGATACTTCCGGATTGCGGAGCAGTCCGCAATCCGGTCAATAAAATGACGGTGCAAGACCGATGTGGGCAGTGTAATGAGCTGCCACCTGTATTGCAGTTTTTATCTGCTAATAAATGGGGAGAAGCGTATTCTGCCTATTTATTAGCAGATAAGGCTGTGCAAAGAAATAGGAGGATATTTTAATGCAGAGAATACCGAGAGCGATTAACAAAAAGAGGTTAGTCAGATATAAAGAGGGCGCAGAAATGTATAGTATGGGAATGAATAAATTTCAGACTTTGGCTAAAGACGCAGGCGCTATATTGAAAATTGATAGAATGGTATTGGTTGATTTGGATGTGTTTGACCAATATCTGGAATCATTTCGGGTGAAATAATCAATAGGCGTATAAGTAGGAGAGAAAGATTTTTCGTATAACCAAAAATTAGTATTGACTTTTGGTTAAACTGAAAGTATAATGATTGTGAAATGGATGGAGGTGTATATTGTGGCAAGGACAGGCAGACCAAAGTCAGACAATCCAAAGAAGAACCTTATTGGATTGAAGCTGACAGAGGAAGAAGCCGCAAAACTCAAAGAATATGCGTCCAAACATGACATGACCATAACGCAGGTGCTACAAAAGGGAATTGATTTGCAGTATGCAATGGAAGAACCGATAAGTAGCTAGTACGAAATCTCTTTCCTTGAGAAAGGAGCAGAGATGGCAAAATCAAGAAAGGATAATAAGGGGAGAGTTTTAAGAAAAGGCGAAACTCAACGCAGTTGCGATGGTAAATATGTTTATACCTATACCGATCCGGAAGGAAAACGCCGGAGCATATATTCTAAGGATATTATGGAACTGCGAGAGAGGGAAGAAAAGCTGATTAAAGACCAGTTAGACGGATTGGATACCTATGTAGCTGGAAGTGCAACGGTCAATTTTGTTTTTGACAGGTATATATCTACGAAGTCAGAACTCAGGGGAACAACCATGAGGAACTACAAATATATGTATGACCGTTTTATCCGCAATGGGTTTGGAAAGAAGAAAATCGCAGCGATAAAGTTTTCAGATGTGTTGCAATTCTACCAGCATTTGCTGAAGGATAAAGAAATGCAGATTAACACATTAGAAACAATCCATACGGTGCTTCACCCAACATTCCAGTTGGCAGTGCGGGATGATATTATCCGTAATAATCCGAGCGATGGAGTTATGGCGCAGATTAAAAAGCTGCCGGGAAGAAATCATGGCATAAGACACGCTTTAACTTTGGAACAGCAAAGAGCCTTTATAAACTATATAGAAAGCAATCCCGCATATTACCGCTGGACTTCTTTATTTAAGTTCTTATTAGGTACAGGGTGCAGGATTGGGGAAGCAATCGGGATAAGGTGGGAAGATGTAGATTTTGAAAAACGTGTAATCAGCATCAACCATAGTCTAGTTTATTACAACAGGGAATTTAAAGAACACCCGATGTGTACGTTTTCTATATCACTCCCAAAGACAGAAGCGGGTATACGCAGTATTCCAATGATGGATGCAGTTTATGATGCGCTCCGGGCGGAATTTGCAGACCAACAGGAAAATGGATTTAACGAAACGGAGATTGACGGGATGAAAGGTTTTATCTTTATGAACCGGTTTGGCTATGTCCATAATCCGCAGTCTATTAACCGGGCAATCAAGCGTATATACGAATCGTACAATGCAGAAGAAGTGGTTAATGCTTCCAAGCAGCACCGGGAGCCTGTGCTAATACCACATTTCTCATGTCATCATTTGAGGCATACCTTTTGTTCGAGGTTTTGCGAAAATGAAACAAATTTAAAGGTGATCCAGTCTATTATGGGACACGCTAATATTGAAACCACGATGGACATTTATGCGGAAGTCACCGATGCAAAGAAACAAGAAGCGATTGAAAATTTAGCACACAAATTGAATGTATTTTAGGAAAGAGTCCGGCTAGGACTGGCAGAGAGTACGACAAATTGTGTGCCATACGACAAGGGTACGACAAATTCGAGGGTTTTAATCAATTAAATAGTGTTATACTACTATGGTGGAGAAGCCAAAAAGTGGCTAAATAAAGGGAAACAAGTCATATTAAATTAAACTGACTTAAAATTCCGACAATGAAAACGCTTGGCGGAAAAGACCAGTAAAATCAAATGTTTACGGTTAGAGGGAAGTAATTTCAGATTAGGCGGTATAGCCCCAATTACAAGGGCTGTACCGTTTTTTCTTGCGCTCAACGAGTGCATTTTCCTTATGCACCTTGCCGTTTCGGTTGCGTGGCAGAAAGGAAATTGATTTCCCCTACAAAGTTGAAAACAATATCTACTTTCTGTACCCGTTTCCCGTTCACCTTTTCCGGCGCATGGACTATGATTTTCTTGATAAATTCATTGACGATTGCAGGGGTGAGTTCCTTTATCCCCACATACTTGCGGATAATCGCGGCGAAGCTGTCAAAATCGCTTTTGTTCTGTTCGTAGGTATCGACTTCCTGCTGGTCTGCCTTGACCTTTTCTTCCAGTTCCCGCTGTTCCGCTTCATACTCTGCGGACAGCTTCAAAAATCTGTCGTGGCTGATTGCGCCGCTTATGTCGTCCTCATAAATCCGCTTGAAAATACGGTCAAGTTCAGCTATCCGCTTCCTCGCCTGTTCAACTTCACGCTTCCTGCGTTTCATTTCCTTTTCCGTTTCAGCGGAGCGTTGCTGATACATCATTTCATGGAAAGCCATGATGTCATCAAAGAAAAGGGCGGTCACATCAAATATCCTGCTCCATACGATTTGCTTCAACACTTCTTCGCGGATAAAGTGAGCCGTACAGCTTCCCGTATTGCTCTTGTACTTTGCACAGCGGTAATGGTCTTGTGAGCCGTTAAAACTCTTACAGGTAACAAAGTGTAATTTACTCCCACAGTCTGCACAGTATACCAAGCCGGAGAACAGGGCTTGCCGTTCTGCTTTTGTGGGGCGGCGTTTGTTCGCCCTAAGTTCCTGCACCCGTTCAAAAACAGCGTCCTCTACAATCGCTTCATGGGTATTATAGAAAACTGCCTGCTGTTCCTTTGTGGTTGGAATCCGCTTTTTCAGTTTGTGGGATTTGGAATAGCTTTTGAAATTTACGGTATGTCCGCAATAGTCCATACGTTCCAAAATGCCGACAATCGTGCTGTCTTTCCAGTTGTACGGATTTTCGGGAAGTGCTTTCCCCTTTTTCTCGGCATAGTAGGCTTTGGCAGTCGGTACTTTATCTTTCTTGAGGATTTTTGCTATCTGCATAGGGCCTTTCCCGCCGATACATAAATCAAAAATCCGTTTCACCACAGCGGCGGCTTCTTCGTCCACAATCCATTGCTTCTTGTCAGTAGGGCTTACCATGTAGCCGTAAGGCGGCTTTGTCAGATGTTCCCCCGCCTGTCCCTGCGCTCGCTTGATTGCCCGTACCTTTTTGCTTGTGTCTTTGGCGTAAAAATCGTTAAATAAGTTGCGGAACGGGGTAAAATCATTATCTCCCTTTTCGCTGTCCACACCGTCATTGATTGCGATATATCTAACGTCACGCTCCACAAAAAAGATTTCCGTATAGTAGCCAACTTTCAGATAATCGCGCCCTAACCTTGACATATCCTTGACAATGACCGTCGCCACGTTTCCGGCTTCAATCTCTGCAATCATGCGGTTAAAATTCGGTCTGTCGAACGTCACGCCCGATACACCGTCGTCAATAAAGAAAACGGGATTGGAAAAGCCGTTGTCCGCCGCATATTTGGAGAGGACTGCTTTCTGGTTCACAATGCTGTTGCTGTCGCCCTCTAACGTATCTTCCTGTGAAAGACGGGCGTATAATGCTGTTATCTGTCTGGGCTTATATGTATTTGCTGTCATGTGTTCATTCCTCCTGTAATGAACGCCCGACAAACAGTATGTGCTAACCTAATTATAGCGCGCTTATCCCTGTTTGTCATTGGGCGGTTTGACGGTTTCTGATTTTATGAGCCGTATCATCTTGTCGCGGAGCCGTTCCGAGCCGCCGCAGGAGGTAGACACTTCATAGTATGTGCCGCCGATTTTGTAGCAGACAGTTTCCTCTGTCGGCTTCCCTTTTTCCGGCAGATAGCCGCTGTCCTTGATTTCCAGTTCCCAATCCATTCTTTTCCCTTCCTTTCCGTATTTGCTAAATGATAAGTTTCGGAGCAAGCATAAGATTGCGTTTTATTAGGAAAACACACTGTCAAAAGGATTTTATGCTTTGGCGGGGGTCAGCCCGCCTCGGCGGTGTCAGTGGTGTTGATTTCAATGTACTCGGCAATCCGGCGGAACTCGTCCGCAAACTTAAAGTGAACGCTGATATTGCCGTTTTCGTAAACCTTGATATGGTCTACCAGCTCAATCAGAATTTCGCGGGTCAGCTTTTCGATGTTCTGATATTTCGCAAAGGCTACCAGCGCGGGATGCTGCTGGTCAACGCCGTTTGAGAGCTCTTTCCGTTCAGCCGTCAGCCGGGCCAGCAAATCCGTAAGCTCGGCGGCCTCCAGACGGTTGTGCTTGATAGAGTGCATGGTGCAGGCTGTACGGGAGCGTTTCTTGTAAGTGGAGCAGGAATAATAAACATTCTTCCCGCTCTGGCTCCGGGTCACAGCCTTGCCGCAGTCAGCGCACCTTAGAAAACCGCTGAATAAATGGAGCTCCCGCTTTTTAGGGGCCGTCCGGGTGTCACGTTTCAGAAGTTCCTGCACCCGGTCAAAGGTTTCGTGGGTGATGATGGCCTCGTGGGTATCGGGGACGCGCACCCATTCTTCCTCCGGCACAGCCTCAATCTGGTGTACCTTGTAGCTTTTCACCCGGCGGCGGCCTTGTACTAAATCCCCGGTGTAAATAGGATTTCTGAGAATATCCGTTATAATCTTGTTCCCCCACATGGGAGCGTCCGATATAGCCGGGGAGTAGGGCAGGCCCTTTAGCTTTCTGTATGCCGTGGGGCTGGGTGTGCCGTGGTCGTTCAGATACATCACAATTTGAAGTTTGGCCGTACCTTGCAGGCACATCTCGTAA
This sequence comes from Lachnospiraceae bacterium, assembly GCA_910575445.1. Classification (GTDB taxonomy): domain Bacteria; phylum Bacillota; class Clostridia; order Lachnospirales; family Lachnospiraceae; genus Hominiventricola. Next base: position 9,783 of record CAJTFW010000012.1, on the reverse strand, counting down.
ATCTTCTTGACAATTTCAGCGGCTTCCGGGTCAACGATTAGCTGGTGCTTGTCTTTGGGGTCTTTTATGTAGCCGTAGGGAGCAAAAGAGCCGATGTACTGGCCGTTGCGCCGCTTGTAATCGAAAACCTGCCGGATTTTCTTTGAGGTCTGATAACAATACTGGTCGTTCATCACGTTTGTTATCGGAACGATGATGCTGTTCACGCTGTCCGGGTTCAGGTAGCTGTCCACGCCCTCGGCCAAGCTGATAAAGCGGACGCCCATCTGCACAAAAAGGTTATCAATCAGACTTCCAGCATCGCTATAATTCCGGGCGAAACGGGAAAGGTCTTTTACCACAACGCAGTTGATTTTCCCGCTCATCACATCCCCCAAGAGCCGCTGGAAACTTTCGCGCTCCGTATCGGTTCCCGTGTGGCCGTCATCCACATACTCGGTGTAGCTTTCAAATTCTTCCGCATGGTTGAAGTGAAAATCATTGAGAATGTCGCGCTGGTTTTTCACGCTGTTGCTATCGTCAAGCCCCCGGTTGATTTTCTGTAAATCCTCTCGGGAAAGCCGGATGTAGCCGCCCATTTTCCAGAGCCGGGCCGTATAGGTAGGGGCCAAAGTCTGCTGATACCCTCTGTTTTTTGTTCGTGCCATTGTTCCTCCTTCCCTATCACATTACACTTATATTATACCTCTGCCCGGGGCAATCAACAAGGATGTCGATGCCTCGGGACATTTTTGAGCTGTTGACAAACCCTCTAATTTCGTAAATGTCACAAGATATCATGATAAAAATCTAGCAAAGATAGCAAAAATATTCCAAAGAAAAAGGTCATGGTTCCCTATGCCATGGCCTTTATCATCCTTTTAAGATTTAATGCCGTTGACGATAAGAGGCACTGCTGTTCAGCCGCCTCTAATCCTCTTCTGTATAAGAATTTCAAGTTATGTCTTGACTTTTGCGCCGCAAAGCTGCCTTCGCTCCATATCTGTCGCAGAAGCAAAACCTTGGTGTGTGTTTCCGTACCATCCTTTTCATGATTCTTTTTTACAACGTCTTCAAAAATATTTACTTGAATTCTTTTATCAGAACCTTTTTCTCCTATGCACCTGTTACGGAATGGACAGTCTTTACATTCAGCCTTTGGACAGCGGTACTCTTTTGTTACAGTATTGCTTGTTCTATTGAGCCGGTGCAGCGGAAGTGCTTTTCCTCCGGGACAGATGAATCTGTCATCCTTTTCATCATATTGAAAATCTTTCCTTTGAAATTCTGTAGTTCCTCTTTTTTGCTCTGTTCTTTTAGGTGTATAAAAATTTATGCCTCTTTCTGATAACTGTTGGTTGATAAGGTTTGTGTCATAGCCACTGTCGGCACATGCTTCCTGTATTTTTAAACCCAGATTTTTCTCAATATAATCAATCCTTTTGATATACGGCTGGCTATCAGGCACATTACCGGCTGTAGCTGCCACATCAATTATGATTCCGTTTTTAGAGTCTACGGTTTCATGCGACAAGTAGTGCATTCCCTCCGCTTTCCCTTTCCTCTTGTAAAATCCCGATTCAGGCTCTGTTCTGCTTTCACGGCGGCTAATGATTTCTATTTTTTCCTTCCGTTTCCTGCATCTGACGGGCTTGATTTTCCCTTCCGATTCCAACTGGTCCCGTACCGTTTCTTCATACTGGTCTAGTTCTTTGAGGTATTCATTTGTTACTTCTTCTGTTTGTTTGATGTATTCTGTGTTGCGGGATGCGTTTGCCTTCATATGTGTCGAATCCGTAAAAACCAGCTTGCCGTCTGCCAGACCCTTTTCTATGCATATGGAAACAATTTTCTGAAAGATATTCCGAAAAAGATCACTGCCGTTGAAACGGCGTCGTCTGTTCTGGGAAATCGTAGAATGGTCTGGAACTTTATCCATGATATTAAGACCAAGAAACCAACGGTATGCCATGTTCACCTGAATCTCTTCTGATATTCTTCTTTCGGAATTGATGCCATAAAGAAAACCGATGAGAAGAAACTTGATTAAGGCCACTGGATCAATAGATGGACGCCCATTGTTATGACCGTACATATTTTCTACTTCGTTATATATGAATGAAAAATCAATGATATCATTTACTTTCCGAAGCAAATGATCCATAGGGACTAAATCTTCAATTGTTATCAAATGCATTTCTATCTGTTGGTTTTCTCTTTTCGTCATCATAATGTATCACCTCAAGAATTCATCTACACATATATTTTCTTATATGCAAATCTTTTTGGCAAGAGGTTTGTCAACAGCTCGATATTGTCTAAAAGTTATAAAAGAGGAACGAATGAGATGGATTCCGCAGGCGTAGGCATTGTGGGAAAGTGTATAACTGCCTGTTTTATGGAGTTGTGGGTAACTGTGTTTACAGGATGTGGGAAAGCTGCACTTTGCTTTTCCATGTGCTGTGAACACAGTTATCCATGACGGAATAGCCAGTTATGCACTTTTCCATAATGCGGTCTTTAATGATAAGTCTGCAAATTTTACAAATATTTGACAAAAGTTGTGTTTTTGATTTTACAGACAGCACTTATCATAATAATCACAGAGCAAAAAATATCAGATAAAAAAGGAGAAAATGTATCATGAAAAAATTTGTCACACTTATTGCGATTGTATCACTTATGCTTACTGCTATGACAGGATGTGGGAAAACAGTCAGTGGATCGGTATCTACGGACGGTTCAACTTCTATGGAAAAAGTCATTGGCGCTTTGGGAGAAGCCTTTGAGGGAAACAATTCCGGCGTAACCTTTACATATAATCCTACCGGCTCCGGTTCTGGAGTTACAGCGGTTGCAGAGGGACGTTGTGATATTGGTCTTTCCAGCCGTAACTTAAAGGATGAAGAAAAGGCACAGGGGTTGACTGAAACGATACTGGCTCTTGATGGCATTGCCGTTATTGTAAATACTGATAATCCGGTAAATGACCTTGACCTTGAAACGATTGGCAGAATTTATAGGGGCGAAATAACGAATTGGAAGGAGATAGGCGGTAATGATTTGGAAATTGTACTGATTGGCCGTGAAGCGGGAAGTGGTACAAGAGATGGCTTTGAATCCATTACAGATACGGAAGATGTCTGCAAATACCGTCAGGAACTTACATCTACCGGAGATGTGATCACAACGGTGGCAGGCAATCCTGCGGCAATCGGTTATGCTTCCCTTGCGTCTGTAAAGGAAACTGTAAAAGCACTTTCTGTCGGCGGCATTATGCCTACGGAGGAAACAGTCAAAGATGGCAGTTATGTAGTGCAGCGCCCTTTTGTATTAGTTACAAGGAGCAATACAGAGCTTTCGGAGGCTGCACAGAAATTTTTTGACTATATTACATCATCTGAAGCAAATGAGATTATCTCATCTGCGGGTGCTGTGCCGGTAAACTAAAGGCTTTGAAAGGTGGAGTCAAATGAAGAACAGAAAACGGCTTATGGAGAATGCCATACATGGCATTTTCCTGGTACTTGGTCTGATTACGGTTGGCTGTGTGCTTTTAATTACTGTTTATCTTGTCATATCCGGTATTCCTGCTATCCGTAAAATAGGTGTTTTGAAATTCCTTTTTGGGAAAAAGTGGGCTTCTACGGCAGCACAGCCGCAATATGGCATTTTGCCTTTTATCCTCACAAGTATTTACGGTACGGCTGGTGCAATTGTAATCGGAGTGCCGGTTGGCTTTCTGGCAGCAGTTTACCTCTCTAAAATTGCGCCGCCAAAAGTAAAAACTGTTATAGAAACGGCGGTCAGTCTGCTGGCGGGCATTCCGTCAGTGGTTTATGGACTTGTAGGAATGATGGTGCTTGTTCCGGGGATACGGACCCTCTTTCATATTCCGGACGGGGCAAGTCTGTTTGCTGCCATTATAGTGCTTGCCATTATGATTTTACCATCAATTATCAAAGTATCGCTTACGGCGTTAGAAGCAGTTCCAAAGGAATATGAGGATGCTTCCCTTGCACTTGGAGCAACGCCGGTTGAAACATATTTCCGTGTATCTGTTCCGGCAGCAAAAAGCGGTATCGCAGCGGCTGTCGTGTTAGGAGTTGGCAGGGCTATCGGAGAGGCAATGGCTATTATGATGGTGGCAGGGAACGCACCTAATATGCCGGGGATGTTTCAAAGTGTACGTTTCCTTACAACCGCCGTGGCAAGTGAAATGTCCTATGCGGCTGACGGGAGTTTACAAAAACAGGCATTGTTTTCCATTGCGTTGGTGCTGTTCCTCTTTATCATGCTGATAAATGCCGTGTTGAATTTCTTTTTGAAACATAGTAAGGAGTAAATGAAAATGCAAAAACAATCTATTTCAACTAAAAGGAAAGCATACATTACCGTCATGCGTGTGCTGATGGGAATTTCCGTGAGCGTTACCTGTGCATTGGTATTATTTTTAATCGGCTATGTATTGTGGAAAGGACTGCCGAATGTATCATGGAAACTGCTTACTACAAAACCGAGTTATCTGTCGAACCGCATAGGGATTCTGCCGGATATTCTCAATACGGTCTATATTGTGCTGGCAACTTTGGTATTGGTTCTTCCTCTTGGGGTAGGTGCTGCAATTTATCTGACGGAATATGCCAAAAATAAAAAGCTGGTAGAAATGATTGAATACACTGCTGAAACATTATCGGGGATTCCGTCTATTATTTATGGTCTTGTGGGGATGCTGTTTTTCTGTCAGTTTTTTGGTATGAAAACTTCCCTCTTAGCAGGGGCATTTACACTGGTAATCATGAATCTGCCCACGGTCATGCGTACCACTCAGGAGAGCCTGAAAACGGTGCCGCAAAGTTACCGTGAAGGTGCTTTCGGACTTGGGGCTGGAAAATGGCGTGTGATTTATACCGTTGTACTTCCCGGCTGTATTGAAGGTGTCATAACGGGCTGTATCCTGTCTGTCGGGCGTATTCTTGGGGAATCGGCGGCACTTCTTTTTACGGCTGGTTTTGCCCACGCTCTGAATGGAATCTTTGAGGGGCTTGGCAGTGCAGGGGCAACACTGACAGTTGCATTATATGTCTATGCAAAGGAAAACGGAGAATTTGGAATTGCTTTTGCTATTGCCGCTATCCTGATGATTTTGACCATGTTCATCAATTTGTCGGCGGCATTGGTGGGCAGATATTTCCAAAGAAGGAGAATTGTATGAGTAATGTTATGACAGTGAAAGACCTGTGTCTTTGGTATGGCAGTGCGCAGGCTTTGAAAGATATAAATATTGAAATTGAGGAACGGAGCATTACAGCTCTGATTGGTCCCTCCGGGTGTGGAAAATCTACTTTTCTTAAATCTTTAAATCGAATGAATGACCTTATTACTGGTGTAAGGATTACGGGAGAAGTGTGTTATAGGAATTATAATATTTTTGATGCAGATATTGATGTCAATGAGCTTCGCCGCAGCATTGGCATGGTCTTTCAAAAGCCTAATCCGTTTCCGATGAGTATTTATGATAATATTGCTTATGGACCAAGGACACATGGCATAAAAAATAAAGCAAAACTGGACGATATCGTAGAACACTCCCTGCGTGGAGCTGCAATCTGGGAGGAAGTAAAGGACAGGCTGAAAAAATCGGCATTAGGATTGTCGGGAGGTCAGCAGCAGCGGCTCTGCATTGCCCGTGCATTAGCGGTTGAACCGGATGTGCTTCTGATGGATGAGCCCACAAGCGCCCTTGATCCGATTTCCACATCTAAAATTGAGGAACTTGCAATGGAACTGAAAGATAAGTATACTATTATCATCGTTACGCACAATATGCAGCAGGCTGTACGGATTTCCGATAATACTGCATTCTTTCTCCTCGGTAGTTTAATTGAATATGGAAATACGGAAAAGATGTTTGAGCAGCCAAAAGACAAGCGGACAGAGGATTATATTACGGGGAGGTTTGGATAATGAGAAGTCGTTTTGATGAACAGCTTGCTACGCTTAATAATGAGCTTACGAGGATGGGGGCAATGTGTGAGGAAGCGATTGCAATTGCTTCAAGGGCGCTCTCTGCGGGCGATGTGAAGCTGACAGATAAGGTTATATCCCTTGACGGGGAAATTAACCATATGGAGCGCACAATAGAAACGCTGTGCCTGAAACTGTTGTTACAGCAACAGCCGGTGGCAGGGGATTTGCGGCAGATTTCCGCAGCCCTTAAAATGATTACCGATATGGAGCGTATCGGAACGCAGGCGGCGGACATTGCAGAAATTATTACATTTCTTGACGGGCGGACAGGCGGGGAATGTGAACATATCCGTTTTATGGCTGATGCGGTGAGCCAAATGGTCACAGAAAGCATTGATGCCTTTGTAAAGCAGGATGTTGCGCTGGCTGATGCGGCGATTGACCGTGACGATGTGGTTGACGATTTATTCCTGCAGGTCAAATCATCATTGATTGAACTGATAGCAGAAAAGCCGACAAATGGAGGATACGCATTAGATTTACTGATGATTGCCAAATACTTTGAACGTATTGGGGATCATGCGGTAAATATTGCAGAGTGGGTGGCTTTTTCTGTAACAGGAAAACACAAAGGAGCAGAAAATTTATGAAAATATGGTGCGTAGAGGACGATGAAAGTATCAGGGATATTGAGGTATACACGCTTAATTCTACAGATTTTGAAGCAACAGGCTTTTCGGATGCGGCGGCTTTTCATGATGCGCTGGCCACGGATAAGCCGGATTTGATTATCCTTGATATTATGCTGCCCGGAGAGGACGGCGTGGAATTGTTGAAATTTCTGAAAGACAGTCCCGACACTTGCAGGATTCCCGTTATCATGGCAACGGCTAAGGGCATGGAGTACGATAAAATTCAGAGCCTTGATTTAGGTGCGGACGATTATCTTGTAAAGCCTTTTGGAATGATGGAAATGGTTTCCCGTGTGAAAGCTGTACTTCGCCGATGCAATCCCACAGAAGTGGAACATCTTTTGAAGGCAGGCGGCCTTGTTGTCAATTTAGACGAGCATACTGTTACCGTTGACAGAGAAAGGATACAGCTTACTTTAAAAGAGTTTGAACTTCTCCGTCTGTTCCTCTCTCATCCGGGAATTGCATTTACCCGTGACCAGCTTTTTAATGATGTATGGGGTGCGGATTATATCAGTGAAACAAGGACGGTTGATATGCATATCCGTACATTGCGTGTGAAGCTGGGGGATTATGGGAAAATGATTGAAACAGTGCGTGGCGTTGGATATAGATTAGAGGTGCAGGCATGACAAAGAAAATTTTTAAGTCTATTATGATTGTGGCGGCGGCTGTCCTGATGGCGAGCCTTGTTATCATCATGGGGTGTCTTTACCATTATTTCAGTGATGTTCAGGGGAAACAGTTAGAAGATGAGTTGTCTTTGGCAGCCGCAGCCGTTGAGAAGAACGGGCAGGAATATCTTGAGGAATTACAATCAAATCAGTACCGTCTGACATGGGTTGCCGGGAACGGCGATGTGATATATGATACACAGTCCGACGAGGAAAGTATGGAAAACCATGCGGACAGGGAGGAAATCAGGCAGGCATTACAGAACAGCGAAGGAAAAAGCCTGCGCTATTCCACGACACTCCTGGAAAAAACGCTTTACTGTGCCAGAAGGCTTAACGATGGTTCTGTCCTTAGAATTTCGGTTAGCAGTGCTACTGTTTGGTTGCTTGTATTGGGAATGATACAGCCGATTTTAATTGTGCTTGCCGTGGCCCTTGTGTTGTCGGGAGTGTTGGCAAGCCGGATTTCCAAACATATCATGGAGCCATTAAACAGCCTTGATTTGGAAAAACCGCTGGAAAATGATACCTATGAAGAATTAGCGCCCTTATTAAACCGTATCAATAAACAGCATAGGCAGATAGATGTACAGTTGTCGGAACTTCAGAGAAAGAATGATGAGTTTACACAGATTACGCAGGGCATGACGGAAGGACTTGTGCTTTTAAATGAAAAAAACATCATTCTGAACATCAATCCCGCAGCATTGAAACTGTTCCATACAAAAAAATCCTGCATAGGTAAAGATTTTCTGACAGTGGAGCGGAACCATGATGTGAGCCATGCTATACAGGACGCATTTTCAAACGGACACAGCGAAATCCGCATAGAACGTGAGGGAAAAGAGTATCAGCTCCATGTCAACCGCATTGAATCTAATGGTACTGTAATCGGGGCGGTTGTCCTTGCCTTTGATATAACAGAAGAAGCTTTCGCAGAAAGGAACAGGCGGGAGTTTACTGCCAATGTATCACATGAACTGAAAACGCCGCTGCAATCAATCATGGGAAGTGCGGAGTTAATGGAGAATGGTCTTGTAAAACCGGAGGATATGGCACGTTTTGTAGGGCATATCCGCACAGAGGCAGGGCGGCTTGTAACATTGATTGATGATATTATCCGTTTATCCCAATTAGACGAGGGGTGCGATATGCCTTTTGAAAATGTTGACTTATATGAGGTTGCAACGGATGTGGCTGCGGGGCTGGCGGATATAGCAGCGATAAAGGATATTGAAATTGCTGTGACAGGGGAAACAGTCAGGATAAAAAGTGTCCGGCGGTTATTGACGGAAATTATATTTAATCTTTGCGATAATGCTGTCAAATATAATAAAGATGGCGGTATGGTGGAGGTTTCTGTAAGCAGGGAGGAAAATCAGGCTGTGATCTCTGTAAAGGATTCAGGAATTGGCATTCCGGCGGAACATCAGGCAAGGATATTTGAGAGGTTTTACAGAGTGGATAAGAGCCGTTCTAAAGAGTCGGGTGGAACGGGGCTGGGACTTTCTATTGCAAAACACGCCGTACAGTATTTGAATGGTCAGATTGACTTACAGAGCAGCCCTGGAGAAGGAACAAGCATACAGATTTTTTTGCAAGAGGATAAAAATGATGTGATGCAGATTTCCTAAAAAATTCAAATTTTACATAAATTATACAAAACATAGCTTTTAGATTTTACAAAGAAGTCATAAGATTAGTTTTATATATTCAATACAAACGCTAATGGTGGTTGATAATGCAATCTTTATGACATAAATATGTAATTCATAAATTAGGGAATAGTGGTTTTATTTGAGTATAAAACGCTGTTCTCTTTTTTTGTAAAAGATGGCAGAGAGGGACAGGTCATGTTTAGAAAAAAACAAAAACTGTATATATGCAAAAAACGAAAAATACGGAATGGTTATACACATCAAGGTGTACTGCAAGGAAGGTTGAAACTTACCTGCGGTACACCTTTTTTGTTGGTGTGAAATTTGTCTGATTTTAGATGTTATTGCAGTTTCGCTTTGACTGCTGCTGTTCCGTTTTGTGGCAGAAATTTTGATACGGTTTACTGTTTCATGTATGGCTGTTTTGAGAGCATGGCTTTTTGTGTATCCCACACTTTTTTCATCAGTTCCTTTACCTCTTTTACATCAGCGGCATAGACGTTTCCTGTGGCGTTCATGCGCTTTGCTATCTGGTTCAGATTGCCGCCGATTTTTCCGAGTGCGGCATTGTATTCCCGAAGTTCGGAATAGTCAATGTCATAAACAAAACCATACAAAATCTGGCGGCGCAGGAAAGCGGATTTGCTTTTCATGCCGGAGGCTTTTACCTTCTGCTCAAGGATTGGATCTATGTCAATACTTTGGACAAAAAAAGTCGAAAGATTATGCTGTTTTTTTAAGTTCCTCATCCTCCTTTTGCTGTGGTGTCAAATAACCAATAGAGCTATGTATCCGCTTACGATTATACCA
>CAJTFW010000011.1 GCA_910575445.1 Lachnospiraceae bacterium | reverse complement strand
CCGGAGTGTAAGATTTTTGATTTTTCGCCATGCCTTTCATCTCCTTTGCTCTTTCATTTGATAGTATAGGTTGTTCAACTTTTTCTGTCCACACTTATATACTAACACCAGGTTCAGTGAGGGCGAGGGGTTTGATTCGGCAATGGCATTTTCGGATTGTCTGGAGCTGTTTGAGGAACTCTGGCGGATATGGTATGAACATGAAGTTTTAACGCCTGTTCTGGGTACGCCGCTTGCGGAGCTTGACTATGATGAGATATTCCAGACGCTTTCCAAAGACAGGCAGGAGGAAATCTTGGAAAAGAAGAAATATTTCATTTCCCGGTGTGAAGATGCTGTCAAAAATGTATGCCCTCTTTGCGCCGATCCAAGCCACCTATAAAGAGAGCCAGTCACTCAAAGGACTTGCGAAAATGAGATACGATAAAGAGCATAAGGACAGCTTATCGAAGTATCCCGAATTAAAGGAGCGTATGCAGAGCCTTTTACAGAACGGCGAGAAGATAACGCCGAAACAGTGGAAAGCCGAGATACATTCCTTGCAATCCGAGTATGACAGTATCGGCAGAGAGCAGACCAAGACCGCCACAGAGTTAGCATATGCCGAGGTAATCAGCTATAACAAGAAGAATCTTGAAAGGGAACTTCAGAACAAGAGCCGACAGCATAACAGGCAACAGAACAAAACGAAACGGAGGGAGGAAGAAATTTAATGTGAAATTTATTGTAAAGACAGGCGATTTTTTGTATAATTGAAGTGTGGCAGGCGCAGATTATATTATATCTTGTGCCACAGATTTTTAGGAATCGAGGTGTTAAAGTGCAGGACGATACAAAGCAGATAGTACCCGAAGAAGAAACAATAGCTAAATATACCATCAAGGACAGTGTATTTTCTGACTTATTTAAGATTAAAAAATACCTGTTGCAATTATATAGGGCACTCCACCCAGAAGATAAAACAGCCACCGAGAGTGAACTAACAGATATTACGATTAAGAATGTTCTGACAGACGGGATTTATAATGATTTGGGCTTCCTTTTAGGGGAAAAATTTATGATTCTGTTAGAAGCGCAATCATTATGGACGTTGAATATTATTATTAGAGCGTTGTTATATCTTGCGCAGACATATCATGATTATTTTGAGCGTACCAATCAAAATCTATACAAGAGCAAGAAAGTAAAAATGCCAAAACCCGAACTGTATGTAATTTACACAGGTGACCGAAAAAACATTCCTGATACAATATCCTTATCAAAGGAATTTTTTGACGGAGTTGATACTGCTGTTGATGTAAAGGTAAAAGTTATTTGCGAGAGCGATACGGACAACATACTCAATCAGTATATTATTTTCTGTAAAGTGTATAATGAACAGATGAAACTTTATGGCAGAACAAGAAAAACTGTTACTGAAACAATTCGTATCTGTAAAGACAAAAATATACTAAGGGAATACTTGCTTGACAGGGAAAAGGAGGTTGTGTCAATTATGATGAGTTTATTTGACGAGGAAGAAGTTATAAGGTCTTATATCAAAAGTGAGCGTTATGAAGCTGAACAAGATAAAGCAAGAAAGACAGCTATTCGCATGATTAAGGCAGGTAAAATGTCATTGGAGGACATAGCAGATTACACAGAGTTATCGCTTGATTTAGTTAAGGATTTACAGAGTGAGATTATGCAGTTAGCATAATCGACAAAACAATCTAATATCAAAATAACAGCGTAAAGGCGCATGGAACAGTAATTTGTAAACCATGCGTCTTTTTTTACGCCCAAAAGGAGAAACATGAGCGACAACATTCAGACCAACGCCCTGTTTGCAAAAGAAGATTGATAAGACAACCTACTTAGTTGAGGTACATTTCTCTGCTACAAGTACCCAAAGCGTGGAGGAAAAACTAAAGCGTGTTATTCTCCATGATTTGCAGCATGGAAAACAGGGCAGACCAAGAAAAAGTGATGAAAAATGATGAATACGTCCTTGACAAGTAGCAACAGGCAAGACAGCTAAATCTATCCTGATTAGCTGCGGCGCACGTTTAGCCCCCTTTGACAGTGCAGCGACACGTTGTCGCATATAAACTTTGCGTAGGATTTTCCTGCAAAGAGGTAAAAGTGACGGAAAGGCAACAGCCTTTCTAACTGATATTCCGAGAAGTGGAATGACGGGGTAACGCCCTGAAACGCTTCCCTTGATACTGCGTTGGAAGAAACGGGACGTATTTCCCACAACTGACACAGCACGCTGAAGTCGGCTGTCTGCACCTGCGACTGTCCCTTTTGGGGATAAAGCAAAACCGAGCCAGAGGTGGCCGGGGGTGTTAGGCCGGAGGTCTATAAAGTACCTATGTCCAGAATGCGGCTGACTACCGCTGACAAAAGCCCGAATGTACAGGTCTATAACGGGATATGGCAGAAATGCCATAGCCGTGAAAACGGCGTATGTGGGGGAAAGTAAGATTTGTCGATATGAAATTCCCTATGGTGTTACAGGCACCATCAGGCATACAGGCCTAAAGGGCAGGGTTAAGGGTATTATGCAAAGATAGGAATATCGGAACGTGGAAAGCCCCGGATGTGGAGTGGATACGCATGATGAAGCAATGGGCGGGAAAATCGTGCCGCCTTTTATGGGAGGTGCGGTATAACCGTTCTTAATCCGGGAGGAAAGAGCAGCCATGCTACCTGTGAAGCCGTGAACAAAGTAAGCGGTGGAGGGACGGGCTGTAGTCAGGAACAGAAATAAAATCATAATCAATAAACACGCATAGGTTCGAGTAGGACTAAGAAAGGCGAAAATCCAAACGAAAGTGAGGACAAGTAACCGACTATGGCAACAGGAAAGGCACAAAAGAAAGATAAGTTAAGGCACGCCGAGTATTATGACTTTCAGGAAATTCAAGATAAGCTGTACGCCGACAGCAGTAAGGGTAAAGTTTTCAAACATCTGGTTGAAATCATTGCATTGCCCGAAAATATACGGCTGGCATACCGCAACATCAAGAAAAATCATGGGAGCATGACACCCGGCACAGATGGAAAAACAATTACAGAATTAGCAACACTCTCTGATGAACAGCTAATTTCTTCCGTACAGCACAAGTTAGACTGGTACGTTCCGCAAAGTGTCCGGCGGGTAGAGATTCCGAAAGGAAATGACCCAACAAAGAAACGCCCGCTTGGAATACCGACAATTATGGACAGGCTGATACAACAGTGCGTATTGCAGGTCATGGAGCCGATATGTGAGGCTAAATTCCACGACCATAGCTATGGATTCCGCCCTAACAGGAACCAACAGCACGCAATCGCTCAGGTTCATAAGGATATGCAGAGAAGCAATCTCCACTATGTCGTAGATATAGACATCAAGGGGTTCTTCGACAACGTGAACCACGGAAAACTGCTGAAACAGCTCTGGACAATGGGAATCCATGACAAAAAGCTGCTCTGTATCCTATCCGCTATGTTAAAAGCGGAGGTGGCCGGGATTGGATTCCCGGAAGTCGGGACGCCGCAGGGCGGTATTATCTCGCCCCTGCTCTCCAATGTAGTTCTGAATGAATTAGATTGGTGGCTTGCGAGTCAATGGGAAGAAATACCGACAGAGTTCCCGTATAAGGAAACAGTCAATCCGAATGGAAGCGTGAGTAAAAGCCATAAGTTTTCCGCACTGCGGAGGACAAAACTGAAAGAAGTTACCTGCGTCCGATATGCTGATGATTTTAAGATATTTACAAACAGCTATCAAAATGCAGTGAAGCTATTCCACGCAACCAAAAGCTGGCTCCATGAAAGGCTCGCTCTTGAAATCAGCCCTGAAAAATCGAAGGTGATTAACCTGAAAGAGCAGTATTCAGAGTTTCTCGGTTTCAAGCTAAAGGTTATCCCCCGTGGGAAACGGAGCGACGGACGCACCAAATATGTAGTGGAGAGCCATATCAGAGAGAAATCTATCGCGAAAATAAAACCAAACTTAAAACGGCTGATTTACGACATTGAGTTCCCGTCACAAGGCAAGCGTACTGAATATCAGGCGATTTGCCGCTACAACGTTTATGTAATGGGAATCCATGACTACTATCAATTAGCCACAAAGGTCTGCGACGACCTTACGCCATTCGCCTTATCTGTCCACAAGAGCCTGCGGGCAAGACTGAAAGAACGGGTTAAAACTGCAAAACAGGTCAGGAAAAGGAAACTTCCGTGTGAAGTCCCAAAAGTTATCAGGGAACGGTATGGGAAGAGCAAACAGCTCCGATATGTAGCCGGACACGCAGTTGTCCCGGTAGGTTACATACGGCACAAGCCCCCAAAGTCCATGAACCGCAAAATCAATTCTTATACGCCCGAGGGCAGAGCCGAAATCCATAAGAATCTGGACAGAATCGATATGACGGTTCTTCATTACCTGATGAGGAACCCGGTTCTATACCGTACTATCGAATACAACGATATGCATATTTCCATGATGCAGATCTGAAAAATTTAATGAAGTTTTGATCATTTGAGCGGAATGGAGCGTTAATATATATATACGAACCTTTCAAAGAAAGGAGTTGATAATGTGTGAATATGGAAGAAATATATTCTGATGATGCGTTGGTAGAGCAGATAAGGCTCGGAGACGAAAAAGCGGCTGAGGAATTGATAAGACGTTATTATACATCTGTTTTACGTTATTGTAAAAGACAATGCTTCAATCTGGAGAAAGCGGAAGATTTAACGCAGGAAACTTTTTTGAAACTGTTTAAAAATTTGTCGGGATATAAAGAAAAAGGGAAATTTAAGGCATATTTATATACAATAGCAAATCATTTATGCATTGATGAAAGCCGGAAAATGAAAGAATGTTCCTTAGAAAATGAGGGAGAAATCAAAGATGAATGTGATGGGCTGCGCCGGATAGAGGATAAGTCAGAGGTAGGTTATCTATTAAATGTTTTATCGCCAGAGCAAAGAGAAGCTGTTATTTTACGGTTTGGAGAGGAATTTTCGTTTTGGGAGATTGCAAAAGTAATGGGATGCAACATGAGAACGGCACAGAGCAGGGTTAGAAATGCGTTAAAAATAATGAGGAAGGAGCAGGAAAATGAACGATAAAGAATTGAAACAGTATTTGAAAAAGTGTTTACAGCAGGAAACAGAACTTGAAAAAGTGCATAACAAAGAAGATGTAAAGAAACTTGGCAATGCCAAACTGGAAGAAACCATAAGATTATGTACTGAAATTATGAGGGAGCAAAAATTAACGAAAAAATGGCAGGAAGAACCACGGATAGGATTTGCCCAGTATTTGTCGGATATTTTTCGATTTGAAGGAGTAGCAATATTTGGCTTGCAGGCAGTTACGTTATTCATTATGTGTGTAGTAATTTACACAGTAGCAGGCAATCCAAGTTATATTCCTGCATTTATACCGCTGTTTGTACTGGCTATCATGCCGGCTATGTTCAAATGTCAATATTATCGAATGAGTGAGATTGAAGCTGTCACAAGGGCTTCAGGCGCACAGATTATATTGGCAAAGCTGATTTTAGCAGGGGCTTCTAATCTTGTGTGTATGACGATTTTTATATCCTTGGAAGTACATCTTCAAAATTCATGTGAAGAAATTGGGCAGATTATTTTATATTGTTTGGTTCCATATTTAGTATGTATGGTTAGCATGTTGCGTTTGATTCGGCTGTGCAGAAGGGAAAATATACAAATATGTACAGTTTTAGTATTTAGTTCCTGTGTGCTTTGGGGTATTTTGGCGAAAACGATGCCGTGGCTGTATGAAACATCTTCTTTTGGGATATGGATCGTTGCTTTTTTATTTTTTGCAGCGTTTTTCATAAAAGAAATTCATTTTATTATAACTATCAGAAAGGAAGGGAAAATGTATGGAATTATCACTTGACAGATTGACAAAGCATTATGGCAGCAAAATAGCCGTTGACCAGGTCAGTGCAACCTTAGAACCAAAAGTATATGGTCTTTTGGGAGCGAATGGTGCAGGAAAGACAACACTGATGCGAATGATGTGTGCTATTTTGGAATCGACTTCTGGGGAGGTGCTTTTAGATGGGAAAGATGTGATTTCTATGGGAGAAGATTATAGAAATGTATTAGGCTATCTTCCACAGGATTTTGGATACTATCCTAATTATACTGCTCTGGAATTTTTGTTGTATGTTTCTGCCCTTAAGGGAATACCAAAGAAAATTGCTAAAAAGCGGGCGAGACAATTATTGGAGGAAGTAGGATTAAGTCATGTGGCTGATAAGAAAGTAAAGACTTTTTCAGGCGGCATGAAACAGAGAGTCGGAATTGCACAGGCGTTACTGAACAATCCGGACATCTTGATATTAGATGAGCCAACAGCCGGATTAGACCCAAAAGAAAGGGTGCGGTTTCGTAATCTGCTATCTGACTATGCCGGGGATAAAATTGTTATTTTGTCAACACATATCGTTTCTGATATTGAAGCAATAGCGGATGAAGTTCTGCTTATGAAGCAAGGGAAAATCGTATTACATGGTACTGTACCAGAACTGGTTCAGAAGGCAGATGGAAAAGTATGGGAACTGGAAGTATCTTCAGCAGAAGCAAAAAAATGGCAGACAAAATCAACAGTTGCAAATTTAAGGCATGAGGGAAAACAGGTGGTACTTCGTATTATTTCAGACGACAAGCCGAGTGAGGAAGCTGTTTTGTGCGAAGCCACATTAGAAGATTTATATTTATATTATTTTCCAACAGAGGAAGGAGTGCATCAATAATGGAATTATTTTTGTTAGAGCATAAAAAGCTATGGCGTAAAACGAGTACCAAAATAAGCGTGTTTCTATGTTTTCTATATCTTGTAGTTTTTGGAAGCATACTTTCGTTTCAATGGTTCAGTTTTGGAAGTTCTGATGACTATACAAGTGCATTTGGAAATAACTTTGATGGGTATGACATGATAAGGAAAAGCCAGGAATATTCCCTTATATTTGGCGGGAAACTGACGGATCAGAGCCTGCAGAAGATGGTTGGTGATTATCAGGATATTGGAGCTGCCGGTGTTGACAGGGAATTGGAAAAGACGGATGTGCATATCATTAATAGCTGGTTAGGAACCTTATATCCGGAACTTTTGGACACAGGGAGCTATAAGACAATGATGAACTATGTGGAACTGGAAAAATTAACAGGATTTTATGAAAGAAGGCAAAATATCATTGAAGACTTCCTGGAAAACAATGGTCAAAACGGGGATGAAAAAGAATATCTTTTGCAGATAAATGCAAAGGTAAAAGAGCCGTTTCGATACGAATGGACAGAAGGCTGGTCAAATCTTCTTGGAAGTATAGTTCCAGATATGGGTGTTGTAATGGCACTGTTCCTTGCGATTGTTTTGTCATCATTATTTGCGGGAGAATGGTACAATAATACAAGTTCACTGCTCTTAACGACAAAAAATGGATGGAAAGAAATTGCTTTTGCAAAAATAGGTGTAGGTTTGTCCTTTACGGCAGAATTTTTTGCAATTCTAACCGCAGGAAACCTTGTGTCACAGATTTTCTTTTTGGGCACTGCCGGATGGGATATGCCGATCCAGACAATCAAACTGATTGCCATTGCACCTATGAATATGCTACAGGCAGAAATTTATGAATATGCATTTGTTTTTTTAGGGGTAATCGGATTTGCGGGAGTGGTCATGTTTATATCAGCCAAAACGAGGAGTAATGTATTGGCTTTATTGTTCAGTCTGGCAGTTGTATATGGACCGATGATGATTGCTGAGTATCTGCCGTATGGAGTGCAGAAGGCATTGGACTTAATTCCCTTAGTGGGAAGTGGAGCTGATATTTTCCGTACAAATACATTTTGCATCTTTGGTAAATATGTGTGGTCACCATATTTGCTGATTGCTGTTCCAGTTTTGGTCGGTGTTTTATGCCTGCCGTTTGCGGTTAAAAGTTGGTCAAGACGGTTGAGGGTTTGATAGAAAATGGTCAAAAAGAGAAATTCAAGAAAAAATACCAGAAGAAAATGCTGGAAAGTGATTCCAATTCTGTTTTTGATATATTTTTCAGTTGGCGTAATACAAAACAGGGATTCTATACTTCCCTTTCTCTTAGCGCGCATTGGGGTGAACGATGATTCACATAGCATTCCTGTTTCAGAAGAATGGAATTTAATTGTGGTAAATCGTTGGAATGAGATACCGGAGGATTTTTCCATATCATTAACAGAGTTGTCAAACGGTCAAAGTGTAGACAGCAGGATTTATCCATATTTGCAGGAAATGTTTGATGCAGCAAGAGAAGATAACATATATCCTATCGTTCGGGAAGGGTATCGGACAACAGAAGAACAAGGAGAAATATTCAATGAAAAAGTACAAGCTTATATAAATGAGGGATATTCCAAAGCAAGAGCTGAAAAGACAGCAAAAGAGTGGGCTGCGGTTCCGGGAACAAGTGAACATCAACTTGGTATAGCGGTTGATATTCTTAAAATAAATATTGACATTGGAAAAGTTATGAGTTAATATAGGTTCATATTTTAAAGAAAAGGTAGATATGCTATATGTTGGTGGTATCTGTAATGACAAAGAACAACTAAATTTAATAAAGAGGGTAAGCACTGCGAGTGGTAAGCACTAGGGATAGTGTTTTATTTGTGATACCCTTTTCAGCATTATTGAATGCTGGTTGTTTCTGCCTTACAGAATACTGCATACACGGGAAATTATTGTCTTGTTTTGATGAATGAGAAAAAGGGGAAGTATGACGGTAGAGGTCATGCTTTTTTTGTTTTAGACCAACTATGAAATGGAGTGCAAGTTTTAAGACATTGCGGGTATCCTTTCATGGAAAGCCTTGTTTTACTACGTCAATTTGAGACATATGGATTCGTGGTTTCAGTCTATTTATGATAGGCAGAAACCACGTTTTTTTGTGTCTTGAACGAAAATATATTTCATTTGGAGGATTTAAACATGAAAATGATACGGACAGAAAATATAACGAAAAAGTATAAACGGTATAAGAAGCAGGAGGGAGTGACAGGAAGCATTAAGGGTCTGTTCCATAGAGAATATGAAGAAAAAATTGCGGTAGATGCCTTTAACATGGATGTGGATGAGGGTGAGTTTATAGGATTGATTGGACCGAATGGAGCGGGTAAAACTACCTTAGTGAAGATGCTGACTGGTATTATTGCGCCAACATGCGGCGAAATTCAGGTCATGGGATTTTATCCTAATAAGCTGGAGAAGGCATTTAAGCATCAATATGCGGTAGTTATGGGGCAGAAGAGTCAGTTGTTTTTTGAACTGACAGCGGAGGATACGTTGAGACTGTTTAAAGAAATATATCGTATTCCAGAAGACGAGTATAGGAAAAATAAGAACTTTTTTGTGGAGCTGTTTCAGGTGCAGGAGCTTATGGATGTACAGGTAAGGACATTATCATTAGGAGAAAGGATGAAAATGGAATTGATTGTTGCATTGCTTCATAATCCCAAAATACTATTTTTAGATGAGCCGACAATTGGGCTGGATGCTGTGGCAAGTAAACAGATTCGGACTTTCTTGAAAAATATAAATGAATCGAGAGGGACGACCATCCTGCTAACTTCACATTATATGGAGGATATTAAGGCATTATGCAAACGTTCTATTGTAGTAAATTACGGCAGAAAAATATATGACGGCGATACGGATATGTTATTTGAACAATACCAGAAGAGTAAGAAAATGACGATATACTTTGAGCATAGCGTAGAGCCTGATGTCCCAAAACATTGCAGGATATTAGAAAAAACAAATGACAAACTGGTGCTTGAAATACCAAAACAAAATACAGAAAAAGTTCTGGAATCGTATATAGGTCATTATCCGATCCGGGATATTGGAATTGAGGAAGAAGAAATAGGCTCTGTAGTAGAGCGTATCTATAAGGGGGTGTAAAACATGAAGAAATATTTGGAAATTGCTAGGGCATATATGAAAGCGCAGTTAATCTGGAGAGCAGATGTATTTGTTGATGTGATTCTGTCAGTAGCTAGGATATTGTTTGCATGGATCTTATGGAGTATTTTGTTTGAAGGAAAAGAGCAGATAGCAGGATTGAAATTTCACACCATGATTTCTTACTATATCATAAGTTCCTATCTATTCCAGATGGAAAAGTCTGCTGAAATCAGCCAGCAGATGACGGGAATGTTGAGAAACGGCACTTTTTCAAAATATATGGTGATACCGGTACAGACACAGGGCTATTTTGTGGCGATGGAGGTCGGGAAGCTTGCATTTTCTTCAGGCATTGGCTTCTTAGCAACTGTTCTGTGGTTTTGTTTGTTCAGGATTTCCATTGTACATACAGTTAATTTGAAGATATTGCTATGCGGAATTATCATGGTTGTTTTAGGTCTGCTGTTTATGGCTTTGCTTAATTATTTCCTTGGGATTTTAACTTTAAAATTTGAGGAGATCAGTACCTTTCTCATGATAAAGGATAATTTATCAGCAGTTGTGACAGGAGCGGTGATTCCCCTTGCACTTTTGCCGGAATGGATGATAGCCGGCATGAGATTTCTGCCGTTCTATTATGTTACATATCTCCCAAGTATGCTGTTTATAGGAAAATGTGAGGATGAAGCAGTGACAGGCTTATTGGTTTTAAGTATATGGTGTATTTTCTTTATTGTTTTAAATCAGGTAACTTATGAACATTATCGAATGAAATATGACGGAGCAGGAATATGAAAGATAATTTTAAATTTTTGGCAGAATTAATGAAATTAAGGCTATCCCATATCATGACATTCCGGTTGGGATTCTTTGGACCGTTTTTTATTGACACCAGTTATTTTCTGGTTCAGCTTTTTGCCTTTGAGGCAATTTATGGGCATGTGGATAAAATTTGTGGATGGGGGCATGGAGAAATCCTTGTTTTTGTAGGAACATTTTCCCTGATCAATGCCCTTAATATGATAATTTACTTTTTTGGAGTGATTTCCATACCTGAAAAAATACAAACAGGTGAACTGGATTTGTATCTGACCAAACCGGTAAATCCGCTATTGCGGATTACTTTTGAAAAAATAAATCCAGGTTCCATACCGCTATTGGCTTTCAGTGCATGTATTATTGCGTATGGGGTGAAAGAAACAGATATGGGTTTTTCATGGTCTAATATTATTAAATATCTGTTTCTGGTTTTTATGATGACGATACTGTATTACGATATGGAACTCTTGATACGATGCTTTGCTTTTTTTGTTTTCTCTGTAAACAATTTAACGAAAATTGAGGAGACAGCGATTGACTTGTGTTTGAAAATACCAGGGATTGCTTTTTATGGAATTTATAAGTTTATTTTTTATTGTATATTGCCATATGGAATCATTGCAACGTTGCCGACACAGGCATTTATAGGGGCACTGTCAGTAAAGGGGCTGTTTTTTGGAGCAGCAATTGTGTGTATTTTTACTTTTTTTGCATTATCATTTTGGTCATATGGAGTACACAGATATGAAAGTGCAAGCAGTTAATTATTTTTTGTAATAGGAGGGTTAAAATGGTTCAGACAGATAAAATATTGGAATTTGATAAGGTGAAAGAGAAGTGGATGGAACTGGCGCTTACAAAGTGGGCAAAAGAAAAGATTAAGGACACCGTTCCCATCATGTCAGAGAATGAATTGATAGCAAGGCAAAGGGAGACAAGTGAAGCTAGGGAACTATTGGAGAAAAGCGGAAATCCGCCGTTGGTTTCTTTAAGTGGGATTAGAGAATGCATCCAAACGGTTGTTAAAGGAGACTGTTTATCCATTTCACAGCTTGAAGATATAGAAAAATCCCTTGTTGCTGTAATGCGGTTAAAGAATTATCTAAGCCGTTGTAAACAATGGGAAATATCGCTGGCATATTATGATGAGAATCTGGATTGTCTGGATAATCTAAAAGAAACCATTCGTATGCAGATTAGAAATGGCAGGATAGATGATAATGCTTCAAAAGATTTAAAATCCTTTCGGGATGAAATTGAACAAAATGAAAGATGCATGCGGGAGAAAGTAGATGCAGTTATACGGGCGAATAAGGAAAGCCTGTCTGATAATTTCAGTACTCTGAGAAATGGGCATATTTGTATTCCTGTTAAAAAAGAATATAAATATAAAATAAAAGGTAATGTGATTGATAAATCCTCAACGGGAGGTACATTATTTATAGAACCAAGTTCTGTGGGGAAATATTATGAGACATTGCAGCTTCTACGGGTACATGAAGAAAATGAAGAATATAGAATACTCTATTCTCTTTCTGCGATGGTGGCCGATTATGAGGAGATTTTATTACAAAATATCAGTATGATAGAAAAACTGGATTTTATTTTTTCAAAAGGAAAACTGAGTCTAGAATATGATGGAACAGAACCAAAGATTAATACGAAACGATATATCCGAATAGAAGATGGCCGACATCCCCTTATGGCTTTGTCAGAGTGCGTGCCGCTGCAATTTGAGATAGGGAAGAGTTTTGATGGCGTAGTTATTACAGGTCCTAATACGGGCGGTAAAACAGTTACCATTAAGACAGTTGCATTAAATTGTATGATGGCACAATGCGGTTTACACGTGGCATGTAAAAAAGCAGAAATTTGTATGAACAGTAATTTTCTGTGTGATATAGGTGACGGGCAAAATATATCAGAGAATCTTTCTACATTTTCAGCACATATTGTGAATGTATTAGAAATATTAAAAAAAGTTAATAGAGACAGCCTTGTAGTTATGGATGAGCTTGGTTCCGGCACAGACCCAACAGAAGGCATGGGAATTGCCATTGCAATATTGGAAGAATTACAAAAGAGTGGAGGATTATTTCTCGTTACGACACATTATCCTGAGGTAAAACAATATGCAGATAAAAAAGCCAGGATTGAGAATGCGAAGATGACCTTTGATAAGGAAAGTCTGAAACCTCTTTATCAATTAGTTATTGGAGAAGCTGGGGAAAGCTGTGCTTTTTACATAGCCGGGAAAATGGGAATGCCAGAAGAGATGTTAAAAACGGCAATGAAGGCGGCTTACAAAAAAGAGGAAATATCGGAAAATTTGAAACAAGTGGTTTCTAAAAATCATTTAGAAAAGAGGAGGGTATCTGGTATTCAAAAAAGGAAAAGAAGGAATAAGGCGGCACAAAAAGCTCTGGAATTTCAACTGGGAGACAGTGTTCTTGTATATCCAGATAAAAAGATTGGCATTATCTGCAAGACAGCCAATGAAAAAGGAGTTTTGAGAGTACAGATGGCAGATAAAAAAATATGGGTTAACCGCAAAAGAATGAAACTTTATGTGGCTGCGGAGAAATTATATCCTGATGATTATGATTTTTCTATTATTTTTGACAGTGTAAAAAATAGAAAGCTGCGGCATCAAATGGACAGAGGAAAGATTATAAAAGAACAAATTACTATTGATGACTAAAAAATATGTTCAGAAAGATATAGAAAGCTCATGTGTGCAATGAAAATTCATGCAGGTATTACATTCTGTGAGTAAAGAGACCGTATCAATGCGGCCCCACTGAAAAAAGTCAATCTCATCGCCTTAATGACCAGAAATAGAGGATAGCCTTGTAATCCGTTTGATTTTTAAACTGATTATTGTTTCCGATTGAACAACCGTCGGACACGCCATATCCTCCGGCTTCTAAGATGATTATAAACCAACACTGCGAATTTTGAAAGAGGGTTAGGAGATGGGGGTGCTTCGGCACTCCTATTTTTTGCGGTTTTCAGACTATATCATATGGCATTGGATATAACCGGAAGCAAATTAAATATAAAGCTCATTCCCTTTCCTTGTTGAACAGGCTTTTTTCATTGCCAATGCCGCAGCAGAAACCATAGCCCCATTTACTTTACGGGATGACTGCGGGCATTGTACGACACAGCGCATACAGGAAATACATTTTTTACTGTCCGTAACTTTTGGATTTTCTTTGCTGATTGCCTGTGCAGGGCACTGTCTGGCGCAAAGACCACAGTCTGTGCAGTTATTGCCTGCTTTGGGTACTAAACCGATTCCAGCCGCTTTCTTGTAGGGGCGGTTTCCCGGAATCTGCGGTGTGGAAAGACTAGTTGGA
Source organism: Lachnospiraceae bacterium (assembly GCA_910575445.1). GTDB lineage: Bacteria > Bacillota > Clostridia > Lachnospirales > Lachnospiraceae > Hominiventricola. The sequence continues at coordinate 112,224 of CAJTFW010000011.1, read as the reverse complement.
TTATTGTTTATTTTCTCTAATATTTTTTTCGCAAAGCCGCTTAATTCTTTTTTATCCTTGGTGTCTGGTCTGCCTGCAGCATACTGGTGCATAATAGAATGTTCTGCGATGGCGGCAATGGCAGCAATTACCTGAAAACCGCTTTTTTCAGCAGCATCGCTTAATTCAATCAGGGTATCCTCATATGCCCTGTTGCCATATACGCAGACAATTACACAGGGGGTATGACTGCCATGAATATTTGAGATTCTCTGAGTGGCAAGGCTTGGAACACGTCCGCCAAAAGACGGAGCTGCAATAAGCGCAATATCATCTTTTTCAAAACTAAGCGAGGAATCATCGGTTTCTGCATTGGACAAATCAATTTTATTTACAGGCAGTCCCCATGTATTTGTTATGATATCTGCAACCTTTTTTGTTCCTCCTGTCGGGCTAAAAATAATCTGTGAAACTTTCATGCTTGCTCCTCCTGTAAATCTAAAATTTACACCATTATAACAGGCGCATGGTGTAGTGTCAAGATTTACAGCAATAAAAATATATGCTACAATCTAGCGAGGAAAGGAGTAATGTTATGCATATCAGTACAAAATGTTCGGTTGCGATTCATTGCCTTATTTTTATTTATGAGTATGGGGATAAGCAGAAAGTAACCAGTGAACTTCTGGCGTTATCAACCGGGATCAATCCTGTCACAATCCGCAATATTATAAGCTCATTGAAAAAGGATGGCATAATATCTGTGAAATTCGGGACAGGCGGAACAACACTGAACTGTCCCCCGGATGAAGTGACCTTATACCGTATATGTAAAGCGATAGAGCCAGCCTTTAGTTCCAAACTTATAGGCATTCATTCACTGCCTTCGCAGCTATGCCCCATAGGAAAAAATATCCATAATGTATTGGACTGCTCATATGAGAAAATAAGAAATGACCTATGCCAAAGTTTAGAAAGCATCACATTAGGAAACATCATATCCGATTATCACCGTATTGAGCATAAGCCAGATTAATATTTATGCCTAGAAGGATATTGAGAGAAAATGTAGGGAGTGGGTGGGATTCTGCCGCCTTCGGCATTGTGGGCAATGTGTATAACTCTCCATCTTATGGAGCTGTGGGCAACACTGTTTGCAGGATGTGGGAAAGTTGCCCTTTGTTTTTAAAGCTTTTTTAGACAGGGAATTACCGGGAAGAATTCATTCGGGCTATTTTCCATAAAATATAGTATAATATAAAAAACTTTTTTAAGGAGGATAAGCATGAGAAAGAAGATAAATCAGATACTAAATATCATCATGGGCTCTTTTATTGGTGTGTTCATTGGCTTAGGATTATAGGTGTTTTTTATGTACTTGCCAATCATGGACAAGTGAATGCAGGCTATGCAGTTGTGCCAGGAATTTGGACAATGATATGTTTTGGGTATTACCGCAGTAAAAAATAGGGCTAATTCCAATGCTAGTTATAACTGCGGTTATGCTGCTTTTGGCACAGGACAGGAGCAAAACACAAAAAATAAAAAGCAAAGGAGATATGCAATGACAGGAAAAAGAATACTGTATTGTAGACAAATTCCGATTTTCCACTTCCTGCATCTTCCCGACAGACTTGAATTTAATATCACTCTTTGCCTGCCATTCACACTTATTTCTTAATCATATTCTGCACAGATAAATTTGAAATCCTCAGTCTTGCATAATGCTGCCAAAGCGTATTTCTCGATATGCTTCGACATGATTTCTACCGCATACTGGAAATTTTCTGACGGATGGCCCTCGGCACAACGCACTATTGTGATTAACATTCTGTTGTCACCCTCAATATTTTCAGACGAGTAATTGCCGGAATAGTCACAGGAATCCTTGTAATGACCGTTCTGCTTTACCGTCTCCATCTGAGCGGCAGTACCGATCACCGCATGGTAATCCATGTTATCGCCATCACAGTAATAGTCGATAAAAAGTCTTGCTACAACATCTATGCATTGTTGGATCTGCTCGATTATGGTATCTGCATTTCGGATAGCAAATCTCCGAATTTTCTCCTTAGCATCTTCCTCGTTTTCATAGCGGATGTACAAAAGTGTTTCGCGGCCTTTAAGCACAGCCGTAATCTTCTGAAGGATTCCATCCTTGCCATAGACGGCACGCAGCGTCCGAACAAGTTCCTCCTCTGGCACGCTGTACAGCGTCATTTTACGCTGTTCCTTTCCAACAGGAATGTCATAGTCAAGTATTTGATACTGTGCGTCATAGTCAAAGGAGACAGAGTTGTCTCCTTCAATATCCTGACCAAAATCGGCAATGCTGTACACGCCTTTTTTATAAGTAAGTGGAATGTTGCGTAATTCCAGCATTTTGGTATCGCTCCTTTCTGATGTTCCCTTATCTTTTGTCGGAGTTTTGACAGATAATCGGGCATTTTTCCTGTTTTTCACAATGTCTTCCCCTTTTTCTATCTCAATTCGCCAAATTTATTATGCTCAAGTATAGCACAAAGTCAGCCAGCGTTCAACTCCAGATGCCCCATATGCTTCCTCTTTCCGGTCTATCACCGCCCTTCCAGCTTGCATTATTCTATCGCAAATAAGCGAAAAACATCTCCCAAACTCAGTACCTATTCTGCCACTTGAAGAAAAGATAAAAACAAAGCCAGAATAATAATCCCAATAACCAGCATCAGCAACAAGACACAGATGATAGACAGACACAGCCCTATGATGACACAGACAATATTGACACAGCCCCAAACTGTACGCAATCCATTGGGCAATACGATTTGCAGAAATACGGTTTATCTCATTTCTTTCTTGCCAAATCTTTTAACAGCCAACAAAAGAGCTAATATAAAAACCACTATTGCACATGGCAAAAACGGAAATACTGAAAATGCTGTGCCTGTGCCTTCTGCCGTAAAATCATGCAGCGAGCAAGATACCAGATAACCACTGTAACAGTAAGGATACGCAATCCAAAGCGGTGTATTGGCTATTAAAACGCCAGGAATAACAAGAAACAGATTAAGCCCTACAGAAAGCAATGCTTTTTCAAACAATACTGTGATTGCCCATATAGCCGCTATACATGGCAGCATCGTAAGAAATAATCCTACACACCACTTTACAAGATAAAATACTGGTAAGGTATCTGTAATCCCTGCCATGTGTGTAGCAACGATACCTGTAATCAAAAACACAATGAGAAAAACAACCATTTCCATAAACAGGTAAAATATTAAAATCCCAAATTTTGCCAAAGATAAGGCATAACGGCTAACTGGCAATGCCAGCATCTTTAGGATACCATTATGTTGCGTTTCACGCCCTGCAATCATTACACATACAACGATCATGGAAAATGGCAATAGATAATAGGCATAGACTAATGCACTCTGGATAAACATGGCAGACCATGCATTTGTATATTCTGGGGAAAAATACCTGCTTAAATTGGCAACTCCCGATATCACTACTAACAAAGGTGAAATAAATATCAAAGGAACGATTTTCGACCGCTTTACCTTTTTAAATTCAATCTTTAATAAATCAAAAAAATCCACACAAATCCCTCCTATTCATAACGTAAATGTTTCGCCATCCATAAGCCTATTCCTAACAACAAAGATGCTTCTGCCATAGCTATAATAGCTATTCCATTGTCTGGCTGTGCGCTCATAGCAACCGCAGGCTTTAACATTACAACGAATGGATGAAGCAATAGCAAACTGACATTTGAACCTGCTAAGGCCATTCCGCTTAAAAATCCGGCAACTCCAATTCCAAGAGGCATCCACATGTTTTCAAAGCGAGAAGAAACTAAAAACATAAAAGATAATGTCGGCATAGAAGTAAGAAAGGAATATACTGTAAATTTAAGCAAAGTGTCCATTTCAAAAGTACCTTTTGGCAAGTCACTGATACCAATTTTTAACAAAGCTAAATTTTGTAACACAATCGCTGTTAAAAGTAACACTGTTAGAATAAAAAACTTGCACAGATACATTTTAGGAACACTGATCGGCAACATATACATCTTTTTGATTGCAGTTCCTTTAAATTCCATGTTATAAACCATACAGGCAGCTACAACGATACCAAACATGTTCAAAACCATAATCATTCCGTAAAGCTGTGTTAAAAGAACATCCATTGGAGCTAACGGGAGATTCAGTAATGTATCTTTACGCACAATAAAATTGACAAACGCATAGGCTGCTCCCAAGATACCAACTAATAACAACAACGGAATAACACCAGTCCTTTTTTCTTTCCGAAGTTCAATGATAAGTGTTTTCATAACCTGGCCCTCTGCTTTCTGGCTGCATTATCCTTATCAATCATGGAAAGGAACATATCTTCCAAATTGGCGGAACTAATCTTATTATCCGCTGCAAAACCTTCCTGTACTGCATTCTTCCTAAGTTTATCAAGACTTCCCTCGAACAGCAGCCTGCCATGATTAAGAATACCGATGTCATCTGCCATCAATTCTATCTCCGACAGCATATGAGAAGATATTAGGACGGTGCAATCATAAAGGCTTGGCAATGACTTTATCAGATTACGGATTTCATGAATACCAGAAGGGTCAAGACCATTGGTAGGTTCGTCTAAAATCAGGATTGGCGGACGCCCAAGCAAAGCTCCCGCAAGCCCAAGACGCTGTTTCATGCCCAACGAATATTTTTTGGCAAGCCGGTTACCAAACTCTGCCAAACCGACTAACTCCAATGCATCATTTACCGCATTTTCCGGTAGCCCCAAAATTCTGCGGATAATATCAAGGTTTTCCCGGCCTGTCAGATTTGCATAAAAAGATGGGGATTCGATAAAAGAACCCACTTTCTTTAAGATGCGGATCCGGTCATCTGGAAAATGACCTCCATCAACCGTGAATCTTCCGCTGGTAGGCGATGTAAGCCCTAACAACATCTTCATTGTAGTAGATTTTCCCGCTCCATTCGGGCCAAGGAAACCGTAGATACTGCCTTTCTGAATGTGCATGGAAACCTTATTGACCGAAATAAAATTTTTATATTTCTTTGTCAACCGCTCCGTTGTGATAATATAGTCCATAAAAAATGCTCCTTTCTTTTTTCTTTAGTTTACATCCCCAATCTGACATTAACTTTCTCGTATCCTTACTTTTACCTTACTTTTTTGCCATAGAATTCCGAAAAACGTTCTGCTATGTTATAATATTACTGCTGTTATGGATAGATTTTTGAAAGGTGTAGACAAATGGAACAATTATTTTTGCATACAAAAAAAATTCTGTTGGTTGATGATGAGCCAGAACTGCGTAAATTAGTAATTGACATTCTATCAGATGACGGTTTCTCAAATATCATTGGTGCAGGAACTGTCCAGAGAGGACTTATCTTTGCCAAACAGGAAAAACCTGACCTTGCAATCCTTGATGTCATGCTGCCGGACGGGGACGGTTTTTCTCTTATGAAGAAATTACGGGCATTTACAAATATTCCAGTTATATTTCTGACAGCAAAAGATGAAGCGGCTGATAAGCTTGCTGGCTTGGGACTTGGGGCAGATGATTATGTGGTAAAACCTTTTTTGCCGCAGGAACTATTATTGCGTGTTCATGCAGTTTTACGCCGATGCTATAAAGCAGATTCCCCATTATTAGAGTTGGAAGGCTGCACGATAGATTTCAGTCGTGCCGAAGTCAATAAAAATGGAATGGTAGTTGCCCTGACTGCCAAAGAACATACGCTGTTAGAAACATTATCCCGCAATGAGGGAAGAATCGTAAGCATTGATGCCTTATGCGAAGCATTATGGGGCGATAATCCTTTCGGATATGAAAACAGCCTGAATGCCCATATCCGGCGTATACGGGAAAAAATTGAAACGGATCCTTCAAAGCCTGTATCACTCATAACCGTTAAAGGACTTGGTTATAAATTAAATGCAAGGAAGTGAAGTCATGAAAGTATTTAGCAGATATATTTCAAAATACTTACTGTCTTTTATTGGACTTATTCTGACTCTCGTTATATTGAACATAGCTGCATTTGCTTTTACATTTTACAATGCAGTATCAAAAAACTTTGGAAGTATCTCTCCGCAGAACATGCTAAAGCAGGTGGCAGCGGCTTCCTCTTCCAATGGCATAACGAATGAAGCAAAAAGCATGATAATAACCAACTCATTATGGGCAATGTATCTGAATATGGAAGGCTCCTGCAATTGGACGGCTAATCTGCCAGAGGAAATTCCAACTGAATATTCGATTCAGGATATTGCAATATTTTCCAAAGGATATTTGAAAGATTATCCCGTATTTGTATGGAGTGATGCAAATGGCTTATTAGTGATTGGTTATCCCAAAAACAGCTATATGAAAATTACCAGCAATTATTATCCCATTGACATGGTTCGTAAAATCCCCCTCTTTTTTCTTGGCATCCTTGTATTTGACCTGCTGGTTTTGTTCCTTGCCTATTCACGTTCCAAAGCAAAAATCAGCAAAAATACAGAACCAATTATTTCCTCGATTGCCACCTTGTCAGAAGGGAAAAGCATAAACCTTTCTATAAGCGGTGAACTGTCAGAAATAGCTGACAGTATCAATAAAGCATCTAATATCATCAGCCGCCAGAATACTGCACGGGCAAATTGGATCAGCGGTGTATCTCACGACATCCGCACTCCATTATCCATGATTATGGGATATGCGGATAGAATTGTTAATGACGAAAATGCCAGTAGCCGGATTAAGGAACAGGCGGCTGTTATATCCCGGCAAAGTATCAAAATAAAAGATTTAGTACAGGATTTGAATCTCGTATCAAAGCTTGAATATGAAATGCAACCTTTGCGGAAAGAAAATATCCGACTTTCAAAACTGTTACGCTCCTATGCTATAGACCTGATAAATAGTGGTCTGCCGGATTTCTATTCTTTAGAGGTAACTATTTCTCCTGACGCTGAAAACAGCATGATAGAATGTGATACAAAACTGATTACACGAGCTGTCAATAATCTGGTTCAAAACAGCATTCACAGCAATCCCAAAGGCTGCACAATTATTTTGTCATTGCAGATAACAGAAAGCAAACTTCTTTTAACCGTTCAGGATAATGGCATTGGTATTTCTGCTGAAAAATTAGAAGAACTGAAAAACAAGCCACATTACATGGAGAGCACCGATGACCGCTTAGATCTCCGTCATGGCTTAGGACTTCTTTTAGTACGACAGATTATTGAAGCGCACCACGGAACAATAGAAATAGAAAGCAGACTACACGAAGAATATAAAACAAACATATATTTCTCAGACATATCAAAACCATGCAGCGGCTTGTAATATTTCAGTTCCACAAAGCCATATCTGCCTGCATCAAGCCAACGCTTCACGAATAAGTATGGCATAGTTTATATTACAGAGGAAGAACGGGTAAAATGCCAAAAGGTGGTTGATGTCAGCAAAACTTCTTGAAATTGTGTTATAATAGAAAAATAATAAATCTGCATCTATAAAGGTGATAAAAAGGAGACTAGCATGTTTGATACAATACCTAACACAGAACAAATTTATCAGACTATTGAGAATCAAAAGGAAACCAGATAGAAAATAGAGAACAGAAAGGAGCCCCATGAGCCTCTTAGGAAAGATAAGATTAGAAAAGTTCTTACAGGACAAACATGGAATTGTAACCGGACAGGTTGTTACGGATGGGAAATACAGAAGTTACCGAAATGAATATACCTATACCAGGTTAGAAGATAATATACTTCAGATTCAATTAGCAAGTGGTTATGGTGATGTCTTACTTATACCTTCTGAAATCCCCTTAACAGAAGCTTTGGTCGCTTTTTTTGGATTGTATAGTGGCGATGGCTCCAAAGGGACAGAGGACCGCCAGCATATCGGAGTCATAAAGCCAAGTATATCTTTCTCTCAAAAAGAACCCAACCTTGTCAAATTTGCGGTGATGCAGTTTCAAGCACTTTTTTCCCATAATATTTCCTTTCACTTTTCCTTGGGTGAGGACAGTGCATTTTTTATGGCAGGAGAAGGACTGGCACTGTTAGAAACATACTATGGAGGAAGCCTTCCTGCAGTTCCCGAATTACATATAGTAAAGCCTAACCTAAATGAAAAAGACAAGCAATATCTAAAAGAGCACAGACCCGTTGAAGGGACAAATGAAGAACATCTGGCATTTTATTATTATTTTAAAAGTGCAATGGAGGAGATACTGACAAAGCAGAAGATAAAAGAGCTAACAGACAGTAACGTTGTTCTAACTACCCAAGATAAAGTCAGTGCATCTCTTCGAAGACCTTTTAAAAAAGGTGCAAGAAAGCCAGGGGGCTCTAGTCGTTCGGATGAAATCTATCTAAAGGGACTAAATGGCATGGGGGAATTGTTTTTAAAGATATTGCACGAGATAGAACAATCCATCAGCAGTGATGAGCAGATATCTGCATTTGGCTTGATTGAATGGAATACAAAGCCTAGCTGCCTTGGAAGAGAACTCGATATCGAAGATTTCTTTACATGCAATCCTTATGGCGTTATCAATCAGGAAAGACCAGAATTTACACACCATGGTATAGAATTGACAGGAAAATGGCCAAGAAGCGGCAAACGTATCAAACTAAAAAAGAAAATTTCTCTAGACCCTTTATTCTGCTATGTCTCTGGCTTGTATTTAGCAGAAGGCTCCACACCCAAAGCCTGTCTCTTTTCGATGTTTGATGCCAGGCCTGAAGGGTTAAGCCTTGGTTTTACTTCTACAGAAAATGAGAGTATTGCATTACTCCTAAGAGCCTTACGTAAATTGTTTGAAAAAGATGAATGTCTAAGCACTTGGAAAGTAAAAGTTGGTTCGCAATATTTTCCAGAACTTGTGGTGATTGGATTAAAACATGGCGTCCCTATGCTGCGGAGTGGTGAGAGCGGTGATGGGAAGATGCGTACGATGGAAATATCGTTGGCCATCAAAGCATGGGCGTTAGAAGTTGCGCCATGTCTTACTTACTATGCGGATAAATATTCCCATGTAGAACCAACGGGAGCCGGTGTGGCAAGAATTGATATCAGTGCTTCGTCTGCACTTTGCAGATGGTTTTTTCCGATTTTAATGTATGCGGTATTTGGAGAACTTTACAGTGCTCCTGTCTGGGGGAAAGAATGAAAACATATATATTTTTACCAAATAAAATAGAAAGTGATTGGTATCTTGCACCAGAGTTAGCATGTTGGCTAAAAGACTGGCTTACCAATATAGAGGAAGCTATCGAGCATGGAAGTATCTCCTCTTCAGAATGTGTACAGGGCTTGTTAAGTGAGCTGTTGTTATATGGAGAAGCGAGATATGATTGGCTTAGCGTGGAAAGAGAGCTTTTGCGTGACGATGCAGAGTATCCAATGGCGTATTCTAAGCAGTATGGCAGGAAATTATATAAATTTGATAAGCAGTGGAGACAGATGCCGGTCTATGCTATCTATAACAGTTTTTGGCTTAATAGCTATTATGGCGAAGTTCAAGTTGATAAGTATCAAGAACTGATTTATAATCTTATTCAGCCAAATGGGTGGATTTACAATAGAGAGGTCAGCAATACGCAGCTAAGAACCCGGATGAAAAGTGAACTTTTTATGTCTTTTGCCATGGGGATAGAGATTTTATGTGCAACAACGTTATCAGAATCATTAAAGCATCACCTAGAGGCAAGTATAGCCTCTAGAGCGCTGACCGAATATATCAGCGCAGAATATTTTAGGTACCAGGCTTTACAAAGGCTTGAGCTTTTGTATCAGTTTCCAGAAGGGATTGGGCAGTTGCTTTATAGATGTGAAGCTTATGAAGGCTACAATGATTTTTGCGTATCGAATAAAATAGATGACTATATGGGAACAAAAAAGCGTACCGGGCATGATTTTGTGATTCCTACACCGCTGGTTAGTGGGATGGCACAAGAATTGGGACAGATTTGTAAAGAAGAAGAACGGCAGTATGTCGAAGCAAAGATGAAAGACTACGCCGAGCATCTAAGGGCAAACCCTATGAAGATTTCAGCCTTTACCATGCGGGATATCGATGTGCCTTTTGGCCCTGGGATTACACCTTTGGAGGTGATAGCCTCCGCCATGATTGTTAATAAATACACAAAGTAGGTTAGAATATATGCAGGTAAAAAGAAAATCTTATATCAAGCCATTTGAGAAAGTGTTAGCAATGCTTGAATTAGAGGCAATCACACACACCAAGAACGTTCAGCAGACAGGGGATGATTTTTATAAAGTACAGACAGACACTACAGAAGATGTCCTGCTTCATAGACTGGCATATTGGGAAAGTGCCGGAGAAGATGTGTTAAAAAATACCACACAGGTATTGCTGGAAAATACCAGTAATCTGGAAAGTGACTATATACAACTGGATTTCTTTCAACAGACAGAAAAGAATCTTCGCCAGTCCAGAATCTTGCGCTATGGTGTCCATGACCTCCATGAATACCGGGGGAAATTTTTTCCACAATTAGTCAGGGCTTGCATCAATATCTCAGAGGTTAAAAAAGGTGCGATAGTATTCGACCCATTTTGTGGAAGCGGGACAACGCTTTGTGAAGCAAGGATAAGCGGGATGAAAAGTATAGGCATAGACCTCAATCCTTTGTCTGTTTTAATCTCAAAGGTAAAGACAACGATGTTAGACAGCTCGAAAAGAGAGATAGAGGATGCTTATCAACAGGTTCAAAATCTTCTGCATCCAAAAGGTTTGCCATATAAGATAGAAGACAGATGGACACAGGCTGACAGAAACTATCTTATTGGATGGTTTGCAAAGGAAGCCTTAGAGGATATCCATCAGATTTTATGTGCCATAGAACAGTTAAGGGATACCAGGATGCAGAATTTTTTCAAGTTAAATCTAAGTAATATCCTTCGCAGCATCTCCTGGCAGAAAGAATCAGACCTTCGTGTTAGAAAAGAAGTGGGCAGTTATCTTGCAGGGGATGCACAAAAGAAGTTTTTGGAGGAAGCCAGAAGACAGATTAAAAAAATCAGTCCCTATCTGGAGGCACTTTATGCTTTTTCTATGGATACCGCAGAGGTTATAGAGGATAATACCGTCACCTATGTGAAAAAAAACACAAAGTATCTTGGGCAATGCGATGTGTTGATTACCTCGCCTCCTTATGCGACGTCTCTTCCCTATCTGGATACGGACCGCCTAAGTCTGCTTGTGTTAGGGCTGATGCATCGAAGCGAATTTCCACAGAAAAATCTGCAGATGGTTGGAAACCGGGAAATATCAGAGAAGCGAAGAGTAGAGCTTTGGAATCTCTATCTTGAGAGAAAATCTGAATTGACGCCACAGATTACAGAGCTGATTGAGCAGATAGCTGCAGAAAATCATAAGCCAGGTGTGGGATTTCGAAGAAGAAATCTTCCCGCGCTGTTAGCCAAATATTTTCTGGATATGCTGGATTCTATAAGGGCAGCAGATGCTATGCTAAAGCCAGGTGCAAAGGCTTTCTATGTAGTAGGAAGCAACAGCACCTATGTGGCTGACGAGAAGATAGATATTAAGACAAATCAACTGTTGTGGGACTTAGCAAGGAATGTTGGATGGAGACAGGTGAACTATATTGATATGGATATGCCAGTATCACGGGATGTATTTAGAAAACATCAGGGAACATCAGAGGCTATTTTAATCTTTGAGAAAGGGTTATAGATGGAGACTAGAAAAGATATTTATACCGCTGCTGCACTTGAGACCATAGAATCGACCGAATGGGATTTTATCGGTGCCAAGACGCAGCAGCATTTACATTCGTTACATTCCTATCCGGCAAGGATGATACCACAGATACCAAGAAAAGCAATCCTTGACTATACAAAGGAAGGCGACTTGGTGCTTGACCCTTTTGCCGGATGCGGGACGACGCTTTTAGAGGCCATCTTGCTTGGCAGAGATGTTATCGGAGTGGACAGTAACCCCGTAGCTTGTCTGATTAGCAATGCCAAGATAGCAAGCTATACACCTGAAGATTTTGCGATTTTAAAAAATTTTTTAGAGCAGCTTGACCATATGCTTTTAGATAAAAATTGTAAGCCTAGTATTCCCGTCTATAAAAATATGGAATACTGGTTTGCGAAAGATGCTATCGAGGAACTTGGAAAAATCAAAAGCTGTATCTATACACTTCCCAACCCTTGCAGAATATTAGCGCTATGTTGTCTGTCTGCTATTATCGTCCGGGTATCCTATCAGACAAGTGATACAAAATATGCAAGAAAAGAGAGCGAATATCTGCCAGGTACTTCGGTGAAAAATTTTAAGGCCAAACTAACATCTGCCATCGCACACGCAGAAGAAATCAGCACAGCCAAAAGAGGAGATGCAAAAGTCTTATCACTGGATGGAAGGAGACTAGAGGGTATTAAGGATAACAGTGTAAAATTAATTGTTACTTCGCCTCCTTATCTCAATGCGTATGATTATCATAAATATCACAGACACCGGATGCAGTGGATTGATGGGGATGTAGCATTTGCAAGAGACCGGGAGATAGGAAAACATGATACTTTTACCAGAAAAGGTGCGACACCAGAGCCATATTTTGCAGATATGGAGTTGTGTTTTCGGGAATGGTATCGTGTCTTACAAAAAGGCGGACTTTGCCTGGTGGTGATTGGCGATGCGATAGTCAGTGGCCAGCCAGTAGCAGTGGCTGATACTTTTATCACACAGATGCAAAAGATAGGTATGCATTGTGAAAGGCGTTGGATACGACACCTTGATATTAATAAGAAATCTTTTAACCAACAGTCCAGAATTAAAAAAGAGCATGTGATTCTTTTTAGAAAAAATTAATATTGCAGAGACCATTTCCTGTTCCTAATCGTCTAATTAGTGTAAATACAAAAAGCTGGCCAGCAGAAAGGACATTATGAAAAAGGAACAGTTGGGAGAACTTATTCTTGCATCTGAGGATACATTGTATCATGTGGCAAAGACATTGCTTCTTAGTGATGCAGACTGCAAAGATGCAATACAGGAAGCCATTGTAAAAGCGTTTAGCAGTCTGCATACGCTTCGGCAGGATTCCTATGCAAAGACTTGGCTTGTAAGAATCTTAATCAATGAGTGCTATACCCTGATACGCAGACAGAAGCGAACGGTATCGTTAGAAGAATATCAATGTCAGGAAGTCTTAAGAGAAGCTACAGACTATTCTGATTTGTATGAGGCAGTGTTACAGCTTCCGGCAGACACAAGAATCTGTGTTATCCTCTATTATCTGGAGGGATACAGCATCAAAGAGACAGCGAAACTACTGGGTATTACTGAAAGTGCTGTCAAGAACCGTCTTGCCAGAGCGAGAACAAAGATGCGCAGGGAATTAGAACAAGCAGCGACTTAACAAGCAGAAAAGCGATTAGGAAATGGAGGACACATAATGGGTTTTGAACATTTAAAATATGATTTTCCAAAGATGCCAGATGAGATAAGGACGATGATTGAGGCGGAAGTGGCAAGACAGGTAAAGATAGAAAAGCCATCGTTTCGGAGTAGAAAAGCAGCCGGGCGGATGCTAGTAGCGTCACTTGTGGCGGCGATGCTCTGTGGCGCTACGGTATTTGCCGGAGTGGGTCTTTACAGGATGCAGCAGCAAAAGATTGGAGAACATGGTGTCAGTGTCAATATTGAAAGCAGCCAGGAGAAGGAGAATACATCGGTTGTGATTCCAGATGTCAAGATGGAAGCTTCCTATCTGCCAGAAGGTATGGTCGAGACGGGAACTGGAAGATATAGTTTTTCGGATGCAAAAGACAAGGGCGGTGTAACGATTACCTTCTATCGGATGGACACAGGCGATGATGCATTTGAAGTAAAACATGGAGACGTGGTGTCAAGTGAAGAATTTACTGCGGGTGGATATCAGGGAATCTATCAGGAATATTCCAAGTTATATCAGGATGAGATTACATTTAACCAGCGGATTTATGTGGCGTATACAGATGTTCACTATGTAATGGAGATGTATGTGGCATCGGATGTCAGTAAAGAAGAAGCGTTAAAGATTGCAGAAAATATCAAGCTAATTCCAACTGACTCTACAGATGACAAGCTTGTGATAGCATCAGACTGGAGCAGTTACCAGGAAGGTGCAGACAAAGAGGCAGAAGGCTATGAATGTAAGACGATAACCTCCGTTGCCAAAGAGAAATTTAAGAATATTTATGCAGTTGGAGACAGCTTTTTGATAAATGAAGAAGGGCTTAGTGCAAACGTATCAGAAGTAAAAATCTTGGACGATATTCAGCTGTTAGATGCTGCGTATGTGGAGGAAGAACTTAAGAAAGAAGTAGATGACAATCAAAAACTGCGTCCAGCGACGATTCAATATATAAAGGATGGAGATACCGACACGTTAAGTCAAAAAATACACTCCAGAGAAGTAGCACAAAAGCTGGTTTACGCCACTGTAGAGTATACCAATACCAGTGAAAAAGAGATGACAGATGTCTTAATCTTTGGAGCATTACCTCGTATCCGCGAAGTAGATGGACAGATGCAGATAGTGGCAGAAGAGCAACCAAAAGCGAAAGACCAGTGGAACAGAGTAGTCAACCAGGGACTGTCTGATATGCGGGAGATGATTTACTATGATGTTCGCGGCGGGGAGAGAGAGAACAATTATCTAAAAAATATCCAGCCTGGCGAGACAAAAGTGGTGCATATGGCCTGGGTTGTAACAGAGGAGGAGCTTTCCGATTTGTATATCAGCCTGGATACATCTAGCGGTGGCTATGAGTTTAGTGAGTCTTCACTAAAGACAGGATATGTGGATATCCGTCAATAGATTTTCTATTATTCTTAAGAAATAAAAGAAGGGCTGGCGTTTTTTGTAAACGTCAGCTCTCCTTTTATAGAACGTGTTATAATTTTTTGACAAAGAGTGCGCGGATAGCATTTAGTACTGCAAGAACCATCACACCGACATCGGCAAATACTGCAAGCCACATATTGGCGATACCAAAAGCACCAAGCAGCAGGCAGATAACTTTGATGCCGATAGCAAACCAGATATTTTCATAGACAATCCGCAGACATTTGCGGGAAATATTGATGGCTTTGGAGATTTTTAGCGGGTCATCGTCCATCAGTACAATATCTGCCGCTTCAATCGCAGCATCAGACCCCATAGCCCCCATGGCAATACCAATATCGGCGCGGGAGAGAACCGGTGCATCGTTGATTCCATCCCCTACAAAAGCAAGCTTTTCTTTGGGACTTTTGCTCTCTAGCAGTTCTTCTACTTTGGTTACTTTATCTTCAGGAAGCAACTCGCTGTATACCACATCGATGCCAAGCTCCTTTGCCACTTGCTTTGCTACGGCGTCTGTATCTCCGGTTAGCATAACTGTCTGATGGACCCCCGCAGATTTTAGAGCAGCGATGGCACCCTTTGCATGGGGCTTTATAATATCAGAGATAACGATATGTCCGGCATAAGTGCCATCAATCGCAAGGTGTACAATCGTTCCAGTGTGATGGCAATCTTTATAGTCTATCTTCAGACGCTTCATCAGTTTTGCATTGCCGGCGGCGATACAGAGATTATCCACTTGTGCAATAACACCATTGCCACTAATCTCCTCGATATCTGTGATGCGTGAGCGCTCTAGAGGCTTTCCATAGGCTTCTCTAAGACTTTTGCTGATAGGGTGAGAAGAAGCGCTCTCTGCAAGTGCCGCATATTCAAGAAGCTTTTCTTCTGGCAAGGTGTTGTGATGGATAGCATTTACTTGAAAGACACCTTGTGTTAGAGTTCCTGTCTTGTCAAAGACCACATACCTTGTCTGAGACAGAGTCTCCAGATAATTAGAGCCTTTGACCAGCACACCCGCATTGCTTGCGCCTCCAATACCAGCAAAAAAGCTAAGAGGAATACTGACCACCAATGCACAAGGACAACTGATAACCAAAAAGGTCAGCGCACGATAGACCCAGTCGCCCCAGTCAGCCGAAAGTCCAAGCAACGAGATACGCACCAGAGGTGGTAAAAAGGCCAGTGCCAGAGCGCTATAGCAGACCAAAGGAGTATAGACTCTTGCAAATTTGGAGATAAAATCTTCGGATTTAGATTTGCGCGAACTGGCGTTCTCCACCAAGTCTAAAATCTTAGATACCGTTGATTCGCCAAATTCTTTGGTAGTCTGAATCTTAAGAATACCTGTCAGGTTGATGCATCCACTGATAACTTCTTCACCGGTTTGGATTTCCCGTGGAAGACTTTCTCCGGTTAGTGCACTGGTATTTAAGCTGGAATGTCCATTTATCACAATGCCGTCAATCGGAATCTTCTCTCCTGGCTGTACGACGATAATTGTACCAATCTCCACTTCATCAGGGTCTACTTGCTCTAGTTGACCATCCTTTTCTATATTGGCATAGTCCGGTCGGATATCCATCAGTTCACTGATATTGCGGCGACTTTTGCCCACGGCATAGCTTTGGAACCACTCGCCAATCTGATAGAAGAGCATAACGGCGATAGCTTCCGTATAGTCCCCGTCTTTGGCGACAGCCAGCGCCATCGCACCGACTGTTGCGACCGCCATCAGAAAACTTTCATCAAACATCTGCCGGTTTTTAACACCTTTGAAGGCTTTTATTAAAATATCATATCCTATCACCAGATAGGGAATCAGATAGAGAAGAAAGCGGAGGAGTTTAGCCACCGGCAGAAAGTGAAGTAACACCATAAGCACAGCGGTAAGCAGAATCCGAAACAGCATCTTTTTCTGTTTTTTACTCATAGAGAATATTCCTTTCCTGTTTGCAATTGCTCTGGCCAGATAGTGACTTGTTACTTAGATAAATATTTCACAATCATCTTCTACCTTTTTGCAATTTGTACGAACTTTTTGCATCACGGCTTTGATATCTTGTCCATCTTCAAATTCGACACTCATCTTTAAAGTCATAAAATTAACAGTTGCATTTTTTACACCCTCTGTACGCTTGGCAGCATCCTCCATCTTATTGGCACAATTTGCACAGTCTACTTCGATTTTGTAAGTTTTTTTCATGTTTCTTATCCCCTTTCTGAAATCGATTAAATATATATTTAATTGTTTAATTATATTATACACAATTTTGAAGAAAATGCAACCCCTTACTTTGTATTTTCCCTGTTTTCTTTCTAATTTGGATATGATAGAATGGAAAAGGTAAGGATAAGGAGAAGGGAGTTGAGCGGATGCATTCGTGTTTATTGCCTCATGACCATGGGGAAGCAATAGAAAAACAGATGGAATTGATACCGAAAGCAGAGTTTTTTCAGGCCGCATCGGATATCTTTAAATTGTTGGGAGACAGTAGCAGAATTCGTATCTTCTGGATATTATGCCACTGTGAGGAATGTGTGATTAATCTGTCTGCCATGGTGGAGATGAGCAGCCCGGCAGTCTCGCACCATCTAAAGATGTTAAAGGCAGGAAGACTGATTGTCAGCCGGCGTGAGGGTAAGGAAGTCTACTATAAAGCAGCCAATACACAGCAGGCAGAACTGCTCCATCAGATGATAGAGACGTTGCTTGAAATCTCCTGTCCGGTATAACTTGGATATTTTACAAAGAGGGGGAGATGCAGATGCTCTATCCAAAGGTTGGCGTTCCAATCATTGGCAAAGATTTACTTAGCCGCTATATGCAGTATCAGTATGAGCGCTGTTTGACACGTGCGGGAGCGTCTGTGTGGTTGCTTCCCTATTATATGGAGCCAGAGCAGCTAGAGACGATTATTACTACATGCAGTGGCTTTTTATTTCCCGGTGGTACGGATATTAGTCCAGAATTATATGGACAACATCCTCTGGTGGGAGGGAGAAAGAAAGACCCGGCGCGTGATAATTTTGAGTTGGCACTATTAGAGGCAGTTACATCGGCAGAGAAGCCCTTCTTCTGTATTGGCCGCGGGATGCAGCTTTTAAATGTGGCGTTTGGCGGTACGCTGATGCAGAATATGAAGACCAAACAAGAATATACACATTTTGATATCTGGCATATCTCAACCGCAACACATCCGGTAGAGCTTGAACCATACAGTCTTTTAGCAGAGATACTGCATACAGATACCGTCTCCGTAAACACTCTTCATCATCAGACAGTGGACAGCTTAGGAGAAGGGCTTCTTGCGACGGCAGACAGTCCAGAAGGCTTTGCAGAGGCGCTAGAGATAGAAGGCTATCCTTTTAGCCTGGCAGTACAGTGGAGACCAGAATATATGGCCACGCGTACCTTATCGCAGCAGAAGCTTTTTCAGGCTTTTGTGACTGCATGCCGATAATTTTTTATAGATAAGGAATCTACAGATGTATCATAAAATATCAGAACAGATGTTGGATTTTCTAAAAAGATGTCCAACAGCCTTTCACACCATCGGACAAATTGGCAAGGAGTTAGACGCCCACGGCTATCAAAGGCTGTGGGAGAGTGAGAGTTGGCCCTTAACACCAGGCGGGAAATATTATGTCACCAGAAATGATTCCAGTATTCTGGCTTTTTCGATTGGTACAGAATTAACAAACTACAGCTATCATATTGCTGCCTCTCACAGCGATGCTCCTACTTTTAAGATAAAAGAGCACGCAGAGCTTGAAATCCGGCGAAAATATCTTCAGCTTAATACAGAAGGCTATGGCGGGATGCTCTGCTCTACCTGGTTTGACCGTCCGCTCTCCGTTGCTGGCAGAGTGATTGTAAAAGAAGGAGAGCGTTTTGTCACCCGACTAGTAAAGATAGAAAGAGACCTTCTCTTGATTCCAAGTGTGGCAATTCATATGAATCGCTCAGCCAATGAAGGCTTTTCCTATAATAAGCAGGTGGATATGCTTCCGTTATTTGGCGGTGAGAACTGCCAGAAGGGAACACTAAAACAACTGCTTGCAAGAGAACTTGAAGTCCCACTCTCTGCTATCTATGGAAGTGACTTATATCTCTACAACCGTCAAGAACCGACTATATGGGGAGCTAAGGAAGAATTTGTGTCATCCCCCCGTCTGGACGATTTACAGTGCGCTTATGCGTCTCTACAGGGATTTTTAGAGGGGCATCACCCGGAAAATATCAATATCTATGCTTGCTTTGACAATGAAGAAGTAGGCTCTAAGACCAAGCAAGGCGCTGGTTCTACTTTTCTGTATGATGTACTAAGACGGATTCATCATGGACTTGGCAAAAAGGAAGAGGACTACTATCGGGCAGTTGCCAACAGTCTGATGTTAAGCGCAGACAATGCCCATGCAGTGCACCCCAATCACCCGGAGAAGACAGACTATGAAAACTGCGTCTATCTCAATAAAGGTATCGTAGTAAAATCACATGCAGGGCAAAAGTATACCAGTGATGCACTTAGCATTGCCCTGTTCCGGGAGATTTGTGAGAAGGCTTTGGTTCCCATACAGTTCTTTGCCAACCGTTCAGATAGCGCGGGAGGCAGCACACTTGGCAATATTTCTTCTGAAAAAGTCTCTTTAAAATCTATTGACATTGGCCTTGCACAACTTGCGATGCACTCGGCTTATGAGACCGCCGGAGTAAAAGATACCTATGATATGATAAAAGGGATGACACAGTTCTATTCTTCACATTTTTCAGAAAGGGGAGGCGAGATATTCTATGAAGCCTAAGATTACATTAAATCCAGACAATGAGATTGTAAAAAGTGTTAGAGAAGGCCTAGAAAAGACCGGAGGATACTGTCCTTGTAGGCTAGAGCGCACGGAGGATACCAAGTGTATCTGCAAAGAATTTAGAGCACAGATGGAAGACCAGGCTTATGAAGGCTTTTGCCACTGTATGCTCTATTATAAATCATACACAAAGGAAGGAGACTTATGATGGCAGAGATTATGGTAAACGATGAAAATTTTGTAACAGAGGTGATGCAGGCAGAGCTGCCGGTGCTGATGGATGTCTATGCAGACTGGTGCCCGCCCTGCAAGATGCTTGCGCCAATTATCCACCAGATATCAGAAGAATATCAAGGGAAGTTAAAGGTGGTAAAGGTTAATGCAGACCACTGTCCGGGCATCTCAAACACCTTTAAAGTCAGCAATATCCCGGCACTTTTCTATCTGCAAAATGGAAAGGTCAAAGGTAATTTTGTAGGATATCTTGCAAAGGAAGAATTGGAGAGAAAGCTTCAGGAATGGGGACAGAATTAAAAGAAAAACTTGTACTTTTTTCCATATGGTGTTAAGATACAAAGGGTGCGCTTCTAACGCACCCTTTTACTATATAAAATGGAAGAATTTACATAGGAGGATGAATATGGAAGAAAACAAAATGGGTATTATGCCAGTCAACAAATTACTAATCTCGATGTCTTTGCCAATTATGGCTTCTATGCTTGTACAGGCGCTGTACAATATTGTGGACAGTATCTTTGTGGCAAAGCTAAATGAAAATGCCCTGACAGCAGTATCAATGGCTTTTCCGATTCAAAATCTGATGATTGCAGTAGGCGTAGGAACTGCGGTGGGTGTGAATGCACTTCTAGCCCGCTCCCTTGGGGAAAAGGATTTTAAAAAAGTCAATCGAATTGCTGAAAATTCAGTGTTTTTGATAGGTGTAAGCTATCTGTTATTTTTGATAATTGGCCTTTTTTTGGCGGAGATATTCTATAGAAGCCAGACAGATATTACGGAGATTGTCACCTATGGAAAGGACTATCTAAGCATATGCTGCTGTTTTTCCTTTGGTATCTTTACGCAGGTGATGTTTGAGCGTCTCTTACAGGCGACAGGAAAGACCATCTATACAATGGTGACACAGGGCGTTGGAGCTATTGTCAATCTTATCTTAGACCCCATTATGATTTTTGGGCTTTTAGGCTTTCCTAAGATGGGAGTAGCAGGCGCAGCGGCAGCGACAGTGATTGGACAGATTGTGGCAGGAATACTTTCCGTATGGCTAAATCATACAAAGAATTACGAAGTAAAGATTAATATGAGAGGATTTCGCCCAGATATGCCAGTGATTGGGCAAATCTATAAGATAGGGGTTCCTTCTATTATAATGCAGGCGATTGGCTCTGTGATGACATACGGGATGAACCTGATACTTATCTCCTTTACTTCTACAGCAACCGCAGTCTTTGGGGTATATTTTAAGCTGCAAAGCTTTGTCTTTATGCCAGTCTTTGGTCTGAACAATGGTGTGATTCCAATTATCGCCTACAATTACGGCGCTAAAAAAGGAGTGCGTGTTGTACAGGCCATTAAACTTAGCATTTTTTATGTGGTCTCTATTTTAATCGTGGGATTTTTGATATTCCAGATAGCACCAACGCCGCTTCTTTTGATGTTTGATGCTTCAGAGACCATGCTTTCAATTGGCGTTCCAGCTCTTCGGACTATCAGTATAAGCTTTCTGGTTGCCGGATTTTGTATCGCCTGTGGCAGCGTCTTCCAGGCACTTGGGTGCTCAATATACAGTATGTTTGTATCCGTAGCAAGACAGCTTGTCGTATTGCTTCCAGCGGCTTATCTGCTCTCTAGGCTTGGGGATGTAGACTACGTCTGGTGGGCATTTCCGATTGCAGAATTGATGTCGCTTGCGATGACGGTTTTCTTTATGATAAAGATATATCGGGAGATTATTTCAAAGATTGTTCATGATTAGTGGATGGTGTGAATGATATAAATGGGAGTTTATATTTTGTGGTAGGAGGACGCTAGGACGGGAGGGGCATAGGTTCCCCAAAGACCCCGCTCTCGCTTAATGAACGCCTATAGCGGTACTAAATTCGCGACTGCGCGGCTTTACGCCGCTTGCGCTCATTAAGTGCCGATGGCGTTCAATGGGTCTTTCAGGAACCTATGCCCCTCCCGCCCTGGCTGACTGTGGTCAGCCACAGTATATAAGACACTATCGCATAATGTTGTGTAAAGCATACAGATGAAGTATTCCGCCCGCAGCGTACGTATAGGAGCCAACGCACAGCTCGACATGGCCTGGTAGATGTTCCTGCAAGACCCATTGAACGCCATCGGCACTTAATGAGCGCAAGCGGTTACGCGCAGTCGCGAATTTAGTACCGCTATAGGCGTTCATTAAGCGAGAGCGGGGTCTGGAAGGAACATCTACCAGGCTGTGGCGAGCGTCCCTTGCATTAAAAAACTTTTATTCAATCATAAAACTACATTATCAATAATCCGTAATACCAGTTGCATCCTATCAAAGAACTGTATATAATATTTCTATATACTAAAACGGAAAATACAGGAGTCGTATCTATGAATACCAATATTTCAAAAGAGGAACTCTGGGAACATATCGTAGATAGACAAGGCGAGACCTTTTACACCAAAAAAGGTCTTCCATTTACCTATTATATCAAAGGTGGAGAATTGTTTGCGAGTCGGCGTGAGCGCTCGATTACCAGAAGCACTTTTGAGAAGGCTTATCAAAAACTCTGTGATAATCCCAAAGAGGTATCGGGGCCTAAGAGCCTAAATGTCTATGGAGCTCCTTATGTCTGGGCGATTCTTGCGACTGTTTTGAAAGAAGGAAGGGAATCACGATGAATATATTCGCAGAATTTATACATTCCATCTATGATTTTAAGAGCTATAAAGGGTTTCAGGAAAACAGCTGGCTAAAGACGCTTTTGTATGGAGTGCTTTTGGGAACGATTGTGATTTTTATAACACTCTTTTTGCCACTTCTGATGCTTTTAATTCCATCAGGAGGAATGGAGGGGCTTGCTAGAGAGTATATTCCAGAGTTTGTCTTAGAAGACGATGAATTTTGGATAGAAGAGCCTGTAGAATATACACAATATAATCCAGGACAGGGAAATATTCTGGTGAAAGCGGATTCTGACAGGCCAATTACCGAGGAGATTACCAGAGTAGACCTTCTTGCCTATGACCAGGCGCTTGTGATAGATGCACATCATGTCTTGTTAAAGCTACAAGGGCAGGTCAGAACGTTTACCCACAGTGAGGTGGGGCTAGGAGACTGGACAAAAGAACGTCTGATAAAAGAAGCCATGCCTTATATCCAGGTGCTTTTCTGGGGCGTGGACTTGATTCTGTGGTGGGTGCTGCTTCTGGCATTTTTTGGCGGTGCACTGATTATTGCGTGGGTTGGAAAGCTGATGGCTTCGATGCAAAACAAAGAGATTTCTTTTGGAAGTCTCTATAAGATGGCAATTTATACAAGAACAGCGCCGCTACTGCTAAAGATGGTCTATATGTGGATTCCGGTCAGTATTCCATTTTTTGTTCTTATTAATATGGGGATCTCCTGCTTCTATATGTGGAAAGCCATAGAAGTAGCTGCCGAAGATAGGAAACCAATCGAGATTATTCTGTAGAGAATCTGTTCGAAATCCGTGAAAAGCCTTGACTTCCCAAAGCTGCTATGTTATAGTAGCTTTGCGACTGGAAGTTTAGGCTTTTTTTTTATGCCTAAAATTGGTGGTTTCATAAGGAACACCAAAGAAAAAAGTATAAAAGCGAGGTGGAAAGTTGTGCGCGTAAAGATTACATTGGCATGTACAGAGTGCAAACAGCGTAACTACAACATGACAAAAGAGAAAAAACTTCATCCAGAGCGGATGGAAACCAAGAAATACTGCCGTTTCTGCAAGAAACATACGCTTCATAAGGAGACAAAGTAGTTCTGCACAAGGATTCGTAAAGGAAGTGACAAGATGGGAGATACGAAACAGACCCAAAAGACAAGCTGGTTTAAAGGCGTAAAAGCTGAATTTAAGAAAATTGTATGGCCAGACCAGAAATCACTTACGAAACAGACCATTGCGGTAGTCAGCACTTCGGTTGCTTTGGCTCTCATTATTAAAATACTAGATATGATCATGACAATGGGAATTGATATTCTAGTAACATTATAGTTCAGGGAAAGGTGATTTTATGTCAGAAGCAAGCTGGTATGTCGTTCATACCTATTCCGGGTATGAGAACAAGGTTAAAGCCAACATTGAGAAGACAATTGAAAACAGACACCTTGAAGATCAGATTCTTGAAGTCAGAGTTCCGATGCAGGATGTAGTGGAAGTAAGAGAAGACGGTGCGAGCCGCCAGGTCCAGAAGAAGATGTTTCCTGGATATGTTCTGATTAATATGGTGATGAACGATGATACCTGGTATGTAGTTCGCAATACCAGAGGTGTCACAGGGTTCGTGGGTCCGGGGTCTAAGCCGGTACCGCTGACCGAGGAAGAGATGAGACCTCTAGGAATCAAATCGGATTCTGTACAGATCGATTTTGCAGAGGGAGACAGTGTTGTCGTTACTGGCGGCGTATGGAAAGATACCGTAGGTATTATCCGCGCCATCAATGATAACAAGCAGAGTGTGACAATCAATGTCGACCTGTTCGGTCGTGAAACACCGGTAGAGATAAGTTTCACAGAAATCAGAAAAATGTAGATGGTTAATCGAATATACGTTCGGTTGATCGTGGGAGGGAAAGTTACCCACAGGGCATAAACCCGCCATTACCACAATAGGAGGTGCCTTAGTTATGGCAAAAAAAGTTACAGGTTATATAAAATTACAGATTCCTGCTGGAAAGGCTACACCAGCTCCTCCAGTAGGTCCAGCTCTTGGTCAGCATGGTGTGAACATCGTACAGTTCACAAAAGAGTTCAACGCTAGAACCGCAGACCAGGGCGATATGATTATTCCGGTTGTTATTACGGTATACGCTGACAGAAGCTTCAGCTTTATTACCAAAACTCCGCCGGCAGCAGTATTACTGAAAAAGGCATGCGGCTTAAAAACCGCTTCTGCTAACTCGAAAAAAGATAAAGTTGCTACGATTAAAAGGTCAGAGGTTCAGAAAATCGCTGAGCTGAAGATGCCGGATTTGACCGCTGGAAGCCTGGATGCAGCGATTAGCATGATTGCTGGTACTGCAAGAAGTATGGGCATTACGGTAGTAGATGACTAAGACTGTTGCTTAAAGAGACGTGGGAGGGAGAGTTACCCACAGGGCATAAACCCGCAATCACCACTAGGAGGTAAGAGAGATTATGAAACATGGTAAGAAATATGTTGAAGCTGCAAAAGCTTACAATAAAATGAGTCTTTATGATAAAGAAGAGGCAATTTCACTGGTAAAGAAACTGGCAACAGCAAAGTTTGACGAGACCATCGAAGCACATGTGCGTACAGGCTGTGACGGACGTCATGCAGACCAGCAGATTCGTGGTGCAGTTGTTCTGCCACACGGAACTGGTAAGCAGGTACGCGTGCTGGTATTTGCAAAAGCAGGCAAGGCTGAAGAGGCTGAGGCAGCTGGTGCAGAGTTCGTAGGAGCAGAGGAACTGGTACAGAAGATCCAGGGTGGCTGGTTTGACTTTGATGTAGTTGTTGCAACCCCTGATATGATGGGTGTTGTAGGACGCTTAGGTCGTGTACTTGGACCAAAAGGTTTGATGCCGAACCCAAAAGCTGGTACTGTTACCATGGATGTTGCCAAAGCTGTAAAAGATATCAAAGCCGGTAAGATTGAGTACAGATTGGATAAGACCAATATTATCCATGTGCCGATTGGAAAAGCTTCTTTCACCGAGGAGCAGTTAGCGGACAACTTCCAGACGCTTATGGATGCCATCATCAAAGCAAAACCATCCGCTGTTAAGGGTCAGTTCTTAAAGAGCATCACGATTGCTCCAACCATGGGCCCAGGCGTTAAGATTAATCCGATGAAACTTGCATAAGAGATGTTGACATCTTTGATAAATTGTGCTATTGTATAGCAGTCAATCATGCAAAGCAGGATTGGCAAAAGTATGACTGCCCGAAGACAGCAGGTGCCGTAAGGCATAAGGAGTATAACGCCTGCCGAGGAACATCATTCTTCTGATTCTAAGAATGACTGATAGGCCCTCTGTGTCTTAGGCACAGAGGGTTTTTTGTGTGAAAGGTTGTCATCCCAAAATCTATAAGGAGGAAACCATCCATGGCAAAAGTTGAACTGAAAAGACCGATTATTGAAGAGATTGCTGCAAATCTGGAAGGAGCTGCGGGTGTGGTATTAGTAGACCACTGTGGTCTGACCGTAGAACAGGATACACAGCTTCGTAAGCAGATGAGAGAAGAAGGCATCATCTATAAGGTCTATAAGAACACAATGCTGAACTTTGCAATCAAAGGAACCGAGTTTGAGCCACTCTCTCAACATCTGGAGGGGCCATCTGCAGTTGCGATTTCCAAGACAGATGCAACTGCTCCGGCAAGAATTATCGCGAAATTTGCAAAGACCGCAGACAAGCTTGAGATTAAAGCTGGTGTAGTAGAAGGCAATTATTATGATGCAAAAGGAATGGTTGCGATTGCGAACGTTCCATCAAGAGAAGTGCTTCTTGGAAGACTTCTTGGCAGCATGAAGAGCCCAATTGGAAACTTTGCACGCGTCGTAGACCAGATTGCAAAGAGCAAAGAAGCATAAGAAATATAGAGATTATCAATTTAGAATATTACAATTGGAGGTAAAAGGAAATGGCAAAATTAACGACTGCAGAATTTATTGAAGCAATCAAAGAGTTAACCGTATTAGAGTTAAATGAGTTAGTAAAAGCATGTGAAGAGGAGTTCGGCGTATCTGCAAGTGCAGGTGTTGTAATGGCAGTATCTGATGGCGGCGGAGCTGCTCAGACTGAGGAGAAAGATTCCTTCGATGTAGAGCTGACCGAGGTTGGCCCGAACAAAGTTAAGGTTATCAAAGTGGTACGTGAAGCTACCGGCCTTGGCTTAAAAGAGGCAAAAGAGGTTGTTGATGGGGCACCAAAGGTTGTAAAAGAGGGTGCATCCAAAGCAGAAGCTGAGGAGCTGAAGACCAAACTTGAGGCTGAAGGCGCAAAAGTGACTCTGAAATAATCTGACAAAAATCTTGGGATACTGCATGAGCGGTATCCCTTTCTTCTTTTCATATTTCCGTTTTATGGAAAAATCCCGTTGACACAGGGGAAAATTTGTGATAACATGGACACTGCACTATTGTGGTAAGGTATGCTTTATATCTTGCCTGTGTTTTTCGTATGAAAAATGCAGCTTATCAATATATAAGGGGTGAAATGTCAATGGAAAAGAACAGAATCAAACCTATCCAATCAGGTAAAAGCAGCCGGATGAGTTACTCCAGAAAGAAAGAAGTTCTGGAAATGCCGAATCTGATTGAGGTTCAGAGAGATTCCTATCAGTGGTTCTTAGACGGGGGACTTCGCGAAGCGTTTTCGGATATCTCTCCAATCTCGGACTATAGCGGGAAGCTGAGCCTGGAGTTCACTGACTTTACACTGGATAAAGAAGGGGCAAAGTACTCGATTGAAGAGTGTAAAGAGCGGGATGCCACATACGCTGCGCCTTTGAAGGTGAGAGTACGTCTTTACAATAATGAAACTGACGAGATTAACGAACACGAGATTTTCATGGGCGATTTACCTCTGATGACAGAGACAGGAACTTTCGTTATCAACGGAGCGGAGCGTGTCATTGTCAGCCAGTTAGTCCGTTCTCCGGGCATCTATTACGGAATTGACCATGACAAAGTGGGAAAATTTCTGTTTTCCTGTACAGTGATTCCCAACCGTGGTGCATGGCTAGAATACGAGACAGATTCCAATGATGTATTCTATGTTCGTGTTGACAGAACCCGTAAAGTTCCGATTACTGTCTTAATTCGTGCATTGGGAATTGGCACCAATGCAGAGATTTTGGAGTTATTTGGCGAGGAGCCAAAGATTTTGGCATCTCTTGCAAAAGATACTGCACAGAGCTACCAAGAGGGTCTTTTAGAGCTATATAAGAAGATTCGTCCAGGTGAGCCTTTAGCAGTGGAGAGTGCAGAGAGCTTGATTACAGGGATGTTTTTTGACCCAAGAAGATATGATTTAGCTAAAGTGGGTCGTTATAAATTTAACAAAAAGCTTTCTCTAAAGAATCGTATTCGTGGACAGGTGCTTACAGAGGATGTGGTTGATGCTTCTACGGGTGAGATTATCGCAGAGGCAGGTATGACGGTCGATATTGATATGGCAGAGCGGATACAGAATGCGGCAGTTCCATATGTATGGGTCAAAGGAGAAGAGCGTGATATCAAAGTGCTCTCGAACCGTATGGTGGATATAAGCTGTTATGTGGACTGCGACCCACAAGAACTTGGTATTCGTGAGCTTGTGTACTATCCTGCACTTCAGAAGCTGATGGAAGAATACACAGATTTAGAGGAGCTAAAAGATGCCATTCAGAGAAATGTGGCAGACCTGATTCCAAAACATATTACAAAGGATGATATTATTGCATCTATCAATTATAATATGCATCTGGAGTATGGTCTTGGCAATGCAGATGATATTGACCACCTTGGCAACCGCAGAATCCGTGCGGTAGGTGAGCTTTTGCAGAACCAGTACAGGATTGGTCTCTCCCGTCTAGAGAGAGTGGTGCGTGAGCGTATGACCACGCAGGATACGGAGGGTATCTCTCCACAGTCTCTGATCAATATCAAGCCAGTGACAGCGGCAGTTAAGGAGTTCTTTGGCTCTTCACAGCTGTCCCAGTTTATGGACCAGAACAATCCGCTTGGTGAGTTGACGCACAAGAGACGTCTGTCTGCACTTGGCCCAGGAGGTCTCTCCCGTGACCGCGCCGGATTTGAGGTCCGTGACGTACACTATTCTCACTATGGAAGAATGTGTCCGATTGAGACGCCAGAGGGTCCGAATATCGGTCTTATCAACTCTTTGGCATGTTATGCAAGAATCAATGAGTACGGTTTTGTGGAAGCTCCGTACCGTAAGATAGATAAATCAGACCCTCAGAATCCACGGGTTACAGAAGAAGTTGTCTATATGACCGCGGATGAAGAGGATAATTACCATGTGGCACAGGCAAATGAGCCACTAGATGAGAACGGATATTTTGTCCGCAACAACGTCTCTGGTCGTTATCGCGAAGAGACACAGGAATATGAGAAGACCATGTTTGACTTTATGGATGTCTCTCCTAAGATGGTGTTCTCTGTAGCGACCGCTCTGATTCCATTCTTGGAGAATGACGATGCGAACCGCGCGCTGATGGGCTCGAACATGCAGCGTCAGGCAGTGCCTCTGATGCTGACAGAAGCACCAGTAGTTGGTACTGGTATGGAAGAGAAGACGGCTGTGGACTCCGGTGTTTGCGTGATTGCAAAGAATTCCGGTGTTGTGGAGCGTGCTGTCTCCAATGAGATTGTCGTGCGCCAGGACAACGGTGTACGGGATGTCTATCATCTGGCCAAATTTACACGCAGTAACCAGAGCAACTGTTACAATCAGAGACCGATTGTCTATAAGGGGGACCGCGTGGAGGCTGGACAGGTAATCGCAGATGGTCCTTCCACCTCACAAGGGGAGATTGCGCTTGGCAAGAACCCGCTGATTGGATTTATGACCTGGGAAGGTTATAACTATGAGGATGCGGTACTTTTAAGTGAAAGACTTGTGATGGAGGATGTCTATACCTCTATCCATATTGAGGAATATGAGGCAGAAGCCCGCGACACGAAGCTTGGACCAGAGGAGATTACAAGAGACGTGCCAGGCGTGGGTGACGATGCACTGAAAGATTTAGACAGCAGAGGAATCATCCGTGTAGGTGCTGAAGTGCGTGCAGGAGATATCTTAGTTGGAAAAGTAACACCAAAGGGCGAGACTGAGCTGACCGCAGAGGAGCGCCTGCTTCGTGCTATCTTTGGTGAGAAGGCAAGAGAAGTGCGCGATACATCTCTGAAAGTGCCACATGGCGAGTATGGTATTGTTGTGGACGCCAAAGTATTTACCAGAGAGAATGGCGATGAGCTGTCTCCTGGCGTCAATCAGGCTGTCCGTATCTATATCGCACAGAAGAGAAAGATTTCTGTAGGTGATAAGATGGCAGGCCGTCATGGTAACAAGGGTGTGGTATCCCGTGTACTTCCAGTAGAAGATATGCCATTCTTACCGAATGGACGTCCGCTTGATATTGTATTAAATCCGCTTGGTGTGCCGTCCCGTATGAATATCGGACAGGTCTTGGAGATTCACTTAAGTCTGGCTGCTAAAGCGCTTGGCTTTAATGTGGCGACTCCGGTCTTTGACGGCGCAAACGAGAATGATATTATGGACACTCTGGATTTGGCAAATGATTATGTCAACTTGGAGTGGGCTGAGTTTAAAGCAAAGCATGAACAGGAGCTACTTCCTGAAGTGATGGAATATCTGTATGCCAACCGAGACCACAGAAAGGTCTGGAAAGGGGTACCAATCTCCCGTGATGGGAAAGTGCGCTTACGCGATGGCCGTACAGGTGAATATTTTGACAGCCCGGTTACGATTGGGCATATGCACTATCTGAAACTGCATCACTTGGTAGATGATAAGATTCATGCCCGTTCTACAGGCCCATATTCTCTTGTAACGCAGCAGCCACTTGGTGGTAAAGCACAGTTTGGTGGACAGCGTTTTGGAGAGATGGAGGTATGGGCGCTTGAGGCGTATGGTGCTTCCTATACCCTTCAGGAGATTCTAACTGTAAAATCTGACGATGTGATTGGGCGTGTTAAGACATACGAAGCAATTATCAAGGGAGATAATATCCCTGAATCTGGTATCCCTGAATCCTTTAAGGTGCTCTTAAAGGAGCTGCAGTCTCTAGGTCTTGATGTACGTGTATTAAGAGATGACAATACCGAAGTTGAGATTATGGAGAGCAGTGAGTACGGAGATGTAGATATCCGTTCGATTTTAGAGAGTGACAGCAGACGTTATAATAATGAAGAGAAGGAATCGTTTGGTTCCTATGGCTTTAGCCGGCAGGAATTTGAAGGCGAAGAGCTGGTGGATGTGGAAGAAGACAGTACAGAAGAAGAGGATATTACTGACCTGGAAGAAGATATGGACGATTTTGAATAGGAGGTGCTGTTCATGCCGGAAACAACGAATAATGAAGTCTATCAGCCGATGACTTTTGATGCGATTAAGATTGGTCTTGCATCCCCGGAGACCATTCGCGGCTGGTCAAAGGGCGAAGTAAAGAAGCCAGAGACCATTAACTATCGAACGTTAAAGCCTGAGAAGGATGGTCTGTTCTGCGAGCGAATCTTTGGACCGAGCAAGGACTGGGAGTGCCACTGCGGAAAATATAAAAAGATTCGCTATAAAGGCGTAGTCTGTGACCGTTGTGGAGTGGAAGTGACAAAGTCCAATGTACGTCGTGAGCGTATGGGGCATATTGAATTGGCAGCACCCGTCTCCCATATCTGGTATTTTAAAGGGATTCCAAGCCGTATGGGCCTGATTCTTGACCTCTCTCCTAGAACTTTGGAGAAGGTGTTATACTTTGCATCCTATATTGTACTGGACCCAGGCGATACGGAGCTTTTGTATAAACAAGTTCTCTCTGAGAAAGAGTATCAGGATATGAAGGAAAAGTATCCAGAATCGGGTGCTTTCCGCGTAGGTATGGGTGCAGAGTCTGTCAAAGAGCTTTTGGCAGCGATTGACCTTGAAAAGGATGCAGAAGAGTTAAAAGCCGGACTTAAGAATGCTTCTGGACAGAAGCGGGCGCGTATTATCAAAAGGTTAGAAGTCGTAGAGGCATTTCGCGGCTCAGGCAATAAGCCGGAGTGGATGATTATGGATGCCATTCCTGTGATTCCGCCAGACCTTCGTCCAATGGTACAGTTAGACGGTGGCCGTTTTGCGACTTCAGACTTAAACGATTTATATAGAAGAATTATCAACCGTAACAACCGTCTGCAAAGACTTTTAGACCTTGGCGCACCAGATATTATCGTGCGCAATGAGAAGCGTATGCTTCAGGAGGCAGTGGATGCACTGATTGACAATGGCAGAAGAGGACGTCCAGTGACAGGCCCTGGCAATCGTGCGCTTAAGTCTCTGTCAGATATGTTAAAGGGTAAATCCGGGCGTTTCCGTCAGAATTTGCTTGGAAAACGTGTAGACTACTCTGGTCGTTCGGTTATCGTGGTAGGACCAGAACTGAAGATCTATCAGTGTGGTCTGCCAAAAGAGATGGCGATTGAGCTGTTTAAGCCATTTGTTATGAAAGAATTAGTGGCAAATGGTTCTGCGCATAATATCAAAAGTGCAAAGAAGATGGTAGAGCGCTTACAGACCGAGGTGTGGGACGTACTAGAGGATGTAATTAAAGAGCATCCGGTGATGTTAAACAGAGCGCCTACGCTGCACAGACTGGGGATTCAGGCATTTGAGCCAATCCTTGTCGAAGGTAAGGCGATTAAGCTGCATCCTCTGGTATGTACAGCGTTCAATGCGGACTTTGACGGAGACCAGATGGCAGTCCATCTGCCACTTTCGGTGGAAGCACAGGCTGAGTGCCGTTTTCTTCTGTTGTCCCCGAACAACCTGTTAAAGCCTTCCGATGGCGGTCCGGTGGCTGTGCCATCCCAGGATATGGTCCTTGGCATCTACTACCTGACGCAGGAGCGTCCAGGAGCCATTGGAGAGGGCAAGTCCTTTAAAAATGTCAATGAAGCAATTCTAGCCTATGAGAATGACGCTCTGACGCTTCAGAGCCGTATCAAAGTACGTGTCACGAAGAAGATGGAAGACGGGACTGTGTTAAGCAGTACCGAAGAGTCAACGCTTGGACGTTTTATCTTCAATGAGATTTTACCACAGGATTTGGGCTTTGTGGACCGCAGTATTCCAGGCAATGAATTAAAGCCGGAGATTGATTTCCATGTGGGCAAGAAAGGCTTAAAGCAGATTCTTGAAAAAGTTATCAATACCCATGGGGCAACAAAGACTGCAGAAGTCTTAGATGACATTAAAAATATGGGTTATAAATATTCCACCAGAGCGGCGATGACAGTGTCTATCTCAGATATGACTGTGCCGCCAGAGAAGCCAGAGCTGATTAAGAAAGCTCAGGATACCGTGGACCAGATTACCAGAAACTATAAGCGTGGTAAGATTACAGAGGAAGAACGCTATAAGGAAGTGGTAAAGACCTGGAAAAAGACAGATACCCAACTGACCGAAGCGCTGCTGAAAGGTCTTGATAAATACAACAATATCTATATGATGGCAGACTCTGGTGCGCGTGGTTCTGATAAGCAGATTAAACAGCTTGCCGGTATGCGTGGACTGATGGCAGATACGACAGGTCATACGATTGAGCTGCCGATTAAGTCTAATTTCCGTGAAGGATTAGACGTACTCGAATATTTTATGTCTGCGCATGGAGCAAGAAAAGGTCTGTCAGATACAGCACTTCGTACAGCAGACTCTGGTTATCTGACAAGACGTCTTGTAGACGTGTCACAGGAGCTGATTGTCCGTGAGATGGATTGTAGCGAAGGCCGTGAGATTCCAGGGATGGAGGTCAGTGCCTTTACCGATGGCAAAGAGATGATTGAGTCTTTACAGGAGCGGATTACCGGACGTTTTGCATGTGAGACTATCTGCGATAAAGATGGCAATGTGATTGTAAAGGCAAACCATATCATTACGCCAAGACGTGCGGCAGCTGTTGTCAACTATGGCGTGGACAAAAACGGCAATCCATTTGATAAGATTAAGATTCGTACAGCGCTGACTTGCCGTTCACATATCGGAGTCTGTGCAAAATGCTATGGTGCCAATATGGCAACTGGTGAGGCAGTACAGGTCGGTGAGACGGTTGGTATTATTGCAGCACAGTCGATTGGAGAGCCTGGCACACAGCTTACGATGCGTACGTTCCATACCGGAGGTGTGGCTGGTGGAGATATCACACAGGGTCTTCCTCGTGTAGAGGAGCTTTTTGAGGCAAGAAAGCCAAAGGGTCTTGCGATTGTTACAGAGATTGCCGGTCTTGCGACAATTAACGATATGAAGAAAAAACGCGAGATTATCGTTACGAATCATGAGGCAGGAGAGTCTAAGACCTATCTGATTCCATTTGATTCCCGGATTAAGATTGGGGATGGAACGTATGTGGAAGCAGGAGACGCTCTGACAGAAGGAAGCATCAATCCGCATGATATTCTAAAGATTAAAGGCGTACGTGCGGTGCAGGATTATCTGTTGCAGGAGGTACAAAGAGTGTACCGTCTGCAAGGTGTGGAGATTAACGATAAGCATATTGAGATGATTGTGCGCCAGATGCTGAAGAAGATTCGTATCGAAGACAATGGAGACAGTGATTTCCTTCCAGGAACACTGGTGGACATTTTAGATTTCGAAGATATGAATGAGAAGCTTCAGGAAGAAGGCAAAGTGCTTGCAGAAGGTAAGCAGGTGTTGCTTGGTATTACCAAGGCTTCTCTTGCAACGAATTCCTTCTTATCGGCAGCTTCCTTCCAGGAGACAACAAAGGTTCTGACAGAAGCTGCGATTAAAGGAAAGGTTGACCCGCTGATTGGTCTGAAAGAAAATGTAATTATTGGTAAGCTGATTCCGGCAGGAACCGGGATGAAGCGCTACCGGGATGTAAAATTAAATACAGACCTTGAGGAAGAGGATTCTCTAAGTGTGGAGGAAGAGTATGAAGAACCCATAGAGGAGAAGATTCTTAACTTTGAGGAAGATGAGGAAGAATTCGAAGAAGAATTAGAACTTATCGAAGAGGAATAAAAGATATAGGGGACTCTGCCAATATTGGCAGAGTCCTTTAAAATGTTTAAGAGGAGCGCCTTTTACGGGCGAGAGGGCGAAAGATAGTGAGGCGTCCGATAAAGCAGAAAAACTGTACCATAAGAACGCCAGCTAAAACGCCGATGCTGTCGATTCCCACGTCTTTTTTGGAAGGTCCACGACCAGCGACAAAGGATTGATGATATTCGTCTAGGGCAGCAAAGCCAATGCAGATGCCGCCAGCCAGAAGCGGAAGCCACAGACCGCGGACGCCATAGACATAGAGTGGGAAAGAGACCGAGACAGCCAAGAGGAAATATTCGGTCATATGAGCTAATTTGCGGACAGGGTGGTGGATTCTCTCGATATAATGTCTGATTTCACTGCCAGACCATTGAAGCTCGAAGGCTTCATTGGCGGATTCGACAATAATTTCACTAACTTTATAGCTTAGGTTCCCGGAGGCAGTACCATCCTGAGAAGAAAAGGAAAAAATCATATACATCATGAAAAGAGCTGGCAGGAAGGAAAAGGGTTTTAAAAAGGCCCTTAAAAATGTTTTTATCATAAAATTCAGATACTCCTTTTTTAAGTTTGCATCATCATAGCACCAAAGGGGAGAGGTGTCTAGTAAATTAAGAAGGAATTTAGGAAATTTAAGAAAAAATACCGCTTGACAAGGTGTGTTCTATTTTATATAATAATTGAGCATGCGTGCGAGTCACGTGTGTTTTTCAGTGAGTCTGAAAGAACAGCAGTCATGGTAAGAACTCTTACCGTTGCAGGCAAGACCTGTTACAAACTATGCAGGAGGTGAAAGGAATGCCAACATTTAACCAGTTAGTAAGAAAGGGAAGACAGACATCTGTAAAAAAGTCTACTGCACCGGCACTCCAGAAGGGATTCAATTCTCTGAAGAAGAGACCGACCGATGCATCCGCTCCACAGAAGCGTGGCGTATGTACCGCAGTAAAGACTGCAACCCCGAAGAAGCCAAACTCCGCGCTTCGTAAGATTGCCAGAGTACGTCTTTCCAATGGAATCGAAGTTACCAGCTATATTCCAGGTGAAGGCCACAACCTTCAGGAGCACAGCGTTGTTCTGATTCGTGGAGGCAGGGTAAAGGATTTACCAGGTACTAGATATCATATCGTACGTGGTACTTTGGATACCGCTGGTGTTGCTAAGAGACGTCAGGCACGTTCCAAATATGGTGCTAAGAGACCAAAAGACGCTAAGAAATAAATAGACGGCGGCTGATGGAAGTCAGCACAGATAATTTATAAAAAGAGTATCACAAACAGAACTATGATTGTTGGTAACGCAAGATGCGCTGCCTTGTGCCAGGAGTTCGCATAAAACCTATGACTGCGGGTTTGATGATAGAAGAATTACCGGGCACGAACACAAGTAGAACGACACATGTGAGTACCTGTGATTTAAGAGTGTAGTTTGCCGAAAGAAGATTCGGTAAGCACGCCTTATTGATTCCAATCAATAAGTATGTATTAAGGAGGGAAGTACCGTGCCACGTAAAGGACATACTCAAAAAAGAGACGTATTGGCAGACCCATTATACAATAATAAAGTGGTCACAAAGCTGATCAACAATATTATGCTCGACGGTAAAAAGGGCGTAGCTCAGAAGATTGTATATGGAGCATTTGCCAGAGTAGAAAAGAAGACCGAGAAGCCGGCTTTAGAGGTATTCGAGGAGGCAATGAACAATATCATGCCAGTCCTTGAGGTAAAAGCAAGACGTATCGGTGGTGCTACGTACCAGGTGCCGATTGAAGTTAGAGCAGATCGTCGCCAGGCATTAGCACTTCGCTGGTTGACCATGTTCTCCCGCAAAAGAGGCGAGAAGACCATGGAAGAGAGACTGGCGAATGAAATTATGGATGCAGCAAATAATACAGGTGCAGCCGTAAAGAGAAAAGAAGACATGCACAAAATGGCAGAGGCAAACAAGGCATTCGCACATTACAGATTCTAATTGGTGCGGACCTGGTTTGGTCACTCGTATAAGGAGGAATATCCATTGGCTGGAAGAGAATATCCGTTGGAAAGGACCAGGAATATCGGGATTATGGCTCATATCGATGCTGGTAAAACCACATTGACTGAGCGTATCCTGTACTATACTGGTGTGAACTATAAAATCGGTGATACTCATGAAGGTACTGCAACCATGGACTGGATGGAGCAGGAGCAGGAGAGAGGTATCACGATTACTTCCGCAGCTACGACCTGTCACTGGACTTTACAGGAGAACTGCAAAGTAAAACCGGGCGCTTTAGAGCATCGTATCAATATCATTGATACTCCGGGCCACGTAGACTTTACCGTAGAGGTGGAGCGTTCCCTTCGTGTGCTGGATGGCGCTGTGGGCGTATTCTGTGCGAAGGGCGGTGTTGAGCCTCAGTCTGAGAATGTATGGCGTCAGGCTGACACCTATAATGTACCCCGTATGGCATTTATCAATAAGATGGATATCTTGGGTGCAGATTTCTATAATGCAGTGGAGATGATTAAGAACCGCTTGGGCAAAAACGCAATTTGCCTACAGCTTCCGATTGGAAAGGAAGATTCTTTCCAGGGTATCATTGACCTGTTTGAGATGAAAGCGTATATTTACAATGATGATAAAGGCGACGATATTTCTATCACTGAGATTCCAGATGATATGAAAGATGACGCAGAGTTATACCGTACTGAGCTTGTAGAGAAAATCTGCGAGTTAGATGACGATTTGATGATGGAGTATCTAGAGGGCGAGGAGCCATCTGTAGAGGCACTAAAAGCAGTTCTTAGAAAGGCTACTTGTGAGTGTACCGCAATTCCAGTATGCTGTGGTAGTGCTTACCGCAACAAGGGCGTACAGAAGCTCTTAGACGCTGTTCTAGAGTTTATGCCAGCACCAACCGATATCGCATCGATTAAAGGTACGGATATGGATGGCAATGAGATTGAGAGACATTCTTCTGATGAAGAACCATTCTCTGCTCTTGCATTTAAGATTATGGCTGACCCATTCGTAGGTAAGCTTGCATTCTTCCGTGTGTACTCAGGAACGATAAACTCTGGTTCCTATGTATATAACTCAACCAAAGGCAAGAAGGAGCGTGTAGGGCGTATTCTTCAGATGCACGCGAATAAGAGACAGGAGCTTGACAAGGTATACGCCGGTGATATCGCTGCAGCGGTAGGCTTTAAGCTTACAACTACTGGTGATACCATCTGTGATGAGCAGCATCCGGTTATCCTTGAGTCTATGGAGTTCCCGGAACCAGTTATTGAGCTGGCAATCGAGCCAAAGACCAAGGCCGGTCAGGGCAAGCTTGGAGAGTCTTTAGCGAAGCTTGCAGAAGAAGACCCAACCTTCCGCGCGCATACCGACCCGGAGACTGGACAGACGATTATCGCTGGTATGGGCGAGCTTCATCTGGAGATTATCGTAGACCGTCTGCTTCGCGAGTTTAAAGTGGAGGCAAATGTAGGTGCACCGCAGGTTGCTTACAAAGAGACCTTTACAAAGGCTGTGGATGTGGATTCCAAATATGCAAAACAGTCTGGTGGACGTGGACAGTATGGTCACTGTAAAGTGCACTTTGAGCCGATGGATGCCAACGGTGAGGAGCTGTTTAAGTTTGATTCTTCCGTTGTCGGCGGTGCGATTCCAAAGGAATATATCCCGGCAGTTGGTGAGGGTATCGAAGAAGCAGCAAAAGCTGGTATCTTAGGAGGATTCCCGGTACTAGGTATCCATGCAACCGTATTTGATGGTTCTTACCATGAGGTCGACTCTTCGGAGATGGCGTTCCACATTGCAGGTTCTTTAGCATTTAAAGAGGCAATGCAAAAAGCAGGCGCTGTGCTCTTAGAGCCGATTATGAAAGTGGAAGTTACCACACCAGAAGACTATATGGGAGATGTTATCGGTGATATCAATTCCCGTCGTGGTCGTATTGAAGGTATGGATGATATCGGCGGCGGCAAGATGATTCGCGGATATGTACCTCTAGCTGAGATGTTCGGTTATGCAACTGATTTGCGTTCTAGAACACAGGGCCGTGGCAACTATTCTATGTTCTTTGAGAAATATGAGCAGGTGCCAAAGAGCGTACAGGAGAAAGTCCTTGCTGCAAAATCAAAATAAACTGTAATTAGGCTTGCAAAATAAGTCAGTTTGAAATATAATCAAGAATAGCGAATTGTATCTGATCTAAAAGGAGGAAAACAAAATGGCAAAAGCTAAGTTCGACAGAACTAAACCACATTGTAATATCGGTACCATCGGTCACGTTGACCATGGTAAGACAACCTTAACCGCAGCAATCACAAAGGTTCTCTCTGAGAGAGTAGCTGGTAACACCGCTACTGATTTTGAGAACATCGATAAAGCTCCAGAAGAGAGAGAGCGTGGAATCACCATCTCTACTGCTCACGTTGAGTATGAGACCGAGAACAGACACTACGCACACGTTGACTGCCCAGGCCATGCTGACTATGTAAAGAACATGATTACTGGTGCAGCACAGATGGACGGCGCTATCCTCGTAGTAGCAGCTACAGACGGCGTTATGGCTCAGACCAAAGAGCATATCCTTCTGTCCCGTCAGGTAGGCGTTCCTTATATTGTAGTATTTATGAACAAATGCGACATGGTAGATGACGAAGAGCTTCTTGAGCTGGTTGAGATGGAGATTACCGAGCAGTTAGAGGAGTATGAGTTCACAGATTGCCCAATCATCAAAGGTTCTGCACTGAAAGCTCTTGAGGAGCCAAGCAGCGAGTGGGGCGACAAGATTATGGAGCTTATGAGCACCGTAGACAGCTATATCCCAGATCCAAAGCGTGCAACTGACCAGCCATTTTTGATGCCTGTAGAGGACGTATTTACGATTACCGGTCGTGGAACCGTTGCTACTGGTAGAGTAGAGCGTGGTGTACTTCATCTGAATGAGGAAGTTGAGATTATCGGTGTGAAAGAGGAAGCTCGTAAGACCGTTGTAACCGGTATCGAGATGTTCCGTAAACTTTTAGACGAGGCACAGGCTGGTGACAACATCGGTATCCTGCTTCGTGGTGTACAGAGAACAGACATCGTTCGTGGCCAGGTTGTTGCAAAACCAGGCAGCGTAAAATGCCACACCAAATTCACCGCTCAGGTATATGTACTGACCAAAGACGAGGGTGGCCGTCATACACCGTTCTTCAACAACTACAGACCACAGTTCTACTTCAGAACCACTGACGTAACTGGTGTCTGCAACCTTCCAGATGGCACCGAGATGTGCATGCCTGGCGACAACGTAGAGATGAGCATCGAGCTGATTCATCCAATCGCTATGGAGCAGGGTCTTACATTCGCTATCCGTGAGGGTGGTCGTACAGTTGGGTCTG
This sequence comes from Lachnospiraceae bacterium, assembly GCA_910575445.1. Lineage (GTDB taxonomy): Bacteria > Bacillota > Clostridia > Lachnospirales > Lachnospiraceae > Hominiventricola. The sequence goes on along the minus strand of CAJTFW010000011.1, from coordinate 72,160 downwards.
GAAGGGTTGCTACAATCATCGAGTAATCAGTAAAAAGCTAGATTTTATGGGGCTTCTTGGTGTTTCAGGAAGCCCCGTTTTTCTATAAATAATTACTATAGTTTAAGAAAGTGGCTCTAAAATGGCTCTATAAATATAAAGTGTACAATTTAATGATTAGATGATATCATAGAATTATATTATTTGGGGGAAACTAATTTATGATTTCTTTTACTTCAATTCAGATTAATAGTTTAGAGTCATATGAAAAGTTGTCAGATTGTATGCCGGAATCTCTTATTGATGAGGATGTAATAAGTGTTTTAAAAAATAATTTGGCAACGAAATGTGATGAAATTAGGATAGAATATCCATATTATGATACAGATTATTTAAGTACATTTTATATTCATTATGCTCAAAAATTAAGAAATTACGATAAGAAATGTTGTCGTTTGCACATTTTAAAAAATGAAGAATATTATGGATATATAGTGTTGCGTCCAACAGTCGTTGGCACAAAATTTGGAAGAACATTAATTAATCCGAGAATACTAATAAATGAAAAGGCATATATTGCATTGTATGATTTTAAGGCACATATAGCGGGGAATACAATGTCAATAAGTAGCTTTCCATGGAAATCACAAGAAACAGATATTTCTGTTTGTGCACATACGGCAACATGGACAATTCTACGTTATTTTGGTAATAAATTTAAAAATTACGCTGATACTACTATTGGTGAAATAGTTAATGTCGCAAATAACGATTGGGGAAGAAAAACACCTTCAATAGGTCTAAATCCTATTCAGGTTTCTGATATATTTAAGAAATATGGATTTAGTCCGCTTATTCTTCAATGTGAGAAAGAATTAGACGATAAATTTATTGAAGAAGTAATGGCATATATTGAATCAGGGTTGCCAATGGTTGGATTTTTGTATCCTATAAGACATGCAGTTTCAATTATAGGTCATGGATTGATGGATAAAAATATTTTAGATGACCCAATATTAGTTAAAAGTGTTATGGATTCGGAAATTGATGTTGTTCCACATGTAAAGTTAGTTAGTGATCTTTATGTAATGGATGATAATCTTTTTCCTTATAAAAAAATGATGCTTGGATGGGCAGACAGTCAAGGTGATATGAGATATGGGGCTGCTGAATTAAAATATTGCGTAGTTCCTTTATATCCCAGAATGCAGTTGGTTTATAATGAGGTTTATGCAAGATTTAAGACATGGATGAAAGAGAGAGTAATGGATTGGGAAACTCCATGTGTTTCTAGAATTTATATAACATCTGCAAATTCGTTAAAGAGTGAGGCATTACAGACGATAGGTATGAATGAGCAGTTGGTAGAGGTGATATTAAATTTGTCATTACCAAGATTTGTATGGTGTATAGACTTAGCAAATTTCCAAGAATATAAGTTAGGACTTACATCTGGGAGAATAATAATCGATACTACAGCGCCTACTTTAGATGAAGAACCGTGGATATTGCGCCATGATAAAAATGGAATTGAATATATTGATGTTGATAATCAATTATTTTGTTCAAAAGATTGTCATTATATTAAAACAAGTATTGTGCCATACAAAATGTATCAACATAATCTAGTGGAATGCGATGTAGAAGGTGGGGACGAGAAGAATGAATGATTATATTCCTGAAGAATATTCAAAAGTAATTAAATCACTTGAACCAATTGTAGAAAAATATGGGTTAGATTCAGTAATGGTATCTAGCATTGTACGAGGATCTATTGAAAAAGAGGAGCAACCAATTCAGCCAGCTTCAAAGGTTTGGAAATCCAAAGATGGAAATGTATATACAGTGAAACCGGCAAATATTAAGGTGAATTTATCATTTGCATTAGCAAATGCATTTCGGCTTAAAACATTGTTTTCGCAGAAAGACATATGGTTGGTTTTAGCGATAATACATCTAATTGTTGACTTGTTTACTAGTGCGGTAAAAAGAGTAGACGAGGCATCGGCATTGATATTATTGGCGACATTTAGATTACAAGAGGCAACAAGTTTAGAGATTAAAGAGTATGCATCAAAAATTTTGCCTCAAAGTAGTAATCTGATAATAAATGATAAGTTGGTGCAAGAAGCATTAGATAATCTTGAAGAATTAAAATGCATAAGACTAGATAATGGTAGGTATAGAGTAATAGAAACAATTGGAAGTTCTTTATATAGCTATGAAAAAACTGAAAATTAAAATAAATTTCTTTACAAGGAAAAGTAATTATGCTATGATATTTAAATGGAGAATGTGATATGGAGGGAGAATTATGGCTCAATTAAAACTAAAGCAATCTTGTTATAGAGGTATTGAAGATGTGGTTGTCAAAGAAATTCGTAGAACCTCTGCACATAAAACATTGGTTAAAGAAGCCAATAAGGAAATAGAGAAAAATAGAATTCGGTATGCAACTGCATATAATAAAGCAGGATCATATCTGAATAATTAAGAGATATTTCTTTAGCTGTATTGTTTATACAATACAGCTTTTCTTTTTATTCGCTGTCACTCTGATTTTTCTTGAATTGCCGCTCTAAATGTTCATTTCGGAGTTTCATTCTTGTAGCATTGTCTATATCCTCATATACTTTTTTTGTTACTGGCAAGGTGGAGTAATCAGCAATTTTCTGTTTTTTCCAAATATCAAACATATCCTTTGGCGTAAAGTAGGATTCAAAACTTTCCCGGCTCTCATTCAGCGAAGCAAGGAATTGACACATATCCGCATTATATAAGTGTCCTTTTTCATTCCCATAGAATTTAATATTGGCATACCAACGGTTATCCTCGGTTTCTATGTCATTGAAAAATTTATCGTTGATTTCCAGTTCATAGCGCAATTCTTTTAATTCGTTCAACTCCAAAAGAAAACTGATAATATCGCCCATAGACGATAAAGAAAATTCATTATCTGAAATACCAAAAAGCCAATCCAAAGAAACGTGATACTGCTTTGCTATGGCATAGAGTACCTCGTTGGACGGAGATACCGTTCCGTTTTCATAACTGGATAGGGTTGACTGCTTTATGCCTAGCTTTTTGCAAAATTCACTTTGGTTCAAACCTAGATTTTTACGGAGTTGTTTTATCCGTTCTGCTATCTGAATTGTATTATCCATACCGTTACCTCTTTTCTTTTTGCTTTCTTATAGTATAGCACTTTCAATAAATATTGACAACAATAATAAATATGAAAAATACAAATAAAAATTATTGACATAAATGATAGAGGGTGCTAGAATATCATTAACACTAATAAATAGTGAAATAAATGATAAGGAGAGATTGCATGAACGGACAGAACTACTTATTGACTGCCGGAGAAGTTGCGGAAACATTGGGTGTTTCCAAAGGACACGCTTACAAACTGATAAGAGAATTAAATGAAGAATTACAGAGCAAAGGCTATCTTGTTGTTGCCGGGAAAGTGCCAAAGGCATTTTGGGAAACAAAGTTTTATGGTTACAATCAGCCGAACCAAACCGCATGAAAGGGGGATAAGGAATGTCTGCTTCAAGAGATGAAAAGACCGGGAAATGGACTGCTCAATGCTATTACGAAAACTGGAAAGGGGAGAAGAAGCACAAAAAGAAACGTGGTTTTGCCACGAAAAAGGAAGCGTTGGAGTGGGAAAGAGAATTTCTGAAAAGTACATCTGCCAATATGGATATGATGTTAGGCGCATTTGTTGATGTGTATTTCCGGGATAAAGCAGGAGAACTAAAGGAACGCACGGTAAAAAATAAGCGTTACATGATAGAAGCCCATGTATTACCGTATTTTGAGAATAAGCAAATGAACGAAATAAGCCCCTCTGATATTATCCAGTGGCAGAACGCTATCAGAGCAAAAGGGTATTCGCAGACTTATTTACGCATGGTGCAAAATCAGATTACCGCATTATTTACTCATGCAAGTAACATTTACAATCTCAATAATAACCCATGTAAAAAGGTTAAGAAAATGGGAAAGTCTGACGCTGACAAGCTGAACTTTTGGACGAAAGACGAATACGATTGTTTCATCAACGGCATTGACCGGGAAAGCAAGTATTATGTAATATTTGAAATTCTCTTTTGGACGGGTTGCAGAGAGGGGGAAATGTTGGCACTGACAAAAGAAGATGTCGATTTTGAGAACAATCAAATCAGCATTACTAAGACTTATTACAGAACGGAGCGCAGAGATATTATCACAACGCCGAAAACAGAACAGTCGGTTAGAGTGATTGACATTCCGCAGTTTTTAACAAAAGAGATTGAAATGTATGTGAACCGCTGTTATGGTCTGCCGGATAATGAAAGGCTGTTCCCGATTGTAGCAGAAGCGGTACAGCACAAGCTGAAACGTGCGTGTGCAAAATCGGGGGTAAAGCCGATTAGGGTACATGATTTACGTCATAGCCATGTGGCGTATCTTATCAATCAAGGCGTACAGCCTTTGATTATAAAGGAACGGTTAGGGCATAGGGATATTAAAATCACGCTGAATACTTACGGGCATTTATATCCTAATCAGCAAAAGAAAGTGGCAGATATGCTAAATGCCGCAAGAAATGAAAATGCCCCTGTCGATTGACAAGGACATTTCACTACAAAGGCAGAGCCTGTTGTACTTATATCTCACAAATATAGTATAACAAAGGCTCTGCTGAAACTCAATCGAATTATTTTAGTGGAGGACGCAAATGGAAGAAAAAAGAGAAAAAAATTATCGTTTAATCAACATGGAAGATGTAGAAGCAAGAGAAGTGAACTGGCTGTGGTATCCCTACATTCCTTTTGGAAAGCTGACGATTGTGCAAGGCGATCCGGGAGAGGGAAAGACCACTTTTATTTTGCACCTTGCGGCACTTCTCACAAAAGGCGAAGCACTTCCCTGTGAGGAAACAGCAGAGAGCAGAGAGCCGGTCAATGTAATTTATCAGAACGCAGAGGACAGTTTGGAAGATACCATAAAACCCCGATTGTTAGAAGCAGGAGCAGACTGTAACCGGGTGTTGGTAATTGATGAAAGTATTGATTGTTTGAGCATGACAGATGAAAGGCTTGTCCGGGCAATCAAGGAAACCGGGGCTAAAATGGTTGTGTTAGACCCGATACAAGCCTATTTGGGCGCAGATGTGGATATGCACCGGGCAAACGAGATTAGACCAGTGCTGAAGCAGTTGGGAAATATTGCGGAAGAATACGGGTGTGCGATTGTCCTTATCGGTCACATGAATAAGGCAAGCGGAAGTAAATCGACTTACCGGGGATTGGGTTCGATAGATTTTCAAGCTACTGCCCGGAGCGTGTTGGTAGTCGGCAGGATAAAAGACGATACAACTCTGCGTGTGATAGCCCATGATAAGAGCAGTCTTGCGCCGGAGGGAACTTCAATAGCATTTCGCATGGATAAGGACAACGGTTTTACTTGGGAGGGTGTTTATGACATTACGGTTGAGGAATTGCTTTCCGGCGAAAGCAGAGGACAGAAAACAAAGGACGCAAAATCATTTCTTGCGGAGATTTTAGCAGAGGGGCAGTTGTCTTGTAATGAGATTACAGAAGCGGCAAAGGAAAGAGGTATCAAGAAGAAAACGCTGTGGAACGCCAAAAAGGAAATGAACATTGACAGTGTGAAAGTCGGAAATCAATGGTACTGGACTTTGTAACAAAGGAAGATAGCAAGATTGCCTTTTCTAAAGATAGGGTAATCTTGCCACCTTGATTAGGAACGTGGCGGTAACAAGGCGGCGAAAAGCCGCCCACCGTCCGAAGGACGGAAAGCCCCCGGTAGGGCGCAAAACCCGCTTGCGGGTTGCATTTTTGTTGGCGTAGCTGACAAAAGTGCTTTTGCGTTACTTTCGCAGAAAGTAACAAAGGCTATGCGCCGTTTCCGGCGCTTATTACCCGATAGGGAGAAAGGGAAATTTATTGAAGCGGACAATCAGCGTTATGACAGGGAAAGGCTCTGTCAGCCACAACAGCAGAAAATTCCATGCAAAGAACACTGACCCGGAACGCGCGCACTTAAATATAGAATACTGCAACGAAAATATCAAAGATACTTATCATGAATTATTTGATGAAGCACTTGCCCGGTACAATGAGAAGCAGACCAGAAGTGACCGCCGGATTGATGATTATTATGAGAAAATCTGTTCCGGCAAACAGGAAAAGCCGTTCCATGAGATTATTTTACAAATCGGGAATAAAGACGATATGGGAGCAAAGACAGAGGACGGACAGCTTGCGGCAAAAATACTTGATAAATATATGCAGGACTTCCAACAGCGCAATCCTACATTGAGAGTTTTCTCTGCTTATCTCCACATGGACGAAGCAACGCCACATCTGCATATAGATTTTATACCCTATACGACTGGAAGCAAGCGGGGGCTTGAAACAAGGGTATCATTAAAAAAGGCACTGGCAGAACTTGGCTTTAAAGGCGGCACAAGGAGCGAAACAGAGCGTAACCAGTGGGTAGCGGCAGAAAAGGAACGGCTTGCGGAGATTATGTTACAACATGGTATTGAGTGGGAGAAAAAGGGAACACATGAGAAGCATTTATCTGTTTTGGATTTTGAGAAAAAGGAGCGACAGAAAGAGGTTGCGGAACTGGAACAGACAATCTCCGGCAGTAAAAAGGAATTATCCAATATTCTTCATCAGCAGATAGCGGCAGGACAGGAAACGGAGCAGATACGGAAAGAGGACGAAACAATCCGGCAGGAAGTATCAGAACTTTCCGCTACAAATCTTCTTTTGAAAGAGCAGACGGAAACACTGGCAGAGGATAAGGAAAAGTTGCTGTCTGAAAATGAAAAATTGGAGAAACAGCAGAAAAAGTTACAGCAGGAAATCAATAAAATGGTACAGTCAAAAGAGGTTATGGAGCGCAATATTCACGCCTATGATGAAGATGTGAGATGGCAGTTGGCAGAGCCGGGAGCATTGATGAGCGCAAAGGCATACCGGGATAAAAAGGCTTTACCGCTTGTGGAGAAATTGAAAGAAGTAGTAAAAAATCTGACTATCAAATGCGTACAGCTTGCAGAACAAAGCAAGAAGCTGACCGCCAAAGTGGACGGACAACAGAAACAGATTAGCCGCTTGACGGATAAGGTTATGGAGCAGAGTGACACCATAGACCGATTGCAGGAAAAAGCGACTGATTTAGGACGTTTGGAGCGCATTTAGGCAGAGAGCAGGTGCAGTTGATAGTAGAACGGTCAAAGGCAATAGAACAGGCAGAACAGGCAATTAAACGTCCGAAATGTGCCTTTGAATTGAGCCGATAGGAAAGGGGGATTGATAGGTATGACCGATATGGAAAAGAAAGTTATGATACGGCTGTGTGCTAAAATCGTAGCAGATACAGACCTTTACGAAACAGATAAGGAAGTGCAAAATCTGATAGACTGGGTGTGCCTGTCGGAGCAGATAAAGGAGAACAACAATACAATCCGCAATCTGACCGGGGAATATAAAAAGATAGAGCCGGATTGCCGGGAGGGAGTGCGGGCGCAGTTGGAGCGCATGAAAGAACTCTGTAAAGAGCGGAACAATCTTTATGAAAAACAGAACGACTTGAAAGGGCAGAAACAGCAGATAGAGAGGGCATTGGAGAGATAAAAAATGTGGGACATGGCGACTGCTGTGTCCCTTATTTTTGACAAGAAAACTTGGTAAAAAGTATTGACAAGAAAACTTGGCAGTGCTATTATGAAAATGTGCCAAGAAAACTTGGTAATTCTATTAGGAGGTTTTTATATGAACAAGGAAGAGATATTGGAGAAAAGCAGAGCGGAAAACAGAAATAAGGACATCTATGAGAAAGAAGTTTTGAAACAGGCTAGTACAAGTGCAGTCATAGTAATGATGGTTCTTGCAACAATCTTTTTTGTCGTACAGATATTTGTCGGCGGTGGTACAAATTGGGGTATTTGGGCACTTGTTTTCAGTGCAAATATGACAACATTTTGGGTGAAATATATAAAACTGCGTCGTAAGCATGAACTTGTGATGGCAATCGCTTACACGATATTTGTATCTGCATGCTCTATAGGGCATATCTATGATTTGATTGTGTCATCTACGATCTTATAAGGTGGTGATGATTTGGAAGATAAGCTTATATTAAAAAATCATCTCAAAGAAGTACGAGCAGAGAGGAAGTTATCACAAAGTCAACTGGCAGAAATGGTTGGTGTATCTCGTAACACGATTAGTTCTATTGAAACAGGACAGTTTAACCCAACGGCTAAATTGGCACTGGTACTATGTATCGCATTAGATAAAAAGTTTGAAGAACTATTTTATTTTTAGGAAAGGAGTGAATTTCAGTTTGTATGCGAATAGAATGTTTATTACATTTTCCTTTAATAATATAAAAGACATGGTGCTAGCACCATGTAATAAGGGTGGATAAGAAGAAAATCGGTGTTTTGCCACTGGCTCTATTTTGGCTCTAAAATTTTTCAGAACAGTAAAAACGTAGGGATAAATCGGATAATATAAAGAAAAACAAGCAGGAAAACGCAGTAAAAACATTCAGATTTCATTTCCGAGAGCTCGTGAGGGTGGACGTACTGTAGGTTCTGGACGTGTGGCTACGGTGGTTGAGTAATTTTAATTTATTCAGTAAATTTAAGGCTTCTAAGGTTTTCCTTGGGAGCCTTTTTATGTGTTGAATAATTAAAATGAAGAATATAGAAAAGATCCATAATACACAACGATTTTTAATGCGATTGCTAACCATGAAAGAGTAATGTATACAAGAGGAAATGTTATATGTATAAGGTGATAAAAGGAAGTTTACTGATAAACAAGTTTTGTCTTTCGAGTAAGAACAACAGCAATGACAAATGTTATGACTTCGGCAACAAGCGGGGCGGTCCATATCATTCCGCTTCCGAAAATAACAGGAATACTGAATATCGCTATGGCTTTTACTACGATCCCTCTGCATATGGCAATGATATCTGACTGCTTTGTCCTTTTCGTGGAATAAAGCAGTGAGGTATAGATTAGATTGAAAGCCATGGGAATAAAGGACAGGCCAAAAACCGGCAATGCTTTGGAAGCTGCAGATACAAGTTCCTGATCCTGGTTGAAAATACGGATAACCGACTCATCAAAAATGATCAGACAGGCAGAAACCAAAACGGACAGCACGAGATTCACTGCCATGCCAACACGGAAATAGTCATTGATCTCTTTTGTATCCTGTTTTCCATAGCTTTTTCCCCAAAGAGGCTGCAGCCCCTGGGCTACGCCGGAAAGAACCGCATTTGCCAGGGAATAGATAAAACTTAAGACACTATAAGTGGATACCCCGATATCTCCTACCAGACTGGCAAGAACCAGATTATAGCATAACGCTGTAACCGGGGTGGTAAGCTGTGTAACTGCTTCAGGAGCACCGCGTTTACAGATTTTTCTGTTCAGCGCAGGCTGTATCGTGAAGCGCCGGATTCTGAGATTTCCACGTTTTCGGATAAAATGGGAGAGCAGAACCAGAAGCGAGAAAATCTGCCCTAGCCCAGAAGCGACAGCAGCTCCGATCACACCCATCTGAAGCGGAAAAATAAAAAGCCAGTCAAGAAAGATATTGGATACTGCCCCTGTACACATACCGAGAAAGGATAAGGCGGGAGAACCATCATTCCGAACGAAAACGGAAAGGCAGTTGCTCATCAGCATGGGCAGTGAAAAGGCAGAGTAGTAGAAAAGATAGTCTGCCGACAGCCTGCGCATTTCATCTCCCAGGTTGCGGGCACCGCTTAGATCCACAATCTGCTGTGAAAAAACAGTCCCCACGATTGTCAGAGCAGCTGCTGTCAGAGCGGTCAGTGTCAGGGCGGTCATAAAAGCATGATTCGCTCCCTCCTTATCGCCACGTCCCATTCTGATCGCGATAACCGTAGCGCCTCCCATGGGGAACATGGAAACAAGGGCGACTGCGAAGGTAATAAATGGAACGCCGATATTGACGGCGCCTAAAGCGGCTGAACCCACGCCCTGTCCTACGAAAATACCATCCATGACATTGTACAGATAGGTGACAAACAGGCTCCCTACAGCAGGAAAGATATAGCTGCATAACAGTTTCATTTTAGAACTCATAGCAAAAACCTCCTTTAAAACACGATTGTTATAAATAAAAAAGCGGGATAAAATCCACTGGATCTTATCCCACTTCAACAATCAGATTGATTGCAAGTCCTCTGACAAGCATAAATATATTTACCATTTTTTAGGATAAAAGTCAAGTCCTAATCTCCATTTTCCATCTCTGTTTTTATACTTGTGTCTATGAAATGACAATGAATCTTCTGGGCGTGAAAAAGGAAAACGTAAAAGCAGAACTCCCACTTTGAAGCTGCAGGTTCCGAAGAAAAATTCAGAAACTGTTGTAGAGAATACAAATTATATTCAGATTGAGAGATGACGGAGGATGGTCATAAAATATTAAAACAATTGCACACCTCATAAAAAGAGGCGGTGTGGGTGATTTTTCATACCTGCACCGCTTCTTTTCTATTAGAAAGAAGTTGTGGTCATGATAGAGATAAACTTTTTCAACAGAGGGTTTAGCCCATTTTTTCGATAGAAAATACCATAAGACAAAGGCTCATTGTCGGTGATTGGAATGATGCGGATGTCCGAACTGATGAAATTCATCTGCGGCAGGATGGAACAGCCATAACCGGCTCTTACCAGCGTAAGGAGTGCCTGTAGATTATCGCAGATGTAGGTGGATTCGGGAGGGATATGCTGCGCGATGCGGTTCTGCATTTCCGCTGCCTTGAATGGAATGGCATAAGAATTGCAGACCACGATATTTTCCAGATACAATTCTTCTTTTGCCAGTTCTGTCCTGCCGGCGTAAGGGTGGGTATCTGGAACGATGCAGCAGAGTGGAATCTGGAACAGCTCCTGATAGATGATGTCGTTTTTCAACGGAATATCATCCTGAAATCCAAACAACAGATCGATCTCTCCCTGGTAAAACAGCCCTAGAATGGATCGGTGAGGTATCACCTTTAAAAACGGATACAGCTCCGGGATTTGCGATCGGCATGATTTGAGGACTTTGCAGAGCAGATCCAGGATTGCCTCGTCTGTGCAGCCGATGGTCAGGATCTGGATACTGGAGGACTGGTGCCTCTGAATTTTCCGCGATGCAGCGTCCAGCCTTCCGACTACGTTTTTCGCATCCTCCAGAAAGCTGATGCCTGCCGGAGTAAGAGTCACCGTTCGGGTGGTACGGTGCAGAAGCCTGGTTCCAAGCTCCTCTTCCAATGAGTGGATCTGTCGGGATACTGCGGACTGGGTGATGTTTAAAATTTCTGCCGCTCTGGCAAAATTCAAATTTTCCGCAACCTGTATAAAACTCTTTAATTGGTCAGTATTCATGGCGTTTTCCTCGATTATTGCGTTTTTGTCATTGATAATACCATATTGTCAATTCACTTTCAAGAGGGAATGTGATTTAATAAGTATTGCAAAGGTTAGCACTCAAAAAATGAGAGTGCTAACAGCAAGAAGAAAGGCAGGTAAGAGGAATGAAATCTTGGCAAAAGAGATCGAGCTGGAAGACCACTACGAAAACATGGGGGCACAGCTGGTAAAGGAGTGAGATGGTATTGGGATGGATTGGAACGTGAATTGTGCCTTAATCAACATCAGATTAAAGGAAGTGAAATGATATATGGATGGAAAGCAGTGCGCCGGTTCTGTTTTGGGGCTGGCCAATCAGATAAAAAGAGTTTTTGATACAACAACAAGGCGATGTGGCACACAGGTACGAATCCTAAATTTTGTCTTGGTGTCATATCCAGACAGGGAAATCTATCAAAAGGATATAGAAGAGGAACTGAATATAAGAAGCGCATCCGTTTCCGCACTTTTGAAAAAAATGGAGGCTCAGGACTTTATCCGCAGGGAAAAGGTTTCCTGCGATGACCGTTTGAAAAAGATACTTCCAACCAGCCAGACAGTGGAAATGAAAGAACAGGTTGAACGCCATATTGCTCTGTTAGAAAAGAGGCTGACGACGGGCATTGGTGCGGAAGAACTGAAGATTTTTCGTGATGTGCTTGGAAAAATGCAGGAAAATATGGAATTAACAGAAAAAGGAAACATTAACAGGAGGTAAAAAATGGATACAACCATAACAAAAACGAATCCACTTGGAACAGAACGGGTCGGGAAGCTGATCCTTACATTTGCTGTTCCAAGTATTATTTCCATGGTGGTCAACGCGCTTTATAACATTGTTGACCAGATCTTTATCGGTCAGGGAGTAGGGTATCTTGGCAACGGCGCCACCAATGTTGTCATGCCCATGACTGTGATCGCAATCGCGTTAAGTCTGTTGATTGGTGACGGAGCCGCGGCATACTTAAGCCTGAAGCTGGGTGAGGGGGATGAAAAGTCAGCAGCCAACGGCATAGGATGTTCCATATCGGTTATGGCGATCGTTGGAATTGTTCTCTGTGTTCTATTTAACTTATTTCTGGAACCTTTATGCAGGCTGTTTGGCGCTACGGAAGATATCCTTCCCTTTGCCATGGACTATGGGCGGATCATCTCCTATGGAATCCTGTTTGCTTCCATCGATTCCGGTATGGCGGGCATGATCCGTGCGGATGGCAGCCCGAAATACAGCATGGCAGGGCTTTTAGTGGGCTGTATCACAAATATCATTCTTGACCCCATTTTCATTTTTGTTTTCCACTGGGGGGTAAAGGGAGCTGCGTGGGCGACCATCGCGGGACAGATATTAAATGCTTTCCTGTATCTGGCTTATATCCGAAAATTTAAGAGCATCCGGCTAGATAAGGCGTGTTTTCGTATTTCGGGAAAAGTCATGGCGAAAGTCAGCAGTCTTGGTATCTCCAGTTTCATCACACAGATCGCCATTGTGCTGGTTATGGCAGTTACCAATAACATACTGGTATCCTATGGCGCACAGTCGAAATACGGCGCGGAAATCCCGCTGACCACCATAGGCATCACCATGAAGGTGAACCAGATCGTCTCCGCGGTCCTGTTGGGACTGGCAACGGGCGCGCAGCCTATCTGGGGCTACAATTACGGCAGCGGGCAGAAGGACAGGGTAAAGCAGACATACCGCATAATACTGACCGCGTCAACGATCATGTTGATTCTGGCATTTCTGGTATTCCAGTTTGCGCCTATAAGTATTGTCCGGCTGTTTGGTTCCGAGTCAGAACTGTACAATGAGTTTGCGGTGAAGTGTTTCCGTATCTTTCTTCTGGCGTGTCCCATCAACGGGCTGCAGATGGCAACGGGCATTTTCTTCCAGGCCATCGGAAAGCCTACACAGGCAACCGTCCTGTCCCTGTCTAGGCAGATTGTTTACCTACTCCCGGCAACCTTATTACTGCCATTGGCATTAGGGGTGGAAGGGGCATTGTGGGCAGGGCCACTGGCAGACGTGCTGGCGTTTATCACAACCTTGGTCATGTTGAAATTATACTGGAAAAAAATTTAAGGAGGCAGGTGTTATGCAGGGAAAAATCATTACGATCAGCAGGCAGTGCGGGAGCGGCGGACACAGCATCGGAAGCGAACTGGCAAAAAGGCTGGATGTGCCGTTTTATGACAGGGAGATCATTGAAATGGCAGCAAAGGAAAGCGGATTCCATCAGGGATTTGTTGAGGAGAAAGAGGAACATATGAACAGCAGCCTGCTCTTTAACATCGCCCGTTATGCATCCTATGGGGGAAGGGGGCGTTATGAGGACTACCAGCCGTTGCAGGACCAGCTCTATTTCGCACAAGTAAAGGTCATAAAAGAGCTTGCGGGGAAAGGCCCCTGTGTTATTGTAGGCAGATGTGCGGATTATATCCTGCGGGACAGAAAAGATGTATTGAATATCTTTATCCATGCGGATATGGCATTTAAAAAGAAGCACTGCATGGAAAGGGGACAGTTTTCAGAGGGCGACAATACGGAAGATAGGATCCGCAGGCGGGATAAGTTTCGTGCTGACCATTACCAGTATTATACGGACAGGAAATGGGGAGATTCCTTCCATTATCATTTATGTCTGGACAGCAGCGCATTTGGTATTGAGGGATGCGTTTCCATAATTGAAGATGCCTGCAGGGGTATGCATCCGGCTCTGTAAGAAGTAGATTTTACAGATTGTATATAAAAACAGGAGGCATTTATGTTTAAGACACTTTTGAAACAGATTGGAGATTATAAAAAGGATGCCATCCTTACCCCGGTATTTGTCATTCTGGAAGTTATCATGGAGGTCATTATTCCTTTGATGATGGCGGCCATCATAGATTACGGGCTGAAAGGGCAGAGTTTTAAAACGGTATCTCTGATCGGAGGGGCAATGATCGTGATGGCAGGGCTGGCATTGTTTTTCGGATGTGATCATGGTACTGGATCATGGGCGGATTGTGGAGCGGGGAAACCATGAAAGTCTGCTGGAAAAGAAAGGGATGTACTACCAGCTTTATACTGGTAAGCTGGAGCAGGAATAAACAGAAACACAGAAAGGAAAGGTTATGTTATCTAAAATCAATGAAAAGTTAGAAGAAGCTTATCCATACTTTTCTTTCCAAAAAGAACCAGGAAAAAGAGGTGACCAGCTACTATGATATGGGCAATGATTTTTATAAGCTGTGGCTAGGAGAAAAATTACAGAGAGTCCCTAGGGCAGGTGAGGAAAATGTTTGATGAAAGATTTGCCCGCATGTGCAGCTACTTTTCACAATGGTATCATTGATCTGCACCAGATACTGGTTACGAAAGGTGTCAACAATGACTGACCCATGGTCAGGTGGTACTGATTAACAGGAAACTTCGTGGAATTACCTGAATTGATGAGTGAATCAGAAATAGGTCTATTACGTTTCGTGTTGAAAAAAAGAAAGGATGGTAATTGATATGAACACAACAGAAAAGATTAAGGTATTGGAAGAGAGACTGCAGAAGCTGTCCTCAAGTGAAAAAGAAAATTATGGGGTGTGCAGAAAAATCAGAAGGGAAATCCGAAGTCTTAAAAAGGAATTAGCATTCAGCACATCGGCTGAGAATGCATAATTTGGAGTGAAAAATGTTGGACGGAAACCAAAAAGTCAACGCGATTGCATGGGAAGCAAATAAACAGGGAGTTTCCTATGGAATATTCAGTGCCACACTCACAGAGGATAAAAAGCGTCAGATTTATAATAATTTTGAAAGCTATCTGAAAGAAAAACAGAAGGCAGAAAAAATCAGGCTGAAAAAGCATAACTCAAAAAGAGCCAGATAAATCTGCCTTCGAAAAATGACAAGGGAGGTTTTTCTATGGAAAATAATTGCTGGAAAAAGAAGCAGACGCCATCAATCGTACAAAGCCTCATAAAGGCTGGAGCCATAAGAAAGTTGCGATACTGATAGTGTTCTGTTTGCTCCTGGGGGATTTCCGGGGGCAGCTGGAATTATATTTTTATGCGTGACCACAATGGGGAAAACGTACAGGATGCTCCTAGGTCTACAATGATGGAAGGCGTTAGGGAGAAATCTGTATTTCTGGAAATTCCAACAGTGCGCTGTTTAATCTCTATGGAGAAGTGGTCAAAGTTACAAACGCAAAATATTCTGGTTCGGGTGGCTATGGTGGTTAAGTAATTATAATTTATATAGTAAATTCAGGGCTTCCAAGGTTTTTCTTGGAAGTCTTTTTATGTTTTTAAGTGATAAAAGATAAATAAACAAATAGGTATACCATTAGGCTTTGGTCTTTTCTGGGAGGCAATAGTACCATTAGTATGTGACATTACAAATCAGGTAGCATGTAAGTATCTTTTTGCAGCTGATCAAGAGGTTAAAAAGTTAGTACAATATTATAAAAATGAGTTAAAATTTTCTGATTGTATTCTTTGAGGCTACACATCAATTTTACATCAACTGTCGGATTTTTTCGAGGTCTGACAGTTATTTTTTGCATAGAAAAGGAGCTGTGCACGAATTACTTAGTGTATCAGCCCCTTTACTAATATTATTCTTTCCCATTCCAACAATACGTACAGAGTTTATAAGGTTCAATTCCGACCGAATCTAAAAGGTCATCTAAGCGATTGTATTTTAGAGAGGTAAAATTCAGTTCTTTTCGGATTTCTTCCACCATAGTCTCATATTTTTTGGAATTGGGGTCGGCGTATTCTTGAAGGACTTCATCTGGTACTTGGTCACTTCCTTCTAGGCGTGCGATGATTCTTCTGGTAATTAGGTCCATATCAGAAGTAGAACGTGAGAAATTCAGGTATTTGCAGCCGTAGACAAGCGGAGGGCATGCTGGACGGATATGGACTTCTTTGGCGCCGCTTTGATATAGAAATTCGGTTGTCTCGCGAAGCTGTGTGCCACGGACGATGGAATCGTCGATAAGAAGCAGACTTTTTCCTTTGATAAGCTGATGAATCGGAATAAGTTTCATCTTGGCTATCAGGTTACGCTTGTTCTGGATGGTTGGCATAAAGGAGCGAGGCCAGGTAGGAGTATATTTAACAAAGGGTCTGGAAAATGGAATGCCGGATTGGTTAGCATAGCCTACAGCATGAGCAGTTCCAGAGTCTGGTACGCCGGCTACATTATCTGGCTGTGCATTGTCCCGCTTGGCCATCTTGATGCCACAGTTATAACGCATCTGCTCGACATTGACGCCTTCGTAGGAGCTAGAGGGATAACCATAGTAGACCCAGAGGAAGGTACAGATTTTCATCTCTTTGCCAGGAGCCGAGAGTGAGGTGACACCTTCAGAAGTGACAACGACAATTTCGCCAGGACCTAACTCCCGTTCGTCTTCATAGCCAAGATTCAGGTAGGCATAGCTTTCAAAGGTGATACAGTAGGCGTCTTCTTTTTTGCCGATGATTACTGGAGTGCGTCCCATGCGGTCTCTGGCAGCGTAGATGCCTTTGGGAGTCATCAGAAGAAGCGTCATAGAGCCTTCAATAAGCTCCTGCGCATAGCGGATGCCATCAATTAGATTTTCTTTTTGGTTGATAATGGAGGCAACAAGCTCCGTAGGGTTGATATCTCCTCCGCTCATCTCAAGAAAGTGTGTGTTACCGTTTTTGTAGATAAGGTCAGTGATTTCTTCGGTGTTGTTGATTTTACCAACCGTTGTGATGGCGTAGGTGCCATGGTGAGAACGGATAATCAAAGGCTGTGGTTCGTAGTCAGAGATACAACCAATACCTAGATAGCCTTTCATCTGTCTCATATCTTTATCAAATTTGGTACGAAAAGGTGAATTTTCTATATTGTGAATGGCACGGTCAAATCCTTTTTCTCCGTAGACGGCCATGCCGCCCCGTCTTGTGCCAAGGTGAGAGTGGTAATCTGTTCCGAAAAATAGGTCAAAGATACAGTCATTTTTTGACGCAACTCCAAAAAAGCCGCCCATAATAGTAAGTCCTCCTGTGATTGCTCTGCATCGGTTCTGGATGGATGCAGGATAAAATGATAACGAATCGATTCTATTATAATGCGGAAGGGAAGAAAAGGAAAGTGTTTTTTTCATGGGAAAGAAAAGTATAAAGCACAGAAACTGGAAAGGCAGATTGACAGCGGATATTATGAGCGTCTGCTCCTCTCTGATGGGAAAGCGCCGTCAGGGACGCACCACACGGAAAATACAGACAATATATTGAAAACATTTCCAAATTAAGGTATTATGAAAAAAATATAAATCACACAATACTGGAAAATGAAACAAATATGTTTTATTGATTTAAGAGAATCAACCGAATGGAAATTACAAGTTTACTTGTTTCTGATGATGGAAATATTTATGCTCTCTGCTATATGAAGGAAAGCGACAAAACGACTTGTAATCATAAGTATTCCGTTCATTTAGAGATAACAGAACATAAGAAGAATAGCAATGGTGGCTGTATCACAATATCTATGATGGATTTAAATGTACAAAATGTAATGATATAAAGTATGGCGAGTTGTTGTATACGGTTACTTATATGCCATGTCCACATTATTGGTTTTTATGAAATAAGCAGACGGTAGAGATAGGCGTTAAAGGAGGTGAAATAATAATATTTTACAGTTTCTGATTATTTCTTAAAAATATAAAATCAAGAAAGATTAGAGAGGTGAATATCACTAGAAAAACAGAAACCTGATTTTTCACAGCCGGCAGTTTTGCTTCAAAACTGAATGTGGCTAAAAAAAGTAAAGAGCCAATTAACCAGATTTCATTGATGGGAATGTGTTGGCTTTTACACGCAGCCAGGAATCTTTGGTATATTCTAACCCATTAGCGTTTAAGGAAGAAACGAAAGGGCTATACCGTAAGATTACGGCTATATTTGAACGTATGTTACAAGAAAATAGTTAAATAACAGTATATGCTTGGACTTATATGTAAGGGAGCATAAATGGTTCTGACCGACAGAAGAACCATAGACTGAAACGTAAGGAGTAACACAATTATGACAATTCAGATGGTAAATGGATTTCCCGTATATGCGGTTACAAGAAAGGAAGTAGCATACCACCCTTCTTACTTCCAGCAACAGGCAGAAAAATGGGTGGAAGGCGCAAAAAAAGATAAACTGACGGATGAGGAATTAGAGAATCTGAAACAGAAATACAATTCCACAAATATGTCAAAAGAAGATTCGATTGCGCTCATGGGTGAACTGGTGGAAGCTGGTATCATTTCCAAAGGAAGAGCTACCGCTATCTATTTAGGAATTACGCCATTAGATGAAAGCAAGATCAATCCAACAAAACCGGAAGGTGTTTTAACAAAATGCGAAGATGTTTCCGACCGAAAAAACAATGCTTTTGGAAATTTTGGAGGACTGGAAACGATGTTGGAAGTCAAAGGGCTGGATTCGTATAAAAATTTATATGAGTATTCAAAAGCGGCTACCGATGTTGATGTAAATAAATCGCAGCATTTTCAGGATTACAGAAAATTTTTAGAGATATTGGAACAATTAAAGGCATAAATGAAAAAGACAGATTGAGGAGAAAAAATGAGTGTATTAGGTTTACAAGGCGCAGGCTTTCCCACGGCAAGATATCCGGTTGGAGCTACGTCCAGAAATAATAATATGAGAAATGTATTTGGTCAAAGTGAGATAAGTGGAAAGTCATCGTCTGCTCACGGCGGCAATTATCATGGTACGCTAAAAATGGGTTATCTACATAGTGAGTTCAGTCCTGTTTCGGGGCAGGAACTTCACATGAAGTATGATGAAAGTTCCACAGATGACGACCCGGTGATGTATGTCGAGGGAAAAGATATCCGTGGAAAAAATTTTACCCAGAAAATTCATTTAAACGATGTGAACCCAGAAAATGCCACGCCTGCGGAAATAACTGCATTACGTGTCCACCTGGCACAGCAGGGGGACAAAAGTGTAAAGGCAAGCAGTGGGATACCGCTTATGGCACTTGGCAGTCACCAGGATGTAAACACAACCATGGATTTTAAACAGTATTATGAAAACTTAGCTTCTAATCTGGGAAATGCAGGATTGAAACAAAATGCCAGAATTTACATGAGTGAATTGGAACGCTACCTTTTCTATCACCACACGAAGGGAGTAAGATTTTCAGATACAAGTAGTATTTCATCTACAGCGGTAGTGTAAAAAAATTTTGTTTTTGAAAAAAATGTCTCCTTTTTGGTAAGAATCCTGATATGACAATTCTTATCGAAAAGGAGCATTTTTATGGCAATTGCAAAGGAGCAGATTCGACAGATTATTTTACAAAATTCTCCCATTTACCCCTTTGTCTTTATGGACGGTATCCATTATAAGGTACAAGAGGACGGACGTATTTTAAGCAGAGCGGTTTCTTACAACTGGAATCCCTCAAATATGTCTCGAAAAGTAAAGGAATCATGTCTAAGAAAGATAAAGATTATGCCAAAGGAATAAGGTGTACTAACAGCGAACCAGAAACATGGTACTCGCCGCTAGAGCTGGTTCATGATATTCCATAAGGCGCCTGCCGCATTCTTTTAGTTCCTCATAAAGCTTCTAAAGCTTTGATTTATGCTTTTTCTTTCCGCTGTCTGTTTTCTTCGATCACTTTCCTGACTTTTTCCATCCCTTCACTCATGAACATTCGGGCTTCTCCAAGATCGTATTTTGCTCCATATCCATTCTCATACAAAAATGCGTTGTACTTTGTATAAAGGGCATCTATGGTGTCCAACAGACCGGCAAGATGATAGTTTATTTTTGCAGGCGGTGCATAAACTGATGATTCAATTCATACAGAATTCCACCTGCCACTGTATAGGGCTATCTATTTCTTGACAGCCCCGGTAAAAGAAAGAGGAAAATAATCTCCTTAAAAATTATGGTTCGGGGATAACAATGGCGGCGATAATGTAAAGGATAAGACCACTGCCAACTCCACCGACGGTCAGGATAGCCCAGATAAGGCGAATAAGAGTAGCATCCAGATGAAAGTATTCTCCAATGCCCCCGCAGACACCGCTAATCATGCGGTTAGTAGCAGATTTTGTTAATTTTTTGTCATTCATAATGATTCCTCCATAAAGGTTAGATTGATATTGCCAAGAGCATTTTGGATTTGGATGTCTTGGTCAGCGTTATAGTCTTTTTCTAAGCAGGCTGCAAAGTCAGAGTCGTGGGACTTCGAAAAGTGATGGTGATTGAGATAGATTTCACCCAGACTGGCATTGAGGGTGTAGTTGTAGTCCGTCTCATCTCCAGCGACAGTGATAGTAGTCTCCCCAACACCAGAGTTGATATCGAGTGAGGGACCTTGGTATTGGTCAAGCAGAATATTACCGGTTCCAGTTTCGATAATGGCAGTGTCTTCACAGAAAAGACGTGCTATCTTAATCTCTCCAACACCGCAGCTTAGGCCAAGGTTTTCGCAGAAGAATTCTTCTGCCTGGAAATCGCCAACACCACAGTTAAATTTGATATGCTCTGCAGAGAGCTTTTCAATGGTAATCTCTCCAGCGCCTATGTTAATGTCGATGTCTTCTATCTCTTCTGGAGAAAGATAGAGGGTGAGTTTAAGTGCCTGTTTCATACTGTCTTGTACGGTAGAAGCTGGACGGTCATCTTTGATAATTAATTGCTCATCTTCTTGTGTACAGCTAAAATAGAAGCTTGTGTTATCTGCAGTAAATAAAAGGTCATCAGACTCGTGCTGATAGATGGTAAGCTCACATAGAGAAAGGTCAAAATCCAGAGATTTTATATCGGTAAAGGTATGTGTTTCGCTTAGACTGTCACTTTCTAGAGGCGTTGAAGTGCTATTTGTGAAAAAATTACCAAAATTGATGTTGTGATACAAAAGCTGTGAGGGAGTGACACCCATAGCAGCGCCAACTGACAGACAGATGACCCCTATAACCAGGAAGACACCACTTACAATAATACAGACTTTAGTGATGATTTTCATTTGACAATACCTGCCTTTCTAAGAGGATAGCGGATAAGAGCGATGATGGCCCGCAGACACGGTGGAAGCAGTGTCTTGATTATCCAGATGGTTAGTACAAAGAGTAGGATGCCCACTGCAAGAAGGATACATCCAACGCCGCTTAAGGCAATCCCAACTCCTGGAAGAAAGAAGATACGGTAGACGCCAACAGCAATCAAAAGGATTCCACTGATTGGCAGAGCAATAGATGCAGCGACGATGCCAGCAGTGATGCCAAGGATACCAATAAAGATACCAACTAATACAAGAAGGATAGCCAAAAAGATGGGAAGAACCACAGGAAATAGTATCAGGCAGATAAGAGTCACACAGACGATTTTCCAAAGATTGGGACTTTGAGTGTTGCTGTGTGTGGTATCTGTAGATATATCCTGGTGATGGTCAAAGCGGTGGTCTTGATAACCTTGTTCGGTGTATTCTCCATGTTCAGAGGAGGAGTCTGCCCGAATGGTGCGGGCGACAAAAGCTGGACTTCCAAGCTCTTTGATAACATTTGCTTCATTCTCAGCACCAGCGTCATCAAAGTAATCGTTGTAGTATTGGATGGCTTCTTTTCGTTCACTCTCTGGGAGGTCTGACAGAAGTCTGTCAAGTTCTTGTAGAAATTGTTGTCTGGTCATGCTTCTTGTTCTCCATAAAATATTTTGCTGATTTTTTCCGCATAGCTCTTCCATTCGCTGCGGTAGAGATTCAACTGAGCTGTTCCAGCGTCAGTAATCTTATAGTATCTGCGGTTGCGTCCGCCAAATTCCATGTCATATACTTCTAGGCATCCGTCTTTTAGAAGTCTTCTAAGAACGGGATACAGCGTGGACTCCGAGATATCAATGACCTGTCGGACATCCTGCGTGATTTTGTATCCGTAGGTTCCGCTGGCATCTATGGACACCACGGCCAGTACAATGGCATCTAGAAGTGCTGCACCTGTGTTGAATACCATGCGATTGTCTCCTTGCTTGTAATTTTATAATATTATATGTCATATAATATTGTTCTGTCAATGGTATTTAGAAAATCTTAAGAAATGTAAGTTTTTTCGATAAAAACCGACAGGAACCGAGCAGGTATGATACACTGAAAAGCGTAAGCACTCACGCGGGAAAATTGTAAATAGGGTTGGATTGTGTTATAGTATGGAAAGAGAAATAACGTTTGGAAAGGAGGTTTTTATGGCAAATAAAGAGGAAGGATTAAAGAAACAACGTTTTGAGACTTTAAAAGATAAACATATGATGCTTTGGCAGCTGGCGTATCGGATGGATGAGATTCCGATTATAGCTGAAAGTACAAAGTTACAGCAGGCAGAGCTCTTAGCACAAGAGAAAAAGAAGACGCTTTTGAAATATTGCCAGTATGTAAAAGTAGCAACAAAATCAAATTGGAAGAAGATAAAAGTGGCAGAGGCATTTTGTGATTATATAAGGGCACATATGTGGATGGTATTACTATTGCTTTCTAAAGAAGCAGTAGAATTGTATATGCGTCTTTGCAGATTAAAGCCAGAACAGAGAATTCGAGTGGATAAGGGAAGCGAAGCGCCAATGCTGCTTGTGGATTTGGGACTTGTGGATATGGCTTTTTTGCCAGAGAAAGAGATATTGATTCTGGAACTTGCGGAAGACTTTAAGAAGATTTTTATAGAGGTGTTTAGAGATGTACAAAGCTTTGGAAGAACATCACCAGCAGCTTCCTATCTCTCGCCAGAGCTTCGATGTGGCAGTTTTAAGAGAATTATCAAAGGCTATGAGGAGCTGGATACAAGAATTAGCAAGTTAATCTATTACTATGGAATTCTAAGCGTGGAAGATATGTGTGAGATTTTAAAGGATTGTTTTCACTATACGTTTACGCTGGAAGAATTTGAAAGATATGTGGTGCTTCGGCTAGAGAGACTAGAGATTGTGCATACAAAAGTGATGCCAGAAGAAAAGACGCGCTATGTGACGCGCAATGGGATTCATATAACCTATGCATGCCAGCAAAAAGAGAGATTTGGTCAGGAGGTGCCAAGAAAGCCTGTAGATAAACAGGCATTGCTAGCACTAGATGACAGGCTGGCAGTCTGGTTATATGACCTTTTGCTTTTGTTAAAAAGCTGTATGATAGAGGAGAAGATTGGTTACAGTATTGCGCTTAGGCTTTTGAATTCCGTGGGAGGAAATGAAGGATGGGCATTTTGCCGCTCAGAGCTTATCGATTTGGTGGATGATTTGTTTGAGGGAGAACAGTTTATGTTCTGGTATCAGATTAGTAAACTGTATCTGAAATTTCCGGTGGCTGCACTGGGCGGATATTCAAGAGAAGAGTATGCACAAGCAAATCAGATAAAAAATCCATATAAGATATTAGATGACCCGGAAGAACAATTCTGGGAGGAGGAAGACAATATTTTTTATTATTCTTATGAGATACAATGGGAGTTATTCTGTTGTTTTGATGCCTTTGTAGAGGATGTGAATGATTTAACAAAGAGTCGTCTTCGCAAATGCAGCAAGAAATATCTGGACTTGGAATTTCAGGACCTTTTGATGGCATATGGTTGTATGTTAGCCGGAAATCCCATGTACCAGCAATATCTAGGAGCGTTGGCAGAGAATGGCAATCTTCAGTCACAGGTGATTATTGAAAATCTGCTGGAGATTATGAAAGCGTGGCAGATATGAAATTTCTTCATCTTTCAGACCTTCATCTGGGCAAACGTGTTAATGAATATTCGATGTTAGAAGACCAGGAAGATATCTTGGCCAAGATTTTAGAGATAGTAGAAAAGGAACGTCCAGATGGCGTGCTGATTGCGGGGGATATCTATGATAAGCCAGTGCCAGGCACGGAGGCCGTACAGATGTTCGATAATTTTCTATATCAGTTGTCTAAGTACCACGTACAAGTATTTGCCATCAGCGGCAATCACGATTCGCCGGAGCGGATAGCTTTTGGCGCCCGTCTGATGGAGAGAAGCGGTGTACATCTGTCTCTGGTCTATAATGGGAACGTACAGTCAGTGACCATGGAAGACGATTATGGAAAGGTGCATATTTACCTGTTGCCTTTTTTAAAGCCGTCCTATGTGCGCAGATTTTATAAGGAGACAGAGATTGAGAGTTATACAGAGGCACTTGCAACCGCACTGCAGGGATTGCCTCTAGAGCCTTCTGACAGAAATATCCTGTTATCGCATCAATTTGTAACAGGAGCGAACCGTTCAGAGTCTGAGGAAATCTCCGTGGGAGGCTTAGATAACGTAGACGTAACGGTATATAAAGGCTTTGACTATGTGGCGCTTGGACATCTCCATGCGCCTCAGCATGTAGGAAGCGAATCTGTGCGTTATTGCGGAACACCGCTGAAATATTCTTTTTCTGAAGCAAAACAGGAAAAATCAGTGAGCGTGGTAGAGCTAAAAGAAAAAGGAACCTGTCTGATTCGAACAATACCACTTCTGCCACGGCGCGATTTGCGCGAAATCAAAGGCAGCTATCTGGAACTGACCACTAAAAGTAACTATGAAGGGACAAAGGTGGAAGATTATCTACATATTACCCTGACCGATGAGGAAGATATACTAGATGCAATACGAAAGCTTCGGGTTATCTACCCCAATCTGATGAAGCTTGACTATGATAACCAAAGGACACGTTATCATATGCAGGTGACAGAGACAAAAGCAGTGGAGCAGAAGTCTCCTATGGAGCTTTTTCTGGAATTCTATGAAAAACAGAACAACCAGCCTATGAGTGTAGAGCAAAAAGAATATACAATGCAGCTGATTGAGAAGATATGGGAGGAAGAATTATGAGGCCAATTCAGTTGACCATCTCTGCATTTGGGCCTTATGCGGGGCGTATAGAGCTTCCAATGCATCAGCTAGGAGAGAAAGGGCTGTATCTGATTACAGGAGATACCGGAGCAGGGAAGACAACTCTTTTTGATGCGATTACCTTTGCCCTTTATGGAGAGACAAGCAGTAGCAACCGGGAGCCGGGGATGATGCGCTCCAAATATGCGGATGCACAGACGCCTACGATGGTGGAGCTTGTCTTTGCATATGCCCAAAAGATATATACGGTCAGACGAAATCCCGAGTATACACGCCCGGCCAAGCGGGGAAGTGGGATGACTCTTCAAAAGGCAGAAGCAGAGCTTATCTGCCCAGACGGCAGAGTTATCACCAAAAATAAAGAAGTGACGGCTGCAATTAAGGAAATTATAGGGATTGATAAGGAGCAGTTTTCTCAGATTGCAATGCTTGCACAGGGGGATTTTCTAAAGCTTTTGTTTGCGCCTACCGAGGATAGAAAGCAGATTTTCAGACAGATTTTTAAGACAGGACGCTTTGGAAAGCTACAGGATAAGCTTCGGCAAGAGTCTTCTGCGCTAAGAGATGAGTGGGAGCAAAAGAAATTAAGTGTGCAGCAGTATCTAGAAGGAGTTATCTGTGAGGAGCCAGAAGAACTGGCTGTAGAGCTTTGTAAAGCCAAAGAAGGAAATCTTTCGCTAGAAGAGACGATTACTCTTATAGAGCGGATTTTGGAGTATCAGAAGGAAGAAGAGAGAGCAGTATCCATACAGATTAAAGAACTTGAGAAAAAGCAGCAAAAGGCCAACGAGGAGCTTGGAAAAGCCAAAGAACTGCAGAAGATGCAGACGGATTTAAAAAAGGCAGAAGAAGCACTAGGAGAACAAGAGCAGCTTTTAGAAGAGCGAAAGAGCATATATGAAGAAGAAAAAAAGTGCCAGCTACAGGCAGAAGCGTTACAGATAAAGATAGCCAGGATGGAGCAGAAGCTGCCACAGTATGATGAGTTGGAAGAACTGCAAAAAGAGCTTGCCGTCTGGGAAACACAGAGAAACAGCATAGAGATTTCGTTAAAAAAACAAAAAGAGCAACAAGAGAGACTTCAGACAGAAGTTTCTAAGAAAAAAGAGGAACAAAAAAAGCTTGAGGATGCTGGGGTGGTGTTGGTACAGCTGCAAGCTATAAAGGAGAGGAAACAAAGATACCAAGGGGAGCTTTTAGAGTGCTTGCAGAGATTAGAGAAGTATCAGGTGCTTGTCAGAGAATATGAGGAGGCACAAAAGATTTATCAGAAGGCGTCTGTAAGGGCTAAGGAGTGTCTAAATGCCTATACGACAGGGAATCAGGCTTTTTTAGACGGACAGGCTGGTATTCTCGCACAGGGGCTTAGAGAGGGGATAGCGTGTCCGGTCTGCGGCTCTACAGAGCATCCATTGCCAGCACAAAAGCTTACCAATGCACCTAGCGAAACAGAATTAAAAAAGTTAAAGAAAACAAGTGAAGAGACACAAAGGGAGGCCTCTAGGAAAAGCGCTGCCGCCGGGACACTTTATGGGCAGTTAGAGGCAAGCCGTACACAACTTAAGAAGCAATTATCTCTCTGTCTGGATGACTGTCCTTTAGAAAAGGCAGAGCAGGAAGCGAGAGACAGGTTGTCTATGCTAGAACAAGAAGTAAAGGAAGTGGAAGATAAACTTCTGCTGGAAAAAGCACGCAAAGAACAAAAAGACAGACTAGAGCAAAAGCTTCCAGAACAGGAGACAGAGCTTCAGAAGCTACAAGCTGTTGTGGCTAGAGAAGAACTTACTCTGGTAGAAAAGCAAAACGAGATAAAAAATATAACACAACATATCGAGAAGCTTATAGACTTGCTGGAATATAACAGCAAAAAGCAGGTTGTGCAGGAAATAAAGGAGCTGACCAAAGAGAAGAAAAGGCTTAGAACAGCATTTGAGAAGGCACAGAAGGTATATCAGGAGACTGAGAATAAGATAAGCAGTATCAGAGGAGAGATGGCATCACTCTCTAAGCGGCTAAAGGATGCACCAAAACTGATGATAGAGGATAAGACAGAAGAACGGAATCTGCTGCATCAAGAATATCAGGAGTTACAAAAAACAATAACGAATATATGTTCGGTTATAAAGACGAATACAACAGCACTTGCCAATCTAAGAAAGCAGTCAGGTGCGTTATTAGAGACAGAGAAGCGATATATTTTGGTAAAGGCACTCTCAAATACTGCCAATGGCAATCTCTCCGGCAAAGAAAAGATTATGTTGGAGACCTATATCCAGATGACTTATTTTGACCGGATTATTCAAAGAGCTAATACACGGTTGATGGTAATGTCGGGGGGACAATATGAATTAAAGCGCTGCCAGAGTGCAGACAATAACAAGCGCCAGAGTGGTCTGGAATTAAATGTGATGGACCACTATAATGGAAGCGAGCGAAGCGTCAAGACACTTTCTGGCGGAGAGAGTTTTAAGGCATCTCTATCCTTAGCTCTAGGCCTCTCAGATGAGGTACAGTCCCTCTCTGGTGGCATACAGCTTGATACAATGTTTGTAGACGAGGGTTTCGGCTCTCTGGATGAGGAATCCTTACAACAGGCGCTAAGAGCGCTTGCTGACCTGACAGAAGGCAACCGTCTGGTAGGGATTATCTCTCACGTCTCTGAGCTAAAAGAAAAGATAGAACACCAGGTTATTGTTACCAAAGAAAAGACTGGCGGAAGCAAAGTAGAGATAAAAGTGGAGTAATGAAAAAGGAGTATAAAAGCATATGAAATACTTAATTATCGGCGCCGGCGGAACCGGCGGTTGCATCGGGGCGTATATGACAGAGGCGAAAAAAGATGTAACAATGATTGCAAGAGGAGCCCATCTTCAGGCGATGCAGGAAAATGGGCTACAGATGGAGACAACAAAGAAAGGAAACTATACTATCTGTCCTGTTAAAGCAACAGATATGGAGCACTATCAGGAACAGCCGGATATTATCTTTGTCTGCGTCAAAGGCTATTCACTTTTAGGAACCATCCCTTTTATCCGCCGGGTTGCAAAGCCTGAGACGGTAGTGATTCCAATATTAAATATCTATGGAACCGGTGGAAGACTGCAAGAACAGCTTCCAGAGCTTTTGGTGACCGATGGCTGCATCTATATCGCAGCCGAGATAAAAGCTCCTGGCTGTCTGTGGCAAAACGGTGATATCTTCCGGGTGGTATTTGGCGTTCGAAATCCTTCGGAATATCGTCCGGTCTTAGAGGAAGTAAAAAAGGATTTGGATGAGAGTGGTATCACAGGGATTCTCTCTGATGATATTCGCCGGGATGCACTGATGAAATTTTCGTATGTCTCACCAGCCGCTGCCTGTGGTCAGTATTATGATGTGATGGCTGGACCGATGCAAAAGCCAGGAGAGATTCGGGATGCTTTTGCAGCGCTGATTGGTGAGATTCACACATTAGCAAAGGCGATGGGTATCTCTTTTCCGACAGATATTGTTAAGACGAATTTAGATATCTTAGACAGCCTGACCCCAGAAGCCTCCACCTCCATGCAAAGAGATGTCAAAAAGGGCAAATCTTCAGAGATGGATGGCTTAATCTTTGAGGTCGTGCGGATGGGGCAGCAGTATGGTGTCTCACTGCCCGTCTATGAAAAGATTGCCAGGGCACTTAGCGCACAGGGTTTTTAGCATTACTCTTCTCGAATCCGCTCTACAATACTCTGCTTCTCAACGCTTCTAAGGATAGCAGCCGGAAGCAGTATACCAATAGCTGCAAGAAGCGGTATCACCAGAAGAAGCGGCAGTATCGTAAAATGATAAGCAAAGAACCAAAGCTCTTTTGTAAGATTTTGCACCACCAAAAGAGATAAAAGGACAGCAAGTACCAAAGACACCAGACCTGAAGTCAGGCTGTAATAGAGCCCTTCTGTCATCAGCATCGTAAGAAGCTGTGTTCTTGTCATACCAATGGATTGCAGCATTGCAAATTCCCGGCGCCTTGTGATGATGCTGGTCAGTATGGAGTTGATAAAATTCAGAACGCCAATCAGTCCTATCAGAAGACTTAAAGCACCTCCCACGACCAGTATCATCTGTTTCATGCCACTAAATTCAGCTGCTCTGGTGGCCTTGGATGCATAATTCATCACAGGCTCTACTTTTTCTGTATAATTCTTTAAAAATGCTTCCATAGCCATATCAGAGCCTTCAGAGACATTAAAAGCATAGCTCATAGTGCCAGGTACAGCAACCATCTCCAGATAGACATTGGCTGGCAGATACCATGAATAGTCATAATGTACCAGACAGGAGTTGATATAGTATTTAATCCGTACTTTCGCCATCACTTCAAACTCATAGTCCTTGCGCTCGTTCTCAGCTATGCTGTCCCCGGTTCCCTTAAAATTACTTAAGGTCACTTTTTCTCCGATTTCCCAGTGTGATGTATCCCACAAAAGTTCCCCGTCGTCGCTTTCTTGAACACCTTCTAAGATATAAGCACCCGATTTTAATTTTTCAAAATCAATGCTGCCTTCTACGACATCAAGATGACTAAGCAAAAGGTCCTCCAAACCATAGACCGCACTAAAGGCACCACCCGTCATCTCGTTTATGGGAGCATTGGTGTTATCGGATGCTTTTAGCTGTGTGCTAAAACATTCTGCGCCTCTGATATTTGCATACAGTCGCCCGCCCTCTAAAAAGCCAGGTTCTTCTTCAACTGCTGCAATCATACTTTCCGACAGTGAGTTCTCTGGTCCCGAATATTGATAGTTAAAATAGTCTGCGTGTCCAATTAAAAAATCCGTATCTACAAACTTTGATAAAAATTTATCCATGTCAAAGCCAAGGCTGAAGGTATAGACCGTATTAAAAAGTACCAGGCTAAGGGACATGGAGAGAATAACAAGAATGGTGCGCTTTCGGTTACGTGAAAGATTGGCTGCTGCCATTCTGTAAATCTTGGCGCTATGGGGAAGCCTTCGTTTCTTATGGCGTATCCGACAATCTGGGTCAATATAGCGTACCGCTTCTACAGGAGATACTCTGGCTGCAATTTTTCCAGGCTTAGTGGTGCTAATCCACACCGTTGCAAGAGAAAACAGCGTACTTCCAACAAAGATAAGAAGATTGGCAGAGACTTTATAATGGTCTGTGGCATAGTAAGAGTGTGCCATTATCATTGGAATCAGTGCACTTCCTGCCAGATATCCTGCGAGAAGTCCCAATGGAATTCCCATCCCGGACAGATAGAGTGCCTGCTTTCTTATCATACTTTTTATCTGTCGTCCGGTTGTGCCAATGGTCTTTAGTAAACCATAGAATCGAATATCGCGGATAACAGAAATCTGGAAAATATTGTAGATAATCAGATATCCGGCAAAGCCAATCAAAAGAAGCGCCAAAGAGACACCAAGAATCGTCTCCGCATCTACATCAAAATTTGTAGACAGATACGACCAGTTGACATTGCTGGCAATAAAGTTAGATGCGCCATCTTCCTGGGAATACCCGCTTTCTGTAATTACCTGTGTAAGCTTTTTCTCTAATCCAAATGAATTCTGGAACATAAGGTAACAGTTGATAGCACCTGTTAGATCAGAGTCTGTATAATAGCTGTTATATAATTCTTCCTGATGGGCATCCACATAAGCGCGGCTTGTCACCAGGATAGACACCTGAAAGACAGGGTCTGCTTCCCACCAACCACAGAGTTTAAACTGCCTGGTCACCTGCTCTCCATGTACCGTCAATAAAAGGCTGACAGGGGTACCGATTTTTAAATCCACACCTAAAAGCGCAGCGGTCTTGGTATCCATCATCAAATCATCTTCTTCTCTTGGAATGGTCCCTTCAATGGGCTCACAAAATCCAAGCCGGATACCAACTTCATCCATATAGTAGAGTTCCCCATGGCGCTTTAATAGTTCTTCATTGTCTATACTACTGCTTAGAATCCGGTTGTAGGAAATATCTTTAATCAGTGGATGGTCTTTGACATCCTCATAGATATCATCTGTAATATATTTTAAGACCGCCATACCATCTCCGCCAGCCTGACGCATCGTCTGCCTTTGGATATTTTCCATAAGACCGCTTCCAATGGTAAAAAGTGCAGTAAATAAAAGCGTGGTCAGAGCAATCGCTAATATCGCAATCCTGTTTCTGGTGCGGTTAGAGAGAAAGCTTCGATTCGAGAGCGTACGAATAATTTTTTTATTAGGTACTCTATACATGGCGCCCACCTACAATCTTTCCATCCTCAATACGGATAATCCGGTCAGCCATCTGAGCAATCTCCTCATTGTGGGTAATCATCACCATTGTCTGTCGGAATTTTTCACTGGTCACTTTTAGAAGACCCAGAACATCTGTACTGGTCTTGCTGTCCAAATTGCCGGTAGGCTCATCGGCCAAGATAATAGCTGGTTTAGATGCCAAAGCGCGTGCAATCGCCACACGCTGTTGCTGTCCGCCTGAGAGCTGATTAGGATAAGCATCCATCTTCTCTGAGATTCCAAGCGTGTGAATAATATTGTGAATATGCTTTTTATCCACCTTGTTGCCATCTAATTCAATCGGCAACACAATATTTTCATAGACATCAAGTACCGGAACCAGGTTATAACTCTGAAAAATAAAGCCGATTTTCCTTCTGCGAAAGACAGTCAAGGCGTCATCGCTAAGAGAAAAAATGTCTTTGCCAGCCATTGTAACAGTTCCTTCTGTAGGACGGTCCAGGCCACCAATCATATGCAGAAGTGTTGACTTTCCGCTGCCAGAAGTCCCTACAATTGCAACAAATTCACCTTCTTCCACAGAAAAATCCACACCGTCTAATGCTTTGACACAGGTATCCTGATTTCCATAATATTTCTTTAATTTCTGGGTCTTTAAAATGCTCATAGGGTTCTTGTCTCCTCCCAATCTGTGATAATCCTATCCTAATCTAGGATTCTTTCCAGAATCTTTCTCAATTCTTACAGTTTTGACAGATTTTTGATAAGAAACAAAGAGAAGACAGAGCCTTTTCCAAGGATAGAGGAGACTTTAATATATCCCCCTTCCCGCTGCAAAATCTCTCTGACCAGATAGAGTCCAAGCCCAATTCCCGGCTCGCTCTGTACTTGACTGGCCCGATAGAAGCGGGTAAAGATACGTGCGGTATCTTCCTCCGAGATGCCAATTCCTGTATCCTTGACATCAATTCTTACAAATGCTGTATTGTCTGTCACAGATACCAAGACGCTACCCCCATCCGGGGTATATTTCACTGCATTGTCAATCAGATTTGATAAGGCTTCTAGTGTCCATTTCTGGTCAAAGCAGGCAGTGACTTTGGGAATCTCTCCTTCAATACCACAGTAAATTCCTTTCTTCGCTGCCTCCGCCGGCCAGCTAAGCTGCTCTAATAATTCTGACACTGAATGTATCTTAGGAACGACAGCAACAATCCCATTCTCTAACTGAGAAGTCTTGACCAAAGCCTGAATTAAAAACCGCAGCTTTTCTGTTTGCTGCTCAATCTGTTGTGCGAATTCCAACGCCTGTTTATTCGAACTTATGTTCTCTTGTAAGAGCTGTGTATAGAGAAGCATATTTGCAACAGGAGTCTTTGTCTGATGGGAAATATCACTAATTAACATCTGAACCCTGTCTCGCTCTTTTGCAATCTCCCGTTGATTTTGCCGATTTAGAGACAGATATTGATACATCCGGGTTTCTAGTCGGGAGAGCATAGTCTCATTATATTCTGTCTCTACAAAATCTCCATCTATCGCCATTGCTATCATCTGGTCTAGCTTTTTTAAAATCCACGTCGTACGCAGATAGAGAACCCCTGAAAGAATAGCAAAACCCATCGCCATCAAACACAAAAAAAATATCATATCCTATCGCTCCCACAGATACCCAATACCATAGACCGTACGCACAGGAATACCTGGCAATTTTTCCCGCAGACGTTTCATGGTGACAGACAGTGCATTTTCCTCCACAAACTCTGCGCCGTCCGACCAGATACGGTCAATTAAAAGTTCCCGCGGCATGGTCTGCCCGGCATGAAAGACCAGAAGGCGCAGAAGCTTTTGCTCCGTCTTACTAAGCTCTACCATTTTTTTATCAACCAGAAATTCCATCCGCTCAAAATCAAAAGAAAATCTTCCTTGTAGGTAAGTCTGCTTAGGCGCTGCTTTTCTTCTAAGAACTGCATGTACCCTTGCCCGCAGCACCATCAGAGAAAAAGGTTTTGTAATATAGTCATCCGCCCCACTTTCTAATCCCGTGACAATATCAATCTCCAAATCCTTTGCCGTTAAGATAAGAATAGGCACCTGGCTGCTCCTTCGGATTTCCTGACAAAGCATAAGACCACTGCCATCAGGAAGATTGATATCCAGAAGAATAAGGTCGAGGTCAAAAGAAAGATATTCACGCGCCTGAGTAATAGTGTAGGCTTGATAAGTATGGTCAGCATTCAGAGAGAGAGCAATCCCCTGGTTAAGTGCATAGTCGTCTTCGATGATTAAAATATTCATGTAAATACCTGCCTTTGGGAGTTTTGCATTTATTATACGCTTAGTGGGTAAAGGCGTAAATATAAGATAGTATAAAAGTTTATATTGGGTGATATGGAGGACGCTAGGACGGGAGGGCCATAGGTTCCCAAAAGACCCCGCTCTCGCTTAATGAGCGCAAGCGGTTACGCGCAGTCGCGAATTTAGTACCGCTATAGGCGTTCACTAAGCGAGAGCGGGGTCTGGAAGGAACATCTATCAGGTCGTGGCGAGCGTCCTGTACATGAATTCAAAAAAATATTATTGACATATGTCATTAATAGAGTATAATAATCACTAGAGAGTAATCGGAGGTACAACATGCCGAGACCATGCAAAAGAAGGCGCATTTGTACAGAACCGCTATGCACACGTTTTGCTCCCTGTGAGAAAGACATGAATGGCGGCGGGATTGTAACAATGGCGCTAGACGAGTTTGAATGTATCCGCCTTATGGATTTGGAAGGACTGACACAAGAGCAGTGTGCAATGCAGATGGATGTTGCACGTACTACGGTGCAAGCCATCTATAGCAGTGCCAGAAAAAAGCTTGCAGAATGTCTGGTAAGTGGCAAAGAGCTACGTATTGGCGGAGGCAATTATACCCTGTGTGGACAGCAAAAAAGTTGTTGTCAAAAACATTGCATGGGAACTTTTGAGAATCTAAGTCAAGAAAAAGAAGGAGCTAGAAAAGATATGAAAATTGGTGTAACTTACGAAAATGGTCAAATCTTTCAACATTTTGGACACACAGAGCAATTTAAAATCTATGAAGTACAAGACAATAAAATTGTATCTTCACAAGTTGTAGATACCAATGGAAGCGGTCACGGCGCATTGGCTGGTTTCTTAAAGGAATATCAAGTCGATACCCTTATCTGTGGTGGTATCGGAGGTGGAGCTCAGAATGCACTGGCATCTGCTGGCATCAAACTCTATGGTGGGGTATCTGGTGATGCGGATGCAGCTGTAGAAGCTCTTTTGAAAAATGAACTCGCTTATAACCCTAATGTACACTGCGACCATCATGATTCCCAGTCGCATGGTAACTGTGGCAGCCATGGTTGTGGGGAACATCACTGCGGTAGTCACTAATGATTAAGAGCCGTTGGCAGAAGACTGATAACAGTCTCTGCCAACGGCTCCATCATACAATACCTATCTATCCCATTTATCGCAAAGAGAATGAATCTGACTTGCGAATTTTGACAGATCTTTGTTTGCTCCACCCTCATTGTGGTAGATAACCTGCATAAGTCTCTTGCCAGCCTCAAGAAGCCTTGTAAAGACTTCGGATTTGCGCTTCACAGCTGGCTTCTCTACTGCAACTGGAACTGGCAGTCCTTCCTTTACCCAGACCCCGCTTGCAAGGTCAAATAAAGCCCCGCTAAAAGGTGCAAATGCCGGAATCCCATGCTCCTCGTTTAGATATTTTGTAAAGTCATCACAGATATCGTCCTCGCCATGGACGACAAATACTTTCTCTGGTGTTGGAGAAAAAGCAGTAATCCAACGAACCAATCCGTCTTTATCTGCGTGTCCGCTGATACCCTCAAGTTTTAAAATCTCGGCTTTCACTTCAATCGTCTCACCAAATAGCTTGACATACTCTGCACCCTCTAGAATCGAGCGTCCCAGTGTCCCATAAGCCTGAAAGCCTACAAAGAGAATCGTACACTCTGGCCGCCAGAGATTGTGCTTTAAGTGATGCTTGATACGTCCGGCTTCACACATACCTGATGCAGAGATAATTACCTTTGGCTGTGCATCAAAGTTAATCGCTTTTGATTCATCACTGGATATTGCCAGATGAAGATTCCTAAAGCGAATTGGATTGATGCCGGCATTAATCAGTTTCATAGCATCTTCGTCAAAACATGCCCGGAAGTTCTTATTAAAGATAGAAGTTGCCTCAATCGCAAGCGGACTGTCCACATAGACCGGAAAATCAATATCCACTAATCCGCGTTCTTTGATTTCCCGAATAAAATAGAGAAGCTCTTGCGTACGTCCTACAGCAAAAGCTGGTATAACCAGATTTCCTCCGCGGCGCAGTGTCCTTTGAATCAGGTCCGCTAATTCACTGACGTAGTCAGGCGGCGCATTGTGCAGACGATTGCCGTACGTAGACTCCATCACTACATAGTCTGCGGTATCCGTATAGTGTGGGTCTTTAATCAGTGGCTGATTGGTATTTCCAATATCGCCAGAGAAGACTATCTTTTTCTTGACGCCGTCTTCCTCAATCCAAATCTCAATCGAAGCAGAACCTAACAGATGCCCGACATCGCGAAAGCGTACCAAGATGCCAGGAGCAAGCTCAATCTGTTGTTCATAACCGCATGGATGAAAGAGGTCAATCGCACCAAGCGCATCTTCCATTGTATAGAGTGGTACATACTCTGCTGCACCTGAACGCTTTGCTTTACGGTTCTGCCATTCTGCCTCAAACTCCTGAATGTGCGCACTGTCTCGCAACATAATGTTGCATAAGTCGCTGGTAGAGAAGGTAGAGACAATATCCCCCTTAAACCCGTTCTTGTACAAAAGTGGCAATTTCCCCGAATGGTCGATATGTGCATGGGTCAACAGCACAAAATCGATCATAGGAACTGGTACTGGAATGTCTTGGTTGACATAAATATCCCGTCCCTGTTCCATACCACAGTCAATAAGTATATGCTTTCCACAAGCCTCCAGGTAATGACAACTTCCAGTAACCTCATGGTCAGCTCCAACAAACCCAAGTTTCATATAATACCCCCTTTCTATAGTTATCATACCAATTTCTTAGACGATAATCAATGATAATGAAAAGAATTCCTTTTCTTTTTTTGCAGATTGTATTAAAATCAGGGAAACGATAAAAAGAGAGGCAAATGCATGTTTATAGCAGAAAATTGGAAAGATTATGAAGTGCTTGATACTTCCTGTGGAGAAAAGCTAGAGAGATGGGGCGATTATCTTCTGGTACGTCCAGACCCACAAGTTATATGGGATACCCCCAAAAGACATATCGGTTGGAGAAAAAGAAATGGTCACTATCACAGAAGCACCAAAGGCGGCGGCGAGTGGGAATTCTTTGACTTGCCCAAACAGTGGAGTATTTCTTATGACAGTCTGAAGCTTACGTTTAATCTAAAGCCCTTTAGTTTTAAACACACCGGACTTTTTCCTGAGCAGGCTGCTAACTGGGACTGGTTTTCAGAGAAAATCCGCACAGCCGGGCGTAAAGTCAAGGTGCTAAATCTCTTTGCATACACCGGAGGGGCAACGCTTGCAGCCGCAGCTGCCGGGGCGAGTGTAACACATGTGGATGCATCCAAAGGGATGGTAACCTGGGCCAAAGAAAATGCCAAAGCATCCGGGCTAGAGGAGGCTCCGATTCGCTGGCTGGTTGACGACTGCCAAAAATTTGTGGAGCGGGAGATTCGCAGAGGCAATCATTACGATGCAATTATTATGGACCCGCCTTCCTATGGCAGAGGGCCTAAAGGGGAGATTTGGAAGATTGAAGATGCAATTCATCCATTAGTAAAGCTGTGTGTAAAGCTTTTAAGCACAGACCCTCTGTTTTTTTTAATCAATTCCTATACGACCGGACTTCAGCCAGCAGTGCTTGCGTATCTGCTAGGGACAGAGCTTAGAGATTTTCATGGAAGCGTGGATGCTAAGGAAGTTGGATTGCCAGTAAAAGAAAGTGGACTTGTTCTTCCCTGCGGTGCCAGTGGGCGGTGGGAGAGTTAGTAGAGAGTTACAGGCTGCCAAGGGATAACTATGGCAGCCTGTGGTAACTAAGCAGATTGCTCTGTAAGCTTTTCTACTTTTTTCTTAAGCTTCTCTACATCGTCTAATAAAAAGTTGACTTTAACCTCATAAGCAAGGCTTTTGTCTGCGGCGGGAACTGCTTTGTTGAGCTTGTCTATTAGATTGATGTGATTCTCCGCCAACAGCTGAATGTTCTTGCTTATAGAGTTTTCCAGATGTAACTCGCTGTTGGCAATTCTGGTCTTTATCAGACCGACTTCTTCTTCCATTTTATCAAATTTTATCTTTAGTATGGTGATATCATCTTCTATCTTGCCTGTTCTTGCTTTTAGTTCGTTGATATCATCTTCCATCTTAGTAACTTTTATCTTTAGTATGTCGATATCGCTTTCCATCTTAGTAACTTTGGTATTTAGTATATCAATATCTTTTTCCATTTTGGTAACTGTTACTTTTAGTATATCGATATCGTTCTCCATTGTAGTAACCCTGTTCTTTAAATCGCTGATATCTGCTTTGACGTCTTTCATATCTGCCTTCATCTCTTGCATATCTGCGTTTAAGCTGTCTACGATATCTAACTTTGACAGGATTAAATCTAATTTCTCACTATCCGTCATCTATCCACCTCCTTTCTTTATTCTCTACGGATGATATATGTGAGCATGTCTAACATACCATAAAGTTAGAAAAAAGTCCATAAATATCTACATATTTCGACAAATTAAAGAACTAACAGTATATATTTAGCAACATTTTATTGCATTTATGAATAAACCTCTGATTTTGGGAATATATATAAGGAATGGCCTTTTATGGCAATAAAATTAGGAGAGATTATTATATGCGACATATATGTAAATGGTCGGCGCTTGGTATCTGTATGGTATTAGCGCTTTTAACATTCTTTTTGGTGGTACCTGGACTGTTTGGAATTTATCCTTTGATTGTGCAGAGTAGAAGTATGGAACCTGTCTATCCAGTGGGGAGCCTGTTGTATGTAAAGGAATCCCCGTCAGACGGCAGCAAGCTTTTAGAAGGAGAGACAGCAACGTTCTATCTTCCAGACCATGAGACGCTTGTGACACATCGAGTAGTATCGATTGATTGGGATAGAGAAGAAATTCGTACGAAAGGTGATGCCAATGAATTTGAAGATGAACTTTCGACTTCTTTTTCTAATGTAAAGGGGATTCCATTTTTGTGTATTCCCTATATGGGCTATATTGCTGGCTATCTTTCTGGCACACTTGGGAAATTTGGTATTTTTCTGATGGTAATCTTGGTATTTATCCTGTCGTGGATGGATGGTTCGATGTTTCAGGAACAGAAGGAAATGCAAAAAATTTGACAGTTTACCCAAAAAATGGAAAGAATATGGGATTTTTGTTATCTACTATTACGGAAAATCAGTTGACAAAGTATAAATACAAGGATATACTCTTAACAAATAAGACCACAGAAGAAATGGGAGAGAAAAATGGATTACAAGGCAATGTACGAAAAGATTCTCGCAGAGCATCGGCAGGTTTTTGAGCAGATGGATGTGAACGGAATGCGTGAATTTATCGAGACCATCAAAAAGTACCAGCGCATCTTTTTGATTGGCGTGGGAAGAGAAGGAATGATGACAAGAGCCTTTGCGATGCGCCTGATGCATATGGGAAAGGAGATACACTGGATATGGGATGATACAACTCCTAATATCGGTGAGGGCGACCTTTTGATTGCAACGTTAGGTGATGGCCGGATTGGGCATATCGACTATATCTGCAAGAGAGCGAAAGAGGCGGGCGCCTATATCTATGTAGTGACAGGTTCTCCAAGCGGCAGCACAGCTAAGGAAATTGCAGACTGTGTATTCTTTGTTCCGGCTGCGGTATATCGGGGAACGGACTCTGTCGTGCCATCTTTTCAGCCAATGGGCAATCTCTTCGAACAGAGCCTTTTATTGCATTTTGATATTATCGTGATGACATTGGTGGAGGAGATTCCTGATTTAAGTTTTGAGAAGATGTCAAAGCGGCATAGAAATGTGGAGTAAGCAGGTCATATTCTGGACAAGCTCCAGGTTGACATAATATCTTTAAAAGATGGAGGATGAAAAAATGAAACACAAAAAAGTTTTGGCCGTACTTTTGACTGTAGCAATGGCAGCAAGTGTGGCAGCATGTGGTGGTGGCGGAAGCGATACAAATGCAAGCAGTGATGCAGCTGAGAACACCACAGATGCACAAGCGGATACGACAGGTGCTGGGGATGCCGCTGATGCAAGTAGTGATACAACTACGGATGCTACTGGAGGCAAAGATGCAGAGTTTACGATTGCTCTGTGTGCAAAGACAGAAGGTATCGCATGGTTTGACGATATGCGTACAGGGGTTGATGAATTCAATGCAGACCATGCAGATGTCTATGCGTATGAGATTAACCCAGAAGGCAGTGACGCTGCAAAGCAGAATGCGATGTTAGAGGATTTAATCTCCCAGGGCGTTGATGCTATCTGCTGTGTACCAGTAGATGCTCAGGCTGTAGCAGCTACCTTACAAAAAGCAAGAGATGCAGGAATCGTTGTTGTTACTCACGAGGCATCTGATATTCTTGGCAGTGTGGACTATGATTTAGAGGCGTTTGACAATGATTATTTTGGTACTCTGTACGGACAGTATTTAGCAGAGGCAATGGGCGGAGAAGGACAGTATTATGCAGCGGTTGGCGGTCTTGGTATGACCACCCATATGCAGTGGTTTAACTCCATGGTAAATTATCTAAAAGAGAATCATCCCAATATGGAGCTTGTCAATCCAGACGGAACCCCAGGTGAGGATGACAACAATGAGCAGACTGCATACGATTTGGCAGTACAGGCAATCGCAGCATATCCAGAGCTTAAAGGTCTTGTAGACTGTGCAGCTTCTTCTAATGGTATGGCTCTGGCTCTAGAAGAGCAGGGACGTACAGATATCAAGTTAGTTGGACTGGCTACTCCGTCTCAAGGCGGCGCTTACATCAAGAGCGGAACACAGTACAGAGGTCTTTGCTGGAGACCGGCAGATGCTGGATATACCGCTTGTGAGATTGCTTATAAGATTTTAAAGGGTGAAGAGATTACCGAAGAGACTTCCTTTACCAAAGAAGGTTATGAGACCATCACAATCGACGGCAATCTGATTAGTGGAAATGCTCCTCTTGTATTCACCCCTGAAAATGTGGATGATTATCCATTCTAATGAATTAGGAAAAGATACTGTTATTACCAGATAAGGCTGCCGCTTAGTGCACCTTTTAGCATCCTTACAGGTGCCAGAAGTTACATTTTGCGACAGCCTTGTCTTTATAGAAAAATATCCACAGGGGGTAACATCTTATGACAAATGCCAATCATATTGTTGTGGCAGAGCACATATGTAAAAGCTATGTAGGAGTACAGGCCCTTGATGATGTAAGCATCCGTATTAAAGAGGGAGAGATTAAGTGCCTCGCTGGTGAGAATGGCTGTGGCAAGTCTACGTTTGTAAAAATCATTGCCGGCGTCGAAAGCTGTACTTCTGGAACCATTCAGATTAATGGAAAAAATTTGACCAAACATACCGCAAAGGATGCCATTGATGAAGGTATCCAGGTTATTTTTCAGGATTTAAGTCTCTTTGATTCAATGAGTGTGGCGGACAATATTGCTATGAATAAGCTTATTAAAGAAGGAAAGCCATTTACACACAAAAAAGAGATTGAAAAGATTGCGCAGGATGCGCTAAGTCTTATCGGTGTGGAGATGCCACTCGATACCCAAGTAAAAGAATTATCAATTGCAAACAGACAGATTATCGCTATCTGTCGTGCACTGGCACTTGATGCCAAACTTCTCTTTATGGATGAGCCAACGACCGCGCTTACCAAAAATGAAGTGGACAGCCTTCTTGATATTGTGCTTGGCTTAAAAAAGAGAAATATTGCCGTCGTCTTTATCAGTCATAAATTAGAT
The DNA here is from genome assembly GCA_910575445.1 of Lachnospiraceae bacterium. Classification (GTDB taxonomy): domain Bacteria; phylum Bacillota; class Clostridia; order Lachnospirales; family Lachnospiraceae; genus Hominiventricola. Next base: position 30,525 of record CAJTFW010000011.1, on the reverse strand, counting down.
GAAGTAATGAGAATAGCTGACAGCATCACAGTGATTCGTGATGGTCATAAAATCGGCGATTTCTCAGCCGATGAATTGGACCCCAAGAAATTGGCATTTTATATGACTGGACGAGAAGTAAACTATCAGAAATATGAACGCGGTTACGAAGACCAGCAAAATGTTCTAGAAGTAAAACACCTCTCAAAAAAGGGGAATTACCAGGATATTAGTCTCTCTGTCAGAAAGGGAGATATCTTAGGACTTACAGGCTTACTAGGAGCCGGACGGACAGAGCTTGCATTATCCGTCTTTGGCCTTAATAAACCAGATAGCGGTGAGATTTATTTTGAAGGAAATAAAGTAGAGATTAACAGTCCAGAGGATGCCATCGATCTTGGAATCGGTCTGGTGCCAGAAGAACGTGAGGCACAGGGACTATTTCTTAAGAAAAGCGTCAACGAAAACGTTGCCGCTGCGATTCTAAAGCGTCTAAAGGGTTTTATGGGAAATATTGATTCCAATGGCTCTAGAACACTTTCAAAGGAAGCCATTGAGCAGTTTCGCATCAAAGTATACAGCGAAGATACGATTATCAGTACCCTCTCCGGTGGCAATCGTCAGAAAGCACTGATTGCGAGATGGGCAGCCTCAAAACCAAAGCTATTTATCTTGGACAATCCGACCGTCGGTATTGATATTGGCTCTAAGGCAGAGATATATGAATATATTCAACAGTTTGCCAAAGATGGCATTGGCGTAATCATTATCTCTGACGAAGTAGAGGAGATTGTCAGCAACTGCAACCGGGTGGTTGTTATGTTTAACGGTGAGGTTGTCAAAGAATATACAGAAGAAGAGATGCAGGTGCCAAATATCCGGCAGCAGATTAATGAGCTGGTGGAATCCGGCAAAATTACAGAAGAAGGGGGGCAACAGGCATGAAGATATGGAAGAAGGTGGATAAAACACAGCAATTTTTGTGTGTGATTATCTTGGTTTACATAATTGTGGTATCCATGCGAAATGCGCAGTTTTTAACGTTGACGACTCTTTTTAACCTGGTAAGGTCTTCTGCTGGCACAACAATTCTCTCGATGGGAGTTTTGGTGATTATGATTGCCGGCGGTATCGATGTATCCTTCCCGGCAGTAGCCATCTTTGGCGGCTATACCTCTCTTAGAATCTGTATGGCTTATGGTATTGAAAGTCTTTTCGTGACCTTTGCCATCTCTATCCTGATTGGTGTGGTGCTAGGCGTCGTCAACGCACTTCTAATCAATATGTTAAAGTTAGAGCCATTTATTATCACCTTGTCGACTGCGAGCGTCTATTTCGGGCTTATGACCATCCTGGTAGGGACAAAAAACGTGGGGGCGAGCGATTTGCCCGCACAGTTTAAGATGTTAAGCTCTGCCAAACTGATTACAACAACGAATGCCTATGGAGGAACGATTGGACTCTCCGTCTTTATCATTCCAGTCGTGTTATGTGTAGTAGCTACCTGGTTTTTGTTAAATAAGACACTGATTGGCAAGGGAATCTTTGCAATGGGCTGCAACAATGAGGCGGCTAGAAGAGCTGGATTTAATGTCAACCTGCTTCGAATCTTTATCTTTGGATATTCCGGTGTGCTTGCCGGCATTATGGGTGTTATCTATATCGCTGGCACCAACTCGGTAAATCCGGTCTCTTTAGTAGGAACGGAGATGTCTGTTATCGCCTGCGTTGTTATCGGTGGCGCAGCACCACAAGGAGGCTATGGCAAGATATTTGGTACTTTGCTAGGTGTTATCTTATATTATCTGTTTAACCAGACCTTAATCTATCTTGGCTTGTCGGCTTCCTGGCAGGATTTTTTTATGGGGATTGTTCTTTTATTTAGTATTATCTCCACTTCTTATCAGAGACGGCTAAAGGACAGAAAGAACTTTATATTTACAGAATAGAGAAGGAGAGACGACATGAAGAAGATAAGAGAATATCTTGGCAGAGATATATCGATGGTAATATTGTTCGGATTTTTCCTGGCAATCTGTCTGTTGATGATTGTAAGTTTTGGAACCAATATGTTTAATGGCACAACACTTGCAAGTATGGCATTTCAGTTATCTGAAGTAGCAGTGCTTGCATTTGGTATGGCTCTGTGTATGCTTTTAGGAGGTATTGATTTATCTATCGTGGCGATTGCCAATCTGGCGAGTCTGGTATCCGCAATGATTCTAACCGGACGCTTTTTCGATACTGAGAAGATTGGACAGCCCATAACTATCTTAGCAGCAGTTGCTGTGGCTATTTTACTGAGTGTGTTGTGTGGCTTTATCAATGGAGTGATTATCTCAAAATTTTCAGTATCCCCGATTGTGGCCACGCTCTCAACGATGACCTTTTACTCCGGTATCGCAATGGGCATCACAGGAGGCAACAGTATTGGTGGTTATCCAAGCTCTTTTATAAAATTTGGCAATGGAATGATTGCCGGAATACCAATGGTATTTATTGTGGCGGTAATTGTCTTTGTGGTACTGATTCTGGCTCTCGACCATACCAAGATTGGTCATGAGATTCACTATATCGGTGAAAATCACACCGCTTCCCGTTTTACTGGAATTGACAATGAAAAAGTCATTATGAAAGTATACAGTATCTCTGGATTGATGGCTGGTATTGCTTCTTTAATTATTATGGCCCGCTCAGATTCTGCCCGCTGCGGTTATGGAGATACCTATCAGCTGCAGGTTATTATGATTTCTGTCTTAGGGGGCATCAGCCCTTCCGGTGGAAAAGGAAGGCTCTATGGTGTCTTTATCGCGACGTTTTGTATGCAGCTGATGCAGACTGCTTTTACACTGTGGCAGTTCTCGCCGTATTCTAAAAAGCTTATCTGGGGTATGATGCTTCTGGTTATTATGCTTATTAATATGGTACAAGAACGCGTGGCACAGCAGGCTAAGATTCGTGAGATGCAGGCGAAACGTGCAGTGTAGATGGAGGGATGCTAGGACGCTAAGACGACGCTAGGACGGGAGGGGAGTAGGTTCCTTCCAGACCCCGCTCTCGCTTAATGAACGCCTATAGCGGTACTAAATTCGCGACTGCGCGTTCCGCTTGCGCCCACCCCGTGCCGATGGCGTCCAATGGGTCTTTCAGGAACCTACTCCCCTCCCGCCCTGGCTGACTACGGCTACCGATACCATATCAATCACTATTGCGTAACATTATGTAGGGCATATAAGTGAAGTATTCCGTCCGAAGCGTGTGTATCGGAGCCAACGCACAGCTCGCCATGGTCTGGTAGATGTTCCTGCAAGACCCATTGGACGCCATCGGCACTTAATGAGCGCAAGCGGCGCTAAGCCGCGCAGTCGCGAATTTAGTACCGCTATAGGCGTTCATTAAGCGAGAGCGGGGTCTGGAAGGAACATCTACCAGGCCGTGGCGAGCGTCCTTTATAACCACATCCCCCCCTTCCGAAATTTTTCGCAAAAAAATTCAAAAAAGTACTTGCAATTTTCAAAAGTATTCTATATAATAAGGGACGTTGTGACATTGATAGCAAAGAAGCGTGAGGTTGCCGCGCTAGTGCGTGGGTTTTCCGTGGAGCGAATGTCAAGTTAGCAAACTGGCGACAAGTCACTGTACAAGTTAAAACCGTCCTTTATGTAAGGAGACGACGTGTGCAAGTCTGTAGGACACACACGGGAGAGTGTACAGTCACCGCTTGTCGTACTGGTAGTTAATAGTACGAATAAGGAGGCGACTTTTTTTATGGCAAGTCAAGTAATGAGAATCACAATGAAAGCATATGACCATCAGTTAATCGATGCGTCTGCTAAAAAAATCATCGAGACAGTGAAGAAGACGGGATCACAGGTGAGCGGACCAGTGCCACTTCCAACAAAGAAGGAAGTAATTACCATCATCCGTGCTGTGCACAAATATAAAGACTCCCGCGAGCAGTTCGAGCAGAGAACTCATAAGAGACTGATTGACATCATTGCACCAACGCAGAAGACGGTAGACGCTCTGTCCCGCCTTGAGATGCCTGCAGGTGTGTATGTTGATATTAAGATGAAAACAAAATAAATCCTGCGGCTAGAATGAATGTGCTCACGCATTCCGCTGTAGAGAAAACAGGAGGAAATGAAAGAATGAAGAAAGCTATTTTGGCGACCAAAGTCGGAATGACTCAAATCTTCAACGAAGACGGGATTTTAACCCCAGTTACGGTGTTGCAGGCTGGTCCATGTGTCGTGACTCAGGTGAAGACCGTAGAGAACGACGGATACAATGCAGTACAGGTTGGCTTCGTTGATACCAGAGAGAAGCTGGTAAACAAACCGAAAAAAGGACACTTTGACAAAGCAGGTGTTGCTTATAAGAAATTTGTCAGAGAGTTAAAATTAGAGAATGCTTCCGAGTATGCACTGGCACAGGAGATTAAAGCAGATATTTTCGCAGCTGGCGATAAGATTGATGCAACCGCAATCTCCAAAGGAAAAGGTTTCCAGGGTGCAATCAAGAGACTTGGACAGCACAGAGGACCGATGGCTCATGGTTCTAAATTCCATCGTCATCAGGGTTCTAACGGTGCATGTTCTGACCCAAGTAAAGTATTTAAGGGAAAAGGCATGCCAGGACATATGGGTTCTAAGCAGATTACCATCCAGAACCTAGAAGTCGTAAGAGTGGATGCAGAGAAGAATTTATTGTTGGTAAAAGGTGCAGTACCAGGACCTAAGAAAGCTTTAGTTACCATCAAAGAAACTGTGAAATCTGGTAAATAAGGTTTGAAGGGAAAGGAGGAACACACAGATGGCAAACGTATCTGTTTATAATATGGAAGGCAAAGAAGTTGGCACGATGGAGTTAAACGATGCGGTATTTGGTGTTGATGTGAATGAGCACCTCGTACACATGGCAGTCGTGGCACAGCTTGCAAATAAGAGACAGGGAACGCAGAAAGCAAAGACTCGTTCCGAGGTGTCTGGCGGTGGAAGAAAGCCGTGGAGACAGAAAGGAACCGGACATGCACGTCAGGGTTCAACAAGAGCGCCTCAGTGGACTGGTGGTGGCGTTGTATTTGCTCCAACACCGAGAGATTACACGATTCGCTTAAATAAAAAAGAGAAGAGATTAGCTCTGAAGTCCGCACTGACAAGCAGAGTGCAGGAGCAGAAGTTTATCGTGCTTGATGAGCTGAAGTTTGATGAGATTAAGACCAAGAAGATGCAGGCAGTTTTAGATGCACTTAAAGTATCTAAGGCGCTGGTTGTTCTCAATGAGAATGACGAGAAGGTGGTAAAGTCTGCAAGAAATATTGAAAATGTGCAGACAGCTTTAACCAATACGATTAACGTATACGATATCTTAAAATACAATACCGTAATCGTTACCAAAGCTGCTGTCGCGACCATCGAGGAGGTATATGCGTAATGGCTGATATTAAATACTATGATGTAATCCTAAAGCCGGTTATCACCGAGAAGAGCATGGCTGCCATGGGTGAGAAAAAATACACATTCCTCGTTCATACAGAAGCGACGAAGTCTCAGGTGAAAGAGGCTGTGGAGAAGATGTTTGCCGGCACCAAAGTAAAGAGTGTCAATACCATGAACTGCGACGGCAAGAAGAAAAGACGTGGCATGGTCGTTGGTAAGACGGCAAAGACCAAGAAGGCAATCGTGCAGCTGACTGCTGACAGCAAAGAGATTGAGATTTACGAGGGACTGTAGGCAGATTGTTAAAAGATTGTCAACCTATATGTTTACTACAAACATGATGATGAAAGTAGATGGAAAGGAGATAAAGTAATGGGAATTAAAACCTATCGCCCATATACACCTTCTAGAAGACATATGTCTGGATATGATTTCGCGGAGATTACCAAGACAACTCCAGAGAAATCCCTTACAAGTTCTCTTAAAAAGAACGCCGGACGTAATGCACAGGGTAAGATTACAGTAAGACACCGCGGAGGCGGACACAAGAGAAAATATAGAATTATCGATTTTAAGAGACGCAAAGACGGAATTCCAGCAAAAGTTATCGGAATCGAGTATGACCCGAACAGAACCGCTAATATTGCACTGATCTGCTATGCAGACGGTGAGAAAGCATATATCCTTGCACCACAGGGTCTGACCGATGGTATGGTCGTAATGAATGGCCCGGAGGCAGAGGTGCATGTGGGCAACTGTTTGCCGCTGGAGAATATCCCAGTTGGTACACTTGTTCACAACGTAGAGCTGTATGCCGGTAAGGGAGGACAGTTAGTTCGTTCCGCAGGTAACAGCGCACAGCTTATGGCAAAAGAAGGAAAATACGCAACACTGCGTATGCCATCTGGTGAGATGAGAATGGTATCCATCAACTGCCGCGCAACCGTTGGTGTTGTAGGCAACGGTGAGCACAACCTGATTAACGTTGGTAAAGCAGGACGTAAGCGCCATATGGGTATCAGACCTACCGTTCGTGGTTCTGTTATGAACCCCAATGACCATCCACATGGTGGTGGAGAAGGAAAGACTGGTATCGGTCGTCCTGGTCCATGTACACCGTGGGGCAAGCCGGCACTTGGACTGAAGACAAGAAAGAAGAACAAGAAGTCCAATAAACTGATTGTAAGAAGAAGAGACGGCAGAACGTTTAAATAATTAAGAGGAGGTTTCACCAATGGCTCGTTCATTAAAAAAAGGACCATTTGCAGATGCTAGCTTACTGAAAAAAGTAGACGCTATGAATGCGAGCGGAAACAAGTCTGTTATCAAGACCTGGTCCCGCCGTTCCACCATCTTCCCGCAGATGGTTTCCCATACATTTGCAGTGCATGATGGAAGAAAACATGTGCCGGTATACGTTACCGAGGATATGGTAGGCCACAAGCTTGGAGAGTTTGTACCAACCAGAACCTACAGAGGCCATGGCAAAGACGAGAAAAAGTCCAGACGTTAATTATAGTCAATTTTTGGAAGGAGGTTTCATCTAATGGCAAAAGGGTCAAGAAGTCAGATTAAGAGAGAGAGAAATGCCCAGAAGGATACCAGACCATCGGCAAAGCTATCCTATGCACGTGTTTCTGTCCAGAAGGCATGCTTCGTATTAGACGCCATCAGAGGTAAAGATGTACAGACCGCACTTGGAATTGTTGCATACAATCCAAGATATGCGTCCACATTGATAGAGAAATTATTAAAATCCGCAATCGCTAATGCGGAGAACAACAACGGAATGAGTGCTGACAATCTTTATGTTGCAGAGTGCTACGCAAATAAAGGACCGACCATGAAGAGAATCAGACCAAGAGCACAGGGCCGCGCTTATCGTATTGAGAAAAGAATGAGCCACATCACTATCGTGCTGGATGAGAAGAAATAAGGAGGGCAATCATGGGACAGAAAGTTAACCCACACGGCCTTAGAGTCGGTGTTATTAAAGACTGGGATTCCAAATGGTACGCGGAAGCTGATTTCGCAGACTGCCTGGTGGAAGATTATCAGCTCAGAAAATTCCTGAAGAAAGAATTATATGATGCAGGAGTCTCCAAGATTGAGATTGAGAGAACTTCTGATCGTGTGAAGATTATGATTTCTACCGCAAAGCCAGGTATGATTATTGGTAAAGGCGGAGAGAAGATCAACGAGTTAAGAGGCAGATTACAGAAGATGACCACAAAGAAGGTTGTCGTCGATATCAAAGAGATTAAGAGACCGGACCGCGAGGCACAGTTGATTGCAGAGAATATTGCACAGCAGTTAGAGAGTCGTATCTCCTTCCGTCGTGCAATGAAATCCTGCATGGGTCGTGCAATGAAATCCGGTGCAAAGGGAATCAAGACTTCCTGTTCTGGACGTCTAGGAGGCGCAGATATGGCTCGTACAGAGACCTATTCTGATGGTACTATCCCGCTGCATACGTTAAGAGCAGATATTGACTATGGTTTCGCTGAGGCAGATACCACATACGGCAAAGTTGGCGTAAAGGTATGGGTCTACAAGGGCGAAGTTCTTCCAACAAAGGCAACAAAGGAAGGGAGCGATAAATAATGTTAATGCCAAAAAGAGTAAAACGCCGCAAACAGTTCCGTGGTTCCATGGCAGGTAAGGCGCTTAGAGGTAATAAGATTACAAATGGTGAATACGGTATTGTCGCTATGGAGCCATGCTGGATTAAGTCCAATCAGATTGAGGCAGCCCGTATTGCTATGACCCGTTATATCAAACGTGGCGGTAAAGTCTGGATTAAGATTTTCCCGGATAAACCTGTAACCAACAAACCGGCTGAAACACGTATGGGTTCCGGTAAAGGAACACTGGAATACTGGGTGGCAGTAGTGAAACCAGGACGCGTGATGTTTGAGATTTCTGGCGTCTCTGAGGAGATTGCAAAAGAGGCTCTGCGTCTTGCTACCCATAAGTTACCCTGCAAATGCAAAGTCGTTTCTCGTGCAGACTTAGAAGGCGGTGATAACAGTGAAAATTAATAAGTATGTAGAAGATTTAAAAGCAAAATCAGCTGCAGAATTAAATACAGAATTAGTAGCTGCTAAGAAGGAACTTTTCAACCTGAGATTCCAGAACGCGACCAACCAGCTAGATAACACTGCGAGAATCAAAGAGGTTCGCAAGAACATCGCCCGGATTCAGACTGTTATCGCTGAGAAACATGCGTAAGACTTGGCGAAATCAGTTTGAGAAAGGAGATTAGAATCGTGGAAAGAAATTTGAGAAAAACACGTGTCGGCAAAGTCGTCAGTGACAAGATGGATAAAACAATCGTGGTTGCTGTGGAAAACCATGTAAAGCATCCGCTCTATGGAAAGATTGTAAAGAGAACCTATAAATTAAAAGCCCATGATGAGAATAACGAGTGCGGCATCGGTGATACTGTAAAAGTTATGGAGACCAGACCATTGTCTAAAGACAAAAGATGGAGACTGGTCAGCATCATTGAGAAAGCCAGATAGGAGGATGCATAAATGGTACAGCAGGAAACAAGACTTAGAGTTGCTGACAACACCGGTGCAAAAGAATTGCTCTGCATCCGCGTGATGGGCGGCTCCACTAGAAGATATGCAAACATCGGCGATATCATCGTTGCCACGGTAAAAGATGCAACACCAGGCGGTGTTGTAAAAAAAGGTGATGTGGTCAAAGCGGTTGTTGTACGTACCGTAAAAGGCGCACGCCGCAAAGATGGTTCTTATATCCGCTTCGACGAGAACGCAGCTGTGATTATCAAAGAGGATAAGAATCCAAGAGGAACCCGTATCTTTGGACCAGTAGCAAGAGAGCTTCGTGAGAGACAGTTTATGAAGATTGTATCCCTTGCTCCCGAAGTATTATAGGAGGTATCGGAATATGTCTACAATGAAGATTAAAAAAGGCGACACCGTCAGAGTCATTGCCGGTACTGAAAAAGGTAGCGAAGGCAAAGTAATCGCGGTGAATCACAAGAACAACACTGTCCTTGTGGAAGGTGTCAATATGATTACCAAGCATACAAAACCGTCTATGGCGAATCAGCAGGGCGGGATTGTTCATCAGGAAGGACCGATTAACGCTTCCAATGTTATGTATGTCAGCGATGGAAAAGTATCCAGAATCGGCTACAAGATGGATGGAGATAAGAAGGTCCGTGTAGCCAAAGCGACTGGCAAAGTGATTGATTAATATGGGAGAGAGGAGGTTCTAAAAAGTTGAGTAGACTCAGTGAACAATACAAAAATGAGATCGTAGAAGCTATGATCAAAAAATTTGGATATAAAAATGCAATGGAAGTGCCAAAACTCAACAAAGTCGTCATCAATATGGGTGTTGGTGAGGCAAAAGAGAATGCGAAAATCTTAGATTCCGCAGTGAAAGACTTAGAGATTATCGCAGGCCAGAAAGCGGTAGTTACCAAGGCTAAAAATTCTGTTGCAAACTTTAAGATTCGTGAAGGCATGGCAATCGGATGCAAAGTAACACTTCGCGGAGAGAAGATGTATGAATTCGTTGACCGTCTGGTAAACCTCGCACTGCCTCGCGTGCGTGACTTCCGCGGTGTAAACCCCAATGCATTTGACGGCAGAGGAAATTATGCACTTGGTATCAAGGAACAGTTGATTTTCCCGGAAATTGAATATGACAAGGTGGACAAGGTAAGAGGTATGGATATTATCTTTGTAACGACCGCTAAGACAGATGAGGAAGCTCGTTATCTGTTAAGCTTATTCAATATGCCATTTGCAAGATAGGAGGGAATTTCATGGCTAAGACATCGATGAAAATTAAACAGCAGCGCAAACAGAAATTCTCTACTAGAGAATACAGCCGCTGCAGAATCTGTGGTCGTCCACATGCTTACCTGAGAAAATATGGAATCTGCAGAATTTGCTTCCGTGAGCTGGCTTATGCAGGTCAGATTCCGGGTGTGAAGAAAGCAAGCTGGTAATATAGAGAGAGGAGGCATTTGCTATGACAACGAACGATCCAATCGCAGATATGCTTACAAGAATCCGTAATGCGAATACTGCAAAGCATGATACCGTAGATATCCCGTCATCCAAGATGAAATTAGCGATTGCTGACATCCTGGTGGATGAAGGCTATGTTGCAAAATATGACTTAGTGGATAACGGCAATTTCAAAGATATCCGTATCACTTTAAAATATGGTAAAGATAAAAACGACAAAATCATTGCTGGTCTGAAGAGAATCTCCAAACCGGGTCTGCGTGTATACGCAAGCAGAAATGATTTGCCAAAGGTACTTGGCGGATTGGGCATTGCCATTGTTTCTACAAACAAAGGCGTGATGACTGACAAGAAGGCAAGAGAGCTGAATGTAGGCGGAGAGGTACTTGCTTTTGTATGGTAAGTCCAAGTTACCCATATGCTGAAAACAGAAGGGACGCAGACGTCCCTTCCGAAAATCTAAGTAAGGAGGATTATTGATTATGTCCCGTATCGGAAGATTACCAGTAGCGATTCCAGATGGTGTAACGGTAAATATCGCTGAGGGAAATAAAGTGACTGTAAAAGGCCCGAAGGGAACACTTGAGAGAGTGCTGCCGGAGGAGATGACAATCAAAGTAGAAGATGGCCATGTAGTAGTGACAAGGCCAAATGATTTAAAGAGAATGAAATCTTTACACGGTTTGACAAGAACCCTTATCTCCAACATGGTGACAGGTGTGCATACCGGATTTACGAAAGTTCTCGAAGTAAATGGTGTTGGTTATCGTTGTGCGAAATCCGGCAAGAAGCTAACACTGAACCTTGGCTACTCCCATCCAGTTGAGATGACAGACCCAGAAGGAGTAGAGGCAGTCGTAGACGGCAACAAGATTACCGTCAAAGGCATTGACAAGGAAAAGGTCGGACAATACGCTGCAGAGATTCGCGACAAGAGAAGACCTGAGCCATATAAGGGCAAAGGTATCAAGTATGAGACCGAAGTAATCAGACGTAAAGTTGGTAAGACCGGTAAGAAATAAATAAGGAGAGTGTAAAGATGGTTAAGAAGAAATCAAGAAGTGAAGTTCGCGCGAAAAAACACTACAGATTACGTAATCATATCAGCGGAACCGCTAAGAGACCGCGTCTGGCAGTGTTTAGAAGTAATAATCATATGTATGCTCAGATTATTGACGACACTGTGGGAAACACTCTGGTATCCGCTTCTACTCTTCAGAAAGAAGTAAAGGCAGAGCTTGAGAAGACCAACAACGTCGATGCAGCAGCATATCTTGGAAAAGTAATCGCAGGCAGAGCACTGGAAAAGGGAATCAAAGAGGTTGTATTTGACCGCGGCGGATTTATCTACCAGGGCAAAATCGCAGCGCTTGCTGACGCAGCGCGCGAAGCTGGACTGGAATTTTAGAGGAGGAGGAGAAAGACAATGAGACATGAGATTATTGATGCAAGTCAGTTGGAATTAACTGAAAAAGTAGTATCAATTAAGCGTGTAAGTAAGACTGTCAAAGGCGGTCGTAGCATGCGTTTCACAGCTCTAGTAGTCGTAGGTGACGGAAAAGGTCACGTAGGCGCTGGTCTTGGAAAAGCCACTGAAATTCCTGAAGCAATCCGCAAGGGAAAAGAAGACGCTGTGAAGAAACTGGTAACTGTTGCACTAGATGACAACAACAGTATCCCACATGACAACCTGGGCAAATTCGGAAGTTCTTCCGTATTGCTTAAGAAATCCCCAGAAGGTACTGGTATCATCGCTGGTGGTCCGGCACGTGCCGTTGTGGAGCTTGCAGGCGTAAAAAATATTCGTACAAAATCCCTTGGTTCCAACAATAAGCAGAATGTGGTGCTGGCAACCATCGCTGGATTATCCAGCTTAACTTCCCCAGAAGAGGTTGCAAAGAAGCGCGGGAAATCTGTGGATGAAATCATGGCATAAGAAAGGAGAATGAACATGGCAGAGAAATTAAAAATCACATTAGTAAAATCTCCTATCGGAGCTGTCCCAAAGCAGAAAGCTACCGTGGAAGCTCTTGGTCTTAGAAAGCTGAATAAGACCGTTGAGATGCCAGACAATGAAGCAGTACGTGGCATGATCTGGCATGTAAGACATTTGGTGAAGGTGGAAGAAGTATAATTCATTACAGTTAAGGAGGTGCCACAATGGACTTATCGAATTTACAGTATGCGGAAGGCTCTAAACAGAGCAATAACTTCAGAAGAGGCCGCGGACATGGTTCAGGAAATGGTAAGACAGCTGGCAAGGGCCACAAGGGTCAGAAAGCTCGTTCTGGAGCACCAAGACCAGGCTTTGAAGGCGGCCAGATGCCATTATACAGAAGAATCCCTAAGAGAGGCTTTACGAACCGCAATACCAAAGAAATCGTCGGTATCAATATAAGCGTTCTGGAGAGATTCGACAACGACAGTGTAGTTTCTGTAGAGACTCTGATTGCAGAGGGAATCGTAAAGAATCCACGTGACGGCGTGAAGATTCTTGGAAATGGAGAATTAACTAAGAAACTTACAGTTCAGGCAAATGCATTTTCTGCAAGTGCAGCTGCTAAAATTGAAGCTCTTGGTGGAAAAGCCGAGGTGATTTAATGTTCAAGACATTACGGAACGCATTTAAAATTGAAGATATACGAAAGAAATTGGTCTTCACATTTTTTATGCTGGTAGTTGTGAGATTTGGTTCCCAACTGCCAATTCCAGGAGTGAACAGATCATATTTTGCTGATTGGTTTGCGGCTCAGACCGGTGACGCATTTAACTTTTTTGATGCGTTCACCGGAGGGTCTTTCACCAGTATGTCCCTCTTTGCTCTTGGTATTACCCCATATATTACATCGTCTATCATTATGCAGCTTCTGACAATTGCAATTCCCAAATTGGAAGAGATGCAAAAAGAAGGCGAGGACGGAAGGAAGAAGATTCAGACCTTTTCCCGTTATCTGACGGTTGCTTTGGCATTGATTGAAGGCACAGCTATGACGATTGGCTTTGGAGGCAGAGGACTTTTAGAGTCTGCAACTGTACCAAATATGATTGTTGTTGTGGCAGCAATGACCGCCGGAAGTGCGTTTTTAATGTGGATTGGTGAACAGATTACCGAGTACGGTGTGGGAAATGGAATCTCCATCGTGCTTTTAATCAATATCGTCTCCCGGATTCCAGACGACTTTGTAAGGCTCTATGAGCAGTTTGTCCGTGGAAAGACCATCTTAAATGGTGTACTCGCGGCTGTGATTATCCTTGCAGTTGTTCTTGTGACTGTTGTATTTGTTATCTTCCTTCAGGGAGGAGAGCGCCGGATTCCGGTACAATACGCCAAGAAGATGCAGGGTCGCAAGATGGTAGGCGGGCAGTCCACCCATATCCCATTAAAGGCCAATACGGCAGGTGTGATTCCTGTCATCTTTGCTTCCTCTTTGATGAGTTTTCCGGGTGTGATTGCGTCCCTTCTAGGTAAGGCAGGCGGTACAGGTATTGGCGCTAAGATTTTGACTGGTTTAAGTCAGTCAAGCTGGTGTAATCCAAATCAGCCTATCTATTCTATCGGACTTTTATTGTATATTGTGTTAGTGGTATTCTTTGCATACTTCTATACCTCTATCACATTTAATCCGATTGAAATATCCAACAATATGAAGAGACAGGGCGGATTTATCCCTGGTATCAGACCGGGTAAGCCAACGACGGAATATCTCAGCAAGATTTTAAATTACATTGTATTTATCGGAGCAATAGGACTGATTATTGTATGCGTGATTCCGATTGTGTTCAACGGTTTCTTTGGAGCCGATGTATCCTTTGGAGGAACTTCAATTATCATTATCGTAGGTGTTGTATTAGAGACGCTCAAGCAGATTGAATCGCAGATGCTTGTGCGTTACTATAAAGGTTTTTTAAACGATTAATCTGTTGCCCATGATAGAAAGCCTGTACGTAAAAGGGCCTAAGTGGCGTTCTCGTACAGGCTTTTTAAAACGTTACATAGAAGGTATATTTTGGTAAAAAATGGAGAAGATATTATGAAGATTATTATGTTAGGTGCGCCAGGAGCCGGTAAGGGAACACAGGCAAAGAAAATAGCAGAGAAATATCAGATTCCACATATCTCCACCGGCGATATTTTCCGCGCCAATATTAAGAATGGTACAGAACTGGGGAAAAAAGCAAAGACTTATATGGACCAAGGGCTTTTGGTGCCAGACGAACTGGTGTGCGATTTGGTGGTAGACAGACTGCAACAAGAGGATTGCAAGAAGGGCTATATCCTCGATGGCTTTCCAAGAACCATTCCACAGGCAGAGAGCTTAGATGCTGCGCTTTGTGAGATTGGCGCATCGATTGACTATGCGATTGATGTGGAAGTTCCAGATGAGAATATTGTAAGCCGTATGGGCGGACGCCGTGCCTGTGTTGGTTGTGGGGCCACATATCATCTGGTATATGCACCTACTAAGGCAGAGGGCATTTGTGACAGCTGTGGAGCAGAGCTGATATTAAGAGACGACGATAAGCCAGAAACGGTGCAGAAACGCCTTGATGTCTATCATGAGCAGACACAGCCTCTGATTGACTTTTACAGCCAAAAAGGAGTCTTAAAGGAAGTTGATGGCACCATGGATATGGAAGATGTCTTTACGGCGATTATAGGGATATTAGGAGCATAGAAATATGGCTGTTACGGTTAAATCTGCAAAAGAAATAGAATTGATGCGCGAAGCAGGACGTCTTTTGGAGAAAGTGCATGACGAGATGGGACAGATGATTCGCCCTGGTATCTCCACAATGGATATCAATGAATACGGAGATAAGCTGATTCGAAAAATGGGATGCATCCCTAACTTTTTGAATTATGGAGGTTATCCGGCCTCTATCTGTGTATCGGTCAATGAAGAAGTTGTTCATGGAATCCCAAGAAGAGACAGGATTCTTCAGGAAGGAGATATTGTCAGCTTAGATGCTGGCTTAATCTATAAAGGGTATCATTCCGACGCAGCGAGGACCTATACCGTTGGCAAGGTAAGCGAAGAAGTACAAAGACTTCTAGACGTGACAAAACAGAGCTTTTTTGAAGGAATCAAGATGGCTAGGGCAGGCAATCATCTCTTTGATATTTCGGCAGCGATTGATGACTATATCCACCAGTTTGGATATGGGATTGTAGAGGATTTGGTAGGACATGGGATTGGAACAAGTCTCCACGAAGACCCACAGGTGCCGAATTTCCGTCAGAAGAGGCGGGGGATGAAGCTCGTACCAGGAATGACTTTAGCAGTCGAGCCGATGATTAATCTAGGAACTTTTGAAGTTGTCTGGCAAAAAGATAAGTGGACAGTGACCACCAAAGACCACAAGCCTTCTGCTCACTATGAGAATACCATATTAATCACGGACGGGGAACCGGAGATTCTGACACTTCATAGGTAATACAGGAGGGAACTTATGGTGAAAGCAGAAAAGGGAATGTTAGCAAGGTCTCTTGCCGGGCATGACCAGAACAGACTTTATATCATAATTCGGGCGGAAGAAGAATATGTATGGTTAGCAGACGGCAGACTTAGAACGCTAGAGAAGCCGAAAAAGAAAAAACGTAAGCATGTACAGATTCATCATCAAATCCCAGAACCTGTAAACAGCATCCTAAAAAGCGAGAAAACGCTTCGGGATGAAGAGATTAAGCAAGCAATTCAATCAGAGAGCCAAAGACGGCAGGAGGATAAAGATGTCAAAAGCAGATGTAATTGAAATTGAAGGAACCGTAGTGGAAAAATTGCCAAATGCCATGTTTCAGGTAGAGTTAGAGAATGGGCATAAGGTGTTAGCCCACATAAGTGGCAAGCTTCGGATGAATTTTATCCGTATTTTACCAGGTGACAAAGTGACGATTGAACTCTCCCCATACGACCTTTCCAAGGGCCGTATTATCTGGAGAGATAAATAGTCGACAAAAAAATAAAATTTATACTTGAATTCCCTGGGGGCTTTTGGTATAATGTATGGGCATGATTTTGGGGACTTGCGCCCCTGGGAAGGATACGATGAAAGGAGGACTTTACAATGAAGGTTAGGTCATCGGTGAAACCTATTTGCGAAAAGTGCAAAATCATCAGGAGAAAAGGTAGTATCAGAGTAATCTGTGAAAATCCAAAACACAAACAGAGACAAGGCTGATGTTTTGAAAAATCAGTGCTTGTAGCTCTTTCATATATGCGGCTGCAGTTGAGACGCACGGGTGTGTGGGACAACTGATATATATAAAAGACTGAGAGTGGACGATTATTCATAAGAGTGGATGTTACCTGAAACCGGGAAGGATTCATGGCATTGCCATAAGTACCGGAAAGAATGGGTATTTACCCATTTGGGCACCTGGATGGAATCCATCATCCGTTGCTTCATTTAGGAAAATATTGTAGTAGAAGATGGAGGAATAATCACAATGGCTCGTATTGCTGGTGTAGATTTACCAAGAGAAAAACGTATTGAGATCGGGTTGACTTACATCTATGGTATCGGTAGAGCAAGTGCTACCCGTATCCTTGCAGAGGCAGGGGTAAGCCCGGATACTCGTGTGAGAGACTTGACCGATGAGGAGGTCAAGAAAATCAGTGCGGTAATCGATGCAACGCAGACCGTAGAAGGTGATCTGAAGAGACAGATTGCTATGGATATCAAGAGACTTCAGGAGATTGGATGCTACAGAGGCGTTCGTCATCGTAAAGGTCTTCCGGTTCGTGGTCAGAAGACAAAGACCAATGCAAGAACCAGAAAAGGTCCAAGAAAAACCGTTGCAAACAAGAAAAAATAATCATTAGAAAATATCGAATTTATCAGTTGAAGAAAGTAGGTTAGTTTAAACATGGCTAAAGTTACGAAGAAAGTGACAAAAAAGCGCGTAAAGAAAAACGTTGAACGCGGACAGGCACATATCCAGTCATCTTTTAATAATACCATCGTTACCCTGACAGATGCAGAGGGTAACGCACTGAGCTGGGCAAGTGCTGGTGGTCTTGGTTTTAGAGGTTCAAGGAAATCTACTCCGTATGCAGCACAGATGGCTGCTGAGACTGCTACCAAAGCAGCTCTGATTCACGGCTTAAAGACGGTAGATGTATTTGTAAAAGGACCTGGTTCAGGAAGAGAAGCTGCAATCCGTGCACTGCAGGCATGCGGTCTTGAGGTAATCAGCATTACTGATGTGACTCCGGTGCCGCATAACGGTTGTCGTCCACCAAAACGTAGAAGAGTCTAATCAGGAGGGTATGAAAGATGGCAATTAACAGAACACCAGTTCTTAAAAGGTGCAGGTCTTTGGATCTGGACCCAATATATTTGGGAATCGCAAAGAAATCCAAGAGAAAAAATCAGCGTGCAAACAAGAAGATTTCAGAGTATGGTCTTCAGCTTCGCGAGAAACAGAAAGCGAAATTTATCTATGGCGTGTTAGAGAAGCCATTCCACAATTATTATGAGAAGGCAGACCGCATGAAAGGCATGACCGGTGAGAACCTGATGATTATGCTGGAGTCTAGACTGGACAATGTTGTCTTCCGCCTTGGCTTTGCTAGAACTCGTCAGGAGGCAAGACAGATTGTAGACCACAAGCATGTGTTAGTCAATGGCAAGCAGGTCAATATCCCGTCCTATCTGGTAAAAGCTGGAGACGAGATTGAGATTAAGGAAAAATGCAAAGGTTCTGCTCGCTATAAAGCAATCGCAGAGATGACCGGTGGCAGACTGGTTCCAGAGTGGCTGGATGCAGATTTGGAGAATTTAAAAGGAATGGTCAAAGAGCTTCCGACCAGAGACATGATTGATGTACCGGTCAATGAGATGCTTATCGTCGAGTTGTATTCCAAATAATTAGCAACCGGAAGTTTCGTCACCCAGCATAGAACAGGAGGGGCTTTTAGTGGTGGTATTTAATAAACCCAAGATTGAAATTGCGGAGATTTCAGAAGATAAGACATATGGGAAGTTTGTAGTGGAACCATTGGAGAGAGGCTACGGTACGACCCTTGGCAATTCCCTGAGAAGAATCATGCTTTCTTCCCTGCCAGGCTCAGCAGTTAGCCAGGTGAAGATTGATGGTGTACTTCACGAATTCAGCTCCATCCCGGGTGTAAAAGAAGATGTGACGGAGATTATCATGAATATCAAGAGCCTGGCCATCCGCAACACCAACGAGAGCGAGGAGGCCAAGATTGCCTTTATCGATTTTGAAGGAGAAGGGGATGTCAAGGCATCCGATATTCAGTGTGACCCGGATATTGAGATTCTGAATCCAGATGTTGTGATTGCGCATATGAATGGTGGCGCTGACAGCAAGCTCTATATGGAACTGACCATTACAAAGGGCAGAGGCTATGTCAGTGCGGACAAGAACAAGAATGACGAACTGCCAATCGGCGTAATCGCTGTGGATTCCATCTATACTCCGGTAGAGAGGGTGAACCTGACGGTTGAGAATACCCGTGTTGGCCAGATTACCGATTATGATAAGCTGACCCTGGATGTGATTACTAATGGAACACTGGCTCCTGACGAAGCTGTTAGCTTGGCAGCGAAAGTGCTAAGCGAGCATCTAAGCCTCTTTATCGACCTCTCCGAGAATGCCAAATCCGCAGAGAT
Organism: Lachnospiraceae bacterium; assembly: GCA_910575445.1. Classification (GTDB taxonomy): domain Bacteria; phylum Bacillota; class Clostridia; order Lachnospirales; family Lachnospiraceae; genus Hominiventricola. Next base: position 11,450 of record CAJTFW010000011.1, on the reverse strand, counting down.
TATGGTAGAGACCGAGAGCGACGAGAAAGAAAAAGTGCTTGAGATGAATATTGACGAGCTGGAGCTCTCAGTGCGCTCCTATAATTGTCTGAAGAGAGCCGGTATCAATACCGTAGAAGAGCTGTGCAACCGCACGCCAGAGGATATGATGAAGGTTCGTAATCTGGGCCGCAAATCCTTAGAGGAAGTGCTTGCTAAGCTAAAAGAACTCGGTCTGGAGTTAAATCAGAGCGAGGATAGTTGAAGCCAGACCCTTAGTCAGTAAGACCGAAGAAGCATGGCTTAGGGCGCAACGAATGGAGGAAATCAAATGGCAGGTTATAGAAAATTAAGCAGAACTGCTTCTCAGAGAAAGGCTCTTTTAAGAAGCCAGGTAACTGCTCTGTTATTAAATGGCAGAATTATTACAACAGAAGCAAAGGCAAAAGAGGTACGTAAGATTGCAGAGCATCTGATTGCACTTGGCGTCAAAGAGAAGGACAACTTTGAGACTGTAAAAGTGACTGCAAAGGTTGCACGCAAAGACAGCGACGGCAAGAGAGTGAAAGAAGTTGTAAACGGCAAGAAAGTGACCGTATACGATGAGGTGGAGAAGGAGATTAAAAAAGACCTTCCTACCAGACTTCATGCCAGAAGAGAGATGCTGAAAGTGCTCTATCCGGTAAAGACCCAGGTAGAGGGCAAGAAAAAGACCAAAGAAGTAGATATGGTTGCAAAGATTTTCGATGAGATTGCACCTAAATACGTCAACAGAAATGGCGGCTTTACCCGTATCGTAAAGATTGGACAGAGAAAAGGCGATGCTGCTATGGAAGTTGTATTAGAGTTAGTATAGAATAAGATAGAACCCCCCGGACAGACGTAAGGTCTGCTCGTGGGGTTTTCTTTATACAGGAGGTAGAAAAAATGTTAAATGAACAAATGTTCGAATATGGAAGCAAAAGTTCTGTGATTCGGGAGTTGTTTGCGTATGGACTAGAGAGAAAGAAGATAGTTGGAGAAGACAAGGTCTACGACTTCAGTATTGGAAATCCCAGTATTCCGGCACCTTCTAATATAAAAAAAGCCCTTCTAGAGCTCCTAGAAGAACCTGCAGAGGCGCTACATGGATATTCTCCGGCGGCAGGAGAGATAGAGGTTAGAAAGTGCCTTTCTGAGTCTGTCAACAGGCGTTTTGGCACTGCTTATACGGCTGATAATTTCTATATGACAGTGGGAGCAGCGGCAGCTTTAAGTATTAGTATTCAGGCTGTGACAAATCCAGAAGACGAGTGGATTACCTTTGCTCCGTTTTTTCCTGAATACAGAGTGTGGGTGGAACAGGCGAAGGCAAAGCTTTTAGTGGTACCGGCAGAGACTGAGAACTTTCAGATATATTTTGAAGAATTAAAGAAGCTGCTAAGTCCCAAGACAAAAGGAATTATTATTAATTCTCCCAACAATCCAAGCGGTGTTGTCTATTCAGAGGAGACCATAAAAAGATTGGCCGCGCTTTTAGAGGAGAAGCAAAAAGAATATGGAACGACTATCTATCTGATTAGCGACGAGCCCTATCGCGAGATTGTCTATGATAACATCGAAGTGCCTTATGTGCCAAAATATTATCCTAATACGATGGTGTGCTATTCCTACAGTAAGTCGTTGTCCCTGCCAGGAGAGCGTATTGGGTATATTCTAACGCCTGATGAAGTAGATGAGAGCCAGAGGCTTCGGGCTGCCATTGCGGGAGCAGGACGGGCTTTAGGCTATGTCTGTGCCCCTGTTCTTTTCCAGAAAGCAATCGCCCGTTGCATCGATACGCCGACCGATATCCGGGCATATAAGAGCAACCGGGACCTTCTCTACAATGGTCTAGTCAGTCTGGGTTATGAATGTGTACGTCCGCAAGGGGCTTTCTACCTCTTTGTAAAGTCTCCTGAGCCGGATGCATATGCTTTCTCAGAGCGTGCCAAGAAATATGACTTGCTTATTGTTCCAAGTGATAGCTTTGGCTGTGCTGGCTATGTCAGAATTTCCTACTGTGTCTCAGAGAAGACCATCAAAGATGCACTTCCTGTATTTGCCCAGTTAATAAAAGAATATCAGTAACTATTTAATAAAGGCAAGGCTATCACATTTTGTAGCCTTGCCTTTATCACAATATAATCCGTTTTATTCCTACATGGTCTCTGGCTCTTGATACTCTACGTCAAAAGTCTCAGCACTTACCTTTTTCATCACCTGTGGTTCAATCGGTCTGTCTGAATAATCCGTATCCACCTGTGCGATTCGATTTACCACATCCATTCCTTCAATTACTTTTCCAAATGCTGCATAAGCGCCGTCTAGATGTGGAGAAACTTTATGCATAATAAAGAACTGGCTTCCTGCGCTGTCAGGCATCATCGAGCGTGCCATGGAGAGAACACCTTTTGTATGTTTTAAATCATTTTTAAAGCCATTCTGAGTAAATTCTCCTTTAATAGAATATCCAGGGTCGCCCATACCTGTACCATTTGGGCAGCCGCCCTGAATCATAAAGCCTTCAATAACGCGGTGAAAAATCAGACCATTATAAAAGCCTTTGTTGACCAGGCTTAAAAAATTATTGACAGTGTTGGGTGCGATTTCTGGATAGAGCTCTGCTTTGATAATACTTCCATCTTCCATTTCAAATGTTACAACTGGATTTTGTGCCATGATAGTTCTCCTTTTTTGTTAATATGTGTTTATTTTAACGGATAATAGGGGATTCGTAAAGGAAAAATTTTTTGATGTAGGTGACACCCGACACAAAAAAAACGTGGCAGGATTGATGGAATTCTTTTTTTAAAACTTCAGGGGCAGATATGACTTATATAAGCCATATCTGCCCCTGTTTAGGGTTATCTATTTCTTTTTCATACAAATATGCAGTAGAATGGTTGCACAAAAAATCAGAAACAAGCAGGTGGATGGTATGGTTCGCCTTGCGGAAAGGAGGGTAAATGAACAATATTTTTGGATACATTCGGGTCAGCAGTCGTGACCAGAACGAGACTCGTCAGTTACTTGCGTTACAGGAGCTGCATATTCCAAGGAAAAACATTTTTGTGGATAAGCAGTCAGGCAAGGACTTCAAGCGACCGCAATACAAAAAACTGGTGAGGAAACTAAAAAAGGACGATATCCTGTACATTAAGAACATCGACCGTCTGGGGCGTAATTATGCAGAAATTTTGGAACAATGGCGTATCCTGACTAAGGATAAGGGCATTGACATTATAGTGCTGGATATGCCATTACTGGACACACGTCGGGATAAAGACCTGATGGGGACGTTTTTAAGCGACATTGTTTTACAGGTACTGTCTTTTGTTGCAGAGAACGAGCGTGCCAACATCCATCAGCGTCAGGCTGAAGGCATAGCAGCGGCAAAAGCCAGAGGTGTCCGTTTCGGCAGACCGCCCAGTTCCTTACCGGAGGGCTTCCATGATGCATACCAACGCTGGAAAGCCGGAAAGATTACCGGAACGGCGGCAGCAAAAGAATGTGGAATGCCGCTTGCTACTTTCCGTTACCGGGCAGAAATTTACGAAAAAACGACGTTATTGTAAACGGTTGTTTTTACAAGAATGTGTACTTTTCTGTAAATTACTTACCTTAAAAGTACTTTTTCCATTCTATCACAAAAGCACATCTATTCCAACATAAAATAGCATTTTTCAAGGAAAAAATTCTCATTACAGAAAAGTACACATTTTTGCTGATTGAAGAAGCTAGATATATTTGAGGGAGGATGTTAATGAAAAAAGATAGAGTGGATATTTATTTTATCCGAACAATTTTGTTTTCTTTGATAACTGCTGGAATCACTTTCGGATACTTTATTATGAAAGATAAAGGTTTTTTTACAGTTGTTGATGATTTTAATGCACAACAATTACCATTTGCAACAGCCGTGTGGAACATGCTTCATTCAGGTGATGCCGGAGAATGGAGCTGGAATATAGACTTGGGTTCGTCTTTTATAAACACATTTAGTTTTTATAATCTTGGAAGTCCTTTTATTTGGTTGAGCCTTTTAGCTCCCAGAGGAGTTTTTCCGTACCTTGCCGGATTTCTCTACATCGTCAAATATGTGACAGCAGCAGCGACAGCATATCTTTATCTAAGATTATTTCTTGATAAACGTCAATGGGGTGTGATAGGTGCACTTCTTTATGCTTTTTCGGGATATCAAACAACGAATCTGGAATTTTTTCATTTCCATGACGTTGTAGCGTTATTTCCACTTTTATTATTGGGACTTGAATTGGCAATGAAGGACAAAAAATATCGTCTCTTTTTTGTATTGACAATTTTTATTAATTGCCTATTAAATTATTTCTTTTTTGTTGGAGAAGTGGTTTTTCTTATAATTTATTATTTGATAAGATATAGAGAACTGCCAATACGACAATTTGTTTCTGGGATTTTGTCATGCATACTATGCGGAGTTTTAGGAGTTGGGATGGCAGCAATTTTGCTTTTTCCTAATATTTTATATGTTTTGGGAAACTCCCGTAGTCAAAATAAGTTATATCTTGAAAATTTAGCTTATGACTCTGCTAATCTACTTCATATCATAAAAGGCTTTCTTTTTCCAGGTGAACCTATGAGAGAATTCAGTGCTATATTACAGCAGAACTGGAAATCCACGTCTGCATATCTTCCATTCTTTGGAATGTCAATGGTAATTGCGTATCTAAGAGGTGAAAAGAAAACGTGGTTACATAGACTGTTGCTAATATTAGGAGTTATTTCATTATTTCCTTTATCTGAATCGCTTTTTCTTATGTTTAGTGAGGCAAATCAACGATGGTGGTATATGTTTGTATTGGTTATGGCTGTAGCGACAACTAAAGTTTTGGAAAATAACGAAGATTATCCAGTAATAAAATCTTCACTGCTATATGGTGCTGCACTGACCATTTTCTATTTTACTGTTCGATTGGTAAAGTGGAATTCAAATGGAGATAGCGCAGTTTATAATTTAGGAAGGTTTACACTATTTTATTTGATTGCCTTGATTGGTCCGATAATATTTGTACTTTTGAAAAGATACAACAAGATGTCATATAAGGCTATATTGATGCTTACAATGTGTGGATGCATTGTTACTACAGGAATTACATTGCATTTTTATCGCAGTGCCAACAATAATTTAGAGGGATATAGAGAACATTTTGAAGCGGGATTGCAATTAAAAACGCTTAATGATCAATATCGCTACAATACCAGCAATAATGAGATGATAATCAATGGGGATGCTTCGGGAATTGGTGTATTCTGTAGTACAATAGAAAATTCCTCAAGAAAATTTAATGCTCTATTTGGTCATTATTCTGGAAACTCGACACAGGATAGATATAGTGTACCAGGACTGGCAGAACTTTTAGGTGGGAAATATGAAATTACAAGAGATTCTGGTGACAAAGAAATATTGGATTCTGTTACAGGACGAAATGCGATTTTTTACATTACAGAGAAAAGTGCCTGTCCTATAGGTTTTGCAGTGGATTATATATTAACAGAAGAAGAATTCATGGCGATACCTCAAGAGCAAAAGGCATTGACTTTAATGCAGGCTGCGATTGTTGATGAAAGCAAATTAGATGAGTTGGAAAATATTGCCACCTATGTGATGGACAAAAGCCTTGATTATGAAGATGGTATAGATTCTTTGATTGAAAGAACAATTACTAATAAGGTTAATGAATTTCAGAGGGACAGCCATGGATTTAAATGTACGACATCCTATACTAAGAACCGACTGCTATATTTTACGGTTCCTTGGAGTGAGGGATGGAAGGTAACAATAGATAAAACAGATGCTGAGGTAATGGAATCAGGTGGAATGATAGCACTAATTGTACCAGCGGGAGAACATCAGGTGGAGTTTTCCTATCATACTCCAGGCTTTCAAATGGGTATTTTAGTGTCAGCGATTTCATTTTGTATTTTTATTGTATTTATAGTGCTCAATATGAAAACAAAGAAAAAGGGAACGAGTAAATGAAGAAGCCAACGTTATATATTGTCATTCCATGTTACAATGAGGAAAAAGTTTTACCAATCACATCGAAACTGTTTCTAGATGAATTGCAGGTGCTCATTGTTGATGGTAAAATCAGCCCAAGCAGTAAAATTCTTTTTGTGAATGACGGAAGCCGAGACAGTACATGGGATATTATTGTAAACTTATCAAAAGCAAATAGGCATTTTTCTGGAATTAGCCAAAGCAGAAACCGTGGGCATCAGAATGCAGTGTTAGCAGGACTAATGGATTCCAGAGATAAATGTGATATAACCATATCCGTTGATTGCGATGGTCAGGATGACATTGCTGTGATGGGAGTAATGGTCGAGCAATATCTAAAAGGATATGAAGTTGTCTATGGTGTGAGAAATAAAAGGGATACAGATACATTCTTTAAACGATTTACTGCGGAGAGCTTTTATAAACTTCTAAATGTAATGGGTGCAGAGGTAGTATTTAACCATGCGGATTATCGGCTGATTTCATCAAGAGTATTGGATGAATTTTCAGAGTTTAAAGAGGTAAATCTATTTTTAAGAGGTATGATACCACTAGTTGGTTTCAAGAGTACAAGTGTTTATTATGAGAGACATGAGCGAATTGCGGGCGAGAGCCATTATCCATTGAGTAAGATGTTAGCATTGGCATTTGATGGAATTACAAGTCTCAGCATTAAACCTCTAAGTTTGATCACTTGCTTGGGACTTGTTGTATCTATTGTCAGTTTTATTGGAGTGCTATATGCCGTGATTGCGTATTTCAGAGGTAATGCAGTTTCCGGTTGGGCAAGCATGATATGTATTATGTGTGCACTTGGCGGAATACAGCTGATTAGTCTTGGGGTGATTGGTCAATACATTGGGAAAATCTACATGGAAACCAAACACAGACCACGATATATTATCAGCGAACGTACTGATGATTTGAAAGAATAACGACACAAGATTCGCACTGCATAATAAAATAATAAACAAAACAAAGGGTGATGTCAGGAAATAACGATTTATGCACTTCAGAGGGTCTAGAAGGAATATCCTCTCCCTCTGCCTTGCGTCACTTCTAAAGTCATTTCTTTTGAACAAACTATCTAGGGCAGCTTCTGCCCAGTCAAACCCGAAAGTAAAGCTACACTATCTAAAGCCATATACACACTTGACGCCTACCTTTCTTCGCGTTAAGATATTCAGGAAAGTCTGAGGTATTACTATGTCAACATTTCTTGAACTTGACCCTTTCTTTGCTAAACGAGATATTTCTCGTAAGTCTGGTCAGCCTGTTGAGATTGCAAGAACGAAGAGGCTTCTTATCCGTGAGACGGTTCTTAGGGATGTTCCAGAGCTTTATCAGATATGGCAGCATCCATCGGTGAAAGCTTATATGCAGCCTATGCAGCCAACCTTAGAAGAAGAGATAGACTTTATGGAAGCTTATATTCGTTATGCTTATTCTTTCTATGATTTTGGGCTTTGGAGTGTGTTAGAGCTGGAAAGTGAAGACGTTATAGGAAGAATTGGTTTGTCCGTCTCAGAGCATCTTGAGGATGCGGTGGAGTTGGGTTATATGATTGCTCCTAAGTGTCAGAGAAAAGGATATGCCATAGAGAGTGGAGAGGCAGTCTTAAAGTATGCTTCACAGGTGCTGGATTTGCCAGAGATTCATCTTTTGTCAGATGCAGAGAATATTGCGTCTTTAAAGACGGCCAGAGCACTTGGATTTGTAGAGTGCGAAGAGAAATACATACAGTATAGAAAAGTCATACATATGATATGGAAGGAGAACCGATGATGCAGCAGAGACTGAAAAATATATGGGTGGTGGCAGTTTTGGCCAACATATGCTGCGCACTTTGGGGAAGTGCATTTCCCTGTGTGAAGACAGGGTATGAATGGCTTGACATCCATAGTGTCTCTGAACAGATAGTGTTTGCCGGTATTCGTTTTACGCTGGCAGGTGTGCAGTTGTTGGTGCTCTATGGATTGCTCCATCAGAGAATCTGCCGGCTTAACAAGGAATTATTTCCTAAAGTCTTTCGGCTTGGGATGGTGCAGACGTTTGTGCAGTATTTGTTTTTCTATATTGGAGTCTCCCAGGTAACGGGGGTAAAAGGCTCGATTATCAATTCGGCAAATTCTTTTTTTATTATTTTATTGGCGCATTTTCTGGTGAAAGGGGAGCGGTTGAACCGTAAGAAAATCATTGGCTGTCTGTGTGGAGTGGCTGGAGTGATTGCTGTGAATCTGGGGGGAGATTTTAGTGGAAGTATGTCTCTGACAGGAGAGGGTTTTATCTTGTGTGCGAGTCTGGCTTATGCGCTGGCATCTATTTTGGCAAAAGGGATTAGTCAGGGACAGGACCCGCTTGTGATTACTTGTTATAATTTTTTGATGGGTGGAAGTCTTCTTCTGCTTGCCGGACTTTTGATGGGTGGAAGGATACCTTCTTTTGATGGAAAAAGTCTGTTGCTGTTATTTTATATGGGGATAATATCAGCAGGGGCTTTTAGTATCTGGACGCTTTTGTTAAAATATAATCAAGTGGGAAGTGTGGCAATCTTTGGATTTATGATTCCGGTGTATGGCTGTCTGTTTTCCAGCCTGTTTTTACAGGAAACGCTGTTAAAGCCAGGGAATCTAGCAGCACTTTTTTTAGTGTGTGCTGGTATTATTATAGTAAACTATACACCAAAAAAGCACAAGGATTCTTGAAATTTTAAAAATACATGCTATAATCTGTTAGAAATGACAGAAGGTATTGGCTGGCAGAGGATGAAGGAGTAGAGTATGATACGAGCAGAGAAGCTCACATTTGATTATGAGAGGCTGGATGAAGAAGGCCGCGTAGAGTCGATAAAAAGAGCCGTAGACCATGTGGACTTGCAGATTCAAGCAGGAGCATTTATTGCTATCTTAGGACACAATGGTTCTGGCAAATCCACACTTGCAAAGCATATCAATGCGATTCTGACCCCGACAGAGGGGACGCTTTTTGTGGATGGTATGGATACAAAGGATGAGGAGAAGCTCTGGAGCATCAGACAAGATGCGGGGATGGTCTTTCAGAATCCTGACAATCAGATTATCGGGACAGTGGTGGAAGAAGATGTGGGATTTGGCCCGGAGAATCTTGGAGTACCAACGGATGAGATATGGAAACGCGTAGAGGAGAGCCTTAGTGCAGTGGGGATGTTAAAATATCGACATCATTCACCAAACCGGCTTTCAGGTGGGCAGAAGCAGCGTGTGGCGATTGCCGGCGTGATGGCGATGCATCCAAGGTGTATTGTATTAGATGAGCCTACAGCGATGTTAGACCCTAACGGACGGGCAAGTGTGATTCGCACAGCCCAGAAATTAAACCGTGAAGAGGGCATTACAATTATTCTGATTACACACTATATGGAAGAAGTGGTGGAGGCGGACCATGTGTTTGTGATGGACGATGGGAAAGTGGTGATGCAGGGGACTCCTAGAGAGATTTTCTCTAAGGTTGAAGAACTAAAAAAACTGCGTCTGGATGTGCCACAGGCGACACTTCTTGCATGGGAACTGAAGAAGAAGGGATTTTCACTTCCTGATGGTATCTTAAACATTGAGGAACTGGTGGATAAATTATGTCAATTAAAGCGAAAAATGTAAATTATACGTATGCAGAGGGGACTGCTTACGAGATTCATGCACTAAAGGATATTAATCTGGAGATTCCAGATGGGCAGTTTGTGGGACTGATAGGACATACAGGTTCTGGAAAATCCACACTGGTGCAGCATCTGAATGGACTGGTAAAAGCGACTGGCGGACGGATATATTTTGATGGAAGAGATATCTATGGAGAAAATTTTTCGATGAAGGAGCTTAGAAGCAAAGTGGGACTGGTGTTTCAGTATCCTGAGCATCAGCTGTTTGAGACGGATGTGCTGACCGATGTCTGCTTTGGGCCTAAGAATCTGGGATTTTCGAAAGAGGAAGCACAGAAGAAGGCAAAAGAGGCGCTTCGTATGGTAGGACTTGGTGAAGAGTATGATGCCCGCTCTCCATTTGAACTCTCAGGAGGCCAGAAGCGCCGTGTAGCCATTGCAGGCGTGTTAGCCATGAATCCACGGGTATTGATTTTGGATGAGCCTACAGCGGGGTTAGACCCCAAGGGAAGAGATGAGATTTTGGACCAGATTGAGAGGCTCCAGAAGGAGCGGGGGATTACGGTGGTCTTAGTCTCACACAGTATGGAAGATGTGGCGCGGTATGTAGACCGTATTATTGTGATGAATCATGGAGAAGTGCGCTTTGATGGCACTCCCAAAGAAGTCTTTCGACATTACAAAGAATTAGAAGAGATTGGCCTTGCAGCGCCGCAGATGACTTATCTGATGCAGAAGCTAAAGGAAAAGGGTGCAGATGTGGACACCGATGCGACAACCGTGGAAGAAGCCGCAGAGACGATTGCCAGTTGGCTTAGAGGACAGTAGGGGGAGCATATGATTCGAGATATTACACTGGGACAATATTATCCTGCCAAATCCATGATTCATCAGTTAGACCCAAGAGTAAAACTGGTGACAACAATTCTCTATGTCATCTCCCTTTTTGTGGCAAAAGGAGTCTTAGGGTATGCGCTTGCCACCCTTTTTCTGGTGATGGCGATTAAGCTTTCAAAAGTTCCATTTGGCTATATGACAAAGGGGCTGAAGGCGATTGTTATGATTTTGCTTTTTACCGTCGTCTTTAACCTGTTTTTGATTGACGGAGAGGTGGAGCTTTGGCGTTTTGGTTTTTTAAGGATTACAGACAGGGGACTTAAGACTGCAATTTTTATGGCGATTCGTCTGATTTATCTGATTATTGGTTCTTCTGTGATGACACTGACAACGACGCCGAATGATTTGACCGATGGGCTAGAGAGGCTTTTGGGTCCTCTAAAGAGGCTTCATGTGCCCGTGCATGAGATAGCAATGATGATGTCGATTGCACTTCGCTTTATTCCGATTCTTCTAGAGGAGACGGATAAGATTATGAAAGCACAGATTGCTAGAGGTGCAGATTTTGAGACGGGGAACCTGATTCAGAAGGCAAAGGCGATGGTGCCGCTTTTGGTGCCGCTTTTTATCTCCGCCTTTCGTCGGGCCAATGACCTGGCGATGGCGATGGAAGCACGCTGTTATCATGGAGGCGAGGGACGTACAAAGATGAAGCCTTTGCACTATGCAAGTTGTGATAAGATGGCATATGCTGTGATATGGGGCTATCTGTTTTTGATGGTTGGACTTACTTGGCTTGAGCGGACATATGCGATTGCGCTTTTGTGATTTTATGAAAGTATGTCAAGAACACCTGTGACTTCAGTCATGGGATGAATTGACATACATATGTTAATGGAAAATATGCTGTATTGTATTGAAAATACTGGATTTTACAAA
>CAJTFW010000010.1 GCA_910575445.1 Lachnospiraceae bacterium | reverse complement strand
TGGTGTTAGTATATAAGTGTGGACAGAAAAAGTTGAACAACCTATACTATCAAATGAAAGAGCAAAGGAGATGAAAGGCATGGCGAAAAATCAAAAATCTTACACTCCGGAGTTTAAACAGCAGATCGTGGATCTGTATAATGCCGGAGGAACCTCGTATCCACAACTGGAACGTGAATATGGCGTAAATCGGAGTACGATTAGCGGATGGGTAAAGCAGCTTTCCCCTATCAAGGTATCAGAAGATGAAACGGTCACCCTCAAGGAGTATAAGGCTCTCCAGAAAGAAATCCAGCGCCTTAAGATCGAGAATGAAATATTAAAAAAAGCGACCGCCATATTCGCAAAAGAACAATAGCCGAGATGGTTGCATTTATCCAGAACAACTTAACCAACTACTCTGTATCACAGCTTTGCAGTGCCTTGAAATTTCCAAGGAGTACCTATTACAAGGCTCTGGTTTGTGTACCTTCAAATAAGAACATGGAGTATGAGGAATTCGGCAGGAAAGTGAAACAGGCCTTTGAGGATTCCAAACGCAGATACGGGGCTGTCAAACTATGCCGTGTACTCAATGGCGTTGGGACACCCTGCAGTATCAAGCGGGTCCAGAGGCATATGGCAGAGCAGGGACTGCGCTCTGTGGTAGTAAAGAAGTACAAGCACCATGCCAATCATGGCAGTATCCCAGATGATAAAGTGAATATCCTGAAACGTGATTTTGGAGCAGAAACCATCAATCAAAAATGGTGCACAGATATTACCTACATCCATGTGCAGAAAGAAGGATGGACTTATCTGGCATCTGTCATGGATTTGTGCAGCCGTAAAATCATCGGCTATGCCTATGGCACATCTATGACAGCGGAACTGGCAGTGAAAGCGGTAGAGAATGCGTGCCTGAACGTCAGGGATACAAAAGGGATCATTTTGCACAGCGACCTTGGAAGCCAGTATACGAGCCAGGCATTTGAAGACTGCCTGACCAGGAAAGAAATCCTGCATTCCTTTAGCCGTAAGGGAAATCCATACGATAATGCCTGCATGGAATCCTTTCATTCTGTACTGAAAAAAGAAGAAATATATCTTCATACTTACCAAGATTCAAAGGAAGCCCGCAGAGCAATCTTTGAATACATAGAAGGCTGGTATAATCGTAAGCGGATACATAGCTCTATTGGTTATTTGACACCACAGCAAAAGGAGGATGAGGAACTTAAAAAAACAGCATAATCTTTCGACTTTTTTTGTCCAAAGTATTGACATAGATCCATATGCAAGCTCCCCATAGAACGCTACTTCCACCCGGAAGCAGAGCCAGAGGGCAGCGAACAGCGCCAGAGGGTCGGCCACAAATTAAAGCTGTGTCCCGAACCGTATTTGCCGATTATCGAGGGAGCCATTGACGGAGCTATCAAAATCAAAGAGTAGAGGACGTGAAAAGCGTTCTCTATTTTTTGTGCTTTTATCGCTTCCAGCCCGCATTTGGCGGGCATTTTTTTGTGGCGGAAACGCCTTATAGACGTAGAAACGGTAACGTAGCAAGCATAGGGAGTGTAGCCACACTCCCGGTAAACGGCCCCGTCCGTTTCTGCTTGTTGGGGAAATCCCCACACCCCTGTGAAAGAAAGGACGGTGAAACATCGTGGCAAACCGGAAACGGCCTATTGTGCTGCGCGTCCCAGTGACAACAGAAGAACGGGAATTGATTGAAAAGAAGATGGCACAGCTCCACACGAAAAACTTTTCGGCCTACGCCCGGAAAATGCTGATTGACGGTTACATCATCAACGTAGACCACAGTGACATTCGGACACAGACCGCAGAGCTGCAAAAGATTGGCGTCAACGTCAACCAGATTGCGAAGCGGATCAACTCCACGGGTACGGTATACGCGCAGGACGTGGAGGACATAAAGGGGGCGCTGGCGGAAATATGGCAATTACAAAGATATGGCTATGAGTGCGATACACGAACAGCCGATGCGGAGTTTCTTTTATCCAAACGGCAGTATGCGAACCTAACCGGACGTAACCGGGGCGCGGATGATGTGATTGCCTACCATCTCCGGCAGGCGTTCAAGCCCGGCGAGGTCACGCCGGAAAAAGCAAACCAGATCGGGCGGGAGCTGGCATTAAAGCTGACGAAGGGAACCCATGCTTTTGTTGTCTGCACCCATGTGGATAAACACCACGTTCATAATCACATTATCATAAACTCTACCACGCTGGACTGCCAGAAAAAGTTCCGCAACTTTTGGGGCTCTGCCTGGGCGATCCGGCGCATGAATGACAAGCTGTGTCTGGAGCATGGGCTTTCCATTGTAGAGAATCCGAAACCCAGCCGGGATCATTACGGCACATGGATGGGAAGCCAGAAACAGCCTTCCCACCAGGAGCAGCTACGATGGGCTATCGATGCTGCCCTGGAAGAAAAGCCGAAAGACTTTGAAGAACTTTTGAAAAAGCTGGAGGCGGCTGGGATTGAAGTCAACCAAGAGCGGAAGTACCTCCGTTTTCGCCTGTCACCGGAAGATAGATATACCCGGTGTGATACGCTAAAGGGCGACTATACCGAGCAGGCCATCAAAGAACGGATCGCCGGCACCCGGATGGTGAAGCCGCGCCGTACCTCTCTCCAAAATCCGGTTTCCAAAGTTGGTCTGTTGGTGGACATTGAGGCGGCGATCCGTTCCGGCAAAGGTCCGGGGTATGAACGCTGGGCGAAAGTGTTCAACTTAAAACAGCTCTCCCAGGCGGTAATCTGGCTCAAAGAGCATGGCGATATGAGCTATGAGGATTTGCAGAAAAAGTCAGACGCCGCTACCGCCAGCTTCAATGTGCTGTCAGTAAAGATCAAGGAACTGGAATCTCAAATGACCGCTAATGGGGAGCTGCAGAAACAGATCGTAAATTATGCCAAGACGCGGGCGGTCTATGTGGAATACCGGAAAGCCAGGTACAGCAAAAAATTCCGGGCGGCTCATGAGACGGAAATCCTGCTGCACCAGGCGGCGAAGAAACATTTTGACGAGCTGGGGATCACAAAGCTGCCCTCCGTCAAATCTCTGCGTGAGGAATATGCCGGACTTCTGGAACAAAAACGGAAAGCCTATTCTGCCTATAAGCAGGCCAGAACCGATATGAAAGAGCTTTATAATGTTAAAGCCAATGTGGACTATCTGTTGGGCGAGTCTGTGATGGAACGGGAGCGGGATAATGCACGCCAGTGATAGTTTTGTTTTTTTAATCCGATTGCTTAAATTATAATTCAATGTTCAGGAAACAAATTTTTCAAAAACTATTGACTTTGACGTTCTGTCATACCGTAGAATAAGGTTACAAAATATTGAAAGGAAGTACAAAATATGAGCATCCTAAAAGTACAGGCCGTTCGTTCTGACGGTATCTACAGAAAAATCATGGAAGCGCCAGCTTCTAAAAAAAATGATATTTATCGCTATGAAATGATGAAGCCTTTTGAAAAGAAATGGGCCTGCTACAATGTGCCAATGAAGGCTGCACAACCGAATGGCTATGATGTTATTATGGCAAGTGGTATGTTGGGCTTTCTTCTGCCAGAAAAAATTGATGAAACATGGGCCCAAAGTATTACACTGTTGGACGACAACCAATTTTGGGATAACTGTCAAAAGTCTATCGAGTGGTCATTAAAGTGTTTTTCCGATGCTGGAATAGAATTTCCTGTGAAAGAATATCTATACACTGTTTTGCTGGCTGACCCCCAAAATCCTTATTCGATAATGAATGACAATTACTGTGGAGATGGAGGTATACCCGGCTACATTTTTACATGGCTTGTTCCATCTGAACACACTAAGAGCAGACTTCCCGTAGCGTTGGCACATGAAACAAATCATAATGTCCGTTTCCAGTTTACAAAATGGCACAATGACATTACTCTTGCTGAAATGATGATAAGTGAGGGCCTTGCTGAAAACTTTGCTACTTACCTATATGGTGAGGAAAATGTAGGACCGTGGGTAAGCAAGACAGATATGGAAACTTTGAACGGATATATTAAACCCATCATCCAGGAAGGGCTGGATGTACAAGGCTTAGATAACCTGACAGCATATCTATATGGTGATGAAATGGCTCAAATGCAAAATTATTTTCCTGTTGGTTTACCCTATTGTGCTGGATATGCTTGTGGCTATCATATGATAAAATATTATCTGAAAAAAACAGGAAAATCTATCATTGAAGCTACCATGACACCTGCTGATGAAATACTAAAAGAAGTGGAGAGATTTTGGAATGAATCCTAAAAAAATGATGATTCATGAGGTTGCAAAGCTGACCGGTATTACGATACGTACTTTGCATTACTATGATGAAATCGGTCTGTTGGAACCTACCAAAGCAGATAAGACAAAATATCGTTTATATTCCGAGAATGATTTAGAGAAGTTACAACAAATTCTATTTTACCGTGAAGTGGGGGTTTCTCTAAAAGAGATCAAGGCATTATTATCAGCACCCGTATATAATAAACGAGAAGCGCTAGAAAGACATTTAGAACTTCTCAATCTTAGAAAAAAGAAAATAGAGGGACTTATTTGCTTAGTCAACGATACTTTGGCCGGAAAGAGTGATTACTCGTTTACAGCATTTTCAAATGCAGAAATTTCTGCTCTACAAGAAAAATATAGGAATGAAGTTATCGAACGTTGGGGCAGCACCCATGAGTATCAAGAGTTTTCTTCTTTTTTTTCAGCCAGAGCCGAAAAAGAGAGAAATCAGAAGTGGAATGATTTTTTAATATATTCCCAAAATGTCTTTGAACGACTGGCGGAATATAAGGCAGAAACACCTACTTTACCCGCCGTCCAATCTATTGTTGCAGAGTGGCAAGAGTATATTTCTGAAAACTTCTATCCCTGTTCGGATGATATGCTGATGTATCTGGGCGAACTCTATCAAACAGACGAACGGTTTGCCGAGTACATCAACAGATTTGCTACATGGAATGTTGCAGAGTTTTTTGGTGAAGCAATTAAAGTATATTGCTGTAATCGCTAATAACCTATTGTATCTACCTGGCGGTGGAAAAGAAAAATGTTGCTAAGCAGCTCCTTTCCCACGCTCCTATTACATTTTACTGACGGTGGCTTTAAGAAATCAAGAGCGCCATGCCGTTTTACTATAGCTATGATAAGGTTTTTTTCTTTTTCTATCTTCATGTATAAAGATTTCAGCGTTCCAATGGAACGCGCAGCCATCACCGCAGGTGATGATCTCAGGGGCTTGGGGACATGTCACCAACAAGCATTTTGGCAGGAATACCGGAAACGGATTCCTGCCAAAATACGCAATCTTACGGAAGATTGCATTGCTTGCCATTTAGTGGAACCCCAGAAAAAGTTCTGCACCACGCAACGACATTGATAGACTGAAAGAAAGGCGGTATAATAAGGATGCAGCAAGTAACATAAAAGCTGGAGTGAGATAAAAATACAAATATAGTTGGAGTAGGTGGTGAAACGATGTTTAGAATAGGAGAATTTTCAAAGCTGGCGCAGGTATCTATTCGTATGCTTCGCTACTATGACGAGGTAGGACTTCTGACACCGGCAGAGGTTGACAAGTGGACAGGACACCGACTGTATTCAGTAAAGCAAATACCGCGTCTAAATAAAATTCTGTATCTGCGGGATAGTGGACTGAATGTTTCGGAAATTGCGCTTGCCCTGACGATGGACGAGCAATCACTTCTTGCGCAGCTCGACAAAAAGCGCATAGAGATAGAAAATGCAATACAGGTCGAACAAGAAAAACTGCGGAAGATCGAACTTACAAAAAGTGAAATACAGGGTGGTAAAGGAGAACTGCACTATAACATATCCGTTAAGTCAATCCCGGCGTATCAGGTGCTATCCTTGCGGGAAATTGTACCGAATTACTATTCCGAGGGCGACTTATGGAAAGAACTTTCTACTTTTACAGAAGCACAAAAAATCGAAATAACGGGCAATACATTTTCCATTTATCACGATACAGAATTTCGAGAGACAGATGTTGATATTGAGCTATGCGCCCCGGTAAAGAAAATGGGAAAGGCAAAAGAGCCATTTTGTTTCCACATGACAGAACCAGTCCCGTATATGGCTTGCACAATGGTCTATGGCGATTTTGCAAATATAAAAGGCGCCTACCTTGCCTTTGCCGAATGGCTGCAGACAAACAGCGAATACAAAATGTCTAACCCGATGCGTCAGATCGTGCATAGGGGCCCGTGGAATGAGAATAACCCTGAAAAATATTTGATTGAGCTTCAAATACCGCTGGAACACGCATGATTGTATAGACTTTGAAATGTCCTGCTAAAAATGTAGGGCATTTTTAATTTTCCCTATTGCATCTCACATGATGTGAGGTCTTATACTGGTTTTACCAACAAAAGCAAGGAGGAAAAATATGACCTATCAATTAAAAGCCATTGGCAAAGTAAAAAATGATGAAAACGGCACATTTATTCAGTTAGAGCCAGAGTACATTTCCGGACTGCAGGCCTTAGAGGGTTTCAGCCACATCAATGTCCTTTGGTGGTTCAGCGATTGCGACAACGACGCAGATCGGAATGAATTACAGACGGAACAGCCCTATAAAGGCGCACCCGAAGTCATGGGTGTATTTGCAACACGATCTCCTGCGCGTCCGAATCCTATTGCATTAACAGCGTCCGAAATTATCAACATTGATTTCACCAACGGCATGATTCGTGTTACATTTATTGACGCAAATGACAATACGCCCGTACTTGACATCAAGCCGTATACTCCAAGTTTTGACAGAGTTGAAACGCCCGGTGTTCCCGCATGGTGCAGCGAATGGCCGAAAAGCACAGAAGCGTCCGGCGATTTTGATTGGGGACAGGTGTTCAAATTTTAAGAGGGGGTGGCTTATGAAATTACAGGATTTTGTTCAGGATAAACCTATTCTTGAAACGGAACAACTTATCCTGCGCCCTTTGCGAAAAGAAGATGTTGCAGATTTGAAAGAATGGCTGGGAGACAGTTCCGTTTATCGGTATTGGGGCAAACGTCCCGGAAAAAGCGACTTAAATCCAGAATTACTTTTCCAAAAGCCAGAGAAACCTACGAAAAGTTTTCATTGGGGTGTTGTCTACAAACAGGATAATAAAGTTATTGGCGATATGTGGGTGTATCTCATTGAGAATGACCGCATGGCAAAAGTGGCATTTCGCCTTTCACCTGCCTATCAAGGCAACCGGTTTATGACAGAAGCACTGGCGAGAGTAACTATCTTCTGCTTTGAAGAAACGGAATTACAGCGTTTATGGGCCGATGTTCACGCACAAAATATTGCATCGTATAAAACTTTGGAAAAAGCAGGCTTCAAGCGTGAGGGTCTTATCCGTGAGGGTAAAATGGTAAACACATACTGCGATTACTATTTGTATGGTATGAATAAGGCTGATTATATTGAAATCACCGATAGGGGGCTACCCCCTTACGAGCACTGTGAACGCTTTTTCCGAAAAAACTGAATCCATATAGCCCCAATCTGTTGAACGACGGCAAAAGAAAAAAGCCGTCGTTCAGCAACCCTTATTCCATGTCTCTATTTTACAAAGTGCATTTTCCTAATCAAAAAGCGCATTGCGTGAAAAGCCCGGCAAAAAATAGAATGATATAATTTGAACATCAAATATAGGAGGTGCCGCAATGCACGCATATGAAGCAATCGAACAATCCTTGACTTTTATCGAGGAACACCTGACAAAAGAAATTTCAACGGAAGAACTGGCAAATACTGTCGGTCTGTCCACCTTTTATTTTCAGCGCTTGTTCAAGCGGCTGGTAAATAAACCGGTTCAGGAATATGTGAAACTCCGCCGTTTGGCAAAGGTTATTGAAAATCTGAAAAGTACCAAACAGAGGATTCTTGACGTTGCCTTGGACTATGGTTTTTCAAGCCATGCGAATTTTACACGGGCCTTCAAGGAAACGTATGGGATTATGCCTGAAAGCTACAGGAGGGATTTACCAATGCTCAATACATTCGACAAGCCGGAAGTTTCTATGAATTACGTTTTGGTAGACGAAGGGGTTCCGCTAGTGGTAGGAAATATCGTCTTGGAAATCCAGAGAAAGACATTGGAAAAACCGGAAATTTATCTCGGCTTAGAAACGGAAGTTCGCATTTCTGAACAAATGCCGGTTGGTGAAAGCACAGGTGTAGATGTGCCAGGACAGCTTTGGAAGCGTTATCATATGGAGAAGGCTTCCATCGCAGCCAATCTAAATACTGCTGTAGAAATGGGAATGTCCCATGCGGAAGGTACTGCACAAAACCTTTTCACTTATTTTGCAGGCGGCCTTGTTCAAAATAATCCGGACCGGCTGCAAGACGGTTTTGTTAAGAGAGAACTCTCGGCAGGAGAATACATCGTTTGCAGAGTCGAAGCAGAAAATTTTGAGGATTTGGTAACGGTCGCTTTAGATCAGGCCAGCAAATACCTTTTTGATATATGGCTGCCTCATCACAACTTAACCACGGAGCCCTTTTCGGCAGAAAAGTATTACCGTGACTTGGAGGGTATGGCCTGTATGGAAATTTGGGTTAAGCCCCTGCCGCTGAAAAATAAAAGCTAAGGAGGAATTTATGATGGATTGGAATGCGCTATATTCAAATGAACAACCTCCATCACTGGAGCAAGTCACGGAATACATTAACAATCCGTTATGGACAGATTTTAATAACCATATCCAGTCCACCTATCGGATCAGGCCCTGGATGGAACACAGCCGCTGTTCCATGCAGGCAGGCTGGAATATTAAGTATAAAAAAGGTGGAAAGTCTCTTTGTACGCTCTATCCGATGCAAGGCTATTTTATCGTTCTCGTGGTTGTAGGAAGTCGTGAACTTACGGAGGCAGAGTTTCTTATGCCGCAATGTTCCGACTATGTGCAGACAGTATTCAAAAACACGAAAATCGGTAATGGACAGAAATGGTTGATGCTGGATGTAAGGGATAGAGGGATTATGGATGATGTATTTAGCCTCATCAATCTCAGAAAGCATATACCGTCATAACAGGAAAGGAAAACACAATATTCGACAAATACCCATACTGACGGAGGGGGTGATGACATGGGAAATTAGCTGTATTTGATATATCTGAACCGGGCAGTATAATTGCAGAAAAGCTGCTCATGCTGTTAAGCGCCCGCCAGCGTCAGGAATTGTTAAACTATCTTTTCCATTCCCAAAAACAACAAAATAATCTGGCCGACAGCCCATGCGTCATTTCCGAAACTTATAAAGTGCAAACAGTTATTGATGAACCGTTTACAGAGATTCAAGTGGACGATTTATATTTCTGCCAAGAACAACGGCTTGTATGCATTAGCGAGCAGGTAATTGAATTAACCGCTAAAGAATTTGACATTCTTGCTTTGTTAATTACTCACCCGAAACGGGTATTTACTTATGAGCTGATTATGGAATTGGTCTGGAATGAGGATTATTCCTACTACTCCCGGAAGGCAGTCAATAATCATGTAAGCAATTTGCGGAAGAAGCTGAAAGTTACGCAGGATTCCCCGGACTACATCAAAAGCGTTGTTGGCATTGGTTATAAATTTGATGTGCCATAGCAAAGGTCATAGGGTAAGATTCTACTTTCCTTGTGGCCTTTATTAGATACGGTAAGTGATGAAGAAACATTAAGGCGGCTTTACAGTTTGTGATGCAAGAGAAAATTATCCCGAATTATTTTTCCTTAATCAGAAGTTCTAGGAAACTGACAGTGTAAATGACTAAAAAGTTATCCCGAATATTTCTCTAAGAAATGCCGCTGTTGCTGGCTTTCTTTGAAGTATTCGGGATAATCTGACTTTCGGTATAACCGTTTAGCGTCATGGCCTAAACATCTCTTTTCTATTGGGCAGTATATGCAGGAAAAAAGTTAATCTTGACAAGCGACTACCGGTCGCTATATAATGAAAACGAAATAAGAAACGACCGGTGGTCGCTATAAGGAGGTATCATAAATATGCCAAAAGGAATTATGCTTACACCAGAACAACAAGAAGAACGCCGAGAAGAAATAATCAGTGTTGCTTTGCAGCTCATAGAGAAAAATGGATTCCAAAAAACATCAATGAGGGAAATTGCGATTTTAGCAAACATGGGAAAGTCCAGTCTGTATGATTTTTTCAAAACGAAAGACGAGATTGTTGTATATGCAGTTGAGAAAGAAATGGAAGAAACAATTAAAAAGGTTCATAAGATCATTGCCGATGAATCCTCGCCGGAACAGTGTCTTAGAAAAATCATGTTGAATCATCTTAGAGTACCAAAGCAGTATCGAACGGTGCAGATGTGGTTAAATACAGAATCTGACTATTTAGAAGAAGATTATCGAAAGCGGCTGAAAACTGCGCGTTACGCATATCAGGATATTATCAAATCTGTAATTGAAAATGGAGTGAAATCAGGCGTCTTCCGTAAGACGAATGCCGATCTTATGTCGCGTTTGTTAATTAACTCCATTATATCAATCATTTACACATCCCGACCATCAGCCAGTCCGGAGAAAATGCTTGATGAAACAATGGATATATTTCTACATGGAATTATGAATGATGGAGGTGAATTATTATGATTTATTATACTCTGCCCTTGTTGCATAAACAGGCAACCCTTGAAATGGTCGGCGGAAAAGGTATGTCTTTATCAAAACTTTTGACAGCGGGCATCCCTGTGCCGGAGGGCTTTCATGTTACGACTACTTCATACAAGATTTTTGTTGAAAAGAACCATATTCAGCCTCACATTAATAAGTTGCTGGACGGTATTGACTCTAATAATACTAGCCAGCTTGAAAATGTATCTGCGCAGATAGGGATGCTTTTCCATAATGGAGAAATGCCGCAGGAAGTATCAGATGCAATTAAAACCGCATATGCCGGTTTGGGAAATATAGCGGTGGCTGTCCGTTCCTCCGCAACCGCCGAGGATTTGCCCGACGCTTCTTTTGCAGGCCAGCAGGAAACCTATCTTAACATACAAGGTGAGAATGAAGTTCTTGACGCTGTAAAGCGGTGCTGGGCTTCCCTATGGACAGCTCGTGCTATTGCTTACCGCGTGAAGAATGATATAAAGCAGGAAATCGTCGCACTTGCTGTTGTAGTACAAAAGCTTGCGTTTTCCGATGCGTCCGGCGTTATGTTTACGCTAAACCCTATCAATGGCAGACGTAGCGAAATGATTGTTAACGCCGCGTGGGGACTTGGCGAATCGGTGGTTTCTAGCTTAGTCACCCCTGATACAATTGTTGTAGATAAAAATGCTGAACGAATTGTATCGTATGAAGTAGCAAACAAAGAGATTATGACAGTCCGCAACTCAGATGGAACAGAAGAAATCCCAGCTCCTGAACAGTTGAGGAAAAAACATGCTCTTACTCGCAATCAAGTTATGCGATTGGCACAGCTTGGGAAAAAAATTGAAAAGTATTATGAAATGCCTATGGATGTAGAGTGGGCGCTGGAAAAAGATAAGTTGTATATTGTTCAGGCGCGCCCCATTACTGTCCTACCGCCGGAATGGACGTTGCCGGAAAAGGATGTTGTATATACAAAAGGCAGTCTAGCGGAGCACTTGCCGAATCCTGTTACACCCTTATTCGCCACACTTGGACTTGAAATAGTCAACCGTGCGTCGGCGCTTTTATGGATAGATATGTTTGGTAAAAGTGCGAAAAAGCTACTGCCAGAAAACGGAGCATATACGATTATTAACGGATATGTTTATCTTTCCGCTAATTCAAAGCCTCTTTTGATTGCAGTCAAATCCCTTTCACCCCGCGCTTTGCGCCGGACGCTTACGAACAGCATTATGCGCTTTGAAGCGGCAAGAAAAGAATTTGAAGATGTGGTGAAGCAGTGGGATGAAACGTCCCTGCATACGTTAAGCGCACAGCAAATTATGAAGGGCATTCAAGCCGTATTTTACGCCGCATGTATTTATTTCACAAGGATTCAGCTTACATTGCCCGCCGCATCTATCAGCGAAACGTTATTCACAAAATTCTTTCAGGGTACGGTCCGCCGTGCTGGTATAACAGACACTTCCGCTCTCTTGCTTGGGTTTGATACGATTGCGCTACAATCGGAAAAGAACCTGTGGGACCTTTCGGAATGGGCAAAGCAAAATAACACTTTAAGCTTCTATCTGAAAAGCAATCCTGCAACAAAGATAGCAGAAGATTTCAAGTCCTCCATTTTGCCTGCGGAAGTTTCGCAGGAGGTGTGGATAGAGTGGAAAAGCCGAATTAACGCCTATTTCAAAGAATTTGGCTGTACTGCGTATGAATTTGATTTTGCATATGCCACACCACAGGGGATGCTTACGCCAACTTTTGAATCCATAAAAGCATTTTTGGAGGAAAAAGGGGAAAATCCGTATTCGCGCCAAATCACATTTGAAAGGCGCAGGAAACAAGCCGAAAAAGAAATTTTGCAACAGATAGGCGGCCACCGAAAAAAACTGTTTTTGAAGCTGCTCCATTGGGCACAAAATACTGCCCCCATGCGTGAAAACGCTATTTATTTGATGGGGATGGGGCACCCGCTGATTCGCCGTATGTTACAAGAAATTTCTGAACGTCTCTTAACTGGTGGAGCTATTTCACATCTGGACGATATTTACTGGCTCACAAAAACAGAATTGGAAACGCTCATAACACAGCTTGATAAAAATATACCCCTATCTAATCTGAGTGAGGCAATCCCTGCCAGGCAAGCAGAGCATGATACATTCCGAGGTTATGTGGCACCTTCCATGTTGCCGGAAAAAAGCAAAAAAGCCGTATCACACGCAACCCAAATACAGAAAGATGGGAAAATTGTATTGACGGGTATAGGAACCAGCCCAGGCGTTGTTACGGCTCCCGCCTGTGTACTGAACAGCCCGGCAGATTTTGAGAAATTCCAGCCGGGAAGTATCTTGATTGCCGTTACCACAACTCCTGCATGGACGCAGTTGTTTGCCTCCGCAAGTGCGATTGTAACAGACATTGGCGGCCCTCTTAGCCATTCAAGCATTGTTGCCCGTGAATATGGTATTCCCGCTGTTATGGCAACACACACCGCTACGCGAACCATACAAAACGGACAAATGATAACAGTGGACGGTACGACAGGGGAGGTGACACTCAATGAATAAAACGCCTATTTTTGCCTTGAAACTTGCAACTTTTGTAATTGCGTTAGGATATAGCCTTATTATTCCGGTTATGCCGTTTTACATGAAAAATCTCGGAGCGGGTGGCAAAGAACTTGGCTGGCTCACGGCCATATATGCGCTGACGCAAACATTGTGCGCCCCGTTTTGGGGAGTGCTGTCCGACCGAATCGGCAGAAAGCCGATTATCAGCATTGGCATGTTAGGCTATACAATTAGTTTATTGCTGTTTGGCTTGGCCTCCTCTTTTTGGACACTGTTTATCGCCCGTGCTTTATCTGGTGTTTTGTCATCTGCTACGTCAGTTGCGTCCCTGGCCTATGTGGGTGATTCCAGCACAGAGGACGAACGAAGCAAGAATATGGGCCAGCTTGGGGCTGCAATGAGTATAGGTGTCATGTTAGGACCGTTGTTTGGCGGTATTCTGGCTGGCTATTCACTTGCACTTCCATTCTTTACAGGAGCCGGAATTTCATTTATTGCATTTCTACTCATAGTAACAGTTTTGCCAGAGTCCATAGAGAAGTCAGGTTATCCGCACAAAAAAGATTCTTTTGATTTTTTAGCCCTGAAAAGCATGCTGCTTGGCCCCGCAGGAGTTATTCTGATCCTTATTTTTATCGTAAACTTCTGTCAAACCGGTTTGCAGGGGATTACGGGGCTGTATGTCGTTGACAAGTTTGGATTTACCACCGGGCAAGTTGGTGTTGTTTGGATGGTGGTAGCAGGTGTTTTAATTGTAGTACAGGTTTTTTTTACCGGCCCTTTGGAAAATAAAATGGGCGATAAGCTACTAATACTGATAGGCATATTTTGTAAAGCAATGGTTGCCTTTGCTATGGTATTAACCTCTGGATTTATCAGTGTACTTGTTATTTTCGGTCTATTTGCAGTATCTTCCGCCTTAACAGTACCCACGCTAAACGCAAGCCTTTCCAAGGAGGCCAATCAGCGCAAAGGAATACTCATGGGCTTTGCCAGCACCGCCGGAAATCTTAGTAAAGTCATTGCCCCTCTGCTGGCTGGGTATCTGTATGAGCGTAGTATTGAATTGCCTAATATCACCATGGGAGCGATAGCGCTAATTGGAACAATTATATGTTTTATCTGGAAAAAGACTGTGCGGTGAGCTAACATTTTAATGAATCGGGGTTTGTTATACTTGTTTTAGAAACGGAAAACTTTTAGTATACAGTCGAAATGAAAGCACAAATACCCATACTGACAGAGGGGGTGATTACATGGGAAATTAGCTGTATTTGATATATCTGAACCGGGCGGTATAATTGCAGAAAAGCTGCTCATGCTGTTAAGCGCCCATCAGCGTCAGGAATTGTTAAGCTATCTTTTCAATTCCCAAAAACAACAAGATAATCTGGCCGACAGCCCATGCGTCATTTCCGAAACTTATAAAGTGCAAACAACTATTGATGAACCGTTTACAGAGATTCAAGTGGGCGATTTATATTTCTGCCAGGAACAACGGCTTGTATGCATTAGCGAGCAGGTAATTGAATTAACCGCTAAAGAATTTGACATTCTTGCTTTGTTAATCACTCACCCGAAACGGGTATTTACTTATGAGGTGATTATGGAATTGATCTGGAATGAGGATTCTTCCTACTACTCTCGTAAAGCAGTCAACAACCATGTGAGCAATCTGCGGAAGAAGTTGAAAGTTACGCAGGATTTCCCGGACTACATCAAAAGCGTTGTCGGCGTTGGTTATAAATTTGAAGTGCCGTAATTTAAACTATGAAATCAGACGGCAGTTGAATGTGTTTAAGGTGTGGCTGCCGTAGCTATCTGCTTCGCTTAATGTAGGTAATCGTCAAGATTAGAAGTAAGCTCCCTTGCCGATTATCTGTAATTATGCTACCATCGGCTGATAATTTGATAGCATTTTTGCGCATAATAAAGATAGATTGATCGAAGCAGTAAGGAGTAATGCAATGAATGAAAAAATTTTAGTGGGTGATGACGAAAAAGAGTTGGCTGATTTAGTGGAAGTCTATCTGAAAAACGATGGATATACCGTTTATAAATTTTATAATGGCACGGATGCGTTAAAAGGAACCGGGATGTTCTAAGGCATATCATGGAAAGCAGCGGATTTGAAGTCTACTGTAACGAGTGGTGGCATTATGTCCTGGCAGATGAACCGTACCCTGATACATATTTCAATTTTTGCATTTCATGACTAACTGAACTGGTATACTGATGATATTCGTCATTTCCAAGCGAAAAGCGGAGAGTGATTTTCTCTCCGCTTTTCGTTTCGATTACTTTATTTTGTCACGAGTGGCTTTCCGTCTTTGCCAACTAATGGGCAAATACCCCCGCCCGTTCCAAACTTTGCGACAAGGTAATTAACACCGGTTTCTTTATCTACTACCACATAAAAGCCCTTAACGCTTCCCTCGGTTTCTGTAATTTCAAATCTCTTGCTTTCCATAAAAAATGCCTCCTGTATAGGTTAAAATCAAAGTTCCTGTCTTGAAAAGATATGATAACTGATTTGGTACATTACATAGCACCACGCCAATGCGAGGAGCGGAGAACAGCACAGAAGGATAAACACAAGCTGGTCTGTCAATTCAACTCCCAGTATGGTAAGAAGCTGGTATATCCCAAAACAAATCCCTGCCGGAATGAGGAATGATACTAACAGCAGCACACGGCCTTTTTCGGCTCCGAATTTGAACACAAGAGGGATTGACATACTTCCAAAGATCAGGGAGATCACCCATGCTGCCAAAGCCAAAAATAACAGCTCTCCAATTTCCGCGAAGTCAAAAGTGATTTTTCTCATAGCAAATCCACTGATGGAACCAATCACCAGACCAAACAGGCTGCCGACAGCACAAAAGATTGCTAATACAACAAATTTCCCGACCACTAACTCCTTCTTTGAAACAGGCATTATCATGGCATATCGCGTCCATTTGGAATTGTCATCAAAAGAAAAGGTTGTTACGATCATCATGCTGCACAAAATTGCACATACAAATATATATCCCTCTACGTCGGAAAATGGGATAAGCGCAACGGCAAAAACTACGAGAATGAACAGCATGGATTTCGCATTGTGGCCGATATTGAATAAATCTTTCAAAATAAGGCTTTTCATCTGGCTTGCTCTCCTTTCACATACAGCAGCAGAATATCGTCGATTGTTGCGTCGTCCACTACTGCATTTTTATATTTTCTTCTGGCTTTTCCTTTATCTGCTACAAGCACATTCCATTGGTAATCATCTTTTCGGTATGCCAAAATCTCATCTTTATCGAGCTGATCGAACATTGCAGCTCCACAACGGATAATACCATAGTGGTAACGAAGTTCGTCTTTTGTTTTACAAAAAAGCACTTTACCCTGATGGATAAAAGTAATGTAATCTGCAACCTTCTCTAAATCGGTTGTGATATGGGACGACATCAAAATGGAGTGGTTTTCGTCCTGCACAAAATCAAGAAATATGTCAAGAATATCATCCCGCATCACAGGGTCAAGACCGCTGGTAGCTTCATCTAAAATCAGCAGCTTTGGCTTATGGGAAAGCGCAACGGCTATACACAATTTCATTTTCATTCCTTTGGAGAGTGTTTTAATCTCTTTATCTGATGGAAGCTGAAAGCGATTCAGAAAATCCTGATATAAATATTCGTCCCACTGTTTATAGGCGGCACTTGAGATTTTTCCGACTTTGGCAGGAGTCAAAGTGTCATAAAAATTGATGCCGTCGAAAACAACACCTATATCCTCTTTAAGCTGACTTGATGAGGATAATTCCTGTCCCCAAAAAGTAACTGTACCATCGTCTTTATGGATAAGGTCAAGAATTGCATTGATCGTTGTACTTTTTCCGGCTCCATTTTCGCCAATAAGCCCCATGATAGTTCCTTTGGGAACAGAGAACGAAACATGGTCTAACATAAAACCGGCGTACTGTTTTGTCAGATTTTCAACCTGTAAAATAGCGTCCATAGTCACTCCTCCTCTTGATAAAAAAGCGATAAAAGCTCAATCAGTTTTTTCAACGATATACCGCTTGTTCGTCCAATATCAGCGGCTTCCTGTAAATGTTCCTCTGCTAATCGCTGCTGTTCCTCTTGATAAAAGTCCTTATTCTGTGCCGATACAAAATCAAACTATGGATAAATCGTAAATTTTTCAATTAGCAGCAGACAAATGGCAGGCGGCGCGGTAGAATAATGGTAGGAAGTCATATCCCGCACACTGTCTTTGTCGGATGCAGAAAGGAGGGAAAATGAGCCAGACAACAAACAGTGTGCAAAGAAATGTTCCCGAACAGAGGACTTACAAAGTGGAGGATATTGCTGCCATACTGAATATTGGCCGCACTTCTGCTTATAGTCTGGTAAAAGAGGGTCATTTCAAAATTGTACGGGTTGGTAATGCCATACGAGTTTCCAAAAAATCATTTGACGAATGGTTAGACGCACAGACGTTCTAACTTAGAAAGGAAGATCGAATATGGCATCTATTATCAAACGTAAAAAATCTTATTCCGTTGTTTACAACTATGTTGATGAAAATGGAGAAACGAAACAGAAATGGGAAACTTGGCATACCCATAAAGAAGCTCTGAAACGGAAAGCAGAAGTTGAGAACCAGCAGAACAATGGCACATTTCTTTCTCCGAACAATCAAAAGGTATCGGATTTTCTGTATGACTTTGTTTCCACCTACGGAGAGAAAAAATGGGGCGTGTCTATGTATGACGGCCAAACAGCCCTGATTGCCAACTATATCAATCCGATCATCGGAGACATGGAGGTTCAGGACATTACGCCCCGCGTGGTGGACAAGTATATTCAGACCCTTCAAAAGACGCCTTCTGTTTCCAGAAAGAACCGGAAAGCCCGGACGGAATTTGTTACCAACCAGACCATTGAAAAGATTATCAAGCTGCTCCGCTGTGCTTTCAAGCAGGCGGTAAGATGGGAACTGATCGGGAAAAACCCTTTTGATAATGCGGTGCTTCCAAAGACCGAGTACAAAAAGCGGGACATCTGGGATGCGGAAACAATTCGTCTGGCGCTGGATCAGTGTACGGACAGTAAGCTGTATATCGCCATGAAGCTTGCTTTTGCGTGTTCTCTGCGTATGGGAGAGATTCTTGGACTGACCTGGAAAAATGTTCACATTGAGGATGAAAATATTACGGCGGACAATGCTTATATTTACATAGAGGCAGAGCTGACAAGGGCCTCCAAGCAGGCTATTGAAATGTTGGGGCAAAAAGATATTTATTATATTTTTACCCCGCTCATGCCGAATACCAGTACCCGCCTGATTCTGAAAAAGCCGAAAACAGATTCCAGTGTCCGTAAGGTATGGCTGCCTAAAACGGTTGCCTATATCCTCCGTGAATGGAAAAAGTCGCAGGAAGAATTAAAGGGATTTCTCGGTGACGAGTATCAGGATTTTGACTTGGTGGTTGCGTTACCAAATGGCAGACCTTGCGAAAATCGGATTATCGAGAAAGAGTTTTCACTGTTGAAACAAAAGGCAGGGCTCCCTAACGTCGTCTTTCACTCTTTGAGACATTCCAGTACGACTTACAAGCTGAAACTCAACCACGGCGATCTGAAGGCCACACAGGGCGATACAGGACATGCAGAGATAGATATGATCACAAAGGTCTATGCTCACATTCTCGACGAGGACCGCAAGATCAATGCGCAGAAATTTGAGAGTGCCTTCTATGCGAATCCTGATTTGAGGAAGGTAACGCCTCCGCAGAAACAGCCTCCGGTACAAACCGTAGACCTTGCAGCATTGATCGAACAGCTTCAAAAATCACCGGAGCTTGCAAGTACACTGGCTGCGCTAATTGCAGGCCAAAAAGCGGTCTGAAAACAAAGGACATTCGCAATCCGCTTCGCTACTTGCTCAAGAGTGCTCCGCACTCCAATTAGCAAAGAGGCAGTTTTTATTAGCAAGGCGCAGATTTTTGTTCGTTTCCAATTAGCAAAATATACACTGCAACTCATAAACATTCAATTACTCTCCAACCAAAGGAAGATGGTTTCGTCTAAGGATTACGGCTGAACAAAAAAGCTGTAAACCCTTGAAAACAAAGGCTTACAGCGTTGTTTCTGGCGTCCCAGAGAGGACTTGAACCTCCGACCCCACGCTTAGGAGTTAAAAGGGCTATTTCCACGCAGATTTAGCTTAATCCTTGTGGTATCTCCAGGTCCAGTAAAATCAACACTTTTGAACCTTTCATTTCCACCTGAGAGCACCTGCGTCCACCTCAAAGCGGTATGATTTTCATAGTCGTATTAGCAAAATATTAGCAGTTTTTCAATAAAGGTACAAGTGAAATTTTTACGTTCACTTTGCATTTTCGAACCTACCTGCTTATTTTGCCATTTTAAAGGAGAAAAAATATGCAATCATACCAGTTAGAAATCAAACAGATCGTGGATTATCCACGCTGCCGGATCTACCGGCAATTTATTCAGAACTTAATGGCAGACCGAAGCATCCGCACAAATGGAGGCTCCGGCCTTTTTTATTATACAGTGCTCTGCAACTATGCAAACTTCCGCACCTCTTATCTCCGCATAGACGGTATTGGCTATACGGTATATCCCGGTGAGTGGATCTGTACCGTAAAGGAACTGTCTGCATGGTTCCGCACCTGTTTCCAGTACCAGGCAGTCTCTATCCTGGACGAGCTGCAGAAACGTCACCTGATCTCCTATCTCTTCCTTGACCGTGGGAAGGTAATCAAATATAAGATCCGTGACTGGAAAAAACAGAATACGGTACTGGATTACAACTGCCCCTGTCAGAAAGATACGGGCTTTTTCTTTATGCCGGCTGTTGTTGCAACCGAACTGGTCAGCGCTGGCCGCTGTTCCGAAATGGATATCCTGCTGGATCTGTGGATGTCTGCTGTCTACAATGACAGCCAGGTGCAGGGTTCGGAGATTGGCCCGGTTGCCTACTTCCGCAATGGCACCGGCTCCCCGTTAGTAGCTTACAGTGAGATGGCTGTCCGCTGGGGTATCTCCAAAGCCACCACCGGGCGTGTGCTGAAAAAACTTGCTGACATGGATTATATTTCTCTCATGTCATTTCCGGGAAAGACAGGCAGCGTGATCTATCTGCGCAGCTATCTTTCCACCATGTTCCAGATATCAGATGTCCTTGTGGATAAAGAGGAGGTTGCCATGAGCCTGAAGATCAAGATCACTCTGCCGGATGAAAGAGAACCGCAGGAAGATTCTGCCCTCACAGAGCATGAAGTATGCGTTTCAGAAGAATTATCCTGCGTTTCAAAATCGGATATTGATACAGTCATCAGAAAAATGGCGCAAGTCCTTGATGCACAGGGGATTTCCTGCTTCCGGTGTCCGAAATCCGTATATAAGTTATATCCTTTATCAGACGCCTGCAGAGAAGAGTATATATGCCACATACCGAAGGCTGTCTCACGTTTTGGAATGGCGGTATGCTGCGGGGAGGATAAGCCGGTCTACACCTTTGAGCTGACCCTCTCCCCCGCTGAAAACGACAGGGAAGGAGAATGCAGGGCATGAAAAAGAATCAGGAAGAAATGAACATTGCTGACAACCCGCTGTACCATGACACCTGGAAACTGCTGAAGAAATACAGGGATGTGGTGTGGAGCCTGGAGCTGTCCGTCCAGCAGGTACGGAGCCGGTTCGAGATTGAGTACGGCAGTTCTATTGAGGATTTTCTGGAGTCCGTCTATGTTGCCGGGATCGATCTGTCAGACCGCAGTATCGAGCATCATGCCAAATGCATTGAACGGAGCCACCGGATGCTGAAGCTCCTGGACACTTCCATTGACCTGCTCCGCACCAAACACAAGAATGGGGAGAGCTATTACTGGCTGCTGTATTACTCTTTCCTTTCTCCACAGCAGCTGCGGAATGTGGAGGAAATCATAGAGAAGCTGCGTCCCCATATCCGGGATATCAGTTTCCGCACCTATTACCGCAGAAGGCGGGAGGCGATTGACGCACTCAGTTCTATCCTGTGGGGATATACCTCTAAGGACAGTATTGATATCCTGGAGCAGTTCTTTCCGGAGAATAAGAATGCTGGAGAGCAATAACAGGCAGTTACATGGCATTTATGAGAAATAAAGATTGGAGGCAATATATGATAGCATTGACTGAGGATGAGAAAAGGATGGTCTTTCAGCTGGAGGGCTGCCGCCGATATGATGTGATACAGGAGATTGCTGTGTTGTGTCGGTATACCCGTGACCATGACAAAAAGGATGTGGCAGAAAATCTCTTAAAGAAGCTGCGTGAACTTTCGGAGGATGACTGCAGAGAGCTGATCTGTGATGTTCAGAGAAATTATCACTCGCCATGGAAAGCAAGAACCGTTGGGGAGATGATCGCTGTGGCCCGGCAGGAATCGGCGCCCGGAAACTGGAAGGGCATGATATTATGGCACTGGAACGCTTTGATCCGGAAGTAAAGCATATGATTGTGTTTGATGTACTCTCAGGAGAATCCCCGATAGGGGATAAAGGGAGCCGGATGAGGCTGTTTCTGACAGATGAAGGTTATCGAAAGGCATTGGAAAATCAAAAACAGCAATATATACATATCAGGAACCATGCCAAAGTAATATCAGGAAATCTTCAATATGATTATCCTGCTGAGGATTTATAACCATTACCTGTTTTCTGCAAAGAGGCAGCTATAATTATATGGCTGCTTCTTTGACTTTCCAAACAAGTATGTTATGGGCAATAGTAACTCACAAAAATCACGAATTTCACATAAAAATATGGTAAAATGCAGGGAAATAGATTATACTGTATATAGCTTTACAATTAGGAGGAAGCACCGATGAGATCCCCAATGGATGAAAACACGTTTATGAATTTTTACAAAAACACCGTTCTTGGATATTCTAATAACCTGCAACGGCACATATGCAGGTCATTAGAGGAGCAGCACCGCATTACTTTTGAGGAACAAAGAAACTTACTGGATCCTGATAAAATCATATATTTTGAATCAAAAAAAGACTTACGGGGTATCCTTTCCCAGACAACTACAAACAAAGATTTCATCGGTTTTTATGAACACTGGGAATTTGTAAAGCTGTATAAATATTCCGTACCTTTGTTTTATCAGACAGATTCTTCTGAGAGTTTGATAGATATCCTTACAAAATGCGGAATTACTGAATTTAAGGAGGTATCGTTTGCACCCGAATTTATACTTAATACTTCCCTTCAAGATGCAAAACCTATTTATTTAGCAGAGCAGGATCGGATATTTATTAAATTTATACTGCAGAAGACTTATTTTACATCTGATGCGTTTGAACAGACTGATTATCGGTATCCTATTGTATTATATTTTGATCTTCCGAACCACTGCCTGGAGATACGCTATGATGCTATTAAATATACAGAGGCGTTTGATAGTGAAATTTACGAAAAGCTAGTGGCCAGCTGTATTGATTGGATAAAAAAGGAATTAGGTCTTTCTTTATATACATGTGAACATACAGATGCTATAAAAATTGTCAATGATAAACAAAATGAAGATGTAAAAATGTATAAGCAGATGATGCAGATGAGTTCCGGAGGTGCCGCAGAACTGACTGCGGCAGAAGGTTCTGATTATGTATTACCTTTCATCGGTGAAATTCGAGAGCTTATTGATGAAAACGAGGACTTATTTAATGAGGCTACAGAAATCAAACAATTATTAACGCAATACTTAAATGATAAAGAAGCGACAGCCAGTTATCCTTACATATATGTAAAATGGGTAAAACCTGTAGAATCACAAAGTTACATAGTTAAAATAACTTTTGATTACCTGAGCCGTAGATACACTTTATTGCAACACATCACTGGAGGTTGTAAAGATTTAGGAATGGAGCGAATGAATGATGCAATCAAATATCTTTGCGAAAGCGGTTCCTTTGTTAAAGGAGAAAAAATTTAATATAGATTATGATGCATTAGCTGAATTTCTTGAACGTTACAAGCAAAATGATTGGTTGTATCCAGATGCAATGCACCGTAATCTAAAAATCAGCATAAAAACCATTTATGAGATTTTAGAATTATGCGTCGAAATCGGGGTGTTGGATCAGTATCTACAGATATACTGTCCACATTGCCAAAAGTATACTGGCCAATATTATAAGACCATTGCAGAAATACCAGAAGAAATCAGCTGTCTGCATTGTGATTATGAAATACTGAACCCCTTAAACCACGCAATAATCATCTATAAGGTTTTATAAATGGTAAACGAATCTGAATTTGTAAAGAAATCAGAAGCCTTTCTGAATGATATCGGGATGACACCAACAGAATGGCTGCTGGCAATGGGAAAATATAATTCTCGCATTTTGCAGCTTGATAATACAGGCTATAAGAAATTCGCTGAGCTTTATGAAAAAATAGTCAGCAAAGACTTCAAGCTGAGCGATAAGGGAAAATTATTAGAGGACTTGTCAGCGATACTATTTTATCAAGGCTATCCAGGAATATTAGAGTGCCGGAGAAATCTTCGTACCAGCAGTAATGAGATTGATTTACAACTCTGCTGGACGGAAAATGCAAAAATGGCGGGAATAGATCGTGCTTTTCCGTTTTTGGAAGAATCTTTTTTGTGTGAATGCAAAAATTATAAAAAAAGCGTTGATGTAACATATGTTGGGAAGTTTTTTTCATTGCTCCATGTTGCTCGCTGTAAAACCGGTATCATGATTGCCTGGAACGGCATAGCAGGGCGTTCTAAATGGAGTGATGCAAATGGCCTGATCCGAAAAATTGCTTTAAGGGATAACACATATATTATTCCTATTGGAAAAGACGATTTTAAATCAATTTATGAGCAAAAAACTAATATTTTTTCTATTATACGGGATAAATATTTAGCATTACAAAACGAAATTGATTATTCTGAATATGTCCAGCATCATGAACTTGAATCAGATTTCAAAAAATAATATAGTTTTTTTAACCTTACCAGTTTATTGATTTACAGTGTAGTTAAATAGATACTGTCTAAGGATATGGGAGACTCGTTTAATGACAGACAGAGCTAATAAGCCGGGTCATTTTACCTGTCTCTTTTTTTGCTTTTATTTTCTGGCACAAAATTGGCACAATCCCGCACGAAATTGGCACGGTTCTGCTCTTTCCCCGTAAATAGAGATATGCTACACTAAATATGCTTAAAACTGTATCCAGAAGCAATCCGGGCTGGCACGGCACCTTTCCTGAGAGGTGCTTTTTTTGCGCCTTTCACCGCAATCCAGATTTTCTCACCCCTTCAGCCCGGAGGAAAGACAGCCATGCCCATCTGCGGCATGGCCTTTTCTTTCCACCACCAAATCTTATTTAAAGGAGGTCCAAACATTGAGACTGAAAAACAAACTGCAGACGCCTGCCACGGCAGGAAAGAAACCAAAACCCAGGTTCTCCCCCACAAAGGCAGCTTATTATGCCTTCCTCAGTTCCATGATGTTCCTGATGTTTACCCAGCCGGCCTATGCCGCAGATGTATGGACAAAAGCCACGGAGATCATGAAGGATGTCTATAACCAGATCGTGCTTATCTCTACCGTTGCCGCTATTGTCACAGCTTCCGTTGCCCTGCTGATGATGAACTTCTCCCGCTCCGGCCGCACGGTGGATGAGAGCCGCGCATGGCTGAAGCGTATCTGCATCACCTGGGCGATCTTAAATGGGCTTGGCTTCATCATGGCCTACATCACCCCGTTCTTTGCGGACGGCAAGTGGAACGGCTGACACCGGAAAGGAGTGATCATTTATGGGTATCTTAGACGGCATTGTGGAATGGATCGCCGAACAGGTGATGCACGGCCTTGACCTTATCACCACTTCAGTCCTGGGGGCGCTGGGCTGCGACATGACCGTGTTTCTCCGCTACTTTCCTGCTGCGGAGACCATGTATAAAGTCTTTGTGGCGCTGGCCATCGGCCTCATCCTTTTAAACTGGGTATGGCAGCTGTTCAAAAACTTCGGGCTGGGAGCCGGCATTGAAGCAGAGGACCCGGTGCGCCTGAGCATCCGCTCCGTCCTCTTCATTTTGCTGGCCTACTTCTCGGACGGCATCGTGGACACGGTCTTAAAGATCGGCGGCACCCCATACCACTGGATCATGGATTCCGACCTGCCGGCATTAAGCTTTGCCGATTTCAATTCGGTCATGCTGGCCATCATCGGCGTCTGCGCCAACGGGGCTGTGGCCCTGATCGCCCTGATCGTTGTGCTGGTGCTGGCATGGAACTACTTAAAGCTCCTTTTTGAAGCAGCAGAGCGGTATGTCCTCCTGGGGGTGCTGGTCTACACGGCACCCGTGGCTTTTTCCATGGGAGCCTCCCAGTCCACCTCGAACATCTTCAGGTCCTGGTGCCGGATGTTCGGCGGGCAGGTGTTCCTCCTGCTCATGAATGCCTGGTGCCTGCGCCTGTTCACAAGCATGGTCGGGGCTTTCATTGCGAACCCGCTTTCATTATGAAAAACGTGCGGAACTGAAATAGAAAGGAAAGATGATAACCATGAAACGATATAAAAAAATATTGACTGCGGCCTTTCTGATGGCGCTCCTTTTCTGCCTGTCCTGCCAGACCGCCTTTGCCTTTTCGGAGAGCGATGCACAGGCCCAGGTAGATGCGGCAGGCCGGGAGGCGGTATCGGGGAATGTCCTGGTATGGTTCCTGTGTGCCATCGCATTTTTAAAGGTGTCCCAAAAGATCGACTCTTTCATGTCCAGCATGGGCGTCAACGTAGGGCATACGGGTGGTTCCATGATCGCGGAAGCCATGATCGCCGCAAGGGGTGTAGGCACAGTCCGGAACTTTTCCCGCCAGCATTTCAGTGGCGGCCACAGCAGCTCCTCCCATGTGAATACAGGCTCCGGCTCACCCGGCAGTCCGGGAGGATTCATGGCAGGCGGCCTTGCCGGGGTGGTCAGCCGCCAGGTCACAGACAGCGCCATCCGCACCGCCACTGCCCACACGGAAACCAACCGGCAGAGTGAACGGACTTCCAAAACCGGGATCGGCGGTCTCGCATCCGCCGTATCTGCCGGCATCGGCGGAAACATGTATGCGTCTTCCGTCGTGAAAGGCGGCGATTTTGCCAACAGCGTCATCGGCACGGTAGCAACGGGAAGCATGGCGTCTGTTGGTTCCATGACCGGAGAAAAGGCCGCCCAGGCCCTCCATTCCTACCTGGGCTATGCCGCCCTGGAAGAGGGCGCACAGCACGTACCGACCTTTACCAATGTAGAGATCGGGGGCGGGCGCATCACCGGCACGGAGATCTCGGAGGAACATCCGGAGGGCATTTCCTTCGGCATGTACCATGCAGACCAGTACACCCCGCCGGAAGGGGCATACGCTGCCGTGCAGGCCGTGGACGGCACTTCCTGGTATAAGCAGTACGCACAGGACGCTGTGGAGAAGTCACCTTATATGGCGGCAGACGGCTCTATCGCCTATAAAGAATCCATCGTAAAAAAGATGCCCCCGGCACCAAAGAGAAAGGACAGGTTATAAATGGCAGAACAACAGAAAAACGGGCTGGAGGAAGCCCTGGAGACCGGCGCATCCGCGGCACACCTCGCCAGGGGCGCCGTAAAAGCGGGAAAGGCAGTGTCCGGCGCGGCAAAAGGCGCGGCGGCAGGCGGTCCCTATGGCGCGGCAGCCGGGGCTTTATGGGAAGGACGCAGGTTTATTGGAAAGTTTGTGGCGGCGGCCGCTGTGTTACTGCTGCTTCCAGTGCTGTTTCTGCTTATGCTTCCCGGCCTGCTCTTTGACGGCTTTTCCTCCGCCTTCTCTCCGGCGGACCCGGAAACACCCATCCTGAACAGTGAAAATACTCTTATAGAGAATGCCAATACCATCACCTATACCATCAGCGCCATCCTGGGGGAAGGCATGGAGGATGTCATGAACCGGATCGAACGGGATTTTGCCGCCTCGGGCGGAGACGGAATGGAGGTCATCAACCCTTATGAGGCAGTCCCCGTATACAATGCAAATCTCTTTGTTTCCCAGTACTGTGCGGCGAAGGAAAAGGACTTTGCGGATATCTCCATTGCTGACATGGCGGCTGTCATGCGCCGGGGGAAATCCCACCTCTATTCCTACCAGCGGACAGAGGAAATACGGGAAAAAACAGTAGAAGACCCGGATACCGGAGAAGAAACGACCATATCAGAGAAATGGATGATCTATACCATTTCCTATAATGGGGAAGCCTATTTTGCCGACCAGGTATTTGCCCTTACGGATGAGCAGAAAAGCCTTGCCTCGGATTATGCACAAAATTTAAGCCTTTTTCTGGGGGACGGGCTGATACAGAACCTGGAGGACTGGGAAGGAAACAGCATCCCTTCCCTGGGCGATGTCCGTTTCACGGACGGAGCCACGGAGGTTGTCTACTTCAACCAGCTGGATGAACGCTACGCCGGTAAGCCCTACGGCACCGACCATATCGGCGGCTACGGCTGCGGTCCAACATCCATGGCGATTGTGGTATCCTCCCTGGCGGGTGAGACCGTTGACCCGGAGCAGATGGCCCGGTGGGCTTATGAGAACGGCTACTGGTGCAAAGGCAGCGGTTCCTACCATGCCCTGATCCCAGGGGCCGCTGCACACTGGGGACTTGCCGTTTCCGGCTGCTCCCCCTCGGAACCCCAGCGGATACTGGATGCCCTGGCAGACGGGAAACTGGTGGTGGCTATCATGTCAAAGGGACACTTTACAAGCGGCGGCCATTTTATCGTGCTGCGGGGCGTAAAGGACGGGAAGATCCTGGTGGCGGACCCCGCCAGCTACAGACGGAGCGGACAGCTCTGGGATCTTTCCATTATTTTAAACGAAGCCAGCAGGCGTGCCGGTGCGGGCGGCCCCTTCTGGATCATCGGCTGAACCGCCCTGCCGGAGTCCGGCCATGAAACCTGTTTACGGACGGTTCCGCTCTGCATCTGCCCATGGCCGGAACTGACACACTGCGAAAGAGAGGTACTACTACATGAACCATCAAAATGACCATGATACCTATATCATCCCGCCGAACTTTGTAGACACGGGCACATTTTTCGGCGGCATGTTCCGGGCAAGGAACGTGATCGAGGCCGGCATCCTTGCCGCCGTGACCGGGCTGCCGGTATTTTTATTCCTTCCCCTGAGCCTGACCGCGCGGATCATCGTGCTGTGCCTGACCACCTTGCCCCTTGTGCTGTTTGCCCTGATCGGCATATCGGGGGAAAGCCTGTCGTCTTTCCTAGTCATCTTCTTAAAGTATATGAAGAACCGCCGCATCGTGGGCGGCGAAGGACAGGAAGCCATACGGAAAGCCCCCCGTTCAAAAAAAGAGAGAAAAAAGCACCGGAAAGGAAAACACAGTAATGAGGAAATTACGGCATCAGAAGATGCCGCCCAAAGTACAAAGCCCGCCGGAAAAAACACTTCCGGTAAAAATGACAGGATTGGCGGCATATCCGGCTGGAAGCGCAAAGGGGAAGACGATTTTCCCGCAGAGTTCGACCAGGTGAAAGGATATGAGATACGGCAGAAGCTCCGGCCCAGCCAGACACAGAAAAAACAGCAGGCCGGAACGAAAGCGAAAAAATCTTCCAAAGGAAGTAAGAGGGCATCAGAAAAGATTTCCGGAAAAAGGACTTCACAAAAAACAGGCCGTCCGGATCGCAGGAACAGCCAGCATAAAAAGAACCGCTCCCCCAGAAAACCTCTGCACACGCCGGAACCCCAGTTTACCCACTTAAACCCGGTGTCGGACTACCTGCCCATCCGTAAGATAGAAAACGGCGTCATCTATACAAAAGACCACCGGTATGTCAAGGTGGTGGAGGTGATCCCCATCAACTTCCTGCTCCGGAGCGCCCGGGAACAGAGGAGCATTATCTATTCCTTTGTTTCCTATTTAAAAATAAGCCCCGTAAAGCTCCAGTTCAAGGTGCTGACCCGCCGGGCGGATATCGGGCGCCACATGGACACGGTGCGCCGGGAGATGGCACAGGAGACCAATGAGCAGTGCCGGCTCATGCAGGAGGATTACCTGCAGTTCATCCAGCAGATCTGCTCCCGTGAAGCGGTGACGCGCCGGTTTTTCCTGATCTTTGAATATGAACCCTGGGGGAACGCAAGGCGCACGGACGAGGAAGGGGAGGCCATCGGTTCTTTGCAGTCCACCGTCCATACTGCATCCAATTATCTCCGCCAGTGCGGGAATGAAGTGGTTCTGCCGGATAACGAGGACGAGTTTACCATAGATGTTCTCTATAATCTCCTGTGCCGGAAGGAAAGCGCCGCAAAGCCCCTCCCTGTCCGGGCAAAAGAAGTAGTGGCCCAGTACATGGCAAATGGAAGGGAGGCGGAAATCGACCATATCCCGGCCGGGGAATTTATCGCCCCCGCAGGCATTGACTTTACCCACGGAAGGTATCTGTGCATTGACGGGCTTTATTATGCCTACCTGCTGATCCCCTCCGACGGCTATAAGACCCATGTGCCGGCCGGCTGGCTCAGCCTGATGGTCAACGCCGGGGACGGGATCGACCTGGACATGTTCCTCTCCCGCCAGCCCAAAGAGCGCATCATCCAGAAGGTGGGCCAGCAGCTCCGCATCAACCGTTCCCGGATCAAGGACGCCAGCGACACCAACACGGACTTTGACGATATCGACAGCGCCATCCGGAGCGGCTATTTCCTGAAGGACGGGCTGGCAAACAATGAAGACTTTTACTTTATGAACCTGCTGATCACCATCACGGCTCCCAATGAAGAGGATCTGGAATGGAAGGTGAGCGAGATGAAGAAACTCCTGCTCTCCCAGGACATGCGGGTATCCTCCTGCCACTTCCGGGAAGAACAGGCATTCCTCACCGCCCTGCCCCTGGTGTCCGTAGATAAAGGGCTGTATGAGCGCAGCAAACGAAACCTCCTGACCGGGGGCGCGGCAAGCTGCTACCCTTTCACCAGCTATGAGATGTGCGATGACAACGGCATCCTTCTGGGGGTGAACAAATACAACAGCTCCCTGATCATCGTGGATATCTTCAATTCCACCGTCTACAAAAACGCAAACATGGCGATCCTTGGGACCTCCGGTGCAGGCAAGACCTTTACCATGCAGCTTATGGCCTTACGGATGAGAAGAAAAGGCATTCCCATTTTTATCATCGCACCGTTAAAAGGGCATGAGTTCCACCGGGCCTGCGCCAACGTGGGAGGCGAATTTATCCAGGTCTCACCGGCAAGCCCCCACTGCATCAATGTAATGGAGATCCGGCAGGTGGACCGCACTGTGAACGAACTGCTGGACGGTCCCGGCATCCAGCTCTCGGAACTGGCAGAGAAGATCCAGCGGCTCCATATCTTTTTCAGCCTGCTGATCCCGGACATGAACCATGAGGAGCGCCAGCTTCTGGACGAAGCCCTGATCCATACCTACAACAAAAAGGGCATCACCCATGACAACGCTTCCCTGGCAGATCCAAAAAATCCGGAACAATACCGTGAAATGCCGGTGCTGGGCGACCTTTATGAGATTTTAAAGAAATCCGCCGCCACCAGAAGGCTTGCAAATATCTTAAACCGCCTGGTGAACGGCTCCGCCAGCACCTTCAACCAGCAGACCAACGTATCTTTAGACAATAAATATACCGTACTGGATATCTCTTCCCTGACCGGGGACCTGCTCACCGTGGGGATGTTTGTCGCACTGGATTTCGTCTGGGACCGTGCCAAGGAAGACCGTACCGAGGAAAAGACCATCTTTATTGACGAATGCTGGCAGCTCCTGTCCGGCGCCGGCGCCACGGGCACACGCCTTGCCGGGGATTTTGTCCTGGAGATCTTCAAGACCATCCGGGGATACGGCGGCTCTGCGGTCTGCGCCAGCCAGGACTTAAACGACTTTTTCAATCTGGATGAAGGCCGGTTTGGGAAAGGCATCATCAACAACTCCAAGACCAAGATCATCCTGAACCTGGAGGATGACGAGGCCATGCGCGTGCAGAGCGCCCTCCACCTCTCCGATGCGGAGATCATGGAAGTCACCCACTTTGAACGGGGCAGCGGCCTGATCAGCACCAACAACAATAACATCATGGTGGAATTTAAGGCAAGCCCAGTGGAAAAAGACCTGATCACCACGGACCGGAGGGAGCTGAAAGACATTGTGGAGCGGATGCGCCGGCAGAATGAAGCCGGATAGCATACAGGATTACGCACCGTATACGCACGGATTACGCAATATGATTTTCATTACGTCCGTTATACGCACAGATTACGCATTTACAGAAAAACCAGAAAGGAAGGTGGCGCCAGTGAAGACAAGGGCAGACCTGTACGGCCATGAGGCCACGGAGCTGCTCCGGATCATATCCATGTATCCGGGGCTTTCAGAAAAACAGTTATGCCGGTTCTACCCGGATAAGGAGGATGTCACGAAAAACCTGCTCTCCCACTTATCCAGACAGGGACGCACCCGGCAGGCAGACACCGGGGGATATTTCCCATATGGGAACTGCCGGGCAGAAACGGATTCCGGCATGGTGCGGGCGGCATGGGTGCTGCTGGACTTTATCGACAGGGCGGAATACCACTCATCCAGTGAGTTCCCTGTGAAGATCGCTTTTTTCTCCGGCGGCGAGCTGTATGAGATCATCCATGCCGCTGCCGGACAGGAAGCCCTTGTCGCCCATGCCCTGCGCCAGAGCCGTGACAGCGGGAGCCGCCGCATCGTGCTGGTGGACAATCCGGAACAGATCCCTTTGCTGGAATTTCCGGGAATTACCGGGTTCTGTACGGCGGATGCCAGCGGAAACATAAACTACTATAAAAAAACAACATAAGAAGATTGGAGGGATGTAGGTGAACCGAAAAATCATCTCACGCCGGATCGCGGATATCCAGAACAGCCTTTCACGGCTGAACAGCCATATCTGCGCCATGGATTCCCTGGATATCCAGCGTTATCCGGAAAACTATGAAACCATGTCAACCGAAGCCGCCCTGCGGGCCGAAGAGACCGCCTGCCAGCTCAGGAATCTCCTCTACGCTTCCACCTCTGTCCCAAAAGCAGAGTACCTTGTGAAAGCCGGGGAAGTACACGGCATTAAGATCAGCTATGAAAACGGCATCCTGGAGGTATCCCTTCCACGGCTGCTTCCAAAGAAAAAAATGCGGCAGAGCAGCCTGTTCCTGCTTGATCCTCTCCATGCAACTCTGGGACAGTATGCAAAAGAACATCCCATGCCCCACTTCCGGGAATGCGTGGTATGCATCTCTCACGTATACGACCATGAACTGCCGGACTGGTGCCTTCTGGACTATGACAACCTGCAGCAGAAACAGATCCTG
Organism: Lachnospiraceae bacterium; assembly: GCA_910575445.1. Classification (GTDB taxonomy): domain Bacteria; phylum Bacillota; class Clostridia; order Lachnospirales; family Lachnospiraceae; genus Hominiventricola. Next base: position 116,173 of record CAJTFW010000010.1, on the reverse strand, counting down.
GATGCTATCGCCCTGTATGTGATGGCGGACGACAGCGGGCTTTTATGTGATGCCTACAATACCACGGAGCTTGGGGATCAGAACGGCACCCATATCTACATCATGGAAAAAAGCCGCTTTGCCGGATGGCTCTCCGGCAGGAAAAAGGAGCTGAAATCCATATCGGATTTTTAATGGTTTTTGGGCTTTCCTCACCCCATACAGCCAGAACCAGAAAAATATTGCATTTATTGGACTTTATCTGCGGCTGACGGAATTCTGTTTACCGAAGTCTTTAGCCGCCCCGGTAAAGAACCGGAAAAGGAGGTGATTTTTTATGTCCCATAAGGACACATTTCCCAGGCAGGACACACTGGGCCGTTACCTGCTTGAACTGGCCGCTGTCTGCGGCGAGTTCCCGTCCAGCCTTCTCCCCCGCATCCCCGGCAGTCCCAGTTATAAGGAGGCGGTCATAACTTCACTGAAAAAAGAGGGGCTGCTGCGGGTATTCTACAAAGACAGGCTGCGAGGTTTCCGCCTGGGACGGCGGACAAAGGGCATGCTTCTGGCAGAGAACCCCGAACGGTTTTCCTTTTACCTGACCGGGGATACGGACACCAACCGGATCAGGAGCGAAGTGACGAGAAGGATGAGGCTGCACCGGACAGCGGAGACTTATGCCGCCATGCTGAACGCAGGTGCGGCTGTCTTCCGGGACGAAAAGCCCCCTGTCTTTTTACCGGAGGCTGTTCCCATCCCCGTCCTGAAAACCCCTGCCTTTTACAGTTCCCGCGAGGTTAAGGAAATGGGGATTGAGATGGTAAAGATCAGAAGTTCCCGTATGACCGGCGTGCTCCTTGCGCCGTCCGGCATCTTCCTTACCTATAACAGCGGCCCGTATATGGCCAAATGGGACTACCGGGCAGAACAGCGGGCACAGGTTTTATTAAGGATGGTCCTCTGCCACCAGCGGATGTCCTTCCAATATGCCAGGACGGAAGTTTCCGGCCTGCTGTTTTGCGACACCCTGGAACCTTTTTATCAGATTCTGGAAGAAAGCGACAGCCATACCCGCTGTTTCTTCCTTCTGGACGGGAACTATGAGCATTTTTACTACCTGACCAACGACCATTACGGGGATACGCTGCTGAAACTCTTATGCGACCCGGTAAAAACAGTGGAACTTGACCACATGCTGATGCAGGGCCTTTGCCCAAAGGACGCGGGACTTCCCATAGAGCATGACGCCCTGGACGGGAACGGAAATCCGGTCCTGTTCGGCTATTTTCTGGATATCCCCCGCATCAACCGTTTCCATACGGCGCTCCAGCTGCAGGAACGGACAGGAACCCTTATCTGCTTTGACTTCCAAAAGGAAGTTCTCCACCGCTCCTGCGGCGGGCAGGCAGAGTTTTCCACCATCAGCTTTGCAAAATTTGAAAGGAGGTTTTTCCCATAGACAAGAAAAAATTACTGAAAGGGCTGATCACTGCCCCCATCGCCGTCCTTGCCATCCTGTATGCGGGCGGCTATCTGGGGCAGTTCATCGGCAACTACGCCCTCTGGAAACAGGGCGGCGGCTATCCGGGGGACGGCACTTCCCCCCTGTCTCCCTCTCCCGTCCTGTCTGTCTGCCTCCGTGCGGCGGTGCATCCGCCATACGGGATCTACGGGATATTTATCTGCATCGGGCTTCTTGCGGTACTTCTGCTCCTTATCATGCGGATCGGATACAGCGATACCGGGGAATATGACGAAGACCGGAATTTCACCTATTCCGCCAAAGGCACCTACGGCACGTCCGGATGGATGAGCCGTAAGGAAATGGCCGGCGTGCTGGAGCTGGTGTCCGATTTACACAAGTATCAGGGAATTGTTCTGGGCATGCTGGACCGGAAAGCAGTCTGTGTGCCGGAGAAAACAAGACTCAACAGCAACCTGGCAGTCTACGGCGCCAGCGGCTCCATGAAGACCCGTTCCTTCTGTATGAACCGCATCCTGCAGGGGGTATCCCGCGGGGAATCCCTGGTGATCTGTGATCCCAAATCGGAGTTATACGAAAAGTCCAGCGAATACCTGCGTGACAAAGGCTATACCGTCCGTGTGTTCAATCTGGTCAATCCCGAAAACTCGGATTCCTGGAACTGTCTTTCAGAAGTGGAGGGGCAGGAACTGATGGCACAGCTCTTTGTGGATGTCATCATCAGGAATACCACTGGCGGCGGCAAGGGAGACCATTTCTGGGATTCCGCAGAAATGAACCTGTTAAAAGCACTGGTGCTGTATGTGGACAAGGGCTACCCGCCGGAGAACCGGAACATGGGCCAGGTTTACCAGCTCATTACCCTCAATTCCGAAACAGCGCTGAACAGCCTGTTTGAAGTCCTGCCCATCAACCACCCGGCAAAAGCCCCTTACAGCCTTTTCAAGCAGGCATCCGATTCTGTGCGGAGCGGTGTTATCATCGGGCTGGGGAGCCGCCTGCAGGTATTCCAGTCGGAACTGATCAAAAAGATCACGGCAAGGGATGAAATCGACCTGGAACTGCTGGGACAGAAACCCTGTGCCTATTTCCTTGTGACCAGCGACCAGGACAGCACCTTTGATTTTCTGGCATCCCTGTTTTTATCCTTTGTGTTCATCAAGCTGGTGCGGTATGCGGATAAAAACTGTGAGGGCGGAAGGCTTCCTGTGCCCGTCCATGTATTAGGGGAGGAGCTGACCGCCTGCGGAACCATCCCCGACCTCTCCCGGCGCCTGAGCGTGATCCGCTCCCGGAACATCTCCATGTCCTGCGTGTTCCAGAACCTTGCGGGACTGCAGAACCGGTATCCGCTGAACCTCTGGCAGGAGATCTTAGGGAATTGTGATGTCCAGCTCTTTCTGGGATGCACTGACCCCCTGACTGCGGAATTTGTCTCCTCCCGTACCGGACTGGCAAGCGTGGCAGTCTCCAGCAAGTCCAAGCAGTTAGGAACCTGGCGGATCTCCAACTACACGCCGGAGTACCGGGAGACCAGCGGTGTGGGAAAGCGGCCTGTGCTGACGCCTGATGAAGTGCTGCGCCTGTCCATTGATGAAGCTCTGGTCATCATCCGTGGAAAGAAGACCTTAAAGGTGGATAAGATGGATTATTCCAAACATCCGGAATATCCCCTGCTGCGCTCCTGCAAGGCATCCGCTCATATCCCGGAATGGAGACGGCTGGAAATGGAAACGGCTGCCCCACCGGAACCGGCCATAAAGCCCGCTCCACAAAAAGGAGTTACAACGCAGGCAGGAAAAACAGCTTCCAGACCCACCCCAAAGGCAGGGACGAAGCCCGTCACAAAAGGGAATGCAAAGACACCGGCACCGGATGCACAGCAGAAAGCATCCTCTTCTTCGGCAGCCATGCCGAAAAAGGATTCCCCTGCCGCATCTTCCGGCACGCCTGCCGGGATCGTATCCACGGACAGGGATTCCATCATGTCCTGAAACCAAAATGCTATGGAACAGCCCATTTCCGGGCTGTTATATAGAATAACAACACAATGGAGGTAAACATATGACAAGAAAAAAAGAAGTTATGGAACTGGAAAACCCTGCTATGGAAGGGAATACCCCTTTGGACGGAACGGACACAGAGGCCGGGGCTTCTCCCGCTGAAGGAGACAGCGCCCTGACGGAAACAGACGGGGACGGCATGGACTTAAATGAACTGCTGGGCAGCATGGACCAGGAAGCGTCTGCCGAGCCGGAGACAGAGTCCGGAATGCTCCCGGAGCTTACGGAGGATGAGATATTTGGGGAAATGCCGGAAGATATGGATGGCTCTGATGCTGTACACGGCACGGACGAAGATGCCGGCGGCTCCGATGAAGCACAGCCGGGATCAGTATCCGCTCCTGAAACAGAAATTCCTGCTGCAAAAGGAAGACGCGCCACACGCAGAAAAAAAGAGGAATCCCCTGAAAAAGCTGACGGAGAAACACAAAAAATGGAAACCGAAATGCCGGGCCCCTCTGAAACGGTTTCTGACGATGTACCCCATTCCCCGGATGCTTCTGTCATTCCCGATACAGACGGGCCGGCAGAGCATGCCGCAGATGAAGCGGCAGAAACCGTTCCCCCGGAAGATATGGAACCCGCCAGGGCAGAGCCGGGAGAAACGGATCTCCCCTCCGGGGAAAACACAGCCACAGCTGTGGCCACACCCAGTCCCGCATCTCCTCCCTCCCGGCGTTCCGCAGGCAGGGGAAGAACAGAGGATGTCCCTGTGCTGACATTGGAAGTACGGGGAGAAGTGGAAACGGAGGAGTCCCGTGAGGATACCATCTGGCATGAGATCCACAATGCCTACCGCACCAGGCGCATCCTTACCGGGCAGCTTGGCGGGATTGAGCAGACAGACAATGGCAAGACCATTTCCATCGTAGACTATAAGGGATTCCGCATTGTGATTCCCTTAAAGGAAATGATGATCAATATCGGCCGCAGCCCCTCCGGACAGGAATATACGGAGCTGATGCTGCGCCAGAACAAGATCCTCGGCAACATGCTTGGGGCAGAGATCGACTTTATCGTAAAAGGCATTGACTCCAAATCCCGCAGCGTGGTGGCAAGCCGGAAAGAGGCCATGCTCCGGAAACGGCAGATCTTCTATCTGGATACGGATGCTGCAGGGATGTACCGGATCTATGAAGGACGTATCGCCCAGGCCCGTGTGATCGCTGTGGCAGAGAAAGTCATCCGGGTGGAAGTTTTCGGAGTGGAATGCTCCATCATGGCCCGCGACCTTGCCTGGGAGTGGATCGGGGATGCCCATGAACGTTTTTCTGTGGGTGACCAGGTGCTTGTACGCATCCTGAACGTGCGCCGTGACAGCCTGGAGGATATGGGGATCAAAGCTGATATCAAGAGCGTATCCCAGAACACCAGCCACGACAACCTGAAAAAATGCCGCATCCAGAGCAAGTATGCCGGCAAGGTCACGGACGTACATAAAGGTGTGGTCTATATCCGGCTCTCCAACGGCGTCAATGCGGTGGCCCACTCCTGCTATGACTATCGGACTCCCGGCAAGAAGGATGATGTGAGCTTTGCCGTGACACGGCTGGATGAAGAACGGGGCGTGGCCGTGGGGATTATTACACGGATTATTCGGCAGAACTTATAACTTTCTGAGAATAAAGCGGAGCCGCTATAGAATGGCGGCTCCATTTTATCTTGAATCATTCTTGATTATCAATCATATTAAATATAAATCGAATATCTTGATGATTCGCTTTATATAGACTATCCCATATATCAAGGCACATGTTTTTAATATTAGAATTATTTTGCCCTTTATCAAATAAACGTATTATACAATGAATAAAATTATTCATATTTAAACTTTTCATTTGCTCTGGCTCCAGCAAGGGAATTTTATCTCCAACAGTTTTTAAGATATCTGCAAATTGTACAATGTCCATAACCTTTTCATCCAGATATTTTAAAAAATCATTTATCAAGTATCCTCCTTGGTTGGAATTCATCAAACAAATTAAAAAACCTTTATCTCTTGGTAATTCAATTTCAGAAAAAATCCGTCTAAGGTCATTTATCTCATCTTTAAACTTATCAATAAAATGTATTATGATCTTTTCACTCAGATTATGAAATTCCTCCTTATTAAATGAAGATATTGCTTGTTGACAGACTTTACTTACTTGCTCTATTGTATACTGATATGACATAACAAAATTCTGCATCTGAGTATCGTTAAAATATATTGCAATAGCACAGCTCTGTTTAGCTGCCTCATCTGCAAGTTCTTCAAAGTTTGACTTGCAAGCAGAAATTATCCTTTCTCGGTAGAACTCAGAATCATGAGAATAATCTCTACTTATGATATTCCATGTGGCAGGTATACCAAGAATACGTGAATCTTTCGAAACAATCTTCTTAAATATTCTAACAGAAAAATCGGAATCAATATCATAATAAACCAAAGCGCTCTGCATAACAGCCATGCGAATTAAATCATGTGAACTTTCACTTGCACTTATAATAATCTGTTTAAATTTATTCCCAAATTCTGGATGATTTGAAATTATTGCAGCAATAGCCCATAACGCACAACCATTTACATTGCTTATTGAAGCATTATATAAGTCTTGTGGTGAATAATTAAACGACTCCTTTTTATTTCTACTTTCATAAAGATTATATTCTGAATCAGAAAATTCTAATGCAAACCCATTTAAAATATCAAAAATATCCTGTGGCCATTCTTGATCTGCATATTTCTCTATTAAATTTGTAATTGCAATACCCACACTATGGCTTGATGTGTGTTTATAATAACGTATCACTTCCATGACTAATTCCATATCAATGATACATTCTTCATTTGAATATTCCATAAGTGCATTTAATACACCACAAATATACCCACTATAACACTCCTTAGGAAAAGATAATGAAAGTTTTGCAAAATGTAAAGGTTTCTTTTTAGCTTGCCTGGAAAATGTATTAGCAAATGTAAAATGGGAGGCTTCTATATAACATTCATCAGTTTCTTTTCCTCTTGAAAAATCTTTCATTTTTTCATTTGGTGTTTTAATAATATTTAACCATGTCTTGTCACTCAATCTATCAGCATACATGCTAACTGGAGAAGAGACTGCCTTTATAGGACCTGATAAGATCCCAGAGCAATAATTTGCTGTTTGTATACAGTGGTTTCTATTCAAAACATTTAACAAGTTTTGTGCATATGAAGACAAACGTGCATTATCCATATAAGGGAGTAATTCCTTTTGAAAACGTCCCCAATATGTATAATACATGGCATCGAGAGGATGTTCTTTATTCATTCTTAACCGACACCTATAAATTTCTACCGTTCTTTTGACATCATCTTTCCAAGAACATATCCTTTCTTCCAATTCTTGAAATAATTCCGTTCTACATACAGATGAAAATTTTTGAATGATATGTTTTGTATATTTTAAATTGTCTTTTTCGGATGTATACACAAAAACCCTATACCTGAAATCAGACAAAAGCCATTCAATAGCATCATCACTATACGTTATTGGAAGTTCACCTATAGCATACATAATTATTTCATTGCCAACTACAGATTTAGGATAATCCTTATTCTTCAAAAATAACAGCATTCCTACAGGCTCTTTTTTTGCAAATTCTGCAAATGCCATTTTCATCAATTCCACAATTGTTCTGACACATGACTCTTGATGAAGCCTCGGAAACCAAGCCTTGTACTTATTCCAATATTCCAAACTTAGACGTTCAGCAGAAAATGCTGGCGTCTCTTTACAAATTTCTATAAATAATTCATTGACAAATAGCATGTAATTAGAAGTAACAAAGAATTTTGTATCATTTTCATCTCGAAAGATGACATCTTGAAATTTGTGCGCTATTTTGTTTTGTATGATTATTTTCATAAGTTGAACTGCCCGAAGGGCAGGACAATTTTTTAGAAAGACAAGAGATTTAAAATCTCTAAATATTTCAGGTGAATGTTTAAGCAATTTTATTCGAAATTCAAACATTTTCTCGGAATCACCCTTTAAATCTCCACATAAAGTATTGAAGATTTTTTTATCATCATGCAAATTACTACATCCGTATGGATATAGTTTTTCTGTCACAAAATCGGGGTCTTGATATTGTATTGATTTCAGTAAAAATAATCCTTCGCTTCCAAACCAATTATATGATGGTATCATATCTAACTGCTTGATAAATACAGGATGTCCATAATAAACGGTTTGGATAATATAATTGTGCCATTCTGCCTTTTCAAGATAGGATTCTGTAAATACATGAATAGCTTTATTTGGTGCTTCACATTGACCAATCGTTTCAAAGATTGCACATTTAAAATAATGTCTTATAGTATCTGAAACAAGCATGGTTTCACATTGCTTTAAAAACATATTTTTATCAGAATCAAGCAATGTTTGTAATATAATTAAAAACTGATAACGCAATTTAGGAGTTTGATTATCTCTAACACCCAAAATATCTGTCAATTCTACTCCTGAATATATATCCCTCATAGCTTTATATGCAATAAAATAATCCAGAAAGCTTTGATGAGTAAATGCTATTGTATTTTCATTCCTAACTAACAATCCCTCCGAAATCAATAAATTTATTACTTTCTGCTTATTTTCAAACAGCATATATGGAAGTACAAATACAGCATTATCATTCATTTTTGTCACAATATCATTTTTGCATTCAGTTACTTCCGCTTCTGATAAATGATTATCTATAGTGCAATTTTCCAGTATCTGTTTCCACCATGTTTGCATCAACTGGTTCACAGACGTAATCGAATTTTTTCTTTCCTGTTTATTTAAGTGCGACCATACATACAATGAAGACGGTGTTCGTAATAATACCTTTAACCTTGTTGATAATGTACTATAATCAGACCCAACTGCTGTTTTAACATCACTATCACAAAGCAGGCCAACTTCTACTTTTTTCCAAAAGTAATTGCTGTCATTTTTTATATTAGAAAATAGCGATTGCAAACCTCTATCAGTTTCAAGATCAAAAGTTCGTGATACAAATACCACTGATATTTTTCCATTTTCATATTTGTTAATATCATTGGCCTGGGATATCATTTCTTTGCATACATCTAACGCTACTGCAGAATGCCTCCCTATCCAACGCAGAGCATCAAGTTGATCCAAAATCAACACACAGTTTTTTCCTGCTGATAATGTATGCAGACAATATATTGGCGACTCTGGCAAACCCAGTTTTTGTCCAAATTCATCTGCAGATGTATCTGGTACAAATTTATCTAATTTTATCCCCAGATATAATATCTGCGACTTTTGTAAAAACTCCATAATTTCCTGAATACATCCACTTTTTCCAACGCCGGCCTTCCCATGTATAATAAGAGAATTGCCCTGCATAATCTGATTTATTGTAAAATCTGTTTCCTTTCTATGAATGAGTTGATTATTGATAGCTTTGAATGTTCCCCAATATATTTCATTTAAAGTAGTAATCCTGTTTAGCACTCTATTGTCATGATGATAATTACGAACAGATATACCATGTCTTTCAGTAATGTATGCAATAACATCATTTGCCGTTATTTTAATTCCAAAACTTCCAGTATCATTTGCGTATTGTTCAAGTAGATTTCTTATGGTAGATGTCTTACCTGTAAAAATTGTTCCTATACGTCCTTCTAAATCTCGCCTTTCCTCTTCTCCAATCGAATAATGTTCAAAATAACAATGAGCAAGTATATAGATAAGATTCTTTAATTCCTGTGGATTATTTCTGTCGAGGCTATAGTGTTTTTCGCATTTACTAAATACTGTTTCAATTTTAGGATTATTTATTTGATACGCCAAAAAGTCTTGTGCTGACGAATTTGTTCTTGCTCGTTTACAAAGTTCATCTAATTCACCATATTGCAATGGGGAAATAAAGTAATAATACTTTTTGTCTCCGCTTTCAATATGCCTCTTAGATCGTTTAAAAACATCATGGCGTTGAAGATCAGACATTGTCCATGAACCGTGTGTTGTATTACTTGCTTTACATTGATAGTAATTTTGATTTCCATGTGCATCTGTGCTTATAAACTCAACACCTTCCCCTTCAACACCTAACGGTTCTACTTCCACAGAAACAATTTCTTCGTTTATAAGTCTAAGTAAAAGTTTCGCCAAATAGCGATTTTCATATTGATTTCCATACTTATCTGCTCGTCCTCCGCTTTCTAAACTCATTGCTATCTCCTCTTATATAAATAATATCTTTAATGCAATTTCCAATATAATTGAATTTTATCACACGAACATTGATATTTCTACAAGGTTATCATGCTAAAAATATTTCATAAAAATAAATTGGCACAACATTGGCACGGTTCTGCTCTTTCCCCGTAAAGGCATCCATGCTATACTTGGTACAGTCAAAAATATGTAAAGCAGCCGTTTTCCATCCGGGGAGACGGCTGTTTTTATCAGAAAGGCGGTGGTTTTACTTTGTCCCAAACAATGTCCAAAGCTCCCGGCAGAGCCTCTCCCTGTAAAGGCAGATCCTGCAGGAGTCCGACAGCCATACTGAAAAATGAGCGCGGGGATGTCAACTACTTCAGTACCGTGGTATTCATCTTCATTGCGGTGCTCCTGCTGGCTTTCATCCTGAACCTGTTCAGCATCATCTCCACCAAACAGGAGCTGGATCACTGTGCAGACCAGATGGTGAAACAGATCCAGCTCTCCGGAGGGATCAACGGGGAAACAGATCAGCTTTTTCAGTTCCTCTGTTCTCAGATCGAGGGGGCTGAAAATATCTCCTATACCATTGACACCTCCTACAAGTCGCCCACCCCGTCCGGCATGAGCCGGGCCATCCAGCTGGGCACCCCTTTTTACATCACCATCACGGGCAGGGCAAAGCTGGGAGGCTTCTGGAACTTCAACCTGGTGAACATCACGGTTGTCTCCAGAGGGGCAGGCGTCAGTGAGCATTACTGGAAGTGAGGTGGCCCATGAAGAAACCGTTCCAATGGATGAAAAGAGGCACAGGCCGGAATCCCCTCGGAAATGACCGCGGGGATATTTCTGTCTTTACCTGCTTTTTTGTAGTGGGGATCGTGATGCTGGTCTCCTTCCTGCTGCTGTACGCCTCCATCCGCATCACCTGCATCAACATCCGTAACGGCGCAAAGATGGAGCTGAACAACCTGAGCGCCAGCATCTATGCAGATACCTACCGTTCCCAGAGGGAGACCAATTTCAGCGAATACTTAAATACCCTCTACTCCAGCAGCGATTATACCGCCATGCTGGAAGACATGGTGACAGACGGCCTTGCAAACAAGATCCCTCTCTCCACGGATGACTACCGGGTAAGGGATATCCGACTTTCGTTCCATGTGACAGGCGACCGGGTGGAGTATGTGTTCACCTGCAATGTCGAGTTCTATGTCTACATGTTCGGCCACTCCTATCCTGCCATTATCCGGCCCGTGGAGCTGACCGGCTACCACAACACCAAATTTTAGGCTGCGAAAGACAGCCGCCAGACATGAAAGGAGCTTATGCTTATGAAAAAACTGTTTACATCCAAAAAATTCATCCTTACCACCCTGTTCACCGCCCTTGCCGGTTTCCTGGCATTCCGCTTCATCGGACGCCGCAGGGCAGCAGGCAGCAGTTTATGACGGCCGGACTGACAATGCCTCATAAAATTTCATCTTCTGTTGAAAAACCTTACTTTAAAACCGTAAGGGATATACAGAAAGAAAAAAGGAGATGACTGCCATATGAAGAAAATTTTAAGATCCAGAGGATTCCTTGTCACAGTCCTTTCTGTTTCCTGTATCGCCATCCTCGCCGTCTGCTGGCTGGTGAGCCGGGATACAAAGACCGGCTTCCTGCCGGATGAACAGCCCCCGGAGACCGTCCAGGAGGAATGGAAGGATACCCCGGATGTCACGGATTCCGCTGGAGGTTCCCAGAACCGTACAGATGCCGGGATCCCCGGCCAGAACAGCGCAGAGGAAAAGCTGGAGGGATACCCGAAGGTGGCGGAGGAATCCGGACAGGAGATCGTGATCGACTTTGTTCCCGAAGAAACAAAGGATGAAACGCCTCCCCCGCCCCCGGAAGGCAGGACTGTCACGGCAGACCCTGGCGGGGAGCATCCTGTAAACCCGGCCCCGGAGACAGCCTCCGCACCTGCAGAGACCGGAAAAGAAGATCCCCCTGCCCCCGGCTCCACCAATGAAAACGGCGCCGTATACGATCCCGTATTCGGCTGGGTAGTTCCCGGACAGGTCAACCAGTCTTCCATAGACAGCAGCGGAGACCCCAGCAAGATGGTCGGGAACATGGGGAACTGATGATGCTCTGCAGAGTATCACAGATACACAACTGAATACTGAAACCGGAAAACCGCCTCCCGATGGCGGTTTTCTTTTGTGCATCAATCCACAGAAAACACATCGGCAATACGTTTTTCTGTCACATAAAAAGATTGGAGTGTGATACTGTTTGAAACGCTTTTATGCCCTCCTCAGCACTGCCGCCCTTCTGCTCTGCCTGTGTTCCTCACAGGCTCTTGCTTCCGGACAGGGCAACCTTGATGGAGGAGGCGGCAACATGAACCAGGGCACTTCCACCAACTTCTGGTCTCCCGGAAATGACGGGGTAAGGGTAACGGTGGTGGATGCCCAGTCCGGAGCTGCCGTGAGTACGCCGGTGGATTTCGCCAACCGAAGCCAGTCCTCCGCAATGCTTCATTTTGGCAAGGTGAACAAGATCCAGTACCGGGATGGGGCTTCGCTCTCCTTACAGTCCGGCGTACCCTATAACTGCCGCCAGCCCGCCTATTCCATGCCGGCCATCATAACCAGCAACAGCCGGCCTGCCACCATTGAAGCCATCAAGCGCTATTTCTGTTCGGAGTATGCCTGCATGATGGTGGCGGATGCCGCAGGTGTCAGCTATGAGCGTATGCTGTCAGGAGAATATAAGATCCTTTTAGAACCCATTGCCTACGTCACTTTTAACGGGGCAAAATACGCCTTTACGGCAACGGAGGCGGCACTCTATGACCAGCTCTCCGGCGGCTCCCTGCGGAGTAAGCTGCCCTCGGTAGCGTTCCAGAATCTCCCCCTGGCCCTGTTCCTGGAATACAGCGACCTTGGATTTCCGGCCTGGGGCGGAAGCAGGCGGGGAATACAGTCCAATGCGGATATCATAAACGCCCTGGGAGTCGGCATTGTCTGGTTTGAAGAAACGGAAGAACCCGGCGGGGAGATCGAAGCGCCGGATGTGGAATACCGGGTGGATACAGATGTGATCACTGCCATCCGTCTGCAGACGAACGGGCGGCTGACTCCGGACAACCCGGCAACGGTCACCTTCCATATCATGGGAAGGAGCTACACCGTCCGGAACATTGTCATACCAGCCCACGACTCTCAGCTGGTATGGGTGAAATGGCACACGCCCCCTGCACCCCAGACCATTACCATCACGGTGACGTTAAGCAGCGGCTTTACCGCCCAGGATACCTTTGTGGCGAAAATTGTGGACTTAAATGAAAAGATACCGCCTGACCCTTTGGCTACGGACATCAATCCCGGTTATTCTGTCCCTGCCCTCCCGGTGAACCCACAGAAACTCAGTGCAGGCTGGGGCGTCTGGAGCTGTCACTGGGTTCCAAACTGGCAGTGGCATTCCCACGGATGCAGCAGCTCCTGTTCAGATGACTGCTCCGGAGGACATGGCGAATGGGTGGATGAAGGAGACTGGGAATATGACTATACCAGCTATTCTGCCTCCATCAGCGGCACCATGACTTTAATGCCGGATGATATCGTGCCGACAGCAAACGGGAAAGACATGAAGAGCGGGTACGGCGTCAAAACGGAAGTACGGGCCACACTGTCCACAAACTCGCCGGATGGGCACCACAGCAACCCGCAGACTGCCTTTTCCGTATTTCCGGAGTTTCAGTATAATACCTACCTGCGGCTCCTGCAGCGCGTTTCCAGCGGACGCAGTGCAAAATTTGCCTTCCAGCCCAATGAGTTTTCCACCTATGGGCGCACCGTGCATTTCACACCGGTATGGTTTCCGGACAGCACAAGCTATGTGGTATATACCCAGGTATGGGACGCATGGACACCGGACGGAATGCTCTCGGTCAACCTGAATGACTACATCACCATCCACCAGAGCGTGTTTGATGACTGGTATACCAACCGTGAATAGCCATATTCTTTTTGTTTATGAGCTGCTGGCCTTTGCGTGCATCGCTGGATTTGCCGCATACGACCTGAAAAAGAAGCGGGTGTCCGACCGGGTGCTCCTGCTTTTCCTTCCCTTTGCCCTTGCTGCGCCCATGATCCGCACAGGTGCATTCGGAACCGCCCTTCTGCCGCTTTTATTTTTATACTCTTTTATGGGGGCGGCAGCAGGCTTTGTGATCTTACTGACCGCCGCAATGCTGTCAAGGGAGGGCGCCGGCATCGGGGGCGGGGATATCAAGCTGGCAGCAGTCATGGGATTTATCTACGGCCCTGCCCGTATGCTGACTGTCCTGCTTATTGCCTCCGGCCTTGCGGCCTGTGTTTCTCTGGCAGTAAAGTGCCGGAAAAAAAATGAAATGCTCTCTCTTCCCTTTGTGCCGTTCCTGATGGCCGGAAGCCTGGCCGTTACAGTAACTGCAATCCTATAACTTTATCTGCCTTATGGAATCACACCATCTGCCTTACCCGGCAGAACCAGCGGCAGATCCATATTTTAAATGACAGGAGTGAAAAACATGAAACTGAATAACCGCTTTATCTTCGGCCTGCTCAGTATCCTGCTGGCAGCCGCTATCGCCTTTGTCGCCCTGCCCACCATTGCCAGGCAGACCAATGGCAAGACTGAGATTGTCCGGATCACAAAACCCGTGCTGAAAGGAGAACAGCTCTCAGCGGACAATACAGAGACTGTGGAAGTCGGGAGCTACAACCTGCCTCCCAATATCGCCCATTCCTTCAGTGATGTGAAAGGACTTTATGCCACCGCAGACTTATCCCAGGGAGACTATATCCTGACTTCCAAGATCAGCACTGTCCCGGTCTCCTCGGATGTGGCTTTAAACAATATCCCCTCTGGGAAAGTAGCCATTTCCCTGACCGTTAAGACACTGGCTTCCGGTCTGTCTGACAAACTGCAGCCGGGCGACATCATCCGTATATACCATTTCCTGGATGTGGCGGAGGAAGTTCCGGAGCTACGCTTCGTCCGGGTGCTTTCCGTCACAGATGCCAAAGGTGTCAACGTGGACAACGCAAAGGAACCGGTGGAGGATGAGGAAAAGCAGCAGTCCGCTACCATCACGGTGCTGGCAAGTCCGGAACAGGCACGGGTCATCACCTCCCTGGAAAATGACGGGGTTGCCCATGTGGCCCTGATCTCCCGGGGCAATGAAAAGCTGGCAGAGGAACTCCTGACAGAACAGGAAACGATTCTGCAGGAAATCTATTTCCCGGAGCCTTCAGAAGAGGAAACGGAGGATATGGCAGAGGAAGGAGAAGCTGAGGGTTCCGAAACCGGCAATGCGGAAGAAAACGGGGAAGAATCTGATTCTGCTGAAGAAAATGAAACCGGAAACAGCAGCAAAAATGGTTCAGAAAATAATCCGGACAACAAGACCTGACCGCAGGCAGAAAGGAGGAATGGTTTCCATGTCCAAAATAATCACGGTCTGGGGCAGCCCCGGCAGCGGCAAATCCATGTTCTGCTGTATCCTTGCCAAAGCGCTGACCCGTGACAAACGAAAGGCCATCATCATAAGCGGGGAGCCTGGCATCCCTATGCTCCCGGTCTGGCTCCCGGAGCAGATCACCACCACTGCCGTTTCCATCGGGCAGGTGCTGACCAGTGTGGAGATCGATACGTCCCTGGTAGCCAGCCATGTAACGGTGCTGAAAAATTATCCCTATATCGGCCTTATGGGATACTGTGCCGGAGAGAACCCGTTAAGCTATCCGGAAACAGATTACCAGATGGTTTTACAGCTTATTTCCTCTGCAAAAAGGCTGGTGGATTATGTCATCCTGGACTGTGGTTCTGCTATGACCAACGTATTCACACCGGCCGCCATTGAATCCGGGGATCTGGTACTTCGTATTGTGACTCCGGATCTGAAGGGCATCAATTACCTGAAAGCCCACCAGCCTCTGCTGGCGGACGGGCGTTTCCACTACCATGAGCACATGACCTTTGCAGGCATGGCCCGCCCTTTCCACGCCTTTGATGAAATGGGATATATCATCGGCGGGTTTGACGGCCTGCTGCCTTATGGGAAGGAAATTGACCGCTGTGCCACCGAAGGGGGCATGTTCCAGGCCATCAAATACTGCAACTCCAAATATACTGCATCCTTAAATAAGGTCCTGGATGCCCTGGAGCAGATGGAAGCTGCAGAGCGTCAGGAAGAGGAAGCTTATGAGGCGGAATATGAAGACAGTGAATACGGAGAGGAGGAAGATGAACAGGACTGGGAAGATGGATACAGGGAGGTAGACAGTGATGAATAACTTAAATGATATTTTCTTTGCCCCCACGGAAAACGGCGCCCTGACCTATGAGCAGGTACTGGAGGATGTACAGCGCTACTTTTCCGAAAACCATGCCTCCACCATAGCCGGTGCCGGAGAAAATGATTCAGAGCGTGCCGTCACCGTACTAAAAGAGCTGATGGTACAGTATCTGGTCAAGCGCAAGTACGCTGTCAAGGGACTTACTACAGAGCAGCTCTGCGCCAGGCTTTATGAAGACATGGCCGGCTACTCCTTCCTGAAGAAATGGATCTACCAGCCCGGCGTGGAGGAAGTGAACATCAACGCATATAACGACATCGAGGTCATCATGAACAGCGGGCGCAGCATCAAGATCCCTGATAAATTTTCTTCCCCTCAGCATTCCATTGATGTTGTGCGGCGTATGCTGAACGCCTGCGGCATGGTCATTGACGATACCATGCCATCGGTCATCGGTTTCCTTGATAAAAATATCCGTATCTCTGTGGATAAAACGCCCATCGTGGATTCAGAGGTGGGGATCAATGCCTCCATCCGTATCGTCAACCAGAATACGGTCTCAGAGGAAAAGCTCCTGGATTCCGGGAGCGCCACGCCGGAGATGCTCCATTTCCTGACCTCCTGCATCCGCTATGGGGTTTCCGTGTGCATTGCCGGTTCCACCGGTTCCGGAAAGACGACCATCATGGCATGGCTCTTATCCAACGTCCCAAACAACCGCCGCCTTATCACCATAGAGGAAGGCAGCCGGGAGTTTGACCTGGTAAAACGGGATGATGAGGGAAATATTTTAAACTCCGTGGTGCATCTGCTCACAAGGCCCCATGAGAACCCTTCCATGAACATCAACCAGGATTTCCTTCTGGAACGGGTACTGCGAAAGCATCCGGATGTGATCGGCGTAGGGGAAATGCGGTCAGCAGCGGAAAGCCTGTCGGCAGCCGAAAGCTCCCGTACCGGCCATACGGTCTGCACCACCATCCACTCCAACTCCTGTGAGAGTACCTACCGCCGTATGATGACTCTTGCCAAACGGAAGTATAACATGGACGATTCCATCCTGATGCAGATCATGGTGGAAGCCTACCCGGTGGTAGTGTTTACCAAGCAGCTGGAAGACCGTTCCCGGAAGATCATGGAAATCATCGAGGGGGAAGATTACCTGGATGGGAAACTGCTGTACCGTTCCCTCTATAAATACGAAGTAGTGGATAACGTAACGGATGAACATGGAAGCGCCCACGTAGTAGGCCACCACCGCAAGATGGAAACCATGTCAGAAACATTAAAAAAACGGCTTTTAGATAATGGGATTTCCTACAAAGAACTGCAGGAATTCTCAGACGGCGGAATGTCTGCGAAAGAAACACCCCGAAAAAAGCCATCCGGAAGGGAGGTGAAATAATTGCACTGGATCTATCTTATTTGTTTTACGCTGCTGAGTGCCGGATTCCTTGCGCTCTTTGAAGTACGCCCACGGGATTTTACGGATGTTATTTTCAATACAGGAAGGAAGACGGCAACCCTCTCAGATGAGCTGAACGTACTGATGGGAACGCCTGCAAAAGGATTTTTTAATCAGGATTATGAGATCAAACAGATCTTAAAGGATACCGGACGGGCCGACCGCTATGAGGCAGTTACCCGGCTGACCCTGATTCTTTTTGCGGTGGGAGCAGTCCTTGCACTTCTGATAGGCAACGTATATCTGGTTCCTATCCTGGGCATCGGTTTCTCTCTCCTGCCCATGTGGTATCTCCGCAGTACGGCGGCCAGCTATAAAAAACACCTGAACGAGGAATTGGAAACGGCTATCTCCATCGTCACCACTTCCTACCTGCGGACGGAGGATCTGCTCCGCTCCGTAAGGGAGAACCTGCCTTATATCAATGAGCCCATCAAGGCGAACTTTGAGGCATTTGTATATGAAAGCGAACTGATCAACGCCAATATGACCAGTGCTATCAATTCCCTGAAAATGAAGATCCCCAACCGGGTCTTTCACGAATGGGCCAATATCCTGATCCAGTGCCAGTCGGACCGTTCCATGAAAAATACGCTGCCGACCATCGTGCAGAAATTTTCCGATGTCCGTGTGGTGCAGTCGGAGCTGGAGGCCATGATGCAGGGACCCAGGCGGGAGGCCATTACCATGATGTTTCTGGTCATTGCCAACGTCCCTCTGTTGTATTTCCTCAACAAGGACTGGTTTCATACCCTGATCTACACTACACCGGGCAAGATTGCTCTGGCGATCTGTGCAGCCATTATTCTGTTTGCACTGACGCAGATCATGAAACTCAGCAAGCCCATTGAGTATGGAGGTGACGGCACATGACACTGTTAGCACTGATCGCTATCATCTTTTTTGGCTTCGCAGTCTACAATCTGTCCACAGCCTTCGCGGACATTCCTACCAGCAAAACATCTAAAATGATGATGCTGGCCCGGAAACAGCAGGGAACGAAAAAGGAACAGCTCCTGGATGTGTATATCACGAAAATCGCCGGACTGTTCGCCCCTTACCTGCGGCTGGACAAGTTAAAAAGAAATAAACTGCAGGCAGCGCTCAACATTGCCGGACTGGAGCTGACCCCGGAAGTTTACACAGCCAGGGCATGGGTAACCGCCGGAGCTGTCGGGCTTAGTGCCATCCCTCTGGCGTTCCTGATACCACTTTTTGTACCAGTTCTGATCGGAACGGCCGTAGCATTATGGTTTTCTACCTATTATGCGGCATTTGATTTTGTAAAAAAGCGGCGCAGGCTCATTGAAGCGGAAATCCCCCGCTTTGCCCTGACCATTGGACAAAATCTGGAAAACGACCGGGATGTGCTGAAAATACTGACTTCCTACCGCAGAGTAGCTGGCCGGGATTTTGGCGCTGAACTGGACCAGACCATAGCAGACATGAAGACCGGCAATTACGAAAATGCCCTCATCCGCTTTGAAACCCGTATCGGGAGTCCTATGCTCTCGGATGTGGTGCGGGGTCTGGTCGGCGTTCTGCGTGGGGATGACCAGCGTATGTACTTCAAAATGATCTGTTTCGACATGAGGCAGATTGAACAGAACAACCTGAAAAAAGAAGCAGCCAAACGGCCGAAAAAAATCCAGCGGTACTCTATGATGATGCTGATCTGTATCATGATCATCTACCTGGTAGTCCTCTGTACGGAAGTTCTAAGCTCCCTTGGCGCATTCTTTGGATAAACGCAGACCGGTTTTTATGGAAAGGAGGCGGTCACTTGTACCCCAGCAGTTTTCCTTAGCGCAGCATTTTACAGCAGTCCATAGACAACGCCGTCCTTCCACGGCAGAAAGAATACAGACAGGAGTTGCCCATGAACAGACACAGAAAACATCCCCTGCCCTCTGCGGCAGAAGCAGAAAAACAGCGGTTCCGCCGGCTGCTCCGCCAAAAACCTGCGCTCTATCCGGACAGGCCAAAGGGCAGAAAAGACAGACGGAAAAGACCAATCAGGCGGCCTTAAAAAGCCGGTATTGTATCCCTGTAACCATACATAAAAAATAGGAGGTTTCCATGAGAAAAATCACAACCTGTATCCGTAACAAAGCAAACCATTTCATCATCCGTGCCCGGATGGCAGTCTCCAATCAGCGTGGGGATTTCTATATCTCGGATGCCGTGAAGATTATCATTGCAGTAGTGCTGGGCGCTCTGCTCCTGGCGGCGCTTACCCTGATCTTCAATGATACGGTCATCCCCAGGATCACGCGGGAGATTGAAGGACTGTTCGGATAATACAACGGAATAAAAACTTTCGGGGCCAGGCCGCAGAATTTTGCGTCTGGCCCTCCTTTTTTATTTTTATAAGGGATTTTTGAAAGAACTGATTGAACTTTATAAAAATTTAAGAATTTTTTAGTTCAAATTGGCCATTTAGGGATTTCAAAAGGTGGGTAATGAAAGTGAGCAGATATCTACACCTTCATTACAGATGATTTTCAATTCAAATGATTCATGTGTGCAGGAGGTGAATGAAATTGAATCAAAAAAAGTGTACTATTTATCCTTTTTTAAAAGCAGTACGCGGCTGTTGGCACAACGCCCTGTTTATCAAATGCAACCATACTGTCTGCCCTCACGGCCAGTCTCCCCCCTGTGAAGGATTCCTGATGGCTGTGGATGCAGACGGCTCTCCGATCCTTATGCCTGCGAAAGTCTTACAGCAGCTGTCCGGGGAATCTATCGAACCGGAAAGCTGTCAGGCTGTGATAGGTAAACGAACCTTTGAGAGCGTATACGGCCTGTATATCGAGTGGCACACCGTATCTTCCACAGGCTGCCCGCTCATGGAACTATGTCGGGCCTCTGATAAATACCATTGCTTCTGAAAAAGGAAAATGAAAGAAATCAAATCTGCCATAAATGGCAGGAACGGAGGTGGCAAATGAAAACCATGAAAAAATATAACCTGAAATGTCCTTACTGCGGCTCTCCGGCCATCTGCCGGCCTGCCAGCACCGTCTACGGGGCGGATACCATTGACCGGAAAAGCTATCTGTATGTCTGCTCCCGCTGGCCCGCCTGTGACGCCTATGTAAGCGCCCATAAAAAGGACCGGAAACCCATGGGAACCATGGCAGACCGCAGGCTGCGGCGCAAGCGTATCCTGGCACACCGGGCGTTAGAAAAGCTGCGGATAGAACGGCATATGGACAAATGGGCGGTCTACGTATGGCTCCAGGCAAAACTGGGGCTTGATGAAAGCCAGGCCCATATCGGCATGTTTTCAGAAGAGATGTGTGAACGGGTTATTACCCTGTGCCGCTCCCCCGCAGACCCGGACAGCGGCATGGCGGCATGAAAGGAGGCGGTATTTATGAAGCGAAACAATCCTTTAACGAAAGAACAGCAGGCGCTGGTGGAGAAAAACCTTTCCCTTGTCTACTGGGTCATCATGGAGAGCATCCATGTCAATGAAACCATTTACGGATTCGGATATGAGGATCTGTATCAGGAAGGCTGCATCTGGCTGTGCCATGCGGCAGCCACCTATGATCCCGCATGTTCCCAGTTCCCCACCTATGCCAAAAAGATCGTGCGTAATGGCCTGCTCTCCTACTGCCGGCAGATGTGCCTGAAACAGCGCCGCATTACATACCTGGCTGTGGGCCTGCATGGGGAACTGCTCGCTGACGGGGAGCCTGTAGCACAGCCGGATGACTTTCACGCACAGTTAAATATGATAGAAACCCTTGACCTTCTCGCATGGGCCGAAAAGAAATATCAGGGTGTGGCAAAGCTCGGCGTCAAAGCCCTGGAGCTGAAGCTGAAAGGCATGAGCATTTCCGACATTGCCGGTCTGTATCATGTGCCGCCTCCCCATGTAGGCGCATGGATCTCCCGCGCCGCCCAGAAGCTTCGGAAAGACAGGCTGTTTCTGTCAGGGCTTTTATGACTGCCGCCCCAGGCAGTCTCCTACCTAACCGGAATAAAAACACAGGAGGATTTTTTATGGCATTAAAAACACTTTACACGGCTGTCGGACGCTTTGAGCGCAGGACCAACGGCTGCCGGCGCTACTGCCCCGTCATTGTTCTTGGGGGAAAGGAATACATGGTTGATGTCCAGGAAATGGTCATCTGGAGCTGCCTGAACTGGCGGATCGTCCGCATGGAGGAGATCGGTCTGCTCTATGCAAAGACTTTTCCGGGGCAGGAGGATGTGGTAGACCGTCCCTGGCGGGAGTGCGTGGAGCGGCTGCTGACACGGGGCCTGCTGGTCTGCGGCAAAGGGGAAACCGAATATGATGCCCTTTATGACCTGCTCTCTTCCATGTACATCATTCCCACAGATGGCTCCCGCCTTCTAAGGATATTGTCATTTTTGAAGCTGGTCTTTGTGAACCATGTGCCGTTTTCTGCTGCCGGCCGACTGTTCCGCCGGGACCAGCGTACCGAAAACGAAAAACAGGTCATGGCCCTTGCCAGACAGGCACTGCTCTCCACAGCAGAACTGATCCGGTGCATGGAAAAGGATATCCGTTCTTTCCCCACGGAAGAGAGCATACTGGACGGCCTTTATGACGATCCGGATACCACCAGCGACAACATCAGCTGCCTGATGCGGCTTTCCGCTAAAAGCCAGGCGGTCACGCTTGCAGTTGCGAACCTGTACCTGCGCCAGCAGATTATTTTTGAAAGGATATGATACTTATGGAACAATGGTTGAACTCTCCTTTTACCCTCCGGCTGAAAGTTTTTCTTTTCCTGCTTACAGGAACCGCCATCCTCCTGATGGCTGCCGCTGCATTTTTTATTTCCCGCGACCGGCTCCTGCTGGTTTTGAGCGGCATTATCTTCTTCTGCTGCCTGCTACGTAGCATGGGGCTCCTGATCGTGATCCTGCGTGGGGACTATGAGACCATCACGGGCATCTGCACAGCCGTTTCCTCACAGCCGTTACGCAGGTATCAAAAAATAGAGCTTACAGACAGCCGGGGAGCTGCTGTTATCTTACTTTTGGGGAGACAGATAAAAATAAAACCGGACAGAGTTTACTGCTTCTATTTCCGGAAAGCCTCCCGCCCTTCCCTGGGCAGTGAATATCTGAACGCCTCCCTCTCCACGGATCTGTTTTTAGGCTACGATTCCGGCCTGCCGGACAACAGGCTGGAAACAAAAAAATCAGATTCTGCAGAATAACAGGGTCTTGATTCCTGTTTATATATAGGAACCTTTACATATTTGCATGGCTTCCAACTACAAAATATTGTATTTCGCCGCTTTAAATATCTATATATAGTATATGTAAACTTGACAGACACAATATATGGTGTTATACTTACCTTGTAATTGATTTTTGTGCGTATCCTTGCAGGATTGCAGACGGTTTTGTCTGTATAGCGATGAGACAGTCGCATTGCACACGCTGTTAAGTTTGTATATAAGTGTCAGTGGCATTGCTGCGCCCATATGGGCCGGATTCCTGCTGGCACTTTTTTTATAGATAACAAGGCCAGTGGCAGAAAGGAGTGTTATGGCACAGATTTTTGCATTTGGACGTGTGGAGAATGACCTGGTTCCCCAAAAGAGCCAGAGAGATTCCACCTATGTCTGTTTCGGTTTTACCGAGCAGACCGGCAAGGGGCAGTTCCAGTATTACCAGGTCTGGGCATGGGATGATGAGGTATCCCGCCTGATGCAGCTTGGTGTAAAGAAGGAAAGCCGGTTATGGATCACCGGCACACAGCGGCTGGTGGACTGTACCTCAAGCCATGGGAAGGAAAAGGCGAAGGTCTTAAAGATCTATCTGTCCAACTTTGGATTTCTTCCCGGCCGCTTTCCAAAGGAAAGCCCCGCCGATTTTCCAAATGACCCTGAGACCGCAGAATCCGCCCCTCCCCCTGTGGAGGTACTGGACGGAGAACGCGAGTCCCTGCCGGAGTGATTCCCATTCCGGCTCCAGAAGAGGAACCGTACCGGTTTTCAGAATGATACTGAAAAGCCAGTATGGTTCCTCTTTTTTTGTGCATGCAGAACATGCAGGTTACTTTTAACAATAACAAAGAAAGGATGGTAAAAAATGAAAAGCGACAAAGCCCTGTGGGGCAGCATCAGCATTCTTGTGGGGGCGGTTATCGCCATACTGGCACTGATAAGGGGTGCCTGGCAGTCCTGGCTCCTGATCGGGGTATTCACCCTTTGGGGGCTGTGGGTCACAGCGGTACTCTTACGGCCTTACATGCAGCAGGCAAAACGCCGCAGGATGCGTGAACAGCTTACAAGGAAACGCCTGGCGGAAGGGATCGCCTCTTCACAGCCCCCTGCATTTCCTGTCATGGAAGCCTCAGAAACGGAACTGCTGCTGCTCCGCCATGTCAACCACCGGATCTCTGCCTATCTACGGGCAGTTTATCCTGATGTACGGTGGGAGTGGTGCGAAAAGAGACCGGAAAAATTAGTGCTGGCGGGAGGAACCGGACGCATCCGCCTTTACGGCATCCCGGATTTTGACCATGCAGATGTATGTGTGGATCAGGATGCCAGCATCAACTGTAACATGTTAAAGATCGTTCCCCTCTCAGAGGCCGGAGGATGTGAACCGGAAGATACCATTCCGCCCAATAAGCAGCCGGTAGACCCCCAGATCTGGTATGAAGTCCAGGGAAGGAAGGTTTTGGAAGCTCTTGTGGCAGACTTAAATTCCAGAGGCCACAGCCGTCTGACCATCCATGAGGACGGTGATATCTGCATCGAGGAAGATACGGAGGAGGTGGCAAAAGAGCACCTTGCCGGCTTTCCGGAAAAAACGTACTGGCCCCGGCTTCTGCAGGTTTTTGAGCGTAACGGGCTGGCGGCTGAAATCATGGCGAATGGCATCCAGATTTCCTGGTAAGCCCGCACACAATAAGAAAGGAGCGAAACAGAATGAAAGAAGGTCTTTCCCTGGAAGAAATGGCCGCCGAGATCACCCGGCAGAGTAAGTTAAAAGAAGATTATCTGGTGGATACCAGAAGCCTGCAGATGGAGCCCTATGATTCTCAGGTCTATCTCCACATGTTTGATGGAAAAACCGAACCTGTGGAGCCCATGCAGGTCAATACCATCGCCCATCGGCAGCTGGGAACTCATTTAAAGATTCCCGCATCCTACTATGACCGGATGCTTGCGGAAAAACCGGAGCTTCTTGCTGCCAATGTCAATGCCTGGTTCCAGCATGCCCCGTCTAAACGGCTGCTGCGTACCATGGGCGGCACGGCAAGGGCATTTTTAAGTAACCGCTACCGCCGGATCGATAATCTGGAGATTGCCCAGGCAGTCCTGCCTATTATCGGACGCATGGAAGGCGCACGTTTTGAGAGCTGTCAGATCACGGACAGCCGGATGTATATGAAAGTGGTCAATACCCGCCTGGAAGCGGAGGTTGTGCCGGGAGACATTGTGCAGGCCGGCGTTATCATATCCAACAGCGAAACCGGTATGGGTGCTGTCAATATCCAGCCCCTTGTCTACCGCCTGGTATGCAGCAACGGCATGATCGTCAATGATGCACAGACCCGCCGCAACCACGTGGGCCGGGTCAATGACATGGAGGAAAGCTTCCAGCTCTATTCCGAAAAGACACTGGCCGCCGATGACAAAGCTTTTATCCTGAAGATCCAGGATACCGTCAGGGCCGCCGTGGAGGAGGCACGCTTTTCCCAGGTGGTCGGCATGATGCAGGACGCCGCAAAAGCAGAGATGAACACCAAAGATGTCCCTGGCATTGTGAAGCTGGCCAGCCGGGAATTCCACATCACGGATGATGAGGGAGAAGGAATCCTCCAGCATCTGATTGAAGGAAAAGACCTGACCCTGTACGGGCTTTCCAACGCTGTTACAAGGCACAGCCAGGATGTGGAGAGTTATGACAGGGCCACCCAGCTGGAGAGTATCGGCTATAACATTCTTTCCATGCCGGCCCGCCAGTGGAACCGGATCAACCAGGCAGCCGCTTAATACAGCCAATAAAAAACAATTCAAATCCAAGGAGGAAAACAGTATGTATAACACCCAGAACAACGCTTTGGCAGAACAGGAAAAATTTATGCTCCCGGCAGCCATGCCGGAAGGAGAATTCACCCAGGAGGAACTGGCAGAGGACATGGACGGCCTGCAGATGAGCTTCCCCCGGATCAAGATCCCGGGCGGCGGTGCTCTGATGTTCGAGATCCCCTCCGATGATCCGGAAAATCCGGATTATGCCAAAACCCTGGAAGGGGTCATCCTCTTCAACCATCCCAACAACGCTTACTGGCCGGAGGGCAGCGAGTATGACGACAACTCCAATCCCCTGTGCTCTTCCGTAGATGGAAAGCAGGGGATCGGGGAGCCGGGCGGTTCCTGTGCGGCCTGCGCTTTAAACCAGTTCGGCTCTGCTGCAGAAGGGGCAGGCAAGGCATGCAAGAACATGCGTGTGCTCTACCTGCTCCGCAGCGGTGAGTTCATGCCGTTACAGGTAACTCTGCCGCCCACCAGCTTAAAGCCCTTCCGTGAGTTCATGAACCAGTCCTTTATGCTCCGCCGCCGTGCGACCTATGGCAGCGTGGTACAGATCGCACTGAAAAAAATGAGCAACGGAAAAGATGACTACAGCGTCGCCACCTTCCGCCGGCTGTACGATTTCAGCGGCGAGGAGCTGGCACAGATCCGACAGTTTGCAGATGGTTTCAAGACACAGATCCGCATGATGCTCCAGCAGCGTGCAGCCGTCAATGAAACACAGCATGACGATGGCTGCGATTACGGTAACAGCAATGTGGAAGTCCTGCCGGCAGGCGGAGGCGGAAAGTTTAACTACGGACAGCCCCTTGACGGAGAACGTGAAGCCCTGCCCGCATGATCGGATGTAACAGATATGGCCTGATGCCATATGTAACGTATCAAAAGGATTCTCCCGGTTTACTTCCGGGGGAGTCCTTTTCGCATTTAAAGGAGGAAATTTCTATGAAATCTGAAATACCACTAACCCCGGAGCAGCGTTTGTTTGCTGAAGAAAACCATAATCTTGTCTATAAATTCTTAGCAGAAAATCACCTGCCCCGCGATGAATTTTATGATGTAGTCATTTTCGGTTATCTACGTGCAGTTTCCCGCTATTTTAATGAACTGAAATTACAGCAGTATTCATTTGCTACTATTGCATGGCGCAGAATGTCAGCATGTATATCTGACTATAGAAGAAAACAAAGACGCCCCAAGCACAATGCCGATGTAGTTAGTCTGCATATCAAGCCAAACGAAGATAGTTTGGCTTTAGAAGAAACTATAGCCGCACCTAATCCATATATGTGCCAACTGGAGGAACAGCTTCTCCTGCACGACCTGGCAAAACGGGTATCCAGGCAGCAGATGAACATCGTGCATCTGAAATCCTGTGGGTACAATGACCGTGATATCGCTCACAGGCAGAATACTACCATGAAACGTGTCCAGGAACTTCTGGAGGAAATACGAACTGTATTGATGGAGATGTGCTATGAATAATACTAACAATTTTGAATCTTTTTTAGAGAAACGGAATGATATTCTGGATGGTCAGGCGTATCAGCTATTACGACTTTTGACATGTCCTGAAATCGAGCAGACAGAAACACTGTCCGAATTCCTATGGGATATGGCTTTCATTGGCCCGCTACTGGAAACAGCGGAATCTTTACTTCAAAAGGCCGGTTTTTCAACCTGTTATCCGTATTATGGAGAAAATGAAATTCCCTGTATCCATACCAGTCTGTGCCAACATCCGAACTGTCCGTTCCTGACAGATTCTCACATGGATTTTCCCAAAACATCAACTAAGAAACAGAATGGAGGTCAGAAAGAATGAGAAAGAAAAAAGAAGAAAAAAAGAAAGTAATGCTCTGTGGCCAGCTGATCTGCCCTGTTACGATCGGAAAACCTGCCATCTTTGCGGCCGGGGGGAACCTCTACCGTACCTCCCGTGTTGTGGCACTGCATAAGCACACCATGGATGAGGTTCATTTTGAGACCATGAACACCCATTACCATTTATCTATGAGCCCTTTTCCGCTGGCGGCCATGAGTCCGCTCCCTGTGAGACTGGCCGCATGTGCATAAATGGACTTTAAGTAACTGTGGCGGCAGTGTTTCACTGTCCGCCTTCATGTTCCGGCCGTAGTTAATCCCAGACTGCGGCCTTTTCTTATGGATATGCTTATGGCATACAGACAGGAGGCATTATGAATATAAAAGAATTTGCAGAGCGTATGAAATCATCCATTTCCAATGTCCTGCCGAAGGAAGTCACTATGATAGAACAGCTGAAAATAAACGGCATTTATTCCTATGGAATCCGTATTTCAGAGCCAAATTCCCATACAGGGATCACCATTTCCCTGGAACCCTTTTTCGAGACATTTCTGGATACAGACAACTGGACGAGAACCGTTGACTATGTTCTCGATTTTTACAAAAACCAGGCTCTGCCAGAATCTCTGGATGCGGAATGGCTTTATGATTTTGAGCAGGTCCGGTCAGGGCTGTATTACATTCTTGTAAATTATGAAGCAAATGAAGAACTTCTCCATAAGGTGCCATACACAAAATTTCTGGATCTGGCAAAAATATACTATGTGCAGTGTCCCCTTGGGGAATCAGATACAGGAACTATTCTTGTACGGAACGAACATCTGAAAGATTGGGGGATATCCATCTATGAACTGGATAAAGCAGCAGAAGAAAATACGCCCCGTCTTTACCCGGCATCTATCACCTGCCTTATGGATGAAGCCGGACTGGGAAATCTTCTCGGCGTTCCTTTTGAACTGCCGCAGGAGCCGCTGATTCCCATGTTTGCTCTTTCCAATACCCAGAACGATCATGGAGCCACGGCTGTCTGCTATCAGAAGATTCTGGATGATTTTTCTCAGAAAATACAGGATGACCTGATCCTTCTGCCCAGTTCTGTCCACGAAATGCTTTTGATACCGTTACATAAAGATGATGATATCCCGTCCCATAAAGAAACGGTTTATGATGCGAACCGTTATATTCTGGAACCTTCCCAGTTCCTGTCTGATAACGTATATCTTTTCAGCAGGAAAGACAAACAAATTACGATTGCCTGATACTCCGGCAGGAAAGTTCCCCAAAGGATACTGCCCTGCCTTTTGGTATTAAAGCAGACTGGAAACAGATTCCTCATTTTTCACAAGGATAGAAAGGAAACGATTATGGATTTACTTAAAAAATTTGAAAGTGTTGAAATAAAAGCGGATACCCGGATCTCAGAAGCAGACCGAATCTTCTGTGAAGCCCATCAGGCGGCTTATGACCTTGCCCGAAGCTCCCTGGCAGAACTGGAATTTTTCTGGGAAGATATGCGGAGCCAGCAGCGGGAACTTCTGGCTCCGGCAGACGCATCTGCTGATACCTACCTTACTACGTATGGTGAGTTTCAGCTCTCCAGTGACAAAATCCGGGGGCAGCTTCAATCCCTGCATGCCCTGTTTATAGACCATCTAGTTTCACATTTCTCGAAAACCTATCATTTTTCTATTGACAAGGGCGACGTAAAAGACCATCTGATTCCGCAGGAACCAACGGACCGCTGGGTGGATGATTATAAGGAACAGGCACTAAAGTATACGCAGGAACTGGAAAATCTGACGCTCCACTATACAGACATCCTGGAGCAGATATTCCTACAGACTGGCGGCAGGGCTTTTTTCGAGCAGGCGCTTCATGAACTGAAAGAAAAATGTCACAGCGCCGCCTGGGATTCTGGCAGCGGCCGTGCAAAGTTTGAACAGAAAAAATGCGTCCTGCAGTTTACAAATTATGCATGCAGCTATCGCAGCTACTATAGAAGCGAATCCTGGGAGCTGATCGGCAGAATGAAAGATATCATACGAGGAATTTCCCATTTTGAAACCGGCGGATTTGATCACACTCCGGCAAGTCTCTCAAGGCTTCTCGGGCGGGAATCTGATTCCGGCCAGTGCGAATTTCCGGATTGCAAAAAAATACAGTCACTGAGGATGTTCAAGAATGGGCGGGTGGATCTGAAATTTACCAGTGAAGCTTATGTCCTGCAGTTCGTGGATGAATACTTAAAAACCATATGTTAGCGAGGTGATACCAATGAAATATGTCTATCGGGATGAACCCATTCCGCATGATAAGCGGAAAGAACTCAATGAGAAAGTCCTTTACCTGATCGACAGCAACACTGCCGGTTCCTGTTCCATCAGCCGGGAGGATATCTACAACGCCTATACCGGTGACGGCGGGCTTCATGCCCTGGAACGGCAGGACTATGAGAATTACCATGCCTACAGCGAGGCAAAGAAAGAGATTGAAAACGGCCAGTTCTTCACCCCACCCCGGCTGTGTGAACTAATTACAGCCTGCCTGAGATTATCGGAGCATGATCTGGTGGCAGACCTTACCTGCGGCATGGGAAGTTTTTTTAACTTTATTCCAACAGAAGCAAACATCTACGGCTGTGAGCTGGATGTCAATGCGGTAAAAGCAGCAAGATTCCTTTATCCGGACGCCTCCATCGAGTGCCGGGATATCCGCACCTGTCAGCCGGACACGCGGTTTGACTATGTGGTAGGAAATCCGCCCTTCCATTTAAAATGGTGGACCAAAAGCGGCAGAGAATTGTCTTCCCATATGTATTACTGTCTGAAAGCGGCAGAAGTATTAAAGCCTCTCGGCATCCTTGCCCTGATCGTACCTGCATCCTATCTGTCTGACACCTTTACGGACAGCGGGCAGATCCGGGAGATGGAAAAGCAATACAGCTTTCTGGGACAGGTGACGCTCCCGGAAGATGCATTTTCCCATCTGGGTGTCAGCAGATTTGCAACAAAGCTGCAGTTCTGGCAGAAAAGGACTGCCGAAGAAGGCTGGAAACCTCAGCCTTACCATACAGAGCCAGATGATACTCTGGAACAGGACTTTGATGTACAGGAAGAAGCCGCATACATCCATAAAAAGATGATAGCATTTGCCAAATCGGCATTAGAAAACAATCAGTCAAGGATTCTTCTGGAGCTGGCGAAATCACGCAGTACATCCGGTGATTTTAAATACCAGGCTCAAAAACTCCTGTACCATATCAAGGCACATCCGGCCATCCGGCCATCCTATGCCAGATGCTGTGAATATCTGCACCGCTTTTACACCCAGCGCAAGCCTGAAGGCATGAGTTATGAACAGTGGTGCAAGACACAGCTTACAGAAAAAAAGGTACTCACTTATCTGCAGAAAGCACTGAAAAAACAAAATCCTGTGCCGGAAACAGATAAAATCTGCCTTATCAAGAGAAAAGGCGATTTCATTTATAAAGGCTACAGTACGGCCGCACGCCGGCAGCTAAAAGACAGCCAGCGTCTGCCTGTGCCAATCTATCGGGCAGTTTATGATAATACCCTGAAGGATTACCCCGGCTATGAAAAACTGCTTTCCAGAAAGCGGGCAGAATACGAAAGGCAGAATCTTGCTTTTGCAGAAATGGAGGAAGATCCAAAGCTTGCAGACTGGCTGAATGACTTTTCCCTGTGGGATTCTTCTCTTATGGAGCAGATCCAACTGAATGGGATCCAGAAGCATGACATCAACCTTACCCTCCAGAAACAGTATGCGCTCCTGCAGTGGGAGCAGGGGAGTGGAAAGACGCTGGCCGGCATTGCGACAGGATTGTACCGGATGCAGAAACAGCACGTACACAGCACCTGGGTGGTATCTTCAGCGATCTCCATCCGGAATAACTGGAATGTGGTGCTGGCAAACTATGACCTGCCCTGCATCCTGATCCACCGGCTTGCTGATCTGGAACGTATCCAGCCCGGATATTTTGTCCTTATCACGCTAAGCAAGGTAAGCTCCTATAAGAAACATTTGAAAAAACATGTGAAACGGCTGAACCAGAATATCCAGTTCATACTGGACGAAAGCGATGAGATCTCCAATCCCGGAAGTGCCCGGTGTCAGGCAGTGCTTTCCTGTTTCCGCCGGTGCCGGATGAAACTGCTTACTACGGGAACCAGCACCAGGAACAATATTTCGGAATTTGCACCACAGCTGGAGCTGCTCTACAACAATTCCGTCAACATGATCTCCTGGAATCAGTATATCTATCACCATAATAAAGACAGTGAAGCGGATAGCGAACCGGATTATGAGCCCAACCCTTATTTCGGGCAGCCAATCCCTGCCTACAAGAAAGGCTATTCCCTGTTTGCATCCTCCCATCTGCCGGAAAAGATCACAGTATTCGGCATGGAGAAGCGCACACAGGATATCTACAATGCAGATATTCTCAGCGATATTTTAGGAAAGACCGTTATTACAAGAACCTTTGAAGAGGTTTCCTGCAAGGATATCAAGCATATCCACCAGGTGCTGCTCCGGTTCCCTCCGGAAGAAAAGGAAGTCTACCAGAAAGCAATCCATGAATTTTATCAGATGCGGGATAACTATTTTGCTTCTACCGGCAATTCCAGAAAGGATTCCATGATGCGCCTGGTCCAGCAGATTGTCCTTCTCCTGCGCATCGGCGCTGCTCCAGATACCGTGCAGGAATACACGGGGGATACCCCTGTCAAAGTCATGACAGCCGTTGAGATGGCAGCCGAGTGGAAGGATGAGACCATTGCTATCGGAGTACGGCATGTTACCGTATTGGAATCCTATGAAAAAGCACTGCGGGAATACCTGCCGGACCGTCCTTTGTTCGTGGTCACTGGTTCAAACACCAGCTTTGCAAAAAGGCGGGCGCTCAAGCAGACACTGCAGGACAGTGGGAATGGGATTCTTCTCTGCACCCAGCAGAGTCTTCCTTCCAGTGTCAACTTTGATTATGTCAACAAGATCATTATCCCAGAATTACATTACAATAACTCCGGCATGAGCCAGTTCTACTTCCGGTTCATCCGGTATACCTCAACAGAACAGAAGGATATCTATTTTCTCACCTATGCGGGCAGTATTGAATCCAACCTGATGCAGATGGTTCTGGCAAAGGAAAAGCTGAACCTGTTTATGAAAGGGCAGGATGTGGATCTGGATGAAATCTATGACCGGTTTGATGTGAACTATGACCTGCTGTCCCTCCTGATGCGTCAGGAGAAGGATGAAAACGGTGTCCTCCAAATCCACTGGGGTGAACAGCAGATTGCATGAAAGGAGACAAAAATGAATTTTTATGAAACCAAAATGGGCAGTATTTTTTTTAACCGCCAGTTACCGGAGCTGATCAAAGCTCTGCAGGAAATCGCCGCAGCACTTTCAAAGCCGGCGCCTGCAGCCGTGAACCTGACGGGCCTGGAAGAACCGGATTTTTTACATAATCTTTTTTATGGTCATTATGAGCCGGATATCTACGGCTGCGTAACGGCTCCATCCAGGCTGGATCAGAAAGTGAAGGAAACGGAGAAAGCGCTCCTTCCTGCCCTTGGGCAGTCCAAAAGGCTCTTTGAGCAGTACCAGGCGGCGGTTTCTGAAAGAGACAGCGCCATAGCAGAGCAATCCTACATCTGCGGATACCGCACCGCTGTCCAGATGATCGTAAGCGGGCTTGCGGCCCCGCAGACAAAACCGTCAGGAGGTGCCGGGAATGAATCCTGAAAATAATCCGGCTGACAATATGCCAAAGCTTCCCATGGAAATTTACGGGCATGTACTGATGCAGTCAGCGGAAATAGACGAATATCAGAAACAGGAGCTTACCCTGTCCTATGTGGATCTGGATGGTTCCCATGAGCTGAAAACCTGTTATGGCGATGTCCTGAAAACCATCAACGCACTTATGGACTATACACGGATGCTGGATATCGTATGTGATCAGTGGGAGCTGACTGGTTTCCACCGTGCTACTTACGAATACCACGCAGGTAAACTGAGAGAGATTGCAGATAAATTTCAAAAGGCAATCGGCTATGATTATGCCGCCGCTGTGGAAAAGTGCCGTAAAAAGAAAGCCAGGAAACAGGCATACAGCGATGTAGGCGAAGATGCACTGGCGCTCGCTGTCCGCAGCCAGCAAAAGGCAGCAGAAAAACAACTGGAAGACCAGAAAACAGAAGAGCCGGTTTCATCAATAGAAACCAGTCCCCCCTATCCGGCGGAAAATACTCTGCCGGCGTGGGAAGACGATTTTTAAAAAAACTTATTTTGCAGGATTGGAGGTATCCCTATGAATAACAGCGAATTACGAAAAACACTGGAAGAACATCTTGACCTTTTAAAAAGAAACCTTGCCGTGGCATCCCTGGAGGTATTAAAAACCAAATACAAAAAACCTTTTGACGAACTGCGGCACAATATCAAGTCCACAGCCACAGCCTATGTAAAGCAGATCACGCTGGAAAATATCCGCATCCGTGCGGACTTTATGGACGAGGCACAGCCGCTGATCCAGGAAACCATTGACCAGTCCGGCATTCTGAAGCAGATCTCCGCGGCTGCTTTTAAGAGACAGGATATTGAGGAGATCGACCAGCTTGCCCTGACACTGAAAGAGCAGATCCGCCAGGCCCTTATTCCTTTTTATGACAAGCACATCTGTCTGTATCTGGATGAGGAATGTTTTGGGAATCCGCCCAAGGCGCCTAAATTTTATAATGAAGCAAGTGGCTGTATGTGGAAAAACGATACATGGATACCTGCAGAGGTGGAAAAAGGAGTGATACTTCTCCCGGCACAGAAGATGCCCAGAACAGCAGCATAACAAAAACACATGGCAAAGAAACAATACACCCCCAAAGAAAGGAGACACTATGAAAATATTTGATTTGGAGAAATACGGGAATACCTATAAGATCCAGCTGAATGTTACTTCCTATACGGAAGGCAACCTCGCTATTACAATGACTTCCTGGGAAGACGGAGAGGCGGAACCCTGGAATGTCCTGACCGTTAATCTGAACTCTATCCGGCCTCAGAACTGTGCATTTATTGATACCAATAACAATGGTGAAGATATCCTTGCATGGATCATCCGGCACGGCCTGGCAGTCCCTACCGGCACTTATGGCCGCAGCGGTTTCTGCAGTTATCCGGAATACCGGTTCCGTCCGGAGATCCTTCAGGAGATTGACCCGGATGGATATGCTTCCTATCTTCATGACTGGAAAGAGAGGTATGCCGAATGAAAATCGAATTGTACCCCAAAAACATACTGGAGGCACTCTGGAAGAAAGATAAAAAATGGTTTTCGGATGGCAATGGTCAAAGACCGGTCTGCCTGCGCTGCGGAAATCCTTTGAATGACCGGCTTATGGTTAATTCGTTAAGCCGCCACGCAAAAATCTATATCTGCCAGCAATGCGGATCAGACGAAGCCATGCGTGATTATGGAAAAGCTGTTATGCCTTTTGAGAACTGGTATGGAATATCCGACAAGCGGTTTCAGGAACTGCAGAAAAGCAAAAATCCGATGCTTACCACAAGGTGTGCTTTTCTGGAAATCTTTCAGAATCCGGATGATGACAAAAATACACGGAAAAGGCCTGACAGTGAGATTTCCTATTCCCGCTCTGATTATGACGGATACAGGTGGTGGACCACCTGGTTTCACTGCCAACAGGAACCAACACCTGAGAATCTGAGCAAAGAGATTGACCGATTCCAAAATGCCCTCTTCTGTATGCCGGAATTTAAAACACTGGGAACAATGCAGAATCTTTGCACATTTGCAGAGCCTGTAGGCGATTCTGAGTTTAATCTGTATTCAGAAACATTGCACCTCTATATCTGGATTCGGATGCTCACACAGCCCCGAAATTATAATTTATATATTCATTATTATAAGAAATAACTGTTTTCCAACAGTGCAGGTTCATTGATTGTATTTCAGAAAAGCGCCCGGCATATACCGCCTGGCGCTTTTCCTTTTTATATGGCACAAACCACCTTGTTCCTGCCTGCTCCTTTACATCCTGAACTGGCCAATGCATTTCAACAGTATGATACAAAGCTCCTGATAAAGGTCTTCGTCAAATCTGTTGTTCACAATGGCATTCTTTACCAGAAGCGGCTTATACATTTCCAATAAATCTATGACTGCTGCCTCTTTTCCTTCTTTTGCCTGTAACAGTAATTCCTTAAAATTCATTTTGTCACCTCCATCTTTCTTCTGATCTTCTGTGCTGTCCGATAATACACTGCCGTCACGCCTTTGTATCCCAGCTCGGTTTCTTCTGCCAATGTTTCAAAACTCTTTCCGTCCAGCACTCTCGCAAGAAATATGTACCGTTCCCGCTCACTAAGCTCTTTCAATGCCTGGAGAAGCACACTGTCCTCCAGCTGCATGAGAATGGGCAGCCCAAGAAACATGTCCTGCTCTATGCTGCATTCCGGCATAAACAGGAAATCCTCGGTGAGGCTCTCAATCTGCCGGCGCCTGTCCAACTGTTGTATATAATCATTTCTGCGGCGCTGCACTGCAGTTGCCAGATACGCCGTAAAACGATTCTGCATAATTTCTGTTTCGCTTTTTCCGTTATTTTTATGCCACATGGCTTTTCCTCCTAAAATTCCAGATTTTTAGTTGCAAAATCTGGAATTGGAGGTGAGCGGCATCGGGTAATACAAAAAGAACCATTACCCGTTTTACACCCCAGATAATCGTTCTTTTTCCAATCTTTTCTATCTTCCCCTAAAAAGTAGCGCAATGCACTACCATTCAGGTCCTTCTCTACCCACAAAAAACTTATGATTTTTTTAACGAAATTCCCCTGCCGATGCCCGGCTTAAGACCATTCCCCAATGTCTGCCATGCGTCCTCTCCCATGGCACAAAAAAGACACCCAAATAAGACTCTGATGAACCATGTTTTTTTTGTTCACCAGATGTCTGGGTGTTTAGTAGGTTATCACTCTACTTTTTAGAGTGTTTATACCATTTTTACTTTTATAAAGTGTGGCACTACACTACTTATAGGAGGTGACCACAATGTCTTTATCTATCAATGATGCCAAGGTCTTCGGTGCTGCGCTGAAGAAAGCCAGAAAGAAAAAACATCTGACGCAGGCACAGTGTGCGGAATTACTGGAACATTCCCTATCCTTCCAAAAGGATCTGGAACGTTGCCGCTGTTCACCCAGCATCGAAAATTTCTACCATATCTGCAGATTACTGGATATTTCTGCGGATGATTGTATTTTCCAGGATCACCATGACAGAACCGGTTCTACATACCAGGAGCTGTTAAGGCTGCTCCCACTTTGCGATGAAAAAGCTTTATCTGTCCTTGTATCCACAGCTACTGCACTCATTAGAGCAGACTCCATTCCTGAACTTGAGCGCTTGTCTGTAACTGTCTGCAGTAACGAAAAATAATATTCCGAAAAATAAAGAAGCCAGCGCTCAGATTTTGCTATCTGTTCCGCTGGCTTCTTTATGATTGCATGGAGACATTGCCCATGTCTGTTCTTATGTGATGAAATAAGTTTCAGCTGAATAATCTACAAATATCTATGTTCCTCTACCAGGACGGATTCGATTCCCCTTAATCCATACAGGGAATTATCTCCCTGCCTCTTGTATCATGGTGTATCTACATTTTACTATGGGTCTCGTTTCCGCAAATAAGACATAATAACCATTCTTCGGATTTCACCAACTGCCTTCACACTTTTGAATCCTTTCCATTAGACATCAGATGACCCGAACAGAAATCATTTATTCCTTTGGCGCGGCATACTTACTCCGCACCGCCTCCGGCAGTTCTTCATACTGCACTTCGTCCCAAGAAGTCACACCGCGCACCGGCACGACTTCCTGGGAAATGAACACGCCGTCCTGCAATTCTTTCGATGTTCCAAATGTAATCTCTTTTTCCTTCCCGTTCTCATCATAAGAGGTGAGCGTATAGGAATACGGGAGGTTTCCCTTGAAATTGACCACACCACCCTTGGAGTCGTTTTCATCGATTTTGCTGTTGTCAATCTGTGTATAATAGATGGTGGCTTTGCTGCCATCAAACAATGAGGGAACCGTAAACGCAACGACGGCAATCAAAAGTACTATGACCGCTGCAAGGATGGCAAACACTGTTTTTTTCTTAGATTTCATACTCATATCCTCCATTACCAACCCTTTTTCAAGGGCGTTTTTGTTTTTTTCCTGGCAGACCACCGCCTATCTGTGCCGGACTTCATGGTCAGGAGAATGACCGCCGTCAACGCAATCATCAGAGCCATACTTCCGCAGCACAGCGGAGTATTCCAGGTGACATCATAACTTCGATATCCAATCATTCCCAGGCTGGCCGTTATGGGATAAAGATTGGACAATTTTACACTGCCGGCTGCGAACATCCCGCCATAACCGTAAACAAAGGCAATAATGACGCCGGTCATATTGCCTCCCGAAATACAGGCGGAAACCGCAATGATGGGCAGAACGGCGATATAAAGGCACAGACAGTTGAAGCTCATCTGTACTGCCGTCTGTACCACTGCGGGAACAGTAAGCCCCGGAAATCCCGCAATCAGATTGCCGAGAACGGTCAGCGCCGCGCAGGCCAGCCCGAACAGGGCGGAAACCAGTCCGCCGACCACCAGCTTGCCACACAGCAGAGCGCGGTAGGAAACGGGAATCGTCACAATGTTTTTCAGCGTATCATCCTTTTCCTCCCTGGCAATCATATAGCCAGTAATCAGGGTGATACATACAGGAAAGATAGTTGTAGCATTATTTTTGATAACCTGCTCCGCCAGAAAGGAAAAGGTCCACACAGAGCCATCCTGAGCCGTGGAGCTGAACAGGGCCAGCAAGACGGACAGCGCCATCAAAAGAACACCGGCCCACAGGACATGATAGCGTTTCAGTTTCCAAAGCTCGGTTTTAATCATCCGAAACATTTCTATTCCCCCCTTCTCTTATACAGGCGGTCGATCAGCAGTACCGACAAAATCGCCATAACACTCAAGGTGGCAGCGGTCTGAAAGGTAGAGGGAATGAGGTGCGCTAATTCCGTCAGGTTCATGGAAATGCCATGGTCCGCCATATTACCAGCAAACCATAGATTTGTCAGCGGAATGGGGAACAGCAGGCAGAGCTCTTTAGGGAGTATACTATACAGGCCCTCCAGCGTCAGGCTCAAAACACTGTAAAATACACACAGAAGGATGGAGAAAATATAGGTCCTGCTGAAAAAGACCACAAGAACCACCAAAGGCAGGGTTCCGGCTGTGATAAAGATTCCCAACATAACAGACGCCAGCAGCTTGTAAGCAAGACCTCCCACCTCCGCCACCACACTGCCGCACAAAATCGTGGCGAATGTGGAGGCGAGGGAAAACAGGATACCCATGAGGAACAGCACAATAATTTTTGTCAAAACCATCTGTGTGCTTGTCACCGGGATGGTCCGCAGGCTTTTGAAGGTATCATTGTCCCGCTCCATAAAGAACAGCATGGTTGCCAGAACGCCAATGACGCAGGGCAGGAGAAGTAGCACGCCATACCCCATGATAAAGCTGAACAGCGCGTCAAAAATCTCGGCTTTCGTGTCATAGCGCCCCATAATGCGGGGCGTCATCGCTACGGCCGTCACAGGAAGGGGAAACAGAAACGCTGCCAGCACCACCAGAAGCACAAACCGCTTCCGCTTCAGTTTCCAAAACTCACACTGGATCAGTTTAAGCAATCCCAACACCTCCTGTCACCTTCTTGAAGTAGTCCTCCAGAGTGTCCTCGCACAGATGGGCCTCGGAAACAGTAATATCATGTTCCACGAAACAGCGGATCATCTCCGGCATGGGGAGGGAGGTGTCCATCAGGAACAGCGTGTGTTTATCTTCAATCTGATAGTCCTGCGCCTTGAACTGACGGGCCAGCAAACTGGATGCCCTATTCGCATCAGAAAGGATAAATCGGATGTATTTGCCGTTCCTGCTCTCCAGCTCTGCAAGGCTTTCTTCCTCCAGCAGTTTCCCCTTGTCAATAATCCCGATATCATCCGCCAGCAGCGCAATCTCGGAGAGGATATGGCTGGAGATCAGGATAGTCTTGCCCTGGGCGTCGCACAGCTCCCGGATAAAGGAACGTACCTCCGCAATGCCAATGGGGTCCAGACCATTGATGGGTTCATCCAAAATTAACAGCTCCGGGTTGTGCATGATGGCCAGGGCAATGGCAAGCCGCTGTTTCATACCAAGAGAATACTGGGCATAGAGCTTTTTGTCCCGATAGGGCAGACCAACCAGCTCCAAGGCGTTTTGGATTGCGTTATGCTGTTTCACATCCCGAAGCACCGCAAAGATTTTCAGGTTTTCCGTTCCGGTCAGGTTTGGATAAAATCCCGGCGACTCGATCAGGCTGCCCACACGGGGCAGAATTTCCCTGGCTGCGGTGCGGATGTCCTCACCGAAAATGTGCAGTTCGCCGGAACTGGGGGCCGTCAGGCCCAGGAGCATTTTCATGGTGGTGGTTTTCCCAGCTCCGTTGCGGCCCAGCAGGCCGTAAATCCGCCCCCGCCGGACGTGAATGTTCAAGTCGGAAACGCTTTTCTGGCTTCCATAGAGTTTTGTCAGTCCAGCCGTCTCAATAATACAGTCATTCATTGGCAATACCTCCTTGTCGTTTGTGACATTATCATAGCACCTTCTCCTTGAGAGAACCTTGCGGCAAACTTGAATTTACCTTGAGATTGGAACGCTGTCCTATGCAGGATATGAAAAAAGAGGTATAATACACCCAGTCGGAACTGTTGGGAGGTGTGCTGCGTGAAAGACAAACCGATTCTTGTTGTGGACGATGAGCTTGATCTGCTGGCTATGGTCCGATCGATTTTTGAGCGGGCGGGATTTACACAGATCATAACCGCTTCCTCCGGGGAAGCGGCTTTGGATGAATTTTTTAAGAAAAAGCCTGCAATGGCAATTCTGGATGTGATGATGCCGGACATGGACGGGTTTGAGTTGCTGCGGGAAATCCGTCAGATCAGCGGGATTCCCGTCCTGATGCTGACCGCTAAAGGAGAAGCCGAGGACAGGTGCCGAGGACTGGAACTGGGGGCAGACGATTATCTGGTCAAGCCTTTTCTGCCCAAGGAGCTTCTTCTGCGGGTCAACGCAATTTTGAAACGGGCATATCCCGACGGCAATCGGACGGTAATTCTTGCTGCATCCACAGTGGATTTAGACCGTGCGGAGGTCCGCCGGGGCGAAACGGTTTTCTCTCTGACCGGAAAGGAGTACGCAATTTTTCTGAAGCTGGCGGAGAATGCCGGGCGTGTCGTCACCATTGGCGCTCTATGTCAGGCCGTCTGCGGAGAAATCTGGACAGGATATGAAAATACGCTCATGTCCCATATCCGTCACTTGCGGGAGAAGATCGAAGATACTCCATCAGTGCCAGTCTCTCTCCTGACCATCAAGGGCCTGGGCTACAAACTCGTGGTAAAGGGGTGATCATTTTGAATCCGATACAAAGGTTTTTCCGGAAATATTTCCTTTCTACAATCGCAGCTCTGGCGCTGTTCCTGTTGATGAACCTTGCGCTTGCGGTCGCAATCCGGGTGATTGCTGACTGCCGTACTTCTGCCCCCGACTTGTCGGTATCTGCTCTCTCCGCTATGGTGTCAGAGGTGAGTGGTGTGATTGAGGCGGAACCGGATTTGTCCCGCATACTGTCCAAAAACCACGCCTGGGCCATGCTGTTGAGCGACGATGGCGCGGTTATCTGGGAAGAACAGATGCCGAATGATCTGCCCCGCTCTTATACAGCCGCTCAGATTGCCCAATTCAGCAGATGGTACTTGCAGGAATATCCAGTATTTGTCTGGCAACATCCAGCCGGACTGTTTGTATTGGCCTATCCCGTAAATAGTCTGCAACGATACAACTTTGCTATGGAAACCGGCGATGTTTGGGCTATGGTCATCACAGTGTTTGGCATATTTCTTGTCAGTATCTTACTGATGCTGTTTTTACTGTGGCGCAACACGCGCAGGGTAGAACAGGCGGTAAAGCCCATTCTGACAGGTATCATCGCAATGTCCCAGGGTAAGCCGGTTCAATTAGAGGAACACGGCGAGCTTACGGACATCAATGCGGAATTGAACTGGGCCAGTGAACAGCTCCACAAAAAAGACACGGCCCGCGCCGATTGGATCAGTGGAATTTCCCACGATATACGCACCCCGTTGTCGGTCATGCTGGGCTACGCCGGGGAAATCGAGGACAACGACGCACTTCCGTCTGATGTTCAGAAACAGGCTGGTTTAATTCGTAAACATGGGGAAAAGCTGCGGCAGTTAATTATTGACTTGAATCTTGTGTCAAGACTGGAATATGCTATGCAGCCATTGCAAAAAACCTCTGTCAGTCCGGTTGAGTTATCCAGGCAA
Organism: Lachnospiraceae bacterium; assembly: GCA_910575445.1. Lineage (GTDB taxonomy): Bacteria > Bacillota > Clostridia > Lachnospirales > Lachnospiraceae > Hominiventricola. Next base: position 74,264 of record CAJTFW010000010.1, on the reverse strand, counting down.
GTCATCAGTGATTATATGAATAACGATCTGGACGAGCAGTATGTGATTGACCTTTATGCAGGGGATGGTGCTGAATCAATTCTAATTGAGGGTGACAACACTTTGCTTACCCGTATGCTGGAAAACTTAATTGGTAATAGCATTGCCCACAATCCGGATGGATGTCATATTTGTGTTTCGGTTGAATTGACTGACAGAATGTGTAAACTTATGGTTCAGGACTCTGGCAAAGGCATGGACGAGACTGCTTTACGGATGTTAAACGCAGCAGAGTGTGTTAGCTTCACACAAAGCAATGGTAGCGGGATTCCTCATGGAAACGGCTTGAAAATCGCAAGACAGATTGTTTCTGCCCACAAGGGAACGATCAAATTTTTCGAAACAGAACCTCATGGGGTAACTGTTGTTGTGAAGCTTCCAACAATGAAGTAGGGCGGCAGAGGAGCAAGAATCTTCTCTAGTGGGTATGGAGATTACTCCCCATACCCCTAATCAAAACCGTGCGTGCTATTTAACATATAAGACTTTTCACCTTACATTCATTGCTCATTGATAGTTTCAGTAATTGCCATATTGCGTATACGCTTTGCCGGAGTATAAATTGATATAATACAAGAAAAAACAACCAGTAAAAGTACAAGGGCAATAGTAGTAAAGGGAATATTCCATGAGCCGCCAAAATGGGTAATAACAACCTTTGTGTAAATCAGATAGTGAAGCAGCAGTCCAAGTATAATTCCGACAGTCGTACCGCAGACAGCGTATGTGGCTGCTTCAGCAGTTATCATTTTTGTAACCTGTCTGCTTCCCATACCAACAGCACGCATAGCCCCATACTGTTTAATTCTTGCTGACACACCCATTGAAACACTGTTCATAATGTTCAAAATGGTTATTAAGGAAATGATAGCAAGGAAACTGTATGCCGCAATTCGGAACACCCAGTAGGAACCATTGATCTCATCATCTTCCTCTCTGTTGTCTGCAATTACATTTCCTTCTGACAGTCCATAAATTTTGTTTACCGCTGCATCAGATACATCTTTTTCTAATACAATGCCTACCATAGCATAGCCTTGTTCGCCTATCAGACGTGTGCAGGTTTCTTCCGAACATACCACAACGGTCGAACCGCTGATGCTTCCCACACCCTCAGACATAACACACGCAACTTCAAGTTCTTCGGAACCTATTTTTATTTTATCTCCCACATCCAGTCCTGTATGGTTACTGTAGACTGCCATGACATATTGAGAATTTCCATACACTTTTGCTATATTTCCGCTTACAACGGATTTCCTGAAGTTGTCCATCATGGTATCTCCATAGGAAAATAAATCAACCGTTGACATATTCCCGTTAATTTCTGCGGGATAGCTCATGCTATACATCATGCCAAAAACAGACTCTACCCCCGATATTCCGGAAATTTCTTCTGATATGCTTTTATCTATGGAATTAGACTCATCCTGACTGGTAACCGTAATGTCCGGAGTTAAATCACTCACTGATGGAAGCAGCCTGTGAACAATATCAAGACAAGCGGAAAAAGTCAAAAAAAGCATAATTGTAAGGGCAAAGGAGCCTGTCATAAGGACTAAGTTTTTCTTAACTCCTGTTGCATGGTGGACACCAAGGGAAGTTTCCACTTTGAAAAGCCTTGTATTTGCCGCATGGACGATTTTTTTGTTTGTTTCTGCGTTGCCGGATATTGCTGCTATGGGCGAAACTTTTGCTGCCTGTTTAGCCGGGGATTGTGCTGCAATAAACACGGTAATGATACCTATGGCTACCCCACAGAGGATACCACTTATACTTACTGAAAATAGTGGCATATCTACCCATTCGCCTTTTACGATAAATTTTAGTATCAGACACGATACCCAACAAATTACCGTTCCTAACGCACAACCAATAGGAATTGCTGTTTTACACCAATTCAGTGCTTCAAGCCTTACAAAACGTACAATCTGTTGTTTACTTGCACCAATGCAACGCATCATTCCGAAAAATTTTGTCCGTTGGGCAACATTACTGTTCATGCAGCTTGAAATCATAAAGATTCCTGCAATTAGTATAATGACAAAACAAGCTATCACCAAAGGGTAGAGTTCATTTACGCTTTCATTGCTGCTCGCCCCTAACAGGCTCAAAACGGGCGTGTTTTCACTAATATTTTCAGAAGTGAGCGAATATTGCTCTTTTATACTGGCAATCGTTTTTTTCAAACCGTTCTCACTTTGAAACCGAATATAAAATTGAGATGTAGGTTCTATGCCATTCAAATTTCTCACTTCATCAAACGCAGCTTTGCACATATACATACAGGTTCCGTCAATAATGTCGTTAAATTCCTCATCATCTTCATAAAATCCTGATATTGTATAAGTAAAATCGCCTGCGAGCGTATTAAGAGTAATATCATCGCCTATCTGGACTTTGAAAAGCTCCTTTGCGTCTGCACTAATGGCAATTTCCTTTTCATTTTGTGGGTAGGAGCCTTCCAACGGATAATTCATCATATCTGTGACGTAGGCTTCTTCGACGCCATACAGCACAACATTTTTTCCGTTGATATAATAGTTGCAATCTGCATTTTCATTTATTACATCATACCATGAGGAGTATGCCACATCAGAATTATCTATAATCTGTTCGGCTTTATCCTCTGGCATATTTTGAAGAACAATATGCCAATCTCCGTGATTACTCCGCATTGCTGTTATCTGTCCGTTTGTCCACATCTCCAGCAAAGAAAAGATTGCAGTTACAAGGAATACAGCAAGAATAATGCAAATGCGTGTCATGCGGCTTTGCCGCCTGTGAACCTTTGCGGAAATCGGGATAAGGCTTAAATAGCTTTTCATTCGCGGCACCTCCCTAAATCGGTCAGCACACCGTCTGATACCTGTAAAATTCGGTCTGCGCTCTGTGCAATGTTCCTATTATGAGTAATCATAATAATGGTTTGCTCATACTTCCTTGACGCTTCTTTTAACAGGGCAATGACTTCGCTGCTGTTCTGCGTGTCAAGGTTTCCTGTTGGCTCGTCGGCAAGGATTAACGACGGGCGCGTGATAAGGGCGCGTCCGATTGCCACACGCTGCTGCTGTCCGCCAGATAACTGGCTCGGCAAATGGTTACGGCGTTCTTTCAGATTAAGAACAGTAAGCAGTTCTTCCAGATATTTTTTGTCCGGCTTCTGATAGTCAAGCAGCACCGGGAAAATAATATTTTGCTCAACGGTAAGCTCCGGCACAAGATTGAACGCCTGAAAAATAAATCCGATATTCCTCCGGCGGAAAACGGTAAGTTTGCGGTCGTTCATGGAAAAAATATCCTTGCCGCCAATCGTTACCTTTCCAGATGTAGGCGTATCAAGTGCGCCTATCATATTGAGCAGCGTACTTTTTCCGGAGCCGGATTCTCCAACGATAGCCACATACTCGCCTTTTGGAACGGAAAAGCTCACTTTTTTCAAAGCGTGTACGGCAGTTTCGCCGCTTCCATATGTTTTACAGATATTGTTGACTTCCAATAAGTTCATGTGTAAACACCTCTTTCTGTTTTGATAGCCCCACTATAACAGAAAAATCCTACACCAATATTACAATCAGCCTACAATTTTGTAGGAATCAGGAAATTCATTGTGAAAGAGGTTCCGCTGCCTAATGTACTGTCTGCTTCAATCGTTCCATTATGGGCTTCCACAATCGCATTTGCTAATGACAGTCCAAGCCCGATACCCTGCGTGTCTTTAGAAAAACGGCTGCGGTAAAACCGCTTGAAAATATGGTGCAAGTCCTCCGGGTGTATGCCGCTGCCGTTATCCTTTACGGTAATCTGAACAATAGAAGTGAACGCCCGCCACTCAATACGGATCATACCGCCATTTTCAGTGTGGTCAAGGGCGTTCTTTACAAGGTTGCTGATTGCTTCGATTATCCAGTTGCGGTCACATAAAAGTGAGATTTCTTCATTGCCTGATAAGCAGATTTCTTTTCCCTCCTGTTCGGCACGAAACAGGAAATGCTTTTTTACATTCTCTGCAAGCTCGGACACATTTTCTAATGACTTTTCTAACACAATCGTACCCGCGTCCAGCTTCGTAATTTTCAAAAGGCTCTGTACCAGGGTTTCGATACGGTCAAGCTCCTGCTCGGAAAGCTGGCTAAATTCCTGTATTGTCGGAAGTTCCTGTTCTTTTGCTTCGCCCTGTATAATGCCATTGTAAATATTGAGGGCGGCAAGCGGTGTCTTTAGCTGATGTGAAATATCCGATATGGTACCTCGTAAAAATTTTTTTGAACTTTTTTCATTCTCGGCATGAGCGTTCAGGATTGCAACCAAAGAATTAACTTCATGGAACAGCCTGTATAGCTCGCCCTCGTCGTTACACTCAATGGTAATGTCTTTGTTGCCGGAAATATATTCTGTAATCTGCGATATGGCATTTTCCATGATTTTATGCTGTTCCCTAAAATACCCGTAACAAAGCAGCAATATGACAGATCCCATACATACGCCGCAGATTATGACGTAATATGCCGCATTTCTACCCGCAAAAGCCGCTAATAATACTGAAAGTAACGTAAAAAACACGATAGAGAAAACCATACTGGCAAAAAGGATTTTGATTTTTCTGTTTGCAAATATTTTCATCATATCCCCGGTTCCTCCGTATTCCATTTGTAGCCCATACCGCGAACAGTAACAATCCTTTTGGGTTCTCCCGGATTGTCCTCAATTTTTGTACGAAGCCTGCGGATATAAACAGTAAGAGAATTATTGTCTATATAATTTTCGCTGCAATCCCATAGTTTTCCTAAAATCTGTTCCGGGGAAAGTATCTGGTCGGGGTTTTCCATGAACAGGCATAACAATTTATATTCACTCGCCGTCAAATCAAGCAGTTTCCCCCGTTTATAAACCTCTCCTTTTAGAAGTCTTATGCTTATATCGTTGGAGTTCAGTTCTGTAACAGCGGTATTGAAATTCTCGCTCCTGCGGAGCAATGCGTTAATCCTTGACATAAATATTGCCAGCTTGAAAGGCTTTGTAATATAATCATCGCCCCCAATATCAAGCCCCATAATAATATCTGTTTCTTCATCAGCAGCAGTAAGAAATATGACAGGCACTTTTGAAGTCAGGCGTATCTTTCTGCAAAAATCAAAGCCGGAACCATCGGGAAGCGATACATCCAGAATGACTAAATCATATTTATCATTTACCCATAACGTATCAGCTTCCAGTGTGGTACGGGCAACGTCTATTTCATATCCCTCTTTTTTTACGGCAAAAGACAGACCGCTGATTAAACTTAAATCATCTTCCAATAAAAATAATCGTTTCATTTGCTGTGTCTCTTTCCCCTATGAATTTGCCATAACAACTGCCTTTAGTTTCTGTACGCTTTCCTCCGCCCCGCAGGAGCGAATCATGTCCGAGATTTCTCGATAAGCCTCCTTTGCACTCTCCGCCTCCGAGGGAATATAGACCCACTGACTCATAAAGCTGTGGGCATAATTGCAATGGATATTGCCGGTGTAAATCTGCACAACGGGGTCCTCCACCTTACAGCCAGTCTGCTGGGCGCAGTCTGAACGGAAGGAAAAATAATTCTGACCGTCTTTTACATAAATAATGTTAATTTTTAGGTCCTCTTTTGCAATATTCATTCTTTCACTGATTCCGGCCTCCTGATTGTAGGCGTTTTCCGCTTCGACCTTTTCAAAGTAAAAGCGATCCCGATGTGCTTCGACAATATCATCTTCCATATCCCGATATTTTTCCGGCACCAGGAGATTCAGCGTCAGATCGTCATAAACAAACTGTCCCGTCAAATCACTGCCGTCTGCGGTTTCGATTGGGTTATGCACAAAGTAGTTCCTGCTCACGCGAATACAGCGTCCGTTAGGGTCGATTTCCTCCGCAAACTGCATCCCATTCATGGTATAGAGCGGCGTACTCGCATCATCCATAGCCTGATAGTTGTAGAAGTCCGCAACGAAGGCCCCCGCTTTGTCCTCCAGTTCGGCAAGAAGATGGGCGCTGCGGGCCGCGATCTCCAGATATTGCACAGGGTCGTCCTCGCCGGTGTACTGTACCTGGGTCGTATAGATATGGCTCTGCTCCTGTGCCGTCCCCTCGTTGGCAGCCGATGCGGGCGTTTCTTCTTTTCCGCCACAGGCGGTCAGACCTGCAAGACAGGCCAACGCCAGGATTCCACATAAAAACTGTTTCATAAAAACTCCTCCGTTCGTTTTATTCTATCTTAAAAAGTAAATAGACTGACATTCGGAAACCGGAGGCAACCTGCCTCCGGCTTCCAGACGAGCATTCAGTTTTGATGCAGCCGCTCGATGATACTGACCTTTGCAATCTGCCGGTACATAAGCGCCGGTATTGCAGCCGTTAAAAGGAGCAGGAACGGATAGACCGCCAGCATGGGCCACATGACAAATTGGTAGGTGAAAAACCAAATCCCACTGGAAATGCCCCTTACGATTACCACCGAGAACAAAGCCCCCAGGACGGCGGATGTGATGATTGTTCCCGCCGCATAGTACAGCCCCTCAAAGGAGAGCATACGCTTTAACTGCTTTCCGGTCATGCCAATGCTTTGCAGCATGGCAAATTCCTTTTTGCGGGTGATGACACTGGTCAGAACGGAGTTGACAAAGTTTGTAATCCCAATGATCCCGATGATGATGCTCAACGCCCCGCCGATGGTGATAATCAGGGAGGTCAGGCCCTCAAAGGAGCTGACATAGGTCGATTTGGACTCAAAGTCCATACTGGGTTCCACGCTGTCGATATAGCTTTTCAAAAACTCCTCCATAGCTGGTTCTGTCCCCGGCTTCACGTTGAAGGGGAAGTTGACCAGGTGCGGCTGGTCGCAGAGGGGCAGATAAATTTCCGTAGGGAGATAGAGTCTTGAAGCGCCGGTATTGCGGGTAGTAGTGGTGTTTTCGTTTTTTCGGACCTTTGCCATAATGGTAAATTCATAGCTCTCCCCAATGGTATCGGAGAGGCCGTCCTTTCGGATATGGTTCAGCTGGATGGTATCTCCAACATGGATATTCGGATTGTCGATCACCGTTCCATCATCTGTACATTCCACGCTCAACAGGATATACTTGCCTGTTTTCAGCTGTTCCAGGTCGATGGTTCCCTCTACCGCCTCCATCGTGTTCAGAACAAAATCATCTGCGCCGTATATGTCCACAAAAGGATTTCCGTTCTCGTCTTTATTGTAGTTTGTAAATGCGGCGTGGTCGGTAGAAAAGTTTTCTTCCAAAAGGCGGGAGGTATAGAGCCTGCCGCCGTCGTCAAAGTTTTCATTCTGCCGGACGGCCTGGATAAAGCTCTCCGTCAGATCGCCTTCGCTCTTTTCAAACTGGTACTGGAAATAGTCCGCAGTGGAAATCACAAAGTCAACATTCAAAAATTTCTCGATATACTTGTCAATATCAAATCCACCGGACAGGGTAAATACCGTATTGAACAGAACAATGCTTAATGTCATGGACACGATGACCAGCACGGTTCGTTTGCGGTTGCGGCCCAGGTTAGCCAGAGCCATGAAGTGGAGCTTCGCGCCGTGGGTGGACTTCTTGTCCGTGACCTTGCGGCTTCCGAATGCTGCCGCGTCGTTTTCCGTGTAGCGGATGGCCTCAATGGCCGAAACCGTTCCGGCGATTTTGGCCGGCTTGCGGACGCTGATAAAAACGGTCAGCAGGGCAAAGGCGGCGGAGCCAATGAAGATCAGCGGATTGACCGTCACACTAATCCCGGCGTCGGCAGTATAGGTTGTGCCATTCATCAGGAACGGCACCAGGGCACGCCCAATCACAAAGCCAATCAGTAGTCCAATGGGGATGCTGACAGCACAGAGCCTGATGGCCTGCCGGTTAATCAGCCGCTGGATCTGGCGTTGTGTTGTACCCAGGGTCTTGAGCTGCCCATAGGATTGAATATCCTGAATGACGGAAATCTGAAAAATGTTGTAGATAATCAGATAGCCCGTTATGATAATCAGCAGAACGCCCACGATGCCGGAAATCAGCATGGCAGGGTTTTCTGATAATGCGCCGCTCTGGTAAGCGGGACTGATGCCCGCAATGATATAACTGCTGTCCCCCGGACTGCCGCCCATAGTGTCGCAGGTATAGCCAGCTTCGGAAAGAAGCTGATGCAGACGGCTTTCCACATCGCCTCTGCCCTGAAACATGATGTAGGCGGTCACAACACCGGAATAGTCGTTGTCCACGGGGTAGGTATAGGTCAGAATGTCTGAATGAGCGTCAAGAAAGGCTTTTGATATGATCAGCCGCCCGATGTTGCTCAAACTGTCGGTTTCCCAAAAGCCACAGAGAGTAAAATCTGTGGTATACACAATGCCCTTGACCTCATAGGTCAGCGAAACCGTTTCCCCAACCTGTGCCGGAACGCCCAGAGCCTCCAGCGTTTTTGTGTCTGCGATAATCTCATTTTCCGCGACCGGCCGACGGCCTGTTGTGGGGGTATAGCGGGCAAACTCCAGGGCGGTATCATCCATATACCACAGGTCAGACCGCCAGCGTTCCAGGCCCGGATTTTTCAGCCGGTAGGAAACTGCCTTTGCATAAGCGATGCGTTCGATCAGGGGACTGCCCGCCACATTGTTGTAAACCTCGTCGCTGATATAGGTCAGAGCCGCCTGACCATCGCCGCCTGCCTTGCGGATGTTCTGGTCGTGAACCGTGTCCAGCAGGCCGGAACCCAGGGTGAAAATCGTGGTAAACAGGATCGTCGTCAGAATGATTGCGATAACCGCAATGATGTTCCGGCTTTTGCTGGCCTTGTAGTAGCGGCCGGACAGTCTTTTCATGACTGCGCCGTTGTTGTTTCCGAATAAAATATCGTTCATGTCTGCGCCCTCCTTACTGGGAAATCCTGCCGTCCTCGATGCGGATAATGCGGTCGGCAAGCTGGGCGATCTCGTTGTTGTGGGTAATCATCACCAATGTCTGGCGGAACTTGCTGCTGGTGACTTTCAGAAGCCCCATCACATCGGCGCTGGTCCGGCTGTCCAGATTGCCGGTTGGCTCGTCCGCCAGGACGATGGCAGGCTTGGAGACCAGGGCGCGGGCGATGGCCACACGCTGCTGCTGCCCGCCGGAAAGATTATTCGGCATACTGTTCAGTTTATTCTCCAGAGCCAGCAGGCGCACCACCTCGTCCATGAACTTCTGATCGACCGTATCGCCGTCCAGCTCCACGGGCAGGACGATGTTTTCATAGACGTTCAGAACGGGGACAAGGTTGTAATTCTGGAAGATAAAGCCAATGTTGCGGCGGCGGAAAATGGTGAGCTGTTCATCCTTCAGGCCGGCCAGCTCTTTGTCTTTCACCTTGACGCTGCCGGAAGTAGGCACATCCAGCCCGCCCATCATGTTCAGCAGTGTGGACTTGCCGCTGCCGGAGGTCCCCACGATGGCGGCAAACTCCCCCTGTTCAATGGAGAGAGTCACGCCGTCCAGCGCCTTTGTAACATTCGGCTCTGTGCCGTAGTGTTTTTTTAGATCGGTTGTTTGCAAAATGCTCATGATAAACACCATCCTTTCTGTGATGCCGTTATCCTAACAGCCAATCCTCACAGAAATGTCACAGATGGCTGGGTTTTTCGCCTTGAAATGTTACAATACTGTAATAGTTCAAGGCAGCCGTTTGATTGAGGGTTATTTCTTAAATGTAAGAAAAGCGCAGACAAGGGCATATCCGGTCACAGCAATCAAAGAAGCCTCCACACCAAATCCGCCTCCCGTCAGCCATATATTGTCCGAAGGAATGATAACGGAACAGATCGGATTGCCATACGCTCCCTCTGCGGTGGTGATGTGTAGTATGTCTGTGACCATAACAAAATTCCATACAGCGTGCATAAGCGCCCCATTGCTGATGGAATTTCCTTTATAAGCAGCAAGCGAAAACATAACACCGACCAGCGTACCGCTTATCACTAAAAGCAAAACACCTGCAATCGTAAAGTATTCCATAGACGGAATATGCGCCAAACCAAAAAGGAGCGATGGCGCCAGTATAGCAGCGTATTGATTCCATCTTCGCTCAAGCAGCGTCATGATGAAACCGCGAAACAACATTTCCTCCAGCACACCGGCTTTTAAAGCGGTAATCATAGAAGCGATTACGATAAAGACGCTTTCACTGGGCGCAGGCATATGTGTTTCTGCTTTACCAATGGCCAGAAAAACAATGACAACAAAGGCAGGCAAGAGAGTGGATAAAAGAATGCCCCAGCCTTGGATGTTCCATGTGATTTTGAAATCACTCATCTTCAAATGCAGAGCTTTGTTTGTGTAAAGCCAAAAGAGAAACGCGGTAACAAAAGTACAGCCCAACATTCTCAATATGACATAGAAACTTGCATTCTGGAATTTGACAAGTGAAAAAAGCCGGTCAAAAATGATACTGTTCGCCAAATCTCCAGCCAAAAACAACAGAAAATAGGCAGCGATGTTTACAAGCGTTTTAGATGTCGAAAAGGAAGGAAATTGCGTTTCCATCAAATAGCCCCCTTGGTTTGAATTTTGAACATGTAGATTGATCACTCAACAAACTGGAATTTATCATTGCGAATGTTCAGCCAAATATTTCAGAAATTCTTCTGTTTTTGACCAGTACAAAATCCCCCAATTTTCAAAATTCCATTCTTCCATATAATCGTTACATTCAAAATCAATATAATATATCAATCTGTTCTGCACCACAAAATTTGTGGGAAAATAATCAATGTTGGTGTTTGCGGGATAGAGCAGACTGCACATATCTTTTATCTGTTCTATGTATTCGTTTTTCATACAATCAGATTTTACAAGTTCATATATGGTTCTGCCCTCGATATATTCTTTCAAAATCCTTTCATTCACTATATCAACATCTATCATTTCGGGGATTCTGATACCAATTTTTTTCAGTCTATTATAATCATTTATCTCTGCCTGAATCTTATTGCCAAACTGATAATAACTGCATGGCTCGTGATGTATCTGCTTTAAAACATACTGTTGCTCTCCATCGCTTGCTAAATAAGAATAACCGCCTTTACCTTTTCCCAAAAGCCCAATAATCTTATATTCTTTTCCATTTACGAGTAATGTGTTAGGCATATTTACGTCAACCATTTCTATACCTCCAAATTCCAGTTTACCGTTTCCATTTATCCAGCTTATACCCCTTCTGCTCCAATCTGGCCCGGAAAGCCTCCAAAAAGTCCAGGAACCGTTCCTTTTCTTCCGGCTGATGGATGTTCTTGGGGCCATACATGGTTTTGCTGCTGGTGCCGCCAATGTCCAGCAGTTCCCCAAAACTGCCGTAGTCCTTTCTGTACTCCAGACAGGCTTTGGTGATCTTAGGGTCATAAGACACATTGACAATACTGTCCATATCGAGGAACACCGCCTCCGAGTGGTTCTCCAGCGCACTGTCCACCTGGATCAGCACAATGCAAAAATCACTTCGCCGGTAGCCCATAACATAGAAACAGAACGTGGTAGTATTAGTATCAAAGACAAATCCTTCCTCAAATTTGGAAGAATACATACAGGCGTAGAGAACTTCGTAGCTGTCGCCATCCTTCACAGTTTCGTTAAAAATCTCCCGCAGCCGTTTTTTCTTCGCCGCGCAGTCTGCCGGATCGTACTCCGGCGCTTTCGGTTTTCTGGAAAACAGTCCCATGATTGGTTCCTCCTAATCTAAATTATTTACAAGGCTAATATTGTAACAGGCAATTGTCACAGAAATGTTACAAGCGGCTGGATTTTGAAACTTTATCTGCGGGGCAGAAATATGGAAACCATAGAGCCTTGTCCCAGCGAAGAAGTGGCCTTGATGTAGACACCCTGCATGGTGACGGTCTCACGGGCCAGGTGCAGTCCGATGTCGATGCCGCCCTCCGGCGTGTACTTTGCGGCGCTTGATAGCAGGCACAGCTATATGTACTCATGGAGCCAATCAATTCCTGGATAAAACGCCCCTGTCCGAATAAAATATTCAACTGCCTTGATACCCGTTTCAATATCGGTAAGCGCATGAATTTTGGCAATCGGCGACTGACCTCCGCTTTTAAGATCTGTATATATACTTTTGTCTGAAAAATCCATTTTGCTGACCTGGCCGGCAGTATCCACAAATGCAGGATTATAAGAAAAATAAGTGTTTTCTCCCAAATCGCCCCAAAACCAGATTGCGATCCATTTGCCGTCACAGTTTACTTCAAGCCAATTATCCTCTCCGCATGGGTCTAAGAATAAATAAATATTGATTCCACTGGGAATTTTCTTTAAGACCTCCGCTATCACCTGTTCTGTGATTTTTTCTCCATGATATTCCTGATAGGGCGGGTCAAAATATTCAATGTGCTGAACCTTGATTGCTTGAGAGTCAAACGGCGGAATATATGCTTGCTTTGGAATCATCTGCGATTTCATGATTTTCTCCTTTCATACTTGAACCCCTGTGTTTGTCAGTGTATCTATGGGGGAATATGTAAAGCATCACTGCTCTGAGGAAAACATAGCTTTCTGGATATTCTTCTGCTAATATGAGCTGTCAAAGTAATTCCCGCTTTTCGGCAGATTCTTGAACATATTCATGATCATGTCATATGTCATGGATGAAGTATCAATCTCCAGTTTCTTCCCGTCCTTTAACTTGATTACGGTAACGTTATCACCCACGTAAGCAACCGTATTATCATCAAGGTACTGTATCATTCCTGTCATTTCCGCAAATTTTTTCACCGGATATTCTCCCGTCTCCTTGCACATTTCCCAAAATTTTTCAGTATCTTCCCCTGTCATATATGGCTGTTTGCCGTCTATAACATACCATGAGAGACCCGTTGCCGGATCTGTATATTTTGGTGCTGTCAACGCCCATTCTTCCAATGTCTTGTCTTTGTACCACGTGGTCAGGCCGCTGTCATTTGATACTGTGCCTTGCTCCTGTTATACTTGTTCGTTGATACATTGTTCTGATAAAAATTCTGCTCTATTCCATTTACGCTCTTTTTTCAAATCCATTGTTGTCATTTTTTCACGGCTCATCTGTCGTTCCGAACCGTTCCTGCTCCCTCATAATAAGTCCGAGCAATCTATTACAAAACGCATTTCCCTACCGCTTCCGCAATCAGGGTGTCCTTCACTTCAATGTCATACCCATGCACTGTGAAATGACTGTTATATTCATTGTTTTTACTTAAATCTATACACTGCTATTACAATACATACATTTATTCCAATCACAAGAATATGCTTTTTCCATGTCAGACTTAAATATCCAACAAATTCCCGGATAAAAGCATTCAGTGTAAAATACCATTTTGTTTTAGAACCGAAACCCACACATCTTATTCCCTGCCTCTTTGCCAGTATTAACGCCCTGAACATGTGATAAGCAGTTGTGACAACTATAATTTGTGGATTCTGTTTATTTATCAGTTTTCTCGAAAACCGTAGGTTTTCCTCCGTGGACACAGATTTCTGTTCCAAAATGACTTTTTCCGCACTTACGCCTTTATCAATCGCATAATCTGCCATAGCTTTACTTTCTGGAATATCCTCTCCTGAACCTTGTCCGCCAGACATAATCAGTACAGCATTTGGATTATAGCACAGCAATTCTATTCCTTTTTCAATCCGTGCTGCAAGTAACGGCGTAACCCTGCTTCCAATAATTCCTGCCCCCAGTACAATAATGTAATCTGCGTTTCTTTTCTTTTTTAAGTGAAGAAGATTGAGCACTGCGGAAAGTGAATACACTGCCAGCACCAACAATATATATACTACTATGAAACTAATAATTTTATACAGCATTGTACCTAATGTATTCTTTCCCAAGTTTCCAATTACCGGCCAGACCGCCAGATAAATACATAACAGAACAGAAAACAACATTGATAATAGATTTGTCGGTTTTATTCCTTCATGTCTAATAACTCTTACCCCTTCTATAAAGAACACAAGAATCAAAGCCACTGGAAACAAAGCCACACTGCCTACTGCTAAAACAAACATAACAATCAGTATTCCAATCACTAAAGCATGCGCTGCCAGCCATTCTGAACATTGGTATAAGACAAACAACAAAAATATCGCCAGACACATCATCATAATCAAAAACGAGGCTCCACTCCATAATGTTCTGGAATCATGAAACATAATTCCTGCGAATATGCAGACTGAAACAAAAAATACAAAAAATGCAAACTGCCACATAATATACTCCTTATGCCATCTTGCAGCCAGACTATCAAGCTGCCTGCAAAATGGCAGAAAATATTTCTAAATAATAACATTTCCCATCCTTGCTAAGCCATGTCATCTCTAAGTGCATCAATAATATTTTCTTTCCTGATTTTGCTGGTAGCATACAACATTGTAATAAAAACAATACAAAATACACCTAATATGCTGATTATCATGCTTTGCCACGGAAAACGATACGAAAATCTTTCAAGCTGTTCATTCGTAACCAGCCCTTTATAAATCAGCCATGAAAGAATACCTGCAATCGGCACTCCAAACAGAATCGTGCGCAATCCATAAAAGAAACACTCGAAATTCATCATCCGGTTAAAACCATGTTCCGACATTCCAACCGAACGCAGCATGGCAAGTTCCCGCCTCCTGATGCGGATGTTTGTTGAAATCGTATTAAATACATTTGCAACCGCAATCAATGAAATCATAGCTCCAAAGGCGTAAATAAACACATCTACAACAAAAGTGATGCTCCGGAACAGATCAACTGCGGAAGATAGATTTATAAGCGTATAATCATAGGCAATCCCCGCATCTGTAATTTCAGACTGAATCTGCGCCATTGTCTGCGTAGGCGTATCTGTCCAAAAAGTCAGACCTGATTTAGTAAGTCCCGTTAATCCGTCAAAATCAGCGTTCATTGACCATGGAATCACCATAAAAAATAAGTATTCCGGTGTAGAATCAAGCGGAAGCGTATCTAACGGATAATTATCCACCACGGTTACACAGACTGTTTTTGCCATTCCCCAGTCCAGAAGGTCATTTTCCCCCACATCAGAATAAATGGTAAATTCCATCAAAGCGTTTTCATCGTTGGGAATTATACCACGTCCAATAAGGAAAACGAGTTTGGATGATATAATCTTTCACTCTCCCGTTTCCGGAATTTTAACCATAGGGAAGGAATATGGAAAATACAGAGCCGTATCCCACAGCGGAAGATACCTTGATATAGCCGCCCTGCATGGTGACGATCTCACGAACCAGATACAGCCCGATGCCGATGCCGTCCACATCGTGTACTTCCTCTTCCCGGTAGAAGCGTTTGAAGATCATGCCCTGTCGGTTTTCCGCAATTCCCTTCCCACTGTCCGCAATGTCGATTTTCACATACAGCTCCCAGCTTTGGACGGTGACGCGAATCGTGCCGCCCTCCGGCGTGTACTTTACAGCATTATCCAGAATATTGAACAGGGCCTCGCCGGTCCATTTCCTGTCATGGGCCAGCGCCAGATCAGGCGGGCAATCCACACTTACATGAATATTTTTCTTTTCGGCGTTAAGCAGGATACCGCCCAGCGCCGCCGCAAGGGTATCATAGAGCGGCTGTATTTTTCTGTCCAGAGAAATCACGCCGGTTTCCAGCCGGGAGGTCTTTATCATAGCCTGCATAAGAAAATCCAGCTTATCAAGCTGTCCGCTGGATGCCTGTAAAAACTCCCGCTGTTTTTCCTCCGGCACGGACTGTTCAAGCAACGTGGCGTTTACCATCTGGAGGTTGGCAATCGGCGTTTTCACCTGATGGGATATGTCGGAAATCAGTTCCTGCAAATCAGCCCGGTCCTTCGCCACACGCTCCCGATTCTCCCGCATGACTTCATACAGACGCAGCAGCCGATGATTGATTTTGTAAAACAGATTTTCTTCCTCATGAATTTGCGGCGGTGGGGCCGCCCCATCCAGCATATCATCCATCGTCCGGCAAAGGCTGTCCGAAAATAATACCAGCTTGCGGCGGAGAAACGCCACAAAAACAGCAACGCAGGCAAAAACCAGAATGGTAAACAGCAGGCCCAGCCAGACAAGAATCAGGTTCCCGGTAAGCAGATACACCGTAGCAAGGGCAGCCAGCGAAATGCCACATAAAAAGGCAGTCCCTATGGCACAGGCCCGGTTGACAGAAAGCCCTTTCACTTTTTCAGCCCTCCAATCCACATATAGCCCATGCCGTAAACTGTTTTGATATATTGCAGGCCGTCCACTTCAATTTTACCCCGGATGCGGCTGATCGTAACCGTCAGAGTGTGTTCATCCACAAAATTTTCGTCCGCATCCCACAGCTTTTCAAGAAGCATCTGACGGGTCAAAACGATTTTGGGATTTCTCACCAGCACTTTCAGCAGTCTATATTCTAGCGGCGTAAACGTAATTGACTCCCCGGACAGTTCTGCGGTCAGCTCCGAGAAATTGATGGACAGCGTACCGTCCGCATAGCAGTCGCCGCCTGTCTGCTTTTGGATGCGGCCAAGCAGAGCCGATATCTTTTTACGGAATACACTGATGGGAAAGGGTTTTGTTACATAATCATCCGCGCCCAGCTCAAACCCTTTCAGCATATCGCTTTCCATGTCATTTGCCGTCAGAAAAATCACAGCAGTATCAGGGCGGCGCTCCTTGATCTGTTCGCAGAAATCAAACCCGTTTCCATCCGGCAGGTTCACATCCAGCACAATCAGGTCATAGTCCTGCGCTTCAAAGAAACGAACCGCCTCCGCACTTGTCACAGCGGAATCTACAGTATAGCCGGACGCAGAAAGATTGTAGCACAGTGTATTGTTCAAAAGCCGGTCATCCTCCACCACTAAGAGCCGCATACGTTCACATCCTTCCAGTTCTATTCTTCTATCATGGATAGTATCATTGAAATGTTACGAAAATCTCACAAGAAAAAATTATATCATATTTTACTTTATTTGTGTCAGCACTCCCATATCCATCTCATACACCCTATCACAGAGCAGCCTGATGTCCTCCCAGTTATGACTGATGATGAGGATTAGCTTTCCCTCCTCTTTCAGCCCAAGCAGAAGTTTTCGTATCTCTTCCACGCCGTGATTATCCAGTCCATTCATGGGCTCGTCAAGGATAATCAGACTGGGATTTTCCATGATAGCCTGTGCAATACCCAGCCGCTGGCGCATCCCCAGGGAATATTTCCCAACCCATTTCTTATCGTCAGGGTCAAGACCAACCATGGTGATGCACTCCCTGATCCGCTCCTTTCCAGCCACATTTCGGATGGAGGCAAGATATTTTAAATTCCGATATCCGGATTCTCTGGGCAAAAATCCTGGTGTCTCGATGATGAAGCCAATATCCTCGACAAATTCCACATCTCGCCCGACCTGTTTTTCTCCGACCCATATCTCACCTTCCGTGACAGACATAAACCCGCAGAGGCACTTGATCAGCACCGTCTTCCCAGAACCGTTCCTTCCCACAATCCCATAAATCCCCCGCTCTGGTATCTCCAGATTAATGTCCTTCAATACCGTCTGCTCCTCTATTGTCTTAGAGACATTTTTAAAGATAATCCTTCTGCCATTCATTTTTGCTGTCCCCATTTCTTTATTTTTTTAGTTCCCGACCCCAGGCAAATCACAATAAAAAGCGTGATTGTCACTGCAAAGAACACCACCGCATATTCCAAAGATACGCCATAAGACAGGTTGTTCCCTGACATCACCTTCAATTGTGCCAACGTCACCGGCGAGAAAAGGTACGCCTTTGGTGTCCATGAATTGTAGATCATTACATCCAGAAATACAAAAAAAGATGCCACCAATATCCCTGTCATCTTTTTTGTGATGTAATTGAACAAATAGACCACCAGCCCCATCCATGCAACGCACGCCCACTCAAGCAGGAAGCTGATTGCAGTCGCCTCCACAGGCGAAAATACACCGACAATATAAGCAAACACCGTAAACGGTACACCATACTGATTCCCCGCGTTTGTCCTTGCCAGCGTCCCCCAGATGATTCCCCAGTCGCCGCTAAACCTGGTTTGTGAAAGCAGGCTGATAACACTAAACACCCATATAACCCCCACAAACAAAAATGAAGATGCCAGAATATACAGTACATTACCCAACTGCCATGAAAATCTCCCGGAACGTTGAATAATATAGTAATGAGCCTTCCCTTCAAAGGGCGCTGTGCTAAACAGAAAAACCGCACTCACCAGAAAAACCATCTGGCAGATATAATCATTTATCAGATGTGGAAAAGCCCACGGACTCACTTTCTCTGAGGCCGCCTGCGCCAGATCAGCCACCGGCTCCAGATAGGAATAGATAAACACAGCAAGAATCATGAACAGAATCAGCACCCTGACTTGCACTAATTCCTGCTTTAGCTGAAAGCAAAATACCCGAACTCCCTTACTCATTCTTCACCCTCCCTTTCAGCTTCCGGTAAAACAGGACGCCAAATCCCACAGTCAGTCCCAACACCACCAACGCAGAACACAAAATGGTGAGCCGATCCGTACCGACGGAGCTTCTGCCCTGCAGCCATAAATCCAACCGGAGTCCAACAGGAATCTTCAAAACAAAATAAGCCCGACCTGTCAAAAAGGACAGAATCAAAGGAGAGGCCGCCGTCACATAGATATTAGGGAAATATGACGATACCAGCAAAGCTGCCGTTGCCCATAACCCTCCGGTCAAGAACAAAAGGAAGATAACCGCTGTAAAATAACCGGCAACATTACCCTGCAACAAAAATTCATAAAAAGGAAAAGCTTCTGTCTCCGGCAATCTGGCTCGATGAAACAACTGAATAAAAGAATTTGCCAAAAGGATAAAGGCAATCCCACCTGCCGATACCGGAAGAGCTCCTGAGAGGAACGTTGTAAGCACCTTGGACATGCAGTATTTCTTCTTCCCTGTTTTCATAAGCAGCATCCTCAGCATATTCGTATTGTATTCCTCACAAAAACTTACTGCATAGGGAAGCGCCGCCAGCATTGGAACCACATAGATACCATAAAAGCCGCCAAATATAAAAGAATTACACCAATAATAGTATACATCCACAGTCTCAGGGGAGGTCCACATAAATGGTATTTGGTTCCAGGTGTCCAGGCAGATACACAGCACAACACCAACCGGCACAAGAAAAAATCTCACTGTCAGACTTCTCTTAAATTCGGCACCAAGCAGGCGGGGCAATACCCTGTTATTCTCCATAGGCCAGATTCCCTCCCGTTATCGCATTGATTCGCTCGGCGCTGCTGTTTCCCGAAGGCGAATCTATCTGCACACACCAATAAGGCGCCAGCTTATACTGTTCCGTCTCTTTCCAGTCCGGTACAACAACATACTCCAGCCATATCCGGGAGATTGTAACCTGCGAGTCCAATATGGTATTCTCATAAATTTCCTTTACCGCTTCCAGCGCTGCCTCCGCTGAAATAATTGTCTGCGCCTCTGCTTCCGGGCTGGCATCAAAAAATCCACCCCTAACGGCTATATAGCGAATCCCATCCTGATCAAGCAACATCGTAATCCGGCTTTCAGCCGTCCAATAGGTTTCCACCGCCATGGATATGCCCGGCTCATTGATGCCGCTGTAGATTGGCAGACCTTCCTTCGTCAGTTCATACTCCATATAGTACATCTCATCTGCGTCCGACCAGTCATCGACCGTGGCTGTTTTTCCTCTCTGTGCATCTTCCTGGTAGTTCTGCGTCTGTCTGTACTTCTCATCCAACTCCGTTAGTTCTTTTTGATTTAGGGCATAAGCAGCAAGAACCTCCGAATCCTGTCCTGTCAGTTCTTTCACCTTTTCCTTTCCCATCTGAACGGCTTCCTCTGCGTTCAGAAAGGACAAATCCTGTATTTCTTCCTTCCGGAAAGAACAACTGCCGGCATTATAATATGCGGATTCCACCAGAGATACAATGTAATCGTCCCTTTCCTCGTCCCTGGCATATGTAAAATTACCCAGGGGATCCGTACTAAAGTATCCGCCCTCTTTCGTTTCTGCGGAATAAGCTCCCGTCCATTCCGGGTGATCCGTTACGACTGCTTCCGACATTCCGGAAAAAACATCCAACTCTTCTCTCGGAAACGCTTTCTCTGTCAACGCATACACGCTGTATCCCTGCTCTTTCGGCAAAACCACCTCCGCGTCAATAACCAGCTGATCGGACAACTTCTCGCTGATATGGTTTGTTCCGGATTCCGCCCCTCCTGCACTCCAGGCATTCTCCTGCGCCTCCTCTGTGCAGCTTCCGGCCGGTGTGCTCTCAGAGGGTTCTGCTGCCGTACCGGAACAGCCAGTCATCAGAATACCGGCGGACATAAGCACAGACAATGCAAACATCTTTTTTGAAATGTTCTTTTTCATAGCAATAACCATACTCCTTTTTCCTTAAAATTCTGTTGAAGTCAATGACAACTCTCATTATCCATGTCTCTGTCATAACTTCAACCCTTTCTGCACCAAACGACATGTTTTGTCTCTATTTGGTCATTCTTCCAATATTCACCCTAACCTTCCTGATTCTTTTTCCAAACCCCAAAATCCTCTAAAAAATGCCTTTTCATGCAATTTTTTTGTATTCTCTTATCCTTTATAGTATAATGTAAAAGAATTTATATATAGCAAATGTAATGAAAAGAGGTGCGAAAATGCGAATACTCATTTGTGACGATGATTCGCTTGTAGTTGAACAGCTTCAAAAATATATCAGGAACTTTTTTAAAAACATCAGTTTAAAATGTCCCGAAATCACCTGCTTTTCTGACGGTGAATCGCTGCTTGCAGACACCGGGGAAAAAGATATCCTTTTCCTTGATATTGAGATGCCGGGAATCAACGGCATCTATGTCGGCAATGAATTAAAAAGGGCAAATGACAACATTATTATTTTTGTTGTTACCTCTTACTCCCAATATCTGGATGATGCCATGCGCTTCCATGTATTCCGTTACCTGTCAAAACCCTTGGATATCCACCGGTTTTTTCGTAACATGAAAGACGCCATTGATTTATATACCACCATGGCCATCAATCTTCCAATCGAAACAAAACAGGGTGTGCATACCCTTCCGGCATCTTCAGTCATAGCGGTAGAAGCACAGGGCAGAAAAGTAACGGTGCATACAACCCTGTGTGATTTTGAATCTGTCCACAATATGCAGTATTGGCTGGAGCTTCTCCCCAAAAACCTTTTTTTCCAGACACACCGCAGTTTCATTATCAATTTTGAACATGTCACGAATTTTGACCGCAATCTTATTTATATGACTGCCGGGCTGTCTGCTTACCTGACCAAAAGAAAATACAGCTTATTTAAAGAAGCCTATCTCCTTTATTTGGAAAGCATGAGGTAAATCAAATGAAAAATATCATCTGCTATTTTTTCAGTTTTCTTGTGGAGGCAATGATACTTTGGCAGTACTCTTCCCACCTGTTTTCTGCCAGGCGCAAGCCCCGGGAAAAGATGCTTATGTTATGCGGTTTCTATTTTATCCTGTTTGGCGTGTCACTGTTTGAATCTGTATGGTTCAATACCACTTTATATTTCTTACTGAATTTTATTTTCCTGATTATACAGTGCTGTCCAAACTGGTACACAGCAGTATTTCATGCCTCCATACTGACAGCTGTTATGACAACGAGCGAACTGATTGTTTACGGGATTACCAAGCGGTTCGCCCCTCATTTTCTCAACAATAGCAGGGACTTTTATCATCTTTTATTGTTTTCGGTTTTTAGCAAGCTCATATTTTTTGCTGTAACTTTTATATTGATGCACCTGATGAAAAAACAAAAAAAGAATGCGGAGCAGTATGACCGTTCTGTTTTCCTTTTTGTTTTTATCCCTGTAACCTCTATTTTTATTATGTTTACGCTTATAAGTATCGGCGAATCGGTTTCCCTCCCGCAATCACTTGACTGGATGGTTGCCATGGGAGCCGTTTTTCTGTTGATATCCAATCTCCTTGTATTTGGAATCTATCAATACAATCAAACAAAGAATATAGAATTTACGGATATGCAGTTACTGCTTCAAAAGGAAGCAAATGCGGCAGAATACTATGGAATGCTGCTCTCACAAAGCGAGAATCAGAATATTCTGATCCATGATATCAAAAAACATTTGCAGTCCATTGACATGTTGAATGACAAAAAGGAATCTGATAAAATCAGCGCCTATATTAAACAGCTCATGCTGTCCTCAGACCTGAAGGAAACCGCCCATTTGTGTGACAACGAAATGCTGAGCGCTATCCTGTGCCGTTATAAACGTCAGTGTGACCGCCAAAAAATTTCTTTCCATACTGATATCAGATGCGGGACAGTGGATTTTATTACAGATTCTGACCTTACCTCCCTGTTCTGCAACCTGTTAGACAATGCCCTTGAAGCAGCATCCGGTATTCCGGAATCCTTTATCGAAATCAGCACAAGCCAAAGAGCCAAAACGCCATTCGTTGTGATAACTATTATAAACTCCAGCAGGAAAAATCCTTTTTCTGATTCATCGAAGATGCTTTCTACTAATAAAGCAGATAAACGCAGGCATGGTTTTGGTCTGAAAAGCATCCGAAGAACTGTCCGCAAATATCATGGTGATATTCAAATGTATTATAATGATGACACTCTGACTTTCCATTCAATTATCACTCTAAAACAATAAAATTTCTGTTATCAGAATGGCGATAAATATTCCACCATACCGCTGATTGTTTTTTCTTTGTCGTACATAAGCATAATTACACGCATTGAAACCAACAAGCAGCACGTTACGGATATTGAGCTGCGAGCTTTGTCGGATGTGCCAGGCATCAGTTATGCGTTTTTGATGGCGAAGAGGACAAATAGGAAAACAGGATGCCCTGTTTCCTCTAAGCGGAGGGAATATCACTTCCCTTTATGCACTTCTTGATGCAATTCTAGTTTCTCCGCCCATTTCAACCCCTCGTTCTCTTTCAGAAGCCCCATGTGGTACAGCGCCTGCACACAGTCCACGTATCCCTGAATATAGGCACGCTTCTCTTGGGCGGATGCAAAATCCTCCAGCCGCTCTTTCATCTTCTCTGCCTTTTCCTGCCCCTCTGCAGGCAGTGTTTCCAGGAATGCCTCCCATTCCTGCTCCGTTTCCTTCCATGCCTCCAGAGCCGCCTCATATTCCGGAGTGCGCACATAGCTCTCCCGTTTCACGTTCTCCCCGTTCAGTGTGCCTAAGAACTGGGCTATCTTTAACCATACATCATTTAACATAGTATTCTCCCTTTCTTCTTATATTTTCTACATTCTCTTATATTTTTACCTTTACCGTCCATTATATATGTCATAGAAGAATTTTATCAACCATAATCGCTTAATTATTTATATCATAGCAGATAAAATTAGTCCATAGCAAGGAGGGTGGGGAATGGACAATTTACTGAAACAGATTGGCAACCGCATACTAAACCGCAGAAAACAGCTCCGTCTGACGCAGGAAGAGCTGGCGGAGAAAGCAGGCATCACGCCCCAGACCGTCTCCTCCGCAGAGCTTGGCAAAAAAGCCCTGCGCCCGGAAAATATCATCCGGGTCTGCTCCGCCCTTGACATCAGCACCGACTACCTGCTCCTGGGTGAAATAAACGGAGGCGACTATTCTGTCCTGCTCTCTAAAATCTCAGACCTTCCTCCCGCACAATACCGCCACCTGGAGGATATTATCAACAGTTTTATCCTGGCTCTTGGTGAGCGGGAGGCACAGAGCGGAAAATAATCCCCCCTGTGCTTTTTAACTGCTCCGGAACGCCGACATGGTATCCGCGATCAGCGCCAGTGTCGCCTGGTCTATTTCTTTCTGCTGTTCCCCTTCTCTTTTCTGCTCCTGCTTTACAGTTCCCCGCTCCGCCGCAGGTTCTTTCCTTACATCCGGTCTGTGGCCGGCCTGTTTTCCCGTTCCCTTCCGCTCCAGGATCTCCGCAACGATTTCTTCTATGGCCGCCCTGTCCACCGCCGGGGGAATCCTGATATCCGGCGTTTCCGGGCAGTGGATGTAATGGAGGACCGCATTCACAAGAAACTGCGCCTTGCTGTGCGCCCCCTGTTTCTCCAGCAGGCGGATCACCGCATCATGGGACGGGTCATTTTCATTGAACTTGATGCTGAACCGCTCCCGGTTTTTCTTTTCCCCCATAGGCTCACCTGCCTGTTTCCATCTTGTAAAGGAACTCATATCCCTTTGCGTTGGCATGGATTTCTTCCACAAACAGGGCATTTCTCACCTTCCCGGAGGCTTCGATCTGCCGGCGCAGCAGGATTGCCCCGCCGCCCACAAATACCACCATGCCGGACATCAGATCCAGCATGCGCTCCCGCAGGCTGTTTGCCAGGTCGTTGACAAAATCCTGCGCCAGCTTCTCCACAAGGGAGACCACTTCCGGGGCATACGTGTCCCCACCGTCTTTTAAAATGCCGTCAATGTCCGTTTCTTCCAGCAGGATATCAAATTCCGAATTTACCTTTGTCCGTATCCGGTTATACAGAAGGATCACCCCGTTCTCCAGGGAGTCGCATACCGACAGGTCCGCCCGGCCGGAGCGCATCATCAGATAGTCCGCCGTAAAGCCTCCGATATCCACGACCAGCACCCTGGGCTTATCCAGCAGCCGGTCCATCATGGTCACGGCCGCCGCAAAAGCCTGCGGGTAGCACCGCACATCCTCAATATAAACCGTGTAGGGATTCTCCCGGTACTGGAAGTTTACAATGCCCCTGCCTGAAAAATACCGGATGAAGGACTGGTTCTGCGCCCCATAGTGGGCAGGCGGAAGCCCTACCGCCAGGGATACATGCACCACTTCTTCCCCGTACCGCTCTTTTCTATGGAGTTCCTCTGCGACTGCGAACAGGGTAAGGATAAAAAAGCGGTCATCCTCCGTCTTATCCCTCTTATAAGGGATCCTCTGGTTTGACAGCGTGTAAAACTTATCCCGGTATTCCAGGACCTCGCTGCCAAAGGGCCTGACAATGCTCTCCGTCAGCCCGGACACAAAAGGCGGGCAGTGGATTGTTTTCATTTGTTTGTTCCCATGGTCGATTGCAATTAACATAAGTTTCCCATCTCCTTTTTTATTTTATACTTATCCTTTACGCATGGATTACGCATTTTTCAACAAAATAGAAAAAAATACAGGACAGACAACATATCCTGCCGCCTGCCCTGCATTCTGTCCTGTAAAACCTGTCCTGCCTATTCTGGTCAGGTATGTATCCCATAATACGCCTTCTCCATATTTTCCCACCCATGAAGAATGATTCCTCCGCAGATTCCGGTTCCGTATGGCGTCTGTTCCCGGAAGAAAAAGCTGTATGGCTCGAAATCATCGTATATTGTAATCTGCCTGCTCCCTTTCCATGCAAAATGTCTCCAGAGAGCCTTCCCCAGCTTTTTCCGAAGAAGTTTTTCCCCTGTGACCGCCTTCAGATTCCGTCTGCTCTGGAATTCAATCCTCGGTCTGGGCTTTTCATCCAAAGACAAAATCCTTTTCTGCTCTCCGTTATTTTTCCTGCTTTCCCGGACATACTCCTGAAACTTCTCATAGGAAAGCAGCACCGTTTCCTCTCTTCCGGAAACCTTTCCTCCGCCTGCGTCACTCAGCCAGGTAAAGTTTATGACCAGAATATCCGTCCCGTCCATTGTTTTCCGCAGTGACAGTTTTGCAAAAGAATGGATATCTGATATAACCTTATACCCCTTTTCCTCCATCTCCGCTAATTCTTTATCTGTAATCGTAAATCCCTGTGGGGAACGGTATTCCTCTGATAATGTCCTCAGATAAATATAATCCTCAGATGCCGACAATTTTATCATGGTTCTCTTGCTCATTTGATTTCCTCCTTTAAAGACAGGAGAGAACTGTACAAGCTCTCTCCCATACATAAAATCCTATTGTTTTAGATCCTTGCCCTATTCGCCGGCCATACGGAAAAACTGTTCCGGTGTCAGGACTTTTACTCCCAGTTCCCTGGCCTTTGCCAGCTTGCTGCCGGCTTTTTCTCCACAGACCAGATAATCTGTTTTACTGCTCACCGAACTTCCTGCACGGGCACCCAGAGATTCAATTTTTGCATTGATACCACTTCGGGTATAAGGCTCCACCTTTCCGGTCACTACAATCGTCATTCCTACAAAAGGATTCTCCGATACGGAAACCATGCCGTCCCCTGGTGAGTTGATCTCGATATTTAACATTTGCTGTAATACCTCCCATACGTAAAGATTCTCTTCATCATAAAACCATTCATGGATATTGTTGTGCAGAGTATCTCCGAAATCCGGAAGCTGTGTAAAATCATACTGATGATGTACTGCATCCTCGAATTCCTCCAGGCTCCCATGAAACTGTCTGCAAAGCGTACGGCTGGCTGTGTTCCCCACCATGGGAATATCCATAGCAATCAGATAACGCTCAAAAGTCGTGTTCCTGCTGCCCTGGATTGCATCCCAGAGCCGCTGCCAGGATTTCTCTCCAAAGCCTTCCATCTGAATAATCTCATTCCTGTGCCTGTCCAGTTCATAAATATCCATATAGGTATGAATCCAGCCTCTGCCTATAAATTTTTCCAGTGTCGCTTCAGACAACCCTTCAATATTCATAGCCTTCTGGCCCGCAAAATGGACGAACTGACGCAGCCGTCTGGTTTCACAATTTTGATTGTCACAAAACAGTGTCTTTGTGATCTTTTCTTTTCCATCCTCTATGGAACGACTTTCATGGACACGGGTTGGTTCCCCGCAGCAGGGGCATTTATCAGGTATTACCTCTGCCAGAGAAAAATCACCACGGTCCAGATTTTCTTCCACATGGGGGATGATCATATTCCGCTTGCTGACCAGTATCCGGCAGCCAGGTTTTAGTTCCATGCCCTCAATAAAAGACATGTTATGCAGGCTGGCCCTGGATACCTCACAGCCGTCAATCTGTACTGGCTGGAAAACTGCCACCGGAGAGATCTCCCCGGAACGGGAAGGGTTCCATTCAACTGCGAGCAGTTTTGTCTCATGAAGTTCATCCTCAAACTTAAAGGCCAAACCGTCTTTGTAGTGGTGGCCTGTCCTTCCACAGGACAGGGAAAACGCAATATCATTATAAGATGCCACGATTCCGTCAATAGGGATGTCATTATCACTGGCAAACTGCCGCAGTTTCCCGATTCCATCCTCCATCTCCTGACAAGTAAGGCTCCGCCTGCTTATGACAAATTTGCAGACCTGAAATCCCAGTTCCGGAAGTTTTCGCAGTTTTTCTGACTTTAGCCCCAGTTCGGGAAATCCTTCCACCACAGTAAAAGGCATATACATTACTTTCCGCTCCCGGCAGACCGCACCGTCTAAAAGGCGCACAGAACCAGCGGCCAGATTCCTTCCGTTCTTATAGCGTTCTCCACTGCTGTCTGTCAGGGTTTCTCTCAGACGATGAAAATCACCGGGGCGGATGAAAGCCTCCCCGCTCACTACCAGTCTCTCCCGATAAGGAATATTCTGGGGTATCCCGGAAATACCACGGACATTGTGGGTGACCACCTCACCGGTATCTCCGTCGCCACGGGTAGCCGCCTGGGCCAGTTTTCCATCCTCATAAGTCAGCTTGACGGTCAGCCCGTCCAGCTTCAGCATCAGAAGAATCTGATGCTCACCCACAAAGGAAACCAGTTCTTCTACGCTCTTGGTCTTTTCCAGTGATAACAGGGGAATGGGATGGTTCGTCTTTTCCAGCTCGCTGACTGCTTCAAATCCCACTGTCCGGGTGGGGGAATCCGTCATCCAGATTCCCGTCTCCATCTCCAGCAGTGCCAGCTCGTCATACATCCTGTCATAGACAGCATCCGAAACAGACGGGGCATTGCCGTTATAATACTCGTCTCTGTACCGGTTCAGCTGTGCGGTCAGTGCCTGCACTTTTTCCCATGCATTCTGTGCCATTTAAGCCACCTCCTGTTCCATGATGCAGAAGGACATAATCAAAAATTCTTTTGTGTGCTCTTTATCGCTGCAGTATACACTGCAGATATCATTTTCAAATTCCCAGAAAGATGCCTTCTTCCACCAGAGCACATAACCCTTTCCGTCATTGGAAAGCGTTACGGCACTGTCCGGCTCATCCGGTACAATGCTGTAAAATCCCTGGGTATTCACAACTGTGACCTTACGTTTCTGTCCGGTAAACTCCGGGCGGCAGTGTGTAATAATCTCAAAACAGATGCCCTTTTTTAAGGTCTTTTTTAACTGATTCAGATTTTTTACCATGTCTTATGTTCTCCCTTCTTTCACATGATTGTTTAAAAAACGGATGCCCCAAAAGGACACCCGTTCTTTTTTATGCAGCCGCAGCAAGCGCCGGGGCATGCAGAATCTTTTTTTCCCATACATTCAGAAATCTCTGAACAGCGGGAGACGGCGGCTCGTTTTTATAACAGCGTGCCTGAACCAGTCTTCCATTTTTAATCTCCACCGTACAGAGAGATTTTTCCTGTGCTTCTGCTTTACGGACAAACAGGATGGTGCTCTCCCTTTTTACGACCTGCTTTACATAGCCTCCGACACAGTGATGAAGGTTCTGCCCTTCCTCCAGGATCTCCTTTGCTGTATGGGGAAGGAGCACAGCATACCCATATTTCACAAAATGATATTGCTGGTTCATCTCTTCAAACTGCTTCTGGATCTGCCTGTCATAAACCAGAGCCTGCTCTTTGTCAGAAATATCGTTTACTTTATCATGGGCTTTCTTTAAATCAGCCGGAAACAGAACAAAACTGTTCTTTAAATCCAGTTCCAGCCCTTCGCTCATACACAGGTAATCCCGATAATCGGTCAGTACATCCTCCATCCGGTAATATCCGCCGGTCTGATACAGGCTTTTTTTACAGAATTTTGCGTACTGTTCATTTACATACTTCATCAGCTTATGCGGCGTCATGTGCTTTAGTGGCACAAGCAGATTTTCAGCCCTGCTGATGCCGAATTTTCCGCACCACATCAACAGTTCCTCATTTAATTCCATTCCCGCATGAACCAGATCCCTCATCAGCTTTATCTGTTCAAGTCCCGGATTGATACTCTGAAGCAAAGGAAGATAATTTTTATCAAAACCCAGTACTTCTTTCAGATTTTTTCCATTTGGATTAAATCCAGAATCCGAATTATAATAATAGTGGTTGCCAAATGCGATGTTTCCAGCCAAATGGTACAGCCTCAGCTTTACCAGATACTCCAGCATGGGATAGCGTTTATACGCTGCCAGATAGCGGAGGGCATAAAGCGGTTCCTGATCCGCCAGATAGAATTCCTTCAGCTGGGAATATTGCCACGGCGAATCTGCAAACACCTTTTCCAGATTTTTGTAATATAAAAATCCTGTCTGGTCAGCTTCAAAATTGTACCGCCAATAACTGAATACCGGCCGGTCTCCTGCTCTCCAGGGCGTAAGGCTGCTACGGTCTCCATACCCATAATAAAAAGGGTCTTCAGAAATGTTCCCGCTGTCATCCCAATAAAGAAAGGTCCTGGCATTTTCATAGATGCTCTTATAGGGATTCTTTTCATCACCATACTGATAATAGATTTTAATAAATCTGACGATGACCTCATTTGAGGAGATACGTTGGAATATCTGCAATGTTTCCCGGTCGATGATCATTCCGCGTTTCCCACGGCTCTTAAAAGTTACTGCCTCTTTGCACAAAGGACATATTCCTCGTTCATTATGCTTTACACCTGTTACCAGCACCTCACTGCTGCAGGCAGTACAGAACCCTTCCATTCCCTTTTTCTTTCTGCTGTAAGTATAGAATACATAATGGGGAATTATCTCACGTTCTATTGTACGGTTGATATTCCTTGGAAGGGCTGGAACCAGCTTCATTTTTGCAAGAATTTCTTTTTCTTTCTTCTGCCGTCGTTCCCTTCTTCTTTTCTCCATAATGCCATCCTGCAGGCGGTACAGGCTTATAAAGCCATTGTTTGCCGTTTGTTTACAAAACCGGGTTACACGCTCCTCATCACCAGCCATATAGAAAGCACAATGCCTGCCAAAATCATAATCCCTTTTCAGATTGCAGAAAGCAGCTTTGTTCCAGCTGGTGCTCCCGTCCTCCTTACGGAATAAAGTAATATACTCTGTCCGGCCCTGGAACATGGTCCAGACAGGAATAAAAATCCCGTCTGCCGCCTGTTCCCTCAAATAGACATACAATACCAGAATCCTCTGTCCTCCGATATTTTTTACCGCTGTTCTTACAATGTATTTCACCTTTTCCGCATGGAGCAGTCCATGATTCCTGTTCATTTTCAGTCCCGGATCTGCGAATTTCCGGCATTTTCTTTTATCTATCCTCATATGCCGTTCCCCCTATCCTGCAAGCCCCGCCAGCGTCATCTGCTCAAACGATCCGCTGTCCGCCGTTTTTTCCTGGGGCTTTTTTTCAGACTTCTTTCCGCTTTTTTCTTTTCCGATGCCTTTCTTCACTGAAGCCTCTGTGCGTTTTGACTTTCCGCTGGATTTTCCACTGTATGGTTTGGGTACAAACTTTTCTTCCTCCTGTTGATCCTCCTTTGCATCCGGATCACGGAAATATTCTTCCGCCCACTGGTAACACAGGCCATCCGGCACGTCGCTCCCATAGACACCGTTTTCCGGCTTTATGTCATTATCCTTCATTTCCTGCTCCACAAATTCCCTGGCCTTCCGGTTGATATAATGGAAACAATGGATCATGGTTTTGCGGGGATGCATGGTCAGTCTGGCAAAATCAGGATCTTCCAGGCACAACGTCTGGATATATTCTGACACGCATTCCTTCATGTTTCGGCGAGTAAGGCGCTCCGTATCCGTTCCCACGCGCTTCATGGCCTCTGCAGCCACTTCCTCATCGCTCAGGGAAGACATCCGGGCAAGTTGCGCCTGTTCGGCCTCCTTCTTTGCTTTCTGCCTGGCCTCCCATTCAGCTTTGCGTCTGGCCTCTGCCGCCTCATGCTCCGCACGCTTTTTATCTTCCGACTCTTTTTCCACAGCGGAATCCGCAGCGTCAGTTTCGTTCGCTTCCGGCTCCTCACCTTCCCCTGCATCTTCTTCGGGGCAGGCGTTTTCCTCTGCCTCGTCTGCATCTTCTTCCTGATGGACATTTTCCTCTGCCGCTTCCACCAGTTTCCCGGTTTCTGCGGTTTCTCCCTGAACAGGCAGAGAACCGGCCTGTTCCGCTCCGTTCTCAAAAGGAATTTCCGGAATCGAACCTGTTACCGGCAGGAATCCGTCCAGTGCGCCTTCTTCTGTTCTTTCCGCAGTATCTCCGAATAACCCGTCTTCCTCAAAGGGATTGTCTCCTATATTCATTTCCATGCCCATAGTTGTAAAAGTATCCATAAAAATCTCCTTTCGTCAAAAATAGCATGGAGCGGGGACAAACCATAATTCTGTTCCCACTCCACGCCATGCTTATTGCCCTGCCTCCTGCCCTTTCATTGGCTTTGCAAGAAAGGGAGAAAAGCGGACAGGTTCAAATATCCTGCCATCTATATAGAAATAGCGGCGGCCGGTTTCATCGTCTAATTCCACCACATCCGAGGATGCCAGGGAGCGTCCCATGTAGCCTTCCGGCACATGGTTTCCATAATGTTCCAGTATCAATTCCAGAATCTCTTTCTCTCCGAAGTGTTCCGGACAGAAAAGCGCCGATTCGCATACCAGCTGGTAATCGGAAGCGGGAGGCTGGCCGTATCCGGCTTTATGCAGCTCCCGGATTCCTTTAAAGGCAAAAGGGATCGTCTCCCGCCCCTCCCCAAAGACAAGCTGGTAAATACGGAACCTGCACTTCTTTCCGGAAGAATCCGCAGACTTTTCTACAGTCCCTTTTCCCTCCGGACAGAAAACCGCATGCTCCTCCTGTAAATTCTTCTTTTCACCTTCTTTCTGTTGTTTTTCCTTTCTAAGCGCCAGCTGCCAGTCATCAATCCCTTTGTAATTGGGATTCCAGGTCAGCCGCCGGCACTCCATTCCATATTGTCTTGCAAACAGATAAATTTTGGAACTTCCTTTTGCAATCATTTCATTGCTGTATTTGTCCATGTCATGGGCTTCAATGATCAGCTCGGTTCCATTCTGTGCCAGGAGGGCAAATAAGGGGCCAAGCTGCTGCACATTGTTTGCTCCGGCAACCGCAACAAAGGAGCGGTTCAGCAGGCAGTGGGCAATATCCGCTTTCAGAATCCCTTCTGTGACATAAATGGTCCGTGCAAAAGGGTTTCCGATAAAATGTACCGGACTGCCGGAAGTGGTTCCCATGTTCTTTCCAGAGGAAGAGAACCAGATATACTTCGTTCCGGCTTTTTCCGGCGGGTCATTCTTGTCCTTAAAAGGTTTATCTAAAAGAATCTGCATTCCCCGGATCAGCCCGTCAACACCGACAGCCGGTATCAGGATTCCTGCCGTGCGGCTGCTGAATCTCAGTGTCCAGTATCCGCCTTCATGGAGATAGAATCCCGGAACGCCTTCCACTTTGCAGCCCTGTTTTATCAGCCTTTCCGTCAGAGAACGGCATAAGAAACAGGGCGGGGTACTCTTAAATCCCAGGCTGTCTATCTGCCCGTCACTAAGCCCCCGCTTCTCCGAGCGCAGATGCGCCCGGTGTGCAGGGTTCAGGGACAGCATTTCAAGCAGCAGGGAGTAAGTCTGGTGTATCTCCTGCAGACTGGCACGTTCCGACTGAGTGATTCCCACAGCTGTCTGTCCGCCTGTAAGGGATTCCTTTACCGGCCCCCCTGTATAAGCGTCCGTATTCTCTGAACCGCCATATCCCCAGGAAGTATCCCCTGCCTGGAGGGCATCACAGATTTCCCGGTAGGCTTCGGAATTGGTAGTATTGTTGACCCTTACATACAGGTTCAGCATCCCGCCGTGTTCACCGCAGTAGTTGCACCGCCAC
Source organism: Lachnospiraceae bacterium (assembly GCA_910575445.1). GTDB lineage: Bacteria > Bacillota > Clostridia > Lachnospirales > Lachnospiraceae > Hominiventricola. Next base: position 41,217 of record CAJTFW010000010.1, on the reverse strand, counting down.
ACATTCTTTACAAAATTGACATTCATCTTTCCTCTCCGGTCACCGCAGAGCGGACAGTCTGTGTAAACGCTGTCCGTCTGCCTGCGCCGGATATGCAGATGCAGAAGTTCCACCACATCCATGATCCCGAACGGGAAATCCTCTGAAAACGAGGCCATTGTCTGTGCCCTCCTTCCCTGTAGTGTCTTTCACTGTCCCTTCTGTGGTTATCCATGTACCGCCGTTACCCGGCTTTCTTTACCGCCAGGGAATCCAGCATGATCTGTGCCGCCGCCCGGAGGATATTGTTATCCCCTTTGTAGCCGCCGTACAGATAGAATTTCAGACTGGGAGGACGCCGCTCCGCTACTTCCGCAATAGTCTGGCCCTTGCAGACGCCCGTATCCACGACCACCTGCCCGGCCTCTTCAAAGGTCATCAGCCTGACGATCTCCTCCACAGGCATATCAGGGGTATATCTGGCCGTTGTTTTCTCCTGTACCGTCTCTCCGATAACCGGAAGCTCCATAGTTCCTGATGCAGGTTTCCCATCAGTCGGAAGTTCCGGAACCGCTGGGGCAGCATTTCCGCCAGCCGGAAGATTCTGTCCTTCTGATACAGTTCCTTTGGTCTGAACAGTTTCAGCGGAAGATACAGTCGTTCCGAAGGGGAGAGTTGATCCGCCTAACAGCGACATCATCCCCTGCACTGCTTTCTGTGTGTCTTCCTCTGTGCTTTTTCTTTCTGAAACAGGGAGACTGTTTTCCATGGCTTCCGTATTTTCCGTTTTGGGTGTCTCTGTGCCTGCCTGTATGGGAAGTGATTTTGCTTCCGGTGCATTTACAGGCAATTCCGCTCCTTTCGCGGCCAATACATTTTTCCGGACATCCGCCTGGGGATTCACCGGCAGACTGCTTTCTGATGATTTCTTTTCCTCTGTTTTGGTATTTACAGTTATCTGACCGCCTGAAACAGGCAGTCTGGATTCCTGCGCCGGCTTTTGCAGTTCTTTTTCACCCGTGGCTGTCGGGAATGGTCTGACCACACCTCCGGCAGGCGTCCCTGCTGACTGTTCTGCCTCACCAGATGCCTTCTGCATGCCGGCCGGAGCTGCCAGAGGATGTCCCTGGGCGGTTCCATTTAAGGGAATCCTGCTTCCATAACGGCTTCCTTCCGCCCCCATGTTGACGTCGGCAAACTGGATGCCAAAGCCTGCATCTGACAGTGCCTCGTCCATAGCCGCCTGCTGTGCTGCCTGAATATAATGCCCTCCCGGCGCTTCTTCCTTTGTACAGCTGGATGTGAAGCTGCCTATGGGGTTTTCGTCTGTACGCTCCAGGAAAACCTGTGCCTCGTAAATTGCCATCTGCTCCGTGATACGGAGGGCATTGAGCCGGATGCGCCCTTTCGGGTTCGCCAGCCGGAACCATAACTTCTTATAGGGAAGGTCCAGCTGCAGAACCATCTCCCCGTTATCCGGGGAAATGACACGGCGGAGCAGCTTCAGCGGGTTAAAGCCCGGCACCTTGTTCAGCTCTGCCACTGCGGGAATACTTTCATACATTGTTGCTGTGTGTTCGTTCTTATTCATCTTGAAAACTCCTTTCATCAAATAAATAAGGGATACCCTGTGCATTTTCTGCACCATATCCCATTTTTAACCTGCTGCTTTCAGTTTTTCTTCCGGGAACTCCGGCACAATTATCCCGGCGCTTTTTGCATAAGCCCTGTAATACAGGCGGATGCGTTCTCCCAGAAGGGTGTTCCTTCTGCTGATCTCATTCTTGTGTATGGCCATAAACAGCACGCTCTTTTCTCCTGCCAGCACTACCTTTTTCCTGGCACGGGTGATTCCGGTATACAGAAGATTCCGATAGAGCATGATATAGTGTGCCTTCAGTATCGGCATCAGTACGATATCATATTCGGAACCCATGGCCTTATGGATGGTGGTCGCATATGCAAGATCCAGGTTCACCAGATCCTCCGTGCTGTATTCCAGGCTGCGGTTCTCTCTGAATTCCAGGCCGATCCGTTTCCCGTCCGGCGTGTCATCTATATACCGGATGAAACCCAGGTCTCCGTTGGATACCTTGTCCGTGTTCTTCGTCTGCATGATACGGTCTCCGACACGGAATGTCTTCGGGCCGATACGCACCTCATCCTCCGTGGACTGGAATGGATTCACGATCTCCCGGATGGCAGCGTTCAGATGGTCCGAGGACGCTGCCCCTTCTGTCCGGAAGGGGGAAAGGATCTGCACATGCTCAATCCCGTTACTCTCAATTTCCTGGCAGTACCGCTCGATGATAGCCGCTGCCGCATCTTCCTGACTGTCACAGGGCAGAAGCTGAAAATCCTTTCCGTAATACAGTTTCGTATTGCCGTCATGGATGAACCGTGCATTGTGGGCGATCAGGCTGTCCTTTGCCTGACGGAAAATTTCATCCAGCACTGTAACCGGCACAAGGCCGCACTGGATCAATTCCCTGAATACGTTTCCCGCTCCTACGCTGGGCAGCTGGTCCGGGTCTCCGACTAAGATGATCTTCGCCCCTTTTTTCAATGCGGGAAAGAATTTCCCTGCCAGCCACATATCCACCATGGAAAACTCATCCACGATCACCATGTCCGCATCCAGGCCGTCTTTTTTTCTATTGCGGCTGCCCTCATCCTCTTCGCTGACAAGGCCAAGCCCGCTGTGAAGGGTGCATGCCCCCTCAAACCCGGTGCTTTCCGCCATCCTCCGGCTCGCACGGCCCGTAGGCGCCATAAGGATGATCTTATTGTCCGGCCAGAGCCTTCGGTAAACCTCTAAAATAATCTTCAGCACGGTTGTCTTTCCTGTACCCGGAGAACCGGTGATGATGGACAGGTTGTAGAGAAAAGCCGTCCTGACTGCGGATTCCTGTTTTCCGGATGTCCGAAGCCCCAGTTCTGTCCTGACAGTTTCAATGACAGCAGAAATATCTTTCATCGGCGGCCTTTCCTCCGCCAGCAGCCTTGCAATCCGGCTGGCAGTCTCGTCCTCCTGTGCAAATACGGCAGGATGGTAGATATTGTCCCTCATGGACACCACAGAGCCGCTTAAAATCATGCCGTCTAGTTCCTTTTCCACTTCCTCCGGCCGCACACGCATTTCCGGCAGGGGAATCTTTTCGTTCAGCAGCTTAAAGGCCGCCTTGCACAAATTTTCTCTTTCCAGGAACAGATGCCCCTGCTTTCCCTTCGCTTCGTCCAGCGTACAGTGAAGCGCACCCCCTATCCGCATGGGATCACGGGGACGGTTATCCGTCTTCCTTACAATGGCATCCACCCGCCGGAACCCAAAGCCCGGTATCCGGCACAGCTCGAAGGGACTTTTTTTCAAAAGCTCCATACAGGCCGGCCCGAAATGCTGGTAGATCTTCAGCGCTGTCTTCGGCGTCAGCTTAAAGGGCGCAAGAAGCGTCATGATGTCGCGCAGCATCCGGCTCTCCGCATAAGAAGTCCGGATATCCTCCAGCTTGTTTTCCGTGATCCCCCGAACCTCCAGAAGCCGTTCCGGGTGATTCTCCAGTATATCCAGCGTATTTGTACCGAATTTCGCCACAATTTCAGCGGCGGTCTTTTCCCCGATGCCTTTGATCAGACCGGAACCCAGGTAACTCAGCACGCCCTCCTTTGTCTTCGGCACGATCTCGCGCCACTGCTCTACCTGGAGCTGCATGCCGTATTTTCCGTTTACCCATTCACCGTCCAGTTCCAGCTCCACGGCATCCGTCATGGGGATTTCATAGCCGACAGCAGTGAAACGGATCAGGTGATCCCTATACCGCCTTTTATCCCTCGCCTTTTCCGGGATGGACGTATCTGCGGTCTTCACAATGACAATGCAGAATTTATTTGACGGGTTGTGGAAGATCTTCCCGTCATAAGTTCCGATATAGCTCATTCCCTCACCTCCATAAAAACCATAAGATCAACATGCTCGCAATCACTGCAAGGACAGCGCCCGGCAGGGGAGACAGTACCAGAAACCAGCCCAGCCGTATGAGCCGGTATACATCTTTCAGCAGGAGAAATAAGAGAACTCCCCCTATGCTCCCCAGTATCAGTGTCTTTCTTTTCATTTTCCTGTTTCCTTTCTTTTTTCTATCATCCGTCCGTATGTTCCTGCCTGGTTTCAGGCAGCATCCACGGCGCTGACTTTCACATGAAATGTCCGGAACTCCGATACCGTTACAAACTGTTCATAGATTTCCGGATACTGCAGCTTCAGCCGTGCCAGGTTGTCCTTGTCAACGATCATCTTGCGGACCGGATTGTATGTCACCGTATAGCGGCTCCCGCCCATATCGCAGACAGCCTTACAGCTCGTTCCCAGCTCCGCAGCCAGGATTGCTTTCAGCCTCTGGATATCGGCCTCCAGCTTTTTGGAAAATTTATCCGACTGTTTCTTCTGCTCCTGGAGCTGCATGTAACGCATCAGCGTGGACTGCATGGTGCCTTTCAGGATAATGGTTTCCGCATCCTTGTCTGCACGGCCGCAATACTGCCTGGCGCTTGCAAGGATCACATCTCCATCCTCCAGATAGGGCGGCGGAACCTGTTTCTGCACATAGCTGTTCCAGAATTCCTGTTCCAGGAATATCATTTCTTCCTCGTATGCTGTATCCCTGCGAATCTCCCGTATGATGACCTCGTCCTCCGTGTTTCCATACAGACAGCAGAAAAATACCCGGTCCATATCCATCACGGCCATGTAATGCCTGCCCTGTGCCTCGTAATAGACCGGCACAATCTCCCGGCCGTCTTTCCACCACAGGTCTTTTGCATTATAATTGGTGGTCTTGATCTCCAGGATTGCCTCTGTGCCGTCCGGCATGGTGATAAAATAATCCACATCCGCCAGCATGAACGGAAAAAGAGGATGCTGGAACATTTTTTTGATCTGATAGATTTTAAGCCCTGTCTTACGTCCAAATATCTTTGCCACAAGGTCTTCCAGAAGATGACCCATTTCCAGAGCCACCCAGTTGGATTCATTTTCCTCCACCGTTGCGATACCAAGCTTGTCATAATAGATATCCCGTGCGGTGCGGAATGGGGAGATCCCCATGATGGCCGCCGCATCGCTGCCGCCGATCCCTTTACGTCTCCAGTCCAGCCATTCCTCACGGGTAAGGTTTTCTGTCTCCACCAGCACCAGCGGGCTGTTCCTTCCCTTCTCAAATACCATGTCAGGCATGCTTACGCCCCCCTTCTTGCTCTGTGTGTGAAGTTCACTGTCCGGATGATGGTACGGTTCTTCTGATACCGGGCATTTGCTTTCTGTGCAGCGGTATCCTGAAACGGACAGCCTGCCACCTGTTTTTTCCAGTTTTTACCGGCCTTTTTGTTTTTTGCACTCATTTTTTTTACCTGCCTTTCTAAAAATGTTATATCCTCAAAGCCTGAAACGGCGTTTGGGCGGTGAAATAGTCAACAATCCAGCTGTAGAGCTGCTGGGTTGTTGACCCTCGCGGCATTCGCCAAGCCAGTTTACTGACTTTATGCTCATGCAGGCATGGCGCCTGGCTCATTGCCCGCGGGAATAAAAAAGCGGAAATGACTGCCAAATCTCTGGCGTCCATGGATTTCCATGAACCATCGTCATTTCCGCTCTATAAGGGAATATCATCCCGTAACATAAAAAAGGCCAGTAAACCACTGCCCTGAAGGCATAGTGGTACTACTGGCACAAAATACAAACTTAACAGCGTGTGCAATGCGGAGCATCTTCCGCATACAGCCTGAACAGACCATATCTCCCATACGGGATACGCACAAAAATCAATTACAAGGACAGTTTAGCACAAGATATGGATGAAGTCAAGCCGTCAATACTATATATAGTATTTCGGTATGTAAAAAATGCAAAATCTTGTATGTTGGGATCTTTCGGATTTTCAGGAAGCCTCCATATCAAACAGCGAGAGCTGTACCGGCTGTTCTTTTTTCTCGTTCTCCTTTTCCCGGCGCATCTTTTCCAGCTCTGCGATCCGTTCCGGCCCCAGCCATTTATCCGCATGGCGCCGGTCTGCGCTGAACTCCTCCAGACTCTCATATCCCTGCTCCATCAGTTTCTTTTCCAGACGCCTGACCGCAGATTCCCTCCGCTGCTGCCGCCTTTCCCTTTTGTTTTCGGAATCCCGCTTTTCCATATCGGAGGCATGTACGATCTGTATCCCGTTACGGATATCCTCCAGATCCTGCATCAGGTCCCGGCTCTCCCGCTGTTCGGCACGGACATTCAGGATCTCAAAGGAAAAATACCTGCCGTGGTATTCAGAGAAAAACAGTTCCGTAAAATAGTGGTTCCGCATTTTCTCCTTTATCTTATCCTGGCAGAGCCTGGCGCATATTTTGGCGATATCCATGCTCACCGGATGGTCAAACAGCTTTTTTCCCTTGATGATCTGGCTGTCTATCTGCCCTTCAAACAGCGTGCCGTTCAGATCTGTTCTTAAATAGGATATCTTCACATCATAAAATACATTCCCCCTCTTTTTATCCAGCTCATGCCCCAGAACCGGGCACATCCCGACACATCTCCTTCGACCGCAGTAATAAGGATCATAATTCATTTCCCATTCCAGCGTATCCCTGTTAAACCTCGTATGCTCCCGGCAGACGCGACCCTTCTTCTGCAGCTCGAAACTGACCTCCTGCCTTCGTATCTCTTCATCATGGAGTTTTAAGATATGCTCCACACTTCCTTCATAACAGTATTCTTCATCTGTCATATGGACTTCACAGTCATACCGGAGTACGCCGTGATCCTGAAGGTACTCATGTTTCAGCGTGCATTCCTTTTTTTCATAAGGACAGTGGATTGTTGCCATATCGTTTTCAAACGTCCATTCAATACCCATGTAGCTCATGTTGCTGTGGCACTGGAGCCCTTTACACTGCAGGCCGCAGGGAGTCTTAAAGGTCTGCTCATAGATCCACCAGCGTTCATAGATAAATCCGCCTGAATAATTATCAAGGGTCTTTTCCTGCCATGTGGGAACGTCCACCTTTACATAGTCCGGATGATGGTCTGCGGTATATCCTTCCGCCAGCAGCCGTTTTGTTAAAGCGTTGTATTCCCAGTGTTCTTTCTCTCTCATTCCGTTCCTCCTTACAGCCCCTGGCAGGGGCGCATCCCGAAATAGTCTTCCATGCGGTCCCTCAGCCTCTCCGCTGACATGCCGTATTCTCCGGCAATGCAGGATTCGCAGCATGGATATCTGTATGCCAGGGTTTTTGATAACCGGGCATCCCAGCTGTTTAACTGCCGGCTGCATTTGTTACAGTCCTGATTTAACCATCTTACTTTCTGCAATCGTTCTCCTCCTTCCTATAGAAATTTCTATCCTCAGCCTTCCGGCATCCGGGCAGCAAAAAAGCAGGAATGACTCCCCTGATAGTTCGGCGTCCATAATTTCTATGAACCGGCGTCATTCCTGCTCTGATAAGAGATTATTAAATTCCCAAAACAAAAAGCCAGCGGTAGACCACTTGCTGGGCATAGTGATACTGCTGGCACATTTATACAAACTTAACAGCGTGTGCAATGCGGGAAATATTCCGCCTGCAGCTCCATAAAAGGATTCGCACAAAAATCAATTACAAGGGAAGTGTAGCACAAGATATGGATTACGTCAATGATTTAACGCTATATATAGTATTTTGGATAATCGAAAATGGGTAGCTGCAAGGAAAAACAGTATTTTATAAAAAAATTTTTATTCTTGCAGAAATATCCTGCTTTCCCCGCTATTTTATTATTGTATAGGCCATTTAAGAAAAGATGCCATATAAACCGTACATTGAAAATTTCACAGCATGGTACTGGGAGTTATACAGGTGCATGGGATAGGACTGCCTTTCAGGCAGACTTACCCCTGCTTAATCGCTGCACAGCACGGCCTGAAAATACGCGGCAGAGACACTGGCACAGGAAGTGGCCCAGGGCGTCATGTGGATAAAATTTTTTTTTTGCTAATTGCAGTTGAAATGTCAGCAGTTCACTTCGTATATTATATATGGAGAGTATTACAAAGGATTATGCTGATTCTGCTTCAGCTGCAAGGAAAGGAGTATTGTATGGCAGCTGAACAAATGAACATGAAAACACCAGCCGAAAACGAAAAAAGGACATATTCTGTCCAGGAGATTGCCGATATCCTGCAGATCAGCCGGAGTATGGCTTACAATCTCTGTTCCCAGTCTCTTTTTAAGACGGTCAGGGTAGGGAAATATGTCAGGGTATCTAAACCTTCCTTCGATGAATGGCTGGACAGTAAATAGAAAGAAGGAGAATCAGTATGGCATCTATTGTAAAACGAGGCAAATCATATTCTGTTGTTTATTATCAGGGAACCGGGAAAAAACGTCAGCAGGTCTGGGAATCCGGTCTCAGCTATTCTACTGCCAAGAGCAGGAAAGCCCAGATTGAGCATGAGCAGGCAACCAATACCGTTACCACGGTGGAAAGCAAGGATATGACAGTCAGTGAGTTCCTTTATGAATTCATTGAAAAATACGGCCTGAAAAAATGGCGGGCATCTACCTATGACGGCAATAACGGGCTTTTAGAGAATTATGTCCATCCATACCTGGGTGACAAAAAGCTCCGTTCCATCAAAACAAAGACGGTGGATGACTATTATCATTTTCTGGAAACAGAAGCGGAGCCGGCTACCAATATGGGGAGGCCCATGAGGGAGCATATCACGGCATCTACCATCCATGACATCCACAAGGTATTGCGGTGTGCTTTTAATCTTGCTGTGCGCTGGGAATACATCAGTAAAAATCCGTTCCTTAACGCGACCCTTCCAGAGCATCACGAAAAAGAAAGGGTAGTCCTGGAGCCGGAACAGATACTGAAGGTCCTGGAATTTACCAACCGTCCCGAATACTATGATTATTACCTGATCCATTGTGCGGTCCTGATCGCCATTGGGTGTACCGTGCGCGGCGGCGAGATCGGCGGCCTGCAGTGGGACAGGGTCAATTTTGAGAAACAGATTATCCACTTTGACCGGGCAATCGACCGAGTATCCAAGAAAAATATGGATATGCCAAAGATGAACATTCTTTTTAAATTCCCGAATCTTTATCCGGGAACCAAAACAACGATTGTCCTGAAACAGCCAAAGAGCGATGACACCATACGGGATGTGGATGTTCCCCAGAGCGTGCTGAATGCGCTGCTTGTATTAAAAGACATGCAGGACAAGCTGAAAAAGGAACTGGGTTCCGATGGGTATATGGATTATAACCTTACTATATGCCAAGCGAACGGGCGCCCCATTATGACAGAGCACCTGAACAAACGGTTTAAGGAAATCCTGACGGAAATGAACGACCCTGATATGGATCCCCAGGAGATTGTTTTCCACAGCCTGCGTCATACCAGCGCCACAGCCAAGCTTCTCATGTCGGGAGGCGACTACAATTCGGTCATGCAGGCCGGCGGGTGGTCCAATCTGGAAATGCTGACCAGACGTTATGGGAAACACTCTTTCGCCAGCGAGCGTGAAAAGCTGGCTGGCAAAATGGATGATTTCCTTGACGGCAAAGGCATAAGCGAACCACCGAAAAACGATAAAAACGAGGCAGATTCTGCAGAACAGGTACTGCAGCAGCTTATAAAATCAAATCCTGAACTGCTAATAGAATTTGCAAGGTCTATCCAAAATGCTAATAAGGAATAAATTTATTAGCAGACAATATGGCAGGTAAAAATGCCGTATTAGCAAAAAAAATAAAATCTGGTGTTTGAGAAGCTTCGGAATCGGGATTTTATTAGCAGAAAAATGGGAGAAAATATTTGAACATCCGACCATTTGCCTGTATTAGCATGCAGGTTCGATTTTGAGAATGTATTAGCATATTAGCAAAATCGGATTTTGACGCTGAAATGAAGAAAGCCGAAAACCCGCTAAAATCAAGGCTTTCGGCTGTGTTTCCAGCGTTCCCGAGGTGACTCGAACACCCGACCTACCGCTTAGGAGGCGGTCGCTCTATCCATCTGAGCTACGGAAACGTGTATAAAATTGTGTGTGACTTACTACCTCATGTCCTCCAAAAAGTTTCCGTTGTAGGTTCTCTTAGGAGGCGTGTGCTCTATCCAACTGAGCTACTGGGACTTATGCAAAAAATATGAACTTGTATTCCTAATTTAGACTCGAACCATCTACCGCTTAGGAGGCGGTCGCTCTATCCATCTGAGCTACGGAAACGTGTATAAAATTGTGTGTGATTTACTACCTCATGTCCTCCAAAAAGTTTCCGTTGCAGGTTCTCTTAGGAGGCGTGTGCTCTATCCAGCTGAGCTACGGAGACACTCTGTTTATTTCACTAAGACATTCTACCACTTTTCTTCAAAATGCACAACCCCTTGGAGCCAAATAATTCCGCGGAACCTTCTGCCAGGGGCGGGCTCGCCTAGTAGGTCTTTTTGGTTGATGCAGATATCTAGAAGAATTTCATTGGTCTCTATGGTCATTACATAGATATTTTCTTTGGTTTTGTTGTTTTCCCGCAGTTCTACTTCTAGAATTTCACCCATGACATTGTAGTGGTCACATTCCACGCCGCATGGCATAAAATGTGTGGTAACAATGGAGAAGACGTCCTCATCTGCAATTCTTCGTGAAATCATCGAGTAGGTGTCCATATCTTCTAATGTAAGGTTCTCGATAGCATCTTCGTCGCCATCTCTGGCTGCCTGAAGCATCTGGTTGCGGTCTTTTGTTGCTTTAATCTCTGATACTACTGGAGTCTTTTGGAAGACCGGCATCAAAATCCGGCCTTCTACCGACAGACCCGACAGAATCAGAGAAGCGGATGCTTCTTCCATCATTCCATAGCGTCTCCGATTGAGATATTCTGTTACATTTTGTAGATAAAAGATTAGGGATACCCCTAAATTCATATCGTCACATACGCCCGCATAGGATTCTTTCTCTGCATGGCGTTCAATAATCATATCTTCATAGAATCTCTCTGTCTTCCCTGTAAAATAAGGGATGCAGTATTCAATCTGATATTCGTCTTTTTCGTTATAGATTCCTCTGACTAAAAGTCCCATCTGCTCTGCAAATGCTTTTCTGCGCTCAAAGAAATCTTCTCCTTCTGATGTTACAGCAATTTCTTCTGTCTGAAAACATTCGGAAGAAAATGCTGCCAAAGCATCAAATTCTTCCTTTTTTTGAATATTACTAAAACCGATTGCTCTTAAATATCGATGCAAGAAATGCCTCCTATTTTAGTTCCGTCATACCACCCATATATGGCTGTAAGACTTTGGGAATCCGAACAGTTCCATCCGCCTGTAGATTATTTTCCAAAAATGCAATCAACATACGAGGTGGTGCAACTACTGTATTATTTAGTGTATGCGCAAAGTATTTCCCAGTTTCCCCATCCACGCGTATTTTTAGTCTTCTTGCCTGAGCATCTCCTAGATTAGAACAGCTTCCGACTTCAAAATATTTCTTCTGTCTTGGAGACCAGGCTTCTACGTCGATGGATTTGACTTTTAAATCAGCTAAATCGCCAGAACAGCACTCTAGCGTACGCACAGGAATATCCAGAGAACGGAATAAATCTACAGTATTCTGCCATAATTTTTCAAACCACATCGGACTTTCTTCTGGTTTGCAGACAACAATCATCTCCTGTTTTTCAAACTGATGGATACGATAGACGCCGCGCTCCTCAATACCATGGGCGCCTTTTTCTTTACGAAAACAAGGAGAATAGCTGGTCAATGTATAAGGAAGTTTCTCCTCTTTGATAATTGTATCAATAAATCTGCCAATCATAGAGTGTTCGCTTGTACCAATAAGATAGAGGTCTTCCCCTTCAATTTTGTACATCATCGCGTCCATCTCTGCAAAGCTCATCACGCCAGTAACAACATTGCTGCGAATCATAAATGGAGGTACACAATAAGTAAATCCTCTGTTAATCATAAAATCTCTCGCATAAGAGATCACTGCGGAATGCAGTCTTGCAATATCTCCAGTCAGATAATAAAAACCATTTCCAGCTACTTTTCTGGCACTGTCCAAATCCAGCCCGTCTAAACGCTCCATAATCTCTGTGTGATACGGAATCTCAAAATCTGGCACAACAGGCTCACCATATTTGGTAATCTCTACATTTTCGCTGTCATCTTTTCCAATCGGTACACTTGGATCGATAATATTAGGAATCACCATCATAATCTTTGTTACTTTTTCGTCAAGCTCTTTCTCTAATGCAGAAAGTTCTTCCAGACGAGCGGAATCTGCTCCAACCTGCTTTTTGACAGCTTCTGCTTCTTCCTTCTTGCCCTGTCCCATCAATGCGCCAATCTGTTTGGAAAGTTTGTTGCGCTCTGCGCGCAGCTTGTCCGCTTCTTGTTGTGTGCTTCTTTTTTTGGCATCTAACTCAATCACTTCATCTACAAGTGGCAACTTCTGCTCTTGAAATTTATTTTTTATATTTTGTTTTACGATATCAGGATTTTCTCTGACAAATTTTATATCTAACATCGTATTTTCCTCCTAGTTTAACGTTCAGATTTTTGTTGTTTTATTTCTTATATAAAAATATCTTTACCCATATTATGATAGTATCCAAAATTTTGCAAGGATTTTTCACAATTTATAAGATTTTATCGCCATTTATCGCCGAATCTAATGCTTCTTTTTCTTCTTCCGACAAATTAATGGCAGATTCGCCACGCACAATCTCTTTTGCATAGGAATAGCAGCCCTCTCTGCTGTACATCGAGCTGACAATAATTCCATTATTATTTTCATCTAAAAGCGCCAGTGCATAACTTAATTTTCCGCTCATCTCCCGGAAGGCGTCGTATTTTACCAGACCAATCTTTTGATAAACTTTCTGCAAATGTTCTTCAATTCCAGAAATCTTGCTCTGATGCTCTTGTCCTAATGCCTCCAATCTCTCTAGATGGTCAAACTGACTGATCACTGTATCTTCCAATGATTCCATATCTTTGCCACGCATAAACAACTCGTATTTTTTGTTTAATTTTCTCATCTTTATCAATGTAACAATATATAAAATCATCAAAATCAAAGTCAAAGCCCCAAAGCCGATGATAATATAAGCCGGGTCGATGCCGTACATTGCCAGATATTCCAAAATTGGACTTTTCATCTTTTCTCCTCCGTATAATATTATGTCTACTTAATGAAAATCTCCATCAATCGTTCCAATTCTTCCATCGAATAATATTCAATCTCAATCTTTCCTTTTTGTTCATTTCTACGGTTTATGGAAACTTTTGTGCCAAGAGCTGCTTTCATTTTTTCTTCTAAATCCTGAAAAATTGCTTTTAGCTGTGAATCTTCTTCTTTTTTAGTGGGTTTTTCTTTGCCGATTTTCTTTGCCAACTTCTCTGTATCACGTACACTTAATTTTTCATTAAAAATCCGATTCGCTGCCTGAAACTGAAGCTCGCCATCTTCGATTGACAATAACGCACGTGCATGTCCGGTTGTCAACATTTTGTCAATCACCATCTGTTGCACTCTCTCATCTAGCTTTAATAAACGCATTGAATTTGTTACAGCTGTCCGGCTCTTTGAGACACGTTCTGCAACTTCTTCTTGTGTCAGCTGAAATTCTGTCAATAAACGTTTAAATGCTTCCGCTTCTTCGATAGGATTTAGCGCTTCTCTCTGAATATTTTCAATCAGGGAGATTTCTATAATCTCCTGTTCTGTCATCTTCCGAATAACAACTGGAATTTCCTTTAATCCGGCAGCCATCGCTGCCCGCCAACGCCTCTCTCCGGCGATAATCTCATAATATTTTCCTCTGTCTTGTACAATCAAAGGCTGAAGTACCCCAAACTGACGAATAGATTCCGTCAATTCCTGAATACTTTCTTCATCAAAGGTCTTTCTTGGCTGTTCCCGGTTTGGCTCTACCTGATTGATTTTTACTTTTATCTCGGTTGGTTTTTCTACTATCTTTTCAACTACTTTTTCTACAACTTTTACTTTTTTCTCATTTTCTGGTACTTTTGTATTAGCAGGAATCAAACTGTCAAGTCCTTTGCCTAATCCTCCTCTTTTTACTGCCATTCTTTCTCCCCTCTATGTAATACTTCCTGTGCCAATAGCCGATAACTCTCTGCGCCCGATGATTTTTTATCATATAGATTGATGGGCAGACCATGACTAGGCGCCTCTGCTAAACGCACATTTCTAGGTATAATACTTTTGTAGATATTTTGTTTTAGATATCCCTTTACATTTTCCACCACTTGCAGAGACAGATTTGTGCGGGCATCATACATGGTAAATACGACTCCCTCAATCTCCAGCTTCGGATTTAATCTCTCCTGTACCAATTCAACCGTCCGAATCAGTTGGCTTAGTCCCTCTAAGGCATAGTATTCACATTGAATTGGCACCAATACTGTGTGTGCTGTTGTCAGTGCATTGACAGTTAGCATATTTAGAGAAGGTGGACAGTCAATAATTACAAAATCATAATTTTTGGCTATTTTTTCAACTTCTTTTTTTAAAATATATTCTTTTCCATCAATATCAATCAACTCAATCTCTACACCGGCCAGATTTACATTGGATGCAATCAAGGATTGATGTTCAATCTCTGTCTCTACAATACAATCTTCAATCTTACTTTCGCCTAGCATCAATTCATAGACGCTATCTTCTACGGAATTCTTATCCACTCCAAGGCCGCTCGTAGTGTTGCCCTGCGGGTCAAGGTCAATCGTCAATACCTTTTGTCCAACTTCTGCCAGACAAGCTGACAGATTAATCGCCGTAGTTGTCTTTCCCACGCCGCCTTTCTGATTAGCAACTGCAATAATTCTTCCCACGTATCTCTCCTCTATTCTATTTTATACCATTCCTCTAATTATACTTATCCGACTTCTTCAGTATAGCACAACTATGTTTCACGTGAAACATTTTTTTTCTTTAATATCCCCACTACTCTGATTGATAATTTTCAACCGGAAATTCAATTGCTTGATTATCTGCGTCATCCCTGTATTCAAACACCATCCATTTATCATTCATATAAATTTCTATAGTATTCTCTGGCCCATACTGATAGCCAAAACCGGAGCCAAAATTAGATTGATTATCCTCGGTAGGAATCTCGGTACCATCTACTGTTGAAGTAATCTCTCCATCCATATTGCCACAGCGTCCTATTATAGTGCTTTCTCTGCCTGTATCATAATATAATCTTCCATCAATCATCACCATTGGTATCCTGTCCCACAACATATCTGATGCTGTCTGTTCTACAAGTCCAATATGATATACCTCTCCTAATTGAGCTGGATAACTTTCCATAATCTCGCCATTATATTCGATTTCAATGACATCTCCTATCTGAAATTCTAAATTATCCTGATTTATTATCTGTATTCTGTCCGCAGAATCAAGCTCTAGAGTCCCCTCCATAGGTTCCACCAATATTATGTTATTCTCTATTTCACATATGGTTGCCATAAAGGTTACAGTTGCTATAGCATCATCTGCTTTCTCTAACAACTCTGTTATCATCACACCTAATGCTGGTTCTGGCTTATAGATGCCCTGATATGGTTGTTCGATATATTCGATATTCTTATCTTTATAATAAAAGATAGTAGATGTTGTATCTTCACAATTTAGAGAGATTGAGATATAATCTTCATTTACTGGGGCATCATTTATAGATGCTTTTCTTGTACTTTCCATGCTCGTTAAAATAGCATAAAATTCATCAATAAAAGCACTTGCTTCCTCTTCAGTATTTGGCGAATAAGCTACTTTATCACCATCCGTTACACCTATTGAGATAATATCTTCCCTGTCAGGTAACATAATAGGATTTGCAGCACTTGTACTTTGACATGCGGTAAAAACAGATGTTACGCTTGTAATTAACATAATTAAAATAATTTTTTTCATAATAGACCTCTTTTATGATTTTCATATCGTTTTTGATACGTTCTTTTGGCTATTTTCGTATATTTTTTAACAAAATCACTTTTTGCTTCTGTATAACTATCTCTATCATTTGGATATTTTTTCCACAGACAAAGCTTTTGCTTCTCATATTCTCTGGCAATATCAGGATATTCATTTAGATAATCTCTAAAATACAGTTCATCACAATCCCCCAACAATCGCAGATGAAGATGAAATACTCTGTCTGCAAAACCATCTGGTGTATACCCTTTGTTCATGGAGATTCGAGTTCTCTTTTGACTCATACATCGCCAGCCATTTTGTAGAAGCTGATTCTTCACTGACAACATATCTTTCTCTATTTCAACTTCCAACAATATATCAACGATATTTTTTGCCCATATATCAAAAATTGCAGTGCTGCCAATATGGGAACACCTTTTTACGATTTTATCTGGAAATAAAGAGAGAATGTTATCTTTTTCACATTCATACCAAAGATTCCATTCACTTTTATGACGAACAAGAAAAATCGGAAATAATTGCCACAATTCTTCCAAACTCATATCATCTAATGTCTTTTCCATATTGTTTGCCTCTTATCTTCTGGTTCTGCAATTTGAATGATACTTACGAAATATATGCTCGTCAATAAGAGAAGAAGAAAAATACTGATACAGCCAGAATTCTATAATATCCACAATTTCTCTTGTGCTTCGGGAGGTATATTCCAAAATTGGTTCTTCCCAGTTATGGTCTAAAACCGCAAGAAGTCTATAAGCTCCTTTGGGGTCTCCATCTGGATACCATCCAAGGTCAATGCCAATCACTTGTTCTTTTTGTTGTTTATTTTCTCTATAGCAATATTTTTTCTCCATATATAATATATCTTGCACAAAATGAAACAACCAGGCTCTGTCTTCTTTATCTATCTCATCTGGCTCTAACATCTCAAGTTTATGGAATATCAAAGACCATCCTGCGGGGATTCTGATGGGATATAATTTCTTCCACCAACCATCTGTATCCATATCTATGCTCCTATTTATCGCTTTTCTCGAAAATTTGTATTACGTTTGCAGTATCATAAATTAAAATTCAGCAAATATAAGAATAAATCAAATTCCAACTATCACTCCATAAGCAATCTATAAAATGTCCAAACATAAATCGCGAATTCGACAGACAACATCCTATCGTATCATGGTCTATATCTAAAACAAAACTATCAACTACTAATTGTTGGCACATCTCATCAGAAGATGCAATGAGATTTTGATTAACACCGTAAAAATTATAAAACTTTGCCTTAAATGCTTGTTGTATCAATATATCTATATTTTCAGACATATACTTTAACTTTTCCCAATATTTTTGAAGATATATATTATGTATATTTTTCTTTTCTCTTGTCCATATATAAAAACTACATGGTTCACTAAAAGGAGAAACAAATCTTGGATTATCTCCTATAATATTTTGTACTTTATAAGCGTCCATATCCATAGAATTTTGAAAATCCTCCTTTTTATATCCTCTAATATAGTTCTACCTCCCAATCTTCTAATGGTGGCTCTATCTTATACTCCCGGTCAAAATAACTTCTGATATATTGTGCTGCCCGGTCTTCACAATATCGGTAATTTAGGACTTTTCCATCATCATCTAACTCCAAATTATTCATAAAGATAGCAAAAGCTTGTTCCACAAAACTGCTTTCTTCCTTCATAATCTCGCCTACATATGGAATCTCATCCAAAATCGGATGACCAAGTGTTCCATGTGCAAACCAATATGCAAATTTCCGCACTGCTCCGCTTAAATGGCTATTCACTTTCATTTTATTTTTCTCCAATATTGATAGATTAACTTTATGTTTGGTTTTTGGGGAGGGAATGTTTTTGATATAAAGGACGCTCGCCACGACCTGGTAGATGTTCCTTCCAGACCCCGCTCGCGCTTAATGAACGCCTATAGCGGTACTAAGCTCGCGACTGCGCGTACCGCTTGCGCTCGCTAAGTGCCGATGGCGTCCAATGGGTCTTGCAGGAACATCTACCAGGCCCTGTCGGGCTGTGTATTGGCTTCGATACCTACGCTTCAGGCGTAACACTTCACCCATACCCCTCCCGTCCTAGCGTCCCTCCTGCCACACAATATAAAGTTCTATTTACATTTCATTCCAATGTTTCACGTGAAACATATAGATACTATTTAAACTAACCTTATCATAATCGCTGTATTGCTACAAGTTATCTTTCTATATTGATACTATAAGTTTACTTTTAGGTTTTACCGGAAAATTTTTTTCAATGTGAGGAATACTCGACAGGAAATGTATTGACTTTGATACAGAATACTATAATATAAATCTATTAATATGATGCACATAATACACAAGTATTTTATAATCAAATATATAAATCGGATTTTAAAGGAGACAGAATATATGATTCTCAACTTAGGATGCGGAACAGGGCTAACAAGCCTTACTACCCCCTATAATATTTTTTACCATATAGGCTTTCATATTCTTCGTTCCACACCTCTGGCAGATACTATTAATTTAACTATCTAATTATAAAATATATATTTATACAGTGAGTACACAATTCCAAAAAGGGAGTTTTTATTTTATACAATAGAATTAGCTGAAAATTAAAATATTTAACTAATTTGAACGATCCACACTGTGTATATTGACCATAAACGCTAACATACTTCTTGGATATTTAAAGAAATAGACTTAGGCGGTTGCTTCTTGCAATACATAATATTATCAACTCCTTCGTTTTGTATTGCATACCATCCGGGCTCAAGCGACAGCTCAAAAACCTTTTCCATTTCCAATTCCGAATAGGCAAGGCCTTGAATCAACTCGCTTGCTGTAACCGCCAACAATTTGCCTGTAGGAAGATGCAGCCACTTGCAGGGAACTGTAATTTCGGCACTTTTTGTAAGCTCACATTCCTTGACAACACACTCTACAACCCAGACAATCATTTTTCCCTGTCCGCAAAACTCCCGGATTCCTCCTGTTTCCCGCTGTCTCACGGTGTCCCAGTCCTCATTGGGAAAATCGCAAATCAACTCAGAGCTCCCAGATACATCAAGTAAAATATCCATCTCATATAACAGATCGGCATCCTTCAATTCTGACAGATAACTTTCATCTATGAAAATCAAGCCGTCTAGTATCTCACAGTCCAATGTATATTTCATGTACGATTCCTCCTTTCTTTCGGACAAAACTAATTAAATATTTATTATTTTATTCCTTTTTCGGAAAAGTGTTCCCAATGCAGGAAATTATTTAGGTCATATCAAATAGCCAATAGCCTCCTTTGTGTAATGCTATATTTATTTCTTCCCATTTTTTCAGGAATGGGATTAAAACACTTTGTTCTTTTGTATATGGTATTTTTAAACCAAAACGTATCTGCTCATTTTTTGTATAGAATTCAATGTAAGATATTTCACCTATACGAAATTCTTTCTTCCCCGCATATCTGCATTTTTGTTTTTTTCTCATAATCTTTGACAGAAGAGTCTCTTTGTGATACTTTTCCCACCATATACTGGCACTTTCTTTCAGATCAATCATTCGTTCAATATTTTCATTATCTTTATACTTCAACAATGTGTCAGATACATCTGTAATACTGTTCATATCTAATAATATAGTATTTTTCATCTGAATATCCCCTCAGCAAAACAAGATTACCTGCAATGTATATTTACAGATTCATTTCCACAGGAACACAATTTCGAAAAAGGCGTTATTTTATAAAGTTCTCCTTTATAACTTCTGCTTTATATACTCGATTATAAAATATTTACCCGCTACTTACAATACATATTTATTATCTTACATAGATATACAATTCCTCCCACTTAAATCTAAAAGTAAACTCACACTACCATGTTTCACGTGAAACATTGCAGCAATCATCCATCTATGCTAAACTAAATATCATAAATTATTAACTTCCTTTTCAGAATTGTGTACTCATTAAAAAACAGCTGTAAATATATATTTCTAATGCATAAAAGTTTTTAATAAGCAGGATATCATACAAATCTTAAAATGTAAGATTAGGATTCATAGAAATATGCAACGAAATATAGTGTGAGATAAAATTTGATGATTAAGGAGGCTGATTATGAGAAAAAGAACAATAATTATTTCGCTGATATGTATACTGTTGGTAGCTATCACCATGATTATATTTGTTTTTGTCAGTGGCAGGAAGCCATATAAAGATTTGGAGACAGCTCAAATCGTATCTGCTACGGTTCAATTATCACCACCAGGCAAAATCATTCAAATTACAGAAACTAAAGAGCTAGTGAATTTACTAAAAGATATTGTTGTCTATAATAAGGATAATTCTTACACAGATTATAGCGGACAGGGTATTACCTTTACATTAGTCATGATAGATGGAACACAAACAAGCATCATGGAATGTAACCCGTTCCTTGTAATTGATGGTATTGGCTATAAAACCAAATATGAACCATGTGAAGCACTCAATCACTATGCAAACAGATTGCTAGAGGAAGAAGATGCCATAATTATATTGGAAAATCCGCCTAAATTAGATGTAATTAGTGACAATGTCTGTAATGACACGTTATTGGGTACTTACTCATGGCAATGCAAAAACAATGATGGGACTTTCACAAACACGAAAGCCGATAGCGCACATCCGCTGGAGTGTGCAGATTTGCTGCCTCCCTTTAAAACAACGGAAACAAATGCATTTCTCCGTTTTAGCGAAAAACCTGATACAATTCTGAGCGTTCGCTGTTGGAGAGATGAACACTGGTCTGACCCTTCCGCAGACAGCGAAAATGTATCTGTAAACGGAAATAAAATAGAGTTTAAAGCAGGCGGATATATTTATGAAGTTATTGCTGAATGGAATACTGAAAAAAGTGGTTATGGTGGTATAGCACACTATTCTTTCTACATACAGCTTAGTTCAATCGAATAAGCACTAGGTATACTTTTAAGAAAAGGAGATTATTATGAACAAACCAAAAATAAAATTGAAATTGTACAAATATAAGTATTTAGAGAAAATAAAGGCTATATAAAATGAGAAGAAAAGACAGAAAAGTAGAAGACAAAAAAACAATCATAAGTATATTAGATACATGTAAAACAGCTAGTATCGCTATGATTGACCAAAATACTCCATATGTATTACCACTTAGCTATGGTTATGAACAAAAAGATGATAGTTTTATTCTCTATTTTCACTGTGCCAAAGAAGGCAGAAAAATAGACATTCTAAAATCAAATAACAAAGTCAGCTTTACTATCTTTCATGAAGGTGAAGCAGAACTTTCTGAAATTCCTTGTAATTCAGGATACTACTATTCTAGCATTGTCGGAGATGGTGTAGCAGAATTTGTGGAAAATACCGCTGATAAGCGGCATGCACTAAATAAAATATTTATCCAACAATTCGGAAAAGATATCACATTTTCAGATGCCCAAGCCAATTCTGTATGTATCTTTAAAATTATTGTAAAAAATTACACAGGAAAGCAAAAAGTAAAAATAATTCACTAAAAACACTTTTTTAAAAAAGGAATTCTATTATGAGCGTAGACTTAAGTTTTTAGAAATATAAAGAAAATGTGATTCACAATCATCAGAAAATATATAAGCTGGCATGTTGTGATGGAGAGATTATGGACGAGTTAGAAAATCTTCCAATAGACAAAATTTTCACAAAGATTGCCACAACCTTTTCTAACTGGACCACTTTAAATAAAAATAATTATGAAAAAGAAGGTGGGGGAGCTTTTGAGATTTTTACAACTGCCCAAGATGATTGATACAAACCAATATATATGGAATAAAAGCAGATATACCCTTTTAAAAGGGCGATGGGGGATTGCCATAGAGCTTGAAGCAGGATATCAGATAATCCCCAATATAGATGATAAAAGTAACTATATAGAATTAGCAAACCATATATATTTTTATTCTATGCTTGCACCTAATCAAAACTATTGTCAATTAACGCCAGATGAATTATCCTATTTTTATAATGGATTAAAGATGACAAATAAATACTTATATAAATTTTTGCCAAAAGACTTATATCTAATCATTGCTTTGCGAAATATTCAGTTTTCGGATTGTTATATTCAAATCGAAGGATTTACAGCCGCTGCTATCCAATGGGCAAGCGAAACATTTCATTTTCCTATGCCAACAATCGAAGCTTATTTTGACAGGCAAAAATCTCGATATGGAATGTATATCTTTGACTTTTCAGCTGTATAAGTAATGCTGTAAAAAGATGCAGATAAACATAAGGAGTAAACAAATGGAATATATAAAAGAAGTCTTTGCACAATATGACAGACAGTGCCTTCGCGTCTATCAGGCATACAATTCTACAATCGCCAAAGAAGCGATTGCGTTGCAAAGATTTGGAGAGAACTTTAATCTTAACCGTATGACTTGGATAAAACCGTCGTTTCTCTGGATGATGTATCGTTCTAATTGGGGAACAAAGAAAAATCAAGAATATATCTTAGCTCTTGATATCTACCAGGAAAAATTTGAGGAATTATTACAAAAAGCTGTTCTAACTTCACCGGACTCTGCCGATTATACAGGTTCACAATGGGAAAAAGCTTTTCAAGAGACCACTGTATACTGCCAATGGGACCCTGACAGAAATATAAACGGCAACGCCATCCATCGTGCCGCTATCCAAATCGGACTAAAAGGAAGTACTTTAAGAGATTTTTTAGATACGGGCATCTATCAAATAGAAGATATGACTCCACTTGTAAAAAAATGGAATGAGCAGCGAAAAAATGGAAAATTAAATTCTAAAAATTTACCTATCGAAAAGATATACCCTATCAAAGATAAAAAAATCAGAAACCGGCTTAATATGGCAAATAAAATATAGCAAAATATCTTTTAAATATTATAGGAGTAATTTGATGTTAAGTTGATTTATATAATAGGAATACTTTTTTGAGGAAAGGACGCTCGACAGGGGTCTGGAAGGAACCTACTCCCCTACCTCCCTAGCGTCCTAACTTCCCTCATATCATTTAAACCTTTTTACCCCAATTCCCTTTGAAAAATAACAATCTCCTCCTCTTTATCCCCCACCAACGACAAATCACACAATCTACAAATATCCTGAAACAACCTCATCCCCTCCTGTATCTCATAACATTCACCATACACAAATTCTATATCAATATGCCTATGATAAATACTAACATCTCCACACTCACAAATATCATGATAATATACAATACAGGATACATCTTCACTAAAGTCTTCTTCTAATCTCCCCATAATTTCCAAAGATAATCTTTGACAAATCTCATTTACATCTTCCAAACTAAGCATTGTACTCCTCCCCTATGTTTCACGTGAAACATTATTTTCTGCTTGAAGTAAGTAACTATATGGTATACAATCATAAGAAAACCCCTAAAGTAAAGGAGTCCCCTATATGAATAAAAAAATAGCTTATACTCTCTCTTTTATCGGTCTAACCCTTACCTCCCTAACTACTCTCTCCATTATTAACAAAGCTGTAGACCAACTGGCTATCTCAAAAGAACTCCTGGACAAGCATAATAAAGAACTTTATCACTGGAGATTCGGTGATATTAGCTACAGTGTAAGTGGAGAAGGAAAACCTGTTCTTTTAATTCATAATTTAAAAGAGGATAGTTCTTCTATCGAGTGGAATAAAATCATTCCTGTTCTCTCAAGAAGCCATACCGTCTATGCTATAGACCTGTTAGGATGTGGTCTTTCTGAGCGTCCAAGTATCACTTACACAAGTTATCTATATACCCAACTAATCAATGACTTTATCCACAATATTATAAAAAAGAAAACCAGTGTTATCGCCACTGGAAAATCCGCCTCTTTTATCCTTGGTGCCTGCAACGACAACGAAGAAGCATATGATGAACTTATTCTTATCAACCCGGACAGCATCCACAGCCTAAAAAAGACACCCTCCAAACGCACCAAAACGGCTGAATTTATCCTAAAAACACCCATTATAGGCACTTTTATCTATCATCTAAAGACCAGCCGCAAGAAAATATTGCAATCTTTTGAAGAGCACTACTTCTATGACCAGGAATCCATTCCTGAATCCTTTGTAGACTACTACTTTGAATCTGCCCACCTTACTGCCCGCAAAGCCAAAAATCTCTACGCCAGCTTAGTAGGAAAATACACCAATGCCAATATTATTCGTACCCTAAAAAACATTAACCAAAATATCCATATCCTTGCAAGCCGTGAAATCCCCAATATGGAATCCACTATCAAGGAATATCAATATTACAATCCGGCTATTGAAGTTGAATATATTGACTATACAAGACTTCTCCCACAATTAGAAGCACCAGAAGAAGTCTTAAAATACATTCAGCTCTATCTATATCACAAATAAATATAGATTTCAAAAACTAGAAGGCGCCTTTTAAAGTGGCGCCTTCGAAACAACTCCCGCTTTTCTCGGATATTTTTTTGCACATGCCTTTTTCTTTTCTATCTTTACAAGACATCTCCCAATATCTGACCCCGGAAGTACAAATTCCTGTTCTTTTTCTATCTTTCCCCCAAGCAGCTCTATTGCTCTTTTTGCTCCTTCCACTTCTAACTTTACATCTCCTGACTTATAAGCAACAAAACTTCCTTTTATCTTTACAAAAGGCAAGCAATACTCACTTAACACAGCCAGATTTGCCACTGCTCTTGATACACATATATCATATTTTTCCCGATACTTTGCATCTTTGGCAATATCTTCTGCTCTCCCATGTACGGTCTCCACTCCTGAAAGTTTACATATTTCAACTACTTCCTGCAAAAACAATACTCTTTTATTTAAAGAATCCAAAAGCGTCACTTGAAGATGCGGATACACAATCTTTAAAGGAATCCCCGGAAAACCAGCCCCAGTTCCAACGTCGATCAATTTATCCACACTGTCCATCTTCTCTATCCACACTAGAGACAGACTATCCACAAAATGCTTCTGTACAACCTCCTCAAACTCTGTAATTCCTGTAAGATTCATCACTTTATTTTTTTCCACCAATATCTTATAATACTGATAGAGTTGCATTGCCTGCTCTTCTGTTATCAGAATCTTTAATTCTGCAATTTTTTCCTGAATATATCTTATCTTATCTTCCATCTTTTACCCTTCTAGATACACTAATAATACTGAAATATCCGCTGGTGACACTCCTGAGATCCTAGAAGCCTGTCCTATCGATATAGGTTTACATAATTTTAATTTTTGTACTGCTTCCAACCTTAGACTAGGTATCTTATCATAGTCTATATTCTCTGGTATCTTTTTAGACTCCAACTTTCGAAATTGTTCCACTTGTTTTAGCTGCCTTTTGATATATCCATCGTATTTAATATCAATCTCCACCTGCTCAATCACTTCCTCTGAAAGCACAGGACGCTCTTTGTCAATCGGTGACAGATATTCATATCTCATCTCAGGCCGACGCAAAATCTCTGCTAGAGAAGCCGCAGTCTTTAGTTCTGCACTTTGATATTTTTTTAACAATTCTTGTATCTTAGAAGAAGCTCCCACCATGGTATGTTCTAAACGCTCTTTTTCCGTCTGTATCAGCTGTATCTTTTCTTGTAATCTTTCGTAGCGCTCTTTGGAGATTAATCCTACTTCATATCCGATTGGTGTCAATCTCTGGTCAGCATTATCCTGACGCAGAAGCAGGCGATATTCTGAGCGGGAGGTCATCATACGATAAGGCTCTTTATTTTCTTTGGTTACAAGGTCATCAATCAGTACACCGATATATCCTTTGGAGCGGTCAATGACAATCTGCTCTTTTTTCAGCACTTTTCTGGCTGCATTGATGCCCGCAACAAGTCCTTGTGCGGCGGCTTCTTCATAACCTGAGCTTCCATTAAACTGTCCGCCACTAAAAAGCCCACTGACTGCTTTAAATTCCAGTGTAGCGCTAAGTTGTTGTGGGTTGATACAGTCGTACTCAATCGCATAGGCATTGCGGACAATCTGTGCATGTTCCAGTCCAGGAACCGTTCGATACATTTCATGTTGTACATCTTCTGGCAGAGAGCTTGACATCCCGCCAACATACATCTCATTGGTGTAGAGTCCCTCCGGCTCTAAAAAGACCTGATGTCTGTTTTTATCAGAGAAACTCACGACTTTATCTTCTATGGACGGGCAATATCTTGGTCCGGTTCCTTCGATATCGCCGGAATACAGAGGCGAGCGACTTAGATTTGCACGGATAATCTCATGGGTCTTTTCATTGGTATAGGTCAGCCAACAGGATACTTGTGGAATCTGCACAGATTCTGGGTCAGTAGTAAAAGAAAAAGGAACCACTCTCCTATCTCCAAACTGTTCTTCCATCTTACTAAAATCAATCGATCGTTTATCAATTCTAGCTGGCGTTCCAGTCTTAAAGCGATATAATTCGATGCCAAGTGCGCGCAGAGAATCGCTTAGATGATTGGCAGCTTGTAGTCCATTTGGTCCGGTGTAAGTACTGACATCTCCATAGATGCACCGCGCCTTTAGATAAGTACCTGTACACAAAATCACCGCTTTTGCATGGTAGATGGCACCAGAACACAGACGAACCCCTGTTACTTTTTGATCCTTGGCAAGAATCTCGGCTACTTCTGCCTGCACAATCCACAGATTATCTGTATGTTCTAAGACTCTTCGCATGACACGGCTATATTCTGCCTTGTCTGCCTGTGCGCGCAGAGAATGAACTGCTGGCCCTTTGGAGCGATTAAGCATTTTTGACTGAATAAAAGTCTTGTCAATCACTTTTCCCATCTCCCCGCCAAGAGCATCAATCTCCCGCACCAGATGTCCTTTAGAGCTTCCACCGATATTGGGGTTACAGGGCATCAGGGCAATGCTGTCCACGCTGACGGTAAAAATGGTGGTCAATAATCCAAGTCTTGCACAGGCAAGAGCTGCTTCACATCCTGCATGACCAGCTCCCACAACCACCACATCCGTATCCACTTCTATATATGCCATCTCTTTCTCTCCTTATTTTCCCATACAGAATTTCTCAAAGATTTCGTTGACGAGGTCTTCTCCCACGGATTCTCCGATAATTCTTCCAAGTGCCTCATATGCATCCATCAAATCAATCGAATAAAAATCTTCTGACATTCCAAGTAAGATACTCTCCTCTACTTTTTGAAGACTTGCCTTTGCTTCTTCCATCGCTGTCTTCTGTCGAAGATTGGTCAGATATACTTCATCGTTCCAGCTTAATCCTCCTGTTAAGAACATCTGTTCTATCTTATCTGCCAGCTCGCTTAGACCTTTTTCTTCTTTGGCAGAGATACGTATCACAGGCTTCTCTAAAAATCTCTGTACCTCTTCTGCTGTAATTCTCTCCTGAAGGTCTGTCTTATTTAACAGTACAATTACCCGCTTTTCTTTTAAAAGTGGCATAATCTCCTTATCATTTTCATCAAGTGCAGAAGAAGCATCAATAACATACAGAATAAGGTCTGCTTCCTCCATCATCTGTTTTGCGCGCTCGACGCCTATCTGTTCTATTTTATCGCCAGTCTTTCGAATCCCGGCAGTATCAATCATCTGCAAAGTCAAGCCACGAAGACGAATCTGTTCTTCTAAAGTATCTCTTGTTGTCCCTGCAATCTCTGTGACAATCGCGCGCTCCTCTCCAAGAAGTGCATTTAACAGAGAGGATTTTCCGGCATTTGGTTTTCCAATAATAGCTGTACGAATCCCTTCCCGTAAGATTTTACCCTGTTCAGATTCTTTTAGAAGTCTCTCTATTTCTTGAAGCAGCTCCTTAATTTTCTTATGAAGACTTTCAGGATATCCTTCAAGGCTGATATGTTCCGGGTCGTCAAGAGCAGATTCAATATAGGCAATCTCATAGAGAACCTTTTCTCGAATACTTTTTATAAGCCTTTGTACAGAACCTTTTAACTGTTGAATGGAACTTTTTAATGCGTAAGTGTTTTGTGATGAGATAACATCAATGACAGCTTCTGCCTGAGATAAATCAATTCTTCCATTTAGAAATGCCCTCTTGGTAAATTCTCCAGGCTCTGCCACTCTGGCTCCTTTTTTTATCACCAGATTTAATATCTGATGCATCACATAGACACCGCCATGACAGTCAATTTCAACGGTATCTTCTGCAGTATAACTGTGAGGCCCTCTCATTAACAGAACAATCACCTCATCTAAGACTTCTCCATCTTCTACAATCGTCCCATAGTGGATGGTATAGCTCTTTTGCTCTGTCAATTTTTTCTGCTTCTTTGCCGGGCAGAAAATCTTTTCTACGATGGAGATAGACTCTGTTCCGCTAATTCTGATAATGCCGATTCCCGAAGCATTCATCGAAGTGGCCACTGCTGCAATCGTATCGCTTCTTAACATCCTATTTTCCTCCATCCTGCAAAAAGAGGACGCTTATTCGCGTCCTCCACCCTTTTTATTATTGTTTCGATTATAATTCCGATTGTTGTTATAACGGCGATGACGGTTGTTGTTATCCCTTGGACGAACGCCTTCTTTTAGCGCTACCACCACACGACGGAAAGGTTCTTCTCCTTCACTGTGCGTCTCCACATAACGGTCTCCCTGAAGCGCCGAGTGAATCACTCTTCTCTCATAGGGATTCATAGGCTCTAATGTGATAGTCTTACCGGTTCTCTTAACCTTCTGTGAGATATTTTTTGCTAGATTTTCAAGGGTATCTTTTCTTCTCTGGCGATAATTCTCTGTATCCACCTTGACACGAACATAGTCTTCTTCCCCTTTGTTTACCACAAGGCTTACAAGATACTGAAGGGAATCCAAAGTCTGTCCTCTCTTGCCGATTAATACACCCATATCCTCCCCGGACAAGTCGATATTCATCACACCGTCTTCTTGATTCTCTACAATATTTACACCAACTTGAATCTCCATAGCAGCGAAGACTTTCTCCAAAAATTCGCCTGCCCGCTCTTTGGCTGTTAAAATCTTACGGGCACCGATTTTCGCTGGCTTACTCCCAATCCCAAGAAATCCTTTACTTTCTTTCTCAATCACATAAAAATCAACTTCTGCTGAAGTGATTCCAAATGATATCGCAGCTTCCATTACAGCATCATTTACGGTCTTGCCTGTAAATTCACGATATTCCATTCTTGTTTTTCCCCTTTACTTCTTCGTTTTCTCATTATATTTTGCTACCATTGCCGCCTTCGAAGCAAGACTTCCTGGTTTGTCTACATTTTTATAATAATTCGTCGAGGCTTCTATGGCTGCACGTTTCTCTTCCTCCGTCTTTTCCGTCTTCTTACTATTGTCAATCGCTTTTACATTTGTCTTGGCAATATCACTAATCTTCTGTGGAGGAAGACCTTTTTTCTCACGAATCCGATTGTTTTTCTCAATATTTTTCTTAACAACTTCATCTAAGTCAAGTTTATCTAGATATTTATTAATCGACCACTGCTGAATCGCACGTACTACCGCACCAATAATCCAGTAGATGCCCATACCCGCAGGAAGTGTCATACAGAACCATGCAGACATCAAAGGCATAAAGGTATTCATCGATTTCATTGTCGAATTCATCGTGTTGTTGGTATCGTCTCCCATCGATGGCTGTGGCATCATCTTAACATTGATCCACTGGGTAAACCATGCAAGAAATGGCACTAAAATAGCACCGGCAAGCAGTAGCATCGAACCGGATGCGATAGAAGACTTTGCAATATTCCACGGAGAATTTGCAATATTAATACCAAAATTGTTCATATGATTAATCGAGGACTGCGTGGTAACAATCATCGATTCCATATCAGGATAACGGTCAATCAACATCTGCCAAGTAGCATTGCCAGATTCCTGCAGCTTATACAAGACATCAATAATCGTATTAACCTGTGTAAAATCTTTATTTTCCAAAAAGATTCTGCCATCTGCGGCAAGCTGCTCCATAAAGGCCCGACCGCCATCTGCTTCTAGTATCTGATTGGCAAGATCTATAAAGACTGCTTTTACACCACCTACATAAGCTGGCACATTCATAATTACACGGTAAAGTGCAAGAAGAATCGGGAACTGAATCAAAAGTTGCACACAGCTTCCTGTTGGAGACACTCCATATTTTGCATAGATTGCCTGTGTCTCCTCATTCATAGCCATCATGGAATTATTGTCTTTTTTATTCTGATATTTTTTCCGAATCTGCTCTAGCTCTGGATTCATCTTTGCCGATAATTTGGAAAATTTCTGCTGTTTTATCGTAAGTGGCAACATCAGAAGATAGATAATAATTGTAAATAAAATAATACACAGACCAATATTCTGTATACCAAATACATTGTTTAGAAAATTGAACAACACATCCATAATCCATCCAAGGATTCGCGCCACATCACCTATAATCAACATATTGTTCTGGGTCAATAACATACCTGCCAAAAATTTACCTCCTTATGTCACATCTCTTCCTAAATACTAGCTGTGACTGACATTTGTTCCGTAGCCCTCTTACGGGACTGGGTCGTATCCTCCTTTGGAGAAGGGATTGCACCTTATAATTCTCCACAGCGCTAACAGACTGCCTTTGACTGCTCCATACTTTTCTACCGCTTCTAGACCATATCTAGAACAGCTCGGATAATAAGGGCATTTTGTGCTTTTTAACGGTGATAGATATTTTTGATAAAATTTTATCAAATAGATAATCAGATTCTTCATATTAATATTCCGTGAAGTTTTCCCAAGTGAAGAAGTGCACTTTCAATCTCCTGGCAGGTTTTATCCTTTGCACTTACTCTGGCAATCACTACCATGTCCAAACCACTATTGAACATCTCTTCCCTTACTCTATAACTTTCCCTGACAAGACGGGTGACTCTATGTCTTACAACACTATTGCCAACTTTCTTACTAACAGAGATTCCCAGACGATTTCTCTTTGTATGGTTTTTACACACATACATCACCAGATAACGATTTGCATAAGATGTCCCTTCTCTATAGACCTTCTGGAAATCAGAATTACGTTTCAAGGACTCTGAAAATTTCATAATTTCACGGTTTCTCCTTATAAATGGCTAGAAGAAAAGGCCACATATATGCGGCCTACGCTGACAATTTTTTTCTTCCTTTTAATCTTCTTGCTGCCAATACTTTTCTTCCGCCTGGTGTGCTCATTCTTGCTCTAAACCCATGCACTTTTGCTCTGGAACGCTTCTTTGGCTGAAATGTCATTTTCATGATTAAAAACACCTCCTTATTTTGATTCTGTTAAAAAACACTATTCCAATTATACGCAGACATCCCTTATAAGTCAAGCAAATCATTTTATTTCCAGAAAAAAAGTTATCCACAGAATGTGTATAACTTGTGGATAATTTGTGTATAGTTTGGTTTCTAGCTTGCTATTTGCTAAGTTTTATTGTATTATTTAGAGTGACAGATTGGCATTAGAAAAAAATTCAGGAGATAAAGACATGGATACACAAATGGAACTGTTGACAGAAAAGTGGAATAATATTCTCCAAAGCATCCGGGAAGACAACGGATTATCCGATGTTGCCTTTAAAACCTGGCTGTTACCACTCAAGATTTTTCGTATAGAAGATAAGCTATTAAAAATAACAGCTCCGTTTGAACAGGCCGTCACTTATATTGAAAATAAATACAAGACTTCTCTTTACGTTGCAATCGCAGAGGCTATGGGTATCGAATACGAGATTCAGATTATCACAGAGGAAGATGCTTCCAAAGAGTTATCCACAAATCCCGTTCCCAAGAAATCTTCTGCCAAAAGAAGCGCAGAAGACCAGCCTATCACGAACCTAAATCCCAAATACACCTTTGAGACGTTCGTCATTGGCAGTAACAACCGCTTTGCTCATGCTGCATCCGTAGCCGTCGCAGAATCTCCTGGTAAGGAGTACAATCCCCTCTTTCTCTATGGAGGCGTGGGACTTGGCAAGACGCATCTGATGCATTCTGTGGCACATTATATCCTCCAGAGAGAGCCTACGAAGAAAGTCCTCTATGTCACTTCGGAAGTATTTACCAACGAACTGATTGATTCGATTCGTAATGGCAATAATACCAGTATGACCAAATTTCGGGAGAAATATCGCAATATTGATGTCCTGTTGATTGACGATATTCAATTTATAATAGGAAAGGAAAGTACCCAGGAGGAATTTTTCCACACCTTTAATGCGCTCCACGGCGAGAACAAGCAGATTATTATTTCCAGTGACCGTCCGCCAAAGGATATGGAGACACTTGAAGCCAGACTTCAGTCCCGTTTTGAATGGGGCTTAATTGCTGACATCTCCTCCCCGGACTATGAGACAAGAATGGCGATCCTCCGCAAAAAAGAGGAGATTGACGGCTATAACATCGATGATGAAGTCATCCGCTATATTGCTAACAACATCAAATCCAACATTAGGGAGCTAGAAGGCGCTCTAAACAAATTAGTAGCACTTTCGAACCTTGAAAAAAGAGAAATTAATATCTCTATGGCAGAAGAAGTCCTAAAAGATATTATCTCTCCAAACAATAAAAGAGAAGTTACCCCTCAGATAATTTTAGAGGTGGTAGCAGAACACTATGGTGTTACACCAGGCGATATTATTGGAAGTAAGCGCAATGCAGAGATTGTAGTGCCACGACAGATTGTGATGTATCTGTGTCGTGAAGTCACCGACACTTCCTATAAAAATATAGGTATTCTGTTAGGCAACCGTGACCATTCCACGGTGATCAGTGGCGATAATAAAGTGCGGGATAAGTTAAAAGGAAATGACACGAAGCTTAAGAATAATATTGATATTATCCGTAAAAAGTTAAGTACCAGTTAAAATTTTTTCTTCGTTTATTCACATTTTCCTGTGAACATCTTGTAGATAAGATGTGGAAAAGTTCAGAACATTTTCGAGGGTGTTTATAACTTCTATTTTATAAACCCGATTTCTGAAAGATTTCCACGATCTTTCCCCTTCCATTTTTACCTGAACTATCGCGTTTTTTGAACTTATACACAAATCCACATCCCCTAATACTATTAATACGGATTTATACCCTATATACATAGATGCCCCCACGAAAGGAGTTATTCACATGAAACTGATATGCTCTAAGACCAATCTGCTAAAAGGAGTTACGATTGTCTCTAAAGCAGTTCCTTCTAAAACTACAATGTCTATCCTAGAATGTATCTTAATCGATGCCTCTGCTAACGAGATCAAACTAACTGCCAATGATATGGAGCTTGGCATTGAGACTAGAATCGAGGGCGAGATATTAGAGAAAGGTGTTATTGCTGTTGATGCCAAGGTATTTACAGAGATCGTCAGAAAACTTCCAGACAATAACATTACCATAGAGAGTAAAAATAATTTTCAGATCTCTATTACCTGTGAGAAGGCACATTTTAATATTTCAGGAAAATCAGGAGAGGATTTCTCCTATCTTCCCTACATTGAGAAGACAGACTTTCTGACACTTTCTCAATTTACCCTAAAAGAAGTGATACGACAGACCATCTTCTCGATCGCCGACAATGACAACAATAAGCTGATGACCGGAGAACTTTTTGAGATTCATGAGAACCAACTAAAAGTAGTCTCCTTAGATGGTCATCGGATCTCTATTCGTAAAATTGAATTAAAAGAAAATTATCAGGATAGAAAAGTTGTAGTTCCTGGCAAATCCCTTCAGGAGATTAGTAAGATTCTCTCTGGTGAGACTGATGAAGAAGTGCGGATTTTCTTTACCAACAACCATATTGTCTTTGAATTTGATACAACGACGGTTGTCTCCCGTTTGATAGAAGGAGAGTATTTTAAGATTAACCAGATGCTTTCTAATGACTACGAGACCAAGTTTGTGATCAATAAAAAAGAACTGCTAAACTGTATTGACCGCGCGACACTTTTAGTGAAAGAAGGAGATAAAAAGCCGATTATTTTCCGTATCTCAGACGACAATATGGAGATTAATATCAATTCACAGCTAGGCTCTATGAAAGAAGAGATCGATATTGAAAAAGAAGGAAAAGACATTATGATTGGCTTTAATCCCAAATTCTTAATCGAAGCACTGCGTGTAATTGATGATGAAAATATTACAATTTATATGGTAAATCCAAAAGCGCCATGCTATATTAGAGATGAGGAGCAGCAGTATATCTATTTGATACTTCCAGTTAATTTTAATACCGCAGTCAACTAATAGATATAGAATGGAAGATAATAATGTTAGAATTAAAATTAAGAGATGATTATATAAAGCTTGGCCAGGCATTAAAGGCAAGTGGTCTTGTAGGCTCTGGTGTGGATGCTAAATTCGTTATTCAGGATGGTTTGGTAAAAGTAAATGGCGAGACACAGCTTCAGAGAGGAAAGAAGTTGTATGAAGGGGATACGGTTACATATCAGGGAGAGACCGTACAGATTATTAGATAGCAGGTTCGCTCGATTATGATTATAAAATCGATGAGTCTAAAGAATTATCGGAATTATCAGACGCTTACGCTTGATTTTGATAAAAAGACCAATATTTTTTATGGCGATAACGCACAGGGAAAGACCAATATTTTAGAAGCAGTTTATGTAAGTGGAACAACCAAGTCACACAGAAGCTCAAAAGACCAGGAGATGATTCGTTTTTCTGAAGAAGAAGCTCATATTCGTACTTTGGTGGAGAAAAAGGGAATTGAGCATAAGATTGATATGCATCTAAGGAAAAACAAAAGCAAAGGAATTGCGATTGATGGCATTCCTATCAAAAAGGCCAGTGAACTTTTCGGTATTATTCATTTTGTATTTTTCTCACCAGAAGATTTAAGCATTATTAAAAATGGACCATCACAGAGACGACGGTTCTTAGATATAGAATTATGCCAGCTGGATAAGATTTATCTCCATCATCTTGCCAGTTATAATAAGCTTGTGCTTCAGCGCAATAAACTTTTAAAAGATTACGCTTTTCGGGCAGATTACAAAGAAGTATTAGAAGTACTGGATATACAACTTGTGCGCTATGGAACAGAGCTTATCAAGAAAAGATGTACATTTATCAGAGAACTCAATACTATTATTGGCAAGATTCATACCAGTCTTTGCGGAGGCAAGGAGCAGATGCTATTAGAGTATGAGGCAAATACAGACGAAACCTCTTTTGCCACTCTTTTGAAAAAATATACAGAGAGGGACCTTCGCCAGAAGACAACGACCATAGGTCCCCACAGAGATGACCTCTCTTTTATAGTCAATGGAATTGATATACGCAGATATGGCTCCCAGGGACAACAAAGAACAGCCGCTCTTTCGCTTAAATTATCAGAGATTGAGATTGTGAAACATTTCACAGGAGATACCCCTGTCTTATTATTGGACGATGTTTTGTCTGAACTTGACAGCAACAGGCAAAACTATTTACTAAATAACATCCAGGATGTACAGACCATGCTGACCTGTACCGGACTGGATGATTTGATAAATCACAGATTCTCACTTGATAGAGTCTATCGAGTGACAGATGGAATGGTAACTGTAGAAAATCAACTCTAACTAGGAGGACATTATGAATAGAGATTATACTGCCGACCAGATTCAGATTTTGGAAGGATTAGAGGCTGTCAGAAAAAGACCTGGCATGTATATTGATGATACTTCTTTTCGTGGCCTTCATCATCTTGTCTATGAGATTGTAGATAACTCGATTGATGAGGCATTAGCCGGATATTGTAAACAGATTCAAGTGACAATTCACAAAGATAATTCGATTACTGTAGAAGACGATGGACGTGGTATTCCCACAGGCATCAACCATAAAGCCGGAAAGCCAGCTGTTGAAGTTGTCTTTACGGTACTGCATGCCGGAGGCAAATTTGGCGGTGGGGGTTATAAAGTATCTGGTGGACTGCACGGCGTAGGTGCTTCTGTTGTCAATGCACTTTCAGAATGGTTAGAAGTCACCATCTGTAATGAAGGAAAACTATACAAACAGCGCTATGAGAGAGGACGGGTATGCTATCCTCTTGAAGTTATCGGCACCTGTAAACCAAATATTACTGGAACAACTGTCAGCTTTCTTCCTGATAAGAAGATGTTTGAAGTGACAGAGTTTGATTTTAAGACGCTGCAGATTCGGCTGCGCGAGATGGCCTTTTTGACCAAAGGTTTAAAGATTATACTGACTGACGAAAGAGAAGACCCCGTTCGTTCCAAAGTATATCACTATGAGGGTGGTATCCGGGAGTTTGTACAATATCTTAACCGAAGCACAACACCGATTTATGAAGATATTATCTATTGTGAAGGTACCAAAGACGGTGTGGAAGTAGAAGTGGCATTTCAGCACAATGATGCTTACTCAGAAAATTGTTATAGTTTTGTCAATAATATCAATACCCATGAAGGCGGCACACATTTGGCTGGCTTTAAAAATGCAGTGACCAAGACGTTCAATGAATACGCCAGAAAAAATAAATTATTAAAAGACAGTGACAGCAATCTTTCAGGCGAAGATATCAGAGAAGGTCTGACTGCGATTATCAGTGTCAAGATTAGCGAACCTCAGTTCGGAGGTCAGACCAAACACAGTCTTGGAAATACCGAAGCAAGAGGCGCTGTTGACAGCATTGTATCAGAAAGGCTTGGCATCTACTTAGAGCAGAATCCTCAAGTGGCAAAGATGATTTTGGAAAAATCCATTATGGCACAAAGAGCCAGAGAGGCAGCTAGAAAAGCCAGAGATTTAACCAGAAGAAAATCTGCACTGGATGGATTTGCACTTCCTGGAAAGCTTGCAGACTGCTCTGACAAAAATCCAGAGAACTGTGAGATTTATCTGGTGGAGGGAGACAGTGCCGGAGGTTCTGCAAAGACAGCGAGAAATCGTATGACACAGGCAATCCTTCCACTTCGGGGCAAGATTCTCAATGTGGAGAAAGCGAGACTAGACCGTATCTATGGCAATGAAGAGATTAAATCTATGATTACTGCCTTTGGTACAGGGATTCATGAAGATTTTGATATCAGTAAGCTTCGTTATCACAAGATAATTATTATGGCCGATGCCGATGTGGACGGCGCACATATCAGTACCCTTTTATTGACTTTCTTATACCGTTTTATGCCAGAGCTTATCAAACAAGGCTATGTCTATCTTGCACAGCCGCCACTATTTAAGATAGAGAAAAATAAAAAAGTCTGGTATGCCTATACAGATGAAGAACTGAACAATATTTTACAAGAGATTGGACGTGACCAGGGAAATAAGATTCAGCGCTATAAAGGACTTGGAGAGATGGATGCGGAGCAGCTCTGGGAGACTACCATGGACCCAGAGAAGAGAATATTGCTTCGTGTAACGATGAATGAAGAGGAATCTTCCGAGATTGACTTGACTTTTAAGACTTTGATGGGAGATAAAGTAGAGCCCCGCAAAGAATTTATCGAGACCAATGCAAAATATGTAAAGAATCTAGATATCTAACAAAATGTAAGGAAGAAAACGATGGAAGATAATATTTTTGATAAAATTCATGAGGTAGATTTAAAAGAAACGATGGAAGACTCTTATATCGATTATGCGATGAGTGTTATTGCAGCAAGAGCACTTCCTGATGTAAGAGATGGTCTAAAGCCTGTACAGCGCCGTGTTCTCTATTCTATGATCGAATTAAACAATGGGCCCGATAAGCCTCATAGAAAATGTGCGCGTATTGTCGGTGATACCATGGGTAAATATCACCCTCATGGGGACAGCTCCATCTATGGTTCCTTGGTCAATATGGCGCAGGAATGGTCAACACGCTATCCACTAGTGGATGGACATGGCAACTTTGGTTCTGTTGACGGTGATGGTGCAGCTGCGATGCGTTATACGGAAGCACGTCTTAGCAAAATCTCGATGGAGATGTTAGCGGATATCAACAAAGATACCGTAGACTTTGGACCCAACTTTGACGAGACAGAATCAGAACCATTGGTACTGCCTTCCCGTTATCCCAATCTCTTAGCCAATGGAACTACTGGAATTGCTGTTGGTATGGCAACTAATATTCCCCCTCATAATCTAAGAGAGATTATTGACGCAGTGGTTAAGATTATTGACAACCGCATCGAAGACAGAGAGACCGTTATCGAGGAAGTGCTCTCGATTGTCAAAGGGCCAGATTTTCCTACTGGTGCTGAAGTGCTTGGTACTTCAGGCATCAATGAAGCCTATCGCACAGGCCGGGGCAAGATTCGGGTGCGCGCAGTCAGCAATATCGAATCGATGTCAAATGGCAAGAACCGCATTGTTGTCACAGAACTTCCCTATATGGTCAACAAGGCTCGCCTAATCGAGAAGATTGCTGATATGGTAAAGGAAAAGAAGATTGATGGCATCACCTATATTGGTGACGAATCAAGCAGGGAAGGTATGCGGATTAATATCGAACTTAGAAAAGATGTCAATCCCAATATCGTCTTAAATCAGCTCTACAAACATACACAGCTTCAGGATACCTTTGGTGTGATTATGCTGGCTCTTGTAAACAATGAGCCGAAGATACTAAATCTTTTAGATATGCTGACATATTACCTGGCACACCAGGAAGATGTTGTCACTAGAAGAACCAAATATGAGTTAAACAAAGCACAAGAGCGTGCCCATCTGTTGCAGGGATTATTGATTGCACTGGATAATATTGACCGTGTAATTCAGATTATTCGTGGCTCTAAGAATGTACAGATTGCAAAAAGTGCGCTGATAGAAGAATTTAAACTTGACGATGCACAGGCACAGGCGATTGTAGAGATGCGTCTGCGTGCACTGACCGGTCTAGAACGCGAGAAGCTTGAAAAAGAATACGAAGAGTTAATGGGAAAAATACAATACTTAGAAGGGATTCTCGCCGATGAGAAAAAACTTTTGGGTGTGATTCGGGAGGAGATTCTCTTAATCTCTGAAAAATACGGGGACGATCGCCGCACCAGTATTGGCTATGATGAGTATGATATTGCCATGGAAGATCTGATTCCAGTCTCTGATACCGTTGTGACCATGACACATCTAGGGTATATCAAACGTATGACCGTAGATAATTTCCGCAGTCAGAACAGAGGCGGCAAAGGCATCAAGGGAATGCAGACTATCGAAGAAGATTTTATTGAAGAAATCTTTATGACAACGACCCATCACTATATTATGTTTTTTACCAATTATGGCAGGGTCTATCGCCTAAAAGCCTATGAGATTCCAGAAGCAAGCAGAACTGCGAGAGGCACTGCGATTATCAATCTGCTTTTATTGCAGCCAGGAGAGAAGATTACAGCGGTTATTGCACTAAAAGAATTTGAAGATAAAAAATATCTGATGATGGCGACTAGAAAAGGTATTATTAAGAAAACCTCTCTGTCCGAATATGCCAATATCCGTAAGAATGGATTACAGGCTATTAGCCTTAAAGAAGAAGATGAACTGATTGAAGTAAAAATAACCGATGGAGAAAAAGACATTCTTCTTATCACAAAAGATGGAATGAGTATTCGTTTCCACGAAAAAGACGTGCGTACAACGGGAAGAGTCTCGATGGGTGTGATTGGTATGCATCTGGAAGGACAGGATGAAGTGGTTGCTATGCAGCTTAATACACAGGGAGCGCATCTTCTGATTGTATCCGAGTATGGTCTTGGCAAAAGAACACTGCTTTCTGAGTTCCATGCACAAAAACGCGGTGGCAAAGGTCTGAAATGTTATAAAATTAACGATCGAAGCGGTAATGTTATGGGTGCAAAGGCAGTGGATGAAGACGACGAGATTATGATGATTACCAATGAAGGAATTATCATCAGAACTGGCTGTAAAGATATTTCAGTATTAAAACGCATCACTTCAGGAGTAAAGCTGATGAATGTTGATGCTGCTTCTGGTATCAAAGTAGCCAACATTGCCAAAGTACGTGAGGAAGTGCAGACTGAACAACAAGAGGAACAGGAAGAACTATGAAAAGAATATGGTTAATGGTTTTAAAAAATATTTTTACAGTTCCATATTGGTATCTAAAGCTTTGCTATTATGCACTGTTTAGCAAGAAGATCTCCAATGAGAAGAAAAGGATTCTCTTTAAGGAGATTGTAACACGTGCCAATCAAGGTGGTAATGTAACAGTGCGTGCCTATGGACTGCAAAATATTCCAAAAGATCAGCCTTTTATGTATTTTCCCAACCATCAGGGACTCTATGATGTACTAGCTCTGTTATGCAACTCTCCGTATTTTTTCTCAGTAGTTGTAAAAAAGGAACTAGAGCACCTTCCGTTTCTGAATAAGATTTTTCAGATTATGGGTGCCTATGCGATTGATAGAGATGATGTGCGTCAGTCAATGAAAGTAATTCAAAAAGTTAGTCAGGAAGTTGCTGCCGGCAAGAACTTTTTAATCTTTCCAGAAGGGACACGTTCTAAGAATAAAAATCAGGTAGGCAGCTTTAAAGGGGGTACTTTTAAAGCTGCCACCAAGGCAAAATGTCCGATTGTGCCAGTTGCCATTATAGATTCCTATCAGGTATTTGACACCAACTCGACAAAACCGATTGTTATACAGGTACATTATCTAGAGCCTCTCTACTATGAAGACTACAAGATGATGAAGACTACAGAAATTGCAGAATTAGTGGAAAAGAAAATTAAAAAAGTTGTTGACAACTAATGCTTGCTTTGCTATAATAATCAATGCGTCACGAAAAGACGTGCCCGGAGAAATACTCAAGTGGCTGAAGAGGCGCCCCTGCTAAGGGTGTAGGTCGGGTGACCGGCGCGAGGGTTCAAATCCCTCTTTCTCCGTTCTTTCTGGATTTTATCGACAAGAAAAAATATTTTGAAAAAAATAAAAAAAGTTGTTGACAAACTCCGAAAGATTTGATAAGATATTCAAGTCGCCGCAAGAGCGGGACAGAACAACATGAACTTTGATAATTGAATAGTGCTTTGAAAAGTCTTCGAAAATTCTTTGAAATAAGATTTTTGAGAACAGCTTTAACTTTAAAAAAAGCGACCTAAAACAGTAACGGATAGAACAGCTAACGTTGTTCTGAACGGAACAAACTTTTATCGAGAGTTTGATCCTGGCTCAGGATGAACGCTGGCGGCGTGCTTAACACATGCAAGTCGAACGAAGCACTTG
>CAJTFW010000009.1 GCA_910575445.1 Lachnospiraceae bacterium | reverse complement strand
AAGACGACGAGGTAGATAGGGCAGAGGTGGAAGTGCAGTAATGTATGGAGCTGACTGTCACTAATCGGTCGAGGGCTTAACCAAGAGGTTTTGGGTAAGAGAAGGATAGAGGTATAGGTTAGAGTGCGTATCTTTTCGAACTGTATGTGATTTTGAGGGTACATGGCCCGGTGGCTCAGCTGGTTAGAGCGCCGCCCTGTCACGGCGGAGGTCGTGGGTTCGAACCCCATCCGGGTCGTTTACAATAAAATATACGGGATCTTAGCTCAGCTGGGAGAGCATCTGCCTTACAAGCAGAGGGTCATAGGTTCGAGCCCTATAGGTCCCATTTATGGATGGATTCCCGAGTGGCCAAAGGGGACAGACTGTAAATCTGCTGCAAATTGCTTCGGTGGTTCGAATCCACCTCCATCCATTTGAAAATAAGAGTTATTCTTATTTTCGAGATCTTTATAATTAAATAATAGCGCGGGGTGGAGCAGTCTGGAAGCTCGTCGGGCTCATAACCCGAAGGTCGTAGGTTCAAATCCTGCCCCCGCCACTCGAGTAATTATACTCATGCCCAGATAGCTCAGTTGGTAGAGCAGAGGACTGAAAATCCTCGTGTCCTTGGTTCGATTCCGAGTCTGGGCATTTTATGATGGGGTATTAGCTCAGTCGGTAGAGCACTTGACTTTTAATCAAGTTGTCCGGGGTTCGAATCCCCGATGCCTCATGTATCTAAAAAGATTCCGAATCATTCGGAATCTTTTTTGTTTGTTAGAAAGGTGACAAATCAGAGAAAATGGGGTAAAATAAATCTGTGATAGGAGGTATGTAAGATGAAGAAGAGAATTATCACAATCAGTAGACAAAATGGAAGCGGCGGAAGATACATTGGAGAGAGGCTTGCAAAAGAACTGGGAATTACTTGTTATGATGAAAAGTTAATGGATATGGTAGCGAAAGAAAGTGGCTTTGCACTGGATTTTGTGGAAGAGAAGGGAGAGCGGATAACAGGAAGCCTTCTGTTCAATATTGCAAGCAGTCTAACATATGCCAACAATGTTTTTACAGGAAATGGTGTATCACTTCAGGATGAGATTTATTTTATACAGAATCGCATTATTAAAGATATTGCAGAGAAAGAGTCCTGTGTAA
The DNA here is from genome assembly GCA_910575445.1 of Lachnospiraceae bacterium. Lineage (GTDB taxonomy): Bacteria > Bacillota > Clostridia > Lachnospirales > Lachnospiraceae > Hominiventricola. Next base: position 197,244 of record CAJTFW010000009.1, on the reverse strand, counting down.
TTGTTGGAAGATGTGCAGATTATATCCTAAAAGACAGAGAAGATTGTCTGAATGTGTTTATTCATGCAGATGAAAAGAGCAAGTTAAAAAGAGCAGTTAAATATTACAATGTCTCAGAGAAAGACGCGCCGGCAGTGATGAAGAAAAAAGACAAGGCACGTTACAATCACTACAAATATTATACCGACCAGGAGTGGGGAATGGCTTCGAATTATGATTTGTGCTTAAACAGCGGACTTTTGGGCGTAGATGGTTGTGTACAGCTGATTCGGGAAGTGTTAGAACAGTTTTAAGAGGGAATGATAAAGAATAGATTTACAAAAAAAGTGTATCTGTTATAATAGACAGGCAGAAGGGTAAGCGATGAATCAAAGAAAAGTCCTGACTTTTGCGGGTTTTGTAGGAGTGCTTCTGGTGTTATTTGCAGTATTTGCATGGCGGCAGTTCTACGGTTTTAATAAAAATGATGAGATTTTTTATATCAGCACTGTGTATCGTTTCTTTCAAGGAGATGCGATGTTAATCGATGAGTGGAACAATGGGCAGATGTTTGCATTTGTAACTTATCCACTCTACTATCTGATTTGGCTTTTGCATCCTTCAAATGAAGGGATTGTATGGATTGCACGAATGATGTATCTGATTTTCCAGGCGGTGGTGGCGTTATATATGTATCTAAGGCTTCGCCGCTTTGGATGGGTACGGATGATACCAGCACTATTTTATTTTGTGACAACTCCATATAATATCAATGGATTATCCTACAATACCCTTGCATTTGGATTTTTATTATTAATTTTAGTGACACTTGCTGGCAAGGAGAACATCAGTACGTTTGACAGTATTCTATGTGGTTTTTTTACGGCATGGATGGTGCTTGCAAATCCCTATTCGATTTTTTTATTTGTGCTTTATGGAGTCATATGTTTGATTGCTTCTCTTTCTATGTGGAGAAAAGGAAAAGATGTAGATGCTGTATGTTCTCTAAAGACATTTTTTTGGATGGGTGTAGGTGCCTTTGTTATCTTTGTATTATTTTGCATCTTTGTATTTTCAAGAGGAAGTCTCTCAGAGATTATAGAGAATCTGTCTTATATTGTGATGGATTCAGAACGCCAGAAGTCATTTTGGGAGAAATTTTTTAAATATTTTATAAGAATTTATCGATATTATAAAATACAGGTCTATCTAAGCGCTTTCTTGTTGCTTGTATGGTTATTTGACAGAAAAAAGAGAGTAGCTCCTTCCATCTATCTGTTTTTGGAAGCAATCGTTGCCATGTTCTATATGGTCTACTATGGATTCTTCTGGGAAATGGTGGGGATTAATTATCTGTTGGTTCCTTTGTCTTTTGTAGGATTTCTGGCATATCTAGCAGCAGAGGAGAAAGACCACAGACTGTTCTTTGCCTGGTATCTTCCGGGGCTTTTCTTTACGCTTTTGGCACATTTTGCAACCAATACAGGGATTTTGACAGTGTCGGCTTCGTATATGCTAACTTCAGCGGCTTCCATACTGCTTATCTGGGAGCTTGTAAGAGAACAAGACCTCTCATGGCTTCGCATAGTAGCTTGTATTTTACTTTTGGTACAGTTTACGGCGTGTATCTCGCAGAGAATCTTCTATGTATGGGGCGATGAACATCTGCCTGCCTTAACCTGCGAATTGACAGAAGGCCCTTTAAAGGGAATTTATACTTCCAAAGAGAATGAAAGACTCTATCAGGAAGTGCTTTTAGATATGAAAGAACTTTCAATGACTTCAGAGGATACATTATTTGTCGTAGGGATTGCACCATGGATGTATCTAAACACTGAGGCAAGATGTGCAGCATATTCCACTTGGGAGACGCTAGAAAATGACCCTTTGATTCCTATCTATTATACTGCAAGGCCACAGAAGCTTCCAACAGTTATCTACTGTTATGCATACGAAGCGAGTATTCTTGAGACAGATTTTGCATATAATTTTATCGATATGGGTTATCAGTCTAAGATAATGCGACGGGGAGTTGTGTTGACACGACGTTAGAAAAGAGGATAAGAGATGATTGATTTTAATGTACCTCCCTATACAGGGACAGAGATGGCATATGTAGAAGAAGCAATTGCGAAAAATCACAAGATATGTGGAGATGGGCCTTTTACACATCGCTGTAATGAATGGCTAGAGAAGAAGACAGGAACAACCAGAGCACTTCTTACTACTTCCTGTACGCATGCAACAGAATTAGCAGCACTTCTAGCAGACATTAAAGAGGGGGATGAGGTGATTATGCCCTCCTATACCTTTGTCTCCACGGCGGATGCCTTTGTGCTTCGGGGAGCAGTTCCGGTATTTGTAGATATTCGCCCAGATACGATGAATATTGACGAAGAGAAGATAGAAGCAGCAATTACCCAGCATACCAAAGCGATTGTTCCTGTGCATTATGCAGGTGTCTCCTGTGAGATGGATAAGATTATAAAGCTGGCTAGAAAATATAATCTTATAGTTATTGAAGATGCAGCACAGGGCATTATGAGTACGTACAAAGGAAAAGCTCTTGGAACTTTTGGAGATTATGGATGCTTTTCTTTTCATGAGACGAAAAATTATAGTATGGGAGAAGGAGGTGCACTCTTAATCCGCGATAAGGCCAATGTAGAACGGGCAGAGATTATCCGGGAAAAAGGGACAAACCGCGCCAAATTTTTCCGGGGACAGATTGATAAATATACCTGGGTGGATGTTGGTTCTTCGTATCTGCCAGGCGATATGAATGCAGCCTATCTGATGGCACAGCTTGATATGGCAGATACAATATTTGAAGACCGTATGAGAAGCTTTAAGCTGTATCAAGAACTTCTGACACCACTAGCGGATAAAGGAAAGATTACACTTCCTTTCCTTCCTTCCCATTGCACACATAACGCACATATGTTCTATATAAAAGCAAAAGACCTAGAGGAGCGTACAGCGCTGATTCGCTATCTAAAAGAGAATGACATCCAGGCGGTCTTTCACTATATTCCTCTGCACAGTGCACCAGCAGGTCAGCAGTTTGGAAGGTTCCATGGAGAGGATATCTATACCACCAAAGAGAGTGAAAGACTTTTAAGACTTCCCATGTTCTATGGATTAAAAGAGGAGCAAGTGCGTTACATTGCAGAGAAAGTAATAGCATTTTACTGTTAGATGCTTTCTATCATAAGAAGGGGATAAATATCATGAAAAAAATCGTCATTATTGGAGCAAACGATTTCCAAAATCAACTGATTGTAAAAGCAAAAGAGATGGGCTTTGAGACACATGTATTTGCATGGGCAGATGGTTCGGTAGGAGAGCATACTGCAGATTATTTCTATCCAATCAGTATTATGGAAGTGGACAAGATTTTAGAGAAATGCAAAGAGATTCAGCCAGATGCAGTAACAACAATTGCTTCCGATTTGGCGAATATTACGGTGAGTAAAGTAGCGAAAGGTCTTAATCTTCCTGCTAATAGTTTAGAATGTATTACACTTTCCACCAATAAATATGCGATGCGGGAAGCTTTTATAAAAGCAGGCATCGCCACACCCAAATTTTATAAAGTAGACAGAACAGAAGCATATCTCTTTTCCCTTGGTCTTCCTCTGATTGTCAAACCTACCGATCGTTCTGGAAGTCGGGCTATCACAAAGGTATTGGATTTTGATGAATTAAATATTGCAATCAAGGAAGCCGTTGCTCAATCTTTTGAAAAACAGGCGATTGTAGAAGAATTTATCGAGGGAGATGAGTATAGTTATGAAGCGATCTCCTATCATGGAAAGCATACTTGTCTGGCGATAACTAAAAAGTATACCACAGGTTCGCCGCACTTTATCGAGACTGGACATAAGCAGCCTTGTGACCTCTCTCCTAAGATGTTAGAGCAGGTACACTATGTGATGAGTCGTGCACTGGATGCACTGAAGATTACCGACGGCGCTTCTCATGGAGAATTTAAGATTACACCAGAGAAAAAAGTCAGAATTATCGAGATTGGCTCTAGGATGGGAGGAGATTGTATTGGCTCCGACTTGGTTCCACTGTCGACAGGCTATGACTTTATGGAGATGGTTATCGATGTGGCATGTGGCAAGGCGCCACGTATTGAGCCAAAACATGCGCCAAAATCCGCTGAGATTCGCTTTTTATTTACGATGGAAGATGTCGAGAAGATGCGCACATTTGAAAAAGAGCATCCTGAAAGCATCTATCGCATCAGCGAATTAGATTTATCACATGCAGGGCATGTTATGGACAGCTCCACCAGGATTGGCTATTATATTATTGTAAACTAGAAAAGAGGAGACAGATGCGGTATTCAGTGATTATTCCCTGTTATAAATCAGACCAGACCATCGAGCATGTAGTGGATATGACAAGAGATGAGATGATACGTCTAGGAAAAGGGGATGTGGAATTTGTCTTAGTCAATGACTGCTCTCCCGATGGAGGCAAGACGATACGAAAGCTTCGCGAGATGGCACAAAAGCATGCAGATGTCAAAGTGATTGGACTTGCTAAAAACTCTGGACAGCATAACGCGCTGATGGCGGCTCTGCGCCACGCAGAGGGGGATATTATCATAGGGATGGATGATGATGGGCAGACCCATCCTTCGCAGCTTTCTAAGCTTCTAGGCGCGTTAGACGAGGGATATGACCTGGTCTATGGTTATTATCCTGAAAAAAAGCACAACTGGTTTCGAAATCTGGGCAGTCGTTTTAATGACCTGACAGTTAATATGATGATTAAAAAGCCCAAAGAGGTGCGTACTTCTAGTTATTTTGTTGTCCGAAAATTCGTCCGGGACTATACGATTCAATATGAAGGTTCTTATACGTATCTGTTAGGACTTTTTATGCGCTGTACGCAAAATATCGCCAGTGTGCCCGTACAGCATTTTGAGAGAGAGTCCGGGGAGTCTGGCTATACATTGGGACAGTTGATAAGACTTTGGTCAAGTATTATTGGATTTTCCGTGATTCCGCTTCGTATCGCTTCTATCGCCGGGTTCTTCTTTGCCGGTGTAGGACTTTTGATGGCACTTTTTGTGCTGATTCGCAAATGCATCGACCCCAATATGTCGATTGGCTGGCCTTCTCTGATGTGTGCGATTTCTTTTTTCTTCGGTCTGAATTTTATGTTTTTGGGGATGATTGGAGAATATCTAGGAAGAATGTTCTTAGGGATGAACAAAGAACCACAGTATGTTATCAAAGAGACTTATAATATACCAGAGGAGAAGGGACTACAGTAACAAATGGATAAGAATAATAAAAAGTCAAACCGGCCTAAGATTCTGATTTTGTTGTCTCTGTCCTTAATCATTCAGAGTCTAAGCTCAGTCTTTATTAAATATGCCGGGACTTATGAGACACTCTCGAAGGAATTTATCTTCTTTTATGTCTTAGCAGTTGGAGCTTTAGGAATCTTTGCGATTATGTGGCAGCTTCTTCTGGAATTGATTCCTCTGACTACCGCATATCTTAGAAAAGGTATCTTATATATTCTAATCTTACTCTGGTCGGTTCTCTTATTTAAAGAACATGTCACTATCAACAATATTATTGGCAGTATTATTATTATAGCGGGGATTAGTCTGCATGGAATGGATGAACATTAGCTATGTGCTGGCTTTTTTGGCAGTCTTTGTGGCGTCTGTCTCTCAGATTCTTCTAAAACAGTCCGCACAGATGGAGCACAAAAATATTATCTATAAATTTTTAAACTGGAGAGTTATTTTAGGGTATGCGCTACTGTTTGGAACCACGATTATCAATGTCTTTGCCTATCGGGGTGTGGAGCTTAAAGTGACACCGATGATTGAATCCACAGGGATTATCTGGGTGACTATCTTAGCAGTATGGTTCTTAAAGGAGCGGCCTTCTAAACGGGCTTTGCTCTCGATTGCGGTAACTGTAATAGGGATTATTGTATTTTCTATATAAAGATGAGTGAATTATTAGACAGCTTAAAAACATATGCGGATTCTGACTGTCTGCCCATGCATATGCCAGGCCATAAGCGCCGTATGGGCGAGATGGGGAATCCGTTTTTTATTGATATTACAGAGATTGACGGTTTTGACGATTTACATAATGCAAAGGGAATCTTAAAAGAGGCACAGCAAAGGGCTGCAAACGTATATCACTCAGAAGAGACCCATTATTTGATTAATGGAAGTACTGCAGGGGTGTTATCGGCTGTCAGCGCTTTGGTGAGCTTTGGAGGAAAGATACTGTTAGCAAGAAACAGCCATAAGTCGGCCTATCATGCAGCACTGCTTCGGGGGCTTAAAATCCACTATCTTTATCCACAATCTATAGAGAAATGGGGGATAAATGGTGAGATTTTGCCATCAGATGTGGATAACATACTTCAGAAAGAACCAGATATCGAAGCGGTGATGCTCACTTCTCCTACTTATGACGGAGTTGTATCAGAGGTAAGAGAGATTGCCAAGATAGCACACCACTATGGGGTGCCTCTGATTGTAGATGCGGCACATGGAGCACATTTTCCTTTTTCTTCGTATTTTCCAGAGGATGCAGTAAGCGCCGGCGCCGATGTGGTGATTCACAGTCTGCATAAAACCCTGCCCTCTCTGACACAGACAGCAATTTTGCATCTAAATGGAAATCGGATTGACAAAGAGAAGATAAGGAACTATCTTAGTATCTATCAGACAAGCAGTCCTTCGTATGTGCTTATGGCATCTATAGACACCTGCATCAAATGGGCAGCAGAACATAGAGATGCCTTTGAAAGCTTCTGTAAGCGCCTTGACGGGCTTTTAGATAGCTTACGCAAAATGCACAGCCTAACACTTATAGAAGTGCCTAGAATGGATGCTACAAAGGTGCTTATATCAGTACAAGGACTGTCGATAAATGGTTTGGAACTAGCTAAAATACTACGAACCACGTATCATATTGAAGTGGAGATGGCATGCAGCTCATATCTATGTGCCATCACTACTGTAGCAGACAGAGAAGAAGACTTACATCGCTTACAGACAGCGCTTTTATCTATCGACAAAAGCCTCTCGAAGACCAAGACCAAAGCAAAAAAGCCTATCCTTAAGACAGAATCCGTGTTGCCAGCCAAAAGTGTCTGCACACTTCTAGAAGCGAACGAAGCAGAAAAGGAATTATGTCCTCTAAGCGATGCCAAAGGACGTATCAGCGGAGATTTTGTAACACTCTATCCTCCGGGGATTCCGCTGCTTGCACCAGGAGAAATGGTAAGTAAAGAGATGATATTGCGTATTTTCTCTTATCAACAGGACGGATTTACACTCTATGGAATCCATGCGGATTCTCTAAAGGTACTAAAAAGGGAGAGAGAATGGGAAAGATATTTTGCCTGATGGGAAAGAGTTCTTCTGGGAAAGATTCGCTCTATAAAAAACTGATAGAAGACAAAGAACTGAAGTTAAAGAGACTGATTCCCTATACGACCAGACCAATCCGGGAAGGTGAAAAGGAGGGAGTAGAGTATCATTTTGTCACAGAAGAAACGCTAAATGCATATATGGAAGCAAACAAAGTAATAGAGCTTCGCGCATACCAGACGATGCAGGGAGTATGGAAATATTTTACAGTGTGGGAAGATGGGATGGATTTACAAAAAGATTCCTATGCTGTGATTGGCACACTCGAATCCTGGCGTGCGATGTGCGATTATTTTGGCCCGGAACATATGGTTTCTGTCTATATTGAAGTAGAAGATGGAGAACGTCTTTTGCGGGCTCTTTTGCGGGAGCGCACACAAAGGCAACCATCCTATAGAGAGCTGTGTCGAAGGTTCCTGGCAGACGAAGAAGATTTTTCAGAAATAAAACTAATAGATAATAATATTACAACGCGATTTCAGAATGAAGATTTTGGTACTTGTCTTGATGAGATAAAACTTTTCATTCAAAAGGAAATGCGGTATAATTAGGATACGGGAGGTGGAGGTATGGCCAGATTTGCGGATGTTCTTGGACATGAACAGACAATTACACATCTAAAGCATGCAATACAATTTCATAAGGTGTCACATGCCTATATTATCAATGGAGAAAAAGGTTCAGGCAAAAAGCTTCTGGCTGGAATCTTTGCCCAGACACTACAATGTAAGAAAGGCGGACTTGAACCATGTATGGAATGTCAGTCCTGTAAACAGTCCGTCAGTCAGAATCAGCCGGATATTATACGGATTACACACGAGAAGCCTGGAACTATCAGCGTGGAAGATATCAGGCAGCAGCTCAATGGAGATATTCTTATCAAGCCTTATAGCAGCCTTTATAAAATCTATATTATTGACGAGGCAGAGAAACTTACGATTCAGGCACAGAATGCGCTGCTTAAGACGATAGAAGAGCCGCCTATCTATGCAGTAATTCTGCTTTTAACCACCAACGTAGGGATGCTGCTTCCAACAATTCAGTCCAGATGTGTCACATTGCATCTAAAGCCAGTCTCCTCTGCGCTTATCGAAAAATATCTGATGGAGGATTTGGAGATACCGGACTACTATGCCAATATCTGTACCGCTTTTGCCCAGGGAAATGTAGGGAAAGCTAAGCGCCTGGCACTTTCTGAAGACTTTAAAGAGATGCTCTCTCATGCATTGCATCTGGTAAAATATATTTCCGAGATGGAAGTTCCAGAACTGATTGAAGACCTAAAAAGAATCAATACTTACAAGATGGAGATTAACGACTACCTAGACCTTTTAATCGTATGGTATCGGGATGTATTGCTCTTTAAGGCGACCCGCGATGCGGACAGTATGGTTTTCTCTGAGGAGCTTATCAGTATTCGGGAAAAGGCCAGACACAGCTCCTATGAGGGATTAGAGCGTATTATAAAAGCGTTAGAGAAGACAAAGATTCGTTTAAATGCCAACGTGAATTTTGATATGGCATTGGAGCTTTTGCTTCTGACGATGAAGGAGAATTAGATATGACAAAAGTAATCGGCGTGCGTTTTCGCCATGCGGGAAAAATCTATTATTTTTCACCGGGTGATTTAGAGATTGCAACCGGAGAGCATGTGATTGTAGAGACCGCCAGGGGGGTGGAGTATGGTCATGTGGTAATCGGGAACCGGGAAGTAGAGGATGAGAAGGTGGTACAGCCTTTAAAGTCCGTGATTCGCCTTGCAACAGACAAGGATGACGAGCAGTCTATGACCAATCGGGAGAAGGAGAAAGAAGCCTATAAAATCTGCCAGGAGAAGATTCGAAAGCATAAGCTTGATATGAAACTTATCGATGCAGAGTATACATTTGACAACAACAAAGTATTGTTTTATTTTACAGCAGATGGAAGGATTGATTTTCGGGAGCTTGTGAAAGATTTGGCAAGCGTATTTCGCACACGTATCGAGCTTCGGCAGATTGGTGTACGGGATGAGACAAAGATATTAGGCGGTATTGGTATCTGTGGACGCCCATTGTGTTGCTATACACATCAGTCAGAGTTTTTACCGGTGTCGATTAAGATGGCAAAAGAGCAGAATCTCTCCTTGAATCCAACAAAAATCTCCGGTGTCTGCGGAAGGCTGATGTGCTGCCTAAAACATGAAGAAGAAATCTATGAGGAGTTAAACAGTCGTCTTCCTAGTGTAGGAGAATATGTTACAACCAAAGACGGGATGAAGGGCGAGGTGAACTCGGTCAATGTGCTGCGTCAGCTTGTCAAGGTTATTGTTACACTGGAAAATGAAGAAAAAGAGATTCGGGAATATAAAGTAGACGAACTAAAGTTCCGCCCCAGACGCAAAAAAGAGCGGGGCAATAAAAATCAGGTAGATGATAAAGAACTAAAAGAATTAGAAGCGTTGGAACAAAAGGAAGGAAAGTCAAAATTAAATGGTAGCTAAGACAGGGACATTGTATATGTGTGCGACGCCGATTGGCAATCTTGAGGATATGACCTTTCGGGCTGTCCGTATTCTTCAGGAAGTCGATTTGATTGCCGCAGAAGATACCAGAAACAGTATCCGGCTTTTGCAACATTTTGATATCCATACTCCAATGACCAGCTATCATGAATATAATAAGATAGAAAAGGGCCGTTCACTGGTGGGACGGCTTCTTAGCGGGCAAAATATCGCGCTGATTACCGATGCAGGGATGCCAGGTATCTCAGACCCAGGCGAAGAACTGGTGCGGATGTGTCTAGAAGCGAATATTCCTGTAACCGCGATTCCAGGAGCCTGTGCCTGTGTAACAGCACTTACTATCTCCGGGCTTTCCACAAGAAGATTTTGCTTTGAAGCCTTTTTGCCATCTGATAAAAAGGAGCGAAAACAGATATTATTAGGACTTAAAGAGGAGACCAGAACAACGGTACTCTATGAGGCTCCTCACCGCCTAAAAAAGACCCTAAAAGAGCTCTATGAGACGTTAGGAGACAGAAAAATCGCTCTGTGCAGAGAACTTACGAAGAAGTATGAGACGGTGCTTTCTATGACGCTTACAGAAGCTTTGGCATATTATGAACAGAAGGAACCACGCGGAGAATATGTGCTGATACTAGAAGGACGTTCAAGAAGCAGCATCGAAAAGGAAGAACATGAAACATACCAGAAAATGCCGATAGAGGAACATATGAAGCTCTATGAAGAGCAGGGAATGGATAGAAAAGAAGCGATGAAACAGGTGGCAAAAGACAGAGGTGTGTCCAAAAGAGAGATCTACCAGGCACTCCTTCAAGGTTAGAAGATATGGAAATCGAATTAAAAGAAGGCGAACGTTTCGATGATTTACAGAAAAATGGATACCGGATTATCCAGGATGCAAGGCGCTTTTGCTTTGGGATGGATGCAGTGCTCTTAGCCGGATTTACCAAGGTAAAACCTAAAGAAAGGGTACTTGATTTGGGGACTGGAACCGGGATTATTCCTATATTGCTTCGTGGAAAGACCAAAGGAGAATCCTTTGTAGGGCTTGAGATTCAGGCAGAAAGCGCAGATATGGCAGACAGAAGTGTAAGATTCAATCACCTAGAAGATAGCGTGCGCATCGTGACAGGAGATATCAAAGAGGCGGACCAAATCTTCGGTACTGCCTCTTTTCATGTTGTCACCTCCAATCCTCCCTATATGATTGCAGAACATGGTTTGCAAAATCCCATGGAAGCAAAGGCGATTGCAAGACATGAGATAATGTGTACATTAGAAGATGTGGTATCACAGGCATCTAGACTTCTAATGCCAAATGGGCGTTTCTATCTTATCCACCGGCCTTTTCGAATGGCAGAGATTATCACTTGTCTTTGCAGATATGGCTTAGAGCCAAAGAGGATGCGTCTGGTATATCCCACCATTGAACAAGAACCGACGATGGTACTTATCGAAGCACTAAAAGGAGGGCGGCCAAGAGTAACTGTAGAAAAGCCACTGATTATCTACCAGAAGCCTGGTGTCTATACAGATGAAATTTATGAAATCTATGGATATTAATAGAGATATAAAAAAGAAAAGGGTGCAATAAAAAAGTGGAGCAAAAAAATAATTTTGCAGAAGGAAGTGTGGCAAAAAATATCGTTCGCATGGCCGTTCCTATGACCGTTGCACAGATTCTTAACCTTCTCTACAACCTAGTAGACCGTATCTATATTGGACATATTCCGGGAGCGGATTCTCTTGCACTTACTGGAGTTGGCCTGACCTTTCCGATTGTCAGTATGATTGTGGCGTTTGCCGGACTCTTTGGCATGGGTGGGGCACCGCTTTGTTCGATTGCAAGAGGCAGAGGAGAAGAAAGACAAGCACAGGCGATTATGCAAAATTCTTTTTGGATGTTGCTTTTTACAGGAGTAAGCTTAACGGTTGCCGGGTATCTGATAAAAAGGCCGCTTCTGTATGGGCTTGGCGCAAGCGATGCCACTTACCCTTATGCCAGTGCTTATCTGGATATCTATCTGCTTGGTTGCCTGTTTGTGATGATTGGGCTTGGAATGAATCCCTATATCAATGCACAGGGCTTTGGTAAGACTGGAATGGTTACGGTAGCGCTTGGGGCAGTTATCAATATCGTACTGGACCCGCTCTTTATCTTTGTCTTTCATATGGGAGTAAGAGGAGCAGCTTTGGCAACCGTAATTGCGCAGTTTTGTTCTGCATTGTGGGTAGTATTATTTTTAACAGGAAATAAGCCAATTCTTCGTCTAAAGTTCTGTCTTGGTATTCCAGACTGGAGCATTGTAGGACAGATTACAGTGCTTGGTGTTTCCTCTTTTATTATGAATTTTACCAATAGTATTGTACAGATTGTCTGCAACCGGCAACTGCAATTCTATGGTGGTGATTTATATGTAGGGGTAATGACTGTATTAAATTCCATCCGGGAAGTGCTGACAATGGTAGTAATTGGAACGGCCAATGGTGCGCAACCTGTTATCAGTTTTAACTATGGTGCGAAAAGGTATGACAGAGTGAAACAGGGGATTCGCTTTATGACTATCGTAAGCATCATTTACACAGTAGCCGCCTGGGCAATTACACTGGCCTTTCCAGAATATTTTATTCGATTATTTAATGCAGAGTCAGACCTTCTAAAAGCAGGAGTTCCGGCAATGCATATCTATTTCTTTGGATTTTGCTTTATGGCGCTTCAATTCTCCGGGCAATCGACCTTTCAGGCGCTTGGAGAGGCAAAGTATGCGATTACGTTTTCACTGTTTCGTAAGATTGTGATTGTCGTTCCTTTAACAATCTTACTTCCTAAGATACCAGCCATTGGACTGCATGGTGTCTTTTTAGCGGAGCCAATCTCTAATTTGGTAGGAGGATGTGCAAGCTTTTTTACCATGCTTTGGGTAGTGTGGAAGAAAAAACTTCAAGAGAAATAAAAGAAAGGGGTTTTGTGTTATGAACAAAAAATACTGCTGGCTTCTTGCGGCAGTTGGAAGTCTGTTCCTTCTAAGCTCCTGTGGAAAGCAGGAGACATTGCCAGTTGAGGAAGAAAATACAGACCAGACAATTGCACTGACTGTCTGGGGAGGAGAAGATGACGAAGAACTTCTAAAGGAGATGTTTGCTTCCTTTGAGTCTTATTATGCAGGCCAGGCACACTTTCAGATTACTTATCAGGCACAGAGCGAATCAAACTGTAAAGATGTATTGCTAGGAAATTTAGAGGAGGGAGCAGATGTCTTTGCCTTTGCAGACGACCAGGTGGCAGCTTTGGCAGCAGCAGGCGCCTTAGAGCCAATTGAAGAAGCCGATAAGATTCGTACAGCCAATCTTGCTACTTCTGTTGAGGCTGCTTCTGTGGGAGATACTATCTATGCCTATCCTTTAACAGCAGATAATGGATATTTTCTCTACTATAACAAGGCATATTTTTCAGAAGAAGATATTCAAAGTCTGAATCAGATGGTAGAAATCGCAGCAGAACATGGGAAATTTGTAACGATGGACTGGTCATCTGCCTGGTATGTCTATGCATTTTTTGGAAATACCGGTTTGGAGGTTGGAGTAAATGCAGACGGGCTTACAAACTATTGTACCTGGAACAGTACAGATAATCCGATACAAGGAGTGGATGTCGCACAGGCGATGATGGAGATTGCAAAAAGTCCTGGTTTTTCGAATCGCACCGATACCGAATTCTTGGCTGGTGTACAAGATGGCTCTGTAATAGCAGGTATCAGTGGCGTCTGGAATGGCGTTGCGATAGAAGAAGCATGGGGAGAAAATGTGGGTGCAGCAAAACTTCCCACCTATCTGTGCCAAAATGAGCCTGTACAGATGGCCTCTTTTTCAGGTTGTAAATTAATAGGCGTCAATGCTTATTCTGCTCATCGTGAGTGGGCAGCAAAGCTTGCTGATTGGATTAGCAATGAAGAAAATCAACGACTGCGTTTTGAAGAGCGTGGGCAAGGTCCCTCCAATATCCAGGCAGCGAACTCTAAGGAAGTACAGGAATCTGAAGCGATTGCAGCGCTTCTTGCTCAGTCAGAGTTTTCGCAGCTTCAGCGTGTCAGCGGAAAATTCTGGGACCCCGTGGCTGCTTTTGCAGACAGTATGGCAAAAGGAAATCCCTCCGGCGCATCCCTTCAGGAACAGCTTGACCGGATGGTGGAAAGTGTAACCGCACGATAGAAAGGAGGAGATGATATGAAAGGCAAACTGACATTGCAACAGCGTTTGATTCTGCCTATTCTTTTACTGGGGCTTGTTACATTATTATCAAATATCTTAGCTGTCTTTAGTATCAATAATGTCAATGCCAATGCGGGTGTTATTGTAGACGAATATATGGTCAGTGAAGCAGAACTAGAGAAGATTCGACATGCGATGATGAATATTCATCGTCTGGCACTATCACATATTATAGCAGCAGACCATGCGACGATGATTCAATTAGTAAATGAGATTAAGACAGAAGAAGCTGAGCTTGATAAGAAGCTGACAGACTATAAAATATATATATCAGAAGAAGACAAAGGGACATATGATACGCTTTTAGAAGCTTATGATTCCTTTAAACATTCTCTTGTCTCTCTAGTCTGTGCCAGTGCAGACAGCAAAACACAAGAAGCCTATGCAGTGGCAAATGGGGATGTCGCAGACTATAGCAATATGGTGGAAGAGAAGATTAATACACTCTATGATGCTGTCAGTGCACAGGCAGAGACGGCAAGAAGTCATCTCTTTATTGTCTATCTTATCTCCCTGCTTATCAGTGTGGCGACGCTTACTGCCGGAATTTTCCTGGTACTTGCAGCTTTTCGTATTATAAGAAAATATGTGATTGCACCGATTCAGGAAACTATGCATACACTAAAAGACAGCTCCGAGCAGATAAGCAATGTAGTAGGCGAAGTGCGCAGTAGAACAAAGACTTCCAACGAAAGCGTGAAAAAGCTTTCGGCTCTTACCGATGAACTCTCTGCCGCTTTTGAGGAGATTGCCAGCAATGCTGCTGCTATCCGCAGCAGCGCTTCTAATACCCAAAGTGATGCAAAAGAGATGACAGAGGAATGTACCGCTATCACAAAGTATTCTATTCAGATGCGCGGACGTGCAGAAGATGTAGAACAGACTGCCAGAACCAATGGAGAGGATATTCGCAAAAAGACAGAAGAGATTGTATCCGTACTTAATAAAGCGATAGAAAAGAGCCAGAATATCAATCAGATTAACAGCCTTATTGATGATATTCTCTCAATTTCTTCCTCTACAGACCTGATTGCCATCAATGCTTCTATCGAGGCCACTAGAGCCGGTGCAGCTGGAAAAGGCTTTGCAGTTGTGGCACAGGAGATTCGTAAGCTTTCGGATTCCTGTGCAGAGACAGCAGGTCATATTCAGGAAGTTAGCGCTGTCGTTACAAATGCTGTAGAATATCTCTCGAAAAGCGCACAAGAACTGGTGGACTATCTCCGTCAATATGTTTTAGCCCAATTTGAGATGTCTGTAAAGTCCGGGCTTCAGTACCGGGAAGATGCCGCCTATGTAGAACATTCCATGGCTGCTTTTGAGGAACAGACGATAAGACTGCAACATTCCATGGAAGAGATAGCAAGCTCTATTGCAAGTATTTCTGAAGCGATTGATGGTGCACTTCCTGATATTACAGGAACCGCTAACAATACTCATATGTTGGCAGAAGATATGGATGGCATCACTGCCCGTATGGACACAAATCAGGAAATCGTAGGAGAGTTAAAAAGACAGATGGATGTCTTTGCCAATCTCTAGGAATCCATACATATTTCTTAAGAACAGTGGAATAGAATGATAAAACTCCCGTAAGATAATAGTGATAAAATTATCTTACGGGAGTTTTTTATGAACTATTTATGGGCGGGTATGATGTTGGTAGCAATTATCTATGGAGCCATTCACGGAACTATCCCAGAAGTAACACAAGCCGCACTAGATTCCTCCAAAGAAGCCGTTACACTCTGTATTACCATGCTTGGAATTCTGTCCTTTTGGATGGGACTTATGAAGGTTGGAAGCGCTTCTGGACTGATTGGAAAGATGACAAGAGGAATTCAACCCATACTAAGCTGGCTGTTCCCAAGAATCCCCAAAGGTCATCCGGCAATGGAGCAGATTGCAGTAAATTGCATTGCCAATATCCTTGGTCTTGGCTGGGCCGCCACCCCTGCCGGATTAAATGCTATGACCGAACTAAAAAATCTAGAAGAAGAACGAAGAACCGTCCCCAAAGGAGTAGCCAGCAACGAGATGTGTGTATTTTTAATTCTGAATATTTCATCTCTGCAATTAATCCCCATGAACGTCGTGGCATATCGAAGCCAATATGGAAGTATAAATCCCACAGCGATTGTAGGCCCTGCAATTTTAGCGACAGCAGTAAGCACACTAGCGGGAGTGATATTCTGTAAGATAATGGATAAGAAATGGAGCGAAAAATAACCCGCAAAACCCAAAAGTAAAGAGCCATTTGAAAAACAAGCGGCTCTGGTGTATAATCGAATCAGAAAGGTTTATCGGACACGAAGTTCCGATTGCCCTCAGTAAAATTGATTTATAGAAATAAGCATCCTCACTTTGGACGGTCAGGGATGCTTATTTCTTTTTATGATTGTCTATGTAAGACAGAGCCGCAAAAATAACAAGCAATAATGTCAAAACTTCCATTACGCTCACGGGCATCACCCTCTTTCTTAAGACTAGAGGGCATCTATCAGAAAATCGCATCCTGCTTTCTGTTCAGTTATACAATCCTATTATAACATGAATAACATGAATACAAGTATTTCTCAATTAAAAATCAAGCTACACTATCAACATTGAATTACTTAAACATATAGAATATAATCATAAATAGAAAAGAACAAAAGGAGAATGATATAAATATGGGAATCTACTTAAATCCAGGCAATGAGCAGTTTCGCGTTTCTGTCAATTCTGAATTGTATGTAGATAAAGTAGCTATCGTTCATAATGATTTTTCAAGAGAGATTCCTCCAGTATTTGAAATCTTTAGTGACCGGATGGAATTTACATCTTATGGTGGTTTGATTTATGGACTAGTGAAAAAGTTGATTTTAGTACTAGAAAGATTAGCCGTATTATAAAGAAGCTTCGGGAATCAGGAAAGATTACACGAGTTGGTTCAGATAGAAAGGGATATTGGAAGATTCATAAATAAAATCCATATTTGCGCAAATTTTGTTGACATTTTCTTGTGCCTTGTATAATATGATAAGTAGTATTGAAATAAGAGGGTCAGGGTTATGGCGACAATTAAAGATATTGCAAAGATGGCAGGAGTATCGACATCTACGGTCTCTCATGTAGTAAACCGCACACGTTATGTAAGCCCAGAATTAGTGGAGAAAGTAGAGCGTGCGATACAGGAATTAGATGAATTACCTAATTTTATTATTAAAAAAACCAGAACAAATCAAAGCTCCAATGGATTAAAATATATTTTTGTCTTGATATCAGAACGCGGCAGTCTGTTTCAGAGACAGATGGAGGAAAGTGCGAAAAAACTTTTGGCAGATACAGAGTATACACTTGTATCTGCAGGCTATGATAAAGATACTGCCCGTCTTGCAGTGATCAAAAATATGATATTTGCGACGCCTGATTTATGTGGTATTATTGCATTTCCTGACGAGAGAGGAATCTTGACAGAAGCATTTTTTCATGAGATTTCAGTGCCGGTGGTGCTGATAGGTAAGGAAATCAAAGGACTAAAGGCGGATGTGTTTTCCCCGGATATGTTTGATGGAGGATATCAGGCGGCAAGACATCTGATTAAAAATGGTCATGAACATATCGCATATATGGGAAATTCCAAGGATTTGTCGACATGGCGTTTTGAGGGCTATCAAAAAGCGCTTCGCGACTATGGCATGGAAGAAAATAAAAGACTTGCTTTTCCCAACTTAAATACAGAAGTAGAAGTCTTTCAGGTGATGGATAAGATGATGGCAGAGGAAGTGCCTCCAACTGGTATCGTGGTCGCCAATTCTTTTCCAATTGTACCACTTTTAAAATATCTGAATGCACATAATATTGTGATTCCCAAGGATATCTCGGTTATCAGCCTCAATGATTTTGAGTGGGCTGCACTGCTTGCACCAGAGCTTACCTGTATTGACAAGCAGCCGTTAGAGTGTGCCTCCCTTGCAATAAAGACATTGCTAAAACGAATCAAAGGAGAAGAAGAAAACTATCAAAAGGTAACACTTCCCGTCCGACTAAATGTCCGAAATTCCACCTGTGGTATTGGTCGGGGCCCCTTTGGCGAGAAAGCAGAGAATGCAGAGGTACTAGAGCTGTCAGAGATGGAAAAAGAACAGATTCGCCGCCAAAATTATACAGCGGCTATCTCCTTTCACTATACAGGTAAAGCCTGGATGCAGCTTATTGAAAAGGGAATTAAGAAAATTTTTGAAGATTTAGGAATCTCAATCATCGCTGTTACAGATGCGCATTTTGAAGCTTCGATGCAATGTAAACAGCTAGAAAGTATTCGCTTCTTATCGCCAGATTTGCTGATTGCGATACCTGTTGACAGCCAGGATACCGCAGAAGCTTTTCAGAAAGTGGTACAAAGCAAAACAAAGCTTGTCCTAATTACCAATATTCCAGATGGAATTGCGCTTGGGGATTATGTCTCCTGTGTCTCGGTCAATGAATATTCTCATGGCCGAAATATGGGACATGGACTTGGCAAATATATGGTGCGTCATAAGATGAAATACGTAGGAATCGTGCGCCATGGCAATAAACATTTTTATGCAACCAGGCAAAGAGACAATGCAGCCGAACAAGTGCTGTCAGAAGAATTTCCAGAGATACAGATATGTGGAGAGATTAACTTTCAGTCAGAAGCAGAAGTATACAAAAAGACCAAAGAATTTGTCAAACATCATTCTGAAGTAGAGGCATTCTATGTCTCCTGGGATGGTCCGGCGTTAGAAGTTCTAAGGGCATTAACCGAGTTAGACCGTACAGATGTAGCAGTCGTAACCGGAGATTTGGACTATTCGATTGCGATGAATATGGCCAAAGGCGGGATGGTAAAGACCCTAAGCGCGCAGTGTCCATATGAACAAGGCGAAGCGATTGCCTTAGCGGCTGCCAATGCACTCTTAGGAAAGCAGACCCCTTCCTTTATCGGAATTGAACCTGTGCTGGTGACACCTGAGAACCTTCTGAAGAAGTGGTCCGACATCTTTAAAGACAATCCTCCTGCAGAACTTCGACATGCAATTCGGGAAAATCTGCCGCATTTTACAATGGAGTAATCATAGAATAGAAAATAAAAATGCTATGCAAGAAAGTTTGGGTTGCATAGCATTTTTATTTTGCTTAATCCCTTTTATTATAGTGAGCTTCTATATGAAGAGTATCAGGATTGACAATCAAAAGCTCTTTGTCGCAGGCAACTGCTTTTTGAACGGATTGTTCTGGTGCTTTATTATCTGTGATAATAATATCAAGCTGCTCTAAATGGATAGAATTGCACAGAGAATTCACCTCCCATTTGGAATAATCTAATAGAAGAATCCTTTTATCAGCAATAGAAGCGAGTGCTTTTTTTGTGGTGGTCATAGTCTGTGTATGTTCAAAAGCTCCACCTGGCACACGAAAAGAACGGCAGGATAGAAAGGCAGTTTCTGCACGGTAATTGCTCATATCTTTTTCATCCGGGATTAGAATACACCGATTGCCATGATGCATCAGACCAGCTGGCAAAAAGACCTGAATGGATTCCTTGGGAGCAAGCGCCATAGCAGCGACCAGGCTTGGAGTGATAACAGACAGTGTAATGTCCGCTGGCAGTAAATTCACAAGCTGTTGAATAGTAGTGCCAGAATCCAAACAGATATTTTGCAGAGGATGAATATAGTTTAAGGCAACGGAAGCAATGGCTTTTTTTTCTTTTGTATTTTCATCAATCTGAATATAGTAGTCTGTGGCCTTTGCATTTTGAAGCAGAGTGGCGTAGCCGCGTTCCCGTTTGACAAAATTCATATCTTGAAGTTCGTCTAGGTTTCTTCTTACAGTCATTTCTGTACAGTTTAAAAGCTCTGCCAGTTTTTTTATACTGATTACATTCTCTTTTTCCATGATTTCTATAATCTTAGAATGTCGATTCTTTTTCATATTGATAATCTCCATAATAGTTTTGCAATTTTTGTCTAATCTGTTGTTGTATGTAGAAAGCACTTTATATTATTAATTTTTGTTTTATATAGATTCTATTATAGAGTAGATGGAAACAAAATGCAAGAATAATCCATACAAAATGTTTTAAAAAGAACATTTTTTGAAAATATTTAGAAAAAATGTTGACAAAAGAACAAAAATATGTTTTAATTCGATTAAATAAAACAAAAACAGAACAAAATTAAAGATTGATATATATGAATTAGAACATTTTTGATAATAAATTTAGCTAAATTTAAAATAAAATAACAGTACAAGAACAGATACAGGTCGACAGTTGAAAGGAGGACCTTATGAAAGACTTAGCCGTATTGGCATATGAGTTGAGAGAAGATGTAGTTGATATGATTGTGGAAGGGGGAGCAGGGCATATTGGGGGTGATATGAGTGTGATGGAGATTCTGACAGAGTTATATTTTGACCAGATGAACATAAGCCCTCAGAATATGGATGACCCAAAGCGAGATAAATTTGTTATGAGCAAAGGTCATTCCGTAGAAGCATATTATGCGGTACTTGCAAGAAAGGGTTTTTTTGATATTCAGGAAGTTATCGCACAGTTTAGCAAGTTTGGGAGCAAATATATCGGACATCCCAATAATAAGTTACCAGGTATTGAGATGAATTCCGGTTCACTTGGACATGGCCTCCCAGTGTGTGTGGGTATGGCATTGGCCGGAAAGATGGATGGACAGGATTATAGAGTATACACAGTGATGGGGGATGGAGAGTTAGCAGAAGGTTCGGTATGGGAAGGTGCAATGGCAGCAGGGCACTATAAACTGGATAATCTGTGTGCAGTGGTAGACAGAAACCGCTTGCAGATTTCAGGAAATACAGAAGAAGTTATGGGACATGACGATTTACATCAAAGATTTCATTCCTTTGGCTGGCATGTGATTGATGTAGAAGATGGAAACGACATCGGACAGCTAAAAGAAGCTTTTGACACAGCTAAGACAATAAAAGAAAAACCTACGGTTCTGATTGCCAATACGATAAAAGGCAAAGGTTCAAAGGTTATGGAAGATAAAGCCTCTTGGCATCATAAAGTGCCAAAGGAAGAAGAACTAGAACAGATAAAAAAGGATTTAAAAGAAAAAAAGGAGGCTTTACAAAATGGCAAAAACAGCTAATAAGCAAGTGATATGTGATGTGCTTTTAGAGGCAGCAAAACAAGACAAAGATATTGTCGCATTATGTAGTGACTCTAGAGGCAGCGCTTCTTTTACTTCTTTTGCAGACATTTATCCAGAACAATTTGTCGAAGTTGGAATTGCAGAGCAAAATCTAGTAAGCATTGCAGCCGGACTTGCAAGATGCGGAAAGAAGACATATGCAGTCTCACCAGCAAGCTTTTTATCCACCAGAAGTTATGAACAGTGTAAAGTTGATGTGGCATATTCTGATACCAATGTCAAGCTTATTGGTATTAGCGGAGGTGTCAGCTATGGAGCACTTGGTATGAGCCATCACTCTGCACAGGATATTGCAGCTATGGCATCTGTACCCAATATGAGAGTGTATCTTCCAAGCGACCAGCTTCAGACTAGAAAGCTGATGCAAGAACTTTTAAAAGATAACAAACCAGCCTATATCCGGGTGGGGAGAAATGCAGTAGAAGATATTTATCAAGAAGGAAATATTCCATTTGAGATGGATAAAGCAACTGTGATTACAGAGGGAAATGATGTAGCGATTATTGCATGCGGAGAGATGGTAAAACCTGCCATAGATGCAGCAGCTATTCTCAAGGAGAAGGGTGTCAGCACTACGGTAATAGATATGTATTGTATAAAGCCTTTAGATGAAGAGACAATTATCAAAGCAGCTTCCAATGCCAAACTTATCATTACAGTGGAAGAACATTCACCATTTGGGGGTCTTGGTTCTATGGTAAGTCAGGTAGCAGGCAATCATTGCCCGAAAAAGATAATAACGATGGCTTTACCAGATGCACCTGTTATCTCAGGCACTTCCAAAGAAGTCTTTGATTATTATGGACTAAATGGAAATGGAATTGCCAAAAAAGCTCTGGAAAATCTATAGAGATTAAAGAAAGGAGGAAGATAAAGATATGGAAGGAATGATGAAAGTATGTGTGCTGACTGGGAAGAAAACGTTGGAATGGAGAGAATATCCGATTCCACAACCCCGAAAAGGAGAGCTTCAGATTAAGCTTGAATATGTAGGAGTATGTGGTTCGGACCTTCATTTCTACCAGGAAGGACAACTGGCAAACTGGACGTTAGATGGTCCACTGGCACTAGGACATGAGCCTGGAGGGGTAGTGACTGCACTAGGAGAAGGTGTAACAGATTTTCAGATTGGAGACAGAGTATCTATAGAGCCAGCAGTTCCTTGCGGGAATTGTGAGGACTGTAGAAAAGGAAATTATAATCTCTGCAAAAATATCCAGATGCTTGCGATTCCAGGTGAGAGAGATGGTGTAAATGCAGAATATTGTGTCCATGATGCAAGCATGTGCTATAAGCTTCCTGACAATATGACCACACTTGAAGGCGCGATGATAGAGCCTCTAGCAGTCGGTATGCATGGAACGGAATTGTCAAATGCCAAACTTGGAGAGACAGCGATTGTCTTAGGAAGCGGCTGTATCGGACTATGTACGGTTATGAGCTTAAAAGCGCGAGGCGTCAGTGAAATCTATGTGGCAGATGTGATGGATAAGCGTCTGGAAAAAGCACTGGAAGTTGGCGCAACAAGAGTCTTTAACAGTCAAAGAGAAAGCATTGAGGAGTTTGTCAAAACACTTCCCGGTGGTGGCGTGGACCAGGTATATGAGTGTGCCGGCAATCGAGTGACTACTTTACAGTCATGCAGGCTAATCAGGCGCGGAGGTAAAGTCACATTGACAGGTGTATCTCCAGAGCCTGTATTAGAGTTAGATATTGCCACACTAAATGCAATGGAAGGAACGCTTTACTCGGTATACAGATACCGAAATCTGTGGCCAAAGGCAATCGCAGCAGTTTCTTCTGGGTTGATACCACTGAAAAATATCGTATCCCATGAATTTGATTTTAAAGATTGCATCGAAGCGATTGACTATAGTCTCAATCATAAAGATGAAGTTATCAAAGCTGTAATTAAATTTTAGTAACTATAAAATGTACATAAAAAAGAAAATGGAGGGTTTAAAATGTCAAGAAAAATGGTAGCTATCTTATTGAGTGTCGTGTTTACAACATCTGTTTTAGGAGGATGTGGCAGTAAAGGCAGTGACAGTACTTCCACAGCACCAGCACCAGCAGAGGAAGAAGTAACAACAGAACAACCACAGGCGGAGGAAAGTACGAATGTAGAGGCAAAAGCAGGAGACAGTGCAACCGGGAAGACGGAACTGGCAGATGCTGATTTTGATACCAACTATACGCCAAAGCAAGAAAGTTATGAGATATATTGCACTTACAAAAATATTCATAGCTGGTATGATGCTATCAAATGTGGAATTGATGCGGCAGTAGAAGATTTTGCACAAAAAGGAGTTACGGTTAAATATGAATGGTACGGACCAGCAGAGCCAGATGCTGTTGACCAGGTCAACTCTATAGAGACAGCACGTGGACAAGGCTATGATTTAATTGCGGTAGATGTCAATCAACCAGAGACAACGGCAAAAGCAATCAATGAAGCAGTAGCAGCCGGAGTAAAAGCGGCGACATTTGCCAGCAGTGATATAGACAACTGTGACAGAGCATTCTTTGTAGGCAATACAGATAACTATGGAGATGGATGTGCACTTGCAAAGGCTGTCTGTGAGAAGATGAACGGGGAAGGCAAGATTGCTATTCTTTCTGGAACAATGGGAGCTGCTTCCCATGAGGAGCGCTTAAAAGGATTCTACGATACGATTGCAGAATACCCGAATATTGAAGTGGTAGACGAACAAAGAGACAACGACGCAGTTGAGAAAGCAATTAGTATTACAGAATCATGGCTTCAGGCTTATCCTGACCTTGGAGGAATCCTGTGCAACAATATGTCCAATCCGGTAGGTGCATGTCAGGCAGTCAAGGATGCTGGCAAAGCAGGAGAGATTGTAATTGGAGGTATGGACCATGACCTTCGGACACTGGAATATCTAAAAGATGGCACTCTGTACGTTGCTCAGGTTCAGAACTGCTATGATATGGGATATAAATTAATCTACAACGCTGTAAAGAGTATTGATGGTGAAAGTGTAGAAGATTCTACCAATGTAGGCTCTACTTCTGTATATGCAGAAGAAGCAGATAAGTACATTGAGATGTTATATGGAGAATAAACAGATGCAGGGAAATTCAGAAGAGCTTTTAGTTGAGATGAGGAAGATTGTCAAGACATTTCCAGGGACAAAAGCTTTGGATGGTGTGACACTGAAGCTGAGAAAAGGCGAGATACATGCCTTGATTGGCGAAAATGGAGCAGGTAAAAGCACCCTGATGAATATTCTGACTGGACAGTTTTCCATGGATAGTGGAGAGATAATTATGGAGGGAGAACCTGTGAGGTTCTCCTCTCCTAGAGAAGCAATGGCCAAGAATATCGTACTTGTGCCACAAGAACTGAATCTGATTCCAGAAGCCAGTATTGCAGAAAATATTTTCCTTGGCAATGAAGTGGTTAAAAACAATCTGATTGACTGGAATAAGACCAAAGAGGAAGCCAAAAAGCTTTTAGGACTTTTGGATGTACAGGTGGATGTCTCTATGCCTGTAAAAGAGTTATCTGCTGCATACCAACAGTTGGTATCTATTGCCAGAGCTCTGACATATGAGCCCAAGGTTCTGATTCTGGATGAACCAACAGCCGTATTAACGAACCAGGAGACAAAAAGTCTGTTTGCTTCTATGCAGCGGCTAAAAAAGAATGGGACTGCTATGGTATTTATTACCCATCACCTGGATGAAGTGATAGAGCAGGCTGACCGGATTACAATTATGAAAGATGGCTGCCTGATAAAAGAGGTTCTGGTCTCTGAGATTACCAAAGAAGAGATGATTAATCAGATGGCAGGAAAAAAGGTGGAGATTACTAGCCGGGTCAAAAGAGAGATTTCAGATGAAGTATTTTTTGAGGCGAAAAATCTTACAAGAAGTGGAGAGTTTGAGAATGTCAGCTTTCAGATACGAAAAGGCGAGATTCTGTGTGTTGCAGGACTTGTAGGAGCTGGCAGAACAGAGATTTTCAAATGTGTTTTTGGAATTACAGAAAAAGAAGCAGGCGGAACAACCTGGATTGAAGGGAAGGAAGTACAGATTAAATCTCCGATGGATGCGATTCTCTGTGGGATGGGGTATGTTTCAGAGGAGCGCAGACATGATGGAATTGCACCAGATATGTCAGTGATGGAAAATATGATGCTTCCATCCTATGATAAGTTAAAGAAAAATGGTTTGATTGACTATCAAAAGGCAGTTGCAATTACAGACCAGTATATTGCATCTTTTAAGATTAAGACAGCTTCCCGTGAGACACTTATTAAAAATCTTTCAGGAGGAAATCAACAGAAGGTCATTGTTGCCAGATGGATGGCAAAAGGTATTAAGATGTTGATTCTAGACGAGCCTACCAGAGGCATTGATGTAAATGCCAAAGGAGAGATACATCAGTTGATTCGGGAATTGGCAGACCAAGGGGTGGCAGTTGTTGTGATTTCCTCAGAGATGGAAGAAGTCATTGCACTCGCAGACCGGATTATGGTTGTTCACAATGGAAAAATCAGTGGATATATTACAGAGGTTGAGAAGATTACACAGGAAGATGTTCTAAAGGTGGCATTTCAGTAGGGAGGTATCAAATGGATAAGGTTACAAAGTTTTTTAAATCCACAGCGGGAATGGTTCTTTTGGTAACTATTTTTGTAGGGATTGCAGTACATATTACGACTGGTAATTTTTTTACAGCATATAATATCAGCACGTTGACAAGAGCAGCGTCCTTTGTAATTATCGTAGGATTTGGACAGACGATTGTCCTTCTGACAGGAGGAATTGACCTGTCAGTTGCCACGATTGGTTCCGTCTGTGGAATGGCAAGTGCGATTTTTATGGTAGACTATGGGATTCATCCCTATCTGGCAATTTTTCTTGCAAGCCTGATAGGGATTGTGCTAGGGGGTATCAACGGATTTTTTATTGCTTATTTTAAAGTAACACCATTTATTGTCACATTGGCAACGATGCAGATTTATAAAGGTATTGTCTATGTAATCACCAAAGGGATGCCCATTACAGGGATGCCAGAAGCCGCAGAATCACTTGCCAATGGTGTGATTGGAGGAATTCTTCCCAATATTGTAATTATTATGATTGTAATCTGCCTTCTTTTAACCTTGATGCTTAAAAGAACAAAGCTTGGACGCTATATCTATGCACTTGGCGGAAATCGTAACTGCGCCAAGATTGTTGGAATCCCCACGGAGCGTATTGAGTTAATGGTATATTGCCTAAGTGGATGGTTAGCAGCAATTGCCGGTATTTTGATGTCCTGCAAACTGGCTTCTTTCCAGGCAAGTATCGGGGAAAGCTGGCAGATGGATTCCATTACAGCTGCGGTACTAGGTGGTACTTCTATGGCTGGTGGTGTTGGAAGTGTGGTAGGAACGATTATCGGTGGTATTTTAAGCAGTGTTATCAGCACTTGTATCACATTGCTTAGAATCTCTTCTTATTGGGAGACGATTGTTACAGGTGCAGTGGTATTGATTGCTGTTCTGATTGACGCAATCAAAGACAATCCGGTGATTCAATCCAAGATAAAGAGAACACTGTTTGGAAAATAATCCTTTAAGAGGGGAGTATACAGATGACTATGGAAAATAAGTATCTGATAGGGATTGACCAAAGTACACAGGGAACCAAGGCATTGCTGCTTGATGCTAAGGGAAATCTGATAAAGAGAGTGGATAAGGCACACAGGCAGATAATAGATGAAAAGGGTTTTATATCTCATGACCCTCGTGAGATTTATCAAAATACCCTCTATGTTGTGCAAGAGCTGATACAAAAGACGCAGATAGATAAGAGGCAGATAGCAGGACTAAGTATCAGCAACCAGCGGGAGACGACGCTTGCCTGGGACCGACTGACAGGAGAACCTATTGCACATGCGATTGTATGGCAATGTGCAAGGGCAGCAGATATTTGTGACCGGGTGGAAGCAATGGGAGTGGCAGAAAAGATAAGAAAAAAGACAGGTGTTACCTTATCTCCATATTTCCCGGCATCCAAAATTGCGTGGATTCTTGAACATGTAGAAGGAGCAAGAGAAAAAGCAGATAAAAAAGAACTTTGCTATGGAACAATTGACAGTTTCTTAATCTACAGATTAACAGGCCTAAAATCTTATAAGACAGATTATTCCAATGCATCTAGGACACAACTGTATAATATTTTTGAATTACAGTGGGACAGAGAAATCTGTGCACTTTTTGGAATTGAGACAGAGAATCTCGCCGAGGTATGTGACTCTGACGCCTGCTTTGGAGAGACGGATTTGGAGGGATTTCTCCCAAGACCAATACCAATTCATGGAGTGCTTGGGGATTCTCACGGTGCATTGTTTGGCCAGGGATGTCTTCGTCCGGGGATGATGAAAGCAACTTATGGGACAGGTTCTTCGATTATGATGAATATAGGAGAAAAACCAATTCACAGTACCCATGGAGTTGTCACTTCCCTTGCATGGAGTATGGGCGGAAAAGTAAATTATGTCTTGGAAGGAAATCTAAATTATACAGGCGCAGTGATTACATGGCTAAAAGATGACTTAAAGATAATCACATCTCCCACAGAGACCGACACGCTTGCCAAAGAAGCATCCAAAGAAGATAAGACATATCTAATACCAGCATTTTCAGGTCTAGGTGCACCCTATTGGGACAGCCGGGCCAGTGCTGCATTTATTGGTATGACCAGAACAACCAAAAGAGCAGAGCTTGTAAAGGCTGCATTAGAATGTATTGCTTATCAGATTACAGATATTGTAAATGCGATGGTAGAAGACGCCCGGATAAAAGTAGATGAACTTCGCGTAGACGGAGGCCCGACTAAAAATCAATATCTGATGCAATTTCAAAGCGACATTACGCAGACAACCGTACAAGTCCCCGAAGCAGAAGAACTCTCCGGGCTTGGTCCTGCTTATGCAGCGGGTATAGCGCTTGGCCTGTGGGATGAATCTATCTTTGAGAAACTGCATCGAAAGAAATATACTCCGAAGATGGATACACAACTGGCAGCTAAAAAATATGCTGGTTGGCAAAAGGCCATTCATAAAGTAATTACCAGATAATAAATCTCACCAATCTAATCAATGCCATTGACTGGATTGGTGAGATTTATTATATTAGTAATTAGATAGAGCAAAGGAAAGGAAACTCTATATCCGAAACTATGTTAAAAGGAAGAAAAAATACCTACGTATATCTGATTATTATAGTTATTCTGATTTATATTGGTCTTTTGACGATTCTTTATTACTCGGAATCTACAAACAGTGATGCAATGATTCAGACATTAGGAGATGCCATATGGTATTCGTTAGTGACTTTAACGACGGTAGGATATGGTGATTTAATACCTGTGACTCCGATAGGACATGCAGTGGGGATAATATTTTTGCTGTTGTCTGCTGGTATTATGGTGACAATGCTTGGAGCAGTGGTATCTTTTATCACAAGTGAAGGGCTGCCTTTCTTTATGCTTGGTCTGCAGCGGCATAAAAATTGGTATTATTTTGCAGACTATGGAGTGGAATCAAATACACTTGCTGCCAATATCTACAAAGAAGATGCAGATGCACTGATTATCTATGGAGAAAGAAGAAGTAACCAGAGTGAGATTCCCAATTATCCGTGCATCTATCTAAGTGCTTCACCAGAAAGGATTGTGGCAAAGAAGAAAAATACAGGAACAAGATGCAAGATTTTTCTGATGAAAGAAAATGATATTGGCAGCAACAGCCGGGCTGTCAATCTGCATGAATTGCCAGTGGAAGTCTATGCAAGGACAACCAACGGACAGGATAAACTTTCTGGAAATATTAATTTTTTTCACAGTTATGAATGTTGCGCCAGACAATATTGGCGTTCTAGACCACTGTGTCGTCATGAGAATATGATTGTGCTGATTGGATTTGGAAACTATGGCCTAAGTATCCTAGAACGGGCGATACTTACCAATATTATCTCTATAGAGCAGCATGTAGCATATCATATTTTTGGAGATGCAGAAGAATTTCTGGCGATACATGAACATTTGGGAGAGATATTTTCCTTGAACAAAGAATCTAAGACAGAGGATTCCTTAATCTTTCATAATGAGACCTGGACAAAGAATCGTTCCGTGTTAGAAAGAGCTGACCGTATTATTATCTGTGAGGATAATGAAGAAGATGGATGGGGTATCTTTTGGACCTTGAATAGATACTATAAAATCTCTGGCCGCATCGACCTTAGAAGTAGCCGAAGGGCACCAGAAGTATCCTGTTTTGGAGTAAATGAAGACATTTATACTTCACAGCAGATTATACGTACTGGGTTAAATAAAGCAGCGATTATGATTAATGAACTGTTTCGCAGGTCTGTCTCTTATCCAACTTTGGAATGGGATGAACTAGATGACCTTCACAGGCAGTCGAAGATTGTAGCGGCAGACCACCTTCTGATGAAAACCAGGATTTTACTTGATGATGAAACAATTACGGAACTTACAGCAGATTCGGTGAAGAAAGCATATGATAAATATTGCAATACAAAAAGCTCTGCGGCCACAAAAGAAATGTACCGCAAATTAGACCATATGCGTTGGCTTCGGTTCTATACTTTTTATAACTGGAGAAATGGACCTTATCGAGATGATACTATAAGACAACATCCAATGTTGCGTCCTTATGAAGAACTGACAGAAGAACAGAGAAGAGAGAGGGATGCAGCGTGGGAATTGATGGGGAGTATTTTTACGGAACTTGAGTAAGTTAGAGGTGGTGACGCTCGCCAGGATTTGGCGAGCGTCATTTATATCACTCAATCGTCTTTACATCTGTCCAAGTATGTGTTCTAGCCGATTCTAATATCGCATCTGAAATAAGTTCTGTAATATATCCATCGCGGAAATTCGGCTCGGTTGGTGTTCCATCTGCAATTCCTTTTAAGAATTCATAGACTTCTATCATCTTTGTCTCCGTATACCCAATTCCCAGTGCGGGTATCGGCCATAGTTGATTTCCATAAGGATGTGCAGGCCCTGTATAGACGGTGCGGAATCCACGTCTGTCATCGCCGTCTTTTGCAAAGCAGACCTGTAATTCATCGCGGCGTTCATAGTTAAAGAATAATGAGCCTTCGGTTCCATGAATCTCAAAGGTAATATAGTTGTTGCGTCCCCAGGCATTTCTGGTTGCCTCTATCGTACCAAAGACGCCATTTTGACACTGCACCATAAAGCAGCAGTGGTCGTCGACATCTACAGGTTTTTTGGGAACATTTTCACTGCTTTTAATGGTTCCAAGGCTGTCAGCCAGTCCAGATTGGGTAGGACGCTCTGTAATATAAGTCGCAGTTCTTGCATTAACGGAAGCAAATTCTCCCACCAGAAAACGCAGCATATCGACAATATGCGTTCCAATATCGCCAAGTGCGCCGCTTCCGCAGATATTTTTCTGAAAACGCCAGGAAAGCGGGGAATTCGGGTCAGCAGACCAGTCCTGCAGATAGGTTCCACGAAAATCTAAAAGCTGTCCAAGTGCACCTTCTTCAATATATTTTTTGGCAAGCTGTACTGCCGGTGTGCGGCGATAGTTAAAGGCAACCATAGTAGTAATATGGTTTTCTTTGGCTGCCAGATACATCTCCTCTGCCTGTTTTGAAGTAAGCGCCATTGGCTTCTCACACAGAATATGTTTGCCGGCTTTTGCAGCTGCAATCGCAATCTCAGCATGAATATTGTTGGGGGTGCAGATATCTACAATATCAATTTCAGGGTCTGTAACCATCCGGCGCCAGTCTGTCTCATAAGAAGCAAAGCCCAGCTTCTTTGCAGACTCTTTTGCCGTCTGCTCATCAATATCGACAATCGTCTGTTTAACAGGCATTACAGGTGCCGGCCAGAAAAACATCGGCATTCCGGCATAAGCGATAGCATGTGCCTTTGCCATAAATCCAGCTCCAATTAGACCAATTTTCATCTCTTTCATAGATTTTTTTATCCTCCTTTTCTAGCTTTGATTAAATAACATATTGACGCATATAGCGATAAGAGAGCTTTAGAGAATCCAAAACGCGCTCCTTGCTTCCCTCAAAAGCCTTATCTTCAATCTCAATACAGCTGTATCCGTCATAGCCGATATCATTTAGTGCAGAGACATATTTTCCCCAGTTGACATCTCCAAGCCCTGGAAGTTTTGGTGACATATATTGCAGCGGATAAGCCATAATTCCAACATCGCGAAGCTTATCGGGATAGATTTTAATATCCTTATAGTGAACATGGAAGATTTTCTCTTTAAATTCATACAGAGGTGCAATATAGTCCATCTGTTGCCAGATAAAATGTGATGGGTCGTAGTTAAGCCCAAGATAATCACTTGGAAGCAAAGAAAATACCTTTCGCCAGATAGCCGGCGTAGTCATTAGGTTCTGCCCTCCCGGCCATTGTCCGGCATCAAAGAGCATCGGGCAGTTCTCAATTGCAATCTTTACTTTCTTCTCCTCTGCGACCTTTATAATTGGTTTCCATATTTCCTGAAAAATTTCCAGATTTTCTTCGATCGTCTTATGTTCCACTCTGCCAATAAAAGTTGTAATGGTATCTACCTGAAGCTTTGGCGCTGCTTCAATCATCGCTATCAGATGCTTTCTGATTCGCTCCTGTGCTTCACAGTCTTCGGTCAGTACATTAGGGTAATAGGCAAGTGCAGAGATGGATACCTTTTTTTTCTTACAGTAATCGTTAATATAACTGATTTTTTCTTCCTTTAGTTCTTCGATATTGATATGTGTTACACCAGCATATCTTCTAGAAGCCGTTTCCACTGGCCAGCAGGCAACTTCTACACATTCATATCCAATAGAAGCAGCAGTATCAATTACCTCTTCAAAAGAACTGTTGTCTAGGATAGCAGATATAAAACCTAATTTCATCTTGGAGTCTCCTTTTCTCTTTTTCTATATTTGCGCAAATCTATAAAAAAATTATATAATATTGGAATAGGAAAGTCAATAGAAAAATAAAATGGACAAAAAAATATCGAAAAGCTTATAGAACTGTGACTATTTCACAAAAACAAAAGAAGAATTTGTGCAATATTACAGAAAACAAGAAAAATACAAACGAAATATTGACAAAACAGGGCAAATAGGATATATTGAAGTCACATAAGATTTGCGCAAATTTGTAAAAATATGGGAAAATATGGAAAAGGAGGATTTTATGAAACTGGGTTATATGACAAACGGCTTTGGCCCGCTGGTTGGAGATGGCGGTGGTGTAACAAGTGTAAAAGATATTCGCTATCTGACCTTGTGTGATGACGAAGCAGTGCTGAAAAAGATTACAGATGTAGGCTTTTCGTATATTGAAGTGTTAGAGGGAAATCTTACCAGGTATGCAGCAGATATTCAGGTGTTAAAGGATATGCTTGCAAGATATAATGCAGGGATGATGAGTGTCTGTGTTGGTGCGAACTTTATCTATAAGGATGCATTAGAAGATGAGATGCATCATATGAAGGCAGTGGCAACTTTGGCAGAGCAGGTGGGAGTATCCTATGTGGCTTTCTGCGGAGGAGCTATCAGAGGAGCAGGAATAAAAGAGGGAGACTATAAATTGTTGGCAGAGGGACTGGCAGAAGCTTCTAAAGTCTTTGCAGACTGTGGTATCGAAGCAAGCTATCATCCGCATCTTGGTTCAATGGCTGAGAAACCAGAGCAGATTGATAAACTGTTTGCACAGACTGATATAAAAATCTGCCCGGATTTGGCTCATCTTGCAGCTGGTGGCGGAGACCCTCTAGCGATTGTTAAGAAATATTATGACCGTATCTCTTTTGTCCATCTAAAAGATTTGAACCAGGATGGATTTGCACCACTTGGAACGGGTACGATTGACCTTGAAGGTATTCTGGCATTTTTAAAGGAACAAGGGTATACAGGGGACTATTTGGTGGAAGTGGATGGATTTTTGGGAGACCCTGCAGAGGCTTGCAAAGTATCTTATGAATATTTAAAAGGAAAGCTGATTTAGAGCATAGGAGGAATCATATGAAAGCAAAAAAATGGTTATCAATGTTATGTATTGCTACAATGACAACTTTATTATTCGCAGGTTGCGGAAATAATACAACAAATACAGAAAGTCAGAACACTGTAGAGAACGAGACGCAAGAGGCAGAAGCGACAGAAGAACCTACAGCTGATGCAGATACTACAGAAGCAACAGAAGCGACTGCACCAGAAGAAAGTACAGAAGCTACAAGTAGCGAAATCAAGTCTACAGGACCAAACGGTGAAACCGCAGTGCTTGCAACCGAGCTCTCTTTAACAGATGAGGAGATTGCACAGATACAAGAAGGAAATTATACCGCAGCTATCAGCTTTCATTATGGCGGAAATGACTGGTCCAGTGCACAGCAGAAAGGATTGGAAGATACATTTAAGAAATTAGGTATTGAGATTACCGCAATTACAGATGCGAACTTCTCCGCAGAGAAGCAGGTCTCTGACTTAGAGACGATTATGGCGAAAAAGCCAGATATACTGGTCTCGATTCCAACCGATGCAACTTCTACAGCCAATGCCTATCAGAGAGTAGCTGACAGCGGAACCAAGATTGTCTTTATGGACAATGTGCCATCAGGCTTTAGCGCAGGAGAAAATTATGTCAGCTGTGTTTCCGCAGATAACTATGGCAATGGCTTGATTGCGGCTGATTTAATTGGAGAAGCTCTTGGTGGAAAAGGAAAAATCGGTATTATTTACTATGATGTAGATTTCTTTGTAACCAACCAGAGATTAGAAGCATTTGAAAAAGAGATGGCTGAGAAATATCCTGAGATTGAAGTGGTATCCAAGATGGGATTCCAGGATGAAAATGGTTGCGACGTTGTAGCAGATGCGATGATTACACAGAATCCTAACATCGAGGCAATGTTTGTCCATTGGGATATTCCATGTGAAGGTGCTCTGTCTGCGCTTCGTGCAGCTGGACGCGATGATATCTTATTAAGTACGATTGACCTTGGAAACAACATCGCTAAAGAGATTGCAGAAGGAAATGTGTTAGGTCTTGGCGCACAGCTTCCTTATGACCAGGGTGTTGCAGAGGCAACCTTGGCAGCCTATGCATTGCTTGGAAAAGAAACACCCGCTTATGTGGCAGTTCCGGCAAAACGTGTAGAGAAGTCCAATCTGTTAGAGGCTTATCAGGATGTATACCATACAGAAGTTCCTGATGCGATTAAAAATGCAATGACAAAATAGTGGAGATTAAGAAAGAACAGGTAGAGACGATGAGCGAATATGTATTGGAGATGAAAGGAATTCAAAAATCTTTCGCAGTACCTGTGCTAAGAGGCGTAGATTTCTCTATGAAAAAAGGAGAAGTACATGCGCTTGTTGGGGGAAATGGGGCTGGAAAATCAACTCTGATGAAGATTATGACAGGCGTTTACCAAAAAGACAAAGGGGATATCTTTGTCAATGGAAATGCTGTGGAGATTCACAGTATTCACGATGCAAACCGCTATGGAATCGCGATGATTTTCCAGGAACTTTCCCTGATTCCTACGATGACCGTAGCAGAGAATATTTTCCTTGGAGAAGAAGTGACAAAGCATGGCTTTCGGGATACTGCTTATATGAATCAACGGGCAGAGGCAGTGCTAAAGGAGCTTGGCATTGACGTAGAACCAGATACGGTGGTAGGAACGTTAAGTGTTGGTGTCAGTCAGATGGTGGAGATTGCCAAGGCAGTATCAAAGGAAGCACAGATTTTGATTCTGGATGAGCCAACGGCATCTCTGTCAGACTCTGAGACAGAACATCTGTTTAAGTTGATTGCGGACTTAAAAGCCAAAGGTGTCTCAATGGTCTATATCTCTCACCGTATGAATGAGATTCTGAGAATTGCAGATGCAATCACCATCCTAAGAGATGGCATCATTGCCCATACAGACCGGATAGAACATATGGATTTGGACTCTATCATCAAATATATGCTTGGAGATGGAGCAGGTAAAAAATTCGACTGGGTAGAGAGAAGCTATGATGAACAGGCAGAGGATTTGCTATGTGTTGAACATCTAAAGGTAAATGACAAAATTGCAGATATTTCTTTTTCCTTAAAGCCTGGCGAGATATTGGGATTTGCCGGACTGATGGGAAGCGGAAGAACCGAGATTCTAGAGACGCTGTTTGGAAGAAGAGTGATGCAGGGTGGAAGCGTAAAGATACATGGGCAAGAAGTAAGCATTAAAAATACACAGGAATCTATCCGTGCTGGCTTTGCACTGATTCCAGAGGACAGAAGAAAGCAAGGCCTGGTACTGATTCACACCGTAAAAGAAAATGCGATTCTTCCAATGATATCAAAGCTTTGCAAATACAAAATCTTTGTGGATGAGAAGCAAGCGAACAGCGTTGTGGAGCGTAATGTAGAACAGCTAAATGTTGTAACAGATGGGATTCATAAGAGAATCAATCTTCTCTCTGGTGGAAATCAGCAGAAGATTGTCGTTGCCAAGTGGCTAAATATGAACCCGGAAATTATGATGTTAGATGAACCAACAGCAGGTGTTGATATTGGAGCAAAGGGAGAAATCATTGACCTAATCCGTAAATTTGCAGATGAAGGGAAGGGCGTGTTGTTTGTATCCTCCGAACTGACTGAGCTGATGGCGGTCTGTGACCGGATTATTGTATTGTTCGATGGAAAGATAACAGGTTGTCTCACAAGAAAAGAAATAAATGCAGAGGAGGAATTACAACATGCAATCCAACAAAGCAATTAAGAAAAATATCCAATGGGACAAATACATGGTATACCTGATTTTCGTAGGGGTATTCTTAGTATTTGCGGTTGTATTGGGAAATAAAGGATTTTTAAGTGCCAACAATATTATCAATATTCTACGGCAGACAACGATGATTTCGATTATGGCGGTTGCTGGAACGCTTGTAATGGCAGCTGGACAGATTGATTTGACCGTAGGAGCTGTGGCGGCGATGACAGCGATGATTGTCTCTCTAATTTTACAGAGCACCAATTCGATTTTCTTAGCACTGGTAGCAGGAATTCTCTTTGGATGTCTGATAGGAGCTCTCAACGGCATACTGGTAACCAAGTTCGGGCTTCCGGCTTTCCTTGCTACGATGGGTATGATGCAGGTGGTCAGAGGAAGTGCGATGTGGATTACAGACACGGCAGCCGTTCCGATTGGAAACAAGACATTTTGTACAATATTTGGTATTGGCGAGATAGCTGGTATTCCAGTGTTGCTGCTATGGACGTTTGTATTTTATGTGGCAGGTTTTGCACTTTTTAACAAGACATCATTTGGACGTCATATCCTTGCAACGGGTGGCAACGAGACATCTGCACAATACAGTGGTGTCAATACGGTCAAGATAAAGATAATTGCATTTATCTTATCAGGTGCCTTTGCAGCCTTTGCTGGTATCCTGTATGCAGGACGCCTTCAGGCTGGACGTTATTCTTATGGAGATGGCGACGAGATGTCAGTGATTGCAGCAGTGGTACTTGGCGGTACTTCGATGTCAGGTGGTACAGGTTCTGTAATTGGAGCACTTTTTGGCTCCGTCCTTATGGGGATGATTAACAATGCATTGATACTGGCGAATCTAAGCAGTGCACAGCAGACGATAGTAAAAGGTATGATTATTATTTTAGCTGTTGCGATGAGCAATATTGCGCAAAAAAAGAATAGAAGATAAATAAGAATGGAGGATAAGAAAATGAAAAAATTAAACGTAGGTTTGGTAGGAGCAGGCTTTATGGGCAAAGCGCATGTCGTTGGATATTCCAATATGCCAAAATTCTTCTGGCCGGCACCAGCAGTACCAGTGATGAAGACTATCTGTGATGTAGTACCTGAGATTGCAGCAGATGCAAAAGAGCGTTTTGGATTTGAAAAATTCTGTACCGATTGGAATGACATTGTAAATGACCCAGAGATTGATGTTGTTAGCATCTGTACTCCTAACAATGCACATGCAGAAATTGCGATTGCGGCATTAAAAGCTGGAAAACATGTTATCTGTGAGAAGCCGATTGCTTCTACTTTAGAAGATGCAAAAGCAATGGCAGAAGCAGCAGAAGAAGCAGCAAAAAAAGGTGTTATCAGCATGAATGCTTATCAGTACCGCAGAGTACCAGCGATTGATTTGGCGAAAAAGCTGATTGATGAAGGCGCGGTTGGTGAGATTTTCAATATTCGCTGTACTTATCTGCAGAGCTGGTCCGCAGACCCAAGCTCCCCACTTTCCTGGAGATTCCAAAAGGAGATTGCAGGAGCTGGAACCTTGGGTGACATCGCTTCTCATGTGATTGATATTGCACAGTATTTAGCTGGAGATATCGAAGAAGTAACTGGTATGATGAAGACCTATATTAAGGAGAGACCCGTGCAAGAAGGCGGCGTAGACCTTCTAGGAACCGTAAAACTTGGTGCAGATGCAGAAAAACGCCCAGTCGATGTGGACGATGAGGACAGCTTCTTAGTCCGCTTTAAAAATGGCGCTGTTGGAAGCATCGAGGCAACCAGAAATGCATGGGGACGTAATAACTATATTACCGTAGAGCTACATGGAAGCTTAGGAAGCATCTCCTTTAACTATGAGAGATTAAACGAGCTTCAGGTATGCTTTGCCAATGACCCGGACAACTGCCGTGGATTTAAGACCATCTACACAGGACCTGCACATTTCCATGGAGAAGTAACCTGGAATATTCCTGGTATGAATATTGGATATGGAGAGCTTAAAGCGATTGAGATGTACGAGTTTATCAAAGCCATCGCAACCGGCGAACAGCCTTCCACCAAATTCTCGGTTGGATACCGCGTAGAGCGTGTCTGCGAGGCAATGAGAAAATCAGCAGAGTCAAGAAGTTGGGTAAAAGTAGAAGACTAAATAAAAGACTAAATGGGGCTGTTGCAAAATAGATGAGTAATTATCTATGGAGCAATAGCTCCACTTTTGTGCCAAAGAATAGAAAAGCAGGCTCCGAAGAACCTGTCGTTCATGGTATAATAAAATATGCCTAATTAATTAAATGGTTTTGTCATTAAATTTGGGAGGTCTCGATTACAGCCTTCCGCGGGGATATCAATTTCATGTGGCTACTGGTCGGATAGAAGGTACCCGACCACAGCATCTGGCAGGAGCCTGCGAAGACCTGTTTTATCAGATGGTGCGCCACCTGAACTAAATGGACGAGTTATCAAAAGAAACAGTATTTATAGATGGGATGAAACAGGGAGCCATCTGTTCCCGGTAAAAGAAACCGCATAACGGCTCCCCAGAACAGAAGCCTTATTAAAGTACGCAAAAAATCCAGAAAGAATCAGTAAAACAAAAGATTCTTTCTGGATTCTTGCATATATAGAGCGAGGGCATCGCTCAATCATCTAATTTGATGATTTTACAACATTCTCTTTTTATATTACATCGAAATCCATCCAAGTACATTGGCAATGGAGCTGACCAAAATAAGGACAATACAGATAGGGGCGAAATATTTCATAAACAGGTTGTAGATTTTCTTGCGCTTAAATGCAGAAGATGACTCTACTTCCTGAGCAATCTTGTCAAGGCCAACAACACGGGTGATAAGCAGACAAGTGGCCAGGGCAGCTAAAGGCATCATAATAGAGTTGGTAAGAAAATCAAAAAAGTCTAAGATTGACATCCCAAGCAGTGTGATAAAATCCCAGGCACCAAAGCCAAGGGCAGAGGCACTGCCAAGCAGTATAATAATCGCACCCATTAAAAGCGTAGCTTTATGGCGATTCAGACCGAGCTGGTCTTCAAAGGTAGAGACACCGGATTCTGCCAAAGAGATAGCACTTGTTAAGGCAGCAAGCAATACCAGAAGAAAGAACATCAGTCCAGCCACCGAGCCAAAGTCCATGCTTGCAAAGACTTTGGGGATAGTGATAAACATCAAAGAAGGCCCTGCCTTTAGCGTGTCAGGATTGCCACCTGAGAAGGCAAAGACGGCTGGTATAATCATCAGTCCGGCAAGCATCGCAATTGCAGTGTCGAAGATTTCCACCTGAGTTGTGGATTTCTCGATATCGACTTCTTTTTTTAGATAGGAGCCATAGGTGTATAAGATACCCATCGCAATCGATAGAGAATAGAACATCTGTCCCATCGCAGCGACCACCGTCATCCAGGAGAAATGTTTAAAATTGGGTATCAAGAAATATTTTACCCCTTCTAGCGCGCCAGGCCTTGTTATGGAATAGATAGAGACAAAGACTGCCAAAAGGACAAGGAGTGGCATCATAATCTTGGAGACGCGCTCAATCCCCTGTTTGACTCCAGCAAACAGCACTGCCACTACAATAAGACTAAACAGTAAAAACCATACAACACTAAAATTATCCGCGATAAAATTAGAAAAATAGTCATCCTCTGCCAAAGCGGTTGTACTGCCACGCAGATATTCAAACAGATATTTAGTTACCCATCCCCCAATAACACTGTAATATGGCACAATCAACATTGGAATAATCGCGTTTATCCATCCTCCTAATCGAAAAGAAACGCTTTTTCCAAAAGTTTCAAAAGCACCGACAGGACTTCGCTTGGTCATACGTCCTAGTGCAGTCTCTGACACTATCAGCGCATAGCCAAAAGTCAGCATTAAAAGCAGATAGACCAGAAGGAAAATACCACCTCCATACTTGGCTGCCAGATAAGGGAAACGCCAGATATTTCCAAGGCCTACTGCTGAGCCAGCAACTGCCAGTACATATCCCAATTTGCCGGAAAAACTGCTGCGAGCTTTTCTCGGCGGTGATGAATTGCCAGCGCTGTTACCTTCTTTCATATTTTTAGATCCTCCTTTGTAGATAATTATTTTATTATACCATTTTTTTATCTCTACAATCAATTATTCAGAAAAATTTATGGATATTAATTTATATTTTAAAAAAATTTCTCTTGACAAAATCATATTTATAGTATAAATTTTAAATGAGTGTTACTGGTAAAGCAGGCATGACTGAAGGTTGTACAGGTGATTGTACGGCTTTTTGGTCATGCCTTTTTTGTCGCTAAAAACAGAATGAATACAAGGGAGGGATTGTCA
Source organism: Lachnospiraceae bacterium (assembly GCA_910575445.1). GTDB lineage: Bacteria > Bacillota > Clostridia > Lachnospirales > Lachnospiraceae > Hominiventricola. Next base: position 156,719 of record CAJTFW010000009.1, on the reverse strand, counting down.
TGAAACTGTTAAAAGCATTGAATAACAATGTAGCATTAGTGCTGGATGATGAGAAAAGGGAATCGGTTGTCATGGGGCGTGGTGTTGCATTTCATGTAAAAATTGGACAGCATATTGACTCCTCTCTAGTAGAGAAGCATTTTGTTTTGAATGGCAGGAGCGGAAGAAAAGATTTTGACAGCCTTTTAAAACGGATTACTGTGGAAGATATCGAACTGGCCAGCGGTATTATTAAGCAGGGAGAAATCCGGTTGGGTTATCACTGTAATGACTCGATTCTGCTGACTTTATCAGACCACTTGGGACTGATGATGGAGCGTGCAAAAGATGGAATCTATATAGGAACGCCGCTTGAATGGGATATTAAACTGATTTATCCCAAGGAGTATCAGTATTCCAAAGAAGTAGTGAAAGAGCTTAAGAAAAAGACAGGGTACAAGATACCTGAGCAGGAGGCAGCCTTTATTGCCCTCCACTTTATCAATGCGAACTTCAGTAAAAGCGGAATGCAAAAGACGATGATGTATACAAAAATCATCCAAAATATTTTAAATATTGCAAAGCTGTTCTATGGAAAGGAGTTTCGGGAAAATAATTTTCATGTGAATCGTTTTATTACACATGTGCGTTATTTTGTGGAGCGGCAGATGAATGGAGAAGTCCTTCATATGGATTTGGATATTGCCAAAGTGATTGCACAAAAATGTCCTAGTGACTATAAATGTGCGCAAAAAATTGCTCTTTTTTTGAATCGGACTTATAAGTGGGATATAAGCGAAGGAGAAGTCTTATATCTGGCACTGCATCTGAACCGAATCAATCAGGATGAATAAATAGTGAGAAGGAGGATATGTCGTGAAATATTTAGAAGAAGCAAAACAGATTGTGGAACTAGTAGGCGGCGAGGAAAATATCAACAGCCTTGTACATTGTGCTACCAGATTGCGTTTTGAGTTAAAAGATGATGGAAAGGCTAAGAAAGAAGCCTTAAATAAACTGAAGTATGTGCTGCAGGTGGTAATTAGCGGCGGACAGTATCAAGTTGTTATTGGCCCGGCAGTCAATGATTATTATAATGCTATTTTAGAGGTTGCACATATTGGAAAAAAAGAAGCCAAGGCAGAGAATACTTCTGAGAAAAAAGTTGGATTGGCTGACCGGGTGATGAAAGTTATCTCCGGCGCATTTTCCCCTTTAATTCCAGTACTGGCAGGCGCTGGTATGCTGAAGGCACTGCTGACCGTGATTCTTGAATTTGGATTGCTGCCAAGTGATGCGCCTACCTATCTGATACTGTCAGCAGCAGGAAATGCAGCTTTTTACTTTTTGCCAATCTTCCTTGGAATTACACTGGCAAAGCAATTTGGCGGGAATGCATACGTAGGTGGTGCAATTGGAGCAGCACTTTTGGACCCCAATTTTACAGGGCTGCTAGGAGCTGAGGGCAGTGTGGATTTTATGGGAATCCAGGTGATTCCAATTGATTATGCTTCCACTGTTTTTCCGATTTTTATTTCTGTGATTGTCTATAGCCTGTTAGAAAAACTGCTGAAAAAGATAATAAAAAAAGAATTACAGTTATTTTTAAATCCTATGATTTCACTGATGCTAATGGTTCCTTTTACCATTTTGATTTTTGGACCGTTTGGTACTATTTTGGGCAATAAGGTGTCAGAGCTGGTGGTATGGCTCTTTAGTGTGAATCGAATTATAGCAGGTATTATCTTAGGCGCTACCTACCCATTCTTAACAATTCTGGGACTTCACTGGGGATTTACTCCAGTTACCATTCAGAACTTAGAGCTGTATGGTGGAGATATGCTAGAGGGTGTATGTGTATGTGCGATGTTTGCAGAGACAGGTATTGCAATTGGCGCTTATCTAAAAGGAAAGAAACATTCCAGAATTCGTGAAGTTGCAGGACCAACGATACTGACAGCAATCTTTGCTGGTGTGACGGAGCCAATTCTCTATGGTATTATCATGAATTACAGACGTCTGCTTACAGTCGTAGCGGTGGCCAGTGGTATTGGTGGAGCGATTAACGGGGCACTTCATGTAACTTGTGATGCGTTTGTATTTCATAATATTTTTTCCCTTGTTATGAGAACCTATTCTCCATTTTTTTCATATCTGATAGGTATTACAACTTCGTTAGTCTGTGGTATATTGATGACCTATTTCTGGGGGCTTGCTACAGAGAATCGGGAGGATTTTGAAGCAGAAGCAGAGAACGTTTTGGAAGACAAGAAAGAAGAAATACATTCAGATGGCGGCGATGAAATCATGGCTGTTCAGGCACCCTTAAGCGGTGAGGTAGTTAAACTAGAAGATATAGAAGACGAGGTATTTGCCAGCGGAGTAGCCGGACAGGGACTTGCGATACGTCCGTCAGAAGGAATTGTAAAAGCTCCATGTGACGGTGAAATTACGATGATTTTCCCGTCAAAACATGCACTTGGACTGTCGGCGGGTGGTGCAGAATTTCTGATTCATATCGGACTGAATACGGTGATGCTAAATGGAGAAGGCTTTGAGGTCTTGGTGGAACAAGGAGAACAAGTAAAAGCAGGACAGCCGTTGCTTCGTTTTGACCCGGCTTTTATTCAGGAAAAAGGATATGCGCTGACTTCGCCGGTTTTGGTTACCAATGCAGATGATTTTCATGAGATTAAAATTATGGCTTTTGAAAAAGTGCAGGCTGGTGAACCGATTTACCAGATAATTCGATAAGGAGGACAGTATGAAAGAAAATTTCTTATGGGGCGGTGCAGTGGCTGCCCATCAGGTAGAAGGCGCCTATAATGTACAGGGAAAAGGACTTAGCATTGCAGATGTGATGACAGGCGGAAGCAGAGAGAAAGCCCGTGAGATTACAGATGGGATACTAGAAGGAAAATATTATCCTAATCATGAAGGAATACGTTTTTATAACTATTACAAAGAAGATATTAAACTGTTTGCAGAGATGGGATTTAAGTGTTTCCGTACCAGCATTGCCTGGAGCCGTATCTTCCCGCAGGGAGATGAAAAGGAACCAAATGAAGAAGGACTTCAATTCTATGATAATGTATTTGATGAACTGCTTAGATATGGAATAGAGCCTGTTGTCACTTTGTCGCATTTTGAGATGCCCTATGGATTGGTTAAAAAATATGGCGGCTTTAGAAGCAGAGAGATGATAACGTATTTTACCAGGTTTGCGTATACAGTTATGGAGCGATATAAGGATAAAGTGCGTTATTGGATGACTTTTAATGAAATCAATAATCAGATGGTGGTAACGAATAATATTTATGCATTTACCAATTCGGGTATTTTATTCCGGGAAGGAGAAGACCGGGAGAAGGTTATCTACCAGGCAGCACATTATCAGTTTGTTGCCAGTGCAATGGTTGTAAAAAAAGGACATGAAATTAATCCAGATTTTCAGATTGGATGTATGGTTGCAGCATCTCCTCTTTATCCTTACAGCTGTAATCCCAAAGATATCTTGTTGGCACAAAGAGAAGACCGACATTTTAATCTGTTCTTTGCCGATGTACATGCAAGAGGACATTATCCGTCGTATGCTCAAAAAGAATGGGAGAGACGCGGGTATCATCTGGATATAACAGAGAAGGACCTTGAGATTCTCTCTGAAGGTTGTGTGGATTATATTGGTTTTAGCTATTATCTAAGTGGTGTTCTGTGTGCAGATAACAATGTGGAAAAATTGGGAAATGATTTAGCAGCAACTCCAAATGCAGTAGAAAATCCATATCTTGAGATGACACCCTGGGGTTGGACAATTGACCCTGAAGGGCTGCGCTATGTATTGAATCAGTATTATGAGCGCTATGAGCTTCCACTTTTTATTGTAGAAAATGGCTTTGGTTATGAGGATGTGATAGAAAACGGACAAATTCATGATAAAAACCGTATTCAGTTTTTAAATAACCATATTCAGGAGATGGTAAAGGCGATAGAGGAAGATGGAGTGGATGTTATTGGTTATACTGTCTGGGGGTGTATTGACCCGGTCTCTTTTACAACAGGAGAAATGCGTAAACGTTATGGCTTTATCTATGTAGATAAAAAAGATGATGGAAGTGGAACTTATGAAAGAATAAAAAAAGACAGTTTTTACTGGTATCAGGATGTAATACGTAAAAATGGTGTGATATCATCAGACATTTAAAGACATACAAGGAAATCACTTGGATTTTAAAGTGATTTCCTTGTGAAGTTTAGCTAATCGTCACTGTCTGATATGGAATGGTAATGCCTTCTGCCCGGAAGTTTTCTACCAGGGCGACGCGGATATCGCTGCAGGCCTGAAAACTGTCGTCTAGGTTGCGGCTCCAGACAGTGGTCTTTAGAATAATGCCATTGGCAGTGTAGGTCTTGATAAAGACTTTGTTTTCTTCGGTATTTAAAGTAAGTTCATGATTGACACAGATACTTTGCATCAGATTCATCGCTTTTTCGATATCTGCATCATAGCCAATCTCAATCTCAATAAAGTTTCCTACATTTTCAATAAAATTCGTATTGGTAATCACCGCTGAATCCATCACAGAATTGGGGACAATACAACATTCACCGTTATATTGGCGAATAATGGTATGCCGAATTGTTATATCTTTAACAATGCCTTCGGCAATAATACTGCCTCCCTGTACAACCCGGATTTTATCATCTTCGTTGTAAGGTTTTGAGACAGATAAAGAGATACCACTGATAACATTGCCCAGAGCCTGTTGTGCTGCGAATGTAGCAATCGCAATCATCAGAGAACCACTTTGTAGTAATACTTTACTAATATCTCTGGTAAGCTCAAACTGTTGCAAAAGAGTATAGCATAAGATAACACTGATTAGGACATTGACAAAACTCTTGGTAAAACGCAGATGAACTGAATTGTGCTTTTTTTCCATAAATCGAAAAATCAGGCTGACTAATCGGTTCATCAGTATCTCAACAACGATAAAGACACCTATCATTAATATATTATTCATAATTTCCTCCTCACCTATTCTTATATTTATCATACACCTACTTTTTGAAAAAATCATTCTTTTTTAGAGAAAGATTAGAGATAACTTTGTTATGATAGAGAAAAATTAGAGATTATATCAGAGAGGATGGAAAGATGAAAAAGAGTATAAGGCAAATAACCACAAGTATCTTAATTGCAGTGATGCTTTTGTTGCCAGGATGTGCAAACAAAGAACCTGATATGGTAGAACAAAGTCCGAATACCGAGGGCCAGACAGCACCAGCTGCACCTGCTGAAGAAGCAGAGAACACCGAGCAGACCATGGGGCGTTATCTGGAAGAGGAGATAACACTGCCAGAGGATTTTTCCTATAGCAGCAATCCCAGAGCATATCTACAGATGCTAGAGAGTGGTGAACTGGCAATATTAGATCAGACCGCCGGGATGTATCTCTCAAAGGATGGTGGAGAGAGTTGGGATAAAAAGGAGACGCCGTGGCTTAAGACATTAAGAGGCGCTTATATTTTGGACTTGGCGATTGCGCCAAATGGTGCAGTGGCAGCTATCTATGCACCGCCTTCAAAGGAGGGGGAGGAGACATCCACAGACAGTTTTGAGCCACTCAACCTCTATGTGGCACCAGATGGAAGCGAGGTCTCATTTGCATCACCAGATGGTAACAACTATCTTCATCGTCTAAGCTTTGGAAAAGACAATCGCCTCTATGGATATGCAATGAGTGGCAAAGCCTATGAGATTGAACCAAATACCAATGAAAGCAAACTGTTGTTCGAGACAGAGGGATTGACAGATTTTGTATGTTTTACAGAGCAATATATGATTGATTTGACTTCGCGGGGAGTAATATTCTATGATACAGAAAATGAGATGTTAGCCAGTGAAGACCAGGTGCTCCATGACTTTATCGCGGATACCGTGGGAAATGAGATTGGAAGCTATTCGGATGCTTTTTGTATGGTGATGGCAGAAGGAGAAGAAGAAAACAGCATCTATCTGGCATGTCAAAATGGTCTGTATCGTCATGTTATCGGGGGTACGACAGTAGAGCAGGTGGTGGATGGAAGCTTAAGCTCTATGGGCAATCCAATGATGATGTTAGCCGGAATGGCAGTGCTTCCTGATAATGTCTTTATGGTACTCTATAGCGATGGTACATTGTGCCGCTATGTCTATAATCCAGATATTCCAACGGTACCAGAAGAACAGGTCAGTATCTACAGTCTGTCTGAGAACTATGCGATTCGTCAGGCGGTTAGTCTGTTTCAAAAGCAGCATCCAGAAGTATATATTCGGTATGAGATTGGACTAAGTACAGGAAGTGGTATGACTTCTGAGGATGCGATTAAGAATCTAAATACCCGGATGATGTCTGGCACCGGACCTGACCTTCTTGTGCTGGATGGGCTTCCTAGAGCTTCTTATCAGGAGAAGGGGGTTTTGATGGATTTAAGTGAGATAGTGGGAAATATGAGTGGAGAAGAAGAAATATTTCCTAATCTGATAGATGTGTGTAAGGAAGATGGAAAGCTTTGGTATCTGCCGTTTCGTTTCCGCTTGCCTGTTTTGGTGGGAGATAAAACAGAGATTTCAAAGATTACAGATTTAAAGACGCTTGCGGATACTATCGAAGCATTTAGAGAAAAAGAGAAAGAAGGATATATCACAGGGCTTCTTTCGGAGGAGCAGCTTCTTAGAACACTGGGGATGAATTGTTCTGGAGCCTGGACAGATATGAAGACAGGCAAGGTGGATGAGACAAAGCTTACAGAATTTCTGACACAGGCAAAGCGAATTTACCAGGCAGAGATTGAAGGCGTAGAGGAGAACGAACTTAGAACATATAAGGAAAACTATGCGAATCGCTTTGGATGGGAAGGCGCAATGGAATATTTTGGTTCCGCAAGTTCTGCAGCACTGAATATTGCGACAGGAGATATGAAGATGGGCATGGGTATGGTCTATATGATGGATGGAGAGTTCAATATGATTAGTACGCTTGCCAAGCAGGAGGAGAATTTTGGCTATCAGAGATGGCAGGGACAGATACAGAATGGATTTATTCCAAAGGCGATGATTGGGATTGCTTCCGGGTCAAAGGAAAATGAGTTGGCGCTTACCTTCTTTCGCTATCTCTATGGAAGAGAGGTCCAGGATATTGAGGTGTCAACGGGATTTCCAGTGAACCGGGCTTCTTTTGAGACATTGAAGGTAAATCCCAGAGGCGATGGAGAGAATATGAGCATCGGAACAGGAAGCCCAGATGGAGATTATTTTTCGTTGGAGATTCTGTGGTGTACAGAAGAGGACTTTGCAAAGGTAAAAGAAATGGTGGAGAGCGCATCGAATATATGTTCTGGAGACCCTGCGATTGAAGAAGTGGTGTATGAGGTTGGACAAAAGGCAATAAATGGAGGTGTGAGTGTCGAAGATGCGGTGAAAGAGATTGTGAAAAAAGTGGCGATTTATTTGGCAGAGTAAGAGTGAGTATCCTCCAAAAGTTAAAGTTACACTATCATAGGGTGGTTCTTCGAGGAAAGAATTGGTATAATGTAAGAAAATGTTTTTGGACAGGAGGAGAAGACCATGACGGAACTTGGAATTTTGCAGGATGCTTTGCAGGCGCTTTTACTTGAGGAGAAGAATTGGAAGATTGCAAAGGAATATTTTGACAGAGTTTCGGAAGATGAAGGGCTTTTAGAGGATGTGGTATACCAGGACTTTGGACTGTTGACAGAGAACCAAAGAACAGCTTGCTTAGACTGTTGTGAGGCGATTCAGTGGCAGGCAGAAAATATGAAAATGCGCTATACAAAGTTTGTGGCAGCAGTGGGCAGGGCTTCGGCTTATTATGTGCTGGTTAAGGATGGAAATATTGGATGGTGCATGAAATGGTTTTCAAAAGAACAGCTAATGGCGATTCGTACAGAGATGTATGCGCATACGGCAGAGACTTTGCAACAGGGGTGTCTAAGTGTGTTGTATGGCCTAGGAAAGTCCAATACAACGGAATGGTATCAGGCGATGAATCTTTGTCGAATGGCAGATGATACCGCACGAATGTTGATGGGAGCAGTGTATCTGTATTGCCTGACGATAAAGAAGACAGCTAACGATTCAGGAGAAGAGATAAGAACGTATCTAGAAAGAAGGCTTTTAGAGAGACTGCCAGAGGTGTTCTTGGGAGCGGGACTTTCGGAGGCAGAGACTTTGCGGATTCGAAAGTTTGTGCTTGAAGGTCTGGAGTATGAGCAGATTCCTGAAGATATTTATATGATTTTTAGAGGGAAACAGAGCTCAAGATATATAGTGACGTTTTTGGCAGGGTGCGCATATCTGGCACTTGGGCAGAGGCGGTCTTTTGGGATGTTTCTTCGGCTGATGGCGGCAGTTGATGGCGAGTCAGGAAGAAATGAGATTCTAAATGTTCTTAGATATATGGTGGACAGGATGTGGTTTTATGAGCATCTGGATTTTCTGATGAATCGGTTGCCGGTGTCCAAGGAGTTTTGGGTAAAGTGGAGTTTTGTAAGGCAAGAGCAGAGTATCTGGATGATGGTGATAAGGAAATATCCTGAAGAAGTAAAAAAAGCGGTAGGGAGCATGGACCTTTGGGAATATGAAAACACGATGCAGCATATAAAAAGAATAAATCCTGAATTTCACCAAGAGATTTATCATATGTATGCCAAGGACTATCGACAAAAGGCAGCAAAAGAGCTTGTAACCAATTATGAGACAGGAGAGGATGAGGCAAGAAGGTATCTTTTAGGAGAGATTTCCCTTGAAGAAATTCTTCCGTTTGTGAAGGAATGGCGGAAGAATGGTAGCGGATATTATGGAAATAAGATGGCAAGACTGGAAATATTAAGCAAAGATACCAAAAACCAGCAGATATATGAGCGGGCAGTAGTGCTAGAAGGAATTCTGATGCATGGAACATATTTTGCGCATTATCTGTATACTTCGGTTGGTGGCGATAAAAATAAAAGTGCTGAAGAATGGGATATTGAGAGGATTGATTATATTTTATCAATCTTTCAAAGGGAGCAGGTGCCCATGTCCTATCAGTTGGATATGCTGGCTTGTATGTATGAAGATATCTATCCTGAGATAGTGCAGAAAGTATTTCAAAGAGAATGCATTACTGTGCTTTCACGGCATATTGACGAATGGAAGGAAGCATATCAGAAGGCGGCTTTAGAGGGGGCTGCTAGGGCGCGGATTTTCTGTATCTGTGTGTTAAGCCAGTATGCAGAGGAATATAAGAAGACGCTTCTTGCCTGTGCTTCTGACAGTTCCAAACAGGTACAGGAGGTCTTATTGACCATTTATGCGGCGCATAGAGAGTGGGAAGCAGATATTTTATTGATGCTTGCTTCTAAGAAGCAGAAGGAACGTCAGATGGCGATGGAGGTTCTAGTAACATGGGATAGTGAGCATTACAGGGAAGTACTTCTAAAGGCGCTTGAGACAGAGAAGAATGCAAAGATAGCAGAGCGACTGCGGCGACTTTTAGGTGCGGAAAATGAGATGGATATTGAGAAGATTATCGCCAATCTGTTAAAGGGTGGACGTCGTCAGAAGGTTGCCTGGGCATTTGAACAGCCTTATAAGGTGATACATCGGCTAGATGGAAGCGAGGCACCAAAAGAGTATCTGCAGGCGATTATGGTCAGCTATGCTTCGATGAGCACCTTGGGGATTCACAAAGAAGCTTTACTACTGGCAGATAAGCTTCAAAAAGCAGAGCTTCATGCATGTATGACAGAGCTGTTTCAAAGATGGCTGTCTCTTGGAGCAGAGGCCAAGAAGAGATGGGTTCTCTATGCAGCGTCGATTCACGGCGGAGAAGAAATTATACCACTTCTGTATCAGCAGATAAAAGAGTTTCCAGCCAATTCCAGAGGTGCAATGGGAGCAGAGGCTGTGCGGGCACTTGCGCTTAATGGATCTTCGACAGCACTTTTACTGGTAGACCAGATATCCAGAAAATTTAAGTATCGCCAGGTAAAGAAGGCAGCATTCGAGGCACTAGAATATGCAGCAAAAGAGCTTGGCATCAGCAGAGAGGAGTTAGAGGATAAGATTGTGCCAGACCTTGGCTTTGATGCCCGCTCAGAGCAATCCTTTGACTATGGAACAAGAAGCTTTACCATTCGTCTGATGCCTTCGATGGAACTAGAAATCTATAATGGACAGGGAAAACGTCTGAAGAATCTGCCCGCTCCTGGAAAACAGGATGACGAGAAGAAAGCCACCGAAGCTTATAACGCCTATAAGCTTATGAAAAAACAGCTAAAAACAGTGGTTGCAGGTCAAAAACTTCGGATGGAGCAGGCACTTCTAAATGGCAGGCTTTGGAAGATGGAGCACTGGCAGGCATTGTTTGCACAGAATCCGCTGATGCATCCATTTGCAATGGGACTTGTGTGGGGAGTATATCAACAAGGGGTGTTACAGGATACCTTCCGCTATATGGAGGATGGTACTTTTAATACAGCTTATGAAGAAGAATATCAGCTTCCAGAGGATGGAATGATTGGGCTTTTACATCCGGTAGAAGTATCTAAGGACATCCTCCAGGCGTGGAAGGAACAGTTCTCTGACTATGAAATGGTACAACCTATCGAGCAGCTAAGCCGCGAAGTCTATCGCCCAACAGAAGAAGAACTTGATAAGACTAAGCTTACCCGCTTTGAAGGGACTGTGTTAAATGGATGTGCCTTCTCTGCCAATCTGATGACGATGGGCTGGATGAGAGGGCCAATTGGAGATAACGCAGAGTATGATATGCTGTGTCGGGAAGACCAAAAGATAAGAACGGAACTACATTTCTCAGGCTGTGGTGTTATTTTTGACAATACAGAGGTGGTACTCTATGAGATAAACTTCTATCAGCCAAAAGAAAATAAAACGCCCTGTCTGATAAGCGAACTAGCGCCGCGTTATTTTAGTGAGATAGTCTATCAGGTCACTTGTAATATTACAAAGATGACTTCTTCCGGTAGTCACTAGGAGAGGTTCCCATATGCTTTTTAAAGATACGGCTAAAGTATAAGGGATTGTCATAACCGACCAGATGTCCGATTTCTGTAATATTATAATTGGTCGTCTCAAGAAGCATCTGTGCATTGGTGATGCGTCTTGCAACAATATACTGCATGGGCGTCGTATGGGTATACTGCTTAAAATTGCGGATAAACCAACTGACGCTCATGCCTCTTTTTGTGGCATATTCTTCAATATTAATCTCTGTACGATAGTTGTCATTGAAAAATTTCATCGCAAATCCCATCTCTTTATCAAGATATTCATTTTGTGTCTGATGGTCTCTTGTAAGCTGCCTGTGAATCAGAATCAGAAGCTGAAGCAGCAGTAAAGTCAATAATTCTGGATAGTGTGTCTGGCATCTTTGCAATTCTAATATCATCTGTTTAAAAATCCTTGCATATTCAAATGTGGTTCCTGTTGAAAGCACACGCATCTTGTTCGTGATGCCGTATGTTTTTAGAATATTGGTCACATTATTGCCAGTAAAATGAACCCAATACACTTTTGTCTGTTCTTCGCCATAATAGATATATCTTTGTGGTTCTTTTGGACGATAGAGAACCATCTGGCCTGCATGAACCACTGTGTCCTTGTCACTGTTGTCAAAATAAAAATGCGCTTTGCCAGATGCGATATATAACAACTGAAAATCTAAGCGTCCTCTGGGGCGGTGCGTGGGCAGTCTAGGATGCGTATAGAGATGATACGTTCCACAGCTTCCTACAATCAATGGTCTGCTTTTGTCTTTAAAGTCAATCAGTGAGTTATTTAGATACGCAGAGTTAATATACATCGTCTAGAAAGCTCCTTTCTTTTTGTGCATTTTTGCTATTGTATCATTTTGTGCATGTTTTGTCTAATGCAGTCTATGGACGATTTAGCCAAAAATCTCTATAATCAATTCTAGAAATAAGAAAAGGGGGAAGGACAGTGATTGTACCAAAACACTATGAAAATCTAAAAGTGCTGCATGAAAATACGATGCCAGCCAGAGCATATTATATTCCGGCGTCTGAGCGGATGGATACGCTGGTTCTTAGGCGGGAAGATTCGGACCGGATGCAGATGTTAAATGGAGACTGGAGATTTCGCTATTATAAAAGTGTCTCTGAATTGACAGATGCATTTTATCAGATGGATTATGATGTTCAGTCTTTTGATACAGTAAAAGTGCCTGGCGTGTGGCAGATGGCAGGATATGATGTACACCAGTATACCAATATTCGTTACCCATTTCCTTTTGACCCACCTTATGTTCCTCAGAATAATCCATGTGGAGCTTATGTACAGGAATTTTTTTACAACGAAGATAAGAGAGCACCAAAGGTATATCTGAACTTTGAAGGAGTGGATTCCTGTTTTTATGTATGGCTAAATGGAGTCTATATTGGATACAGCCAGGTATCGCACTGCACCAGTGAATTTGATGTGACAGATGCACTGACAGAAGGCAAAAATCGACTGGCAGTGCTGGTGCTGAAATGGTGCGATGGAAGCTATCTAGAAGACCAGGATAAATTCCGCATGAGTGGAATCTTTCGCGATGTCTATCTGTTAAAACGTCCCAAGCAGGCGGTGCGGGACTATTTTATCAGAACATCAGTTCTTGATAAGACTGCAGAAGTTCGTATCAATATACAATATTTTGACCGGACAGTTCCTACACTTTTAACACTCTATGATGCTGATAACCAGATAGTTGATGCAACAAGAATACAGGAAAGCAAAGAGGCTTTGTTTAGGATTCCCCGTCCGATTCTCTGGAATACTGAGAATCCTTATCTCTATACATTAATACTACATACAGAGGATGAGACTATCGTAGACTATGTGGGGCTTCGCAAAATCCATATAGAACATCAGACAGTCTGCCTAAATGGTAAAAAGATAGTATTTCGCGGTGTCAATCGCCATGACTCTGACCCTGTGACAGGGCCAACGGTCAGTGTAGAGCATATGGTTAAAGATTTAACAATTATGAAGCAGCACAATATCAATGCGATTCGTGCAAGCCACTATCCCAATGCACCCGTGTTTTGCCAGCTTTGTGACCGATATGGATTTTTGATGATTGACGAAGCGGATATTGAGAGTCATGGACCAGTGGAGCTTTTCTATCAGGAAGATACCGACGCTAATAAATTTAACCGCTGGAATGAGCCAATCGCAGATAATCCTGAATGGGAGACGTCAATCCTAGACCGGGTGCAGCTTATGGTAGAGCGGGATAAGAACCGTCCTTGTATCGTTATCTGGTCTATGGGAAATGAAAGTGCCTATGGCTGTAACTTTGAGAAAGCGCTTGCCTGGACAAAAAGCTATGACAATTCAAGACTGACGCATTATGAAAGTGCCAGATATCGGAAAAATGATAGAACATATGACTACTCAAATCTCGATTTATACAGTCGGATGTATCCTTCTTTTGAAGAAATAGAAGAATATCTAAGCCGTGATGCTATAAAGCCTTTGATTCTTTGTGAATATTCACATGCGATGGGAAATGGGCCAGGAGACTTAGAAGATTATTTTACTTTGTTCCACAGAGAAGAAAAGATGTGTGGCGGTTTTGTGTGGGAGTGGTGTGACCATGCTATAGACCATGGCAAGACAGAGAAAGGAAAGAGCATCTATCACTACGGCGGAGACCACGGAGAAGAAGTACATGATGGAAACTTCTGTATGGATGGACTGGTCTATCCTGACCGTACACCTCATACCGGACTTTTGGAATATAAAAATATATACCGTCCGGTGCGGGTCGTTGATTTTGACCAGGCTGCAGGAAAACTAACCATAAAAAACTATATGGATTTTACAGACCTAAAAGAGTATGTAGAGATTCACTATACGCTTACCTGTGATGGGGAATGTAGAGAAAGTGGAAAACTACCAGCACTAGAAGTGCCACCTCAAGAGACAGGGAGTATCTTTATCCATGTTACAGTGCCAGATTGTGGGAGAAACTATCTAAAGCTTTTCTATTATCTAAAGAAAGATACAACATTGGTTGCCAAAGGACATCTGTTAGGGCAGGAGGAGATTTTGCTGCACACAGACGACGACAGAAATCAGACTGTACAAAAGTTCTTACAACAGAGCACAAAGTCACAACAACCAATTACTAGAGAAGAAAAAGGAGCGTTTGTATTTCTAAAAGGAGAAGATTTTACTTACACTTTTGACAGACGAACCGGATTGTTTTCGCAGCTATGCTTTGGGGGCAAGAACTATTTTGACTGGCCAATGGAGCTAAATATCTGGCGTGCACCTACAGATAATGATATGTATCTGAAAAAGGAGTGGAAACGGGCAAAATATAACAAAGCATCGGTAAGAGTATATGAAACTATACTGAAAAAGGCAGGCTCTTCTATAGAGATTAGCTGCCAGATGTCTTTGCAGGCGACGTCTATTCAGCGTTTTCTGGATATAGAAGCAGTCTGGCGCGTGGATGTATCGGGAGGAATCGAAGTGACATTTCATGTGAAGAAGAATCCTGAATTTCCGGTGTTGCCAAGATTTGGGCTTCGGCTATTTCTAAGGCGAAGATTTGACCAGGTATCTTACTATGGGATGGGGCCATATGAGAGTTATCAGGACAAACACAGAGCATCAAGTCATGGTCTCTATCATGCGCCTGTTGACAGGATGCATGAAGACTATATAAAGCCACAGGAAAACGGAAGTCATATGGATTGCGACTATGTAATTCTATCAGGTGATAAGAGGTCATTCGCAGCGGTATCAGAACATACGTTCTCATTTAACGCGTCAATCTATACACAGGAGGAATTAGAACAAAAAGCACATCATTATGAATTAGAACCTCTTGGCAGTACCATCGTATGCCTTGATTACAAACAAAATGGCATAGGCTCTAACAGCTGCGGCCCGGAGGTGTTGAAAAAATATCGATTTGATGAAGAAGATTTTACATTTTGTATAAAGCTTGTACCATTTTTAGAAAGCTGACAGAAGAAAAATAATCCATACCGTCAGGGGTTCTAGCATGCATAACTCCAGGAGAAGAATGTCTGAACGTATGGTGGATATAGAGAGAAAGGAGATATTTTCATGCAAGAAAAACAATATTTAAAATGGTACAACAAAGTGGGATATGGTTCTGGAGATATTGCGGGCAATGTGGTATATGCATTCTTATCCTCCTTTGTAATGATTTATCTGACCAATACAGTAGGCTTAAATCCGGGCGTTGTCGGGACATTGATTGCAGCGTCCAAATTCTTTGACGGAGTGACAGATGTCTTTTTTGGAGCGATGATTGACAAGACCAAGAGCCGGCTTGGAAAGGCAAGGCCATGGATGCTGTATGCCTATATCGGTTGTGCGATTACTTTGGCTGCCATCTTTGCAATTCCTGTCAATATGGGGAAGACAGCGCAATATGCATGGTTTTTTATCGCCTACACTCTGTTAAATGCAGTCTTTTATACAGCCAACAATATTGCGTACTCGGCACTGACAGCCCTTGTGACTAAAAACAGCAAAGAGCGGGTACAGATGGGGTCTTATCGCTTTATCTTTGCTTTTGGAACCAGCCTTTTGATTCAGTCGATTACCATTGGTGCTGTGGCGACCTGTGGAGGCGGGGCAGAGGGATGGAGACTAGTTGCGATTATTTACTCGGTGATTGGACTTCTTGTCAACACGCTCTCGGTATTTTCTGTAAAAGAATTATCAGAGGAAGAATTAAATGAGTCTGCACAGGAGGAGAAGACAGAGGAAAAATACGGTCTTGGCACAGCAGCGAAGTTATTAGTCTCCAATAAATTTTATCTGATGATTTGCGGAGTCTATATCCTTCAACAGGTCTATGGAGCGATGATTAATATGGGCATCTACTATATGACCTATGTCCTGAAGAATGAAAATCTATATGGGGTATTTTCATGGGCAATTAATATTCCACTGATTGTAGCGCTTGTCTTTACACCGACACTTGTCGCTAGGTGGAAAGGGATGTATAAACTAAATCTAAGAGGATATATGCTTGGGACACTAGGGCGTGCAATGGTGATAGTGGCAGGATATCTTGGCAGTGTGCCACTGATGCTTCTCTTTACAGGAATCGCAGCGCTAGGTCAAGGCCCATGGCAGGGTGATATGAATGCGGTGATTGCTTCTTGTTCTGAGTATACTTATCTGACCAAACACAAAAGGGTTGACGGGACCATGTATTCTTGTACATCTCTAGGTGTCAAGTTAGGTGGCGGTCTTGGAACAGCGATTGCCGGATGGATGCTTGCAGCGAGCGGTTTTGATGGAACACTTGCCATACAATCGCAATCGTGTATCAATATGCTTTACTTTATGTATCTGTGGATTCCAATGGTGATTAACCTGGTGATTACGTTTGTGCTTTCTAGAATGAATGTAGAAGAGACCAATGAAAAGTTAAGACAACAGGTAGGGTAGGAGTTGACATATAAGATAAGCATTGCCTGTAGGAGGCTTGATTGCTTCTTACGGGCAATGCTTATCTTGTCTTCAAAGGGATATTATGCACGATAAACATGATTAAAATAGTCGGCATAAAAGTCCAGAAGCTGATTCATAAAGATTTTAATTTGGTTCATTTAGCAACTCTCCTTTCTCTTGATTTCTTAAGTATTGTAACAAAGAGAGAAAGAGATTACTTGCCAAATCGGAACAGGAAATAGACATATTTTGCAGAGAGGAAAAAGTAAGATGTATCCATTTTATGAGACAACTGAGAGAGAAATATGGGTGATGGATAAAGAGTCGAGACATGTAAGACCGCATCTGCATCATGCGCTGGAGTTTGTCTATGTAACGGAAGGGACGTTAGAGCTT
Organism: Lachnospiraceae bacterium; assembly: GCA_910575445.1. GTDB lineage: Bacteria > Bacillota > Clostridia > Lachnospirales > Lachnospiraceae > Hominiventricola. The sequence continues at coordinate 139,828 of CAJTFW010000009.1, read as the reverse complement.
GGCGTGGGGAAAGAACTCTATCATATGGAAAAAGGAGACTTAGGAGTTGTATTTCCAGATATGATTCATCACTATCAGGTATTTTCCAAGGGAAAAAATACTGGCTGTTATCTGCTTGCCAAACCAACGGTATGCAGTATCTTTGGAACAAAACTGCTTCATTATTGTCCAAAGTTTCCAATTATCTCTAGAGAGCAACTACCAGACGAGATTATAAAAGCAATCGAGGCATTAAGAAAAAGCAAAGAAGAAGATGTCGTACTTAGACAGGCGTATATACAGATTATATTGGCAAAAAGCCTGCCTTGCCTTTCGCTCCTTGAGAAAAATACACAAGGAGACGGGGACTTTGTATATGAAGTAGTTGTCTATATGGCTACGCATTTTAAAGAACGTATCCTGCTGCCACAGGTCGCACGGGATTTGGGTGTAAGTAAGTACAAGCTGTCTCGTATCTTCTCAGGTACTTTTCACACGAACTTTAATCAATATCTAAATGAGATTAGGCTTTCTTATGTATGTGAACTGTTGGAATATACAGAAGATGCAATAACTGATATTTGCCTAGAAGCCGGCTTCGAAAGTCAGAGAACCTTTAACCGGGTCTTTCGGGAACAATATCATATGACGCCAAGGGAGTATCGGAGGAGTCGACAGGTGAGAGGGTTTTGTCTACTATAAAATAAATATATTTTTTAATATTCCATGCATCAAAACTATCCTCTATACTATCTAATAGGTGTAGACAGCAAAGAAACCCCTGGCCAGGTTCTTGCATGGAGGAAAGAGATATGAGCATATTGGTGAAAAAGGCACAAAAAGGAGATGCAGACGCCTTTATCGAATTGATAGAAAGGAATCGGATGACACTTCTTAGGGTCGCTTACGGGTATTTTCGAAGTGAAGAAGATGTGGCAGATGTGATGCAGGAGACGATACTGAATGCATTTGAACATGTGAAGGAGTTAAAAAAGCCAGAATATTTTCGCACATGGTTAGTTCGGATTTTGATTAATAACTGCAACCAGATGTACAATCAGAATAAGAGAAATTGTGGCTTAGAAGAAGCTGTGGAGATTGTACAAAATTTATCAAGCCCGGGAGATGTGGAATTTCATGAGATGTTGCGCTCATTGCCAGAAGACAGCCGAGTTATCTTTCAGCTGTATTATGGGGAACAATTTACCACAAAAGAGATTGGTGAGATGCTGCATATGAGAGAGGCAACGGTAAAGAGTCGGCTCTACAGAGGCAAATTAAAACTTCGCGCAGAGATGCAAGTAGTGTAAGGGGGTAGCATATGAAAAGAGAATATACCAAAAAAGAATACCAGGAAATCTTAAGCATGCAACTGACAGAGTCTGCATTGGTTCGCAGCAAAATCGAAGATGCCTATGGACAGATTCGTACAGGTGGCAGAAAAGATACAAAGTCGTTCTATAACAAAGGACTGAAAGGACTTATAACAGGGATGTCAGCCGTGGCAGCGGCTTTGGTACTAAGCGTCACGGTCTGTGTCTCCAATCCGGCACTGGCGGCAAAGCTTCCATTTATTGGAAATATATTTCAGACAGTCAATGAAGACAGTAGCTATCCTGGAGATTTTAGTAAAGATGCAATGCAGCTTGTTAAGCCAGGAGAAGAAGAGAACAATCCCTATGTACAGACCAACAATGGGATTACCTTTACCATCTCAGAATGTAACTATGAGAGCATGGCAATGTATCTGGCAGTTAGCATCGAGTCAGAAGCTGGTTTTAGCGATATGATGCAGAACTTTGCCCGCTATGGCTCTTATGCAGAAGAAGATGAATCAGAGATGTATACCAAATACAGCACTTTGTATATAGGCAGCACGTCCACTGCAGATTTTTCCAAAGCTGGAAAAGGAATCTATGAAGGAGACCCGGCAAAAGGGACAGTTTCCCCTTATTATATACAAGGAAAATTTATAGATGAACATACGTTTGCCGGCATTATCCGTGTGGATTTGATGCATATGGCAATCTTAGACGGCGCAGATGGATGGAACTATATAAATAACGAAGATATTCCTGAAGAATTTGCCTATACACTGAAAGTTACAGATATTTTTGCAGATTATGAAGGCGAGCACCTTGCTGGTAACTGGGACTTTTCTTTTGATGTAAAGCTAAATCATGAAAATACCATAAAAAAAGAGATAGGTAAAACTAATGAGCAAGGGATTGGCATTTCAAAGGTGACAAAGACTGCCTATGAGCTGTATGCTACCTTGGAGCTTCCAGAAGGAAAGAATGAGGCAGATTATTGTGTGGCAATCTGTGACGCAGAAGGAAAACCCCTAGAATCCCAAGGCGAATATGCAGAAATCTATTCTATCTATAACAGAGATGTTAGCAAAGTGACTATCTATGTGGTGGATTATGAAACCTATATGAATGAATGTAAAGGAAATAATTATGTAAATCTTCCTTCAAAAGCAGTGTTCCAGACAGAGGTAGAGTTTTAGGAAGTGAGCACTTTATGCAGCAACACATACTCATATTCATAATCTATCAATTCCTGAAAATAGTGCCGATTGATATTTTTTTCACGAATCAGGGCACCGACAGAAGGAATACCTGATACTTGAAGCTCTTGCTTGATTGCCTCCGCCATCGCTTTTCCCAGGCCATGGTGTGAGGCATCAATGCCCATATAGAGCATAACATAGGACTTTGGCTTCTTGCGGGTAAGAAGGATGTGCAGATAGTCTATCGGGGTGAGTGTTCCATAGACCGTATTTCCATAGTCCGGGATACTGATAAAGAATCCAACCGGTTGCTTCTGATAGTATGCCATCTTGACCATAGAGTAATTGATTAGGGGTTTTAGATAACTGTATAAGGAGATAAATTCTTCTTTGGTAATTGGTTTATAGACCGGGAAAGTCTTATATAGTTCCACCAGAAGTTCATAGACTTCCTGTAAAGAAGCATCAAAGGTATCTCTGTCAGGACTTATAATATGATAGCCTTCCATGCGCTTTTGTTCTAAACGTGCGGAAAATTTTGTATTCTGGTGAGAGGATTTAATACTCTGAAAATGGTTGGAATAATAACGCTCGGATATACAATATCCCGCTTGCTGCCACAGGCGCAGATAGTAGTCTTTATTGTATGGCTCTCCTGTATAAGGTGCACCAAAATGATTGGTCTTTAGACGATAGCAAAGCCAAAAAGAAGCGTCAACCGGACCGACAATTTCTGTACAGTTGTATTTTTTTGCCAAGTTTTCTGCTTTGGAAAAGAGCAGTGCAGAGGCGGTTTCGTTATCTTCACTTTCAAAAAACCCAAGATATGCAGTGCTGTCTTTTGAATAGATGGTAAGAACAGCACGACTGATGGGACGTTCTTTTTTATCTAATACGAGCAGAGGACAGACCTGAAAGTAATGGCTTAGTATGTGAGTACCTTTTAATATCTCAAGCTCCTCCACTGGCTTTTGCATCCGCTCGGTGCGGTGATAGAGCCTTTTGGGAAGCTGTAGAAATTTCTGAAGATACTTGGAATCCTGTGAAAAAGTAAGAACGGTATATTTCATTTGATACGCCCTCCAAGAGTATCTGGTTTTACGTAAATCTTACGAATCTGTTTGTAGTTGGGAAGCTGAAGGTTGATGTTATCTATCTCTGACTGTATCTTGGCTTCGCTTAGATTGGTGACAACAAGTGCTGCCGGATGATAATGCTCTTCCCACACTTTGGCTGCTTTCACCTGTGGAATCTGAAGAAGCAGTTCTTCTAGCTCATCAACATAGATATTTTTGCCGTTGGCAGTTAGTATCATCCTTTTTTTACGTCCCTTTAGATAGAGATGCCCCGTATCATCAAGAATACCAAGGTCGCCTGTGTGATATGCTCCGTTTTCGTCAAAATCTGAATAGCTGTCATTGCGATAGAGATATCCTTTGGAGACACTTTTCCCTTTGACAATAATTTCACCAACTCCGTCCTGGTCTGGATGTTCAATCTGTACTTCCAGATTTTCAAAGACCACCCCATTAGAGCTTAGGTTAGGGTCATCAGGAATAGCAAGGGCAATCACAGAAGAAGTCTCCGTCGTGCCATAGGCTTCTAAGAGACAGATACCCTGCCTGATAAAATATTCTTTGATAGATGGGTTCGTAAAGCTGCCGCCACAGTAAAGGAAACGAATCCCCCGAAGGGTTTCAAGAAGCGAATCATTTATAGCATCATACATCCGATATAAGAAAAGTGGAACCGTACAGACCACAGTAGGACGTACTTCTATTAATTCTGGTATAACGTTTGTTAAGTCTGAGCACAGATATAGCTGCATACCAGAGATTATCGTATAGAGAAGATTGGCAACCCCTGTGTAGACATGGTGAAAAGGCAAAAAGACATAGGAAATATCGCGCTCGGTCATAGGGGTGCGCCGGTATAGTGTCTCCCAGTTGGCAAAAAGATTTTCCTGTGTAAGAGGAATGGCTTTGGGAAAATGCGTGGTGCCAGAAGTAAAGAGAATCATCACAGTCTTATCTAAATTATCTTCACCGGACAGAGCCAGAGAAGATGTCTCTCCTTCTTGTATCAGAAGCGAAAAAGAATCTTCTATACAGAACCAGGAAATATCAGGAAATTGCTCCATCAGGCTTTGCATCTTCTCTCTTTGCGCGCGGGAATAGAAGATGGCAGAGATTTCAATGGCAGAGAGAGTGTGTGTATAGTCATAGGCAGTCCATTCTTTGTCAACCGGTACACAAGTCCCCACATATCCCATAATGCCAAGATAAAGCACTATCCACTCATAAGAATTTTCGGCGCAAATCATCAGATTTTTCCCCTGAAGATGGCGCAAAATAAGAGCTTTAGAGAGATTTTGTATATTTTCAATGGTTGTCTGAAAGGTATAAGCATGGTAGCTACCATCTGATTTTACATGGATATAAGGGCGTTTGGCCCATTTTTGAAGGTCTTCTTCTAAATAGGTATGAATACTTTTCATAAATCTTAGGCTCCTTATCTGGTAGTGGAAGAAAGAATGGTCAAAGTGCCAGTATCCCCGTCTACTTCGACGATATCTCCATCTTTTAGAATCTCTGTAATATGAGGAATTCCCACAATCGATGGCCGGCCAAGCTCTCTTGAGATAATCGCAGTATGGGATAACAGAGAGCCTTTCTCTGCCACGATACCTTTCGCACTGGCAATAAGAAATACCCATCCGGGGTCTGTCATCTTGGTAACTAATATTTTGTCTTGGGTGTCAAGAGAAAGCGAGGGTTTTGTAACAAGCAATACTTCCCCTTTTACGTTCCCCTGCGAACAGGCTGTTCCAAAGTAGATGCCATTTTTGTGGTGGAAATGTTGGGTAGTGGCTTTTTGCGGATGCTTGTCAAATATTTTGCCTGAGAATACCAGGCGTGAATAAGCAGGCAGAGCAGAATATCCCTGATAGTCTTCTTTTCGTCTGGCAATAATGGTTTCTAAGTCCACAGAAGAATCTTTGGCAGCCTGCTCGATTTCCTCACAGTCAAGCCAGAAGATATCCTCCCTGTGTGCAATTCGTCCTTGTGTTTGTAGATTGCTTCCTATCTGAAGCACAAGTGTACGCATCATACCATAGAGCCGACTTCGATGCAGACGGGACTTTTCGCGATTGCTGATACCAAGGGCTGCCCGTTTTGCGAAAAAGGCAGACAGGCCGGTAAGTTTTTTTGACGGAACATATGTTCTATCGCGCGCAGATGCTTGGATATTAGAAGCATGTTCCACACAGCTAAGAAGATGCCGAATAAGTAGGATAGGGTCTGTTCGAAAGGTTTTACTCTCCAGCTTTAATTCTTCGATATTTCGGTCTCCATATTTCTCAATATATAACTCTAATTGCTTTGTAAAAGTATCTTTTGTCTCCTCTATATACTTTTGATAATCTTGATTAGATTGAAGCTTCTGAAGCTCTAAGACTCGCCCTTCTTGCACTACACACGCCACAAGATGCGAAAGTTCTTTTACAGGTGCAAGACTTTCTAACTGGCTGATGCCAGAGATAGCCTGTTTAGCCACGCTCTCATAATCTGGAATCTTTTTGATTTTTAAATAAGCTTTTAGAAGTCCAGTAAAGAGAAAAGCATACATATCATTGACCAAGGTAATATCCCATCGCTTAACGGTCATCTCTAACAATGAATGATAGTGAGAAAGCAGTGCTAGATTATCTTCTGTATGGGTGTCCTGCGATGCAAAATGTGAGATAATCTCTGCAAAATAGTGGTCTAATTGCCGCATCTTTTTAGGACAAGTAATAAGAAACCGGAAAAAGGAAATCGTAACTTTTACGCGGGTGAGAAAAGAAATCTTACCTTGCATACCAGAGCTTATGGTCTTGTCACGAACTCCCATCATCTCCTGCCAGACAGGAATGATACGGCGATAAAAAGGCAGAAAAAGGAGCACATCATACCAGTTACTAATACGATAATAGACTCGTCCATTGGCCATATCGACCATATGCTGTAAGGTGTCATCTATCTGTTGCACGGTGTAAGGTTCGCCTGTCAGATGCAACAGCAGATTTTTAAATACCTGATAGTAGGCAGTACGGATAAAACTCTGCGTCAGCGGAAGCGTAATACCAGGATAGCTCTCAACAATATTGCTGTTGTCTAAGATAATCAAAGATTCTTGTTTAGAGAGCGTAGTAACAGGGCGCACTTGAAGAAAATAAATCTGCTCATCTTTTATGGCAAACTCTATATCACATTCCATCTTAAAGAGGGCTTTTATCTGCTTAGAAAAAGTTATCAGTGTATCAATCTGCTTATCTGTAAGTATTGGGGCAGTGCCAGCCTGCTCATAGTAGTAGGTCTTATCTGTGAGATGATAATAATAAGTAGTAGTATCCACCTTATCTTCAACAACAAGCTCACCACTTCCCGCACCAAGAACCATAACACTTTCATTTAGCAGCCCCTGTGGATTGGCAGTAAAGAGAATACCGGATATATCTGCTTCTACCATTTCCTGTATAATCACATGCATCTTAACAGAAGACGAACCATAAGGCAGAGCATCTGCTTTCTTTGCGCTGTCTAGAACTTCCTGAATACGGGCGCAAACATCCTCTCTCTTTACATAGAGAAAAGTCTGAAAAAGTCCGGCAAAAGAGCGCTCTTTGGAGTCTTCCTCAGAAGCGGAAGAACGCACAGAGAAAAGGTGTGTATCAGGAAAATATTTTGTAAGATACTCTAAGACATCTGCTTCCTGATAGGGTTCTGTAATACAGAAAAAAGGCGGTACAAGGTAGTGATGTTCTGTTAAATAAAAAAGATTCCGGGCTTTAGAGCCAATGATTTGTTGTTGATAATTTTTTTGATGTACAATCATATTTTTCCAAATAGCAGATAGACAGGGATGGTGATAAGCATCAGGGATTCCTGGATATAAGTGTAACGTTCTACTTTATCCACGATGGCAAATTGCGTAGGGTCTTTTAGAAACTGTAAAAATTTTACACTCATCCACAGAACATTAAGTAAAAGTGCAAGAACGGTAAGCTTATTTAGATTCCATACAAGGATAAAATTAGTGATAATATCTACCCAGGTCAAAAGTAAGATAAAGCGGGTGGGTTTTTGATATCCAAAGAGACTGGAATAGGTGACGTATTCAGTCTCATCTTGTGGTGCGCGGATTTTACGGGCAATCTCCCAGATAAGCGCCGGGAAATACAACGTCCATGCAGCAAGAAAATGGATAAAAGTAAAAAGTGGCAGTTGATATTTGATGCAGGTAAAAGAGATGATATAGATATTCATAATCATCTGTACAGGGTTATGAGTGACAAGGGCAAGCGGGAGGCTTTTTTGTATCTTCTTCTTGCTAAAAAACCATAGAGACATCAAGGTTCCATAGATATAGAGAAAAAGAAAAAAACCAAAGTTATTCATATAAAAAAGGTTTAACAGAACGGTGACGATAATTAAAAGAGTGACAAAAAGGGCAAGGTCTTTTTTATGAACACGCCCAGAAGGAAGTGGACGATGGGCAAAAAGGCGGCAGTCTAATTCATAGTCTTTAAAGTCATCAGCGATACGAAGCCATAGAAGGAAGCTAAAGACAGTGAAGCTTCCGATAAGCTCTTGAAAACCAAGATGGAAGGTACGGATACCAGCATTTAGAAGGATAATAAAATGGATTTCACCAAAGATGATAAGACCGAGGGCAAAGCGGGGGATAAGGGGGTACATTTCTCTGAAATAAATGGATAGACGTCTTATCATGGGTTGAGTCTCCTATCTACTTATAAATAACCGTTTACAATATGCTTTATCTCTACAGATGAATTTTTATTTATCAATATTTTTTGCATCATGGTATGATTCATACGGAAGTAGCTATATAGTTCTTCCAATGAACCGATATTTCTTTTATCTGCAATATATCCCATTTCCCTGATTGCTTCCCACATATAAACTCTCATATGTTTACAAAGAACATCAATATTATCATCTATCATCGAATGATGCATAAACTTATTCCGTATTCGATACATTCTCTGTAGTTGATAACTGACTACCTGTCGATGTCTTTCAATTTTTTGTTTGATCGTAAGTGCATTCTTTAAAATCTGCTCTAACTCAAGTCCTCTATAATATAATAGTTCATAGGTGTTTTTGCATGTTTGAAGAAAAGCTTCTCTTTCTGTGTCATCTCTTAGCAAGTTGAAAAACAGACGGATCTGCTCCGTATTGGGACTTTCCACAATCATTTCTGCTCCTTGATAAGAATACTGAATTTTAATATTGTGGCAGTCTTTCAAAAAATCAAACAGACGATAGTACACATATCTATGTGTCAAAATATTGGGAAGAATATCTTTAATTGCAGTGATCGCTGTCGGATATTGATTCGACCGAAACAATGCTTCTAAGGATGACCACAATAAAATAAAACTGTATTCTTTTCCTTCCTTGTCAAAATTACAAATATTTATAATTGTATTCATCAACTTATTTTTATCTAGATCTGATAGCAGGTTCTGTGTAAGATTTCTTACCACTCTATCTATATTTTTATGATACTGATTATATGGCTTATATTCAGAACGGACCAGATACCTTTTTCTCTCCAGGCTGTTAAATCTGTTAAAATGCACATCGTATACAATAACTGTATCTTCTAGTGTCCCTACTTTTGCCGTCGCAAACTCTACAATTCCCATCTCCGCTCTGTATGACGCAAATGCTCGTTCCACTTGTGCATACTGGTCATTGGCAGGGGCTTGTACGTTTACTTCATAATAAAAACTTTCTTCCTCAATCAGTTCCAGGTTACCAGCTCCCGGATAATTGTTCTTAATCAAAGCACCAGACAACAGGTGATTTACTTTTTCCTGATAACTTTTTTTCACTTTAAAATAGCAGTGATATTCTGCTTCGGTTCTTAACATGTTGCTGCTCCACTGGCTCCAGCAATCTTCAAACGCTTTTTTGGATTTCTCAAAAAAATATTCTGCTGACATATAACTTCCTGGAATAGAGCGTTTCACTATAATGTTAGAGCTAACGACACATTCCGTCAGTAAAATAATATCATTTCCTTTATTATTCCGAATGGCTTCTTTCAATAAATCCAGAGAATCATTCAGATAATCCAATCTGCTGTATACGTTTTCCATATTCTGTACCACAGAATACATGGAGTTCACTTTATCCATATCTGAACCTGCTATTGCATAACCATTATTTTTATCAACGGAAAGTCCTTTTCTTATTTCTTCCATCATGGTTTCAAACAATGGCTTTTGTCTTACTTTCATCACCAAATCATTTTGGGCAATTCCCACTGCCTCTTTTCGTACATCTTCCAAGATGAATCCATTAGTACGGCCATGGTGATAATCTTCAATAACCGTTTTCAGCTCCAGTAAAATACTATAAAAGTTATGTATTTTGTAACTGTAAGACACACCGGAATTGTTGGACAGCAGTTCTTTGAGCTTTTGGATAAATAATATTTCACCAGGGTTTTGAAACCCTTTTTCATCCCGCAAATAAGTATTTGTCAAATATCCTAACATTTGTTTCCTTCCCAGTAAAATATTGGAGTTTCAATATTTCTATTGACATTTTCTAAAGTGTTACATATAATAAACACAGAAATTAAATGAACGCAAAAGCAATGTGCGGCTTTAGTGCCGATTTCCACATTGCTTTTTTGCATTACAGAATATTCCTTTCCTGAATGACGTGTTTTCATTATAAACCTTGTCAAAAGCCTTGTCATTCACTTTTTTATACAAACTTTACAAAATTCCTTTATCCTTCTGAAATCTTACTGTCAGGTATCCCCACTATCCATACTTCTTACAGCTTCTTACAGCTTCTTCAGCAGTTCTACACAGTCCTTTGTTTCCTGTACATACAAGATATATGCAATTATACTCCACCGCCAGCAGTGCCGTCTCCATATACTTGCCCTAACGTTCCTTCTATCTAAAAAGATTAAGATGAAGTAATAATAGAGCTTTGGTATAATAACAAGAAAAACGTGAAGGAGTCAAAGAATGAGCAAGGTGATTCAAATAGAGAACTTTGAGGCAGAAGAGCTAGATATCTATGCAAGAACCAGAGAAATACAGCTTCTCAACCGGCATGAGCCAGAGAAGGGGATTTTTATAGCAGAAAGTCCTAGAGTAATTGAAAGGGCGCTTGATGCAGGATGTGAGCCGCTTTCTTTTTTGGCGGAAAAGAGGCATCTAGAAGGAGAGGAAAAAAAGCTGATAGAAAGATGTGGAGAGATTCCCGTATATACAGCAGAGCTTTCTGTGCTGACAAAGATTACAGGATATCAGCTGACAAGGGGGATGCTATGCGCAATGAGGCGACCTATAGGGAGGACAGCTATAACAGTCTGCAAGGGGGCTAGAAGGCTTGTAGTGCTTGAAAATGTGGTGAATCCAACAAATGTTGGGGCGATTTTTCGCAGTGCGGCAGCGCTTGGTATGGACGGGATACTGTTGACACCAGATTGCAGTGACCCGCTGTACCGAAGGGCGATTCGGGTAAGTATGGGAACCGTATTTCAGATTCCCTGGGCGTATTTTGAAAAGGGAGAAGCATGGACAAGCACACTTCATAAGATGGATTTTAAAATTGCAGCGATGGCACTCTCAAAAGATGCAATAGCAGTAGATGACTCTAGACTCTTATCCGAAGAGCGACTTGCAGTGGTACTTGGAACAGAAGGAGATGGTTTGGCAGAAAGTACACTAAGCCACTGTGATTATCAGGTATGTATTCCTATGGCACATGGCGTGGACTCTTTAAATGTAGCTGCTGCAAGTGCAGTGGCTTTTTGGGCATTAAAAAATTTTTAAAAAAGTGTAAGATTTGGAAGATAAGAAACGGAATATAGGGTGAAGGAACCAATAAGACAGCTGACTTAGAGAAAAGTTCCGTGTAAAGTAAGCTTACGAGTTTTAAAATCTGAGGTAATAGTGATGAGAGCAAATAAGGATAATTTTGTGGAGTTGATAAGAAAGCGCCGGGAAGAAGGTATCTTGTATGTGATAGAGACTTACGGGGGACTTTTAAAATCGATTGTCAACAAAAGGTTGTTTTCTTCACCGGAGAGGGTGGAGGAATGTATGAATGATATTTTCTTGGGAATTTGGAGAAATATCGACTGCTTTGATGAAAGCAAAGGAAGCTTTCTAAACTGGGCAGCTGGTGTGGCAAGGCTAGAAGCGATTGATACACTGCGCAAAGTGCAAAGAGAACAAAAAGTGGTGCCTTTAGAGGAGATAGAGATTTTACAGGAGGATACCACATGGTCGACGTTTGCACAACAGGAGCTTTCTAAGGAGACAGAAGAGATACTAAAGTGTCTGTCGCCAAAGGACAGGGAGCTGTTTCGAAGGGTTTTTTTAGATGAGGAAGAACCAGAGGAAGCAGGAAAGGCGATGGGTATTAGTAGGGAAAATGTCTATGTAAGAATCTTTCGCGGAAAGAAAAAAATTCGTAATAAATTTGGAGAAAGGAAGAGGGCATGAGCATGAACAGAGAAGCATACAGACTGGCAAATCAGATAAAGACCGATTTTTTGGCGGATGGGGATTGTCTCATGGAGGGCCTGAAGAAGAAAGAGATGGGACGATATAAAGCAGCAATATTAACGGAAATTAATAAAGAGAAAAGAACCGTAAGAAGATGCTACACAAAACGTATGGTGGCAGCTTGCGCAGCTGTGGTGTGTCTGACAGGAGTCACACTTTTTGGAGGAGAAGTCCATGCAGCGATTCAGCAGATTCGCTGGAGCATTGGTGAAGCACTTGGACTCTCTAGCAATTTAGAGGCTTACCGGGATGTTGTAAATACATCCGTATCTGACAAAGGGTATATGCTTACTTTGCAGGAAGCTGTGGTCTCTGAAGAAAAGCTGGTAGTCAATCTGACTCTTCAGCGTGAAGATGGACAGCCGATGGAAGATATCTTAGTTCCTGATGCGATGCTCTATGTCAATGGCAAACCAATGATGATAGGCGCTGGAGGCGGAGCAGGATTTTTGGATGAAGAACAGAAGATTTTGGGAGTAGAGACTTCTTATGAGTTGCCCGATATGGATTTATCTTCTGAAAATACGTATCGTCTGGTGTTTAAGAATCTTGGCGCAACAGATGCTGTTCGTGGAACATGGGAATTTGCCTTTGTGGCAGATGGTGCAGACCTGATTGCAGATACTATCCGTATTGCATTACAGAAAGAATTTACATTGCCAGATGGTGTGACTGTGACATTAGAAGAACTGACCATCAATGACTTGGAACAGCGGATTTCTTATCAAACTTCTGATTATACAGACTATCTTATGAGAGTGATTGCCGTAGAGCCAACCGGGGAACAGATAAGATTTGAGACGATGTTCTATGAAGGGAAAAAAGGTTCCGGCTATATGATGAATCAGGAAATAATAGACGATGGACGAATTAGCAAGGAGGCTGAGCATGTGACAATGAGTTTATATACGGTGCAGCTTCCCAAAGAAAGCGGACAGATGAGTCATGATTATCAACCACTTGGAGAGAGCTTTGAAGTGGAGCTTTCATTTTGACAATCTTGCTGCTAACTGTTAAACTGTAGGTAATATATTTTTAAGAAGAGAGGAATATTTCCTTATGGATAAGATACAGTTAAAGGCGTTAGCAAAGATTAATCTGGGATTAGATGTGCTTAGAAGGCGGGAAGATGGATACCATGAAGTAAAGATGATTATGCAGACCATCAGTCTCTATGATGAACTGATGTTAAAGAAGATAAAAAAGCCGGAGATTCAGCTTCGAACCAATCTTCCCTACCTTCCTACCAACGAGAATAACTTAGCCTATCAGGCGGCAAAGCTTTTGATGGAGGAGTATCAGATACCAGGGGGACTTTTGATACAACTTGAGAAGAAGATTCCAGTGGCTGCCGGGATGGCTGGTGGGAGTTCAGATGCAGCAGCGGTGCTCTGGGGTGTCAATCAGATGTATCATCTGGGGCTTTCCAGAAAGGAGCTGATGGAGCGGGGAGTGCGTCTAGGTGCCGATGTGCCATATTGTATCCTTCGCGGAACTGCACTGGCAGAAGGCATTGGAGAAAAGCTTAAGAACCTGCCGCCGATGCCCAAATGCTATCTTCTGATAGCAAAGCCTGGTATTAGTGTCTCTACCAAATTTGTCTATGAAAATCTGCATGTCAATGAACTAGAGACGAAGAAACATCCCGATGTTGATGCAATGATTACTGCACTTCGTCAAAAGGACCTTGCACTCTTATCCGCTCGCATGGGAAATATCCTAGAGCTTGTGACCATACCCGCACATCCCGTAATCGATAAGATAAAACAGGAGATGCAAAAGGCCGGAGCACTGGGGGCGATGATGAGCGGTAGCGGTCCTACAGTCTTTGGTATCTTTGATACACAGCCAAAAGCCAGAAAAGCCTATCGGGCGCTTCGGGCATCACAGCTTGCCAAGCAGCTGTATCTGACGGTGCCATATAATGTACATAGAGTGTGAATATTTCTCTTACAAAAGAAACATAATAATCCTGAAAATGGGGCTGTCGCAAAAGACGGCGTTGGAGTTACTCTGACACCACATTTTGCGGCAGCTTTTTCTGTCAGGAGGGTTTTCTATGGGGGAAGTATCACCAGTACTTTCGGAAAATAAAGAGTGGGTCAAGACGCGCTTTGCAAAATGTGATGATATCCTGCACCGCCAGGTCTTTTTGGACAATGGAAAAAAAGAGGGGCTTTTGGTCTATGGGGAAGTGACCGTCAGCAATCTGATGTTAGAGGAGCATGTGATTGGTCTCTCCGATGTACAACCTCTGTCAACTTATCAAGAAGCAGAAGCAGCACTTCTAGCCGGAAATGGCATCTTGTTTCTTGCAGGGGACGATAGCGTATATAAAATATCCAGCAAAGGATATCCAGGGCTTGGCGTCTCCAAGGCAGAGAGTGAGAAGGTGATGCGTGGCTCGAAAGAGGGCTTTACAGAGAGCGAAAAGTTAAATGTGGCACTGATTCGTAAAAGGATTCGGGACCCAAGGATGAAAGTAGAAGAACAGACGATTGGAACACGCTCCCATACCATGACCGCTCTTGTCTATATGGAAGATTTAATCTATCCCAAACTTCTTGATACGATAAAACAGCAGATGGATTCCTATGAGATTGATGGAATCTTAGACAGCGGAATGTTAGAGCAGCTGACAGAAAAACACTGGCTGTCACCTTTTCCGCAGTACCAGTCAACAGAGCGCCCGGACAGAGCGGCCTCTGCGGTACTGGAGGGGCGGGTGGTATTAGTGACAGACCATTCGCCGACAGTGCTTGTCTTTCCATCGGATTACAATAGCTTCTTTCAGACCAGTGACGACTGGTACAATCGTTTTGAGATTGCGACATTTGCCAGGCTTTTGCGATTCTTTGCAGCGATATTGGCGATGAGCTTTCCAGCTATCTATGTGGCTGTGACAACCTGGCATACCAGTCTGTTGCCAACAAACCTGATTCTGTCGATGGCAGAAGCAAGACAAGGTGTACCCTTTCCATCGCTTGGAGAGGTGCTTTTAATGGAGATATCTTTTGAACTGATACGAGAAGCGGGGATTCGCTTGCCAGGCCCTATAGGAAATACCATTGGTATTGTAGGAGGTCTGATTATCGGACAATCTGCAGTGTCAGCCAATGTGGTCAGTCCGATTGTGGTAATTGTGGTGGCATTTACAGCGCTTTGCTCCTTTGCGATTCCCAATGAAGAATTTGCTTCTGCCTTTCGATTACTAAAATATGGCTGTATCTTTATGGGAGCCTGGCTTGGCCTGTATGGGGTTCTGTTATCGTATCTGTGGGTACTGATTCATCTGTCTCATCTAAATAGCTTTGGCATCCCATATCTGATGCCTTATGTGGCTTCTGATTTAAATGACTATGAGGATGAGAGGGATTCGCTGATTCGTTTTCCAATGCGTATGATAAGAAGACGTCCTATCTTTGCAAGGCGGGATGCAAGAGTGAAACTAAGAAAGAAGGGCTGATATGTTTTCTGGAAATCATAAAATCTCATCAAGACAGATGTATCGAAATTATGCAGTGGTCGGGATTACACTAAGTGCATTGTTGCCGCCACTTGTGATGAACCAGGAAAATACAGGGAGTATTCTTCTGTCTCTTCTTTTTCTGGGAATATATCTGGCAGGTACAGCCATAATAGAGAGACCAACTTCTATCTGGGTAAAATGGATATGCTATCTGCACTATTGGGTGTTGGCAACGATGTTACTTCGCATCACTGGGCTTTTAGTACAACAATTTTTATTAACGGACACCAGGCTTTGGGTGATTATGGGATGGTTTTCTCTGTTCTGCTATTATAATCTGTACAAAGGGCTAGAGTGCAGGCTTCGGGTCAGTGAGGTGTTATTTCCATTTTTTTTACTGATGCTGTTGCTGTTGACCATGTTGATGCATGGAGAGGTGGAGCTGTCAAGGTTTAGAGAACTTCGCCTGATGTTACAAAAAGAACAGTTACTAATTGGTTATGAGCTGTTCTGCTGGCTTTCTGCTGTGCAGAGTCTTTGGCATCTGAAGGGACAGGTGCATAAAGAGTCAGATTATCCGCGTATCATATGGAAAGTCTGGCTGACAACCGGAGGATTTATACTGGGTTTTAGTCTCTTTATCTATTGTATATATGGAAATCAAGGGCATACAGGACTTGTCTTTCCATTAGCCTCAGCGATGACCATGGCACATTTTCCAGGAAATGTCATTGGACGCTTAGATGCACTTTTTATCTTTGCATGGGTGATTGGATTCTTCTTGTTGTGCAGCAGTCTCTTTGCGCCTTTGATGGATGGTGAACCGGATAAAAAAAGAAAATGGGGACTTTTTCTACTACTGGCTGCGGCGTATCTATGCGCATGTTTTCCTGAAAGTATGGAGTGGGGTGAGGCTTTTTTGTATTATATTTCAACACCTGTACAGATAGTATTGCTGTTGGTATCCGGGGTATGGAAAAATAATAAGAAGATAAAGATGACTTGTTTGTGTCTGCTTCCTTTCTTTCTGCTGACCGGATGCAGTGCGCAGGAATTAGAGCAGCAGAACCTGGTAACAGCGATTGGTGTGGATGTAGGAGAAGAAGAGGCGTTTCGCTTTACGTTTGGCTTTGGAAACTCCAAAGAAGAAGAGGATAAGGCTTTTGAGACAGAGGCTGCTTCGATAGAAGAAGCCAAAAATATGTACTGGGAGTATCAACAAAAAAACATGGATTTTAACCATCTGAAAAATTTTTATTTTTCAAAAGAACTTTTAAGAAGGACAGACTTTGGGGCACTGCTAGAAGAGATTCAGTTGCATGCTTCCTATTCCCGTGGAACGCTGGTGTATGCCGTAGAAGAAAAAGCTTCCGAAGAAGCCAAAAAGGAAGAACAACCAGAAGAAGGGATGCCAGTGCATCGGCTGTTAAATGCCTGGTACAACGAAACATCTTGTGAGATTCCAAAGATTCAGAAGGATGGAAGGTATAAAGGCTATATAACCTGGCCATACTGAAAATAAAAAAGGGGTTATGCCTTATGTGTAGAAAGATGTGGATGTTGGTTTGTTCGATAGTGATTGGACTTTTTCTAACCGCCAGTATGGTGTATGTATATCAGGAAGGACTTTTAGAAGCAGAGGAAGAAGTACAAGAGATGCAAGAAGAATATGCCTGGTGGAGTCTGACGTATGACAGACCCAATCCAGAGCAGCTTCCGGTGCATGTGCGCTTTTGGTGGCTGAAAGGACTTGAATAGTAACCAGAAAACGGCTACAATGGGAGAGAAA
Organism: Lachnospiraceae bacterium; assembly: GCA_910575445.1. GTDB lineage: Bacteria > Bacillota > Clostridia > Lachnospirales > Lachnospiraceae > Hominiventricola. Next base: position 122,466 of record CAJTFW010000009.1, on the reverse strand, counting down.
TAGAACATAACGAAAGAGCGGGCGGATTATGACAAAAGATGTGATGGTGACAATCGCAGGCTTCCACAGCTTAGAGGAAAACGGCGATACAATTGAGATGGTGCATATCGGAGAATATTATCAGCGAAATGGAACGCACTATCTTCTCTTTGAAGAACGGATGGAAGGGATGAGCGAACCGGTGAAGAACCGGGTGAAGTTCAGAGAGCATTATCTTGAGGTACAAAAGCGGGGACCAGTAACCGTCAATATGGTGTTTGAGAAAGGGAAAAGCCAAAGTAGTACGTATGCCATCCCCTTTGGGAGTTTTTTAATGGAGACGCATACTACAGAAGTTTCGATACGGGAAGAGGAAGGACGCATCGAGGCACGGGCAGAATATGCATTGGAGATTAATGGGGTGTACTGTGCAAGAAGTGAAATACGGGTGGTGGTACAACCTAAAGAAAGCTTTCGCCTGTAAAATTAGCGCTAGTCGTATTGCATACGGCTGGCGCTTTTTATATTGCAACTTGTTTAAACAAAAATATAAAAATGTATTGACATGTTTAAACAAGTATGATATAACATAATCAAGAAACATGTTTAAACAAGCGGAGGGATAAAAAGATGGGTAAGTATTCAGAAGATGCAAAACAGTTACTACGTCTGGTGGGTGGAAAAGAAAACATCGCAGCCGTATCGCATTGTATGACCAGGATGAGATTTGCTTTGGTGGAGCCTAAAAAGGCAGATGTAAAAGCAATTGAAGCAATGAAGGTTGTAAAGGGAAGCTTTACGCAGTCCGGGCAGTTTCAGGTAATTATTGGCAACACAGTAGCTGATTTTTACAATGACTTTGTAAAAGAAGCGGGGATTGAAGGGGTATCAAAAGATGCAGTAAAGGATGCCGCAAAGAAGAATCAGAATGTGTTGCAACAGCTTATTACCGCATTGGCAGAAATCTTTGCCCCATTGATTCCTGCGATTATCACAGGGGGTCTGATTCTTGGCTTTAGAAACTGCATTGACAGTCTGTATCTGTTTGAAAATGGAACCAAGACCTTATGTGACATCAACCAGTTTTGGGCGGGGTTAGACAGCTTTCTCTGGCTGATTGGAGAAGCTATCTTCCATATGCTTCCAGTTGGTATTTGTTGGTCGGTAACAAAGAAGATGGGGACCACGCAGATGTTAGGCATTGTTCTTGGCCTGACCTTGGTATCTGGACAGCTATTAAATGCATATGCAGTTGCACAAACCGCAGCAGCAGATATTCCAAAGTGGAATTTTGGCGGATTTCAGGTAAATATGATTGGCTATCAAGGACAGGTTATTCCAGCGATTTTAGCAGCATTTACCCTGGTATATCTGGAGCGGTTCTTCCGAAAGATAACGCCACAGGTGGTATCTATGATAGTGGTTCCTTTCTGTAGCCTGTTACTATCTGTTATTGCAGCACATTTTGTATTGGGACCGATTGGCTGGAAGGCTGGAGCAACTGTCTCTGCGCTTGTATTTGCCGGAATTACCGGAACATTTAAGGTTGTATTTGGAGCACTTTTTGGTGTGGTTTATGCGCCACTTGTTATTACAGGACTTCATCATATGTCCAATGCGATTGATTTGCAGCTGATTGCAGATTATGGCGGAACTATGCTGTGGCCAATGATTGCACTGTCAAATATTGCACAGGGTTCTGCAGTTCTTGGAATGAGCTGGTTACAGAGGAAGGATTCCGAAGCCCAGGAAGTAAATATTCCAGCATGTATTTCCTGCTATATGGGTGTTACAGAACCGGCAATCTTCGGTGTAAATCTAAAGAGAGGATTTCCATTTGTCTGTGGAATGATTGGGTCTGGTATCGCAGCAGTAGTCTGTGTGGCAACCAGAACAACCGCCAATGCGATTGGTGTAGGTGGCCTTCCAGGTATCTTATCTATTCAGGCTCCATTTATGGTTTCCTTTGCAATCTGTATGGCGATTGCCTTTATTGTTCCATTTGTATTGACCGTTATTGTTGGAAAGAAACGTCTTCAGACAGAAGACACAGAGACCGTTACGAAAACAAGTGAAGGAAAGCCAGAGCAGTTCACTGCATTTTTATCTGGAAAAGCCATTTCTCTAAAGGAAGTTGGAGATGGTGTGTTCTCTGAAGGAATGATGGGTGATGGTATGGCTATTATTCCAGAGAATGAGACCTTGTATGCACCGGCGGACGCAGAGATTACCATGTTGATGCCAGAATCAAGACATGCATGTGGATTAAAGCTAAGAAACGATATGGAAGTTTTGCTGCATATTGGAGTTGACACTGTGGATATGAAAGGAGATGGCTTTACATATCTAGTACAAGAAGGACAAAAAGTCCATGCAGGAACCCCGTTGATTACTTTTGACAGGGCAAAGATTAAGGCAGCAGGTCATCCTGATATTACAGTGTGTATTATTACCGATGAGGGAAACGCACAAAATATCCAGTTCCAGACAGGAAGGCATGTAAAAGAGAATGAGACAACCATAGCAACTTTCCAATAAAGTGAGGTATTATAGAATGGATTTTAGTAATAAAGTAGTCTATCAGATATATCCGAAATCTTTTCGGGATACAAACGGGGATGGTTTTGGAGACATCCTTGGAGTCATTGAAAAATTAGATTATCTACAGGAATTGGGTGTGGATTATCTATGGCTGACGCCCTTTTTTCCATCGCCACAAAAAGATAATGGATATGATGTGACAGATTACTGTGCGATAGATTCCAGGTTTGGAACGATGGCAGACTTGGAAGAACTGATTAAACAGGGAGAAAAAAGAGGAATTGGATTGATGCTTGATATGGTATTTAATCATACCTCTACAGAACATGTGTGGTTTCAGAAAGCACTGGCAGGAGAAGAAAAATATCAGAAGTATTATATCTTTAAAGATGGTACACCAAATAAGGCTCCTACAAACTGGCAGTCAAAATTTGGCGGCTCTGCATGGGAGTATGTAAAAGGCCTGAAGAAATGGTATCTTCGATTATACGATGTGACCCAGGCAGATTTAAACTGGGATAACAGAGAAGTTCGTGAAGAATTAAAAGATATTCTTCGCTTTTGGAAAGAAAAAGGTATTCGGGCATTTCGATTTGATGTTATCAATGTGATTTCCAAGCCGGAAAAGATGGAAGATGATTTTCAGGGAGACGGACGACGGTTCTACAGTGATGGGCCTTATGTGCATGAATATCTAAAGGAGCTGGTAAAAGATGCCGGCATTGAGGATTTTGTAACGGTAGGCGAGATGTCTTCAACTTCCCTAGAACATTGTATCCGCTATTCTGCGCCAGAAGAAAAAGAACTCTCGATGTGTTTTAATTTTCACCATCTGAAAGTGGATTACAAAGACGGCGATAAGTGGTCGCTTATGCCTGCAGACTATAAAAAATTAAAAGAACTTTTTATCAAGTGGCAGATAGGGATGCAAAAAGGAAATGGATGGAATGCACTGTTTTGGTGTAATCATGACCAGCCTCGTATCGTCAGCAGAATAGGAGATGAAGGGGACTATTGGAAGGAGTCAGCAAAGATGTTAGCGGGTATGATTCATCTTATGCGTGGAACGCCCTATATCTATCAGGGCGAAGAGATTGGAATGTTAAATGCCCATTATTCTTCCATCGAGCAATACCAGGATGTGGAAAGTCTGAATTACTATCAGATATTGCTGGAAAAAGGCAAAACAAAAGAAGAAGCAATCGCGACATTGGCTGCCAGGTCTAGAGATAACAGCAGAACTCCTATGCAGTGGAACAAAGAGAGATATGGTGGATTTTCCAAAACAAAACCATGGCTTCCAATGGCTGCTAGTTTTAGAGAAGATATCACCGTAGAGGCTCAACAAAAGGATAAGGATTCTATTCTAAATTTCTATAAAAAGCTGATTGCGATAAGAAAAGAGTATCCGGTAGTGGCAAAAGGAGAGATTTCTTTTTTAGAGACAGAGGAAGATAAGGTACTAATATATCAGAGAAGTCTAGGAGAACAGCAAGTTATTGTGCTTTGCAATCTTGACAAAAAGAAGCAAGAAGTGAAGATTAACAAAGAATGGAGCAGTTATCAGATATTGTTAGAAAATTATCAAGGACGGGAATTGCCATTAGAAGGATTATATACTATGGAGCCATATGAAATTATGGTGATTGTAAAGGAATAATTTCATCTGTGAGGGAAGCGGGTATACATCTTTTGATGTAATACTCGCTTTTTTGCATCTATATCGCTTGTATAAAGTTAAAGAATATACATTGATAAGAACGAATGTGTGTGATAAGATAAAATGAAAGAAACCTGTGATAGAATTATGAAAGAAAGAGCCTGATATGAGTAAGAAGATAAAAGGAAAAAAAGTATCAAAGAACATCCCAAAGAACAAGACCATGCATCCAGATATACCAAAAGAATGGCTCTATATGCTTCCAGAAGACAGAACACTTCGAGAGATGTATGAAGTGGCCAGAGCATGTAAAGAATGGGAAGCAGAATATTGGGAAGAAGCAAAAGCCTTAGAGATTGCAGTGCCAGAAGCTGGATCTGTAGATATAGAGTGTATAGAGGCGGAAGAAGAACTGCTTTCTTATATGAGAGAGAAAAAAGCAGAGAAAGTCTATGCGGTGACAGTGGTGCCAGAATATTGGGAGAGGGCGCGGGCGGTGATGCAGTATCTAATGGCACATCTTGGAGGATTTTTCTGCGGTGATACCGAGGATTTTAAACCAGAGATTTCAAAAGAGGGATAAAAGGATATGGAGGAACAAAGAGAGAATAAACTAGGTGTTTTGCCAATTCCACAGTTGATTCGACAGTTTGCAGTGCCAAGTATTGTGGCGATGCTAGTTGGTGCACTTTATAATATTGTGGACCAGTTTTTTATTGGAAGAAGTATCGGAGAACTGGGAAATGCAGCAACCAATGTGGCATTTCCACTGACGACTTCCTGTACAGCAATTGCACTGCTTATCGGGATTGGAGGAGCTGCTTCTTTTAATCTGTCGATGGGGCGCAAGGAGCATGAGAAAGCAGTCCACTATATGGGTAATGCAGCAGTTCTATTGTTTGGTCTTGGACTTATCTTGTGTGTGGGGACACAGATTTTTCTAACACCTATGCTTCGTTTCTTTGGCTCGCCAGACAGTGTGCTTTCGTATGCGATAGTCTATACAAGGATTACATCGATTGGATTTCCGTTTTTAATCTTCTCTAATGGCGGGGCACATCTTGTGCGTGCAGATGGTACACCCCAATATGCAATGATTTGTAACCTGGCAGGGGCAGGGATTAATACGGTGCTTGACCCACTGTTTATCTTTGGATTTCAGATGGGAATGGCAGGAGCAGCATTTGCAACGATTATTGGACAGATTGCAGCTGCTGGTATGGTGTTTCGCTATCTTTGCCACTGCAAGACCGTGACACTTCATCGCGCTCATCTGATTGTACATATCGAGAATGCTTTACAGATTATGTCTTTGGGACTTTCGTCTTTTTTTAACCAAATTGCAATGATGGTTGTTCAGATTGTTCTAAATAATTCCCTTACGTATTATGGTTCTCGCTCTATCTATGGGGAATCGGTGCCACTGGCCTGTGCGGGGATTATCTCAAAGGTGGCGATGCTGTATTTTTCCGTGGTAATTGGACTGGCACAAGGACTTCAGCCGATTGCCAGCTTTAACTATGGAGCAAAGCAGTATGACCGGGTAAAATATGCCTATGGATTGACTGTGCGTTATGCAGTGTCGGTATCAGCTTGTGCATTTGTGCTATTTCAGCTGTTCCCCAGACAGATTATCTCTGTCTTTGGAGATGGCTCAGAAGAATATTTCCTATTTGCTGTAAGATATTTTCGAATCTTTTTGTTTGCTACTTTTTTAAATGGAGTACAGCCAGTAACCGCGACTTTTTTTACTGCGATTGGAAAGCCAATCAAAGGTGTATTTTTATCACTGACAAGACAGATTTTATTTTTGCTGCCGCTGATTGTAATTTTCCCACTCTTTTTAGGAATTGACGGGATTATGTATGCAGGGCCAATTGCAGATTTGGTAGCCGGTGCAGTGGCGATAGGGATGATGGTTCTAGAGATGCGACAGATTACCAGACTTGAGAGAGCAAGAACCACAGAGTGTATAACATAAAAGGAGGATATTTTGGAGAAATATAAGATACTAAAAAAATATTTTGGCTATGATACCTTTCGTTCAGGACAGGAGGAGCTGATTGACAGGATATTAGCCGGCCAGGATGTACTTGGCATCATGCCAACCGGCGCTGGAAAATCCATCTGCTATCAGGTGCCAGCGCTTTTGATGCCCGGAATTACCATTGTTATCTCGCCTCTTATCTCACTGATGAAAGACCAGGTGCGAGCCTTAAATGAAGCCGGGATTCATGCTGCTTATATCAACAGTTCGCTGACAGAAAGTCAGATTGAAAAGGCGATGTATCTGGCAACCCAGGGACGATATAAGATTATCTATGTGGCGCCAGAGCGGTTGCTAAGCGGACTGTTTATGGAATTTCTAAACCATGTCTCAATCAGCATGGTAACAGTTGACGAAGCACACTGCATCTCACAGTGGGGACAGGACTTTCGACCAAGTTATCTCAATATCGTACATATGATTGCAGGGATGAAGATTCGACCAGTGGTCAGTGCCTTTACCGCGACAGCAACTGAGGAAGTAAAAAATGATATTCAGTGTGTGCTAGGACTTCAGAATCCGCATGTTCTGGTAACAGGCTTTGACCGGGAAAATCTCTACTTTGAAGTACGCCAGGGACGACAAAAAGACAGCGAGCTTGTGCGCTATGTAAAGGAGCATAAAAAAGAGAGCGGTATTATCTACTGTGCCACCAGGAAAAATGTAGAAGAAGTGCACAAGCTGCTTGTACAAGAAGGCATCGAGGCAACCCGTTATCATGCTGGTCTCTCAGGCAATGAGAGAAAGCAGAATCAAGACCAGTTTATCTTTGATGAAAAGCCCGTGATGGTGGCAACCAATGCCTTCGGTATGGGTATCGACAAATCTAATGTTCGTTATGTGATTCACTACAATATGCCCCAAAGTATGGAAAATTATTATCAGGAAGCCGGACGTGCCGGGAGAGATGGCGAGCGTTCAGAGTGTATCTTGCTCTATGCGCCGCAAGATGTCAGAATTAATCAATTCTTGTTAGAGGAGAAGGAATTTCGCGAGGAACTATCAAGAGAAGAGATGCAGGCGGTTATGGAGCGGGATGCATTAAGATTAAAGCTTATGACATTCTATGGAACAACAAGGGACTGTCTTAGAGGATATATTCTGAATTATTTTGGCGAGAAGACAAAAAGGCGATGTGAGAACTGTTCCAACTGTCTTAATGAATATCTAGAAGAAGACGTAACCAAGATATGCAAAGACATCTTGCAGTGTATTTGGGAAGCCAGAAGAGAATATGGAGCCGGGACAATTGCAAGTACGCTGCATGGCAGTAAGAGTGAGAAGATACGGGGATATGGGCTGGATAAATTAAGTACCTATGGTTGCTGTGAAAATGTAACAGAATTTCGGCTAAAGGAGATAATTGGAGAACTTATTGCCAGAGGGGTGCTTCGAAGTACAGATGATAAATATGCAACTCTAAGCCTTACTACAGATGCAGAAGCGATTCTAAAGGATAAAGTAAAAGTTGTGATGAAATTCTCAAAGCCTGCAGAGAAAAAAGTAACTGCACAGAAAAAAGCGAAACAGACATCACAAAATCTGGATTCTAAGGGATGGAGAATCTTTGAAAAACTTCGGGAGCTTCGGCTTCAGATTGCAAAAGAAGAGAAGGTGCCACCTTATATTGTGTTTACAGATAAGACACTAGTGGATATGTGTGTGAAAAAGCCATCGGATAAAAAGGAGATGCTAAATGTATCAGGAGTGGGAGATGCTAAATATGAAAAATATGGAGAAAGGTTTCTTGCATGCTTGTTAGAAAATACATAACTCTGAATGCAGATTTTGGACTTGACATATATAGATAGACAATATATTATATAGGTGAACTATATATAGACTATCTTTATAAGGAGGTGCAAGATGGCAGTTGATAAGACATTGGTATCAGGAAGCATGGCGATGTTGATATTGAGGTTGCTTTCAGAGAAGGATATGTATGGATATGAGATGATTGATACATTGCGAAAGCGCTCTCAGAATGTATTTGAGCTAAAGGCCGGAACATTGTATCCACTACTACATGGACTAGAGGATAAGCAGTTCTTGGTCTCGTATGAGAAAGAGGTATTGGGAAAAGTAAGAAAGTATTATCAGATTACAAAAGATGGGAAAAGACATCTAGAGGAGAAGAAGACACAGTGGAAAGAGTATGCAGGGGCTGTGACAAGAGTGATGGCATTGGAGGTAATAGGATGAAAGTACAAGAATATTTATCCACAGTGACAGAACAGATTCGTTGCAAGCAGGCACGGGAGATGGTAAGTGAAGAACTTCGGGAACATATCTTAGACCAGGCAAAAGCCTATGAGGAAGAAGGCATGTTTGAAGAAGAAGCACTAGAGAGAGCTGTAAAGGAGATGGGAGACCCCGTAGAGACCGGTGTGGCATTAGATGGGATTCACAGGCCAAAGCTATCGGTAGGACTTCTTATATTGATTGGTATTATTAGTCTGTGTAGTATTGCAGTACATGGTATGTTGGGAATGTACACACAGGAGGTAAGCGGCGCAGGCTATTGGTATCTAAAACATCATATTTTCTATCTGTTTTTGGGCTATCTTATGATGTTTTTGGTCTATCGGTTAGATTACAGCATCTTGGCAAGACATGCCAGAAAGGCAGCAATTATATTTTTTGTATTGGTTTGTCTTGGGGGAACCCTTTTTGGGATAGAAATCAATGGCGCAAAACTTTATCTGAGATTGGGAGCATTTTATCTGTTTTTACCAACTGTTATGAGCCTGTATGTACCACTTTATGGAGGACTTTTGTACTCTTATCGCGGGGAAGGATACAAAGGGATTTTAAAGCTGTTGTTGTGGGCTGTTGTGCCTGTATGGTTTACTTTTCGTTTGCCGGCATTTTCCCAAGGAATGGTTCTTTGGTGTACACTGATGGTTCTTTTGGGAGTGACCATATGGAAAGGATGGTATTCTGTCCGTAAAAAATCTGCTCTGACACTGACAGGTGTATTATTTACTGCTCCTATATGGAGCATCTTAGGAAGGGCTCTTTTAGGAGGATTTGCAAATTATCAGACTGCAAGAATTCAGGCTTTTTTAACCAACTCACCGGATGGAAATTATCTGACTATTCGGATGAGAGAATTTCTCTCTGGAAGCAAGATGCTTGGAAGCAATGCAGAACAAATCTTTGAACTTGGAAAATTTCCGGGTTTTAACAGTGATTATATTTTTGTCAGTGTTATCTCAGCCTATGGAATCTTCGCTGGAATTTTAGTGGCAGCCTTACTTGCTTACCTGCTTATCAAGATTTTCCGGGTATCCTTTCACCAGAAAAATCAACTGGGTATGATACTGGGTTGTGGTTGCGGAATGGTATATCTGTTTCAGATACTTTTAAGTATTGGTATGAACTTAGGGTTATTACCAACTACGGCTGCTATTCTCCCCTTTTTCTCCTCCGGCGGAAGTGGTATTGTGATATCCTATATTCTGTTAGGGTTGGTATTAAGTGTATATCGTTACCAAAATATCCTTTCAGACAAACCGGCTCCGGTCAAAACCTTAACCTTTCGCTTTAGTTTGAAAATATAAATTTCCCCGTTCCCTCCCTTGTGGAAGTTGAGGAGGTATAGTATAATCTCAATAAAAAACAAAACAGGGGGATAAAGGGATGCTAAAGATTGTGTTAGGGGATATAACTAAAGTATCAACAGATGCGATTGTCAATGCGGCCAACACAAGCCTCTTAGGCGGTGGAGGTGTAGATGGTGCTATCCACCGCGCTGCTGGCCCAGAGCTGCTTGCAGAATGTCGCACGTTGCATGGCTGTAAGACCGGACAAGCTAAAATCACCAAAGGCTATCGTCTTTTAGCTAAATATATCATCCACACACCAGGTCCCGTCTGGAATGGAGGAGGAAAAGGAGAAGAAGCTCTGTTAAAGAGTTGCTATAAAAACTGTCTGCGATTGGCCATAGAAAATGGTTGCAAGACTATCGCCTTTCCTTCCATCAGCACTGGCATCTACCATTTCCCATTGGAGAAAGCCTCTGTGATAGCCATAGATACCATACTTACTTTCTGTAGAGAACATACAGAATTAGAAGAAGTACAGATGGTATGCTTTGATGAACAGACCAAAAGCTATTACGAAGAAGCGCTTGTATCTGCACAAGAAAGGGGAAACGTAAATGAATAAACAGTGGAAGCTATTTGCAAAATTATCTGAGCAGTGCTACAGTGATATGGCATCAGGGAAGATTCATCTGTCTATATGGGACCAGTGTTATCAGCAGCTAAAAGATATTATTCAAGAAGAAAGAGAACAAAATCCAGAGTATGCACAAGAACTATATGAAATCGATGATAACAACGATTTTCTGTTTGGCGTGGAAGAATGGCTTCTAGACTATCAGGATATGCTCGATACCATGAGAGAGCATAAAAGGCTTCAGACGGTATGTGAAGAACTGATAGCGATGTTTCAGTGGAGAGAAGACAGCCCGACCAACCTAAGATTTCATATTATGATTGCCCTGCAAGAACAGGAAAAATATCAAGAGGCCTACACCTACGGGGAGAGATGGTATCAGGAAGAATCGGATAACCCTTATGCGGCAGCCGCGCTTATCTATGCGCGTATGGGAGTGGATGACTTTAAAGGAGCAGAAGAAGTAGTAGAGCGCTTTATTCCTGAAGGAACCGCATGTTCAGAAGAAAATGACGTGCTCTTTGGTGCAGCAGAAAAATTATACGAGAGAACCGGGAATCAAGCAGCAGAAGAGCGAATTGCAAAAGCACTAGAACTCTATGACCAGGAACTAGAAGCTCTTTTTGACCAGATAGAGGACGAAGAACTCTTTTTTTAAAAGAATAAAAGGGCTGATAACGAAATCTAAGAAAGACATATCTTCTGAAACATATTGAAACGAATCTCTGCATAGATTGTAAAAACAGTTCATTTCAGGGGATTTTCGTTGAAAGATTATATTTCAGAGAGAGCCGTCAGGATAGCCAATTATATTATTCAAAATAATGCAACCGTTCGCCAGACTGCTCAGAGCTTCGGGGTTAGCAAATCAACGGTTCATAAGGATGTAGCAGAACGTCTTCTCTATATCAACCCTCATCTGGCATCAGAGGCACGAAAGGTACTAGATGTGAATAAATCGGAAAGACATATCCGCGGAGGGCTTGCTACAAGGGAAAAATATTTGCAGCAGCATCAGGTGTAAGAAGATAGCACTTGACATACTCCACATATATGTATATTATAATCTCTGTAAAACCACATAAGATAGATGACAAGGGAGCTTGCATGGGAGCAGGCTGAGAGTGGGCTAGTCTTGCCCTGACCTAAAACCTGATTTGGATAATGCCAACGTAGGGATATGTTATAGATGCTTTTTTGAACCTCCTTTGTTTTCTGTCAAAGATAAAAGGAGGTTCTTTTATGTTTTCATTCTTGGTAACTGCCGAAGGGGGACTGACGACTGCCGGATACCTGGCATGTATTCTGGCTGGAATCATATGGTTTCTATTGGCTACTTTTTTTGCTGGAAAAAATTCTGTAAAGTGCAAGATGTCTACAAAACAACTGGTCTTTTGTGCGGCGGCGATTGCACTTGCCTTTATCACTTCCTATATTAAGATTTTAAAGATGCCCTGGGGCGGGAGTGTAACGCTTTGCAGTATGTTGTTTATTGTGCTGATAGCCAACTGGTATGGGGTAAGGGCTGGCATATTGGTGGGACTGGCTTATGGAATCTTACAATTTATCCAGGAGCCATATGTACTTTCCTTTTTCCAGGTCTGTTGCGATTATATTCTGGCATTTGCGGCGCTTGGTATTGCCGGATTTTTTGCAAAAAGCCCCAAAGGATTACTTAAGGGATATTTTGCCGCGGTACTAGCAAGAGGAGCTTTTCATGCTCTGGGCGGATACCTCTATTGGATGAGTTATATGCCAGATAGTTTTCCACAATTTTTAAAAAGTGTCTATCCTATCGTATATAATTATAGCTTCTTACTGACAGAAGCGCTGCTTACGATGGTTGTACTGTCCATACCATCTGTTGCATCTGCGCTGCTTCAAGTCAAAAAAACCGCTGTTGCATAAGAAACGTTTATTACAGATTTTCTTCTCTTTGTGCTTGCCAAGAGATAAGGCATAACGTATAATGTTTTCAAATACACTGAGGAGGAAAATAGTTTGGCAAGAGAGATGGTTGTCGTACTGGACTTTGGCGGGCAGTATAATCAGCTGATTGCGCGCAGAGTCAGAGAATGTAATGTATATTGTGAAGTGCACCCATATACAATAAGCCTTCAGAAAATAAAAGAGATGCATCCCAAGGGAATCATCTTTACCGGCGGGCCAAACAGCGTTTATGACGAGGCTTCGCCACATTATCAGAGAGAAATTTTTGACTTAGATATCCCAATACTTGGAATCTGCTATGGTTCCCAGCTTATCGCATACAGCTTAGGAGGAAGGGTTGAGACAGCTCCCACCAGCGAATATGGACATACACAGGTACAAGTGGACAAAAGCTCTGCACTTTTTCAGGATGTAGAGGAATCAACGGTGGCATGGATGAGTCACACGGACTACATTGCACAGGCGCCGGAAGGATTTCGCATAACTGCACATACTCCTGTCTGTCCCGTAGCAGCGATGGAATGTCCTGATAAGAAAATCTATGCGACACAATTCCATCCAGAAGTTATGCACACCAAAGAAGGCCAGAAGATGCTTCGAAACTTTGTCTATAACGTCTGTAAATGTGCAGGTGATTGGCAGATGGGCTCCTTTGTAGAAGAGACCATTCGACAAGTCAGAGAAAAAGTTGGAGATGGCAAGGTACTTTGTGCACTCTCTGGTGGTGTTGATTCTTCTGTAGCAGCAGTGCTTTTGTCAAAAGCCATTGGAAAACAGCTCACCTGTGTCTTTGTAGACCATGGGCTTCTTCGGAAAAATGAAGGGGATGAAGTAGAAGCTGTCTTTGGACCAGAAGGCCCCTATGAACTAAACTTTATCCGCGTCAATGCACAGAAACGCTATTATGATAAGTTAAAAGGCGTCACCGAACCAGAGACCAAGAGAAAGATTATCGGTGAAGAATTTATCCGAGTCTTTGAAGAAGAAGCAAAGAAAATCGGTGCTGTGGATTTTCTGGTACAGGGAACTATCTATCCCGATGTTATCGAATCCGGCCTTGGAAAATCTGCTGTTATCAAATCTCACCATAACGTAGGCGGACTTCCCGATGTCGTCGATTTTAAAGAGATTATTGAACCACTGCGGATGCTCTTTAAGGATGAAGTACGAAAAGCTGGTCTAGAGCTTGGCATCCCAGAATACCTAGTTTACCGCCAACCCTTCCCAGGCCCAGGACTTGGCATCCGCATTATTGGAGAAGTAACCGAAGAAAAAGTTCGCATTGTGCAGGACGCAGACTACATCTACCGGGAAGAGATTGCAAAGGCAGGGCTTGACAAAGGCCTTGGCCAATACTTTGCTGGTCTGACCAATATGCGGTCCGTAGGTGTGATGGGAGACTTTAGAACTTACGATTACGCCGTGGCACTGCGGGCAGTAAATACTAGTGATTTTATGACCGCTGAATGTGCAGAATTGCCGTATGAAGTGCTATTGAAAGTGACAAGCAGGATTATTAATGAAGTGAAAGGGGTTAATCGGGTGCTGTATGATTTGACGAGTAAACCGCCGGGGACGATTGAGTTCGAGTAACGGATAAAATCCCAGAAATGCTGATAAAATGGGCATTTCCGGGATTGCTTTATGCCTGTTGGCTCTAAAATGGCTCTAATTATTTGAGAAATACTGGATTTTGGGCGGGTATCGTGATACCTGCCTTTTTAATAAAGAGGAATTTCTCCCTCATAGTTGTCGGCTCTTTCCAACAGAGGACCGGTTGCACCCATTGTAAAAGCTATATCACTGCTTCGGATAGACAATAGTTCCATTCCAATTTTCATATTAAGAAAGTCTAATATCTGCTGATTAAGCTGAATTATACCATTTTCTGAAATATTTACCCAACAGTATGACCGCCCTTTGTATTTAACAAATTCGCCCTCTGCGGTCTGATAATTCAGTAAAGCCGGATTATCAGTAAGAATGTGTCCTAACTTTGACGGTTCTAACAATCCTTTTCTTGTCACACAAAAGCCGCCAGTGATTTTGCTTCCAGTAAAAAGATAGACTTTTTTCTCTATTGTGGCGTTGTACTCTGTAAGAGCCTGTGTGGGGAGATGGATTGTCAAATCATCTCGTATCAGTGATTTCCCGAAAATAAATTTACCGCCTTTGTTCATTTGTGGCATATATCATCAACTCCTTTTCTTAAAAGTGGAAGTCTACTATATCACAAGAAAATTCAAATGTCACTAAGGCTCTCTAAAGTGTGGCAGATTTCATATCGTTTCTTGATTGTAATAAGACGATGTATACTTTATTTGATATGTATTAAAATATAACATTACAAGGAGTTCTCTTTTGCTGCAAATTCATATTGTTATATGAATTTACCTCAAAATACATAGTTTCGCCTAAATATCCGGCATTTAATTCTGTTAAACGTCCATTTGCCCAATTATTGGTGCTTCGCTTATCAAACCAATTCAGCCATTCGCAGTCAGTTTCATAAATTACGCCAAAATAATATTGACAATCATAATTTAGACTGCGAACATATTCTTTCAATTTTGGCATATCGGTTTTGATGTAATCAGATGTTGACATGGCATTTCCGCCATCATATTTTAATTCTATAATAGCAGCTATGTCCGTCATTCTTTCAGACAACCATTTCGTTTCTGATGCCATATCCATTTCAACAATTACTAAATCTGCAAAAAATTTTAGTTCCTTAAAATAAAATTCGGGATAAATATATAGGTGATTTTGTTGAAGCAAAAGGTTTAATTCGTTTTGCAAGTGGTGGTATAAACTGCATTGAAGGCTTGCTTCTTTTATTAGAAAGCCATTACCATAATCAGTGCAGATATTATGAAGCCAAATATTTTTTATTGCTTTATCAATTTCTTTTCGGATACTCTTTTTTATCATTGTGTACTCCTTTTGGAGGATATAGCTTTAGCCTATTCATTTTCGGGATATATTTTTACAGATATACCTCTTACACCTTTTTTGACAATCTTGCTGTCATCAAGAATACTTTGCTTAACAGCGTCCAAATCCTTTGAGAGTGCTTCAATCGCCCGTTGGTGTTCTTCCTCTGACGAGAAGCGTTCCGTATCATTTAAAAGGTTCTCCTGCAATTCTCTTGCTTTCATGTATACGCCCAATTTATGGTTGAGCAAAGAGTTCTGAAAGGATATTTTGATTGTAGCAGGATTGAAACTTCCGTCCTCGTATCTCTCTGCTTCAAAGTTCATATCTAATTGTTCGTCCATTTTCAAAATCAAAGACAATACATCTGACACTGTTTCTATATCAAAATCCATGAAAACATTGATACTGATACCCAAAGCATTTGCAATTTTCATCAGTTGGTCGGGCTTGGGATTGCGGATGCCATACTCGTATTTCTTTATTGTGGCGGAATTGATGCCGGAAAGCTGACCGAGCGTTTCCTGCGATATGCCACGCAAATTCCGAAAGTGTTTAATCTTTTCCCCGGTAGTCATGCCAATACCTCCAATTTATGTGATTTTCGTCAGTGCTTAGTTCAATTCTATCACATTAGGACACATTTGTGTATAAAAAAATAAAATAAATACTTGACGTTCACAAAAGTGTACCGTATAATAGAAACATAAAGGTCACATATGTGTACCTAAAATAAAAAAGGAAAGGGAAGGACTATATGGAGAATGGAAAGAAAATGTATGTAACGGCAGAGGAAGCGGCTGAAATGCTTGGCGTATCAACGGGTTATGCCTATAAGATTATCCGGGGGCTGAATGAGGAACTGAAAGTAAAGGGCTATCGGACAATCTGCGGCAAAGTCCCGACAAAATACTTTGAAGAAAAATTCTACGGTCTGACCGTAGCCATGTAGGAAAGGAGAGATTTTATGTCAGCGACAAGGGACGGAAAGATGTGGCGTTGCCAGTTCTATTATAAGGACTGGCAGGGCGTAAGCCACAAGAAGAACAAGCGGGGATTTAAGACAAAAGCGGAAGCGGAGCAATGGGAGCGTGACTTCCTGCAACAGCAGCAGAGGAATTTAGACATCAATTTTGAAAACTTCGTACAAATCTATTATGAGGATATGGAACATCGTCTGCGTGAAAATACCATGCGTACAAAGAAATTCATTATTGACCTGAAAATCATTCCATATTTCAAGAAAAAGAACATGAATGAGATTAAGGCTTCCGACATTCGGGCGTGGCAAAATGCGCTGATGAAAAAAGGGTATTCGGAAACGTATCTGAAAACGGTCAATAATCAGTTGTCGGCAATCTTCAATTATGCGGTTCGGTACTATGATTTGAAAGACAATCCCTGCCGGAAAGCCGGGAGTATCGGAAAGAGCCACGCCGGGGAAAAGGAGTTTTGGACGAAGCAGGAGTTTAAGCAGTTTCTTGTGACTGTGGAGAACAAGCCGGAAACAAAAATGGCGTTCCTGCTCCTTTACTGGACGGGCATGAGGATTGGGGAATTACTTGCTATAACCTATAATGATATTGATTTAGAAAAGCGTACCATTTCCGTAAATAAGTCTTATCAGCGGATAGAGGGCAGGGACATTATCACACCGCCTAAAACACCAAAGAGCAAGCGTATCATAACGATACCGCCATTTCTGACAGAAGAATTAAAGGAGTATATTTCACATTTGTACGGAATTATGGCAGACGAAAGAATGTTCCGTTTTACAAAATCCTATATGGAGCATGAAATTATCAGAGGTATCAAGGCTTCCGGGGTAAAAAGAATACGTTTGCACGATATTCGTCATAGTCACGCTTCATTACTTGTGGAAATGGGATTTACGCCATTAGCCATTGCGGAACGGTTGGGGCATGAGAAAATCGAAACAACATTAAATACTTATTCACATTTATACCCCAATAAGCAGGGGGAACTTGCGGATAAATTGGAGATTGAGAACAGCAGGGAGGAAGAAGAATGAGTGGAGTGCATAAATACCCGACAATCAGCTTTCGCATTTCCCCTAGAGAGAGGGAAGAAATCGAAGCAAAGATTTTAGCAAGCGGACTTTCTAAGAAAGATTATTTTGTCCGTTCCTGCATTTATAACCGGGTGTGCGTGGTTGGTAAAAAAGAATTGGTTTATCAGTTAGTAGAGGAACTAAAGATAATGCAGACAAATATCCGGGAAGTAACGGAACAGTTTGAAAAGACAGAGATTGATTTAACGCTGGAGGGATTGGAAGATATGCGGAATGACTGTCTTGATATGCTGAAAGCTATCCTGTGGGTGTTGGACGGAGCAAAATATCTGTGGCAGGGAAATACCAACGGAGAAGAAAAAAGCCCCGACAGCGGCAACTGTTAGGGCTGTGATAACTGGAAAACCTCTGTTATCAACAATCACAATATCAGTATAGCAGAGGTTTCTTCCAGTGGCAACGATTTTTCAGAAATGGAGGGCATTATGGAAGAAACAAAAATCGAATTACAGTTGATTAAATTGTCGGAGATACAGTCGCAGGAAGTTTCTTGGCTGTGGTTTCCATTTATCCCCTATGGCAAGCTGACAATTATTCAAGGCGACCCGGGCGACGGAAAGACAACATTTGTATTGAACATAGCGGCGAAGCTGTCAAAGGGAGAGGGATTAGACAGTGAAATGAAACTGACAGAGCCTTTGAATGTTATCTATCAGAGTGCGGAGGACGGTCTTGCCGATACGGTAAAGCCACGGTTAGAACAGGCGGGGGCAGACTGTGAGAAAATCTCTGTCATTGACGAAAGGATAAAATCCCTTTCGATGATAGATATACGGCTGGAAGAAGCTGTTATAAAGACAGGCGCAAAGCTGCTGATTTTAGACCCGATACAAGCCTATTTGGGCGGCGGTATGGATATGAACCGGGCAAACGAAGCAAGGGATATGACAAAGAAGTTAGCGGCACTGGCAGAGAAATACCAGTGTGCGATTGTCCTTGTCGGGCATATGAACAAAGCGGCAGGGAATAAGGCGGCATACCGGGGAATGGGTTCGATTGATTTCTTTGCAGTCGCAAGAAGCGTTCTCTTAGTTGGCAGGGTAGAGGGAGAAGAAAATATAAGGGCTGTGGTGCAGATAAAAAATAACCTTGCGGCGTTCGGACACCCGAAAGCGTTTGCATTGTCAGAGGACGGTTTTGAGTGGCTAGGGGATTATGAGATTACGGCTGATGAAGTTTTAGGCGGTATTGCTCCCAAAGCAAATAAAATGGAACAGGCGAAGCGTCTGCTTCGGGAACTGGCAGAAACAAACAATGCCATGCAGAGCAATGAGATTTTCAATCTAGCGGACGAGCAGGGCATATCAAAGCGGACACTGGAAAACGCAAAGAAAGAGTTAGGTATCCGGGCAAAGCGGATAAACAACACATGGTATTGGGAACTGGATAAAATCAGACAGTGACGGACAGGCAAGGTAACAGCGCAACAATGCAGGGTATTAGAATTTTGCAGTCTTGGAATTGCGTTCTTGAAAATTGCAAGGTTGCAAAAATTATAGACATTGCAATGTTGCGGTGTTGGGAGAGAGCCGGAAAGCGGCGGTAACAAGGCGGCGAAAAGCCGCCCACCGTCCGCAGGACGGAAAGCCCCCGGCAGGGCGCAAAACCTGCTTGCAGGTTGCATTTTTGATAGGCTTGCCTGTCAAAAGTGCTTTTGCGTTTACTTTCGGGAAAGTAACAAAGCCTTTACGCCTGTCGGCGCAGTAAAATCAGTATATAGAATGTGGAGGGTATGCTTATTGGAAAGAACAATTAGCGGCATGATGGGGAAAGGTTCAGTCAATCACAATACGAGAGCATTTAGAGCAAAGAATAACGAAGCCGGGATAACGTGGAATTTTGCCACTCGGATATAAAAGAGGTCTATCACAATCTTTTTGATGAAGCACTGGAACGCTACAACGCAAAGCAGAAACGGAGTGACCGAAAGATTGACGATTATTATGAGAAGATACGCCGGGGAAAGCAGGAGAAATTATTTTATGAAGTTATCTTCCAAATCGGCAACAAGGACGATATGAACGTGCAGAGTAATGAGGGGCAGTTGGCAAAAGACATTTTATGCGAATTTATGGAGCAGTTTCAGAAAAGAAATCCGAACCTGTTTGTATTCTCTAGTCATTTGCATATGGACGAGCAGACACCCCATATTCACATTGATTTTGTTCCCTTTATCCGTAACAGCAAGCGTGGACTTGATACGAGAGTTTCCCTCAAAGGAGCGTTAGCAGAGCAGGGCTTCAAAGGTGGCACAAGGGGAATGACGGAATGGAATGAATGGATTGAAGCGGAGAAGCAGGAACTTTCTAAAGTCATGGGGCGGCATGGCGTACAGTGGAAACAGTTAGGCACACATAATAAGCATTTGTCCGTACTCGATTTTGAGAAGCAGGAGCGACAGAAAGAGGTTGCGGAACTGGAACAGACAATCTTCGGCAGTAAAAAGGAATTATCCAATATTCTTCATCAGCAGATTGCGGCAGGACAGGAAACGGAGCAGATACGGAAAGAGGGAGAAGCAATCCGGCAGGAAGTATCGGAACTTACCGCAACAAATCATCTGCTGAAAGAGCAAACGGAAACACTGACAGGGGATAAAGAAAAGCTGTTATCCGAAAATGAAAAATTGGAGAAACAGCAGAAAAAGTTACA
This sequence comes from Lachnospiraceae bacterium, assembly GCA_910575445.1. Lineage (GTDB taxonomy): Bacteria > Bacillota > Clostridia > Lachnospirales > Lachnospiraceae > Hominiventricola. The sequence goes on along the minus strand of CAJTFW010000009.1, from coordinate 102,426 downwards.
ACAGGAAATCAACAAAATGGTGCAGTCAAAGGAAGTCATGGAGCGCAATATTCACGCTTATGATGAAGATGTGAAATGGCAGTTGGCAGAGCCGGGGGCATTGATGGGCGCAAAGGCATACCGGGACAAAAAAGCTTTACCGCTTGTGGAGAAATTGAAAGAAGTGGTAAAAAATCTGACTATCAAATGCGTACAGCTTGCAGAACAAAGCAAGAAGCTGACCGTCAAAGTGGACGGACAACAGAAACAGATTAGCCGCTTGACGGATAAGGTCATGGAGCAGAGCGACACCATAGACCGATTGCAGGAAAAAGCGTCTGATTTGGAGCGTTTGGAGCGTCATTTAGGCAGAGAGCAGGTGCAGTCGATAGTAGAACGGTCAAAGACATTAGAACAGGCGGAGAGGGCAAATAAACGCCTGAAGCGTGCCTTTGAAATGAGCCGATAGGAAAGGGGATTGATAGGATATGACGGATATGGAGAAGAAAGTCATGGTGCGGCTGTGTGCCAAAATTGTGGCAGAAACAGACCTTTATGAAACAGACAGGGAAGTGCAAAATCTGATAGACTGGGTATGTTTATCGGAGCAGATAAAGGAGAACAACAATACAATCCGTAATCTGACCGGAGAATATAAGAAGATAGAGCCGGATTGTCGGGAGGGAGTGCGGGCGCAGTTGGAGCGCATGAAAGAACTCTGCAAAGAGCGTAATAATCTGTATGAGAAGCAGAATGACTTGAAGGGGCAGAAATGGAAGATTGAGAAGTCGTTGGAACAATAAAAAATGTGGGGCGTGGCGGTTGCTATGCCCTGTATTTTATAGTGGCAGGTACAGAGAGAAAGTGCTATAATCGAAAGCATGATTTAGGATATGGGAGATGAAACGGCATGGAAATAAATATTGAGGATAATTTTTCGCTGTTATTTGATAAAAATAATAATACGGCATATAAAGCATTACGGACGCTACAGAAAGAATGTGAGGAATCGGACAAGGTATATTGTCATATGGATAAGTTAGCCGATATGATTGACAATAATAATTCCTATATTCGGACAAGAGGGCTTACACTGATTGCTTACAACGCTAAGTGGGATAAGGATAATAGAATTGATGAAATCATAGACGAATATTTGAAGCATATAGAAGATGTTAAGCCGATAACGGCAAGACAGTGTATAAAATTACTGCCTATGATAGCAAAAAATAAGCCGGAATTAAAAGAAGATATTGTTTCCGCACTGCAAAAAGCGGATATATCTATTTATGCAGACAGTATGCAACCATTGGTCTATAAGGATATTCAAAATTCTTTGGCGGAAATTGAAAAGTTATAAATTTATTGGTATCTTAGGGAGTGTGGGGAGTAGGGGGTGCTATCCCTTATATTTTTGTGGTAAATGGAGAGAGGGAGTGGTATAATCAAATCTGTAAATTGGGGTTGAGGAGGAAAAAAAGTGAAACGCTGCATTGTAGTAACCGATATAGTCGCATAATAACTATCAGAACATGGAGGATTTTAAAATGACTATATCGGAGAACAAAATTTATCCCCGGACAGGTGATACTCAAACGGTTTATTTAAAAAATGTGATTACCAATGACAGAATTAAAATTGGCGATTATACAATGTATAACGACTTTGTGCATGACCCACGGGAATTTGAAAAGAATAATGTATTATATCATTACCCGATTAATGGAGATCAGCTTCAAATTGGCAAGTTTTGTTCTATCGCCTGTGGAGCAAAGTTTTTGTTTACCAGTGCAAATCATGCAATGTCTTCACTTTCAACATATCCGTTTCCAATATTTTTTGAGGAATGGGGATTGGACGTAAAAGAGATTACAAGTGCATGGGACAACAAAGGCGATATTGTAATCGGCAATGATGTTTGGATTGGCTTTGAAGCAGTTATTCTATCTGGTGTAACAATTGGTGATGGAGCGATTATTGGGACACGAGCGGTTGTTACAAAAGATGTACCGCCTTATACGATTGTTGGAGGTGTTCCTGCAAAACCGATACGAAAATGGTTTTCGGACGATGTGATTTCTGAATTATTGAAAGTTCAATGGTGGAATTGGTCTGAAAACAGGATTAAGAAAAACATTGCGGCGATTCAATCAGGTCGGATTGAGGATTTGGAATAATTGGTAACATTTGTGTGGAAATACAGTTTCCTACAGCGTTTTGTCTGCAAGAAAGATAGAATATTTCCTTAGTAATGATTTGAACATGGTGCTAGCACCATGTAAGTTAATGCAGATAAGGGAAAGGCAGTAATGTGGCAGTTCGCAATATCAAGCGGATTGCCACATTTTTATGGAAAAATAGGCGGTTATGTGGTAATATATAGGAGCAAAGATAAAAACACAACGCAAGGCAATCTTGCAGAACTGGTAGGTAGTCCAGTCGCACTATTTTGGTGTAAGTAGCCCTCCCTCCTTAGGGTCGTCCGTTCTTTGTTCATTACAATTATTTTAAGGAGGAATTGTCATGGACAGAGTTTCGGGAAAGTTGACTGTATTTTTTGAGGAACCATTTTGGGTGGGAGTGTTTGAACATGTATCAGATGGAAAGTTATCTGTGTGTAAGGTTACGTTTGGAGCAGAACCAAAAGACTATGAGATTTATGAGTTTGTTCTAAAAAATTACTATCAGTTAAGATTTAGTCCGGCTGTGGCAACTGATGTAAAAGAAATAGGTCGCAATCCTAAACGGGTACAGAGAGAAGTACGGAAACAATTACAGAATACCGGGATAGGAACAAAATCGCAACGGGCTTTGAAATTACAGCAGGAGCAGTTGAAAACTGAACGCAAAACAGTGAGCCGGGAACGGCGAGAAGCAGAGAAACAGCGGCAGTTTGAACTGAAACAGCAGAAAAGGAAAGAAAAGCATAGGGGAAAATAATAGTATTATGATGTTTTTTTGAATGAATGGAGGAGAGAAAATGTGTAATGTAGTTTCGATAATAAATATGAAAGGTGGTGTAGGAAAAACTACGCTTACCATTAATTTGGCATATTATTTAGCATATCTTGAAAATCAGAAGGTTTTGATAATTGACTTTGATCCTCAATCAAATTCTAGCAGCGCATATATAACATATAATAGGTATGAAGAGTTATTGGATGAAAGAAAAGTTATTTCAGAAATTTTTACTGATATTGATAGAATTATAGGACCTGTTTCAAGTAGGAATCCTAAACTATTAACATTGTCTGATTTGAGTGTAAATGTGAGATCAACCAAAGATAAAGGGAAAATAGATATAGTGGTATCGGAATTAGAGTTATCTAAAGTTCTTGAAAGGTCAGGGGGAGCGGCAATTGAAGAAAGATTAGCAAAAATACTTGAAGAAAAAAAGAAAGCATATGATTATGTACTAATAGATTGTAGCCCAACATATTCTGTATTGACTAATAATGCGCTGATGGCAAGTGATTATATTTTAATTCCTGTGAAACCAGATCCATTTTCTGCTCGTGGCATTCCGATGTTGTTGAAAAAAATAGAACAACATAATAGATTGCATAATGATAAAAAAGTCGAAGTGTTGGGAATAGTATTTAATTTAATAAAAGATGACTTAAAATACATGGATAGTGTAAAAGCGCAGATAATGGCTACATATCCAAATGTGTTTCAGACTGAGATTAGTGTCTGTGAACATTATTCTAAAGGGTTAATGGAAAATAAAACAATATACGAAACGTCTGCTCAATATTGGTTTAAGGATGAATTTACAGCATTTGCCAAAGAATTTATAGAAAAAATAGAAAAAAGGTGATGTTGATGAATGATAAAAGGAAAAGTAAAGAAAATCAGATTATTCAAACATTTATGTTTGAAAATATAATGAGTAGCTTGAAGTCGGCTATAGCAAAGAATCAAATTGATTTATGCGATTATGATGAAATAGTATGGTTGCTAAAATATGTTTTAAAGTCGAATGAAATATTTTATTCAACTAAAGAAGTAGAAACTTTTTTGGGTAATTTATGCGGCTTTACACATAATACTAAAAGTACAGGTAGAGATAGAATTGTAGATTGGTATTTTCGGGAATTGGCAAAGATTGAAGATGATGATGAAAGGCGAACAAAAATCAAAAGAATAGCAAAATATTTATTTGCAAATATTCCCAATGATTTTAAAGGTTGGAAAGACATTTTAGAGAAAAAGAGGAAAAATTAATTATGCCAATTAGTCTGCATACTGATAAGATAAAAGATGAAAAAAATGCATTTGTAAAAGAGTTATATAAGATGGTTATAAATGAAGAACAGCTTTTAGAAGGAATGTATAATAATGAAGCAATTCAGATTCACAAGTTATATCTAACATTATATATTATGAATCATTATAAGTCTAAAAGATTTAACTCTATTTATTATGATTATTTGTTAACAAGTGGGATTGAAAGCGAATCTTTGATTTTATGTGGGTTTACTAATGCTTCGATAATGCAATTACGAAGTACTGTAGAAATGGCGTTTAAAATGCTATACTTTGAATTTCATCCAATCGAATGGCAATTACATAGTGAAAATCAGTTTGATCTAAGAGGAATTGAATATAGAGAGTTTTTATATACTCATCCTAGGTTTTCAAACTTGAAATATATAAATCGTGAATATGTTGAAAGTGTATGGAAAGATTTGTGCAAATACACTCATTTTGACATTAGTGTTATCAATAAAATAAGTGTAATTGAAGATATGACAAATATTTTTTCCTCCGAAAATGAAAAAAAAGCATTTAGAGATAAATTGAAATCAAGTCTTAGAATAGTTATTTTGATTTTGTTTTTAGTTGATGAATCATGGCTTAAAGGGGTAGAGAAGTCTTACTTTGATTATATATTTGAATTATTATATAATTCCAGTGAGTCTAGCGATTTAAAAATTAATCTACGCATAGAATAAAATATTGATAACTTTTTGCTAAAATAGAGATTTTCTGTATATGTACTACCTAGTGCTGGACGATGTGTTGATTGGAGAAATGGGAAAATGAAAGAGGATTGTATTTTCTAGTGGCTCTATTTTGGCTCTAAAAATTTAGACTGACATAAATACTAGAGTTTTTTTTAAAGAATACGGATAATAAATGCTTAAAAAATGAGGAAAAAGCAGTCAGTTCAGGCTATCCGCCGAGGAGTTCGAGTGATGAAATGGGATTTAGAAAGCCAGTGTTTATGCTGGTTGCAAGCAAATTTGTTTAGGAGCTGGCAACGATTTGGCAACATTTTTCACATCACGCAATAAATAATTACATCAATGGCATAAGAAAACCTTGCTGATTTTCAGATATGGAAACTGAATATCGGCAAGGTCTTTTTATGCTTATTTCTGCTTTTTCTTTTTAGCTATTTTCTTTTCTTCTTTCTCGATTTTCTGAAATTCCTCCATAAGCATATCACTGACCGCCTGTGAGGGGACTTTCGCCCAATGCTTTGAGGTGTCCAGTTCCGGGTACTTGTACCGCCACTGGTCGTATTCCTCTTTGGTAATCTCGCCCTGTTCCAGTTTGGCGGCTTGCTCCTGCCATGCGTGGAACATATCAAACATGGACGAATAGGTGGAATAGTCGGACTTGTCAAGGCGTAGACAAGATTTCCCCGTCAATCTCCCCGATTTTCAGCCCGTACATATCTTCCAACGCAAAGAGTGTATGCATAAGCCCGATATAGGTGTCAATATCCGGCACGGTGAGGGCGTGGGTGCTTACATCAAAGAGCTGACTTGAAAAAGTAAATTCCATATGAAGAAGTAAATTCCATCATGTTTTCAAATTTGTTTGTTTTTTCAAATTTTCAGTCCGGAAATATGGTCTGTATGGTATAATGATATCGTATTTTTCTTCGGAATCTGAAAATCAGAGCATGACAAACGGACCTCTGAATCCGGTATGTGTATGACTGAATTCTACAGGTCATAACAGAATAGTTTTAAATCTGATCAGACAGCGGCAGTGAAAAATACGACCGGTTACTTAAGCAGCTTTGGGGTGAGTGTTACCTCATCCGGGCGACATATTTAAGCTGCAGGGGGCTGTCGCTTTAACAAATGAAAATTCGTGAAGCGGCAGCTTCATTTTATCTGTTTTTAGCATGAAATCCAATGGAACTTATTGATTTATGCGGTCAAATGATAATAAAGGCATACTTTAATAAGCCATTTTTGATGGCCTGAAAATATATTTTGAAAATTTAAAATTCAGGCACTTTTCAGAGGAAATAAATGTGTTCCTGTCCTGCCTTTTTGAATCTTATGATGAAGCTTGTTTATATTCCGTGCCATGGCAAGCAGTGTGCTTTCTGCAAGCACATTTGATGCCCCTTTGCTTAAATATCTCCTGAACTGCATGTCCTGTTTTAAATCTCCAAAAGAACCCTCTGCCTGAATACTCCGGTTTGTCCTCAAAAGTATGCCTTCATCCGAAAGAATCCGTTCCAGATCTTCTTTCCTGTGTTTCAGAAATGTTTTGGAAACCTGAAGCGTCTTCGTTCTTTCTTCCATAGGTGTTTTGCAGTTGTTGCCTTTGATACAGTCACTTTTGTAAGGGCACCCGCTGCAATCCTCACATTTATAAATCGTTTTTTCACTTACATAACCTGTTTTGCTTCTGGAAGGTCTGATATGGTCTGCCGTCAGCTTTTTGCTGTTTCTGCAGGTATAGCTGTCTGATTCAGAATCATACACCATGTTTTCGACTTTCCCGATATCATTTTTATACTTACGGGTTTTGGAAATCTCATAGTTTGCAGGCTTTATATAAGAAAGCTGTCCGTTTGATTCAAGAAACAGGTAGTTTTCTTCACTTTCATATTCGGCGTCAGCGGTTATGTTCTTATATTTAAATTTCAGATGTTCTTCGGCATCTTTCAAAAATGGTATCAGGGTCGTAGTGTCGGTCGGTTGCGGTCCGATGGTAAGCCATGTGATATATTCCGAATCCACACCATGTTGGAGATTGTAGGCAGGTTTTAACTGTCCGTTACCCATGGCATCTTCCTTCATCCGCATAAATGTAGCATCATGATCCGTTTTTGAATAGCTATTGCGTTCTGCACAGATATGGATTTCCCGGTTGTATTTCTTCAGTCTGGATAAGTAATCTTCCAGTTTTTCTATGCTCTTTTGGAGAGAGGTTTTTCTTTTTCCGATTCCATGTACAAAAACTACATTTTCGTTCTGTTTGAGAGCATAAAGTTCCTTGCGCAGCTTCTTTACATGTTTCATCTTTACAGCATCCCCGTAAACAATCTTTAGCTCATAAAGCTGTTCACACTCCGCAACAAAATCAGCAAGTTTTATCAGAAGCTTCGTTTGATTCTTTGTTACGGCTTTTTTCCAGACAAAAGTATATTTATTTGCGCTGGCTTCAATTTTTGTGCCATCGATGAAAATGGTTTCACCTGAAATCTCACCCAGGTCAAAAAGCGCGTTGGACATTTCAGCAAGAATATGTTTGGCGCATGGCGCAAAATGGATGCTTCGAAACCGCGCAAAAGTTGCATGGTCTGGAACCGGTGCACCTTCCAAAAGAAACATGAAATTGATATCCCTTTTACAGTTAAGTTCCATGGAACGGGAGGAATAATCCCCATTCCTATAAGAGTAAAGCACAATCTTGAGAAGAGTTCTTGGGGATACTGAATTTATTCTTTCGTAAGTAGAATATAAGTCAGTCAAATCCATTGCCTCCACAAACTGACTTAACAGCCGCACAGAATCATCTTCTGGAATAATGGTTTCAATATTTAGCGGAAGTTTTAATTAATATCCACTCTGATTTAGGCTATAATTTTTCTGTAAGTTAATGTGTTTGGTCATACATTAATTTTACACCAACTGCCGGATTCTTTCGAGGTCTGGCAGTTATTTTTTGCATAAAAAGGAGCTGCGCACTTAGTGCGACAGCCCCCTGCAGCTTAAATATGTCGCCCCGGATGAGGTAACACTCACCCCAAAGCTGCTTAAGTAACCGGTCGTATTTTTCACTGCCGCTGTCTGATCAGATTTAAAACCATTCTGTTATGACCTGTAGAATTCAGTCGTACACATACCGGATTCAGAGGTCCATTTGTCATGCTCTGATTTTCAGATTCCGAAGAAAAATACGATATCATTATACCATACAGACCGTATTTCCGGACTGAAAATTTGAAAAAACAGACAAATTTGAAAACATGATGGAATTTACTTCTTCATATGGAATTTACTTTTTCAAGTCAGCCAACGGGATAAGATTCCCCGTCTGTCTGAAGAATCGCATTTTGATTGGAAAAATAAATAGGAGGATTTGTATGTACTTGGAAGAACAGAAACTTTTGTTGTGCGGTATTGATCATGGATTTTCCACCATGAAAACCGCTCATTTTGTATTTGGAAACGGTGTAAAAGAACTAGGCGGTGAGGCTTCACTTTTGACCAACACTATGTTTTTTAATGAGAGGTATTTCAAAGTTGGTGAGGGCAGGCTTCCCCTAAAGGATACCAAGGTTGAAGATGGAGATTATTTCTTATTAACACTGGCAGCCATTACCAGAGAGATGGATTAAGTGATACGGAAGTCTGCATTGCAGCCGGATTGCCATTTACAAGGTTCGGGCAGGAAAAGGCAGAATTTAAGGAGTACCTGAATCCGGGCGATAGGGAATTTCAGTACAACGGTAAGGAGTATCATATCAAATGCAGTGATGTTTTTCTGTATCCACAATGTTATGCTGCCGTTGCGGACAGACTCGGAAAGCTTCCGGGAGAGCTTCTGATTGTGGATATTGGCAGCAAGACAGTGGATATCATTCATACCAGAAAGCATATCCCTGTGGAAAGTGACTGTATCACCATTCCGTCGGCGCTGATTCAGTGTATGGCAAATATCAATAACGTGATTTATCGAAAAACCAACCGCACCCTTACCGAGGAACAGATACAGCAGGTGATGATGTATGGGAATGCGCCATATTCGGATAAGATGGTGCAGATTGTCAAAGAGGAACTGGCGGTATTTGCAAAGAGAATTGAAGCAGCCTTGAAAGAGCATGGTTTTGATCCGGAGATGACACCTGTTGTATATGTCGGCGGAGGGGCAGGCGTGATGAAGCGTTTCGGTTCCGTCACAGGCAGACACATCATGCATATTGAAGATGTTAAGGCAAACGCCCTTGGATATGAGTATCTGGCACACCAGCAATTAAAGCGAAAACAGCTGTAGGCGTTAGGAGGAGGCAGTATGGCACATGATGACAGTGTGACAGTCAGCTTTCGCTTGAGCTTTAATAAGGAAGAGGACAAAGAAATTTTAAGATTCTTTTCCAGTGAGACTATGAAAATTTGCTATGGAGATAAGAGCAAGTTTATAAAAAGTGCGTTGATAAGGGCGGTTCAAGATATAAAACGGAACGAACATGACAACCGCCTTATTTGTGAAATGAATACCCAGAGGACTGTGATACAGGAAACGATGACTGGTGAAGCAGATAGGGTTATCAATGCAATAAAGCTGATTGTCAAAGATGAAATGGAAAGGATTACAGAGCTACAGATGCCTGAAGGAAAGCAGGCAACTTTTAAAATGACGGAGCCTATAGCAGAGGAAAGCGTGGAAGCTGCGCCATGTTTTGGAAAGGTTCCGGAAAGCTCTTGTGAAGATGTGTCAGAGGATGTGATGGCTTTTTTGGCGGATTTGTAGTAAGGCAATCAGAAGAAGTTAATACGATTGGCATTGCAAAGGACAGAAAAGTAATACCAGAAATAATACAGATTTTTATATGGTAATACTAGCAGTAATACCGACAGGTGTTGGCAGTACACAGAGTATTACAGATATTTGCCCAGAAAGGGGCATATATAGAGAACCGGATTGTGAAACGCATGGCGTTTTACGTATCTGGCAAATTCTCTCCGCACAGGTTTTGAATTTGAGGCAAATGAAGATTTGCTGATGGCAGATAAAGAAATTAGATAGAAGGAAGGGATGCTTATAGGAAGAAGAGGACAGTCGATAGAACCAAGGAAAAACTTCACTATCCGCTTGTCGGATGAGGAACGGGAGCAGGTTGAGCATGATGCCCAAACAAATAACATGAAATTATCAGATTATGTGAGGTATCTGATTCTTCATGGAGGCAGGGTGGATACGATACTTGCTTATGACAGGCGTGACCTGATTCGTCAAATTGCGGGTTTATGCAACAATTATAACCAGATGACAAAAACAGTCAATGGATGCGGATATGTGCTTGATAGTACAATGAAGGCTGCTAATCGTCTGATGGAACAGATAAAAGAAAATCTTCAGGAGGTGGCGAACAAGTGGCAATAACCAAGGTAATGCACATGAAGGCGAGTGGTAAGGCAAGGATAGATATTCATCTGGAGCATGCCATCAACTATATTCTGCAACCGAAAAAGCTTGGGGATGCCAATCTGGCGGGTGGTATTAACTGCCTGCCGGATACTGCATATGAGCAGATGAAATCAACCAAGCAGATGTTTGGTAAAGCTGGTGGTAGGCAGGGATATCATTTTGTATTATCTCTAAAGCCGGGCGAAGGAACACCGGAGATTATGTATGATATAGCCATACGTTTTGCAGAAAAGGCATTTGGCGGAGAGTATGAGACTGTGGTGGCTGTTCACACAGATAGAAATCATCTTCATGCCCATATTATAATAAACAGTGTAAATATGGTAACAGGATATAAGTTCCAGTATCACGAGGGTGACTGGAAATATAAATTCCAACCCATTACCAATAAGCTGTGTGACGAATATGGACTGCATATTACTCCTGCAGAATACAGCAAAGAGCCTAAAAATATGGCACGACCGCAATGGGAGCGAGAACAGGTATTTTCCAAGTGGATTGAACAGGATGCAAGATTTTGTGCCCTTAATGCAGAAAATATGGAACATTTTATTTTCTTGTTAGAGAAACAGGGGTTCGGGATAAAACAGGGAGAGCATATTGCTGTAAATGCTCATGTACGATAAAGAAGCAAGCAACCGAAAACAAGAGATAGACCGCCAGCACCACACTATTCCGAACCAAAGAAAGCAAAGACTAAAAGACAAGCATTATGGAAATGTGCATAACAGGCTATTCCGTCATGGATAACTCTATTCACAGCACATGGAAAAGCTAAAGTGCAGCTTTCCCACGTCCTGCAAACAGAGTTACCCACAACTCCATAAGACAGCCAGTTATACACATTCCCACAATGCCGACTACTACGGAATCCCACCTTACACCGACCTATATTTTTGATACACAACAACCAGATTAAGTTGTTGTTATTTTTATTTGGGGGATTGACTATAATAGCAAAGGTGATATAATGTACTTGTACATTAAGTACATTCGGAAAGTAGAGGTGGTGAATAGTGGAAATCATTATCAGCAACAATGCCAATAAACCGATTTATGAACAAATCACATCACAAATCAAGGCAATGATAATGAGCGGAGAATTACAGGCAGGTGACGCAATCCCTTCCATGCGAGCTTTGGCAAAATCAATCCATGTAAGTGTCATTACAGTCCAAAAAGCCTATGAGGATTTACAAAGGGACGGATTTATCGAAACTACAGTTGGCAGAGGAAGTTTTGTGTCGGCGCAGAACAAAGAATTTTATCAAGAGGAACAACAGCGTATAGCCGAAGAACATTTACAAGCAGCCGCCGAAATAGGGAGAATGAGTAATATTTCTCTTGAAAAATTGACGGAATTATTAACTTTATTTTATCAGGAGGACGAATAACATGGAAAACATTTTAGAATTGCAACAAATATGTAAGTCTTTTCCAAAGTCAAACTTTATATTGGATAAACTCTCTTTTTCATTACCGTATGGGGCTATTCTGGGCTTTGTTGGTGAAAACGGCGCAGGTAAAACTACCACGATTGGCTGTATTTTAAACACTGTCAGAAAAGACAGCGGTATGGTAAAACTATTTGGAAAGGAAATGCGGGATATTGACACAGACATTCGAGAAAAAATTGGTGTGGTTTATGACGGAGATAATTTTCCGGGTTTTTGGACGGCGAAACAATTATCTCAAGTCATGGAGGGAATTTATACACAATGGGATAATGCCTTATTTCAAAAATATTTAGAGGATTTTCATTTACCTGTTAAACAGAAAATCAAAAATTATTCCAGAGGAATGACAATGAAGCTGGCTATTGCAGTTGCCTTGTCGCACCACCCGCAATTATTGATTTTGGACGAAGCAACCAGTGGTTTAGACCCCATTATGCGTGATGAAATGCTGGACGTTTTTCTTGAATTTGTGCAGGAGGAAAGCCATTCTATCCTTTTATCTTCTCATATTACAAGCGATTTAGAAAAAGTTGCAGATTATATTACATTTATTCATAATGGGAAATTGATTATGACCGCATCAAAAAATGATTTGGTATATAATTACGCCGTTATGCGTTGCAAGGAAAGTCAGTTCCTTGCATTAGACCCTGGTGATATTATCGCTTACCGAAAACGGGATTTTCAGATTGATGTATTAGTTAATAACGGAAAAGAAGCACAACGAAAATATAAAGGTTCTGTTGTAGACCATGTTTCAGTTGATGAAATCATGTTGTTATTGGTAAAGGGGGAACGAGTATGAAAGGATTGCTTAAAAATAATTTTTTAACCGTTTATTCTAATGCGAAAGTTTTTTCGATTTTTATGCTTATATTGGGGCTTTTTGTTGTTGCAGTTATCAGCCAGCCGCTTCTTATTGGTTACGTTCTGTTAAGCATGGTTGGCTTTTCCGTAAATGCAATTACAAGCATAAAAAAAGAGTTTATTTCAAAATGGGGAAAATACAAATTAACTTTGCCTGTAAAGAGAGCTGCTATTGTTAAAAGCTATTTTATCAGTCAACTAATATGGCTGCTTGTTGGAATACTATATGCAGGAATCGTTATAAGTTTATCATGGGCATTGCATGGTTGCCCTTATGATAATAGCATTGACGTAGTTTCAATATTTGCATTGGGAATCAGTGTAAGTATTTTTACAGGTGCATTTTTCTTTCCATTGCTTTATCTGGGCGGCGAAGAAAGAAGTGATGTATTTTTAGTAATCAGCTTGCTTTGTGGAATTGGCGTTGTGTTAGGAATTATTAGTGTGCTTAATCTTTATTTAGCCCCTGGCGTAACTACAATTCTATTAAGTGCGGCTATTTTGCTTTTAAGTTCTTTGTTAATGTTCGCTTTATCCTATCCGTTGACCGTGGGTATTTATCACAAAAAAGAATACTAACTAAATGTATTATGTGGGAGAAAGGGGGAATTTCTATGCCTTGCACAGAAGCATACAAGGAGCATATCGAATACACATTTAATGCCTTTTGCAGAGTAGTCATACGCTATGCCGCTATCAACGCATGGCGTAACAGGGATAAGCGGCGGCAAAGGGAAATATCTTTTGAATACCTCACAGAAGAAAAGTTTTATCCATTCTGTACGTCAGACACATATTTCATAGACCCCTACAAGCAATATCCGGTTATGATATGCGGTCAGAGGGTTATCCTCACAAACGGGGAGCTTGCTGAAGCCCTGTCCTCTCTGCCGGAGAAAAAGAGGGAAATCATTTACCTTTACTTTTTCAGGCGTTACACACAACAGGAAATTGGGGAACTGTACGGACGCTGCCGGAGTACGGCGTGGCATCACATACACAGTGCCTTGCAAATGCTGCATGAAGAAATGGAGGTGCTTTTCCGTGAGGAATCCTAAACTTGTGCCATATGAAACGATTATCCGAGCAACCAGCGGAGAACCGGAAGCCATTGACGAGGTTTTACGGCATTATGGCAAAAGAATCCGGCTTGCTTCCCTTGAAAACGGACAGGTCAACAAGGACACAGAGGACAACATTAAACGGCGGCTTATCGCTGCCCTGTTCCAGTTCCGCTTTGATGAACAGCCATACCCCAAAACTGAATAACCGCCGCCACATAGAACGGCACACCAAGACAGGAAATCATAAAAAGGTTTCCTGTTTTTTTGCGTTTATTTTTGGCGTTTTTGAAAAACCGCCGTATTGCCACACGAAAAGGGAAACATGACATACTCTTTGTTTGGCAGTTTTCAATTTTCGGTGGTGTGGGGAATGAAAGGAAAATGAAGAAATTTTTCAAAATTCCCGCCCCGTCCGTCGAGGGTATCAGAAAATTCCATGAGATATTTTCGCCGGAACGCAACAAACCAGCCACTAATAGCCGGATAGTAAGCAAACAGACCACACAGCGCAGTTTCTTAGAGCAAGATTCTACCACAGTACCAAATTTCGCCTACCGGCTCATTTTGTCCTATGGGAATCTTGTTGGGGTTGCCACCCCAAGCCCGCCTTTTTGCGGCTTACGCCGCTTGAAAAAATCCACCCATGAAAGGAGGTTCACAGCCATGAAAAGATACAACACGCCCCACCGCCACCAGGTAATCAAAACCCGCTTGAATGAGGAAGAATACGCCGAGTTTTCCGAGCGTGTTTCCCTCTGCAAAATGAGCCAAGCCGAATTTATCCGGCAAGCCCTTATCAAGTCAAGCATACGCCCCGTCATTACCGTTTCCCCGGTCAATGATGAACTGCTTTCTGCCGTGGGGAAACTTACAGCCGAGTACGGGAAAATCGGCGGCAACTTGAATCAGATTGCCCGCTGTCTGAACGAGTACGGCACACCCTATAACGCCCTTTCCCAAGAGGTACGAGCCGCCATAGCGGAGCTTGCCGCCTTGAAGTTTGAAGTCTTGCAGAAAGTAGGTGAAGCCGTTGGCAACATTCAAACATATCAGCTCTAAAAATGCCGACTATGGGGCGGCTGAACAGTACCTAACTTTTGAGCATGACGAGTTTACCATGAAGCCCGCACTGGACGGAAACGGGCGGCTTGTTCTCCGTGACGATTACCGCATTTCCTCTTTGAATTGCGGTGAGGAAGATTTTGCAATCGCCTGTATGCGCTCCAATCTGAAATACGGCAAGAACCAGAAGCGGGAGGACGTAAAGAGCCACCACTATATCATCAGTTTTGACCCCCGTGACGCACCCGACAACGGCTTGACCGTAGACCGGGCGCAAGCGTTGGGCGAGGAATTTTGCAAGACACATTTCCCCGGACACCAAGCCCTTGTATGCACCCACCCGGACGGGCATAACCACAGCGGCAACATTCATGTGCATATCGTAATCAATTCTTTGCGGATTGCGGAAGTGCCGCTATTGCCCTACATGGAAAGACCAGCCGACACAAGGGAGGGCTGCAAGCACCACTGTACGGACGCAGCTATGGAGTATTTCAAAGCGGAAGTTATGGAGATGTGCCACCGGGAAAACCTCTATCAGATTGACTTGCTGAAAGGGAGCAAGAACCGCATTACCGAGCGTGAGTATTGGACGAAACGGAAAGGACAAGCCGCACTGGATAAAGAGAACGCTACCCTTGCCGCCACAGGAGAGCCGTCCAAACAGACCAAATTTGAAACCGACAAGGAGAAGCTAAGGCAGACCATACGGAAAGCCCTTGCCGCCGCTGCCACCTTTGACGATTTTTCCTCTCTGCTGCTCCGGGAGGGCGTGACCGTCAAGGAGAGCCGGGGGAGATTATCGTATCTCACGCCGGACAGGACGAAGCCCATCACCGCCCGGAAATTAGGTGATGATTTTGAACGTGCCGCCATACTGGAAGCACTCACCATAAACGCACAGAACGCCGCCAGAGCCGCCGAAACGCACCTACCCAAACAGGAATACCCCCGGAGCATAAAAGACCGTTTACAGCGCAACAAAGCCGCTATAAACGCCCCGAAAAATGACGGAGTACAACGCATGGTAGACCGGGAAGCGAAACGAGCCGAGGGCAAGGGCATAGGATATGACCGCTGGGCGGCTGTTCACAATCTAAAGCAAATGGCGGCTACCGTGAGCATTTACGAGGAATCCGGCTTTTCTTCCCCGGAAGAACTGGAAGCCGCCCTTGCCGCCGCCAGTACAGAACTGCATGAAACCACCGGGAAACTGAAAGCCGTGGAAAGCACCTTGCGGGAGAAAAAGGACTTGCAGAAACAGCTATTGGCGTACATCAAGACCAAGCCAGCCCGTGACGGATTGCGGGCGCAGAAAACGGAGAAAGCCCGGAGAGCCTACCGGGAACAGCACGAAAGCGAGTTTATCATTTCCGAATCTGCCGCCCGGTATTTCAAGGCACAGGGAATCTCCAAGCTGCCAGCGTCCAAAGCCCTACAAGCAGAGATTGAACAGCTTACAAGGGAGAAGAACACGCTTTACAACGAGTACCGGGAGAAGAAAGCAAGCGTCCGGGAATTGCAGACCGTAAAGGGCAATCTTGACAAAATCTTGTGCCGTGAGCCGGAACGGGGAAAGGGGCGGGAAAATGAACGGTAAACGCCCCTACATGGACTACCAGCAACACAGAGCCGCCCGCCGCCTTGTGCATAAGTGCTGCAACTACGATAACGGCAACTGTATCTTGCTGGATAACGGCGAGCCTTGCGTATGCGTCCAGAGTATCAGCTATTCGCTTATATGCCGCTGGTTCATAGCCGCCGTGCTGCCGCTGGACGGAAAACTGGAAGCCGCCCTACTCCACCGGGCAGACAGGAAACGCTGTACCGAGTGCGGCGGGTATTTTCTCCCCAAGTCAAACCGGGGGAAATACTGCCCGGATTGCGCCGGACGCATGAAAAGAATCAAAGCCGCACAGCGCAAGCGGAAACAGAGGGATAAATGTCACGCTTTAGGATATTCCAAACCCCCGTAAATCAAGGCTTTTTTGACTGCCCTCAACGGGTAGGCGATATTTATATCCTTTACCCCCAAAAACGGCGTTCTAAAGCGTAACAGAAGCCCAAAACAGACCAAAGGAGGAACGAATGGCAGACAACCGCAAATATTACTACCTAAAGCTGAAAGAGAGCTATTTTGACGAGGACGCTATCGTGCTGCTGGAAAGTATGCAGGACGGTATGCTCTACTCAAACATTCTCTTGAAGATGTACTTAAAATCGCTGAAAAACGGGGGAAAGCTCCAGCTTGCCGAGAATATCCCCTACACCGCACAGATGATAGCCACCATCACCCGCCAGCAAGTCGGCACAGTGGAAAGGGCTTTGCAGATTTTTATGAAACTGGGGCTTGTAGAACCCTTGCAGAACGGGGCTTTGTACATGAGCAACATAGAACTCTTAATCGGTCAGTCCTCTACCGAGGGGGAGAGGAAACGCCGTGCAAGGCTGGCTTTGCAGGAACAAAAGGCATTGCCGGAAGCCGTGGCGGACAAACGTCCACCAGCCGTGGCGGACATTTGTCCACCAGAGATAGAGATAGAGAAAGAGATAGATATAGAGTTAGAGATAAAGAGAGAGGGAGAGCTAAAGAAAGGACAGAACGCCCCCGCCCCTTTTGGCAGATACAAAAACGTCATTCTGTCAGAAAAAGAGCTTGCGGAGCTGCAAGAGGAACTTCCCGGCAAATGGGAATATTACATAGACCGCTTATCCGGCTATATCGCTTCCAGCGGCAAGAAATACAAGAACCATGCCGCCACTATCCGGCGTTGGGCGGCTGATGACAGGGTAAAGGAGAAACCGAAAAAAGGAATCCCCGATTATTCCTACAAAGAGGGCGAAAGCCTTTGACCGCATAAATACAACGCCCCGTAAACAGGGCGTAAAAGACCATGAACAAGGAGGAACGATTTTATGAGTGATTATGATAACGCTATTTTCCGGCTTGCCACGGCACAGGAAGCAGAGCCGGAGGACTACACAGGGGAGGACGGGCTTTTATACTGCGGGAGCTGCCGCCAGCCCAAAGAAGCCTACTTCCCGGAGGGCAAGACCTTTTTCGGACGTGACCGCCACCCCAAAGAATGTGACTGCCAGCGGAAACGCCGGGAAACGCTGGAAGCCAGCCACCGGGAATACAAGCACCGGGAGGAAGTGGAACGGCTGAAACGGACAGGCTTCACCGACCCGGCTATGCGGGAATGGACGTTTGAAAACGACAACGGGCAATGCCCCCAAATGCACAAAGCCCATGCTTATGTAGAGTGTTGGGAGGAAATGAAAGCCGGGAATATCGGCTATCTGTTATGGGGCATGGTAGGCACAGGCAAAAGCTATTTCGCCGGGTGTATCGCCAACGCCCTCATGGAGCAAGAGGTTTCCGTGTGCATGACAAACTTTGCCCTTATCCTCAATGACCTTGCCGCCAGCTATAAGGGCAAGAACGAGTACATAGCCCGCCTTTGCAGCTTCCCTCTGCTTATCCTTGACGATTTCGGCATGGAGCGTGGCACAGAATACGGGCTTGAACAGGTTTACAACGTGATTGACAGCCGATACCGCAGCGGCAAGCCCTTAATCGTGACAACAAACTTGACGCTGGAAGAATTGCAGAACCCGGAGGACACCGCCCATGCCCGGATATATGACCGCCTTACGGAAATGTGTACCCCCGTCCGCATTACCGGGGAGAATTTCAGGAAAGCCAGAGCAAGGGAGAAAATGGAACAGCTTAAAACGCTGCTGAACAGAAAGGAGAGCCTATGACCGACACCCCCAACAGAAGCACCGCCACTACCGCCCGCCGCCCGGATTGCGTGACCGAGGTACGCCGGGGGAACACCGTCCTTGTGGTTTCCGGCTACTTCAAGCAAGGCACGACCGCCACCGCCGCCGACAAGATGATGAAAGTGCTGGAAGCCGAAAGCGCAGCCGGACACAAGCCGATTTACAGCGCATGACAACCCGCAGATAAAAACCGTCATTTTGACGGGCGGTAAAGAAGCAAAAAAGACTGTACAGCCAGCCCCGCCCTATGGTATAATAAACCTACGGAATAGTGGGGCTGGCTGTCGGAAACGGAGGACATTATGCCAAGACAGACCACCCAAAAACTCATTACCGCCCTTTATCCGAGATTGTCGCACGAGGACACGCTCCAAGGCGAATCCAACTCCATAAGCAACCAGAAGCGGATTCTGGAAGCCTACGCAAAACAGAACGGCTTTTCCAACCTCAAATGGTACACGGACGACGGATTCTCCGGGGCAAATTTCCAAAGACCCGGCTTCCAGTCCATGCTTGCCGACATTGAAGCGGGGCTTGTGGGAACGGTTATCGTAAAAGATATGTCACGGTTAGGGCGAAACTATCTGCAAGTGGGAATGTACACGGAAATGATTTTCCCACAGAACGGCGTCCGTTTCATTGCAATCAATGACGGCGTTGACAGCGCACAGGGCGACAACGATTTTGCGCCCTTGCGTAATATTTTTAACGAATGGCTGGTGAGGGATACGAGCAAGAAAATCCGGGCGGTAAAACGCTCAAAAGGCATGAGTGGGAAGCCCGTCACAAGCAAGCCCGTGTATGGCTACCTCATGGACGAGGACGAAAATTTCATCATTGACGAGGAAGCCGCCCCCGTGGTGAAGCAGATTTACAGCCTATGCCTTGCCGGGAACGGTCCGACCAAGATAGCCCGTATGCTTGCGGAGCAGGAAATCCCCACGCCGGGAACGCTGGAATACCGCCGGACGGGAAGCACCCGCCGCTACCACCCCGGCTATGAGTGCAAGTGGGCGACTAACACCGTGGCGCATATCCTTGAAAACCGGGAGTACACGGGCTGCCTTGTGAACTTCAAGACCGAGAAAGTGTCCTACAAGGTAAAGCAGAGCAAGGAGAACCCCGAAGAAAAACAGGCAGTCTTTGAGAACCACCACGAACCTATCATAGACCGTGACACATGGGAACGGGTGCAGGAGCTACGCAAGCAGCGCAAACGCCCCAACCGCTATGACGAAGTGGGCTTGTTCTCCGGCATACTCTTTTGTGCCGATTGCGGCAGCGTCATGTACCAGCAGAGGTATCAGACGGACAAGCGGCGGCAGGACTGCTACATATGCGGCAGCTACAAGAAGCGCACGGCAGACTGTACGGCGCACTTTATCCGCACCGACCTGTTGACCGCCGGAGTGACCGAGAACCTACGGAAAGTCACCAGCTACGCCGCCAAGCACGAAGCCCGGTTTATGAAGCTGTTGACCGAGCAGACCGAGGACGGGAGCAAACGCCGCAACGCCGCCAAGAAGAAAGAACTGGAAGCGGCAGAAAAACGGATTGCGGAACTCTCCGCTATCTTCAAGCGGCTGTATGAGGACAGCGTGACCGGGCGCATATCGGACGAGCGTTTCACGGAACTTTTGGCAGACTACGAAGCCGAGCAAAAGGAACTGAAAGAGAAAGCCGCCGCTTTGCAGAGCGAACTTTCTAAAACGCTGGAAGCCACGGCAAACGCTGAAAAGTTTATGAAAGTGGTACGCAAGTACACCAGCTTTGAGGAACTTACCCCTACCCTGTTACGGGAGTTTGTGGAGAAAATCGTAATCCACGAATCGGAAGCCCTTGACGGGAAACGCCGGGGGAAGCTCCGCAGACAGGAAATCGAAATCTATTACTCTTTTGTCGGCAAGGTAGAATTGCCCGACTAAAGCCCGACCCGTCCGGCAGTCAGCCGGACAGGGAACGGCAAAATTTTTTACACTTCTTTTACTTCTTTATCTCACATGAGCAAAGGTTCCGGGAATGAAGCGGTTTAAAAGACTGGATACCATTTCAGAAGATTTTAGCAGGGAAAACTTGGAGGCTATGTTTAAATACGGAAATGCGAGTCTGGCATCCCCTGTGAATCATGCAATGCCTTTAATACCAATAAGAAAAACATTTCTTACACCATATCAGAGAAGGTGCTATGCACGGATGTATCGTTTGCGGCTGGCAGAAAAAAAGCGTTTTACGTACAAATCAGCCTATCTGTATGAGCAGATACGGAAAATGCATGAGCTGCAGGAAGAATATCTGGTGGTGGTTAAATATGATGTGAAATCATTTTTGGATTTGGTTCATTTGAAATTCCGCTTACAACGGGTGGACGAGGAATTGTGTAAGACACAGAAAGAAATGTATCGGGACAGAGATTCGCAGAAAAGAGCCTGTAAGACAGCAGAAGATTTGGCGTTTTTTGAAGCGTCAGAGGACGATTATCGGGAACGACTGGAGCAGATAAAACTTCAAAAGAAAAATAATCATAAGAAGCTGAAAACGGTGGAACGGTGTCTTGAAAGAGATGGAAGTATCAAGGAGGCGGAACTGGAGTATCGGATACCTGTTGGGAATATGGATGATTTAACAGAAGTTGCAAGGGATGAAGTGATGGGGAATCCGCATCGGCAGACGGAGGATTTGGTAGTTTCACAAGTGATTTCAGAAGATATTACTGATGAAATTGCGGCAGATGTTGGAGATAGAGATACGGCTGATATGAAGTTGCCCGCAAACAAAGCTGATTATATGAGAATGAGTGTGGCTGAAAAAGTGTTCTGTTATCCGTTTGATACAAAGGGAATAGAATCGGCATTTGAGATGGTTCGGGCGTATTTTGGAAAGATAGAAATGGATACAGGTTTTCATTCCGTATATGAGGAGGCAAAACTTCTGTCAGATTATTATGAGAAGCAGAAGGTGGAAGAATTTATCGGAGAGAGAGCAGAACGGGTAATAGAGACAATGAAACTTCTGGGAATTGATGCAGGCAGAATGGCAGAGTATTCAATCGATGTATTGTCTGAGGTATTTAGCTTTGGGGATATGGAGTATTTTGCTGGAATTAAGTTGTTTAATAGAGTAATTGATAGATTGGAAATTAATATGGAACAGCAGAAACGATATGAAGTGTTTGACCGGATTTATACGGAAAGTATGCAAGAGAAGAAGGACGAGCGAGATAGGTGCAGACGATAGGGTAATGATTTGGGTGCTATGGTTTTGCTGTAGCATCTGAATTGTTTTATGGAGAGAGGTTGGAGGATATGGATGAGAAATAACAGCCCTTTATACGAATGAAATAAATCTTTAAAAAAATAAAGATTTTATAGATAATTTGTTCTTTAAGTGCTATAATTGAAAATGGATTTTATAATGTTTCACAAACAAAAGTGAGGTATGTATAAATGGTTGTATCATATATAGGATTATGGAAAATATTGTTAGAAAAAGGACTACAAAAACAGGATTTGGTTGAACACGCAGGATTGAGTTCTGCAACAGTAGCCAAAATGGGAAGAGGAGAGCCGGTATCTAATAAAGTCTTAGAGAAGATGTGTGCATATCTCGAATGCAGTGTGAATGATATTATCAGCTATGAATAGTGATACAGAAGAAAGTTGAGGGCGGTGTATTATGTGGTGCAGAAATTGTAACATTGAAACCAATGATACTATATGCCCTGTTTGCAGTGAAACTACTGTGGAAGATATTCCGATAGAAATCTATTGGTGTGTACACTGTAAAACACCAATAATTCAGAATGTCACTCAAGCAGATAAAGGCATATGTCCATTATGTGGAGAAAAAATAAAATATTTATCAGCGGATCTTAGACCAGTATTTCCAGAAGAGAGATTGTTACTGGAACTTTTGCTGGATAAGGAACCAAACGAATTTATTAAAAAATCGGTTTGGGCTTCAAATAGTAGATATTATATAGATGGGAAGAGTATCCCCATATCAAGCAAAACATTTCAGTTTGCTGATACAGACAGTTTGATTAATAAAATTGGTCATCACAAAAAAAATAATAGTTATAAATATTTTGAGATGTATATTTCAAATTTCGTTGAAGCAAATAAGAGCCGCCTGAATTGTTTGAAGACTGAAGCTTTTGAATTTGTGCGTAAGATGGCAGCTAAGTTTGATGAAGAAAAAATAGTGATATCTTTTTCGGGAGGTAAGGACTCTACAGTTACTGCGGATGTAGTGATTAAAGCGATGAGTAACCCGAACTTAGTACATATATTTGGAAATACCACTTTAGAATTTCCTAGTACTGTCAAATATGCAGAGAGATATAGACAAAATCACCCTCAAGCGATTTTCCTGACTGCAAAGAATGATGAACAGGTCTTTTACGATGTTTGTGAAGACATAGGACCGCCTGCCCGAATGATGAGATGGTGTTGCTCAATGTTCAAGACAGGACCAATTACAAGAGTGATTAACAGTTTATATAGAAATCAACAGATTTTAACTTTTTATGGAATAAGAAAGTCAGAATCAGTGAGTCGGAGCAAATATAATAGGGTAGAAGATGCTGCTGAATCCGTAAAAATACAGCAGCAAACGGTAGCATCACCAATTTTCTTTTGGAAAGATGTAGATATTTGGTTATATATGTTTTCAGGCTATTTTATATTATTAAGGACATATTCTTTGAAGAATTGGAGAATTATTTAAGGAGATTGATTTATCTGAAAAAAAGGGAACAGGTATTCCTAAAATATTAAGAGAACTGAAACAAAATGGTTCACCAGAGCCTGAGTTTGATATGGATGAGGAAAGAACATATTTGAATGCGATTATCCGCATAAGAGACGGTTTTGAAAGAAACGAGAAAATGTCCGAATCAATGTCCGAATCAATGTCCGAATCAATGTCCGAATTGGAAAGAGCAAGAATGCAGATTATTTTGATTTATCTGGAAACAAATAAAGAAATAAATAGTGCTGTTGCGGCAAAATTGCTGGAAGTTGAAATAAAGACGGCAAGCCGTTTGTTGTTGAAGGCTGAAAAGCTGAATATCCTTAAAGGCACAGGAAAAACAAAAAATAAGATATATAAAAAATAAAATATTTTTAAGAGAACACTACAAATGGATGTCATAAGAATGGCTTAAGAAGCCTATCTCCATCATAAGAAAATGATGGAGATAGGAAACAGGCTGTTAATTAAATTCATTCATGGCATCTACATAATCCTGCAAGCCATTTGCTTTCAATGCAAGCTTCGCATATAAAAGCGGTGTTTCTTCTGCTAAATGGCACAGATAGACTACATCACTGGGCTCATCGAAGATAACAGAGGAATTACATTCTTTACAACGGATAACAAGAATGGAATTTTCACCATTGTTGACAATGATGGAATCGGTTGCAGGTTCGTACATACCAAACTGAAAAGTAAGATTGTTATTCATGATGGTCTCCTTCCCATAGATACTTTGCACCATCCAGCAGGTCAATAATAGCTGTCAGCATATTGGTGTATTCAGTCTGTAATTCCTTAATGGATTCCAAAGAAGGAAGCGTATCAAGAGTAACATCGTTTGCGGTAAATTCTTTTTGCATTTTAAGTAATTGCAGGTACAGTGCATTGACAGTCTGTGCTAGAGGATATATAGTTTCTTTCTTGCCAACAACGCAGATGCGGTTGTAAATGCAGGAACGGACAAAGTAATCTTTTTTCATCATTCCACTGGCAAGAATGCGAGCTTCGATTTGTTTTCGTTCGGCATCGGTGATTCTGAAGCTGATTGTTGGATTTTTATGTTTGTTGCTCATGGTATTGCTCCTTTCGATTTGACTGTGGCGGTAGGTATATAGATGCCTGACAGCCGCATGGATTTATTTGTTGTAAGTAATAAAAAAGTAGATTATATCAAGCCGATGGAAAATTATCGGTGCAGATACTGCAACTAATTTGCTACTAAAAATTTTTGAAACGGTGCGAAAAGAGCCAGATTTTACGAAAAAGACGTGCCCGAAATGTAGGAAATATCAGCATTTGAGAGTTGCTGATAAAAACTTCGGGAAGAGTTCGAGTGATGAAATGGGCTTTAAAAACCCAGTATTTATGAGGGTTGCAAGCAAATTTGTTTAGGTACTGGCAACGATTTAGCAACATTTTTCACATCACGCACTAAATAATTACATCAATGGCATATGAAAAACTGGTTTAAGTACGATTGAGGAATCATTGGAGGATGTGGCGGCAAAAATAGCAAAATTAGTTACTTTATAAACAGAAAAATGATTATAATTTGCGCCATTGTTGTGATTGACCTTGTTATAAAGGATATATTTAGCGTTATGAATAGAGAGGTAATTTGTTATGAATTATGTTCAAGCGTATATATCAAATATCTCTTTCCCAAATTCATTAGATGAAGTTTATAATTATGCACATTTTTTTAATATGGAAGCAATTATAAGGGGTGGTGATGATGGCGAGTATGAGGATAGAGAAACCGCATGGACAGCACCTAAGTGGTGTAAGAAAGGCGATATTGTCTTTTTTATGCACGCAAAATATGCAAATAGTAAAATTAGTAAATTAAAGAATGAGCTTTTAAGTAGCAGAGAACGGTATTCTAATAGTGCTTTTTGGACAATCATGAATGCTCTGATAAGAGCAAAAAAGATTCATGAAATATATGGTGGAAAAATATTTGCAATAGGAAAAATATCTGGTAATCCTGCCTATGAAAAAATGGATAATGAGAATTTGCATTGGAGAAGTAATATATATGCGCCAATTGATGATATTTTTCTATTGGAAAATCTAGTCGATATATCAGAATTTAGTATTGAATTAGAAGTTTCAAGACAGAGCAGTATAACACCGGTTTTTGGCGAAAAATTTGACTTTATTAAAAAATTGATTTTAAATAAAAACATTATTGTGGAGAAATATTTTATAGATTCGGTTGCAGAACCGATGCCATTATATAAGCTAAATGATGATAATTGGCTGAAAATAGTAAATTGCCATAGGAGAGATTTTTTCCTTGAAGCACAGTTTAGAGCGTTTTACGTGGATAGATTTTTGAAAGTTTTGGGAGATACAAAAGCCTTTTTTAAAGAATGTGGTTGCAAAAAGGAGAATAGAAGCAAAACATTTGTAGATAATGTAATAAAAATGAACGGTAAATATTTGCCTGTGGAAATCAAGTTATCTGTTTCAGCAGAAAAGGACATAAATTCTCAGTTGATGTCATATTGCAATTTAAAACAGTTGTATTTAACAGCAGATAAGGTAGTGACGGACAATATTTATAAAGATAATGTATTAGTGATTGACACAGATAAAATCTATGTATATTATGACAAAAAAAGGATGATAAAAGAAGTGTTTGAGTTGGATGATATAGAATCCAATGATGATATTGCTAATTTGAGAGTAATTATTATAAATTTGCTTGATTACTCGTAAAACAGGAATAATTCGAGCGGATATTCCATAAAATTTTCATGGAAAGCCCTATTGACTTTCCTCTTTGCACTTGCTAGAATGTAGGTACAAAGAAAGTTTACCACTGACCGATATGTGGTATATAAATGGTCGGGTTGAAAGTTTACCGCTGACCGATATGCGGTATATAAATGGTTGGGTCGAAAGTATAGTCCTTCGCCGCAAGGCGAGGGACTTTTCCGTAATGAGGACAGGCAAATGAAGAAAATGTCAGACCCGTATCTTAAAGGAAATAAGGCAGGAAACAGACCGCATTATTACTGTTTTGAAGATACGAATACGGGTATATATTGGATGATACCGTTATCCAGCCGTATTGAGAAATACAGGAAGATTATGGAGAAAAAAGAAAAAGCCGGGAAACCTTGCGACATTCTCCATATCGTTAAACTGGATGACAGCCGAGAGAGTGCGTTTCTGATACAGGATATGTTTCCGATAATGGAAGAATACATAGAACGGGAATACACAATTGCCGGAAATCATTTGATGCTGACGAGTGAGCATGCCGCTAGAGAGATTGAGAAGAAAGCGAAAAAAGTCATGGGTATGTTGAAGCATGGCATAAAGTTCATTCCAACGCAGCCGGACATTATGGCGATATTAGAGAAGCTGAGGGAGCGCAAATAGATTTTCTTTGTTGGTGTAATTACATGGCGCTAGCGCCATGTAGATAGGGCAGACAAGGAGAAAATAGCGGATTTGACTGGCTCTATTTTGGCTCTAAAAATTTTGACAGTCATAAAAACGAGAGAATTTTTTAAAGAATATGGATAATATATGTTTGAAAAATGAGGGAAAAACAGTCAGTTCAAGCTATCCGCCGAGGAGTTCGAGTAGTCGG
The DNA here is from genome assembly GCA_910575445.1 of Lachnospiraceae bacterium. Taxonomy (GTDB): domain Bacteria; phylum Bacillota; class Clostridia; order Lachnospirales; family Lachnospiraceae; genus Hominiventricola. Next base: position 75,436 of record CAJTFW010000009.1, on the reverse strand, counting down.
AGGTGAGCCGCGGAGCCAGTAAAATGAAGGCTTTGCGGCTTTTTTCCTCTTTTTATTGCATTACGATTGCATTTTTTATTTCACTTCCTTGTGGTAAGTTGCGGTATGCTGGTTGCTCGTATAGTCTGCAACGTTCTGGATGGCAGGCGTATACTGAAGCACCCCGGTCAGCTTGTTGGCAACTTCAAGATTGGTGTTGGGATATAGATGACCATAGGTTCCAAGGGTTGTCTGTATTTTTTCATGCCCCAGACGCTCTTTGATCAACAGGGGATTCTCGCCCATGCTGATGAGCAGGGAGGCATGGGAATGCCTCAGCGCATGGATTTTGATGCGGTGTACGTCGGCCAGTTCCGCAAGTTTTTCCAATGCCCGTGGAAGGGTATGCTTGCTTGTGGGTATGCCGTTGTAGCTTAAAACATAGCCGCAGTTTTTCAACACTTTCTTCTGGACTTCCTGCCATGCCTTTAGTTCCCTTATGGTATCAGCGTCAACGTAAATGGTGCGGACGCTCGCCTGCGTTTTCGGTTCCACGGGTTTGAAATCGTCCATTGACTTATAATACATGGTCTTGGTTATGCTCAACAGACCTATATCAAAATCAATATCCGACTACAGCAGCGCCGCAGCCTCACCAATCCGCATCCCGGTCATAAACAGCACCCAGAAGGAAATAAAGAGGTAATGCTCATAATAATCGCCCTTGTAGAGCAGGGAGATTACCTTCTGAAATTCCTCCAGCGTCCAGAAATCACATCCTCTTTAAATTGTTTATCGTATTGTTTACTCATGAAAAATCTCCATCCTTTCTATACTCTATTGTAAGTTATTTTATAGAATTTTCCACTTTTAACTTGTACTATTTATATTCTAACACCATAAAAGGACCGGTGGGAACCGGTCCTAAATCATTGCATATACTTTTTATACCGTTAAAAATTCATTTTGAAGATTAAGAAGTTCCTCCTCTGTAAGCCCGGTGGCTTTCATAATTTTTACGATTTCCGTGCCGTCTTCCAGTAAAGACTTTGCAATTTCTTTAGCATTTTCCCTTACCTTCTGGTTAGCATATTCAATTTTTTCCTTCTCATAAAGCTGTCCTAACTGTGTCATGTTGATGCGCCTCCTTATTTGATCCATGTAATCCCTGCTTATAAATTTGTCACTTGCAACTATCACGCCGGACAGGGTAAAAATCCGCTGCCCTTCGTCCGGGATCTGTTCAGCCAGTTCAACGATCCTCTCCAGCATACTCTGTTTCCCTTCCGTACCAGGAACTGTAAGCGGCAGGATCACCAGCCGCATCAGGTCATCATTTGCCAGAGGGATGCCGGACTTGAGTTTGCCCTGAATTTCACAGAAGGCTGCCTCGCCGTCTATATGGGACAGGAAAGCCTGCTCGGTACGCAGGGTAAAACAGTCCGTTTCAAGCGTTGGATCCGCGCTTTGTACATCGCTGGTGTAGATAACGATCAGGCGCAGGTTAAAGGTTTCATCTTCCTTAAAGTATTTTTCCATTACCCGCGTAATATAATTCAGATATTTTATTTTATTCGCCTTTTTGTATACCGATTCGTAATCTACAATCGCATAAGTTCCGTCTTCCAGCAGAAACAGGTTGTCAATGCTTTTTTCATTTGCAGCAATCTTCGGCAGGTCTGTGGGAAGCAGTTCCCTGATCGGCGGCAGGTCAATGCCATATGCCGCAAAACTTTTTTCTTTATAAGTCTGGCCGAGGATCTTAAATAAAATATATTCCTTCTGACATTATATTCCTCCCTGCTCGTTCCTCTGTAATAAAGTCATATACTGGAGTTCTACATCCTGGTCCAGCTTTACTTCAGTTACTTTTTTATGAATTGCTTTGACCAGCGGGTTGGATGCCTGTTGCACATAGTCATCTGTGCTGTTTTCGATATAAGCCAGAAATTCCTTCATTTCGTCGTCCACATCATCCTTTTCGCCTTTGGTGCTTAAAAATATCTCAGTGGTTTCATCACCGAGCGTCAGCGACAAATCTTCCAGACACCGGTTCTCAAAGGTGTAGATGTGGCGTCCGTCGGAAAATGGATCAAAGGTGCAGATAAAGATGATGTACGATTTCTTCAGCTTTGTGCATGTTTCTCTGGTGTAAATTATATCTGAGTCGATATTGCACTGGAAATAATACCTTGCTTTTCTGAGAAGCTCCTTATCTTTGCAGCACAGCATCTCAACAGAGTATATGGTATCCTGCTCATCATTGATGCAGGCATCTAAGCGGATGTCCCCGCTGTCAGGTGTAATGTCAGTGATTTTTTTGGTAACAGGGATCTCTGCCTTTTTAATGGGAACATTTAATATTTTTTCCAGTACCATGCGGCATATTTCCGTGTCGCGCATTACTTTCCCAAATAAAAAACTGTCTGTAAGGTTCAGTTCCTGAATAGTGTTCGTTTTGTTTGCCATAAATAGCATACCTCTCTTTCTCAAATTATAGCATGATTCTGCCGTTTTGTCAGTTGCGATTTGAACTGTTTTACGGATTGCGAACAGAACCCGTATATAGAATAAGTACCCTGTGACTGCCCGGATACTTGAAAAAAGCTGCCGTTTTTCAGACAGCTTTTTCAAGATTTATGGCAATAAGAAAACTTATGCCGACAGCATTTCCAAAAACTGTTGTTCAGTCAGGATTTTAACGCCGAGCTGCTCTGCCTTTGCCAGCTTGCTGCCTGCCTTCTCGCCGCAGATCAGGTAATCCGTCTTTTTGGTGACGGAACTGCCGGGCGTGGCGGTTGCTATGCCCTATATTTTTTTGAAAAATGGAGCGTGAAAGTGATATAATCAAATTCGTAAATCATAAAGTTGCAAAGGTGGGGTATAGGTGAACTTGAATAAAATCAAATCTATTTTCCCGAATTTTCAAATGAGCCACTTCAATATGTTTGATAAGATTATCTTTTTGAAATGGGAAACAACATTAGATAATAATTCTTGGGAGGAACATACAAATTTAATATTAGGTATGACCAGTCCAGATAATTATAAGATTTTCATAGAATTTGTAGATGTAAATTCTTGGCGTTTTCATGGAAATGGTAAAATTTCTGGATTTTATATTAAAGATATGACCGTGAGAGGATATGAAAATAATTGCAAGTATGAGGTCGGTGATTATGAAGAAAATGAAATAGAATTTTACTGTTCAGATATAATAATAAAAAGTTTGGAAAAAAGTGGGCAATAATTTTATATTTATAGAAGTGGTAGGATTATAATTGCTTAATATCAAATAAAGACATAGACAATTATCCAATGAAAATGAACTTATGGATTAAAAGAGAAAGTAAAATATGAATGTGAATAGGTCTGCAAGTGATATATTTAGATTAGAACATGAAGTGGTCACGCAATGTGGCATATCAGAAGAACGCTTTCGTAAAGTGAGAGGACACCAGTGGGAAAATATATACCAGAAGATTGTAGAAAAATATGCGGATAAAACAAAAACGTGGAAAAACGGTCTACATTGGGCTAATACGAATGGATATAGTCCTAAAAGCATGAAAAAACTTCTCGGATGCTATACAGTTGATTATTCAACATGGTTTTATTTTTTGCCCCAAATTATAAAAGAAGAAAATAAGATGGTTTACTTTCTAATTGACAGGGGCAGTGACTGGTATTTTGGAGAAGAATTTTGGATATTTGAAAGTTATATACCTGAGTTAGTAAAAGCCCTTGATTTACTAAGTCATACAGCTTTTTTAGAAAATGGCTGGTTAGATTATTATATTGTTTCAAAAAAATATCAATGGCTTATTGGTTTCAATCACCACGATATAATTTCATGTATTGGAGAGGGGGTGAATCTTGACTGCTTCCAAAATCAATAATTTTGTTTTCAAAGAAGTGGCAGGACGAGAAATTATTATCTTTAAGAGAGCGTGGCAATATGAATAATCTACAAAAAGATACTATTTTAACAAAGACTATCTAAACCCAACAGATGATTTTACGGATTTCTGTTGCGAATGCCTTGAGGGAAAACTTGAATATATTGCCCTAATTGATAATTTAATCAATAAAGACAAAACGGCAAAAGTCTTTGTACAGGTTTATGGATTGGAAGATAAAGATAAGGTTATAACCGCTGATACTTTGATTGGTTTCAGCAAATTACCGCTCGCGGAAATAAAGCAAATTTTTAATGAACCAAAAGATATATTTCCAGATGATATTGGAGAGGAAACAGACTTATCGCAACCAACTTTTCTTGTTGGGGATAATGGGGAGTTGCTTTCAATTACAGAGTTATCCCATGAGGAGCAGTCTGTTTATTATTGCTGGTGGGACTAGCATTTTTGTTATCGTATAAACGTTTTTCCTTGTTGATGGTATAGACATGGTGTTAGTACCATGTTATGAAAGCGTTTAAGGAGAAAATGTGTGTTGGTGTTGTTACGCTTTAGCCTTTGGGAATACCTTATTTTACAGAGCATTTAGAATAGGAACATGGTGGAGAGGATATTTTATACCTCTATCCTCAAAAATAGCTTTTATTGCGTAACATTAAAAAAACGGGTTGCCAAATTGCCGGGAGTTGCATAATTATACAAAATGATTGACACCAAATACGACACCACATATAATATAGATAAGAGGTATTCAGAATGTCAAAGTGGGATAAACTATTAGCACATATTTGCACTTTATCAAAAGATATTCGGTTTGATGAATTGCGTAAGGTGTTAGAGAGCTATAGATATGAGATGAATGCCCCAAGAAGTGGAAGCAGTCATTATACATTTAGAAAAAAAGGGTGTATGCCAATTATGATACCAAAACATGAGCCAATTAAGAAAGTTTATGTTGAAATGGTGAAACAAATCGTAGAAAGTGAGGAAAGAAACGATGAAAACGCTGAATGACTATATGGCAATGTCTTATCGGATGGAGATTATGGAGGATAAGGATGAAGGTGGTTTTGTGGTTTCTTACCCCGATCTGCCGGGATGCATTACTTGTGGTGAAACAGTAGAAAAAGCGGTGGTAAATGCAGTAGATGCTAAGAGGGAATGGATTGAAGCCGCACTTGAAGAGGGGATTAAGATTAATGAACCAGACAACTTGGAAAATTATTCTGGGCAGTTTAAATTGAGATTACCTCGCAGCTTACATCGCCTATTGGCAGAGCATTCCAAAAGAGAAGGTATCAGTATGAATCAGTATTGTGTGTATCTTCTATCAAGAAATGATGCTGTTTATTCAAAGTAAAACCAACCATATAATATTGAAAAAATGGATCTAATTATCTGATGAATACTGGATTTTGGGCGGGTATCATGATACCTGTAAGAAACCTAAAGAACTAATTGCCATTCATATATCATCGTGTTACAATACATCTACGGAAAGTACCCATGACAGGGTGGTAGCCTCCCGAGTTTATGAAAACCGGCGTGCCGGAATACATAGGGAGGAAGGTGGCGCCGATGACAGCTTATGAAATCATTTCGATTTTCATTGGAATATTAGCATTGCTGATATCCTCTGGTAGCTTAATTGTTGCGTTGCTTGCCTTTCTCGATAAGAGAAACAACAAGCGAAAATAAAAATGCCTATCCTGTCTGAACCACAGGATAGGCGGTGTCCGTAAGGACATTCTTTAACCTAAACTCGGAGCATCCACTTTGGAGTGGGTGCTTTCCCTTTGTATTGTTATAATACCATTGAATGTGAAATGTTTCAAGAGATTTCCGCTAAAATCTGTAGATACGAAAAATGTAGTAATGTGGCTGGATTCTAAGCATATAAATATGCAATTTAATGAACGGAGGAATGTGGGTAATGAACAGAATTTTGATTATAGATGATGACAAAGAGCTTTGTGCATTGATTAAACAGAGTGTTTTACAAGAGCGTATAGAAGCTGACTGCTGTTATTCTGGAAAATCCAGTTTGCTACAATTGAAGGAAAAAGAATACCAGCTTGTTATATTGGATGTTATGATGCCAGGCTTTGACGGCTTTGAAACCTTAGAGCAGATCAGAAAAGAAAACAGCCTGCCTATCCTGATGTTTACATCAAAAAATGACAGCGCTTCGAAAGTGCGGGGGTTACGGGCAGGAGCTGATGACTATTTAACAAAACCTTTTGACATGGACGAGCTGATTGCCCGTATTCTATCATTGATTAGACGCTATACTCGCTTTAACCCAAAAAACGGACAATTACAGACATTTGATTTTGACGGGCTGGTTATTGACTTTAATAACCGTTCTATCCATGCGGTAAATGGTGATTTTGAACTGCCGCCGAAAGAATTTGATTTACTTATGTTTCTTGCCAAGAATCAAGGAAAGATACTGACAAAACAGCAAATTTATGAAAATGTCTGGGGAGAAGAATATGTCTATGATGACAGTAATATTATGGCAATTATCAGCCGTCTGCGGAAAAAGATAGAAGAGAATCCAGGCAATCCACGGTATATACAGACCGTGAAGGGGATTGGCTATCGTTTCAATAAGGAGGTGTGAATATTGTATACAGAAGCAGTTACAATAATTGCACTGGGTATTGCATTTGCTTCGGTTTGCGGGGCTGTTTTTATAGTCCGGCGTGTAAAAAAGCAGCTATTAGAAATGTCTGACATTTTGGAAGATGTAAAAAATGGAAATGGAAACAGGCGTATCTTATCGGAAACACATGAACTTGTGGCTCCACTTGCTTATGCAATCAACGATATTATCCTGTCCTATGAGAACAGTCTTTCTGCCTATCGTCAAACAGAAGAAACCAACAGGCAGCTTATGACAAGCCTTTCTCATGATGTAAGGACACCACTTACCACACTGATTGGATATTTGGACGCTGCACATAAAGGGATTGTTGATGGGAAAGAACGTGACGATTATATAGAAACAGCCCGCCGTAAAGCCCACGATTTAAAAGAATATATAGATGTGCTTTTTGACTGGTTCAAGCTGGGTTCTAATGAATTTTCGATGAATATATCTATTGTTGATTTAACGGAACTGACACGGAACATACTGATTGATTGGATACCCATATTTGAAGATACGCAGATGGATTTCACAGTGAACATTCCAGAGCAGCCGTTTCGGGTGCAGATTGCTCCAGACGGATATATGCGGATATTAAATAATCTGATACAAAATGTGATTTCCCATAGTCATGCGGATAAAATAGAAATATCTTTATCAGGGCAGGGAGGGAATATAAAAATTCTTTTGTCTGATAATGGAGTAGGGATTGATAAGAAGGATTTGAAACATATTTTTGAGCGGCTTTATAAATGCGATAAAGGACGGTCTGAAAAAGGCAGTGGACTTGGCCTGTCTATCGTACATCAGCTTGTGGCCAAACTGAATGGAACAATAACTGTGGAAAGTGTACTAGGAGAAGGAACGGTTTTTATTCTGCTTTTCCCACTGACAAAATGAATCCGAACCGTCTTTTAGAGCAGCAATAGAATCTCCGTCCTGCGGGGATTTTATTATTTACAGAAATTTATTCCTTTAAATGCAAGGTTAATGCAAGGTTTGCGCAAGGTTAATGCAAGGTTGGAGTGATAAAATAGCAGACATGAAAAGGAGGTTTCGCAATGAGCAAATATGTAATTGAAACAAAGAATCTTACAAAGAAGTATGGAATGCAGAAAAGCGTTGCCAATCTGAATATTCATGTACAGAAAGGGCGTATCTATGGTCTGCTTGGCAGAAACGGCGCTGGAAAGACAACAACAATGAAAATGTTGCTTGGGCTGACACCGCCTACTTCGGGGGAAGTGATAATTTGGGGAAAATCTTTGATGACAAATGAGAAAAAGTTGTTGCCACGTATTGGTAGTCTGATTGAATCCCCTGGCTTCTATCCTAATCTGACCGCTGCCGAAAATCTGCGTATTTTTGCCACCCTGCGGGGAGTGCCGAACCGAAGCGCAATTAAAAACGCACTTGATTTGGTTGGTCTGCCTTACAAAGATAAAAAGTTGTTTTCTCAATATTCACTTGGCATGAAGCAGCGGTTGGCGATTGCCCTTGCTATTATGCACGACCCGGAACTTTTGATTTTGGACGAACCGATTAACGGTCTTGACCCAATTGGAATTGCAGAAGTCCGTTCCTTTATCCGTGACCTCTGCAATGAGCGTGGAAAAACAATTCTAATTTCCAGCCATATCCTTTCTGAAATTGCACTTTTGGCTGACGATATAGGCATTATCGACCACGGTGCATTACTAGAAGAAGAAAGTCTTGCAGAATTAGAAGCAAAGAGCAGCAAACATATCCGGTTTATTGTTTCTGATACGGCACAGTCGGCACGGATTTTAGAGCGTATCTTTCATGAAAGCCGCTTTACTATACAGGACGATCACAATATACAGGTGCATAACCTTGATTTACCAATAGGAAAAATTGTTACTGCCTTTGTAAAAAATGGTATAGAAGTATCGGAAGCCGCAACTTCAGAAGAAAGCCTTGAAGATTACTTCAAACGTGTAACAGGGGGTGAGGGGATTGCTTAAACTTGTTATTTGTGAGTTTTCGAAATTGAAGCGAAAAAAATTTATATGGATGGTTGTTCTTTCGGCGTTTTTGTTTCCCGTGCCGCTGACAGCATTGATGACTATGCCCCAGGCAGCAGGACAGTATGACAGCAAAATAGATATTTTTAACGATTATTTTCAGGTTGTTATGGGATATGGGGTAGAACTTCTTTTGCCATGCGTGATAGGGGTGATGGCAGCCATGCTCTTTTTTATGGAACGGGATAATGATACATTTAAAAACCTGCGTACAATCCCTGTCACAAGCACACAGATGATTTTGGCAAAAATAATTGTCTTGTTCTTTTTTGGGAGTATTTTTAGTCTGACATCGGCTTTTATATCCATCCTGTGCGGTGGGATGATTGCAGAAGTAAACAGCATAGCTTACCGATTATTTTTTGCGCTGGAAATGGGGATTTTTATTACCGCCGGGACGCTGCCGTTAGTCGTTCTCGTAGTGTTCTTTAGTAAGAACTATGTATTTTCTGTTTTATTATGTGTTTTTTACAGTGTCCTAAGTTTGACAGCCGAATCATCTTTTGGCGCACTGCCTAAAGTGGTGTGCTGGTTAATGCCAATTCCGTTTACAACCCTTTGGAGTGCAGGGAATTTAACCGCACATGGAGCTATGGGCGGCGTGGGGATGCTGGAATATTTAATTCCGACTACATTTCAGACAATCATTATTTTAGCCGTTGTTGCTTTGCTTTCTGTGATATTGGTTGATTATATGTATAAAAAGAGAGGAGATGAATGATATGTTTCGCATGGTTAAGACCGAAATATGGAAATTAAAGCGGTATCATATGATATGGGCAGGTGTTTTTCTGATGTTGCTTTCCGTCCTGTTGACGCTTTTTTCCACAACCGCATTGGATGGAACTGTCTGGACATTTTCTTTCTTTACAGAACAGGTAATTAAAAATAATGCTACTATGATTTTTCCCATGTGCATTGCTTTAATTGCTGGATATATCATAGCAAGGGAAGGAAAAGACGATACGCTGAAAAGCATTTTGACGATACCTGTTTCGTATAGCAACTTATTGTGGGGAAAACTGCTGGTATGTGCATTGCTTTCTTTGCTTTTTGGGTTGGTAAGTGCGGTATTCACGATAATTGCTGACTTGATGATGGGATTTCCGGGGATTTCTGTAACATCAGTATTGCAGACATTTATCCAGATTATTCTTAACTGTCTGTTTTTGTATATTGCGGTCATGCCTATTATTGCATTCGCCGCCCGCATACCAAACGGACACATGATTGGAACAATTATTGCTTTTGTTTATGGTTATGGTGGTATGTTTGCCTCTGGAGATACTATGTTAGCCAATATTTATCCCGTTACTGCAAGTCTGGGTTTAATCAGTTATCGAAGTTATGATGCTGCTGTACATTGGAATGTATTAATTTGTTTGCTTAGTATGATTGTGGCATGGGTGATGTCTGCTGTTTTTATATTTACTACAAAAGGAAATGTACCAGTTAAAATAGCAAAAAAACATAAAAAGACAATAGCCAAAAAAGGTTGGTAAGTGGAGGATATAGAAATGAAAAAGAAAATGATGGTAGGGCTTTCAGTGGTTGCAGTAATTATAGCAGGCTTTATCTGCTTTTGCATATGGTTCCTTTCGGGAACTGGCAGCACATACTATTATTCACAAATTGATAACAGTAAAATAGAACAGGTCGAATCAAACGGCGGTGTAATTAACTTTAGCGGAAGTATGGATTACTCATACACTTTATTTTCTTACAACGAGAACGGAAAGGGAAAGGACATTACATTCGGAACATCAAAGGAATTGAAAGAGGGAGCTTTTATCCGTTTGACGGTAATGCCTATCCGGGGTGTTCTTGAATGGAAAGAGGTACAATATGATGAACTTCCTACTGCTGTACAGGGCAATTATGCAGCGCCGGCAAATGAGTAAAGTTAGCTGTCTTTAGATAAATAAAATAACGGAAAGGCAGATGATATGCGTTATAAGAAAAAATAAATGAAGTGAGACAATTTTTGTTGTAAAGGAACCCTTGCCTACAAAATTATATTTTTATAAATCATCATATATTTCGATTGCTGTGTATGTATGGCTGTAATGATACCCTAACTTTTTTGCCAGCTTGATAGAGCTTTTATTGTGTGCATCCCAACTTGGATATAAATTCCGTTTTAGGCACTCTAAGATTAGTTTTGCACCGCATATATAGGCAAATCCTTTACGTCTGTATTCTTCTCTGGTATCAATTTCTATCTCTATCCCCTCTTTATATCTAGAATAAGAGGAAGCTCCTGAGATAATAATATTTTCTTTACAGATTACAACACCTAGTCCAAGATGGCGATAACTTTCATAATCTGAAAACTGTGATACCAAATCGGCGCTCCAAGTCTCTGCTTTACATCGTTGATAAAGTTGCTTGTCAATCATAGAGAGGCTATAGNACCAGTTTGGTTTATAGGATGCAAGCTCTACATTCGCTTTCCCGGCGAAAAAGATAAAATCCCCAAGAATCGCCATTGCGGATGTTGGTGTGTTTTGATTATCTGCATAGATTTTTCCCATAATCCCCTGTAAGCAAGACCAGATAAGCGTTTCTTGCCAGTTGCCAAATAGGGATGATACTTTGCTTGTGTCTGTGATTTCGTATATCATTAGATATCCTCTTTTGGTGTTCGTGCTTTGCTTTATTTTATCATATTTTCTATCAATTACACCATTGTTGATTTTATATTTTATAGTGGAAAATAAAGAGTAGAAACAGTATAATCAAACTTATAAGTTGAAGTTTGCAAAGGAGTAAGTAGTATGAAGGATGAGTGTCTGATATGTAAAGCACCACTTGAATATCTTGAAAAAGATATATTGATGGAGTGTGAAATATGCCACAAAAAAGAAAATAGCAAAACGAGATGTAGGCAAGGGCATTATGTCTGTAATGACTGTCATATGCAGGGGCTTGATAGCATTATTAGTCTGTGCATAAATGAAACCTCTAAAAATCCTATAACTATCATTGAAAAAATGATGACATTGCCATTTTGCCATATGCATGGACCAGAACATCATGTTATGGTTGGTGCCTCCCTTTTGACCGCATTTAAAAATGCGGGTGGAGATATTAATTTACATGAAGCACTTATTGAGATGATAAATCGTGGAAAAAGTGTTCCCGGCGGTGCCTGTGGCTTTTGGGGTGCCTGTGGTGCGGGAATTAGTTCAGGAATGTTTATATCTATCATTTCAAAGTCTACGCCTCTAGAAAAGGAACCTTTTGCATTATCCCATAAGATGACATCGAAAGCACTTGATAGGATAGGAACAATTGGAGGGCCGCGTTGTTGCAAAAGGGATTCTTTTCTTTCTATCCAGTCTGCGATTGATTTTGTGAATCAGCACTTTGGTATAGAAATGGAGAAATCTGAAATCGTATGCAATTTTTCATCACAAAATAACCAATGCATTGGTAAGAGATGTCCATTTTTTACTTCTCAGAACTAGGATAGAGAAATTATATTACCAGTATAATGACAAACCAGAAAATTCATGTTATAGTAATTACAGTTAAAACGAAACGGACCAGATAAGTCCAGAAAGGAAACGCTCATGACAACCGTTGATTTCGCTGCAAATGGATTTGTGTATTACCTGTATAGTAAACGTTATCAGACACTGTTCAGTAAAGAAAAAGGACAGAGTCTAGTTAAGATGCACTCATATCAGGTAAGAAAAAGGCGATAGACTGTGTGATATTGGGATGGCAATATTTAAAAGCCAACCAAGTGTAGAGCATAGATGACTGCACCGCTTATCTTGTATGAGGTAGGCGGTTTTTTTACGCTCCATTAGCTCAGATGGGAGAGCACTCGACTTTTAATCGAGGAGTCATGAGTTCGAGTCTCATATGGAGCATAGCCGCCTGGATATGGAAATATGATAACAGGAGGTAAACAATCATGGTAAATCTGCCAACCATCAATATGATAAGAACCGGACAGAATATTCACAGACTGCGAAAGCAGGCAGGGCTGACCGTTAGAAATCTGCAGGATATTTTTGGTTTTGCCACGCCACAGGCCATCTACAAGTGGCAACAGGGAGTGGCGCTTCCAACCATAGATAATCTGGTGGTGTTAGCATCTGTATTACAAGTAAGGTTAGATGATATTCTGGCTATTGACGAAACTTCACAGAAAAAGATTGGTGCATAAGCAGAAAAAACAAGGATGGGTATGCCTAGCGGCGAGGGCGGCGGACTGTAAATCCGTTACAAAGAAACATCGCAAGTTCGAGTCTTGCCCCATCCATTTTCCGTTTGCGTGTCCGAGTGGCTGATGGTTCCACCCTGCTAAGGTGGTGTGCGGCAACGCACCGAAGGTTCGAATCCTTCCGCAAACGTTTTTAAGGGGATACATATTTTTTGTAACTTTCGCATAGATTTAAGGAAAAAGAGCGTATGAGAGCCGCTATGACATTTTTTTATTATCTATCTGATTTTATCATCCCTCTGATTATTTTCTATATTATCGCCTATGCGCTAACAGAGAAAGTCTCTGTCTATGATGAATTTGTCAGCGGGGCAGCGGACGGGGGAAAGACGGTCTTGAAGATTCTGCCTACCTTGGTAGGTCTGATGGCAGCAGTAGGGATGCTTAGGGCTTCGGGGTTTTTGGATTTTGTGGCAGAATATCTGATTGGATTGGCAGAGCTTTTGCATTTTCCGGTGCAGCTGATTCCACTTGCGATTATTCGTCTGTTCTCCTCCTCGGCGGCGACTTCTCTGGCTCTTGATATCTATAAATCCTATGGAACGGATTCTTATATTGGTTTGATTGCTTCGATTATGATGGGATGTACAGAGACGGTCTTCTATACGATGAGCGTCTATTTCTTAACTGCCAAAGTGACCAAGACCCGCTGGACACTTGCAGGGGCACTACTTAGTACATTTGCCGGGATTGCAGCCAGCGTGGTATTGGCTGGACAGATGTAATCTTATATAACATTTGTCGGCTATCGTTTCCGACTTTCAAAATATGGAAAATGCTCCAGTGAGGCAAGAATATCCCCAAAGTCTTCTCTTGGAGCTAATTCTAAATAGCGCTCTAAAAGCTCTGTTTCATTTTCTTTGTATCTGCCATAGAAGATATCAAATAGATTATGTCCACGCAGATAGATTTTGATATCTTCCATATGTTCTTTGATATCTTCGATAGTCTCAAGGTCTTTTCCAAGAATCTCTACCAGATGTTTTCCGCTTGTAATGCGATGTAAATATTCCTTCCATTTATAAAGAAGAATCTGATAGAAGGATTCTTCGGATTCGATTATGCCAAGCTTTGCCATCACACTTGGATTTAGAAAATAATTTTCAAAGGAATAATATTTTAAAATCAGGACATTTTCCGGGCGAACTCTTGGAAGCTTATCCAAATCTTCTAAGTTGCGTTCTTCATAATAGTGGCAGAGCTGTCTCCCCAGGGCTATGGGGTCTTTGCCGTCACTGTCCCGAATCATCAGAAATTGGTCACGCAGATAGATTTGGTTCATATATTTGAGATTGGCATAGGTCTTGATATTGGTGCAACTATTGGTGGTGATAATGGCAATGCGCAGAAGATTTCCCTGGGAATCGGTAGTCTCTGCATAGTATTTTTTTAGCAGAATTGGAAGACGGAATTTGTCCTGTTTGCCTTCCACGATAAAGACAAAATTGACATTCATCAAGTCACCGGCGGTATAGCCTAAATCATCTAGAATAGCACTGATATCCGTCTTTTCGCGAATACCGGAGGAGCCATCTTTTTTGATGACAACCTGCCGAATCTGTTGCGTCTTAAAGTTTGGCAGCAGATTGGGAGAGTGAGTTGTGAAAATCACCTGGTTTTTCTGAGATAAGCGATATAAGATTTTCCCGGAGACTTTCTGAAGTCTAGGATGCAGAAAAATCTCAGGGTCTTCAATCATCAGGATGCTTGGCAAGCTTTCTTCCATCTCTGTATAGGCTTCAAGAAGTGAAAAGAGATAGATAGAGCGCATCCCTTTTCCCATTCGGGAGATAGGGCAGGTCTGATGCTGTGCTGGCTGCCAGATTTCTGTCGTCACTTGCAGAATCTTCTCAACGTCCCGGTTCATAGAGTAGTGAATTTCTTCTCTGCCGCCGTTTCTGTGAAAACTTTTATTGACTTTTTTGGCAAAGGTATCCAGATTAAGCTGGTATAGCTTGTAGTCAAGCAGCTTAGAGGTCTCAAAGACATCTAACTCTTTGGGGCTTTTTTGCTCAATCAGGCCGATGCAGTTAAAACACTGTGTACAAGTGCGGGCCTGATTAAAGATACAACACTGTGTGCGCATCCTTTGTAAAATCTCATCTTCCTGTAAGAGCCAAAGGTCTTGTTGCAGCTGCTCAACACGGCGCTCGGTATCCACATGATAGATTTTGGGAAATACCTCCGGGATATAAGGATTATTTTTATGGAAACCATCCTGATAGCGGATGCGTCCCTCCCGATTGGCAGACATCGTAAAGGTAAGCAACTGGTTGGTAAAAGAAGGAAGTTTTCTCTGGAAATCCGAAAGCCATGCTTCCCATCTTCGATATTGGCTGACAATCCCTTTGCGGTGCAGAAGTCTTAGATCATCTTCTGAGATAGAGAGTGCAACCATATATTCAATACTGGCGCCGTCTTCCCGAAAATCTTCCGGGCGAATCGTATATTCTCCACCAACAGCGCGGATAGCATCTAGTACTGTGGTCTTTCCAGTATTATTTTGACCAACTAGAATCAGGGCATTTTGGATGTCCTTTAGGTATAGGTCGTGGATGGATTTAAAATTTTTGATGCGAAATTCGGTGATTTTCATGGGAGGCTCCTATGTGAAGAACAAGCTTGCAACAAAAACTTGTCAATCATTGTCACATATGATAACATGGAATCGTGTAATTGAAAATGAAAGTTACGGATGCGCTTTCGACTGATGCCCTCTAGTCTTTATAAAGGGGGGATTGCCCATGAGCACAATGGAAGTACTTACTTTGTTGCTTGTTGTTTTCGCGGCTTTGACATATGTAGACCGACATAATAAGAAATAGCATCCGGCCCGCCCAAGGTGGATGCTTTTTCTTATAAGTAATATTCACTGAGGGCATCGGAGCAATTCCGATAACCTTTCTGAGTAGATTATACTACAGGGTGCTTGTACAATGCAAGTGCCCTTTTTCGTTTTTTATAGGACAGAAATAGATACCTTTGGTAGAAATGCATAAAAATTACAACGGAATATTATAGATTAGTGCTAATTGACGTGTCGCAATTCTTGTGATAGGATAAAGAAAAGTTGTGAATACGTATTCACAACCGGAGGAAACTATGATTACAATGACAGAGATTGCGAGGCTTACAGGTGTCTCACAGCCAACGGTATCGCGGGTACTAAATGGAAATCAGGCTGTAAACCCCGAGATACGAGAACGGGTATTAGCCTGTGCAAGAGAGCATAATTTTCAGCCCAATGTAATGGCGCAGAGTTTAGTTGGCAGCAAGACACATTTAATTGGCGTGATATTAACAGATATTTCCAATTCCTTTTTTGCGGATTTGGTTAAATATTTAGAACAGGAAGCGAGAAAGGCTGGCTATAGTTTAATCTTATTTAATTCCAATTATAACTTAGAACAAGAGGCAGAAAGTCTAAGTGTAGTGCAACGATACCGGGTAGATGGCTTGATAGTCGTTCCAATAGATGCAAAATCTAAGAGATGGAAAGAGACCATAGAGCAGCTTTTAATACCAACGGTTGTAATCACCAGAAAAGCGCCAGGACTGGACTCGGTCTATGTCTCACATCGAAAGGCTGGCGCACAGGTGGGGAGACATCTGTGGGAGAAAGGATATCGAGAGTATCTGTTCTTTGGCAATACCAAGGATGCAAAGTATAAAGGGTTTGCAAAAGAGCTGTCAGGTTATGACCCACACTTTATCGAACATCTAAATGTGATTAGCACCAAAAAAGAGGAGGAAATCCAAGAAGCGCTAGAGGCCTATTTTAGCCAAAAAAGAGCACGAACAGGAATCTTTGCCTACAATGACCGGCGTGCAGTACAGATGATGGGGCATTTAAAGCGAATGGGGATTGAGATTCCAAAAGAAGCAGGGCTGGTGGGGTTTGACAATACCTATATTTGTGATTTTTTATATCCTCGCTTATCCAGCGTATCACAGCCCAACCAGGAGATGGCGACGCTAACGATGAGAAGACTGTTAGATAAGATTGAACATTCTGACAGAAAAGACATAGAACACTATCCACTAGAAGCAGTGATGGTGGCAAGAGACAGTTCTTAAAGAAAATGATAGATGGGATACCGATATAAGCGGCATCCTTTTGTCAGGAAAGTTGTGAATACGTATTCACAAACTAGAAAGGAGAGAGGAAGATGAATGCATTACATCAGACGTGGGAGAAGCTGATAGAAGAGAAGATAGAAAAAAAGCAGCAGAAAGACCCATATCGTCCAATGCTTCATATCGCACCGCCAGTTGGCTGGCTAAATGACCCCAATGGGTTGTGCCAATATCAAGGAGTCTATCATGCCTTTTATCAGTTTGCACCTTTTCAGGCAGAAGGAGGTCTAAAATTCTGGGGGCATTGTACAAGCCAGGATTTGCTGCACTGGGAATACCAGGGAGTACCACTGATGCCAGACGAGCCTTATGATTGTCATGGTGCATATTCTGGTTCGGCGCTAATAGAAGAAGATACGATGTATCTATTTTATACGGGTAATATAAAATTTTCAGGAGATTATGACTATATCACAACCGGACGGGAAAATAATACGATATTGGCAGTTAGTCAGGATGGAAGCACAGTTGCAGAGAAAGAGCTTTTAATGACGAATCAAGATTATCCGAAAGACCTTACCAGACATGTCCGAGACCCCAAAGTATGGAAAAAAGATGACACCTACTATATGGTACAAGGCGCTAGAACAACGGAAAATCAAGGAGTTGTGCTTCTGTTTACTTCTAAGGATAAGAGAAATTGGACCTACCTTCGCCGATATAAAAAAGAGGGAGCCTACGGATATATGTGGGAGTGCCCGGATGTGTATGAAATAGATGGGCTGACTGTATTATCTGTATCGCCACAAGGCATGAAACAAGAAGGCCTTCACTATGCAAATTGTTATCAAAGTGGCATCTTTTTTCTAGAAGGGGACGTTCACTTGGCAGAAATAACAGGGGAATTTCGAGAACTGGACAGAGGGTTTGATTTCTATGCACCACAGAGCTTTCTAGCGGACGACGGACGGCGAATACAGATTGGCTGGATGGGGATGCCAGATGTAGAGGAACATCAGAATAAGACAGTCGCAGACGGCTGGCAAAATATGTTGACGATTCCAAGAGAACTCTCTATCAGGGATGGAATTCTTTGTCAGAATCCAGTGAGAGAGCTAGAAGACTGGTGGAATCAAATCTTCTTCTTTGAAGGCAGCTATGATGGAAAGATGGAACCTTGCTGTGAGTGGAAACTTACAATAGAAAAGGACGTGAGTATTACACTTTCAGAGGGCTTGGTGCTTCGCTATCAAGAGAGTGAAGGCATCTTCTGGATGGAATTTACAGACCATGAACTAGGAGGCGGCAGAACCATCCGGGGCAGCGAGATAAAAGCATTGTCAAGTATGCGAATCTTAATAGATGTATCTTCTGTAGAAGTATTTTTAAATGATGGAACAGATGTCTTTACCACCCGGTTTTACCCCAAGAAAGAACAGTACACAGTAAATATTTCAGGAAATGTAAAAGGAATTTACTGTTGGCACTTATAAAAAAGAGAGGAGAAAAAAAGAATGGATTACAGAAAAGTAGCAGAAGAAATCTACGAAAAAGTAGGCAAAAAAGAAAATCTGGTATCTGCTGCCCACTGTGCCACCAGATTGCGTCTGGTATTAGTAGACAACGCTCAGTGCGATGCAAAGGCAGTGGAGGAGATTGATGGCGTCAAAGGGGTGTTTAGCGCCTCTGGACAGCTTCAGATTATCTTAGGAACAGGAACCGTCAACAAAGTATACGACGAGTTCTTAGCAATTTCCGGCCTGTCAGCAGCAAGCAAAGAGGATGCCAAGGCAGCAGCGGCAGCAAAGCAACCTATCTACAAGCGGGCTATCAAGACATTAGGAGATATCTTTGTACCTATTATCCCGGCCATCGTTGCCAGCGGTTTTTTGATGGGTATTATGGAAGCTCTGAACTTTATGGTGAACAATGGATTTTTAAATATTGACACCTCCGGCTCTATCTTTGTCTTCGCTAATCTGTTTGCCAATACTGCATATGTATTTTTACCAATTCTAATTGCCTACAGTGCAGCAAAAGTGTTTGGAGG
This sequence comes from Lachnospiraceae bacterium, assembly GCA_910575445.1. Taxonomy (GTDB): domain Bacteria; phylum Bacillota; class Clostridia; order Lachnospirales; family Lachnospiraceae; genus Hominiventricola. The sequence continues at coordinate 56,475 of CAJTFW010000009.1, read as the reverse complement.
CAATCCCTATCTGGGAGCGGTTATTGGTATGCTGATGATTCACCCAGACCTTCAAAATGCCTGGACCGTAGCAGCAGAGGGCGTACACAAGACACAGAGCGTATGGTTTGGCCTCTATGAAATCGACCTTGTGGGCTATCAGGGGCATGTTATCCCTGTAATCATTGCAGTCTTTGTTATGTGTGCCATTGAGAAAAAGCTACATAAAATAGTTCCGGCGATGTTTGATTTATTTGTAACACCTCTGGTTAGTGTATTTGTAACAGGATATCTCACCTACTCCATGATTGGTCCTGTCTTTGTAACCATTGAAAATGGAATCATCGGCGGTGTACAGCAACTAATTGCACTACCTTTTGGTATCGGCAGTCTGATTATGGGTGGCTTGTATTCTTTGACTGTAGTAGCCGGTGTACATCATATGTATACGGTTATTGACGTTGGACAACTTGGTCTCTATGGTGTCACCTACTGGCTTCCTTTAGCTTCTGCAGCGAATATTGCACAAGGTGCAGCAACTTTGGCAGTAGCCTTAAAGACCAAGAACCAAAGAACCAAATCTATGGCGATTCCTTCTGCGATGTCCTGCTTTATGGGTATTACAGAGCCTGCTATCTTTGGTGTCAACCTAAGATTTTTCAAACCCTTTATCTGCGGTGCCATCGGCGGTGCAGCTGGTGCCTTGTACGCTTCCATCGTAAGTCTTGGCGCTACTGGAACTGGAGTAACTGGCGTCTTTGGTCTGTTACTTTGCCTGCATGACCCAGTAAACTATATCATTATGTTCCTGATTGCAGCTGGTGTTGCTTTTGCTCTAACCTGGATGTTTGGCTACAAAGACCCTGAAGAAACATCCAAAACAGCAGCTCCAAAGTCACAAGAACGTCCACAAATCCAGACGGAAGCTGGCTGCATCTATGCTCCTGTAGAAGGAACGGTTATCCCTTATACAGAGATTGCAGATGCCACGTTTGCTTCTGGTGCTCTGGGCACAGGAGTTGGTATCCTTCCTACAAAAGGCGAAGTTGTTGCTCCTTTTGACGGCGAAATCAGCATGTTCTTTGACACCAAACACGCGATTGGTCTTTTAAGCAATGATGGCGTTGAAATTCTTATCCATGTAGGAATCAACACAGTAGAACTAAATGGAGCTCATTTCCAAGCTCTAAAAGAATCTGGCGATAAAGTAAAAGCTGGTGATAAACTTTTAGAATTTGACATGGATGCCATAAAAAAGGCTGGCTATGATTTGACAACCGCTGTCCTGGTATCCAATCCTGAAGAAACCAATATCCTAACAACCGGACCTGTTAAACTTCTTGATAAAATTTTAACGACTGTTTAAGACGGGGTTTTATAAGACATAAAAACTAAGATTTATGTAGTTTTTGGACAATATAAGGGACGCTAGGACGTAAGGGGAGTAGGTTCCCCAAAGACCCCGCCCTGGCTACCGATAAGTATAACACACTATAGTATAATATTGTGTATAGCATATAGGTATAAATGTTTCGTCCGAAGCGTACATATCGGAGCCAATACACAGCTCGCCAGGGGGTGGTAGATGTTCCTGCAAGACCCATTGGACGCCATCGGCACTTAGCGAGCGCAAGCGGGACGCGCAGTCGCGAGCTTAGTACCGCTATAGGCGTTCATTAAGCGAGAGCGGGGTCTGGAAGGAACATCTACCACCCCCTGGTGGGCGTCCTTTACACCGCAACATAAAAGTTACACTATCAAAACTTGCACCCCCCTTTTAAATATGCTATACTAAAACGCAGAATACTTTTGCGGGGGTGATGCCATTTGGAAAAAGAGGAACTTCTCAACGAACTACTCGTTATGCTATTCAATGAAGTCCTGGACATGGAACACAAAGCCCTGATTAACGGAAGCTTTAAAGAAATCTCCATCAACGATATGCATATTATCGACGCCATCGGCATCCAGGAAGCCCGGAATATGTCTGCCGTTGCGAAGACTATGTCTGTCACGGTAGGGACTTTGACGACTGCTATCAATAACCTCGTAAAAAAAGGCTACGTATCCCGTATAAGAAGTGCAGAAGACAAACGTGTTGTACTGCTTTCACTAACAGAGAAAGGTGTCGCTGCCTACCAAAAACATGCGGTCTTTCACAAACAGATGGTACAGACTGTTATGGACGGATTCGAAGGCGAAGAGATGGAAGTCCTTCTTAGGGCTTTCAAGAAGCTTCGAGGATACTTCAAGACTTCCTAGTTGCTCTCTTAAGATATCAAAAGGCGCTGGTCCCATCTTAAGAAACCATGTATGAAAATCGTATAATGTCCAATCCGAAGAGAGTGTGAGTGCACTCTCTTTTAGATTGCAGATTTCCAGATATCCCAGATAATATTTCAGATAATTCGATGGTTCTTCCAATATATTTAGATACAGCTGATGGACTTTCTCCTGGTCTGTAATCCCAAAGGCTGCAAGATAGGTAAGACAATCTTCTTCGGTCCATCCTTCTCCATGAATCGACAAATCAAGACTTGCGCAGACTGCATAATTTAAAGAAGTCGCTGCCCGCAGAAAATCGCCCTCCTCTTTAGAAAGCCCCAGAAAATCATAAGCGTAGAATTCACTATATAACCCCCAACCTTCGGTATACCCTCCGATATAGAACAGATTCCGTACCGCCGGATAATCTTCTGTATTTTCAAAAGAATTCTGATACAGATGCCCTGGATATCCTTCGTGAGCAAGTGTTGTAATCAGTTCTGTACGGTCTGGTTTTCTGGCTGGATTGATATAGATGATATTTTGCTGCGGCGCATCAATCGCCGGTGTCATATAGAAAGCAGGACTTAAGTAAGCAGCAAGTGAGCTTGGTACTTCCTTAATCTGCCAGGACACCTCCGAAGATTCCGGGAAATCTTCTTCTATCTGTGTCTGAAGATTTTCAAGAATCTCTTTGGGAGAGTTTAAGGCTTCTACATCCTGTTCCATATCTAACAAGTTATTATTTTGGTGAATCGCATAGAGAAGTGTCTCATAGTCATCCTCCATCTGCGCTTCTAACATCTGGTGAATCTTAGCCATACTAAGGTCTGTGCCAATCGAATATTTTAAAAGATATTCATAGTATTCAATTCCCTCTGGCGTATGATAAAGACCATATAGATTCTTTCCTGTCCCCCGCAGATTGTTAAGCACTTCACAAAGTGTTTGATAAGCTGGCTCTACATAATGACTTAAAGTCTTTAGATTCTTTGCTTCATAGGCAATTCTCTGGTCCTCGTCTAGAAAATCACATGCCTCTAACCGCTCCTGAAACGTTGTATGCAGAAAATGTGTCTGGTCCATTGGAAAAAGCGACTCACACTGTGCAAGAATCTTATCCAATATCTCATCGTTCATAAAAAGTCCTTCCTCAGATTTCTCCTTTTCAAAGAGAGCAATCTCCTCAAAATAGACCGGAAGCACTGATAAAAGTTCTAAATAAGTGTCAATATCCGCCTTTTTTCGAAATGGATATTCTGCTAATAGAACGGGAAGTTGTGCCTGGATGCCAAGGGTTGGACCTAATGGTTCCTGATAATAGTAATAGTCCTTAGCCAGAAGTTGTCCTGTAATCCACCAGTCCAGTATATCCGCCGTCAGACGTTGTGTATCGCTTAGATGTCCTTTTTGATAACGCGCAAGCTTCTCCTGACATGTTTCTAGATAGGCCAGTTCTTCGTCTATCAAAGTTTGCTGAAAGCTTCCAAAGGAAGGTTCTTTTTCTTTGATTTTATAGGCTTTTGGGTCTGTAAGTGTATAGTGCAGATTTAAGGTACTGCTTGCAATCTCATGACGAAATACCTCCATCGTAAACCGGTCAAAGGAATAGCCTGTAAATGGAAACTGAAAGGTAAAAAGCAGGGAATATGCAGCGATTAACGTGCGTTTGGCAAGAGAAGAACAATACATAGAAGACACCTTTCTGACAATATTATGTCAGAAAACTATATGTCAGAAAGAGAGAGAATATACCAAAAAACAGACAAGGTCTGCCGTGAAATCTATCACAGCAGACCTTTATAAACGTTATAGATTTAACAAACTTCCGCTCCTGGTGGCATTGGCTTTTCCGCTGTCAGCAAGGAGAGAACACCATTTTCATCCTCTGCACAGAGTAACATTCCTTCGGACATCAGTCCGCGAATCTTTCGTGGCTCTAGATTGACTAGGACAAGCACCTTTTTGCCGACCATCTCCTCTGGCGTATAACTGCTACGGATACCAGAGACAATCTGACGTGTTGTACTTCCTATCTTTACCTGAGAGCACAGAAGCTTGTCCGCCTTTTTCACGGCTTCGCAGGAGAGCACTTCACCGATTTGGAATTGCAGCTTGCTAAAATCTTCATAGGAGATATTGGGTTTTGCTTCAATATCAATCACCGGTTCTTTGGCTGCCTGTGCTGCTTCTAGCTCTGCCGCTTTGGCATTGACCTTCTCCATAATATCCATCACATCTAAACGGGCAAAGAGAATCTTTGGAGAATCTGTGATTTTTGTGCCAGATTCATAGAGGCCAAAGTGTCTCATTTCCTCGATGCTTCTGCTCTGCGCATGAAGCTGTGAGAGAATCTTCTTCGCGGTAGAAGGCATAAATGGCTCCAATAACACAGCACCATAACTGATACTTTCTACAAGGTTATATAACACGGTTGACAGACGTGCCTTCTTAGCAGGGTCTTTGGCAAGTACCCAGGGCGTTGTCTCATCGATATATTTGTTGCAACGCTTAAAGAGAGCAAAAATCTCAGTGAGTGCATCTGCCACACGCAATTCATCCATCTTTTCGTTGACCTTTGGAAGCGTCTCTAGTACGGTCTTTTTGAGGTCTTCGTCGATTTCTTCTGTGACACCGGTATCTATGATCACTCCGTCAAAATTTTGATTGGACATCGAGATGGTACGATTGACAAGGTTGCCAAGTGTGTTCGCAAGGTCTGAATTTAGACGCTCCACCATAAGCTCCCAGGTGATAACACCATCATTTTCAAAAGGCATCTCGTGGAGCACAAAGTAGCGAACTGCATCTACGCCAAAAAACTCTACCAAATCATCCGCATAGATAACATTTCCTCTGGATTTTCCCATCTTGCCATCGCCTCTTAGAAGCCACGGATGTCCAAATATCTGCTTTGGAAGTGGCAGGTCTAGAGACATAAGGAAAATCGGCCAGTAGATAGTATGAAAGCGGATAATATCCTTGCCAATCAGATGTAAATCTGCGGGCCAGTTCTTGTTGAAGAGTTCGCTATTGTCACCATTACAGTGATAACCGATGCCAGTAATATAGTTGGTGAGTGCATCCAGCCAGACATAGACCACGTGTTTGGGGTCAAAATCCACAGGGATTCCCCATTTGAAAGAGGTTCTTGATACACATAAGTCCTGAAGGCCTGGAAGGAGGAAATTGTTCATCATCTCGTTCTTGCGGGAGGCAGGTTGGATGAACTCAGGATGAGCGTTGATATGCTCAATCAAACGGTCTGCATACTTACTCATCTTAAAGAAATACGCTTCCTCCTTCGCAGGCTGGACTTCACGCCCACAGTCCGGGCATTTGCCGTCTACAAGCTGTGATTCGGTAAAGAAAGATTCACAAGGCGTACAGTACATACCTTCGTAGTAACCTTTGTAGATATCGCCTTTGTCATACATATATTTGAAGATCTTCTGCACTTGTGCTTCGTGATCTTTGTCTGTTGTGCGGATAAATTTATCATAAGAGGTGTCCATCAGGTCCCAGATTGTGCGAATCTGTCCGGCTACATTGTCCACAAATTCCTTTGGTGTAATGTCTGCCTCTGCTGCTTTTAATTCGATTTTCTGTCCATGCTCGTCCGTTCCGGTCTGGAAAAAGACATCATATCCCTGAAATCTTTTGTAGCGGGCAATACTGTCCGCAAGAATAATCTCATAGGTGTTGCCAATATGTGGTTTTCCAGATGTATAGGCAATGGCAGTAGTGATATAAAATTTTTTTCTGTCCATTCGTTTTACCTCTGATTTTCTGTTTTTATCAGATTAGCACAGGAAGAAAAAGAAGTCAATGATTTCCCTGTTATACAAATATAAAACAAGATAAAAAATGGAAAATACTTCCAAAACGCGTAAAGAGATACTTCAAATAAATGTGAGTATCTACAGGAATAAACGTAAAATAAAAAGGTAAAGGAGTACAAGATGGAGAACAGGATTAGAGAACTGAGAGAGAAAAGAAGAATGAACCAGGAGACTTTGGCAGGTTTTGTCGGAGTATCACAACAGACGATCAGTAAGGTAGAGAGAAATACGGAGGCTTTGTGCATTGGGTTGTTGATTGAGATCTCGGATTTTTTCTCGGTTACTACCGACTATCTATTAGGTTTATCAGATGAAAAGAGAAATCTTCTGATGGAAAATAGGGTAAACCGTAAAATTGAAAATTATTATGACCTGATCGTTGAATTTGAAGAATTAAATGAAAATAATAAAAATACTGTCAATGTCATGATACGGGCGCTTAAAGCGGCTCAGACAGATGGCGTACTATAGGAAATGTCGCCTTTTGCTAGGTTATCAGAAGAGCAAAGGGAACAAATCCGGGAAATCTATGAAAAAAATTATATAAAACTTTATCAAAAGGCATATGGAATTTTAAATCATTCGGAGGATGCAGAGGATGTGTTGCACGATTCTATAATAAAATTGATGGAGCACTATGAAAAATATCAGCATCTCGACAATGAGAAAATGACAGCACTGTGCAAGACGATTGTAAAAAATCGTTCGATTGATATATTAAGACAAAGATGCCGATTTGTGGACAGAAAGGAGATAGAGACGCTGTGGGATAAGACAGAGCCAGATGTCTATTCCCATATAAAAAAGAAATATGAAGAAGAGTGGTTTCGAGAGGAACTAGAAATATTAAGTCAGCCACTACAAGAAGTAGTGGTCTTAAAATATTGTTATGAATATCGCAATCCTGAGATTGCCAAGATTCTAGGGGTTACGCTTCGGACAGTTGAGATGCGGCTTGAGCGTGCAAAGCAGAGAATCCGAAGGGAAACAGAGGATTAAAAAAGGGGCGCATAGTTAATGATGCGCTCCTCGTTTTTCACTGTTTTTTAGTAGACTCCCAATCCATGAGAGTAATCCGTTTTCTTTTTTCTGAATTCTCTGGTCTAGCATACGCACATCATATTCGTGAATTCTTAATTGCCGGGTGGTGTCCTCAATTTCTTTTTTTAAATCCATAAGGCAATATTCGGTTAATACTTCTAGATACTGTCGTTCGACACAAAGTGGATATTCACGGTTTTTTTGTCTGCGCTTTTTTAGGCGGGCGCATAGTTCTTCCATTTCACTGCGGGATAGATGTGCTTTATATTTGTCTTTTTTTAAAATCTCATATTCTAATCGGTTGATATAGCAGACTGGAACTTCACGAAAATGGTCTTTGACATTGGAATGGTCGTTTGCCCACAGAATAATGGGGTAGACGGCCAGTTTTTTCTTCATCTGCGGCTGTTTTTTATAGATTTCTTCTAAATGCTGATTGAGGGAATTGGTATGCCGCCGTATCTGCTCGATAAGATTTTCAGAGTGGGAACCGCTTTTTAGGATTCCTTTTTCTGTGATGGTGCCATTGTGTCTTTTGTTCTTTACTTCCACAGAGAAGATGCCTGTGGGTGCGATAATCACCAAGTCGTGCTCAATATCGAGCTTGTTGTGTTTGAGTCTTAGATTTTGCAGTGAGATAACTTTGTTTCCTAGAAGCTTGACTGCTTCTGCCGCTTTTTCTTCCCCGCGTTGTCCAAATTCGAGACCCCGGCTGGCATCTCTTATAGAGCGGGTCTGTCGGAGGAATTCTTCGGGAACTTGTTCCATATCAACCTGGTATTTTTTTAAAAGCTGCATCAGGCTGTTGTATTGTTTTTGGGCTTGGGTATTGTCATACCGGGATTCCTCTAACAGATGAAGAGAGCGGATGTAATCTTTTCTTTTTTTGACTTCCCGGTTTATATGGGCGAGACTTGATTTCTCTGCCTCAATCTGCCGGATTAGGTCAGCTCTTTCTTCACTTAATTTGTCCATATATATCCTTTTCTAATTTATTCCCACAAGGGTCATTGACTTACAGTGTAATAAACTGTTGAGTTCTATCATAACATTATTTCTTGAAAATAAGAAGGGGGGAATGAAAATATTTTTTCGCGAGGGCTGATAGGGACAAGAGAAACTTAGCGAAATCTTTACATAAAGGGGGATTTTTAATATAATAGGGGGAAATATAAGGAAGTAGGTGGTGAGATAGATATGGTTGCTCGGTTAAGAGGGCGTTTGACGCATACACAGTGGATTGCGGTGGGATTTTTGATAATTATTTTATGTGGGACGTTTCTTTTGATGTTGCCAGTCTCTGACAGAAGGATGCAGGGGACCGATTTTTTGTCAGCGCTTTTTACCGCGACAAGTGCAACTTGTGTGACAGGGCTTGTGGTGGTGGATACGTATCAGCACTTTAGCCTGTTTGGGCAGATAGTGATTCTTCTGATGATTCAAGTGGGGGGACTTGGATTTGTGACCATTGGAGTGCGTGTGCTTTTGATGATGGGGAAGAAGATTGGTCTGGCAGACAGGGGACTTTTAAAAGACAGTGTGAATGCACTGGCACTTGGAGGGATTGTAAGGCTTACAAAACTGATTATAAAGGGTACGCTTCTGATAGAAGGGATAGGAGCACTTTTGCTTTCAATTCGCTTTATACCAGAGTTTGGATTTTGGGAAGGGATTTATTATAGTATTTTTCATGCAGTCTCTGCGTTTTGTAATGCGGGATTTGATTTGATGGGAAGATTTGAGGCGTATTCTTCGCTGGTACGTTATACCAATGACTGGCTGGTGAATTTGACAGTAATAAGCCTGATATTGATTGGCGGACTTGGATTTTTGGTGTGGAATGATTTGATAAAGAATCGCCTGGCATTTCGCAAATACAGTCTGCATACAAAGATGGTGCTGACAGCTTTGGTGGTACTTGTGGTGGTGCCTTCTCTACTGTTCTGGGGGCTGGAAAGAAGCGGGGTGCTAGGCACACTTTCGCCGTCAGGGCAATTCTGGGGAGCGTTGTTTGCAGCAGTGACACCTAGAACCGCAGGATTTAACACAACAGATGTGGCCGGGATGGGGGATGCCGGGAAGATTCTGACGCTGGTACTGATGCTGATTGGAGGGAATCCAGGCTCAACCGCAGGTGGTGTGAAGACAACAACGGTGATGGTGCTTTTGTGTTATATTGTGTCGATGATTCAGCACAGGGATGGGGTAAATGTCTATGGAAGAAGACTAGAAGATGGGATGATTGAGAAAGCAGCTGTGGTTTTTACACTGACATTGACACTTGCAGTGACTGCTTCTTTTTGTATCTGTGCAGTAGACAGACTTCCAATGAGCGATGTACTGTTAGAGACTTTTTCGGCGGTCAATACAGTGGGGATGAGTACAGGGATTACAAGGCAGACAGGGGTGTTTTCAAGAATGGTGTTGATTCTTTTGATGTACTGTGGAAGGATTGGAAGCCTGTCTTTTGCACTTGCTTTTACGGATAAGCGGCGAAAATCCAGTGTAAGACAGCCAATGGAACGGATTAATATAGGTTGATGGGAGAGAAAAGTATGAAATCATTTTTAATTATTGGAATGGGAAGATTTGGACATTATCTGTGTAAGGAGCTGGCAAATCTGGGGAATGAGATTATGGCAGTGGATGAAGAAGAAGAGTGCCTGACGCATTGTCTTCCGCTTGTGACAAGCGCAAAGATTGGAGATTGTACACAGCCAGAAGTGCTAGAAGAACTTGGCATCAACAATTTTGATATCTGCTTTGTCTGTATTGGAACAAATTTTCAGAGTAGTCTAGAGATTACAAGCCTCTTAAAAGAGATGGGAGCAAGCTATGTAATCAGTCGGGCGAGCACCGATGTACAGGCAAAATTTTTGCTTCGCAATGGCGCAGATGAGGTGGTCTACCCTGAGCGGGACATTGCAGAAAAGGCAGCAAAAAAGGCGAGTGCCAATCATGTATTTGACTTTGTGGATTTGGGAGATTATGGAATCTATGAGGTGCTTCCACTAAAAGATTGGGTGGGAAAAAGCATCAAAGAATTAAATGTTCGGGTTAATTATAATATCAGTATTCTTGGCATCCGTGAAGAAGATGGAACAATGTCTATGCCAAAAGCAAACTATCAGTTTCGGGGAGATGAGCATATGTTGGTGATGGGCAGTGACTTAGACCTTGCAAAATTCTTAAAGAAACTTTCATGAAAAGGGGGCTTTTATAAGCCCCTTTTACGTTACCGAATCTAGCAATTCCGCCTGTCTAAGCAGGAACCGATAGCGCATCTGTACGGCCTTTAATTCGTAGATGGAAGAGTCGACAAGGTCTGGGTCAACCACATTCTCGAAATTAGAATAGGCGCAGTCCAGCGCGAATTTGGTCTTCTTGATATCTTCTAAAAGCTGCCGTCTGCGAGGGTCAGTTGCCCTGTTTTGTTCCGTAGTTTTCATCTGCATCTTCCTTCCTGTTCTAGAGCGGCTTATCTTGCGCTCTGGGGAAATTGGTTATTATCAGTATAGTCGCGTATTGGAAAATTTATACGGAAACGGGAATATTTTTCAGCAGATTTCATATAGTGAAGCAGGAAGGGGGAGGGGTTATGGAAAAACAAACAGGCATTTTGATTATTGTGGGAGCATGTCTATTGGTATTATTTATGGTGACTGTAAAACAAAAAACAGAACTTTTTTTGAATTTTTGTCTTCGGGCAGTGATGGGGGGAATTGCTATCTATGGCATTAATCTGGCTTTGGAAGGCTTTGGGATTCCCTGCGCGGTGGGGATTAATCTTTTGAGCCTTTTGACATCGGGAACCTTTGGTTTTAGCGGGGTTTCTCTGCTTTATGCGGTGGCTGCATTTGCGTTTTTGTAACTTATATCCAAAAATTGTGAACAAATTGTAAACAGCATTTACATTTAAAAGTGGATTGTCTATAATGAAAATCGTGATAAACGTTTATCTAAAAGGTGGCATTCGCCATTGGCTTATCGCAGTATCTAAGCCAAATCCCATTAAAAAAATTGCAGCATAAGATACCGGGATTTTGTGTTGCTGGAGGTTATATTGAAAAGCACAAAATTATGGATTGCGGATTCTGACGTTTCCTATATGGAAGCGTTTCGAGAGTACGTCAATCTTAAGAAAAGTCATTTGTTTCAGGTAAGAATGTGTACGGACAAAGAACAGCTTACGCGTATATTTTCTGAGGAGGAGATAGAGGTTGTGCTGCTTACAGCAGAATGGTATCTGGTCTGTAAGGACTTGATACACAGTGAATGTGTGATTCTTCTGTCTGAGGGAAGTCTGCCAAGAGAGCTTAGTAAGCAAAGGGCCGTATACAAGTACCAGTCTGTAGAGAATATTCTTCGGGAGATTTTGTTTTACTACTCAGAGATTGAGACCGAAGAGGAACTTTTTACAGGGGTACACAGGGACAACCGTGTGATAGGGGTATACTCCCCGGCAGATGGAATCTATAAGAGCAGATTTGCGCTTGGCTTAGGACAGGTACTTTCGGAAAACAGGAATGTTTTATATCTAAACTTGGAAGAATGTTCGGGCCTTTTAGAGATATTAGGAGGCAGTCATTGGAACTTATCCGACTTGATTTATTTTCTTAGACAGAAAAATAAAACGCCGTTTCTCTATCGTCTAAACAGTATGGTTCAGAAGTTTGACAAACTGGACTATGTCCCACCTTGTGAATCCTACAGGGATTTTCAGGAGATTACCGTAGAAGAGTGGCAAAAGCTTTTGTATCTGATTCGCACGCAGAGTTCTTATGATTTTGTGATTCTGGATTTTGGACATCAGACAGGACATGAGCCAGAGCTTCTGCGCCAATGCGATGGCATCTATATGCCAACACAAGAAGATATAATCTCGCAGGGCAAAATCAACCAGTGGGAGCGATACATCCAGATTTTAGACGGAATGGACATTCTGGAGAGACTGCAAAAGCTGGAGCTTCCAGTCCCTGAGACAGGGACTGAGAGCGAAGAAGACCTTATGCTGCTGCCGCAGCAGGAGCTTGGTAGTTATATCCGGGGACTGCTTAGGGAGGAGTAGAAAAAGGCCATGGGACAAGCCAAGCGCTTTTTAGAACTAAAAGAACAGATTTTAGAGCGGGTGGATTTAAGCCGGGAAGTGCCGGATGAGGAGATGCAAGAGCTGATTGATGAGGTGGTACTTACCTATGGAAAAGAACAGCACCTCTCGCTTAATGAGCGGTGCAGACTGAAAAAAGAGCTGTTTTATGCGCTTCGCAAGATGGATGTTCTACAGGAACTTTTAGAGGAGCCAGATGTGACAGAGATTATGGTCAATGGCATGGATGGTATCTTCTTAGAAAAAGGTGGTAAGCTTTCACACTGGGAGAAGAATTTTTATTCGAGAGAGCGGATTCTCGATATTGTCCAACAGATGATAGGCGCCTGCAATCGGGTGGTCAACGAATCTATGCCAATCGTCGACGCAAGGCTTGAGAACGGGGACAGAGTGCATGTAGTACTTCCGCCGGTTGCAGTCAATGGGCCGATTATCACGATACGACGATTTCCAAAGGAACCCATTACGATGCAGAAGCTGTTGGAGCTTCACAGTCTCTCAGAAGAAGAGGCATATTTCTTAAAGAATGCCGTAAGAGCTGGATATTCCATCTTGATTGCCGGCGGGACAGGCTCTGGTAAGACGACTTTTTTAAATGCACTTTCGGAATATATTCCCCAGGGAGAGCGGGTAGTGGTGATTGAAGACACCGCAGAGCTTCAGATTCAGAACGTGGAGAATCTGGTGCGCCTAGAGACCCGTACTTCAGGGATGGAGGACGTAAAGGAGATTACAATCCGGGATTTGATACGGGCTTCCCTTCGGATGAGACCGTCTCGAATCATTGTGGGAGAGGTGAGGGGCGCCGAGACATTTGAACTTCTGACATGCTTAAATACCGGGCATGATGGAAGCTTTAGCACTTGCCATGCCAACAGTACCCGCGATACAATTAGCCGCTTGGAGACAATGGTTCTTATGGGGATGGAACTGCCCCTTCAGGCAATTCGCAGACAGATTGCCTCTGGAATTGACCTGATAGTTTATCTTGGAAGGCTTCGGGATAAGAGCCGAAGACTTCTAGAAATCACAGAAGTGACCGGTATGGAGGAGGAACAGGTGGTCTTAAATCCCCTGTACCTTTTCCGGGAGACCGGTGAGGTATCTGGCAGAATCTGCGGGGTACAGGAAAAGACAGGAGAGATGAAACAGATTGAGAAATTTCAGCGTGCCAAAATACTGGATTATTAGAAAGAACTGGTTTTTGGATTTGCTTCAGGGTTTTATGCTGGTCTTGACTTTTTCCTGGCTGTTTTATGATTCGCTGTATGCTTTCTTTCCTTTGCTTCCACTTCTATGGCTGTGGCATAAGGAGCGTGCATTGGCAAGAAAGCAGAAGGAGGAAGAACAGTTTAAGAAGATGTTTCGGGAATGGATTCTATTGTTGGCTTCGTCTCTGTCAGCAGGATATTCAGTGGAAAATGCAATGAAGCAGTCTATGACCGAGTTAAGTCTTATGTTCCCCGAAGGCGGTGCGATGCTAGAAGAAGTAAAAAGTATGTTAGCAAAGGCAGAGAACAATCAAAGCCCGGAGATGCTTTTAGAGGAATTTGCAAGCCACTATCCGCTAGAAGAAGTAGAGAGTTTTGTAGAGGTATTTTGTACAGCAAGAGTCAGTGGAGGAAGTCTCAATGCGATTATACGCAGTACAGCGGCGCAGATGGCAGAGATTATGGACACCAGAAGAGAGATTGCAACGCTTCTGGCGTCTAAGGTATATGAGCAGAGAATTATGACAGTCATGCCTTTGGCAGTCTTACTCTATCTTAGGATTGGCTCCCGTGAATTTTTGGAGGGACTCTATCACAATATTTTTGGTGTCTGTGTGTCAACTGTCTGTCTGATTATCTATCTTGGAGCCTATTGGATGGGAAAAAGGATGGTGCAGTTTGAAATATAAGAATAAGTTATCTTTGGTTGCAGTGATAGGAGGAGCTTTAAGCATAATTTTTTTTCTGATTAGCTTAAAAGACAGAACTTACGTTCGAGAACTTGCACGTCCCATCAGTGGTGATGGAGCAGTAAGACAGGAACTTCAAGTGGAGATAGAAGGTAAAAAGTATCCTTTTTCGGTAGTGCTTGAGGAACTTCCCTGGGAGGAAGATGCGATTCAGGGATTGCTTGAGGAAGCACTAGATGGCATAGAGGAGATATTTTTAAAAGATAATACAGACCTTTGGCATATCACAAGCAGAGTATCGATGCCTTCGGCCTATAAAGATACACCGATTGCCATACAGTGGTATCTGGATTCCTGGAAATATATTGAACCTGATGGGAATGTGAGAAATGAAGGGTTGACAGAGCCAGTAACTATCAAAGTACAAGCAATCTTATCTCTAGAAGGACAAAGTCTTATATGGGAGCATGAAGTGCTGGTGTGCCCTTTTGAGCATCCGAATCTGGAACAAAAACTTCGGATGCTTACTTATCAGATACAAAAAGCACAACAGGAGCGAACGGAAAATCTTGTCTTGCCAGAGCATGTAGCGAAAGAAGAGATTACATGGTATCTGGCAAAAGACCAGCGCTTTTTATGGGTCTTGGCATTGACCGTTCTCTCTCTGGGGGTAATGATTGCCGGAAGACGTCAGGAAGAAGAAAAGGAACAGAAAAAACGTATCCGCAGTATGCAGCTAGACTATCCTGATATTGTCAGTCGTCTAAGTCTCTATATGGGTGCTGGAATCAGTACCAGAAAATCATGGGAACGGATGCTAGAGAAGAAAAAAGAAGAAGGTCATATTGCCTATGAGGAGATGCGTATTACCTTGCGGGAGATGCAAAGCGGCGTACCAGAAGCGTTGGCCTATGAACGATTTGGTATGAGATGTCAGATACCAGCTTATCGAAAGCTTGGCACACTATTAAGCCAGAACCTTAGAAAAGGAACCAAAAATCTGGCTGAGATATTAAAGGAGGAGTCAAGGGATGCTTTTGAAGACCGTAAGGCTTTGGCAAAGCGTATGGGAGAAGAATGTGAAAGTAAACTTTTATTCCCAATGCTTTTGATGCTTCTGACCGTCTTAATCTTAGTGATGTATCCAGCTGTCATCTCATTTCAGATGTAAGGAGAAAAGATATGAAAGCATTTTTTAAGAATTTTTGGGAAGACCAAAGTGGAATGGGTGTAGTAGAAGTTATCTTAATTATTGTAGTGCTGATTGGTCTTGTGATTATTTTTAAGACACAGATTACAGAAGTGGTCAATGATATTTTTGAGAAGATTGTTTCCCAAAGCAGCAGTGTGTAAAAAAAGGTCTGGACAGATTACCGTCTATCTGGCACTTGTCTTTTTGGTATTTACAGGACTATATCTGGTTTGCTTACAATCTGTCAAAGATAAGCTTCAGAGGTTTCAGGCAGAACAGGCTGTGGAAGCAGGACTTTTTTCCCTCTTTTCAGAATATGAACCACATCTGTTTGCACAGTATAACCTGTTTTACCTGGATACTTCTTTTGGAAGCGGCACAGAGAAGACCGAAGAAATCTGTAGCCATCTGTGGCATTTTATAGACCAGAATATAACAGGAAACTCTGGAAATGGACTTTATGGATTAGAACTTTCGGGTGTCAATGCAGATACATTTGTGCGGGCAACCGATGGAAAAGGCGCCGTATTTTATCATCAGGCAATACAGGTGATGAAAGACAAGGTAGGATTTTCTCTGGCAGAGGATTGGGTTTTACAGGATATGATGCAAGAGAATATAGAAGAACAAAGTGCAAGATTTGAGAAAGACTGTGCTGCCTATGAAGGAAAGGTGGTAGATTATGCAGACGAAGAAGAGGAACTCTCAGAAGAAGCAGAGGGTTTTGATGGCCTCTGGAAAGGCTTTACCCTCTCCCATGCGGTCTCTAAGACTGATGCGCTTTCAGAGAAAGCAATAAACTTGGAGAGGGTACCTTCTAAAAGGGAACTTTCTGTTGGATTTGGAGTGGCAGATGGAAACGAAGATAATTTATTACAAAAACAGTGGTTTATCAGCTATCTGTGTGAGCATCTAACACAGGCACAAGAGCGATTAGAAGAACCAAGAGCAGATGGATATCTGGACTATCAGCTGGAATATGTGATTGCAGGAGAAGATTCTGATAAGAAAAATCTGGACCAGGTGCTGCAAAAGCTTCTGCTGGTAAGAGAAGGGATAAATTATCTGTATTTATTGACACACCCTGAGATGTATGAGACGGCTGAAAAGCTGGCTAAGGTCTTAGGAGGACTTACAGGAAGCACTGCGCTTTTAGAGAGTTTAAAGCATCTGATTTTACTTGGGTGGGCCTATGGAGAAAGTGTTGTAGAAGTCCGGCAGCTTCTAAATGGTGATGAACTTGCGGTAATAAAGACCAAAGAAGACTGGCAAGTGCCATTGTCTGGCCTGCTAAAGCTGATGAAAAAGCTAGATACCTATGATGCCCAGAAGAAAAAGCAAGAAGGGATAACATATGAGATGTACCTTCGGATGTTTTTATCCTTTCAGTCAGCAGAGACCCTATCGATGAGAGCGATAGACATTATAGAAGGGGAAATCAGAAGACTCGAAGGCTGCGAACAGATTCATATGGACCATTGCATTGAGCAGCTTACCACACAAGTATGGATGCAAGAACTTTATCTTGAGAGAATTTATCAATATGAGTAAGAAAAGAAAGGAGGCACAAAGGGATGTCCTTCTGCGGCCAAAAAAAGCATAAGATACAACTCCAGATACTCCGGTACAGACGTTCATCAAAAGAAGTAAGAGATGGCAGAAGGGCTTCCCTTTGTGTCTCTAGAAAAGGAAGTGTAACTATAGAAGCTGCACTGACACTACCACTTCTACTCTGTGTAATAACTGCTCTTTTCTATCTCTTTGCCTTTACTTCCATACAGGCAAGAGAGAGCAGAAAGCTGATGGAACGGGCGCAGGCATTGGCGATTGTTACAAAGGATGTCAGCAATCCTTATGTCTCGCTCTATGATATGAGTATGGTAGAGCCACCTTTTTCTCATCTGTTTTTTAAAGGAAAGATGGTGATACGAAAGGCGGTTGTCAGAGCATGGGTTGGTTATACAAAGGAGAATTTTGCCAACGGCGCAAAGGAAGAGATTGTCTATCTGACACCAGAAGGAGAAGTCTATCATAAAAGTATGGATTGTTCCCATTTAAAGCTTAGTGTTCGTAGTATTGGGGATAAGGAGATAGATGAAGTAAGAAACCTCTCTGGCGGGAAATATACTGCTTGTGAATATTGTGTCAAAAAGGGCTGGTCAGAAGGTACAGTCTATATCACAGATTATGGAAACAGTTATCATAGTGTGGCAGGCTGCAGAGGGCTGAAGCGTACCATTATGGCAGTACCTTATTCGGAGGCTGGCGGACGCAGGATGTGTTCTCGATGTGGGAAGTGAACTTTTGGTGGGTCTTGGTACATTTGCTTGTATTGTCTGTAGAGGATATAAAAGAACAGCAGTTGTCTATGTTGTTTATATTGGAGCTTGGTCTTGGCGGGCTTGTCTATGTGCTATATGGCGGACACAGGCCACAGTTAGGATTAGGGATATTTCTTTTGGCGCTTGGATATGGCACAAAGGAGAAGATTGGCTATGGGGATGGATATTTAATATTGGCACTTGGTATGTGGTTACCATATACTGCACTGATGAAGATATTTTTTCTGGGAATCTGTATGGTAAGCTTGTATGGCATCTGTGTACAAAAGAGAGAGCTGCCATTCGTTCCGTTTTTGACCTTGGCTTATATGATAGAGGAGTGGATATGAAGATAAAAGGAAGATATGTACTAGAAGCCACAATTCTAATTCCCATTATCTGTATTCTGTTGGTCTATCTGGTGTTTTTTACATTTTATGCACATGACTATGCAGTTGCTACACAAGTGGCATTAGAAGCGGGTATTAAAGGACTCTACCCGGATGGGAGCCTAGATAACCAGAAGAAAGAAAAGATAGAAAAGGACCTTAAGGCAAAGTTATCGGCCTGTTTTCTATGGATACAAGAAGAGGAAATCACTGTGGAATTAAATCCGGTCAGGCTAAAGATAGATATATCTGGCAGAGGGGATTTTTTGCCAGTTGACGGGATACAGCTTAGAAGGGAAGTCTATCGGATACAGCCCTGTAAGACAATCCGCAGATGTAGATGGATGGAGGAGAAAGATGGAAATACGATATAAGAGGGATTTAAACAGCAACTATATGATATTGACGACGCAGATACCAGAAAAAGAACACTATGAGATACGGATGATTACAGAGAACCGTATCTATGGATTGCTTCCCTGTGTCCATCAGGACCACGAGGGAAAAAGAGAGTATTATTATGAGATTACAGGGCGTCAGAGTATGGAACTTCTATATGAGCGCAGGAAGCTGACCTGTAAGCAGTTAAAAGCATTATTAAAAGAGCTTCTTAGAGCACTAGAATCTGCAAAGGAATATTTGCTAAATCCTGACCATCTTATCTTAAGTCCAGAGTCTGTCTATCTGCATACCAAGACCGAAAAACTACATCTATGTTATTATCCAAGCTATGGAAAAGAGATTCGAGAGTCCTTCTTAGACTTAGCAGAATATCTGCTTGGAAAGTTAGATAAAGAAGATGCAGAAGGGATTGCCTTTGGGTATGAGCTATACCAAAATGCACTAGAGCCTAATTTTAGCCTTTTGGAGATATTATATAAACATGCAGAACCTAAGATAACACCTCCTAAAAAAGAATCACAACCTATGCCAGCAATCTCTGTACAGCAGGAGACTTTGGAAAAGACTGGAAGCTGGATTGATTTCTTTAAGAAAAAATCCTCCAAAGAAAAATTACAGGATTATGTGGCAGAAGCAGAACAGATAGATAGAAGCTCGGCACTTTTCTTAAAGACACAAGAAGAGATTCATGAGACCGCCTGTCTGCAAAAAGAGAAAAGAGAAGGATTGTATCTGCGCAGTCTTCATACAGACTATCCTGATTTTCAGATAAAAGAGGAGACGTTTCTTATTGGCAAGAAAAAGGATAGTGTAGATGGATGCATCCCGGCTTCTACTATCAGTCGGATTCATGCAAGGCTGTCTTTTTATAATTCTGTCTACTATTTGGAAGATTTGAATTCTACAAATGGAACTTGGCTTAACCAGACACAGCTAAATCCTTATGAGCCATGCCCATTAAAGGATGGAGTACATATTGTATTTGCCAGTGTAGAATATGAGGTTCAGTTATAGATAGTGTAAGATTTTTTTCGGATAATTAAAAAGATTGATGATTTTCTTATAGCAGTGTATGATAGAAACGGATAGAAGAGTTCGAATATATGATTTAGAATACATGATAAACGAGTCGTATATTTATTGAAAGGACATGATGCATAATGAAATTTTACAAAAGACTGGTTCCTGTTATATGTTTGGTGCCGCTTATTGTTGGTGCAGTGGGCTATCTGTTATCTGGGGAGTGGGTGAGTGATGCTCTGTATGCCAGCTTTGGGCTTTATTTTACGAATCCTGTTTCGGACGCGTACAATGGCTGTATTGAGTTCGCGAGATGGACAGCACCGCTTGTAACAGCCACAGCAATCTTATGTGCCCTAAAAAGTGTGTGGGACAGAATTGCCTGGAGAATAGCAGGATTGGCTAGGGATAGTGTGGCAGTATATACAGATGAGGACATAAAAGTTCGATTTGACCAAGGCACCAGAGTAATATATCCAGGAGAACGTTTGGTTGCCTGTGTGAAATCGCATATTATTTTATTTTCCTGTGACCAGAAGAGTCTGGGTTTTTATGAGGAGCATAAGGCACAGTTGACAAGAAAGGCGGTCTATATTGGTCTTAGAGAACTGGAGATGGGGCTTATAAGGGAAGTGGAGGGTGTGACACTTTTTGACATCAACAGTTCTATCGCCAGAAATTTCTGGAAAAAGATACAGCTCTGGAAACAGGACAAAAAGGATATCAACATTGTTATCTATGGAGACAGTCTCTTAGCCCAGAATATGTTAAGTGTTGGACTGCAGCTAAATCTGTTCTCAAAAGAGCAGCATATAGTTTATCATATTATTTCAAAGGAGCAGCATTTTCGAATAAAACATTCAAATCTGCTGCTGATGAATGGGGATGAAATCCAGCATTATATGGGATTTAGAGAAGGTGAGACAGACAGGATGCCATGGGAAGTGCTAAAAAAAGCGGATTTTGTCATTGTGGCAGACCTGGTGTCCGCAGAGATATTCCAGACTATTGCTGTGAAGGCGGGAGGCAAAAAGCTGTACTATTATTCACCGGTGAGCGGTGACGCAGGGGATTATATAGCCTATGGGATGCCTGAAGCTTTTGGCGAGAATGAGGAGATTTTCACCAATGAGAACATCCGCAGGCAGAAGTTGGTACAGACGGCTATAGCATTGAATGAGCAGTATGCGGCGAAGTACCATACAGAAAGGGACTGGAACAGACTTTCCGGTTTTTTGAAAAGTTCCAATATATCATCAGCGGATTTTCAACAGGTGCTAAGAGAGCTTTCTTCCTCGATGCCAGAGGAGGAGCTGGCTGAATTGGAGCATATTAGGTGGTGCCGGTTCTATAGCTTGAATTACTGGAGACAAGGAAACCCAGAAGGCAAAGAGAGAAAAGATGAGCGCAGAAGAATCCACAGAGATATGGTGGCGTACAGTGCACTGAGCGAGGAAGAACGGGAGAAAGACAGAGAAGTAGTACAATGGGCTATGCGGCAGTAGACTTTAACGTTGCAGCATCACTTTGTAACGCCATAATGAAAAAAGTGCAGTACAAAGCCATATGAAAGCAGTTGCCCACCATATTTCCCATTGACCAATAAAAGAGATGCTTGTTAATGTAAAGGCAAATATAAGCCGAAAGATAATTTCTAAAATACCATTCGTAAAATAATAAAATCAGACTTACAGGGCTTTATCCAATAAAAGGATAAAGCTCTTTTTTGTCGGAAAGAACAATTATAACTGTTTTTTGCCTTTTGCTATTCCGCTTATGTTTGGAACAACTGGCTCTGTTTTAATGGCACTTACCTAATGGTATGATATAAATATCGTATAATCATACGAATTATTATTGAGAAATTAAGAATTACATAGTATAATAACATATAAATTTGATTCATTGGGTTTATATGTATCTGGAGGAACAATTATGGCAGTATCATATAAGAGATTGTGGATAATATTGGCAGAAAAAGAGATGAGTAGAGCAGAGCTTAGAAAAAAAGCTGAAATAGCTCCTAATACTATGACAAAACTTAGTAAAAATAAATATGTTGCCATGCCAATTCTGGATAAAATATGCAGAACATTAGGAACAGATTATGGGGACATTATGGAATATATTCCAGAGAAGGGAAAGAAGAGAGTATAACTTAGGAGAAAACTATGGCGAATTTATCACAGATAAGAAGAGAAAAAATGTTGAATTTCCTTGAAATGTTGAAAGAACAACATAGTGATGATGTATCACTGATTGCAATCAATCAAATAGAGAAGGCACTTACATCAAAAAAATATGGTCTTGTATGGGAAGAACACGAGGAAGAAGTGGATATAAAAATGCAGACTTATATTCCTGTGTTTAAAGAAGTAGAAAGTAAAGAAATTGTAGGTAATCCAGATAGCGAACAGTATAACTTCCTTTTAGAGGGAGATAATTTACATTCTCTTAAATTGCTTGAGAAGACACATAAGGGGAAGATAGATGTTATCTATATAGATCCGCCGTATAATACTGGGAGCAAGGATTTTATTTATAATGATAGTATTATAGATGAAAATGATGGTTATAGACATAGTAAATGGTTATCATTTATCTCGAAAAGACTTAAATTAGCTAAAGATTTAATGAATGATATGGGAATGATTATGATATCCATTAATGAGATTGAAGTATACTCTTTGAAATTACTGTGTGATTCAATTTTTGGGGAAATGAATTATTTGTCTAATATGATTTGGCAATCAACGCCAGGCTCAAATACTGGATTAGGTATAAAAACTGTTACTGAATATGTGCTATGTTATGCGAAGAATAAAGAAAAATGTTGTATATCGTCAAAACCAATAGTAGATGATGAAAAATATGTACTACAAGATGAACACTTAGAAAAAAGAGGAAAATATATATTAAATAAATTAGATCGAAGGATGACAGGGCAACATTATTCAGATGCACTTAATTATCAAATTGAAATGCCAGATGGTCAATTATTGTATCCTGGAAGTAACCTTACTAAGGAAGAAAATTGGAATTGGAGATGGTCACAGAATAAAGTAAAATGGGGAATAGAAAATGATTTTATTGTTTTTAAAAAGAATAGGGGCAAATGGTCAGTATATTTTAAACAATACTATAAAGTAGACAATAATGATAATCCCATTAATAGGAGCTTGCCTTATCAGAATTTAATCAAGGATTTAGATGGTGCAAATTCAGCAAGGGGAACACAAGAGGTTATGGATATGTTTAATAAAAAGGCATTTGATTATCCTAAACCATTAAATTTAATTAAATATTTATTGAAGATTCCTGCTGGTCAATCAGTAACTGTGCTTGATTTTTTCGCTGGTTCAGGAACAACTGCCCAGGCAGTACTAGAATTGAATAGCGAGGATGGTAAAAATAGAAAATTTATTTTATGTACTAATAATGATAATAGTATTTGTGAAGAAGTGACATACCCAAGACTTAAAACGGTTATTACCGGAAAAAGAGCAGATGGAAGTAAGTATTCGGATGGTCAGAAAGCAAACCTCAAATACTACAAGACAGATTTTGTTGATAAAGAGAGTGAAGAAATTTATGATGACCTTCTAAAACACATAACAGAAATGATTCAGCTTCAGTATGGTGTGAAAGTGGATAATCAGAAATATATTATGATTATGAATGATGAAGAGATGGATGATTTTGAAAGCAGCTTTCATAAGCATAAAGATATAGAAGCAGTATTTATCAATCAGGATGTATTATTAACGACTTCACAAGAAAAACTGTTACAAGATATAAATACAAAAATTATTCCAGATTGCTACTTTGATTTTGAACTAAGAGAGATAGGAGAACTATGGTAGGCAAGATAAAAGATTATGAATTTCAGACACAATGTGTGGAATATCTCATAAATAAGACTGTGGATGCTGTAAGCAAACAAGTAATTACAGTCAAAGCTCCTACAGGTGCAGGAAAGACCGTTATCTTAATAAAATATGTTGATGAATTTTTAAAAAATACTGCTAAAAATACAGCTTTTGTGTGGCTGTGTCCAGGAAAGGGAAATCTTGAGGAACAGAGCAAAGAAAAAATGGAGGAGATGGCTTCTCATATAGATACAAGAAATCTTATGTATTCCATGATGGCAGGTTTTGAGCAGGGAAGTGTTACTTTCATCAACTGGGAACTTGTTACCAAAAAGGGTAATACAGCATTGAAAGATAGTGAGAGATCCAATCTTTTTGAGAAAATTGCAGAAGCACATAAAGATGGTGTAGAGTTTGTTGTAATTATCGATGAAGAACATTTGAATAATACAAAAAAGGCAGATGACGTAATTAGTGCGTTTGCTGCAAAAAATATTATTCGCGTTTCTGCAACAGCAAATAAAGTTCCACATCAAGAATACTATGAAATTAGTGAAGACGATGTTATTGGTGCAGGTTTGATTACGAGAGCAATTTATGTAAATGAAGGTGTTGACGAGCGAAAGCAGATACAGAATGATTATGAGTATTTACTTGATTTAGCTGATGATAAAAGGAAAGAAATTACAGAGGCATATACTAGATTAGAAGTTAATGTGAGACCGCTTGTATTAATACAATTTCCAATGGGACAGCCAGAGACTATTAAAGCAGTTGAGGAAAAGCTTTCTGACATGGGATATACATATGACAATGGCATGGTCAATATTTGGATGAGTAATGAAAAAATTGTGAGCGAGGATTTGACTAAATTAAATGGTGCGCCTGCATTTTTACTAATGAAGCAAGCAATATCTGCAGGATGGGATTGCCCAAGAGCAAAAATTCTTGTGAAATTGCGAGAAGGTGGAAATGAGGATTTTCAAATTCAAACAATTGGTCGAATTCGTCGGATGCCAGAAGGAAAACATTATGGTCTTAACATACTTGATTATTGTTATATCTACACATTAGATACGCAGTACAAGATGGGGATGCTGTCTTCACTTGATAAAGCATATCAAGTACGCAGACTTTTCCTTCGTGAAGAAGCGAAAGATTTTACCCTTCCAAAAGAAATGCGTGATTTAGATTTTGATGGTCTTGGAGAACGAGAAACGTTAGAAAAGGTATATGATTATTTCAAAAAAACATATAATCTTAGTTTAGATAAAAAAGTCAATCAGGAAAATCTTGAAGCAGGTGGTTACAACTTTAGTCACGAAATTGATAATAAAATACTCCAAGGCATATTTAAGACCACAAAAGACCTTGTACATGGTGGTTCTGATTACCAAATAAAAATTAAAACTGCTGTGAATACACATACACATGGTATTTATTTGTTACATTCTGTTGATGAAATAAAGAAGGCGACCGGTATGCAGTCGCAGAAAGTAAAAAATATTCTTAGAAGAATGTTTAGTAAAGGAAAGAAGAGGAAGTATAAATTTATTGAATTGGAAAACTCTGATTTTTACGCATTTGTAATTAATAATGTAAAAAAACTGAAGAAGGATTTTAAGAATGTAACATCACAAATGGGTGGTCAGCAGATGACATTTATTCTTCATCCAAAAACTTTAAATTTTTATATTCCAGAGATGGAAATATATAAGTTTAGTGAGGTTAAAAATCGTCAATTGCTTTGTATGAACGCATATAAAGAGTATACGAATGAGTTTGTTACGAATAGGACAAGAAGCAAGCCCGAAAGACTATTTGAGCGTTATTGTGAAAATAGCGATTCTATAGAATGGGTTTACAAGAATGGAGATAGCGGACAACAGTATCTTTCTATTGTTTATACAGATGCTTTTTTGAATCAATGGTTGTTCTACCCAGATTATATTGTGCATTTAAAGGATGGAACAAACTGGATTATTGAAACAAAGGGTGGAGAAATATCTGGACATAGCAAGAATATTGATATGCAGATTGGAAATAAGTTTAATGCTTTTAAACAGTATGCAGAAAAATATAACCTTCATTGGGGATTTGTCAGAGATATAGATGAGGAACTCTATATTAATAATACAGAATTTATTAATGAGATGTCAGATGACAGATGGAGACCGTTGAAAGAGGAACTGTAGATGACTGTTATAAGAGAGTAGGATACTATGGATAGAAACGTAAATATCATTGTCGGCCTGAATGACGCCATGATGCGGACGGAAAGAAATATCTTTATGATCTGCTGGCAATAAAAAAAGAAACGAGCAGCCCGCTTGAGTAAAAACTGTACGGTGAAAACCTATTTTTTCTACAAATAATTGTATCGGAAAACTGCGCTTATAAGCAGTCTTGCATTACCACTCAAAAACCGCTATACTACTATTATTATAGAAGTGGGAGAGTGTATATGATTTTTGACAGTCATGCGCATTATGATGACCAGGTCTTTGACAGTGACCGGGAAGAAGTTCTGGCATCTTTGCAAAAAAATGGTGTAGGAACTGTGGTAAATGTAGGTGCAAGTCTAGAAGGAACGAAAAGGACCGTGGAGCTTACAAAAAAATATTCCTTTCTCTATGGGGCAGCAGGTGTTCATCCAAGTGAAGTGGGAGAGCTAGATGAAGAACGCTTTCTGTGGCTTCGTAAGCAGTGTATGCAAGAGAAAATCGTGGCAGTAGGTGAGACAGGTCTTGACTATTATTGGGATAAAGAACATCATGAGTTGCAGAAAAAATGGTTTATCCGTCAGCTAAGGCTTGCCAAAGAATTACATCTGCCAGTGATTATCCACAGTCGGGAAGCAGCCGCTGATACGATGGAGATTCTAAAGCAGGAATACAGCATACAGACTAAGGCAGTTATACATTGTTATTCCTATGCGCTGGAGATGGCCAGAATATATGTGGAGATGGGATATTATCTGGGGATTGGCGGTGTGATTACTTTTAAAAATGCCAAGAAGTTAAAAGAAGTAGTACAAGAGATACCACTTTCGCATCTGCTTTTGGAGACCGATTGCCCTTATCTTTCACCAGAACCCTATCGGGGAGCGCGCAATGACTCTCGAAATCTCTCCTATGTGGTGGAAGCAGTTGCAAAGTTAAAAGGCTGTTCCATAGAAGAAGTGATTCAAACGACAGAAGAAAATGCCAGAAAGTTCTATGGTATTGAGCAGGAGGTGTGTATATGACAGCCCCCAAACCTTTTCTTGGAAATCCGCAAGGAACAATTGCTGTCTTAAACCAATACCACTTTGTCTTTCAGAAAAAATTTGGCCAGAATTTTTTAATAGATGCCCATGTGCTAGATAAGATTATCCGGGCAGCGGACATTACAGAAGATGATTTTGTGGTGGAGATTGGTCCGGGGATTGGCACAATGACACAATATCTGGCATCTGCCGCTGGTCATGTAGTGGCGATAGAGATTGATAAAGCATTGATACCCATTCTTCAGGATACCCTAAGTGGATATCACAATGTAACAATTCTTCATAATGATGTGATGAAAGTGGACTTAGAAGAACTTGCAGAGAAGATGAATCAAGGCAGACCAATAAAGATTGTTGCCAATCTTCCCTATTATATTACAACACCAATTATTATGGGACTTTTTGAAAAGCATGTGCCACTAGAAAGTATTACCGTTATGGTGCAAAAGGAAGTGGCAGACCGGATGCAGGTTGGGCCAGGCAGCAAAGACTATGGGGCATTGTCACTGGCAGTTCAGTATTATGCAGAACCATATATTGTAGCCAATGTACCAGCAAATTGTTTTATGCCAAGGCCGAAAGTTGGCTCAGCTGTGATTCGTCTGACAGCACATAAGAAGCCACCAGTAGAAGTGCAAGATGAAAAGCTGATGTTCTCGATTATTCGCGCTTCCTTTAACCAGCGCAGAAAGACGCTGCAAAATGGGATTAGCCATGTGGCAGAGCTTGGAATTAGCAAGGAGCAAACTGTAAAAGTATTAGAGGAAATGAATTTATCCCCTTCTATAAGAGGGGAAGCTATGACACTTTCGCAGTTTGCAGAGTTTACCAATCGGGTGCTGATGACTCGATAAGGATTTCTGACATAACTCTTTTCGGACGGGCATAAAATAGCTCGAAAGACAGGAGGCAGCAGATACTATGGAAGACTATAGACGGCAGATTGCATATCTCTATCATTATGATTCTAAAATAGAAAGTAAAAGTTTGGGATTTGTAAAGATAGAAGTCAGAAATCATAGATGCAGATTAGAAGTTCATCTAAAAAGGGAAAGAGCCAAAAAAGAAGAAAAAAGAAATATCTATCTTTATTTTTTCCGTCACCAACGAACAATAGGTATCTACTTAGGGGAACTGTTAGAGAAAGATAATATCTTATTCTGGCAGGGAAATATGGATATATATAATATTCAGGGAACAGGAGTTCGATTGGAAGATACAAAAGGTATCTGGATTCGCTGTGGAGAAGACAGTGATTATGTGGCAGCATGGGAAGATGCCATAGAACATATTGGCAAGCTGATGCTCTATCCCAAAGGTGGAGAGCGGTGTATTCGTTGTCCATGGCTTGAAAATTGTGAGAGGAGTACAAAAGATGCAACTGACAGAGGACGAGGCGTATATGAAGGAAGCCATCCGACAGGCCAAAAAAGCATGGAAACTTCAAGAAGTACCTATCGGGTGTGTCATCGTAAAAGATGGTAAGATTCTGGCCAGAGGCTATAATCGCAGAAATACTGACAAAAATACGCTGGCTCATGCAGAACTTTTGGCGATTCGTAGGGCAAGCCGGGCAGTTGGAGACTGGAGGCTTGAAGAATGTACGATGTATATAACCTTAGAGCCATGCCAGATGTGCGCCGGAGCAATCGTACAAGCCAGAATTCCCCGCGTGGTGATTGGAAGCCGTAATCCCAAGGCGGGGTGCGCAGGTTCAATTCTAAATCTCTTACAAGTGCCAGCCTTTAATCATCAGGTGGAGCTAACCGAACATATATTAGAAGAAGAGTGCTCTGCATTATTAAAAAATTTTTTTAAAGAATTGCGGGAGCGCCGGAAGATGGAGTCAGAGTAGCAGTGCACACCGGATTGCCGGTAAGCACATAGCTTACACTGGCTCCATTTTTTACACAGCTATTTAAAGATATGTTATACTTAAAACATGGAGGAATCTTATGAAAAGCAGAGCAGAAGTAATCAAGTATTGTCTTACATTTTCAGAGACCTTTGAAGACTATCCATTTCACGACAACAACTGGACTTGTATGCGAATCCGTTCCACCAATCGGATATTTGCCTGGATTTATGAGCGTGAAGAGCATATCTGGGTCAATGTAAAATGTGACCCACAGTGGAGAGATGTATGGAGACAAGCTTTTAAGGCTGTTGTTCCGGCATATCATATGAATAAAAAATATTGGAATTCTCTGATACTAGATGGAACTATACCAGAGAAGGATATTAAGCGAATGATTGCAGAGAGTTATGACCTCTGTGCCAAAAAGGAAAAGAAGTAGCATACTTATGAAAAATATAAAATATTATTTTGCCCCAATGGAAGGCATTACAACTTTTACATATCGTGTGGCTCATGCAAAAGTATACAAACCACTTGATAAATATTTTATCCCATTTATCGAACCGCATGAAAAGAGGGATTTTAAAAACAAAGAATTACAGGAAATCTTGCCAGAGAACAACGAAGGCATCTATGCCGTTCCGCAGATTTTAACCAATCGGGCAGAGGGCTTTATAAAAGTTGCCCTTGCATTGCAAAAGCTTGGCTATCAGGAAATCAATCTAAATGTAGGCTGTCCTTCTAAGACTGTCTCTTCTAAATATAAAGGCGCAGGATTTTTAGCACGCCCACAAGAACTATTGCATTTTTTAGAAGAAATCTTCACTGCACTGGACCTTAAAATATCCATCAAGACCCGTATTGGCAGAGACAACCCCGAAGAATTTTATCAAATCCTGGAGATATATAATAAGTTTCCATTAGAAGAACTGATTATCCATCCAAGAATACAAACAGACTACTATAAAAATACTCCAAGAATGGAATATTATCAGGAAGCAATAGAAAAAAGTACAAATCCTTTGTGCTATAACGGAGACCTCTTTACCTCGAACATACTACAAGAATTTTACAATCATTTTCCAGAGGAGAGAAGACTAATGCTAGGCAGGGGCCTGATTCTAAACCCTAGTCTGCTCTGCCATGGCACAAAAGAACAACTTCAAGAGTTTCATGAACTGCTGCTCCAAGGCTATCTCTCACGCGGGATGGAAGAGAACAATATACTCTACAAGATGAAAGAACTGTGGTTCTACCAGATTCATCTGTTCCAGGGGGCAGAAAAATATGAGAAAAAGATTAAGAAAACACAGAAGCTTATTGAGTATCGAAGGATTGTGGAGGAGGTGTTTGACTATTCTATTGTTGACTGGTAAAATATTACTATCTGTTAATAATGCCCAGGAAGTGTAAAAATCCAAGCAGGAGTGAGTCATGTCAGACACTTTACATTACTATAATCAAAATGCCCAAGCTTTTGTAAAATCCACACGTGATGTTGATTTTTATAAGACGCAAATTCGTTTTCTGGACAGACTGTTGCCTCATTCCTATATTTTGGACTTTGGCTGTGGTTCTGGGAGAGATACCAGGTATTTTTTATCTCAAGGGTATCTTGTGGATGCTGTAGACGGTTCAAAGGAAATCTGTAAGCTTGCAAGTGCTTATACTGGTATACAGATACAACAGATGTTGTTTCAGGAACTGGCAGCAGAGAATCTCTATGATGGAATCTGGGCATGTTCTTCCATATTGCATCTGCCATACCAGGAGTTAAAAATGGTCTTAATAAAGATGGCGAACGCTTTAAAAGCAGATGGAATTGTCTATACTTCTTTTAAATATGGAAATTTTGAAGGAGAACGAAACGGAAGGTATTTTACAGATATGACAGAAGAAAGTCTTCAAAGATTGTTAGGAGAAATCCAGACTTTTCAGTTGGAAGAAACATGGGTAACAGCAGATGTCAGACCAAAACGAGGGGATGAAAGATGGCTCAATATCTTACTGAAGAAAATCTAGAGATTGTACAGACAGATGTGATGACTGGGGATAAGGATTATGCCCGGTTTTTGTATTACCAGTTAAAGATGAGTATCAAACAGGCAAAGCAGATGGATATTATCGTGTCCTTTTTGATGGAATCTGGTGTAAGGCTGCTTTTAAAAGATTTGGAAGCAGCCTTAAAGCGTGGCGTAAAGATTCGACTGCTCACTGGAAACTATCTTGGAATTACACAGCCATCTGCTTTATATCTTTTGAAGAAAGAGTTACATAATCATATAGACTTGCGGTTTTATAATGAAAAAAATCGTTCCTTTCATCCCAAAGCCTATATTTTTCACAGGGATGAAGGAAGCGAAATTTATATTGGTTCTTCCAATCTCTCCAGAAGTGCACTGACATCGGGAATTGAATGGAATTATCGCTTTGACAGTCGAAGGGACCAGAGAAATTTTGAGTTGTTTTATAAGACTTTTGAAGATTTATTTTATCATCATTCAATTATCATTGATGATGAAGAATTAAAAAGATATTCCAAGAATTGGAAGCGTCCGGCTGCTCAGAAGGATTTGGAGCGTTATGACGAAGCGGAAGAAAGTCCACAGGTTACAGAAGTGTTCCAGCCAAGAGGCGCACAGATTGAAGCGCTGTATGCACTAGAAGCGAGTCGGGCAGAGGGAGCAGCCAAAGGACTTGTGCAGGCAGCAACTGGGATTGGAAAAACTTATTTGGCAGCTTTTGATTCTATACAGTATCAACATATACTGTTTGTTGCACATAGAGAAGAAATTCTAAAACAGGCTGCGGTTTCTTTTCAAAATGTAAGAAAATCCGAAGATTATGGATTCTTTAACAGCAGTCAAAAGGATACAGATAAGGCAGTAATTTTTGCTTCAGTAGCTACACTTGGAAAAGAGCAATATCTAAATCCCACTTATTTTTCACCTGATTATTTTGATTATCTTGTGATTGATGAATTTCATCATGCGGTGACAGCACAATATCAGAAAATCATAGATTATTTTAAGCCACAGTTTTTATTAGGTTTGACAGCAACACCAGAGCGAATGGACGGCAGAAATATCTATGAGATTTGTGACTATAATGTTCCATATGAAATATCTTTAAAAGATGCGATTAACAAAGGGCTTCTGACTCCGTTTCGCTACTATGGAATCTATGATAAGACAGATTATTCCAGATTTCGTACAGAGAGAGGACACTACAGAGAACAGGATTTAAACAGTGCATATATTGGCAATAAAGAACGCTATAATTTGATATTTAACTATTACAGAAAATATTCTTCACAGAGAGCGTTAGGCTTTTGCAGTACAAGAAAACATGCAGAAGATATGGCCAGAGAATTTTCCAAAAGAGGAATTGCATCTTTGGCAGTCTACAGCAATGCAGATGGCGCATATGCAGAAGAACGAAAAGCGGCGATAGAGAAGCTCAAACATGGAGAAATAAAAGTGATTTTTTCTGTGGATATGTTTAATGAAGGCGTGGATATTCCTTCTATTGATATGGTGATGTTTTTGCGCCCTACAGAATCGCCAGTTGTATTTCTTCAGCAGTTAGGCCGCGGACTTCGCAAAAGCAGAAAAAAAGAATATCTGATTGTGCTGGATTTTATTGGAAACTATGAAAAGGCTGGACTGGT
The DNA here is from genome assembly GCA_910575445.1 of Lachnospiraceae bacterium. GTDB lineage: Bacteria > Bacillota > Clostridia > Lachnospirales > Lachnospiraceae > Hominiventricola. The sequence goes on along the minus strand of CAJTFW010000009.1, from coordinate 24,352 downwards.
TCCCCATTTATTAAGCGGCAAATCCAGCTTTGAGAAAAGCGCAGCAGACAGAATCTGTGAAGAATGGGATTTTCCAGATGGCTGTATCGTGGATTTTGACCTGCAATTACTTGATTTATTTCAGGAAATGTCTAAAAAAGGTCAGACTATCAGGGAACAAATTCAATCTGAATATAGAAGAATAAAAGAATATTTAGGGAAAGTTCCCAGTCGTATGGAACTATTTACCTATATGGAAGATACCATCTATCAACTTTGTATGACCCATCCATCAGACAATCCTTTCCGAAAATATCTGGAGTATCTTCAGGAGCTAGAGGAACTATCTGTTAAGGAACAACAAGTATTTAGTGGACTTGCAAGAGAATTTCTTACGTTGCTAGAGACCACAGAGATGCAGAAATCTTATAAGATGCCGATTTTGACCGCTTTTTATCATGATGGAGCTATCAGGCAGGCCATTACAGACCAAGAAGTATTATATTACTGGAAACAATTTTTCTCAACAGGCACCAACTGGAAAGATTTAAAAAATAAAATCACCTATGAAGAATATCAAAAGCTAACTGATAAATGGCACCTAAATCATGCCAAACGTAACCCAATCCATTTTCTGACAATATCTGGCAAGGGCTTTTTTGTAGAAAAAGAAGGCTTTGCACTGGCAATTAGGGAAGATTTAAAAGAGATATTAAAAGAAGATGTTTTTAAAAGACATATGAAAGATATTATTGAGTATCGGACGATGGAGTATTATCGGAGAAGATATAAAAAAATAATATTATAAATAAAAATGAAAAGTAATAGTAAAAGGAGAACTTTATGCACCACCCAGAACCAAAATCTATCAAAGGGATTCGTATTCGTACTGTGAATTTTACTATGATTATGATATCCTGTATCTTATATATTTTTCTGATTTTAGCCACTATACATGTCTTAGAGCAATATAAGAGTGTATATACGTCTATGGAGAACTATATTGCCTGTGATGAGAGTGACCGCCTTTTGCTGGAGGGTTCTGCTTATCTGACAGAGCAAGTTCGACTCTATACGGTGACAGCGGAAGCAAAATATATGGAGCATTATTTTACAGAGGTTCACGAGACCAGGCGTAGAGAACTTGCGATGGAGCAGTTAGAACACTATTACAAAAATGAAAAACCTTATGAATATCTTGTAGAAGCCTTAGAGTACTCCAATAATCTGATGAGCCAGGAAATCTATGCAATGCGCCTTATCTCGGAGGCAGAAGGATATGATAGAAACAATCTGCCAGAGGAAGTAAAAGAGGTTGTATTAGCAGAGGAAGACAGAGCATTAAGTTCGCAGGAGTTAAAAGAGCGAGCCAAAGAGATTGTCTTTGGAGACCAGTATGAGAATGCCAAAGAGCAGATTTCTCTAAACATTGCCAACTCTATCGAGAGTATCCATGAGATTACATATGAGCGGATGTTACGTAGTGCAGGTACTTTAGAGAGTACTATGAATCGGCAGCGTATTTTTATCAGTATTCTTTTTGTGGAAAATGTGATTACTTTTTTGATGATTATGCTGCTTATTATCAAGCCGCTTCGTATCTATGTGGATTGCATCAAACAGGAAAAGCAGATGGAGATTACAGGCTCTTATGAGTTTAAATATCTGGCTTTGACTTACAATGATATCTATGAGCTTAACGCTGCCAATGAAGCGATGCTTCGCCACCAGGCAGAATATGACCCACTGACGGGTATTATGAACCGGGGCGCTTTTGAAAACCTGAAAAAAGTGTTAGCGGCGAAACCAATTCCACTGGCTTTTCTTATCGTGGATGTGGACAAATTTAAGCAGGTCAATGATGGCTATGGACATGAAATCGGAGACCAGGTGCTGAAAAAAGTGGCTAAGATTCTCAAAGAAAGCTTTCGTACCACGGATTACCCGGCTCGTATTGGTGGAGATGAATTTGCAGCGATTTTAACCAATATTACAGAAGATATGCAATCCGTGATAAAGCGAAAGATTACAGAGATGAATGAGGCACTTTTGCATCCTGAAGATGGCTTGCCACCAGTCTCTCTTAGCATAGGTGTGGCATTTTCAGAGAGTGGATATGCAGAGGAATTATATAAAAAAGCAGACCTTGCTCTATATCAGGTAAAAGAAAATGGACGCTGTGGCTGTGCATTTTATCAAAAGGAGATTCTATGAAAAATGGGATATATTTCCGTTTTCGGTACTTAAAATATAAAAGAAAGAAGAAACATGACATAAATGCATGATGTCATTGATTGAAGAATAAAAGGATAGAAGTATCATTCTTGATACTTTTATCCTTTTTATTACTATAATACAAGATAATATTATATGCAAATGTACCAACAATTACTGTCAAAATAGTAATATACATACAAGCTTTTTGCATTCTAGTTATTTTTATTTGTTCTCTTAAATATTTATAGGATATGTCATCTAAATATGCTTCTACAATTTCATCTACGGTTCCAAATTGCATATAAATATCCTCGATTTTATTAATAGATTTTTCATTAATATAATCTAATATATTTTGTTTTAATAAATGTATGAATTTCCTTCTTTTTTTAGACGAATCTGGTAACTTTCTAAAAATATTTGTAAGATAAAGTTTTAAGGCTCTTTTTAGATTCTTGTCCATATCTTCTCCTTATATGGCTCTTTTGTTGCTCAGAGCCATTTTTTTAATTCTTCTGCATCTTTTTCCGATAATTTTCCATCTCCAATAAAAGCGGCTACAAAACGGCTAAAGGAATTCCCATAACACTCTGCTACCATCTTTTTTGTCCAGTTATGAATATGCTGCTCTTTTGTACATAGAGCATAATAATAATTACATGATGTACCCTTCTTGGCTCCAACCAGTTCCATTTTTTGCAATCCCAGAAGAAAGGTATTCAGTGTTTGAACCTTCCACGTTTTTCCCCACTTGTTGATTGCAATATCCATAATCTCTCTGAATGTCATGGGGTCCTCTGTTGCCCACAACAGTTCCATAATCTGTTCCTCTGTTTTTGTTAAATCATAATTTTTTTTCATTTTACCTTCCTTTCAAATATTAATGTGGACATGACACATAGCTATGAGTGCTTAGTAATTCTTTTATTTTTATATCAGAACATTTTGTACATTTAAGTGCTGAATATATTTTAACTGTACATCCACCATTACCATCTTTTATATGACTTGTTGTCTTTACAGAAGTGGCATAATTGTGGTTACAAGATGCCTTAACATTTTCGTCTATATGACAGAGATCATAAACGATTCCATCATCAACAGCAAAATAATCGGATACTAGTTTTTCTGGTAAAAGTGATTCAGCCGAAACAGACATATCGGTACTAACAGTTTCATTAGTTTCATTTGTGATTGTAGAGGGTGGTTGATATGCAAAAACAGTAATTCCTCCAGCCATGCAGACAAAAACAGACATAATTGCAGATAAAAAAACTTTATATTTTTTATTTCCTTTCATTTCCAAAATTCTCCTTTTATACAATTTCTTTTTTCTAAAATTTGCAAATCCCACTCCAAATTGCTGTTTATCTAAAGAAACGTTTTCTAGAATCAGTTTTAATAATAAATTCCCATATTTACTACGTTCTTCTTCTCCTTTTCCATCCATTACCACACTGTCACAATACATCTCGCTAATACAAGATAGTTCACTAATAAACAAATATACAAATGGATTAAACCAGTGAATTGCTAGGACTAATAAAGCTGTTAATTTTATCAATACATCATTATGCTTAATATGTACTAATTCATGTGTAATCATATATTCGTACAGTTTATCATCCATTTGATTGTCCTTCTCCCATATTGGAAACAATATGACGGGGGACAGCACTCCAATTGTGATTGGCGATTCGCAGTATTCAGAACAGATAAACTTTACTTTTCTTTTTATATTCAGTGCTGTTTTCTTTTCAGAAAAACACTCCTGTAATTTCTGCTCTGCTGAGTCTCTTAAATCTATAAAACATATTTGTTTCATTTTTCGATATTGTGTGATTTGTTTCCAAAGCAGAAAGGAGGAAATTAACACAATAACTGATACTATCAAATAAACAGATTGAACTTTTGGCGACAGCAATATCGAATTATGATTGGCAACAATGATATAATCGGTATTTATTACCGGAGATTCATATTGACGGGCTATTTCCCGTATCCATGAGAAATGATCATAAAAGAATCCCCACACATGATATTTACATAACGGAAATGGAATCAGGAAAAACATCATTGCTAATTTTAAGATACGATATCTCCATTTCAGCGAAAAATATCGTTGGGATAATGGATACAATAACATATAAAAAACAAAAACAACTGTCCCTGATGCAGACATAACAAAAAACATATTTTTAAATATTGCAATAAGAAGGGTCTTAAACATAATACAGGGGCTCCTTCACAAACTCTTTATTAGTTTTTTCTAATAATTATTAATATTTTTTATAATACTTTAATTTGGCAAGTTTGTCAATATATTGCTTGCTCCCACCACTGACAACACGGGTATAACATAAAAAAGCAGTTACTCGGCACTGTAAAGGTCATATCATGGTTGACCAAGATTGTGCAGTAACTGCTTGTGGTTGTTAGGGTGTTATAACCAAAGGATATAAAAATCTTCATAGATATATCAGCAATCATATTTAGGTATCATTGCTTGCTAATAAAGAATCTACTGTTTTAATAGTCGCTTGGTATTCCTCTATCATTTGAAATAATCTTTCTTTTCCGAGTTCTTCAATATGATAATAAATTCTAGTTTGCCGTACTCCTACCTTCTTCTCATAAGAGGAAATGCATTTTTCATCTGTTAGCCTGTATAGAATGGGATACATTGAACCTTCCAAAATAGAAAATTTTCCATTACTCCTTTTTTTAAACTCTTGAGTAATCTGGTATCCATATTTGTCAGATTCATTTATAAATTTTAAAATTAGCATTTCTATTATGGATTTTTTAATATTTTGCTCTATTGATTTCACACTTTTCTCCACTTTTTGCAATATTTCATGACTTTATGTTTTTAAAGTTTCAAGTTCTTATAATATAAATATAACATAAAATATTACTTTTGACTACCTTAGATAGTGTAACTTTACTTTCGGTTTTGACTGGTCAGAAACTGCCTCGGATAGTTTGTTTTGTACAGAAGTGATGGATGTTCTTTATACTTTACAATAGATTTGCTTTGGGGGCAAGGGGGTTCATATAAGCGACGCCCAGGAGCGGGGTCTGGAAGGAACCTATTGCCCTCCTGTCCTGGCGTCACTTATATGATTCCTTGCAGCCATATTTTTAAACCCGACTAAAATTTTACACTATCCTATCTTAACCCACTGTTAAAGCCAGTATATTAAATTTTGGAAGGCCTGATTTCTGATGATAAATCTGTTCATCGGGTTGATTATAATGATGTAAGATGAATACATAGAATAAAAATATACTATTGACAAAATATATATATGCTGATACTATAAGACTAATATAATGACTTATTTCTCAAACTTCATACTTGAATTTGCCAGATACTGAATTATTAAAGTATATTGCAAAAATCTATGTGTGAAGGTTGGGTTATATGAATATACAAATATAGAAAGAGGGAAGAAAGTTCAATGCACAAGAAAATGAAGTTTTAGAAAATATGTTTCGCTAATTTAAATTATTAAAGGAGATCAGCTATGAAAAAAAATATGTTATTAACAATGTCAGTTTGTATGTTAGTTTTCACATCGATAATTCCTGTTTCTGCAAAAGATATCAATACTATTAAACCATCGAATATTGAAGCAGAAAGAGAAGATGTATCTCTGGAAGAAGCATTACAAGATCCTACCTTTTCGCTCGAGGAGGCATCTAAGGAAGAATCTGCTTTAACAAGGGCTACAACATATTGGAAAGTTTGGGGAGAGATGGAATATAGACAATCTGACAATACTGCACGTCCTGTTGGCTACTCACAACACATATCTGATGGTAAAGTTTTAAACACCTATCATTATACAAGAACTTATCTTGACAACGGCGTAGGTGGTAAAAAAGGAGATTCTGGTCGCCAATGGGGCTATGGAACTGTAAGAGCTGTTGGAACATACTGTATGATAGATGTATGGGATACTGCCATTCATACAGTAAAATATGGAACAGAAGATTAGACTGATAATGATACAGAGAAGGTTAAGTCCTTCTCTGTAAAATATAAGTATTTTTTCAAACAGATAATTTAGATATAATGGTGAACTGAAAATATATGATGAAACAAAACTCTAAAATTAACCTAAAAATAATATTCAATGCTTCTCTTAGACTGACTGTCTTTTTGATAATTTTATCTTTTTTATTATGGTTCTTTGGTCTGTATAAAACAAATACAATGGAAGAAAGCATTGACAGGGAGCATGTCTATTTTCAATTACAGCAGGAAAGCAGTCCTTTTTCTGTTCCTTTAGAAAAATATATGGAATTATATACACAGCTTTGTAATAATTCCAGATATGATTATTATGAATGTTATCTGCAATATTTGCAGAAGCTGCCCGCTTCTCAGGAATTTTTTGATTATGAGACGGAGGCGTTATCTGAAAATTGTGAAGCTGCTTTATGTATTCAAGTCAGCGAGAATCTACAAGCAGACAATCATCTGGAATGTTATGCAGGAAGACTTTTAACGGATAAAGACTATCAGTTTCGTGGAGGTACGATTCCGGTTGTTCTTGGATATGAATATCGAGATGTATTTCCATTGGGTGCTCAATTTTCTGCTGACTATCTATATGATATGTATACATTTGAAGTTGTTGGAATTCTGGAAAAAGATGCAAATATTTGTAATCCACTCCAGATGATATATTTGGATAAATATATTATGATGCCTAGTTTTGATATATTGGAAGTACCTGATGATATGGAAGGAATCAGTATCCATTATGCGAACAAGACAAGTGGCCTTATGATATCCCCCAAGGAGGATTTTGCATATACATCTAGCGATATAGAACAACTGTTATCCAATGCAGAATGTGGAGATTATTCAATCAGTATTTCTCCTGTAAAATATTCCATTAAGGAAAAAACAGGAATTGGCATAGAATGGTTTATCGCCTGTTTGTTCATCGCTTTATTGATTGCAGGCATATTCTATCTAAGATATATTAGAAAAGAAAAAAGCAGCATCACACAAAATATATATATATTTACATGTGCGGAATTGCTAAGCAGCTTTCTGCTTTTTTTGATATTTTATATATTGCTTTTATATCTGCGGATTTTGAGAATAAATATAAAAGCGTTTTTCCTATGTGGAATTATTGTAGGTATTATTCAAATCCTAATACTTAAAATTCATATACTTGACAAAATGAAAAAAACGGGATATACTTAGCCAATATGCCAAATATGTCATAAGATTTCCGTGCAGCTGGGGCAGTGGCGGCGCCCTGTACCTACAATCCGCCATAGTAGGAGTGATATCTTGCCTCGGGCCGGACGTTCGGAAGCTGCCCTGTATAAGTGGCGTTGATGTTTGGGTCTTACGCAACAGGAACCCGTGAACCGTGTCAGGTTGGGAACAAAGCAGCACTAAGCGGGAGCTCGTGTGTGCCGTAAGGGTGCCTGGGCTGAGTTAACTGTACAGGTAACGTTCCGGGCCAGGGTTCAAAGCAGGATGCACGGATTTAAAATAATTTTGTTTTATTTAAAGGGACTGAGAGTATCAGTTCTTTTTTGTTTTGTGTCAATGACAGACCCTTGTACAATAGAACGAGTTGGTTTATAATATTTACCAGAGCTTTAGCGACAATATCAATAATAAAGGAGTGGATAGTGATGAAACGTGTGGGAATGCTAACAAGCGGTGGCGACTGCCAGGCACTGAATGCGACGATGAGAGGTGTGGCAAAAGGACTTTACAATGAGCTTGGAAGCAATGTGGAGATTTTTGGCTTTGAGGAGGGCTATAAGGGTCTGATTTACAATGAGTATCGTCATATGACAGCCAGAGACTTTGCAGGAATCCTGACCAAAGGTGGTACGATTCTTGGAAGCTCGAGACAGTCTTTTAAGAATATGAAGCTTCCTGATGAGAATGGTCTGAATAAAGTCGAGGAGATGAAGAAGAACTATAAGAAGCTGGATTTGGATTGTCTTGTAATCCTAGGCGGTAACGGAACAGAGAAGACAGCCAATCTGCTGCGGGAAGAAGGGCTGAATATCCTGCATCTTCCTAAGACCATCGACAATGATATCTGGGGAACCGATATGACTTTTGGCTTCCAGAGTGCAGTGGATATTGCAACGGATTGTATTGATTGTATCCATACAACGGCAGCTTCCCATGGCCGGGTATTTATTGTGGAAGTGATGGGGCATAAGGTTGGATGGCTGACGCTTCATGCCGGAATTGCTGGTGGTGCAGATATTGTGCTGATTCCTGAGATTCCATATGATATCGATAAAGTCTGTGAGGCGATAGAGAAGCGTACAAAGGCAAAGAAAGGCTTTACGATTCTGGCAGTGGCAGAAGGGGCAATCTCCAAACAGGATGCAGCGTTATCTAAGAAGGAATTAAAGGCAAAGATGGCAGAGTATCCTTATCCATCGGTTTCTTATGAGTTAGCAGAGCTGATTCGGCAGAAGACCGGCGCCGATGTCCGCGTAACTGTTCCAGGTCATACCCAAAGAGGTGGCTCTCCCAAACCTTATGACCGTGTATTGTCCACACGTCTTGGTGCAAGAGCAGCAAAACTGATTGTAGATGAAGACTACGGTTATATGGTAGCGATTGTCAACGGTGAGACCTGCAAAGTGCCGCTTGGCGAAGTGGCTGGAAAATTAAAGATGGTAGACCCGAATGCAGGAATTATCGAAGAAGCGAAGACGGTTGGTATTAGTTTTGGCGATTAATCAGGAGTGAGAAGGCATGTCTTATACAGCGTTATACAGAAAGTTTCGCCCGGCGGAATTTTCGGATGTAAAAGGTCAGGACCATATTGTGACAACACTTAAAAATCAGATTTGTGCTGACCGTATCGGGCATGCCTATCTGTTTTGTGGTACGAGGGGAACCGGTAAAACGACCATTGCCAAAATCTTTGCAAAGGCTGTCAACTGTGAGCACCCTGTAGAAGGAAATCCCTGCGGGAAATGTGCATCTTGTAAGGCGATTGCTTCTGGTGTATCGATGAACGTTATAGAGATTGATGCAGCGTCTAATAATGGTGTGGACAATATCCGGGAGATTCGGGAAGAAGTCTCCTATTCTCCTACAGAGGGAAAATATAAGGTCTATATCATCGACGAGGTGCATATGCTTTCGATTGGAGCTTTTAATGCACTGCTAAAGACACTAGAGGAGCCGCCTTCTTATGTTATCTTTGTCTTGGCGACAACGGAAGTGCACAAGATTCCAATTACCATTCTGTCTCGCTGTCAGCGGTATGATTTTCGCAGGATTACAGTGAGAACTATAGAAGACCGTCTGCTAGAGCTTATGGAGCAGGAACAGGTGGAAGTAGAAGAGCGTGCACTTACCTATATTGCAAAAGCAGCAGATGGCTCTATGCGAGATGCACTAAGCCTTTTAGACCAGTGCATTGCATTTTATCTGGGAGAAAAGCTGACATATGACCATGTGCTGGAGGTTCTTGGGGCTGTGGATATGGATGTGTTCAGCAGCCTCTTTCAGAAGATTTGCTCTATGGAGCTTTTATTAGCTATCCAGCAACTAGAGCAGATTATCTTACAGGGAAGAGAACTGTCGCAGTTTGTCACAGACTTTATCTGGTATCTGCGTAATCTCTTAATGCTAAAGAGTGACCCTGGGATGGAGGAGATGCTAGATGTCTCCAGAGAGCGTCTGCGGCAGATGCAAGAGGAGACCCATTTGACAGACGCCGAGACATTGATGCGTTATATTCGGGTATTTTCAGAGCTTCAGGGACAGCTTCGCTATGCATCTCAGAAAAGAGTGCTTTTAGAGATTGCATTGATTAAATTATGTAAACCACAGATGGAGCCAAACTATGATTCGCTTCTTCAGAGACTTGCACAGTTAGAAGCGAAAGTAGAGCGTGGGATTGTGATGCCTGTGCAGGAGATAGCTGAGCAGACAGAGTATAAGGAGACAAAAGTTCCACCACAAAAAACTGAGATAAAAGAGGCGCTGCCAGAGGATATCAAGACGTTTATCAGTCGTTTTCAGGAGCTTCGCAAAAGACTAAGGCCCTGGTCACAGATTGTATTAAAAGATGCGCAGTGTAGGGAACTTTCGGGGCATAGTGGTGTGCAGATTGTATTGGCGCTAAATCATGCAGTCGATGAAAAAGAACTGGCAGCAGAAATAGAAGATATAACAGAGAAGATATTAAACGTTCGATTTCCTATACAGATTACAATACCAAAGATGGATGAGCGGGCAGCAGAACCTATGATGGATTTGTCCGGCGTGATTCATATGGATATTGAGATTGAAGAAAACGATTAGAAAAAGAATGGGCAGGAGGATAGAAAGATGGCGAAAAGAGGCGGATTTCCAGGCGGCGGGATGCCAGGAAATATGAACAATCTGATGAAACAGGCACAGCGCATGCAAAGGCAGATGGAGGAGAGCCAAAAAGAACTAGAAAGTGCAGAATTTACCGCAGCAGCAGGCGGCGGTGCAGTGGAAGTGACCGTCACTGGTAAAAAAGAAGTGACAAAGATTAAACTTGACCCAGAAGCCGTAGACCCAGAAGATGTAGAGATGTTAGAAGATGTGATTATGGCAGCGGTCAATGAGGCACTTAGAAAAGCAGAGGAAGCATCAGCAGCCAATATGGCGAAGCTGACAGGTGGACTTGGCGGAGGGTTTCCGTTCTAATGGATTATTATAGCAATCAAATCAGCCAGCTGATTGAACAGCTGGCTTCTCTGCCTGGTATTGGTGTCAAGACTGCGCAGAGACTGGCATTTTATATTATTGATTTACCAGAAGACAGAGTGAAGAAATTAGCAGATACGATAGTGGGAGCAAAGCATACCATCCGCTACTGTAAGCAGTGTCTGACACTGACAGACCAGGAGCTATGTCCTATCTGCAACAATCCGGCGCGCAACCAGAAGATGATTATGGTGGTGGAAAACCCACGGGATATGACTGCCTATGAGAAGACAGGAAAATATGAGGGCGTCTATCATGTGTTACACGGTGCCATCTCTCCAATGCTTGGGATAGGGCCAGGCGAGATTAAACTAAAAGAACTGATGTTAAGACTGGAAAAAGAAGTGGATGAAGTGATTATTGCAACCAATTCAAGCCTTGAAGGAGAGACGACAGCGATGTATATCAGTAAGCTTGTCAAACCTACAGGGATTAAGGTAAGCAGAATCGCAAGTGGTGTGCCTGTGGGCGGTGATTTGGAATATATTGACGAGGTAACGCTTCTGCGCGCATTAGAAGGCCGCGTAGTGCTGTAGAGGAGTAACAATGGGGATTCGTACAGAGAAATTTGGAATAACAAAGGATGGCAGGATGGCACATCTGTATACAGTGACAAAAGACAATGGGATGGAGATGGCGCTCACAGATTTTGGCGCGATACTTGTTCGTCTCTTTGTGCCAGATAAGAAAGGACAGAGAACCGATGTGGTACTTGGCTATGACAGCTTGGCAGAATATGAGGAAAATGGGTGCTTCTTCGGGGCAACCATCGGGCGAAATGCCAACCGGATTGCAGGTGCTGCTTTTACACTAGATGGGACAACCTATCATCTTTCGGCAAATGAGAATAAGAATAATCTTCACTCAGACAGAGAAAATGGCTTTCATAAGGTGCTCTGGGAGACAGAACTTTTAGAGCAGGAAGATGCCGTAAAGTTTTCTTATCTAAGTGCGGATGGAGAAAATGGTTTTCCGGGAACGCTTAGAGTGTCAGTAACATATAAACTTCTCGATGAAGATGCAATAGAAATATCCTATCAAGGAGTCAGTGATAAAAAGACCGTGATAAATCTGACGAATCACAGTTATTTTAATTTAAAAGGCCATGATGCAGGGAATATCTGTGATACAAAGATAAAGATTTTGGCAAGTGGATTTACAGAGCTTTTAGAAGGTGGGATTCCTACAGGACAGATTCTGCCTGTGGAAGGAACACCAATGGATTTACGGAGTTTAAGGCGCATTGGAGATACGATTGATGCAGACTGGGAACAGCTAAGACTGACCGGTGGATATGACCATAACTTTGCATTAGATACGACATTTGGCAAGGTGGAGAAGATTGCAGAGGTGGTAGATGAGCAGGCAGAGCTTACAATGGAGGTCTGGTCAGATTTGCCGGGCGTACAGTTTTATGCCGGCAATGCGATTGTACCACAGACAGGCAAAGGCGGTGCAAGGTATGAGAAGCGGCAGGGTCTTTGTCTGGAGACGCAGTATTTTCCCAATCATGTAAATGAGCCCAACTTTCAAAAAGCGATATTTGACAAAGGAGAGGTCTATCAGACAAAGACGCTGTATAAGTTTTGCAGAAGCAATCAACTATGATAAAAAGAGAGCACTCAGATAAGTCTGAAGGTGTGAAAGTGCTGCTCCAATCGCAATATTGTGTTGCGGCATATTACTAATGAGAAGAAAGTCTTCGGATTCGGCAAATGGAGTCATTTGCCGAATTTTTTTGTGCAAAAAGGCAAGGTCTTCCAGGGTTAGATAGGGGGCTAGATGACCTCCTAAAATAAAATCCTGGTCATAGATAAGGTGAAGGAGATTGATAGCTTTGGCTAAGTTGGTCAGATAGGTAGTAAAGCGACTTTTGTAGAGCGGTTCGCCTTCTCTAAGATTTTGGAAGAAATCATCAAGAGATTCGTCTTCTTCTAAAAGGGCACTTAGAGAGCAGAGTGTCTCTAGGCAGCCGCGTTTGCCACAATAACAGCGGGGACCATCAGAAGTTAGACTGATATGTTCAACGGTTGCGTTGTGGCCATGTCTGCCAGAAAGGATACTTCTTTTGCAAATCATAGCAGCGCCTAAGTGGGTGCTTAGGGAGAGATAGAAAGCGTCAGTAAGTGCACTAGAGCTCCAAAGCTCAGAGGTGGCAGCGGCGTCGGCATCGTGGATAAAGATACAAGGCCAGGGAAGGTGTCTTCGAAATACATCGATGGTAAGGCCTGTACAAGATAAAATCTGTCCATAGACAACAGTCTCTCCATCTGGGGAGATAAGTCCTTGCATTGCAAAGCCAACGCCAAGGATTTGGCTGTCGCTAAGCTTTCGCATATTTTGAAAGTCGATAATTGCCTGGCATACTTTTTTATAGTAGCTGTCTTTTGCAGCGTAGGAGATAGAAAGGGTGTGATGGTCTATCGGTTGGCCGTACAGGTTGACCGCGATGATTTTGATACTTTGCTTTAGAATTTCCACACCGATTGCAACGCGGTAGTCGGAGACAATCGAGTAAGCGACTGCTTTTCTTCCGGCGGATTCCGTAGTTATCTGGCCATCTCTTTGGATAAAGCCGTCAGCTTCAAGTGCGTTTAGATTGGTGGTGATAGTGGGGCGACTAAGCCGAAGGTCATAGGCGATATCCTGCTGTGAGACTTTGGGGTTTTGGTAGATGTAGTGATAGATAAGGCTTTTGTTGTTTTGTTTGATTTGATTAGGAGTGATGCTTTTATTCATAAAGGCAGTACCTGCTTTCTGTGACATTATTTTGTAAAATGATTTTGTAAAACTATATTATAACACAGGATGCTAAGAGAAACTACAGGTATCTTTCCTAAAATAGATATAAGAAAATTGTGTATTTTGACGGGTTGACAGATAAGAAGGAATTCGCTATTATGTAATTAAGATTTGTAAAATGATTTTACAAAATATATTTTAAAAAGGAGAGCGTCATGGGTATTATTGAGAAGATGAGACTGGATGGAAAAAAGGGATTTGTAACAGGAGCAGCAAGAGGGATTGGAAAATGTACAGCGACAGCTTTTGCAGAGGCAGGAGCAGATGTGGCGATTGTGGATTTGGACTTAGAGGAAGCGAAAAAGACAGCAAAGGAAATCGCAGAAAAGACAGGGCGCAGGGTCATTGCCGTGAAGACGGATTGTACAGACCCAAAACAGGTGGATGCAATGGTTGAGGAAGTGGTAAAAGAGCTTGGAGGGCTTGATTTCTGTCACAACAATGCTGGAATCTGCATCAATGCGCCGGCAGAGGAGATGACCTATGAGCAGTGGAATAAGGTGATAAATATCAATCTAAATGGGGTGTTTTTAACGGATATTGCGGCAGGAAAATATATGCTCTCACATGGCGGTGGCTCGATTATCAATACGGCTTCGATGTCTGCGCATATTGTCAATGTACCACAGCCACAGTGTGCATACAATGCTTCTAAGGCGGGTGTGATTCAGTTGACAAAGTCCTTAGCGATTGAGTGGGCAAAGCGCGGGGTGCGTGTCAACAGCATTAGTCCGGGATATATTGGAACAGAGCTGACACTTAATTCTCCGACACTGGTTCCACTGATTGAGAGATGGAATGAGATGGCACCAATGGGAAGGATGGGTAAACCAGAAGAGCTAGAAGCAATCTGTGTCTATCTGGCTGGAGATACAAGTTCTTTTACTACAGGAGCAGATTTTGTGATTGATGGAGCATTTACCTGTTTTTAAAATATTTACTTTTCTTAATTATCCGGGAAGGTACTTGACAAATGTATCCTTCCCGGATATACTTTAGCCGAAATACTTTGATAATCAAAATATTATTGCGGAATAGAGGATGGGATATGAAGGCTAAAATCATCGGAACTGGATATGAGCTGCCGGTATATGAGGCAGATAATCAGTATTTATCGACATTGGTAGAGACAAGTGATGAATGGATTCGGGAGCGGACAGGGATTGGTAAGCGGCGCCTGGCAAAGGAGGAGACAACAACTTCTCTGGCAACAGGAGCTGCGAAAAAAGCGCTTCTGAAAGCAAATGTAAAAGCAGAGGAGATTGAGCTGTTGATTGTGGCGACGATTACTTCTGATACAGAGACGCCTAGTACGGCTTGTCGGGTACAGGCAGAGCTTGGAGCAGTACATGCAGTGGCTTTTGATATTAATGCGGCGTGTTCGGGCTTTTTGTATGCGATACATATTGCGGAGTCATTTATAAGAAGCGGAATTTATAAAAAGGCACTTTTGATTGGAGCAGAGACACTCTCAAAGCTTGTGGACTGGACAGACAGAGGGACATGTGTACTCTTTGGAGACGGAGCAGGAGCAGCGGTGCTTGCAGCTTCTGAAGATGGCGGCGTGCTGGCGCAGTCGGTGGGAAGTAATGGTGAGAAATGGGATGTACTCTCTTGTATGGGGCGTGCCATAAATAATCCGGTTCATAAAGGAGAGAAAGAACTGGGGTATCTGAAGATGAACGGGCAGGATGTGTTTAAGTTTGCAGTTCGGACCGTGCCAATGTGTATCGAAGATGCGCTTCTTAAAGCGGATGTAAAGGCAGAGGAGATTGATTTGTTTTTACTGCATCAGGCAAACCAGAGGATTATCCAGTCCGTGGCAAAAAGGCTGAAACAGCCAGAGGAGAAATTCCCGATGAATATAGAACGGTGCGCCAATACATCAGCAGCGAGTTTGCCGATACTGCTGGCACAGATGGAGGAGGAAGGAAGACTCCACAGAGGGGAAAAATTGGTGTTATCGGGATTTGGAGCAGGGCTTACCTGGGGAGCTTGTGTCCTGGAGTGGTAACAGAAATTTAAATTTTTGGAAAATGTAGGTTGACAAATGGGAGTGTAGTCTATATACTTTGATTGTCAAAGTAATTGAAAAAGAAAAATTTAGTTTGTTAAGAGGAGAAGAAGAGATGTTAGAGAAAATCAAAGAGATGGTAGCAGAGCAGTTGAATGTAGATGCAGCGGATATTACAGAGGAGACTTCTTTTAAGGAAGATTTGGGCGCAGATTCGCTGGATTTATTTGAGTTAGTATCCAACTTAGAGGATGAATATGAGATTGAGATTCCTTCTGAGGAACTTGAGAAGATTACAACAGTTGGTGCAGTGGTAGAGTTTTTAAAAGCAAAGGGTGTAGAAGAGTAAGTAGGAAGAAGGCGGGTTTCTATTATGAAGACGAGAGTTACAGAACTGTTGGGAATTGAGAAGCCGATTATCCAGGGCGGTATGGCTTGGGTGGCAGAGTCTCATCTAGCAGCAGCAGTGTCAGAGGCTGGTGGTTTTGGGTTGATTGGTGCTGCGAATGCGCCGGCTGAGGTGGTTCGTAATTATATTCGCGAGGCGAAAGAACTGACGGATAAGCCATTTGGAGTTAATATTATGCTGCTAAGTCCTTTTGCAGATGAGATTGCACAGGTAGTTGTGGAAGAAGGCGTCAAGGCAGTGACAACTGGAGCAGGGAATCCAGAGAAGTACATGAAGCAGTGGAAAGAGGCAGATATTAAGGTGATTCCTGTGGTTGCTTCTGTGGCTCTTGCAAAAAGAATGGAGCGCTGTGGTGCAGATGCAGTGATAGCAGAAGGAACAGAGTCTGGCGGGCATATTGGCCAGGCAACAACGATGACACTGGTGCCACAGGTAGTAGATGCAGTGTCAATTCCTGTGATTGCTGCGGGCGGTATTGCAGATGGCAGAGGATTTGCAGCGGCTATGATGCTTGGTGCAGAGGCAGTTCAGATGGGAACTCGTTTCTGTGTATCAGATGAATGTGTGATACATGATAAATATAAGGAAAGAATTTTAAAGGCGAAGGATATTGACTCGGAGGTAACAGGCAGAAGCCATGGACATCCGGTACGTGGACTTCGCAATAAGATGACAAGAGAGTATCTAAAGCTGGAGGCAGCTGGAGCTTCTTTTGAGGAGCTAGAGAAGTTGACACTTGGGGGACTTCGCAAGGCTGTTGTAGAAGGCGATACGGATAATGGGTCAGTGCTTGCAGGACAGATTGCCGGGATGGTTAGTAAAAGGCAGAGCTGTAGGGAGATTATTGATGAGATAATGGAGCAGGCCGAGAAATTGTTGAAGATAAAATAAAGATATGGATACAGCTGGCATCTGGTATGGGAAGCTCTTCCCATACCAGGCTGTTGATAAATGGACAGAGATATCAGGCCTGGATTTTGGATATTTATATAGAGTTTTAGTTGGTTTTTGTGAGTGAGAAGGAGTTGTTGCAAAGGGAAACTTTGAGATTTGCGGGATGCGATGGAAGTTTGGTTTGCAGCAGCTTTGATTTTTATAGAGATATTTTGACAATCAAAGGATTGGAGGGTATAAGGTATGGGTAAGATTGCATTTGTATTTCCTGGACAGGGTGCACAGTATGTTGGAATGGGGAAAGACTTTTATGAGACTTTTTTAGAGTCTAGAGAAGTATTTGAGGTGGCTTCAGAGGCGTCAGGATTAGACCTTATGGCGCTTTGTTTTGAGGAGAATGAGAAGATTCATCAGACAGAGTATACACAGATCTGTATGTTGACGGCAGAGATGGCAGTGCTTCGGGCTGTGGAGAAGACAGGACTTCGTTCGGATGTGAATGCAGGGCTGAGTCTTGGAGAGTATGGTGCTTTGGTGGCATCTGGGGTGATGGGACTTTTTGATGCTTGTAAGGTGGTGCGACAGAGAGGAATCTTGATGCAGGAGGCGGTGCCAACAGGTGGCGCGATGGCTGCGGTGATGGCAATGGATGCAGCAGTGATTGAAGAAATCTGTGAGAAGACAGAGGGGATTGTGTCGATTGCAAATTATAACTGTCCGGGGCAGATTGTAATTACCGGAGAGGAAGGGGCTGTGGATGCGGCCTGTGAGGCTCTTAAAGAGGCTGGAGCAAAGCGGACGATTCGACTGAAGGTAAGTGGACCATTTCATTCACAGATGCTTTCCAAGGCGGGTGAGGGGCTTTCTAAGGTGCTTGAGGATGTAGAGCTTCAGAGCTTTACAACACCTTATGTGACGAATGTAACAGCGGATTATGTAAGAGAGACAGAAGGGATTAAGGAACTGCTCTGTAAGCAGGTATCATCAAGTGTGCGTTGGCAGCAGTCTGTAGAGCGGATGATTGCAGATGGGGTGGACACCTTTGTAGAGATGGGGCCTGGAAAGACACTGTCTGGCTTTATGAGAAAGATTAGTCGGGATGTGAAGATGTATAATATAGAAAATATGGCTGACTATGAGAAAGTAATGTCGGCACTGAGAGGAGAGTAGGGATGGCAGAGGGTAAGATTGCTCTGGTAACAGGAGCAGCCAAAGGAATTGGCCGGGCGATTGCTCTGGCACTGGCAGCAGAGAAAGTTACGGTTGTGGTCAATTATAATGGCTCAAAGGAGCGCGCAGAAGCGGTTGTAGAAGAGATAAAGGCACTGGGCGCAGATGGGTATGCCTATCAGTGTAATGTAGCAGATACAGAGGCTACACGTTTGATGGTAAAAGAGATATTTGACCGATATGGAAGACTTGATATTCTGGTCAACAATGCCGGGATTACACGGGATAATCTGATTATGAAGATGTCCGAGGAAGACTTTGATGCGGTGATTGCTGCGAACTTAAAGGGATGTTTTAATACGATTAAGGCGGTAAGCCGTCAGATGTTAAAGCAGAGAGCGGGACGTATCATCAATATTACGTCGGTATCCGGGATTCTAGGAAATGTAGGACAGGCAAACTATGCAGCGTCTAAAGCCGGAATTATCGGTTTGACAAAGACGATGGCGAGAGAGTTTGCAAGTCGTGGCATTACAGTCAATGCGATTGCGCCGGGATTTGTAGATACTGATATGACGCAGGTATTACCGGAGCAGATAAAAGAGAAAGTGACAGCACAGATTCCGCTTGGGCGTTTTGGAAAACCGGAAGATATTGCGAATATGGCAGCTTATCTGGCTTCTGAGAAGGCAGGGTATATAACGGGACAGATTATCAGTGTAGATGGAGGTATGGCAATCTGATGAAAAGAGTAGTAGTGACAGGTATGGGAGCAATTACTCCTATGGGACTGAATGTAAAAGATTTTTTTGAAAATATCAAAGCTGGCAATCATGGATTTGGCATTATCTCCAAATTTGATGCGTCAGAATATAAGGCACATGTGGCTGCGGAAGTCAAGGGATTTGTGGCAAAAGAATATATGGATTTTAAGGCAGCGAAAAGAATGGAGCCATTTTCGCAGTATGCAGTGGCAGCAGCGAAGGAAGCAATGGAGCAGGCCGGGCTTGATATGGAGAAAGAGGATGCGTATCGGGTGGGATGCTCGATTGGTTCTGGAATTGGAAGCCTGGAGGTTGTGGAGCGCGAGTATGCAAAATTGACACAGAAAGGGCCAAGCAGGGTAAATCCTCTGATGGTTCCTTTAATGATTTCTAATATGGCAGCGGGAAATGTCTCAATTGCCTATGGACTAAAGGGAAAGAGTCTAAATGTGGTGACCGCTTGTGCGACAGGAACACATTCGATTGGAGAGGCTTATAGAAGCATCCAGGCAGGAGATGCGGATGTGATGTTAGCTGGTGGTACTGAGAGCTGCATCTGCCCGACAGGAGTAGCTGGTTTTGCAGCACTTACCGCACTCTCTGGCAGCGAGGACCCAGAGCGCTGTTCCATTCCATTTGACAAGGACAGAGATGGCTTTGTAATGGGAGAGGGCGCAGGTGTGGTTGTCTTAGAGGAGCTAGAGCATGCGAAAAAGCGCGGAGCAAAGATTTTAGCAGAAATCGTTGGATATGGTGCAACCAGTGATGCTTATCATATTACTTCTCCGGCTGAGGATGGTATGGGTGCAGCAACCGCGATGAAGTGGGCGGTAGAGGAATCGAATGTAGCGCTTGAGGATATTTTTTATATCAATGCACATGGAACAAGTACCCATCACAATGACTTGTTTGAAACACGCGCAATCAAACAGACATTTGGAGAGCACGCGAAGAAGATGAAGATTAATTCGACAAAGTCGATGATTGGACATCTGCTTGGTGCAGCGGGCGCAGTGGAATTTATCACTTGCGTAAAGGAGATAGAAGAGGGCTTTGTGCATGTGACCAGAGGCCTAGAGCATCCTGATGAAGAACTTGATCTAGATTATGTACAGGGAGAGGGCGTAGCGATGGATTTGACGTATGCGCTGTCGAATTCTCTGGGCTTTGGCGGACATAATGCAAGTATCTTGATTAAGAAATATGAGGACTAAGCAGATGGTAATGGATATTAAAGAAATTATGGAGATTATCCCACACAGACAGCCATTTTTGCTGATTGACAGAATCGAGGAATTAGAGCCAGGCAAACGGGCAGTTGGGAAGAAATGCGTAACTTATAATGAGCCATTTTTCAATGGCCATTTTCCACAGGAGCCAGTGATGCCAGGAGTGTTGATTCTAGAAGCGCTGGCACAGGTGGGTGCTGTGGCGATATTGAGTCAGCCAGAAAATAAAGGAAAGACTGCTTATTTTGGCGGAATTGATAAAGCAAAATTTAAGAAGAAGGTAGTTCCTGGAGATGTACTTACTCTGGAACTAGAGATTGTAAAACAAAAAGGACCCATAGGAGTTGGAAAAGCGACAGCAACCGTTGATGGAAAGGTTGCAGCAATGGCGGAGATGACCTTCGCTGTAGGATAATTTTTATATAGGATATCGCACAGGGATTGTTAAGTCATTAACAATCCCTGTATTGATAATAAGGTTAGATTTTAGTTTGATAGACAAGAGCTTCGTAGGGATTTAGAAGCATCTGCTTTTCGGGTACACGCTCTGGGTAGTTGGCGATTAGACAGTGCATCTGGTCAGGGTTGCAGTCAGAAGGAAGGGTAAAGGATTGCCTGGTGTCTGTAAAGTTACAGATAACCAAAAGCTTTTCTTCTGCAAGTTCTCTTGTATATACATAGAGATTAGGGTCGTCCGGGAGTAGAAGCTGATAGCTTCCGTAGACGATAATCTCATGGGCCTTACGAAGCTTTATTAATTTTTGGTAGTAATGGAAGATGGAATCGGGCCTTTCTACCTGTTCTTTGGCGTTGATTTTTGGATAGTTGGGATTTACCATAATCCAGGGGGTGCCAGTGGTAAAGCCGGCATTGGCAGTGTTGTTCCACTGCATAGGTGTGCGTGCGTTGTCCCTGCTTTTGTAGTGAAGATAGCGCATCATATCTTCAGGAGCAATTTGCCCGCTTTGGGTGTACTCGTGGTAGGCGTTGATGCTTTCAATATCCCGAAAGTCGTCAAGGCTTTGGAAAGGGACATTGGTCATGCCCAGTTCTTCGCCCTGGTAGATGTAGGGGGTTCCCTGCATCATATGGAGGCAAGTGGCTAACATTTTCGCAGAAATTTCGCGGTATTTATCACTGTCATTTCCCAAGCGGGAGACGATTCTTGGCTGGTCGTGATTGCACCAGTAGAGGCTGTTCCAGGCTTTTCCATAGAGTTCGTTTTGCCATTTGGAAAGGGTTGCTTTTAAGTCGGTAAGACAAATTTTTTGTTCGTTCCACTTAAAGGTCTCTCCACCGTCTAAGTCCATATGCTCAAACTGAAAGACCATATTTAGTTCGCTTCCTTCTAGGTTGGCGTATTTTTTGGCTTCGTCCACAGTGACACCGGCACATTCACCGACGGTTAAAAGGTTGTATTTAGAGAGGACTTTTTGATTCATCTCCTGAAGGTATTCGTGGACACGTGGACCATTACAGACATAGGGGCCATAGTCACCATAACCGGTCTTTTTAAGCTGTCCATCTGGGAAATTCTGGTCTTTGGAAATCATACTGATAACGTCCATACGAAAGCCATCGATGCCTTTTTGACACCACCAATCCATCATCTGAAAGATTTCGCTGCGCACTGTGTCATTTTCCCAGTTTAAATCCGGCTGTTTCTGTGAGAACATATGTAGAAAATACATCTGTGTGGTCTCATCATATTTCCAGGCAGAACCGCCAAAGCAGGAACCCCAGTTGTTGGGAACGTCGCCGTCTTTTGGATCTTTCCAGATATAGTAGTTTCGATAGGGATTGTCTTTGGATTTGCGGCTCTCGATAAACCAGGGATGTTCGTCGGAGGTGTGGTTGACAACTAAATCCATAACGATGCGGATACCGTGTGTATGGGCAGCATCTAACATCCGGTCAAAATCTTCCATCGTTCCAAATTCTTTCATAATGCCTTGGTAGTTGCTGATATCATAACCGTTGTCATCGTTAGGTGACTCGTACACCGGAGAGAGCCAGATAACATCGATGCCAAGTTCTTTTAGATAATCCATCTTCTCTGTAATTCCACCAAGGTCTCCGATGCCATCCCCGTTGCTGTCATAGAAACTTCTGGGATAGATTTGATAGACAACGCTTTCTTTCCACCATGTTTTTTTCATAATATTTGCACCTGCTTTCTTATAGAGAATTCTTTTTTGGATATTCTATAACGAATAAAAGAAAATCGCAAGAAATATCCAGTATTTACATAACAAAAAACCCCTTCTGTCTGTGGTAAAATATAAATGATAGTTCCAGACTGGAACAAGAAAAAAGGAGGAAGTAATATGGATAAGGTGAAGCGAAACGAAGAGATGGAACGAGTCAGCAAAGTGTTTAAGGAGTATATAGAAGATAGTCCTTATCTGGAATGGCTCTGGTCCAAGAAGCTTGGATATGTCCTGATGCAGATTGATATGGAGACCGGGGAGATTATGGAGAGTGAGGTTATCTCAGAGGCTGAGAATTTCTGCCGTTTGATGTTTGGCGAGATTGCACAGGATGTGTTAGAGCTGACAGGAAATGAGCACGATACCTATGAGGCAGACCCGCTAGAGCAGGCAGAGATTACAAAGAGACTTGCTCCCTACATAGAACAACTGCCAGAATATCAATATCTTTATGAAAAGCTGTTTGAAAGGCCATAGATTTTCTGTTTTATTTATGGTATGATAAAAGCACCAGTCAAAAAGTTGACTGGTGCTTTTTTACAAGAAAACAGTGGGGGAGGCAACAAAAAAATGGGGAAGAAACTTTTGTTCATTATATTGCTATTAGCAGTGGGGATTGGTGTGGGAAGTTATGGATATGCGTATCTAAACACACCAAAGGAACCTGAACTTACCTCTTCTTTTATCAATGGAAAACTAGAAGCAGTCAGCGAGCTTACAACGGCAAAACTCACTTATACAGGACTGATAAAATATTCGGAAGGAAGTATTCCATTTCTAACACAGAACAGTTTTTCGATGATTTATACGGCGACTGTGCGGGCAGGTATTGACCTTTCAAAAGCGGTGGTGGAGATTACAGAGGAAGAAGTGGTGATTATGCTTCCTGCGTGCGAGATACAATCTGTCGATATTGATGAAGAATCCATAGAATTCTATGATGAAAAGTGGGCGCTTTTTAACCGCTCTACCAAAGAAGATGTAATTGATATGGTCTCGGCAGCCAAAGAGGATGTCACAAAAAAGGCAGATATAGAGAGCCTTTTAGAAAGTGCAAGCTTACAGACCGAGGCACTTGTCAAAGGGCTTTTAGAGGATACGATTGGAGAGAGAAGTCTGGTGATTCAGTCAGAAAAAGGAGAATAGGATTTTATTTTCGGGAAATAATGGTAACCAGAAACATATTTTTATCAGTGCACTCAAAGAATATCCGGGGGATGCCTGGATGAAAAAATATATCTTTCTAGGTGCCATTACAGCAAGACGCTTTTACACTGGAATGAGAATTTTCAGAGACACCGCGCAGAGATTACAGAGATGTTCACGAACGCTTTACACGAATGTGGGAACTCTATCTGTGCTTCTGCGCGGCAACCTTTATGGATGGTGTAATTGATTTGCATCAGATTCTTATGACTTGTGGAGTCAACAATGATTTACCAATGGTAAGGTGGTATTAGTTTCTTGATATATTATTCACAAGCCAGATAATAATACAGGAACCGACGACAGATACAATAATATTGCCGAAGAATCCACGGCCATAGAGTCCAATCAGTCCAAGTACCACATTACCTACGATACCGCCGACACAACCTAAGAGAATGTTGCGAATCAGAGTACCTTCATTATTCATAATCTTTCCGGCAAGCCATCCAGCAATACCGCCAGTCAATAGTCCGATGATAAGTCCAAACATGATAAATATTCCTCCTGTGTGTAATCTAATAAAAGTATAACACAATTTGGGGATTTATAAAAGCAAATCAATCAACAATGATAGTGTAACTTTACTTTCGGGTTTGACTGGTCAGAATCCACCATAGACGTTTTTATCAAGCAGGAATTGCAGACTGTTTTTTATACTTTACTACATTCCTTCTTCCTGCACAACCGTTTC
>CAJTFW010000008.1:128193-214446 GCA_910575445.1 Lachnospiraceae bacterium | reverse complement strand
AATGTATGTGGATATGTAAATAAGGGGACAAAGAATCTTGCCGTCAGAGAATGGGATTGTCCTGTGTGTAGTACGCATCATGATAGAGATGTAAATGCTGCGAAGAATATCTTGAATGAAGGATTAAGAATATTACAAAGAGCGTAAAATGACACATACAAAAACCGTAGGAACTATGGGGTTAGCTTGGTCAATATCTGTACATTCGTATGGAATTCCCAAGAATCTCGTGGCTTTAGCCATGAGAGGTTCAAAGAAAAACAGATAATGTTATGGTAAGATAGATAAGGAAAATGACAGAACAGAAAGGATTATCATATGTGGAATAAGATTGGAATTATCGGTGCAATGGAAGAAGAAGTAGAAGCTCTGCGCGAAAAGCTAGTCCATGTAAAAATGCTTCGGAAAGCGTCAATGGATTTTTATTCTGGTACGCTGCATGGAAAAGAAGTCGTTGTGGTGCGAAGCGGGATTGGGAAAGTCAATGCAGGCATCTGTACGCAGATTTTGGCGGATGTGTTTCAGGTGGATGTAGTGATAAATACAGGGATTGCAGGCTCTCTAAAGGCAGAGATTAATATTGGAGATATTGTTATCTCTACGGATACATTGCAGCATGATATGGATGCAACAGGCTTTGGATATGAGCCAGGTGTGATTCCGCGGATGGAGACAAGCTGCTTTTTGGCGGATGAAACATTGATAGAGGCTGCAAAAGCAGCATGTAAGGAGGCAGTGCCAGAGATTCAGGTATTTACAGGGAGAGTGGTAAGTGGTGACCAGTTTATCTCAGACCGTAGCGTGAAAGAGCGGATTGCAGAGCGCTTTGGTGGTATGTGTACGGAGATGGAGGGAGCTGCGATTGCACAGGCAGCGTATCTTAACCAGATTCCTTTTGTAATTATCCGTGCTATTTCAGATAAGGCAGATGACAGTGCAACCGTTGATTATCCGACATTTGAGCGCCAGGCGATTGCGCATAGTGTGGCTCTTGTGGAAAATTTTGTCGAGAGAATTATGTAAACTAATAAGTGTCAGAATTTGTTGACAAGTTATGCCTTCCTTTGTGGGAATAGTCTGCTATACTTAAGACTACCAAAAAATGCAAAGGGAGGCATAACTATGTATTTGTATCAGGTATGGCTGTACTACGGAGAATTTCTGGCACTGGGTATCTGGGGAATCGTTCTGGTGCTGGCACGAAGAATACTGTATGGAAGACTTTGCAAGGATGCAGCTCTTGGAAGTAATGGAAAGGGCAAGATGCTAAAGGCGATGACACTAAAGTTTGAAAAGAGTTTTGAAGTACGAGTGGGAATTCATGATATTTCAGTATTTGTACAGAAATATCTGTGCCAGGAGCGGAAGTTTGGGATTCGTCTTATTGAGTGGAGACATTTGCCAGAGCGTTGGACAGGCCTGATATTGGGCATTGGATTTGTGGAGGCAGTGACCCTTCGCTATCTAAAATACGATGGAACGTTTTGTCTTAATCGTTTTCTGGCGGCGGCTACAGCGGCGGTGGTAGTTCGGATGGCTTCTTTGTGGTTTGAGACGGATAGCCTGTGGGAGCGGACTCGTGTCTGCCTTCTGGACTATGTATCCAACACCTTGTATCCAAGACAGCATCATGTATATGAGGGATTTGGAGAAGAACTAAAGAATGTGA
This sequence comes from Lachnospiraceae bacterium, assembly GCA_910575445.1. Taxonomy (GTDB): domain Bacteria; phylum Bacillota; class Clostridia; order Lachnospirales; family Lachnospiraceae; genus Hominiventricola. Next base: position 212,777 of record CAJTFW010000008.1, on the reverse strand, counting down.
AAAAATTAACAGAATATTCGGAGAGTGATAAGAAAATTCCAAAGGGAAAGGAAGCAGAGAAGAAAATTGTGCTGAAAAAGGAAGAAGAAGCTATCTTTCAGGAAGTTCTTTCCGATTTTTTAGGCTCATCTACTTGATTTTTAGCATGGCAGACGGTAAAATATTTCTGTAAAAACAAGCAGGTCTTGTACAGAAAAGGAGTGTAGGAAAACATGACAAAAGTGACATTTGACTATTCAAAAGCTGCACCGTTTATTGGTGCAGAGGAAGTAAAGTTTATGGAGACACAGGCAACAGCAGTGAAAGATATGCTGGTGGGAAAGAAGGGGGCTGGCAATGATTTCCTTGGTTGGATTGACCTTCCGGTTAATTATGACAAGGATGAATTTGCAAGAATACAGAAAGCAGCAGCAAAGATTCAGAGTGACTCAGAAGTGCTGTTGGTTATTGGTATTGGTGGTTCTTATCTAGGAGCACGTGCAGCGATTGAGTTTTTAAGACACAGCTTCTACAATATGGTCTCTAAAGAGGTACGTAAGACACCAGAGATTTATTTTGTGGGAAACAGTATCTCTACTCGTTATATGGTGCATCTGATGGATGTGATTGGAGACCGTGATTTTTCTGTCAATGTTATTTCCAAGTCTGGTACAACAACAGAGCCAGCGATTGCATTCCGTGTGTTTAAGAAGATGCTAGAGGACAAGTATGGAAGAGAAGGCGCTGCAGGAAGAATCTATGCGACAACAGATAAGGCCAGAGGAGCACTGAAGAGCCTGGCGACAGAAGAAGGTTATGAGACCTTTGTGGTGCCGGATGATGTAGGAGGACGTTTCTCAGGATTGACAGCAGTTGGCTTGCTTCCGATTGCAGTTAGTGGTGCAGATATCAAGAAGCTGATGGAAGGTGCAGCAAGCGGAAGAGAGATGGCGCTGAATAATTCTTATGAGGAAAATGATGCGCTTCAGTATGCCGTGGTGCGCAATATCTTACATCGCAAAGGGAAATCAACAGAGATTTTGGCAAATTATGAGCCAAGTCTTCACTATATTTCGGAGTGGTGGAAGCAGCTTTATGGAGAGTCAGAAGGAAAAGACAGAAAGGGTATCTTCCCGGCGTCGGTGGATTTGACCACAGACCTCCATTCTATGGGACAGTTTATTCAGGATGGTGCCAGAATTATGTTTGAAACGGTGCTGTCTGTAGAGGAATGTGAGCAGGAGATTGTGATGGGTACAGAGCCAGTGGATTTGGATGGGCTTAATTATCTGTCAGGAAAGAATGTGGACTTTGTCAATAAGAGTGCGATGAATGGAACGATTCTGGCTCATACAGATGGAGATGTACCAAATCTGATGGTGAAGATTCCTAGACAGGATGAGTTCTCACTTGGACAGTTGTTCTATTTCTTTGAGTTTGCTTGTGGTATTAGCGGATATTTACTGGGAGTAAATCCGTTTAATCAGCCAGGAGTGGAGAGTTATAAAAAGAATATGTTTGCGCTGCTTGGGAAACCAGGATTTGAAAAGGAGCGCGAGGAACTTCTCAAGAGATTATAAAATTGAAGAGACGGGCTTGCCAGGCAACAGGGCGTGGGGGCTTGTGGTAATGTCTGCATAGAATGTATCGGACAGTCAGGCTGTTTTGTTCGCCTCATTCGGACATATGAATGTCCGCCTGAGACGTACAAAACAGCCTGACTGTCCGCTCCAATCTACACAGCACATTACCACAAGCCCCCTAGCCTGTTGCCTGGCAGGCCCTTGCTTCTATGTGGGGAGAGGAAAATGTTAATAGATAATGTGGATAAGGAGGATGGGAGAGTGGATAGGTATCGGATTTTGTATGAGGATGAGGATGTGTTGGTGGTGTATAAGGTGGCGGGGGTTGCGGTGCAGAGTGCACGGGTGATGGAAGTGGATGTGATGAGTCTACTTAGAAATGAGTTGATGGAAAGGGGAGTAAGGGAGCCTTATTTGGGGCTTGTGAATCGGTTGGATCAGCCGGTGGAGGGGATTTTTTTGGTGGGAAGGAATAAAAGGGCAGCAGCCAGGTTGAGTGAAGAGGTGGGGGAGCATATGGAGATGGAGAAGTGGTATAAGGCGGTGGTTGTGGGGAAGCTTTTGAAAAAAGAGGGGAGAATGGTGGATTATCTTCTAAGGGATGGGAGGACGAATACTTCTAAGGTTGTGAAGGAGGGGACGAAGGGGAGTAAGAGGTGTGAGTTAGAGTATCAGGTGGTGGAGGAGACAGATAAGAGGAGTTTGCTTAGGATTCGGTTGTTGACGGGGAGACATCATCAGATTCGGGTGCAGCTTGCGCACGCAGGGGTGCCGATTGTGGGGGATAGGAAGTATGGGATGAGGGAGGAAAGGGGGCAGCTTTGCCTTTGTGCTTCGGAGATGGTTTTTGGGCATCCGGGGACGGGGGAGAGGATGGGCTTTCGGGTGGAGCCGGCATTTTTGGAGAACTGGAAGGGGTAGAGACTTAGAGATTTAGGTGGTTTTTCTGGGAGAGGTTTTCTTCTAGTTCTTTCCAGAGTTCGCGGATTAAAAGGACGCCAAAGGGGCCGGAGAAAAGACCTAGGGCGCCGAAGAGTTTTAAGCCGGAGATAACGGAGATTAGAAAGCAGATGGGGAGCAGGCCTAAGCCATCGCCTAATAGTTTGGGCTCTAGAAGTTCTCTGGTAAGCCAGGTGACAAGATAGAGAAGACCTAGCCAGAGGGCTAGGGTGTAGTCTTTTTGAAGGGCTACGATAAGTATCCAGGGGAAGAAGATGGTGCCAGTACCAAAGACGGGGAGGGCGTCAATAAGGCCGGTTAGGATGGCCCAGAAAGGGAATGCGGGGATGTGTAAAAGGTAGTAACCAATGGTACACTCCAAAGAGACGATAAGCATAATGCGGCATTGGGCGTGAAGCCAGCTTTTGGCGCAGAAGAGGATACGGTGGAAGGCGTGTGAGATGGGAGCGGCGAAAGGGAGTTTGTATAGTAAGGTGTGAAAGTTATTCCAGTCTTTGGCAAAAAGCAGGATGGAAAGCAGGTATAAAAAGACGCCAAAAAGACAGGAGAGAGCAGAAGGCATCGCAATTGCCAGATATCCTGAGAGAGATTCTGGTATCCAGGTCAGGTATTCGGAGAACTGTGACCAGTAGGCCTGACAGATAGGAAGCAGGCGGCAGCAGGGGTCATAGAGTAAGTAACAGCCACAGAAGATAGAGATGGCGCTAAGGAGAAGAAAGAGTAGGATGTAGCAAATACCAAGGGAGAGAAGAGGAACATTTGTCTTCTTTTGAACAAATGTTAGGGCGGCGACGGTTAGCCAGGAAAGGGCAAAGGGAAGGACAAGGGGTAATAGGAAGCGAAGGGTTAGATAGACAGCTAACAGGATTCCTGTTTTTTGAAAATATAATCTGGTCTGTTGGGTCATATGCTTCACCTCCAAATGTTTTTTACAGTATTTGCAGAAGGAGGTAAGAATATGGTAGCTAAGTATTGGAAGGATTTCCAGAAAATGAGTGGTTTTCGACGGGCTCTTACTTGACAAAGCGAACAATCCTTCTTACAATGAAAAACAGTGCAGAATGTTTTGGAAAGGAAAGGAAAAGCGATGGCAAAAGAGAAGAAATTAGTGGAAGATATTACTTCCATGGATGTAGATTTTGCGCAGTGGTATACAGATGTAGTAAAGAAGGCGGAGTTGATTGACTATACAAGTGTAAAGGGATGTATGGTGATTAAGCCGGCAGGGTATGCTATCTGGGAGAATATTCAGAAGGAGCTAGACAGAAGATTTAAGGAGACAGGTGTAGAAAATGTATATCTGCCAATGTTTATTCCTGAGAGTCTGCTTCAGAAGGAGAAAGACCATGTGGAGGGCTTTGCGCCAGAGGTGGCTTGGGTGACACATGGGGGATTAGAGCCTTTGCAGGAGCGTCTGTGCGTGCGGCCAACGTCGGAGACGTTATTCTGTGATTTTTATGCAGGTGAGATTCATTCTTATCGGGACCTTCCAAAGAACTATAACCAGTGGTGTTCGGTGGTGCGTTGGGAGAAGACGACAAGACCATTTCTGCGGTCAAGAGAATTTCTCTGGCAGGAGGGACATACCGCACATGCAACCGCAGAGGAAGCCAAGATGAGAACCATACAGATGTTAAATGTCTATGCGGATTTCTGTGAGGAGGTACTTGCAATTCCGGTGGTTAAGGGTCAGAAGACCGATAAGGAAAAATTTGCGGGTGCAGAAGCGACCTATACAATTGAATCTCTGATGCATGATGGAAAGGCCTTGCAGTCTGGTACCAGTCATAATTTTGGAGATGGATTTGCAAAAGCTTTTGGAATTCAGTATACAGATAAGGATAATCAGTTAAAATATGTACATCAGACTTCCTGGGGAATGACAACCCGGATGATTGGTGCAATTATTATGGTACATGGAGATGATTCTGGGCTGGTGCTGCCACCTAGGATTGCACCGATTCAGACGATGATTGTACCGATTGCACAGCATAAAGAAGGAGTTCTTACAAAAGCAAAGGAACTCTATGAGCGTTTGAAGAAAGAGTTCCAGGTAAAACTAGACGATAGTGACAAGAATCCAGGATGGAAATTTGCAGAGCAGGAGATTCGGGGAATTCCGACGCGAATTGAGATTGGGCCAAAGGATATTGAGGCAAACCAGGCAGTGATTGTGCGTCGGGATACCAGAGAGAAGATAGTGGTAGCTTTAGACGAGCTAGAGACAAAGCTTTCTGAAGTGTTAGAGACGATGCAAAAGGATATGTTAGAGCGGGCGCGTGCACATCGGGAAGAACATACGTACGATGCAACTTCCTATGAAGAGTTTGTGGAGATTGTCAACCATAAGCCAGGCTTTGTAAGAGCCATGTGGTGTGGAGAGCAGGCGTGTGAGGATAAGATTAAAGAGGACACGACAGCAACCAGCCGTTGTATGCCTTTTGAGCAGCATGCTATCTCTGAGCGCTGCGTTTGCTGCAAAAAGCCAGCGAAGAAGCTTGTCTATTGGGGAAAAGCATATTAGGATGAGGGGTTATGATACAGATTCAGATTCCTGAAAAAGTAAAGAAAATTATCGACACACTCACCGCGGCAGGGCAGGAAGCCTATGCCGTTGGTGGTTGTGTGCGCGATGCGGTCTTACATAGAGAACCGGCAGACTGGGACATTACAACATCGGCGTCTCCGATGGAAGTAAAGTCCCTTTTTAAAAAGACGATTGATACCGGACTTCAGCATGGAACTGTGACTGTGATGTTGGGGCATGAAGGCTTTGAGGTGACGACGTACCGGGTGGACGGCGTCTATGAGGACTGCCGGCATCCAAAGGAAGTGCAGTTTACCAAAAGTCTTTTAGAGGATCTAAAGAGACGGGATTTTACAATAAATGCAATGGCCTACAGCCCGTCAGAGGGACTTGTGGATGCATTTGATGGTATTGGTGACTTAAAGCGCGGGGTGATTCGGTGTGTAGGAGAAGCAAGAGAGCGTTTTACAGAAGATGCGCTTCGAATGCTTCGCGCGGTGCGTTTTGGGGCACAGCTTGGATTTACCTTGGAGGCAGAGACAAAAAAAGCGATTGGAGAACTATGTGAAAATCTTAACATGGTTAGCGCAGAAAGGGTGCAGACAGAGCTTGTAAAACTCTTGCTCTCACCACATCCTGAGAAGCTTTTAGAGGTGTGGGAGACTGGTATGACAAAGGTGATTCTGCCAGAGTTTGATGCCTGTATGGCATGTGCGCAGAAAAATCCTCACCATAAATATTCGGTCGGAGAGCACACTATCTGTGCCTTGAAAAATATAGAAGCCAACCGAATGTTGCGGCTTGCGATGCTTTTTCATGATTTTGGAAAGCCAATCGTTAAGACAACAGATGCCAAGGGAATCGACCATTTCCACAGGCACCAAGAGGTAAGCGAGCAGCTTGCAGAAGCTGTGATGCGGCGTTTAAGATTTGACAACGATACCATGCGCGCAGTGACAAGACTGGTGCGATATCATGACGACCATCCGGCGTTGACACCCGCAGGCGTTCGGCGGGCAGTGAATCGGATTGGAGAAGATTTATTTCCATATTATCTAAAGGTACAGCGGGCGGATATCTTAGCACAAGCGACCGAAACACAAAAAGAAAAGTTAGCAGCTGTAGAACGAGTCGAATATTTGTTCGATAAGATTCTGGAGGAGAAGGACTGTTTTACGTTAAAACAATTAGCAGTTGGCGGACGAGACTTAATCGCAGCCGGGATACCAGCTGGCCCGGCACTTGGAGAGGTGTTAGCGCATCTTTTAGAGCTTGTAATAGAAGAACCTAAGAAAAATGACAGACAGTGGCTTATGGAAGAAGCCATACGTTTCTATAAAAACTAACAGAAAAATAACTTGAAATTTTTTCAAAAATCAGCATCCGAATGGGTGCTATTTTTGTGTTCTCCTACATAAGTATAGAAGGTACGAGACGACGAACGAGGTGTAGGGGGATTCTATGAACGAGAGAGATTTGCAGGTATTAGAACAGTACCCATTTACTGTGAATGCCAGCTGGCGCACCAGAGGGGGATTTCTTCTGGAGACCAGTATGGGCAGACTCCTGATAAGAGAGTTTTCTGGAAGCACATACAAGCTTCAGAAGGAACAGGAGCTATTGCAGCATCTAAAGAGCTGCGGCTATCTGGTAGACCAAATGGAGCCGGACAAAGAGGGCAGACTGGCAACTGTATACCGGGAGTATTATCAGTTCGTAGTAAAAGAATCCCTAGATGGACGAGAGTGTGATACAAGGAGCGAAAGTGAGATTTTAAAAGCAGCATCGCTTCTGGCAAGTATCCATAGAGACTTACAGGGATTTTGTGAAGTGACGGATGAAGACAGGCTTCGTCTGTCCGCGGCAGATGTGGTAGAGGAACTAAAGCGCCATAACAGGGAGCTTCGAAAGATCTATACTTTTATCCAGAAGAAGAACAGGAAGAATGAGTTTGAATCTGCATATCTGTCCTGCTGTAAATCTGTTTTATTAGAAGCACAGGAGATTGAGCGCAGTCTAGAGGCTTCTTCTTATGGAAAACTTCGGGAAAGGGCGCTTATCGAAGGACATTTCTGCCATGGAGAATATATCCATCACAATATTCTGGTGGGAAATGGAAAGATGTCTGTAATTAATTTTGAAAAATTTGCCCTGGATGTACAGGTAAATGACTTGTATCTGTTTCTTCGAAAGATTTTAGAGAAACAAAATTATGATTTTCATTTGGGCAGCCGAATACTAAAGGCTTATGAACAAATACGTCCACTTAGCATACAGGAAAAGGAGTATCTAAGCCTTCGGATGCAGTACCCTGAGAAATTCTGGAAGTTGGCTAATTACTATTATAATACGAATAAAGCATGGATTCCGGGTAAACATATGGAGAAACTGGAAAAATTCCTGTCGCAGAGGGAAAAAAGAGTTTCTTTTTCAAAGGAGATATTGTATAATAATTCTAACTAAAATACAAATTTTGGGAGGTAATTGTACAAGATGGACTACAGAGCAATTTATGAGGAATGGCTTTCCAATCCCTATTTTGATGAAGCTACCAAAGAGGAATTGAAAGCAATCGCAAAAGATGACAATGAAATCAAAGAACGCTTTTATAAAGACCTGGAGTTTGGCACGGCGGGCCTTAGAGGTATTATCGGAGCTGGTATCAACCGGATGAATATCTATGTGGTACGCCGCGCAACACAGGGTCTTGCAAACTATATCATCAAGCAGGGCGGGCAGGCTAAGGGAGTTGCAATCGCCTATGATTCCCGCCGGATGTCACCGGAATTTGCAGAGGAAGCAGCATTGACACTGGCAGCTAATGGGATTAAAGCATACAAGTTTGAGTCTCTTCGTCCAACACCAGAGCTGTCCTTTGCAGTTCGGGAGCTTGGCTGTGTGGCTGGTATCAATATCACAGCAAGTCACAATCCTCCTGAGTATAATGGCTATAAAGTGTATTGGGAGGACGGCGCACAGTTTACACCACCTCATGACAAAGGGGTAACAGAGGAGGTTCTTGCGATTACCGATCTCTCCACCGTCAAGACAACGACAAGAGAAGCCGCAGAGGCTGCTGGCAAATATGAGATTATCGGGCAGGCTATTGATGATAAATTTATCGGACATGTGATGGCACAGGTAGTCAATCAGGATGCGATTGACAAGATGCAAAAAGATATTCGCATTGTCTATACCCCGCTTCATGGAACCGGCAATATCCCGGCAAGACGTGCGCTGAAAGAGCTTGGTTTTGAGAATGTCTACGTAGTCAAAGAACAGGAACTTCCAGATGGAGAGTTCCCAACGGTCAGCTATCCCAATCCAGAGGCAGAGGAAGCTTTTGCACTGGGCTTAAAGCTTGCAAAGGAAGTAGATGCAGATTTGGTTTTAGCAACAGACCCGGATGCAGACCGCCTAGGCGTCTATGTCAAAGATACCAAATCCGGCGCTTATATCCCGCTGACTGGCAATATGTCTGGTTCGCTTCTGTGCGACTATGTCTTAAGCCAAAAGCAGGCAGCCGGCAAGATTCCAGCTGATGGACAAGTTGTCAAATCTATCGTAACTACGAACTTAGTCGATGCAGTGGCAAAAAGCTATGGCTGTGAACTTATCGAAGTGCTGACAGGTTTTAAGTTTATCGGCCAGCAGATACTTAAAAATGAACATTCTGGCAAGGGAACTTATCTCTTTGGACTTGAGGAGTCCTATGGATGCCTGATTGGAACCTATGCACGTGATAAAGATGCTATCTCTGCAACCGTTGCACTGTGTGAAGCAGCAGCTTACTACAAGATGAAAGGTATGACCTTGTGGGATGCAATGCTTGCGATGTATGAGAAATATGGATATTACAAAGATGCAGTAAAATCCATCGAGCTAAAGGGTATTGAGGGCCTTGCTAAGATTCAGGAGATTTTAGAGACCTTAAGAAATAATACGCCAGAGGCGATTGGGTCTTATAAGGTTGTCTCTGCTAGAGACTATAAGTTAGACACTATTAAAGATATGGCAACAGGAGAAGTGAAACCTACCGGGCTTCCAGCGTCCAATGTGCTTTATTATGACTTAAATGATGGAGCCTGGCTGTGTGTAAGACCATCTGGTACCGAGCCTAAAGTGAAGTTCTACTATGGAGTAAAAGGTACTTCTTTAGAGGATGCTGATGCTAAGAGTGCCGGACTTGGAGAAGAAGTATTATCCATGATTCATAAGATGCTGTAAGGAATACTTTTTTATAGAGACAACACCCATTCTAGGAGGATATATCTGTGAAGGATATCCTCCTAGAACGGGTTGTAGTTCGTAGAGCAATGCTACAGCACCAACCTGTGTCCATACACAACCTTAAGGAGATAAGATGTATACATATCCACAATTACTAGAGATTATCAAAGAGCTTCGGGGGGAGCATGGTTGTCCATGGGACAAGGCCCAGACGCATGAGAGCCTGATTTCCTGTCTTAGAGATGAATGTGAGGAAGTCGTGGAAGCTATCGAGAAAAAAGACGAAGAAAATCTCTGCGAAGAGCTTGGAGATGTGCTGTTGCAAGTTCTTTTGCATGCACAGATAGCAAAGGAAGAAGGTCTCTTTACGATGGAGGATGTTGTAAATACTTTGGCAGAGAAGATGGTACGCCGGCATCCCCATGTGTTTGGTGATGAAGAGTATGGTTCTTTAGAGCAGAACAAGAAGCGCTGGGAAGAGATAAAAAAAGCAGAGAGAGAAGCTAAATCGAACAAAAATCGAACAAATATAAGGAATACGCTTGACAAACAATAGGAAAAACGTTATAACTATTGATACATGCTTAATAATCTTACATCTTTAGGAAAGTTTTTAGGAGGAAATGACCATGAACAAGGCGGAGTTAATTACGGCAGTTGCAGAGAACGCGGACATGACGAAAAAAGATGCTGAAAAAGTAATAAAAGCATTTATCGATGTTGTTACAGAAGAATTGAAGAAAGGTGAGAAAGTTCAGGTAGTTGGATTTGGTACATTTGAGGTGTCCGAGAGAGCGGAAAGAGTGGGGATGAACCTGCATACTCGTCAGCCGATGACGATTCCGGCATCCAAGACTCCAAAATTCAAAGCTGGAAAAGCTTTAAAGGATGCACTGAACTAAGATACGGATGAGATTGGACAAGTTTTTGAAGGTTTCCCGTCTGATTAAGAGACGTACGGTTGCCAATGAAGCCTGTGACGCCGGCCGGGTGCTGGTGAATGGAAAGGCAGCAAAGGCTTCCCTTGCAGTCAAAGAAGGCGATATTATCGAGATTCAGTTTGGCACCAGAGCTGTGAAAGTAGAGGTGCTAGATGTGCAGGAGACCGTCAGAAAAGAAGAAGCGAAAGAATTGTATAAATATTTGTAAAGAAGAAACAAGTCATAAATCAAAAGACCTCCTAATATATATTAAAAGAATATATAGGAGGTCTTTTTCATGGTGAAAATGGGAGCCACAGAGGAGCATCCGCAGAACAGGAGCGCACATAAGATTCATATGATGAATCGGCGAACAGGAAGTATAACTGGCGTGACGGATGTCATCTCTTTTGATATAGCAGAAGTCCTTCTAGAGACAGAGCTTGGGATGTTGCAGATTAAAGGAGCAGATTTGCATGTCAATCGCCTATCTCTAGAAAAGGGGGAGATTGATTTGGAAGGAAGGATTGACAGCATCCAGTATTCGGAGATTTCTGATTTTAAGAAGAGTGGGGAATCGCTGTTAAATCGGCTGTTTCGATAGATGAGTCCTGGTATCTCAAGAGAACTGCAGTTCTTTTTGTTAGCAGTCTTACGGGGAGTATTGATATTGGTACTCTATGATTTGCTCCGCATCTTCCGCAGGATTTGGCCGCATGGTGTGTGGGCAGTGGCACTAGAAGATATACTCTATTGGATTGTTACCGCACTGCTTGTCTTTCAGCTTCTATATCGGGAAAATGATGGTGCTGTGCGGGGATATGCACTGCTTGCCGTGGCCTGTGGGATGGTGTTCTATCACCAGACTCTTAGCAATTTTTTAGTGAGCCATATTGCGGGGATACTGAACTGGTGTTTGGGTATTTTGTTAAAGCCCTTTCTTATTGTATATAGGAAAATAGTACAAGGTCTTCGGATTATGGTTCGTTTTTACAAAAAGAAATTGAAAAAACAGATAAAAGAGCTTATAATATTTTTATTCTCTTAAGGAGGTGAGATGATGGCAACTAGAAAGCGAACCAGGCAAACGGCAAGAAATAAGAAAATGCATAAACAAAGACATCTAGGAGCCTGGGGAATTATTGTGATTGTTCTTGCGGTCTTTGGCGTCAGTGCGGTGGGAGGGATTCGGCTTCGGCAGAAGAATCAGACCTATCAGGAGCGCGAAGATGCTCTTCTAGAGGCCATCGCAGAAGAGGAAGCGCGTGCAGAGGAGATTGCAGACTTTGAAGCTTATACCAAGACAAAGAAATATGTGGAGGATATAGCAAAAGAGCGACTGGGTCTTGTCTACGAGGATGAGATTATATTCAAACCTAACCATTAATTATGTAAGGATGGACCACGAGGTTCATCCTTTTGCTTGTCGAAAAATTTTTTTTTCGAGCCACTTCCAAATGACAAAGATTGCGAATTCGACTTGTCTATAATTTCACGTACAAATCAGACTGCCGCTAACTGGCAGCGAAAAGATATAGAGGAGGAATTGCGTGATGGAGTGGACAAAGTATATGTTGTCAATGGTACTTGGAGGATGCCTGGTGGTATTGTTTGGGCGAAGACAAAATGGCAGAGACAAATGGCTCTTTGGAGTGGGAGCGGGTGCCTGCTTGTCAGTGATGGAGCTGACTGTGGCGTATATGTTGGCAAAATCGGGCTGGACAATGCTGGTCAGTGCGTTAAAAGGTATCGCTTTTTGTTCGATGCTGGTATTGATGGGTTATCTGTGGGAATGGATGCTGTTAGATAAAAAAAACGTACAGAATATGGAAATCATACATCCGGTAAGACAATGGATGGAGGAATACCAGGAGAGTTTTGCACAGCTTTCAAGAAGCTTTTGTATGGTGCCACAGTTTGCCGGTATGCAAAGTCGTGGGGATAAGATTATGCAGGAGCGCCTTAATGAAAATCGTATGGCGGCGGCTGGACAGCTTCAGGAGATGAGTCAGATTCTGGTTGGAACGATGGAACGTATTTACAGCACTAGAGAGGATGGACGCCTAGAAGCAGAGATTAGCAGACGTCTGCGATTGATGGGTATACAAGTACATAAAGTGTTTTTCTACAGTCCCAAAGGGCAGAAAGGCCAGGTGTATGTGACAATGAATACCCGAAGGAAAATCTGTGTGCCTGTCAAAAAGGTGGCTTCTGTGCTGTCTGATTTGATGGAGCATGAGATGATGCCAGCCAGAGACAGCCGTACCTTTGTGGGACAAGACAGGATTACGGTCTTGTTTGTCGAGGGAACCGCCTACAATGTACTCTATGGTATGAAGAAGGAGACGCGAAAAAATGAGGCAATCTCCGGGGATAATTTCTCCGTCTTCTGGCTGCCGGAGGGACGATTCTATGCAGGACTTTCCGATGGCATGGGGTCTGGGCTACAGGCTTGTACCCAAAGTGAGCTGGTACTTGACCTTTTGGAGCAGTTTTTGGAAGCAGGTTTCTCCAAGGAGACTGCGGTGCGGATGATTAATTCATCGATTGTCTTACAGCCAGATACCACTATCTTTTCTACGGTGGATATGGCGGCGATTGACCTCTATACCGGGGTGTGTGATTTTCTGAAAGTAGGTGCAGCGGCGAGTTTTCTGAAGAAGGAGAATACCGTTGAGTGTATCAGTGGCGCCGGATTGCCAGCAGGGGCTTCTAGCAGCCTCTGCCTAGAGCCATATCGGATTCGGATGTACGATGGAAATATTCTCTTTTTGATGACAGACGGCGTTCTAAATGCTCTGCCAGCGGGAGAGGAAGAAGAGGTGATGAAGGAGTTAATCTGGGGACTTCCTGAAGGAACACCAGCAGAGATAGCAGAACGTCTGATGGAGCAGGTACAGATGTATGGAGAGGCAGCAGATGATATGACCATTCTGGTGGTTGGACTTTGGAAACGCTAAGTTTGTGAAAAATAATACAAAGGAGCAAAAAGATGGAGAAAAAGGTGTACCAGTATATCAGAGAACTTCAGATGCTAGCGCCAGGGATGAGAGTTGCTGTTGGCTTTTCCGGCGGAGCGGACTCGACCGCACTTTTAGAACTTCTGTGGGAATATGGGAAAGAACACCAGATAGAAATCTATGCATTGCATATCAACCATGGGATTCGGGGAGAGGAGGCAGATAGAGACCAGGCATTTTGTGAAGCTTTTTGTAAGACGCGAAAGATTCGGCTTCTGGTGTTGCAAAAAGACGTGCCACAAATAGCAGAACAAGAAGGCATCAGCCTAGAAGAAGCCGGGCGCAACGTTCGCTATGCTGCATTTTCAGAAGAACTAGCAGGCAATACAGACCGTGTGGCACTGGCGCACCATCAGAATGACCAGGCAGAGACGATGCTGTTTCATCTGGTACGTGGAAGCGGACTGCGCGGACTGCGCGGGATGGAGCCAGTGCGGGGAGCCTATATTCGCCCCTTTCTCTGTGTGACAAGAGAAGAGATTGTGCATTGGCTTATAAAAAGAGAAATAAGTTGGGTGGAAGATGCCACGAACCAGGAACTGACTTACACCCGCAATAGGATACGTCACCAAGTGGTAAAACCACTCGAAGAACTTAGACCAGGCAGCATAAAAAGAATGGCGAAGACAGCTAAAAAACTGCTGGAGATTGAAGACTTTTTGGATGAAGAAGTAGAGAAACAGTGGAAGAAAAGCGTTCAAATCGAAGAAGATACACTGCGTATTTCAAGAGAGCAGCTCTCTAAGATGCATCCGGTTCTTAGAGAGTTCTTGCTCTTAAAAGGCTTAGAATGGCTCCTAAAAGGCATAAGAAGCCCCGAAGCGATTCATGTGGAACAAATATGCCAGTTACTAGAAGGAAAGAGTGGAAATCGTATTATGCTTCCGGGCGGCTGCATCGTTGTACTTGATTATCAAGAGCTTTTACTAAAGAGACATTATGGAGGAGAAAAAACAGAGGACATCATATACTGTGCACCAGGTCAAAAGTATCACTATATGGGTGCAGATTTTTTATTTACTTTAGAAAATTTAGAAGAAAATGTAAAAAATGTAGAAATTCCTGTAAATCGCTATACGAAGTGGTTTGATTATGATAAAATAAAAGATAACGTTATTTTGCGCACCCGAAGACCAGGGGATTATCTGGAGGTAGCACCCGGTCTTCACAAAAAATTAAAAAACTATCTGATTGACCAAAAAGTGCCAAAGGAAGTTCGAGAACAGTTGATTCTATTGGCGGACGGCGCGCATATTATATGGGTAGTGGGGATGCGCATTAGCGAACGATATAAGGTGACAAAAGGGACAAGGAGGATATTAAAAGTACAAAAGATGGTACATGGAGGAACAGATGACAAAGAAACATCATATTGAGGTCATGATTCAAGAAGACCAGGTGAGCACAAGGATTCAGGAGCTAGGAGACGCTATCAGCCGCGACTATGCCGGCAAGAGTGTACATTTAATCTGTATTTTAAAGGGAAGTGTATATTTTACCTGCGAACTGGCAAAAAGAATAACTGTACCAGTGACCATGGACTTTATGCAGTGTTCTAGCTATGGAGCTGCAACAAAATCCAGCGGAGTCGTAAAACTTGTCAAGGATTTAGACGAGGCGATTACTGGACTGAACGTGTTGATTATTGAAGATATTATCGATTCCGGGCGAACACTAGCCCATCTTAAGAACTTGCTTGCACAGAGAAAGCCAGCAAGTCTTAGAATCTGCACACTTCTAGATAAACCAGAAAGGCGTGTGGTAGAGGTGGATGTGGATTACACCGGATTTGCGATTGAAGATAAATTTGTGGTTGGATATGGTCTGGATTTTGACCAGCAGTACCGCAACCTCCCCTACATCGGAGTCGTGAAATTTGATGAAACAGAGAAAGAAAGCGCAAAACTATAATCAGGAGGACATATTTTGAATAGACAATGGAAAGGAATCAGTACCTATGTGGTATTTCTTATTCTTATCTGTCTGGTCTTGGTATTTTTTGAAGGAAAGTTGCAGGATAGACCCACGTATTCTTATCAGCAGTTTATCAAGATGATGACAGATGGATCGGTTGGCAGTGCAGTGATACAGCCAAATAAAGAGACACCCACAGGCTCTGTGGAGTTCTATCTTGACGATGGCTCTGTAGGGATTGTACATGTACTAGATACCACACAGGCAGAGCAGGCGTTAAAGGGTGCCAATGTACCATATGATATTGCACAGATAGAGAAACCAGGCTTTTTTGAGACCTATGGGATGTCTTTGATATTGTGTGGTCTGATGTTATTCTTTATCGTGATGACAATGGGCAGAAATGGCGGCGGAAGCAATGCCAAGATGCTAGACTTTGGCAAAAGTCATGCGCAGATGACAGGAAGCGGTGAGAGCAAGACCAATTTTAAAGATGTAGCAGGATTAGAAGAAGAAAAGGGCGAATTAGAAGAGATTGTGGATTTTTTACGTAATCCAGAGCGCTATACGCGGGTGGGAGCAAGGATTCCCAAAGGCGTACTCTTAGTAGGCCCTCCAGGAACCGGTAAGACTTTAATTGCAAAAGCAGTGGCCGGAGAGGCTGGTGTGCCATTTTTTAGTATCTCTGGTTCTGATTTTGTGGAGATGTTTGTTGGTGTGGGCGCTTCCCGTGTCAGAGACCTCTTTGGCAATGCCAAGAGAAACGCACCTTGTATCGTCTTTATCGATGAGATTGATGCAGTGGCCAGGCGCCGCGGCACTGGTATGGGCGGTGGACATGATGAAAGGGAGCAGACACTTAACCAGCTTCTTGTAGAGATGGATGGCTTTGGTGTCAACGAAGGCATTATTGTAATGGCTGCGACAAACCGTGTGGATATCTTAGACCCGGCTATTTTGCGTCCAGGACGCTTTGACCGCAAGATTGGGGTTGGAAGACCAGATGTCAGAGGACGGGAAGACATTCTGCGCGTACATGCCAAAAATAAGCCACTTGGTGATGATGTGAACCTTCAGCAGATTGCACAGACAACGGCTGGCTTTACCGGTGCAGACCTAGAAAATCTGTTGAATGAATCGGCGATTCTTGCCGCCAGGGAAAACCGTGCCTATATGATGCAAGAAGATATTCGCAGAGCCTTTATCAAAGTAGGGATTGGTGCGGAGAAAAAAAGCCGTGTAATCTCTGAGAAGGAAAAACGGATAACGGCCTACCATGAGGCAGGGCATGCCATACTGTTTCATCTGCTTCCAGATGTGGGGCCTGTCTATACCATCTCGATTATTCCAACAGGTATCGGAGCTGGCGGCTATACGATGCCACTTCCTGAGCGCGATGAGATACTCAATACCAAAAGCAGAATGTTGCAGGATATTATTGTGGACTTGGGAGGCCGTGTAGCAGAGGAGCTTATCTTTGATGATATTACAACCGGTGCATCACAGGATATTAAGCAGGCAACTTCTCTTGCCCGCGCGATGGTGACAAAGTATGGAATGTCCGAGAAGCTTGGCTTGATTCACTATGGTGATGACAGAGAGGAAGTCTTTATTGGGCGCGATTTGGCACATACAAGAAGCTATGGAGAGCAGATTGCAAGTGAGATTGACTTAGAAGTAAAAAGAATTGTAGATGAGTGCTATATACATGCAAAAGAGCTAATTCGCAAACACAAGGATATTCTTGATGCATGTGCAGCTCTTCTTCTGGAGAAAGAAAAGATTACCCGCGAGGAATTTGAAGCGTTATTTATGCAAAATAGCTAAAAAGTCGTCTCTATTTTTGTGAAGTTTGTGCACACTTCGGCAGAAGGATATGGTATTATAATACTCGTAAAAACCCCCAATACATTATATAGTTTTTGCTACACCCCATAAGAAACAAGAAATACCTTCTCCTAAAAAAGACAGCATTACCCCCGCTGTCTTTTTTACTGTCTTTTTTTAAAAAGACTTGTGCAAATGGAAATTCTAAGATATGATAAACAGGCAACATGACTTCTGAAGGGATGGGATGATATGGATGTTGACAAGATGATTACACAGAATCAGCGGACACAACAGTATACGATGAATATGCGGCCTGTACTAAATAAAGATGCACTGTTCAGTGATGACAGCGCCAATTATTTAGAACCTTATGAGCCGGAATATGGAGAACGTGTCACAATTAAATTTCGTACCTACATGGACAATGTAGACTATGTATTTTTTATCAGTAAAAGCAGCCGGATTCCAATGAAGAAGGCGTATACAGAGGGGGTCTTTGACTACTATACTTATACCACAGAGCCTCTGCATGGTCCAATCCACTATTTTTTTGAGGTACAGACAGGAAAACAAAGGTGTTTTTACAATCGACTGGGAGTATCAAAAAATCTACAGGAATACAGTTCGTTTGGAATTGTGCCTGGCTTTAAGACACCAAAGTGGGCCAAAGGAGCGATTATGTACCAGATTTACACAGACCGCTTCTGCAATGGCGATACTACCAATGATGTGGAGGACAGAGAGTATATCTATATCGGCGAGGGTGTAAAAAGAATTACAGATTGGAAACGTCTGCCGGAGGCGATGGATGTACGGGATTTCTATGGCGGAGATTTAAAGGGTATTTGGGACAAGCTAGACTATCTAAAGGAGCTTGGCGTGGAGGTGCTCTATCTTAACCCTATCTTTGTATCGCCATCCAATCACAAATATGACAGTCAGGACTATGACTATATCGATCCTCACTATGGCGTGATAGTCGAAGACGGAGGAGAATGTCTGGCAGAAGGGGACTATGATAACTCGCATGCCTCCAAGTATATCCAGCGCGTTGTCAACAAAAAAAATCTGGAGGCAAGTAATGCATTTTTTGCAAAGTTTGTGGAGGAAGTGCACAGCCGGGGGATGAAGATTATCTTAGACGGTGTCTTTAATCATTGTGGTTCTTTTAACAAATGGTTGGACAGAGAGCGTCTCTATGAACATATGGAAGGCTATGAAAAAGGCGCCTATATCAGCAAAGAAAGCCCATACCACAGCTTTTTTAAATTTAATTATGAACATGGCTGGCCCTACAATGAATACTACGATGGCTGGTGGAACCATGAGACGCTGCCAAAGCTAAACTACGAAGAGTCGCCAAAGCTGGAAGAATATATTTTAGGTGTGGCAAAAAAATGGCTGAATCCGCCTTACAACGTGGATGGCTGGCGTTTAGATGTAGCAGCTGACCTTGGCTTTACTCAGGAATACAACCATGAGTTCTGGCGTAAGTTCCGCATGGCGGTCAAAGAGACCAATCCAGATGCTCTGATACTTGCAGAACACTATGGTAATGCCAACTCCTGGCTTCAGGGCGACCAGTGGGATACTCTGATGAACTATGATGCGTTTATGGAACCTGTAACATGGTTCTTAACCGGCATGGAGAAGCACAGTGACGAATACCGGGAAGACCTGTATGGAAATGCAGAGGTCTTTAGAGATGCGATGGTCTATCATATGGCCAATTTCTACGCGCCGTCTTTACAGACTGCGATGAACGAGCTCTCGAACCATGACCACTCCCGTTTTTTAACACGGACCAATCAAAAAGTCGGGCGTGTCAATACGCTTGGTTCCGATGCGGCATCAGAGGGGATTAACAAAGGAATCTTCCGGGAAGGTGTTGTGATTCAGATGACCTGGGTGGGAGCGCCTACTATCTATTATGGAGATGAGGCTGGTGTATGTGGCTTTACAGACCCGGATAACCGCAGAACCTATCCATGGGGTGAAGAGGACCACAGCCTGTTGTCCTTCTATAGAGAAGCCATTAGCATTCGCAAGGAGAATCCAGTACTGACCTTTGGCTCGACTGTCTTTCTGAAATTAGAATATCAGTTCTTAAGCTATGGAAGATTTAGCGAGAAAGAGCAGATTATTGTAGTGGTCAACAATGGAAAAGAACCTATCGAAGTAAATATTCCAGTCTGGAGGGCCAATGTACCAAGAGAGGCTGTCTTAGAGCGGCTTATGCTGACGCTTGAAAATGGATTTAGTCTTCAGGAGAAGCTCTATGAAGTCAAAGAAGGCAATCTCTATCTGAAAGTGCCACGGCTGTGTTCGATGATACTTAGAAGGATTTAAAAAGATACAGATGAAAAGACAGGATTTTCAATATGGATTAAGAGACGGAGTGCCGATTGCACTGGGATATTTTTCCGTCAGTTTTAGTTTTGGGATTATGGCATTAAAAGGCGGCCTGAGTGTCTTGCAGGCTGCCATCACAAGCCTTACCAATATGACAAGTGCCGGGCAGTTTGCCGGGCTTCAGATTATCATTGCCGGAGGGACACTTCTAGAGATGGCAGCGACGCAGCTGATTATCAATCTGCGCTATGCGCTGATGAGCCTCTCACTGTCTCAGAAGCTCTCTGGCAATGTGACTTTGTGGCAGCGCTTTATCATTGCATTTGCCAATACCGATGAGATATTTGCGGTAGCGATGTCTCACAACAGAGAACTGACGTTCTCCTATATGGTAGGACTTCAAATCTTGCCGATTATAGGATGGACCTCTGGGACTGCGTGCGGAGCAGTGGCGGGCAGTATGCTACCGGCAGCGATTAACAGTGCATTAAGTGTCGCTCTTTATGGTATGTTTCTTGCAGTGGTGATTCCAGCGGCTAAGAAGACAAGACCTGTTCTTTTGATGGTGCTTTTGGCTGCGGCTATCAGTTGTATCTTGTATTATGTTCCACTTTTTCAAGGCATCTCTGCAGGTATGTCGATTATTATCTGTACTGTCGCTGCTTCTGTGGTTGGAGCTATTGTATTTCCGGTGAAGGAAGAAGGAGGCGCAAAGTGATGGCTATACTCTATATCACTGTGATGGCTTTTGTCACCTATCTGATTCGTGTGATTCCTCTGACTTTTTTTCGCAAGAAAATAGAGAATCCCTATATCCAGTCTTTTCTCTACTATGTTCCCTATACTTGCCTGACAGCAATGACTTTTCCGGCGATATTTTATGCGACCAACAGCGTCTTAAGCGCATTAGCTGGTGTGGTTGCTGCCGTGGTACTTGCTTTTTATAATAAGAGCCTTGTCACTGTCGCTGCCGCCGCTTGTATGGCGGTATTTCTCGTAGAACATTTTTTGTAATTTCTTCTGTTTTATGTTATGATATTTATA
Organism: Lachnospiraceae bacterium; assembly: GCA_910575445.1. Taxonomy (GTDB): domain Bacteria; phylum Bacillota; class Clostridia; order Lachnospirales; family Lachnospiraceae; genus Hominiventricola. The sequence goes on along the minus strand of CAJTFW010000008.1, from coordinate 192,418 downwards.
AAAAACAGGAGGAACGGATTTATGGGTGACATAAAAAATACGATTATGGACGGCAGAGCAGTTCTTGGTATTGAGCTTGGCTCTACAAGAATCAAAGCAGTCTTGGTGGATGAGAAAAACACACCGATTGCATCAGGCTCTCACGACTGGGAGAACCGCTTGGAAAATGGCATCTGGACCTATGCGCTTACAGATGTATGGACCGGTCTTCAGGACTGTTATCAGAAGATGGCAGAAGATGTAAAGACCAGATATGGTGTGGCACTTGAGAAGCTTGGTGCGATTGGATTCAGTGCGATGATGCATGGCTATCTGGCGTTTGACAAGGCTGGAAAGCAGTTAGTGCCTTTTCGTACCTGGAGAAATACCATTACACAGGAAGCAGCTTCTAAGCTGACCAAGCTTTTTCAGTTTAATATTCCCCAGAGATGGAGTATTTCTCATCTGTATCAGGCGATTCTAAATGGAGAGGAACATGTCAAGGATGTCGATTATATCACAACCTTGGATGCCTATATTCACTGGCAGTTGACCGGACAGAAGGTTATCGGTGTAGGAAGCGCTTCCGGGATGTTCCCGATTGATTCTGCGACAAAGACCTATTATACTTCGATGATTGCGCGCTTTGACGAATTGGTGGCTGAGAAAGGCTATCCATGGAAGGTCGAGCATCTGCTTCCTAAAGTCCTTGTAGCCGGCGATAATGCCGGTGTGCTGACAGAAGAAGGCGCAAAGCTTCTAGACCCAACGGGTACCTTAAAAGCTGGCTGTCCACTCTGCCCGCCAGAAGGCGATGCCGGTACTGGTATGGTGGCGACCAACAGCGTTAAGCCACGCACAGGTAATGTCTCTGCCGGTACTTCCGTTTTTGCAATGATTGTACTGGAAAGAGAGCTTCAGAAAGTATACGAAGAGATTGATATGGTGACAACGCCGAGCGCAGATGCAGTTGCGATGGTACACTGCAACAACTGTACCTCGGACTTAAATGCATGGGTTGGTCTCTTTAGAGAGTTTGCAGAGAGCTTTGGTATAGAAGTGGATATGGATAAATTATTCTATACTCTGTATAACAAAGCACTAGAAGGCGATAAGGACTGTGGCGGACTTTTGGCATATAACTATTTTTCCGGGGAACATATTACAGGCTTTGAAGAAGGGCGTCCTCTGTTTGTGCGTAATCCAGACAGCAGATTTAACCTGGCGAACTTTATGAGAACACATCTATATACTTCATTGGGTGCTCTAAAGGTCGGCATGGATATTCTGGTAAAGAATGAGCATGTGGTGGTGGACCGGATTACCGGACACGGCGGACTCTTTAAGACAAAGGGCGTTGGACAGAGTATCTTGGCAGGAGCGATGGATGCAACCGTGTCTGTGATGAAGACAGCCGGCGAAGGTGGCGCATGGGGAATTGCTCTATTGGCTTCTTATATGCTTCAGAAGGAAGAGAATGAGACACTCGCAGATTATCTGCAGGAGAAAGTCTTTGGCGGCGACGAGGGAGAGAAAATGGACCCAAGCCCAGAAAATGTTAAAGGTTTTGACGCATTTATCAGGCGTTATCAGGCAGGGCTTTCGATTGAGAGAGCAGCAGTGGATTCTCTAAAATAGATGGAGTCTCTGGTATGGTATGGCAGCCTTTTGGAGATACTGTCAAAAGCAGACATATCAGAAAAGGAGATGAGTCACAATGGAGATGGTAAGAACGGCAGTTCTGTTACCTTTTGATAAGCAGCAGAGAGAGCTTCTAGAAGCGGCTGGAAAGGGGCGTTGTGCATTTTCTTATATCGACCTTGAAAAAGGCCGGGAAGAACGTCTAAAGCGCCTTGTAGAGGCAGAGATTATCTTCGGCGAGCCAACACTTGCAGAGATTTGGCAGTGTCCAAGGCTTCGCTGGTTACAGACAAGCTTTGCCGGTGTGGACCGTTATACGATGGCAGAGGGCTTTCCATCTCAAAAAGTGATGCTGACCAATGCACGTGGATGTTTTGGAACTGTGATTGCAGAATATATCGTAGCAGTTATCTTAGAGCTTAGCCGGAATCTAAAGCAATATGCACTTCTTCAACAGAAGGCTTGCTTTCGTCCGCTAGGCTTTGAGATGCTGCTCTTTGGAAAACATATTCTAATACTAGGAGCCGGTGATATTGGTACAGCAGCAGCCAAGCGGCTCAAAGCATTTGGAACCTATCTGACGGGGATGCGAAGGACCGAGAGAAACTACCCGGACTGTTTTGATGAGATGATTACAGAAGAAGGCTTAGAGAGCGCACTTTCCAAGGCGGATATTGTGGTGGGATGTCTTCCGGCTACAGAGAAGACCAGAGGACTTCTGAACCTAGAACGCCTGCATCAGATGAAAAAAGGTGCGTTTCTTATCAATGTAGGCAGAGGAAATCTTATAGACACCAAAGCACTTACGGCTGTACTAGAAGAAGGATGGCTTGGTGGTGCTGCTTTAGATGTAACAGACCCGGAGCCACTGCCCGAAGAACATCCTCTCTGGAAGATGGAGCAGGTAATCCTTACGCCCCATATTGCAGGTGTAAGCTTTGGCTATTCCAAAGATACCGAGAATCGGATTCTCCATATCTGTTGTCAGAATCTAGAGCGTTATCTTACCAGAAAAGAGCTGCTAAACCGGGTGAATTTTTCAGAAGGTTATGTGTCTGAATTATAAAATAAAAAAATATAAAAAAAGTAGTTGACATTTTAAAAAACACGTAGTAGAATACTCATTGTTGCACGAGGGCAAGGGCCCATAAGTTGGCAAACAACCCGAAAGGGTTTTTATATATATGCGGGTGTAGTTCAATGGTAGAACACCAGCCTTCCAAGCTGGATACGTGGGTTCGATTCCCATCACCCGCTTACACCCGAAAGGGTTTTACATATATGCACGAGTGGCTCAGTGGTGGAGTATCGCCTTGCCAAGGCGAGGGTCGCGGGTTCGAATCCCGTCTCGTGCTTAGGCAGAATAGCTGTTAAGTGAAGGGGCTTCCGAGTATATCGGAAGCCCTTTTTTCAATGGATTATTCTACTCTTTCTAACGGATTTTCTAACGAGCTGCGATTTTTTTGTGAGAACAGTTTTTCTCCAATCTTCAAGACTTCATTTCTATGTAAAGATTTTTTCGCCATTCCCTGATAATAATTTTGTGTAGTGCTGGTGCGGGAATGCCCAAGGGCATCTGCCACAATTCGGATATTTACATCATCATAAATCATCAATGATGCAAAGGTATGCCGAAGATTTTTCAGTGGGATATCAGGTAAGTTTGCTCCCGCTGTATTCAGGCGCCGGCACAGCTTTTTAAAATTTTTGGAGATAGCATCTGCTTTCAAAGGATAATTCATATCATCCGTAAGTACATATTCCGGCCAGGGCAAGGCATCTGCGATAGCCTGAGAGATTAACTGCTGACGTTTTCTGTGTTCTTTTAGCTTCTCAATCACAAAAGGCATCAGCTCAGCTCTGCGTTTTCGAAAGGATGTTTTCATATCTGTAATGTTTCCATAGGCATCTACGGCTTGGTCTAAGATAAAATAGGTCTCATTCCAGAACTTCCATCTAAGCCCACAAGCTTCGGAGCGGGAAAGACCAGTAGTGGCGATAATAAGAAGTGCTAAATAGTATGGACTTTGGCGTACAATATCAGCGGAGAGAAAGAAGGCAAGTTCTTCTTCACTCCATACTTCGGGAATCTGGATAGAGGCAGATTGCAACTCGATTCCTTCACATGGATTTTCTTCTTTTGCAATCAATCCCCATTTGATACAAGTAGTAAAGAAAGCATTTAGGCCCTGCAGTATTTTATGCTTAGTGGCAGGAGAAGCGGGAACTTGGATGTTCTTTTTACATCCATTTTCTGTGACTACTTTGTCAACTTTTATATTGTGCATCAGGCGCTGAATATCTTTTTGCTGAATTCTGTCTACACGTATTTCACCGAATACAGGCAATATGTGTTTGTTAAAATTGCCACGAATGGTTCTTTGTTGTCCCTCTGACTGATAACGTTCAGGAATAATTGTCGCATCAAATTCCTTATAGACCTCTTTAAACGTGTCTTGCCGACCAAATGAGAGGGAATGGCTATCGTATTTGCGAAGCAGGCTTCTAAGCTCTCTTTCGGCCTCTCTGCGGCTTCTATGACCTTTCCCCCATTTGTGTTTATTGGTGTCTTTGTCATAGATAACGGGGTAATATTTGCCAGTCGAATTTTTGAATTGTAAACTTCCTTTCATGTGGGCATCCTCCTTTTAAGGTTTTTAGAAAAATGGGTATAAAAAATACACCTGTTGCCAGATGCCCACAAAACATGTTATAATAACCCTGCTGAGGGTATTGTTCTGGAGGTATCTGGTACAGTATCTATAAAATCGGCTTCTGTTGGCGCAGGAGCCGGTTTTTACTTTGTAATAATAGGTGCATGAGGTACTTTGGTTCTCATACCATCGATATGTTCAAATAAATCATCTTTGATTGGAGCACGCATGGGGTCGAGGATAAAATCAACTCCTTCTCGGCGTGCTTGTTTGGCAGCAGGAACAAAATCACTGTCTCCAGATATAAGTATAATTCGGTCAACTTGTTTTTTAAAAGTGACAGAAGCGATGTCAACACCAATTCGCATATCAACGCCTTTTTGCTTTATATCAAGAAAAAAATCAGATTCTTTTAAGTCTTTGATTAATAAACTTTCGTTTATCAATTTTCTTGTTATCTCAGGTTTTAAATTAAAAAATGCTTGTTCTTCTGCCAAATGTCCAAGACGTAAAGCAAACTTTCGCTGGTGCATAAGTTCCTTAAAAAATGTTATTGTCCATTTATATTGTTCGCTTGTTCCAAGAGATATGGTTTTTTTTGTTAGTGGATGATATATATTTTTGGAAGAAGGTGGACAATCATAATAGAATATTCTGTATAATTCTGCTCCAGCTTTTTCTTCTTTTATGTGTCGCCAACAATAATAGTTGAGTTCTTTTGCACGTTCTTCTGGAGCAACGTCTCCCCAAAAATAGTAAGCACGTTTTCTATAAAAAGCTCCATCTACCATAATTGCAGTTTTTATCATTAGCTTTCTCCTTATAACAAAAACACCCTTGGGGTTGTCACTTCCCTTATAGTGGGAGGACTACTGCCAAGGGTATACTTTTAAAATTGTAACGTGATGTTACACTCTTATAGTATGCTCATAGTCAGAAAAAGTCAACCCTTATAGATAAAAATTAACAGAATGTTAAAAAATAAAGAAAACTATGGAATGTAGCTTATGTGAGTTAGTTCCCGTTGGCACAGGAGCCGGTTTTTATTTTGTTAGTATTTGCTCTAATTTTCTTATACGCGCTTCTGCTTCTGCCCGTTTTCGTTCACGTTCTATCAGGGTGTCAAACAAATCGGACTCTAATATTTTAAGAAACATTACAACATTTTTTAAATGTATCTATAATCAATTCTCTAATAGAGTCTAGTTGACTATTTTCATCAAAATAATATTCGCACTCATAATTTGTATCGGGAAACTTATGTAAAGAAAATAGGCGTCGAGATTTTTGCATATATACGCGGCATATCCATTTAAGAGAAGATTCACCTATTTGCATATAAGCATACCTGGAAGTTTTCTTATATACAATATATTCGTCTGTGTTTATGATATTTTTGATATAATCAAGTGTCTCATTTTCTTCATCAGTCAAACTGGTCTCATTTTTAACAGGTGGCAGTGTAATTGACTGAGGTACGGAGTCTGGTATAATCAAAGCATTTAAACGCTCTGATATAATATCATTCATATATTCGTTTATTGCACGTTTGGTAACATCGCGGAACTTATCTACAATAGCTTGTGTTTTACTTCCAGGATAAATATTTTTTATCAGTATCTTTATCATCTGGTCAGAAGGTTCTTGCACTTGCTCCGCAATCACTTCTTTAATCATGGTTCGATATTTTAACTCAGATGCGTTGTTCAAAATATTCTTTATATTGAGATTTTCTTTTTGGAAATTTTTTAGTTCTTCAATCTTGTCTTTTTTTATATTAAACAGGTCAAAGATAAGAAAAGGCTTACTATCCATTTTATTAGGCTCATCTAAGTCAGAATAAAACTGATATACAATGCCATTAGTTAATATGCCAAACTTGGCTTTTGTGACAGTAAAATATCGAAACAGCTGACTTGTGTGCTTAGGCAGCAGTTCTGTATTGATGGATTTTGTTTCAACTAATATAAGAGGTTCTCCATTGACGATAATAGCATAATCTACTTTTTCTCCTTTCTTTGTCCCCGAATCAGCAGTATACTCTGGCACAAATTCCAAAGGATTGAAGACATCGTATCCAAGTAGCTGAAAGAAGGGTAAGATAATAGATGTCTTGGTTGCTTCTTCAGTGCAGATATTGTCTTTGATTTGCTCTATTCTTTTATAAAACTGTGTGATTTTTTCTATAAAATCCATGCTTTGCTCCTTTGTACTTTCAAATCATTTTTACTACTGATAAGTATGGTTCAAATATGATTATATAATTACCTAATTTTACATAAGGACTGTACTTTCTTCTGTAACACTCTATTGCTTCATGTAAAATTTATAACATATCACTATCATAATTCTTGCTTTAATATAGAAATTAAATTTTCATCAAAATCTAAAATGGAGTCTTCAATTTCTGTAAAAAATTTATTCATTCTTTTTATGATTCCATTTTGAGATTTTAATTCGTTCTTTGCCTTAGAAAGTTCCGCATAGAAAGCTTTTTTTAAAAAAGAGTTAACTAAATTGTCTCGATTCCCAATGAGTATATCTAAAAAATAGTCAGATGTGGGATTAGCATTATATAGCTTTGCTTGTTCCATTTGTTTTAGTGTATAAGCGTATCTTGTTGCAAGCTCTAATCTACTTTCAAAAGTTTGTAAATTGGTAGTATTTTGACATAAAGCATAACTGTCTTGTATTATCTGAATCAATTCGTTTGCATGAATGTTTTCTTGGACTTTTTGCATTTCATCTAAAGTTTCTTTTGGTGTTTCAAGAGTATATTTTTCTTTTATTGGTTCTTGGATAGAATTAGTTGTATCATAAACCGATAAGTTTGTTTTTTTCGGCTTTAATAAAAGAAAGGCAATTCCACCAAAAAACAAGGAAGTAATTAGCCCAATTATAATGTGTTCTTTTAATTCTGTGAACGCTATAAAAATCGAAAAAACAGATTCAATTAAAAAGAACCATCCAAATATTTTACGTAAGATTCCAGCATAACTTTTTTGGCTTTTTTTGAATAATGAGCGAATTAATAGGATGGAGATAAATCCAGTAAAAATACTTGCTGTTATATTTGATGCTTGAGATGTCTCAATATACTGTATAATACCTACAAATGTTAGAATCAAAAAAATAATTGCAAAAAAACTCTTGATAAATTTCATGAAAGTCTCCCTGTGTATTTTAGAACTTCCCTCGTAGCTCCACAACCTTTCCAATAATACGTACTGGTTTCTGTTCTATTTCCTCATTGGAGTAGAACATAGGCTTATAGGCTGGATTATTTGAGATAAGCTCAATTCCGTCTCTGTATTTACGGAGACGTTTACAAGTGGCATCTGCTCCGTTGACAGTTGCAATAACAATGTCTCCTGATTCAGCGTCGTCTTGCTGGCGTACAATGACAACATCACCTTCACAGATACGAGGCTCCATAGAGTCTCCATGAATCTTTAATCCAAAATGAGTACCTGTGGCAGCCATTTCTTCTGTTATTTCTTCGGTGTCAATGATTTCTTCTATCGCTTCGATGGGAATACCAGCAGCTACACGACCAAGAACGGGGATAACAATGCCTTTTTTCTTTTTAGGGAGGTCATGGTCCCAACCCATGATATATGCAGGTGATACATTTCCAATGTAAGCTATAGATTCAATTTTGTCAGAAGGAATATTTGTAATTATGTTATTTTCGTATTTATAAAGAGTTTGTTTTGAGACGTTTATTCTATCAGCAAAGTCTACTTGACTCATACCTAACTTATCTCTGATATTTTTAATACGTTCTCCAATGGTCATTTCAGTTCCTCCTGTGTGTTGGTAACTTAATAATAGCACAAAAATGTTATAAAATCAATAAAAAATATCTTGACAAGTTACAAAAATGTGATAAAATAATAGTAACTTTAAAAGTTACGAAAGGAGAGTGGTATAATTTGATAAAAACTAATGAGCTGAAAGGAATTATTGTTAAGAATGGTTTTTCTCAATCAGATATAGCTGCAAAAATTGGGATTACTCCTAAAACATTTTATGAGAAAATGAAAAATGGAGTGTTTGAGAGTGATGAGATTCAGATAATGATTGATGAATTACATATTGATAATCCTTTAGCAATTTTTTTTGCTAAGGAGTAACTTTTTAAGATACCGATTTATATAAGAGAAAGGAGGTGAGACGAGTATGGAATTTGTAGATATTTTAAACCTGGTGCATGTAACAACAATGGTGCGAGTTGAAATGACAATATTTAGCATGAAGTTTTCTACAGAGCATCCAGCAGGATATTTCTTGGATAAAGCCAAGGATAATAATCAATGTCATTTAGTTAGGTTCGTGAGCCGTTAAGTTAAGGAAAATCTGTTATGGCAGAATTTTGCATTTTTCAAATTCGGAAATATCCATTTACAGAAATATTTCTTAAAATCACTATTTTCCGTGGTGCCTGTAGGGGGATTATTTCGTGGAAAGTGGGGATTTTGCCTTGAAAAGCGGATATTATGAAAAAATGCAGGTACGGTGATGTACCTGCATCATTTTTCAGAATTGTGTGAGTTAGGTCTTTCGGGATTTGGGTTTAATAGCTTTTCTTGTGTATCTAACAATTCCTTAGCGGTTTTAATTAAGTAATCTTGAAGTGCGGGAGAAAGCTCATCGAATATATCAAAAAATTCCCTTTGCTTTTTTTCGTTTTCAAGAAACATTTTACCAGAACCAGTGCGCAGCCAGTTTTCGTTGACACTAAATTGAGAACAGATGGTTTTGATATTTTGTTCTGTGACTGTAGCTCCGCTTTTCTCCATATAACTTATAGCATTTTGCTTTAAACCTATTTTTTGAGCAAAGTCTTTTTGATTTAGGTTTAGCGTCTTCCTTAATTCACGAATACGAGTATTCACAGCATCACCTCCAAGGTAATAATATCAATAAATGATAAAAAAGTCAAGAATAATATCAAAATAGGGTTGACAAAAATCAATTATTGATATATTATCAACTTATAAAATCAATAACAGATAAATAGAAAGGAGAATTTATCAATGGCAAGTAGAAATACAGATATGCAAGCTATTTTCAGCGAGCTTTCCGAAAAGAACAAAGATATTGTTATTTTGATTGCTAAAAGTGTGAAGGTGGCGCAAGAAGTAGCAGAGCAACCCCGAAAGCCACCAATGCAGACACTTCAATTACAGCAGTAGGAGGTCACCATGAACGAAAACCAAATTTTAGAGCAGTTGAAGCGTGAAGCCCTATATGCACAGCGTTCCTTCTCCACAGAGCTGCTGTATCAGACCTATGGAAAGGCACAGATGGCAAGGCAGCTTGAAGTTTTAACGCAATCAGAGTTCATGGAGATTAACCACATGACGGTACATTTCATGAACACAGACAGACAGAGAGTATATAAGGAATTGCAACAGAAATTTTAGAGAGGGAAAAGCCTTAACTTAACGAAGGGAGGGCTTAAGTAAATGACATTGGGATAATAATGACTTGTTAGAAAGAAATATAAAACGTATGTATACTGTCGAGAACACATTGGTAGTTACACTAAAATAGGCGAAAGTCTGTTACTAAGAAAGGAGTGATACATAGATGATGGAAGCATTAGTACCAGTGAATAAGGCTATGGAGATGACCGGACTTAGCCGCACAACATTATGGAGATTGGAAAAAGCAGGAAAAATCCAAGCAACGATGTGGAATGGTAAGAAGATGTTTTTTAAGAAGGATGTAGAACCAATGGGAGAAAGACCGCGGAAAAAGAGCATTTAATCTGGATGCCGGAGGTGGGGCACGGGAAGTCCATGGAGGACATCATAGTTTCCAAGAACAATATTCTCAGCAAATATACCGGTTCGATTCCGGTCCGTGCCATAAAAAATCAGATGCGTAGGGTGTTATAACACCCTTCCATAATGCAGGCAAGGACGGTCACAACCCCGTGAAAATGCAGAGTGAGGGAAGATAAATATTGTCTATTGTATGTCAAATAACAAGTTTTCGCCTGGTTTTTAATGAGAAAATGAAGGAAGCGGTTTAAAGGAAACGACGCTTTAAAAATTCTTTGTTGGATAACAAGTTTGCAGATTTTAGTGCGAAATCTGATAGGGTTGGGTCTTCCTGAAGTTCCACAGGGCGCCGGCAATAGACAATCTTTATAATTCTGGATTCCTTAGCTCAGTTGGCAGAGCACCTGGCATATGACCAGGAGGTCACGGGTCCGATTCCCGTAGGAACCTATCACGCGTGAAACTTGGAGAAAGAGAGGTAAGAAAGCATTTTAACAAAAAAAAGATTCTCTCCAGCTTGGAAAAGTTACTACAACCATTTATCTGTGATTGCTCTGGACACAATGATAACATTCTTTGGCTGTCCAAGGGTTGTTGTTTGTGATGGGACGGTGTGTGATATAGAGCTGGAATTAGGGGAAGGAGATTGATAATGGCTCAATTTTGGACATGCCCCTGTTGTGGAGCAAATTTGGATCTAGGAGAAACTTGCGACTGCAAAGATGACAGCGCTGATAATAAGGAGGAAAAGATTGATGATAGAGATAACAATTTATGTACCAGGTTTGGAGAAATTAGCAGATGCAATTAATAGTTTGGCTTTAGGGAAAGCCTCTATAACGACAAATACCGTCTCAGGAATATCTACAGGAGCAGCACCAGTGACACCTTCACCTATTCCAGGAGCTACTATTCAACCAGCGACACCTAGTGCGTCTGTTCCAGTAGTACCTACCAACCCTACTATACCAACAGCGCAAGTACCCACACAAGTACCAACATCTGTTGTTCCCCAGGAATATACACAGGACCAGATTGCAGTTGCTATGACAGGACTAAGTGACCAGGGACGCTCAGCTGACCTAATTAATATTCTAGCTCAGTTTGGAGTATCCAGTTTGGTACAGGTACCCAAGGAACGTTATCCTGAATTGGTGTTACGCTTAAGAGAGGCAGGTGCAGCTATCTGATGATAACAAGCAAAGACAGAGCACATGCTCTACTTTCAGCAAGCGCGTCTGAACGGTGGATTTGTTGTCCACCGTCTGTACGCCTAGAGGAGCAATTTCCAGAAAGCACCTCAGTCTATGCAGAAGAAGGAACACTAGCACATGAAATATGTGAACTGAAGCTTCGGAAGATATTCGTAGAGCCAGGAATGACAGATAGGACATTTAATACCAGACTTAATAAGTTAAAAAAGCATGAATTATATAAGCCAGAAATGCTTCGCTTTACAGATGAGTATGTGGATTATATCAAAGAAATTGCCTATAGCTACCCAAGCGCGCCATCTGTTGCGGTAGAAAAAAGAGTGACCTATGGACATATTGCAAGAGATGGCTTTGGTACTGCAGATTGCATTATTCTCTATGGCAATGAGATACATGTGATTGATTTTAAGTATGGGACAGGTGTTCCAGTATCTGCAGAAAGAAATCCGCAGCTCTCTCTTTATGCTGCAGGAGCTATCGCGGCTTACTCTATGATTTATCCGATTCAGAAAGTGACACTTCATGTTATCCAGCCAAGACTACATAACTTTTCTAAATGGAGTACAACCATAGCTGCTTTACAGGAATGGGAAAAGCTTGTAAAGGAACGGGCGGATTTGGCGTGGGAAGGAAAAGGAGAGTTTAACCAGGGAAAATGGTGTACGTTTTGTAAAGCAGCAGCGACTTGTCGGCATCGGATGGAAGAAAATATATCATTAGAAAATTGCACAACTACCGATAAAGATAGCGAAAAGGTACTCTATCCAGTACCACCACTAATTAGCAATGAGGAGGTAGGACAGATTCTTGAAAGAGCACAACAGCTTGCTTCCTGGGTGAAAAAGCTGGAACGCTATGCGCTGGATACACTACTCAGAGGTGAAGCAGTCCCAGGTTGGAAGCTTGTGGAAGGACGAAGCAATCGTACAATTATTGATATAGATACTGCCTTTACAAAGCTTCAAGAAGCCGGCTATAAGGAAGCGGTATTATATAATAGGATTCCTATTTCTTTAACAGAAGTAGAGAAGCTTATCAGCAAAGAAGACTATACAGAGATTCTAAGCAGGTATGTTCAAAAACCAAAAGGAAAACCAACCTTGGCACTTGAATCAGACAAGCGTCCCGTATACCAAGCAGCGGTATCAGCAGAAGAAGCTTTTGGGGGATGCAATACCTTTTTAAAGGAGGAAAACTTATGAGTATTACAACCGGAAAAGTAAGAGCAAGTTATGCGCATTTATTTCAACCTCATGCAATGCCTGGGAGTACAGACGCCAAATATCAGGTTACGCTTTTGATTCCCAAAAGTGATACTGCTACTTTAAATACTATTTATACAGAAATGGAACGAGCCAAGCAGGCGGGACTTCAAAAAGTCTTTGGAGGTGCGATGCCACCAGTTATCAATTATCCTATCTATGATGGAGATGGGGCACGTCCCAATGGAGAACCTTTTGGAGAGGAGTGCAAAGGTCATATGGTGCTTCGGGCATCTTCTAGGGAAAAGCCAGCAGTTGTAGATATTCATGTGCAGCCTATTTTAAATCCTGCAGAAATGTACTCAGGATGTTATATACGGGCAAGCATTGATTTCTTTGCTTACAATCAGTCAGGAAATAGAGGAATCGGATGCGGATTAAATGCAGTGCAAAAGCTGGAAGATGGGGAAGCGCTTACTTCAAGAGTAACTGCTGAGGAAGCTTTTGGAGGCAATAATGCTTATGTTAGCCCAGTTAGTGTTCCAAACTTCCAGGCACCACAAGGACATACGGCTTCTGTGAACCCTAGTCTAACACCTAATTATCCAGTTGCAGCAGGGATACAGCCTTCTATAGACCCTATTACAGGCCAACCCATGATGCCTGGAGGAGTGATGGGGATTTGAGAAGCTTAAGTATAGACCTAGAGACTTATAGCAGTGTAAATATCAAAAAATCAGGACTGTATAAATACGTACAGTCTTCTGATTTTGAGATTTTATTGTTTGCTTATGCTTATGATGAAGAAGCTGTTCAAGTAGTAGACCTTGCTTCAGGAGAGATAATACCAGAAGGGGTTCTACTAGACCTAAGTAATCCAGAAGTAGAAAAACACGCTTACAATGCAGCTTTTGAATATTACTGTTTGTCAAAGTTCTTTCGGACAGTATTAGAGCAGTGGCATTGCACGATGGTGCATGGTTTGTATTGTGGATATCCTGGAAGTCTTGCAGCAATCGGGGAAGCCCTGAATTTGCCCCAGGAGAAAAAGAAGATGGCTGAAGGGAAGAACCTTATTCGTTATTTTTGCTCTCCATGTACTCCAACAAAGCGAAATGGCGGAAGAATCAGAAATTTACCTTTTCACGACTTGGCAAAGTGGAATTTATTTAAAGAATATTGTCAGCAGGATGTGGTAACAGAACGAGTGATAGCGCGGAAGCTTTCGACACATCCGCTCCCTTCAAGTGAACATGCTTTATGGGTAGTAGACCAACTTATCAATATAGGAGGCGTTGCCATAGACCAAGAATTGGTTGGCGGAGCACTTCAGATATCAAATCATATAAGTGAGGAGCTATCCAGTAAAGCAAAAGAACTTACAGGACTTAATAACCCAAACAGTATAGCACAGTTAAAAAGATGGGTGGAAGATAATGCCAATATACAGATTGATTCTTTAAATAAACAAACAGTATCTGAATTGTTATCAACAAAAACTGGTTCAGACGCCGTACAAACGATGCTACGTCTAAGACAGGAGATGGCAAAAACTTCCGTAAAAAAGTATGAAGCCATGCAAGCTGTTATGTGTTTAGATGGACGCGTCAGAGGTCTGGTGCAATTTTATGGTGCCAATCGAACTGGACGTTGGGCAGGGCGATTGGTACAAGTGCAAAATCTCCCAAGAAATTATCTGGAATCTTTGGATACTGCAAGGGAGCTGGTAAAAAAGCAAAAAGTAGAAGCTTTGCAGTTGGTTTATGGAAATGTTCCTGATACACTTTCTCAGTTGATTCGCACTGCCTTTGTACCTAGAGGGGGCTGTCATTTTGCAGTGGCTGATTTTTCAGCAATCGAAGCGCGTGTGATTGCCTGGCTTGCACAAGAAAGTTGGCGATTAGATGTTTTTCACACACATGGGAAAATATATGAGGCATCTGCAAGTACTATGTTTGGTGTTCCTATAGAGCTTATTCGAAAAGGCAATCCAGAGTATGCCCTTCGAGCAAAGGGGAAAGTAGCAGAATTAGCACTTGGCTATCAGGGTGCTTCAGGAGCGCTGATTCAGATGGGTGCTTTACAGATGGGACTTTCGGAAGAAGACCTTCCAGATATTGTGCAACGCTGGAGAGCAAGTAATCGAAGAATTGTAGACCTGTGGTATGCTGTAGAAAATGGTGCTGTAAAATGTGTGGAATCTGGTTCGCCATCTTCTCTGCCTTGTGGCGTATCCTTTACCAGAGACAGCAAGCGAATGATGATTATCCTTCCTAGTGGCCGCAAATTATTTTATACTGCGCCTCAGTTGATTCCGGATGACAGAGGATATAAGCGTTTATATTTTATGGGGCTAAATCAGAGCAGCAAAAGATGGGAGCTTACACAAACCTATGGCGGCAAATTGACAGAAAATATAGTACAGGCAGTTGCTAGAGACTGCCTGGCCAATGCTATCCTGAATCTTCATCAGGCTGGCTATCAGATAAATTTTCATATTCATGATGAAGTGATTTTAGAGATTCCGGATAAAAGTAAGCAAAGCCTAGAGGAAGCCATAGAGCTTATGTGTAAAGCGCCTGAGTGGGCAAATGGGCTGCCACTTTGCGCGGATGGATTTGAAAGCAGCTATTATAAGAAGGATTAGCGAGGCAACAAAAATGATGCTAAATGATAAAAAAATCAAAATCTCTACTGGTCAAAGCCGCAAATCAACGTTCTGGAAAGAACAAGAGCTTTGGTGGTCAGAATTTGTGTTGCGCCTGGCAAAGCCGGAACGGACACAGGAGACTTTAGCGGAATATAAAGCAATGAGACTTGCAGACCAGGATAAGTTAAAGGATGTAGGAGGCTTTGTTGGAGGTACGCTAGAGCATGGCCGCCGCAGAAACGATTGTGCGGGTGATAGATATTTAGTGACTTTGGATGCCGATAATATCCCCGCAGGAGGCACACAGGCCATTATAAATGCCGTAGATGCTCTGGGGTGTGCATACCTCTTATACAGCACCAGAAAGCACGAAGCAGCTGCGCCTAGACTTCGTATTGTGTTTCCTTTGAATCAACCTGCAGCTCCCGATGAATATGAGCCAATCGCAAGAAAAATGGCGAGCTTTATAGGGATGCAGATATTTGACCCGACTACCTTTCAACCAGTGCGTATGATGTATTGGTCAAGCTGCAGCAGGGACAGTGAATATGTGTTTTTGTATGGGGATAAACCTTTTCTATCCAAAGATGGCATTTTAGAGATGTATCAGGACTGGAAAGATGTATCTTTTTGGCCGGAAGTACCAGGAGCAGCAAAGCTTCGGAATCGCTCTGCTAAAAAACAGGGAAATCCCTTAGAGAAGACAGGGATTGTTGGGGCTTTCTGTAAAATTTTTAATATTGAACATGCGATTGCAGAATTTCTCTCAGATGTATATATCTCATGTGGAGATGGCCGTTATACCTATGCACAAGGCTCAACAGTAGGCGGTGCCGTACTATATGAGGACGGAAATTTTTTATACAGCCATCATGCAACAGACCCCGCAGGAGGCTGTCTTTGCAATGCGTTTGATTTAGTAAGGCTCCATCTGTTTCATGAAAAAGATGAAGAGGCAAAACCGGATACACCTGTAACACAGTTACCATCTTTTCAGGCGATGTGTGAGTTTGCGGCATCTCGAAAGGATGTGGCGCGTTTACTAAATGAAGAACGATACCAGAAGGCACAGGAAGCCTTTATCGCATTTCCAGAAGCGTCAGAAGATGATAATATCTGGATGGAACGATTAAAATGCAGTACTAAGACAGGATTACCTTTAAAAACGATTGATAATGTTTTAACGATTTTACAGCATGACCCAAGACTGAAGGAGGCGATATACCATGATGAATTTGCTAATCGCCCAGTAGTATGCCGTATTATGCCTTGGGAGACTCCTAATAAGACCTTTAAGATGCGGCCATGGGCCGATGAAGACGATGCAGGCCTTAGGCACTATATAGAGACTGTCTATGCAATCAATGGGAAGGAGCGTATCTATGATGCCTTTTCTGTCTATGCAACATCGCATAGAAAACATAAGATACGAGAATATCTAAATGGGCTTGTGTGGGATGGAGTGAAGCGGCTGGACACTTTACTTATTGATTATTTTGGCGCTGCAGAGACTCCATATACAAAAGCTGTGATACGCAAGACGCTTTGTGCTGCTGTAGCAAGGGCTATGGCTCCCGGAACGAAATTCGACTGTATGTTAATCCTGGTGGGAAGCCAAGGTATCGGTAAAAGCACGTTCTTTCGCATCCTGGGGAAGGATTGGTATAGTGATTCTTTGGCTACCTTTGAGGGAAAAGATGCAGCAGAACTGATTCAGGGCTACTGGGTGATAGAAGCCGGGGAACTGACAGGAATGAATAAGACAGAGATGAATACTGTCAAACAGTTCTTAAGCAAGGTAGAAGATGTGTATCGTATGCCGTATGGGCGCCGTACGGGCAATTTTCCGCGCAGTTGCGTGATTGTTGGTACAACCAATGATAAAGAGTTTCTAAAGGACCGAACAGGGAACCGAAGGTTTTGGCCGGTAGATTTGGGATATAGGCCGCCAACAAAGTGTGTGTTTACGCAGCTTGCAGAAGAAATAGATCAGATATGGGCAGAGGCTGTGGTTGGCTGGCAGTGTGGAGAGAAACTGTATTTAGAAGGGGAAGTTGAAAAAGAAGCACAAAAGCAGCAGGAAGAACATAAGGAGAGCAATCCCAAAGAAGGGATTATTTTAGAATTTTTGAAAAGAAAGATTCCTTTTGACTGGGCACAGAGAGACTTATCTCAAAGAAGAGCCTTTTGGGGAATGACAAAGACTGATACAGAAAATCTGGTGGAGCGGGACCGTGTCTGTGCGGCAGAAATATGGTGTGAGTGCTTTTTGGGAGACCTAAAGTTAATGAGAAAATCAGATACGATGGAGATAAACAGTATTCTGGCATCCATACCAGGATGGGAAAGAACAGCAGGGCCTATCCGGATGGGAATGTATTATGGAAGGCAAAGAGGGTATGTGAAGGCGTCAACATTCTCATTAAGTCCCCGTCAACAAAGTGGGTAAAACGTCAACATTCTAAAAAATGCCTTGTCAACAATGTCAACAACGCGTCAACAATCCAATGTTGACGCAAAAAGTACTGATTTAAGCGGATTTTACCTGTTTAGTACAATGTCAACATTCTATACCTATAAAAGTATAAAACAAGGGGGATTAAGGGAATATATACCGCACGTACCCCTGTACGCGTAATAACATATACGCGCGCGCGAAGAATGTTGCACAGATGAAAGGAGAGGCTTTGTGACAGAAAAAGAATTGGAGAAGAAATTTAGAGAAGCTGTGAGAAGGGAAGGCGGAAAAGCTTATAAATTTGTGTCGCCAGGGAATGATGGGGTACCAGACCGTCTGGTTGTGCTGCCGGGAGGATACATCGGCTTTGTAGAGCTAAAGCGGAAAGGAAAGAGGCCAACAGCTTTACAGAGATTGCAGATACAGCATCTAAAGAATTTGGGATGCCTGGTAACTATTTTGGATAAGCCAGAAGATATCGAAAAAGTAATCCGCCAGATAAGAGAGACAGAGGAGAGACCTTTATGAGATTTATACCACATGCATATCAGAGATATTGTATCAATCGTTTAATCGCAGAGTATGCAGTTGGTCTGTTCTTAGATATGGGACTTGGAAAGACAGTGATTACTTTGACAGCAGTCAATGATTTGCGTTATAACCGCTTCCTGGTGTGCAAGACCTTGGTCATAGCCCCCAAAAAAGTAGCAGAGGATACTTGGGTAAGAGAAGCAGGAAAATGGGACCATTTGCATCTGCTTCGGATTGTGCCGGTGTTGGGTTCTGAGAAAAAAAGAATTCGCGCTTTAAATACGCCAGGAGATGTTTATGTATTAAGCAGGGACAATGTAGTCTGGTTAGTGGAGCATTATCAAAATGCATGGCCTTTTGACATGGTTGTGATTGATGAATTATCCAGCTTTAAAAGTCATAGAGCCAAAAGATTTCGCAGTCTAAAGCAAATCCGGGGGCATATTAAGCGGATGGTAGGACTAACAGGGACTCCAGCTCCAAACGGGCTGATTGATTTATGGGCACAGGTCTATCTTCTGGATGGCGGAGCAAGGTTGGGGCGTACCTTAAGTGCTTACAGAGACCAATACTTTGCACCTGCTTCAAGAAGTCGCACACAGGTTTTCAAGTATGTGCCCCTTCCAGGCGCTAAGGAGCAGATACAGGAGTGTCTTCGGGATCTTTGTATCAGTCTGTCAGCAGAAGACTATCTTACACTGCCAGAGCGAATTGACAATATCATTCATGTTCAGCTTTCTGAAAAAGGGATGGAGGAGTATCACAGATTTGAAAAAGAGATGCTGTTAGAGGTGGATGAGGAGACGATTGATGCTGGAAGTGCAGCGGTTCTGACAAATAAATTGCTGCAGTATTGCAATGGTGCTATCTATGACAGCGATAAAAATGTGATAGAGATTCATAATAGCAAACTAGAGGCTTTTCAAGAGATTGTGGAGTCTTCTCAGGGAAAACACATCTTGGTATTTTATAATTTTCAGCATGACAGAGACAGACTGCTTATCATGCTTAGAAAGACAAAGCT
This sequence comes from Lachnospiraceae bacterium, assembly GCA_910575445.1. Lineage (GTDB taxonomy): Bacteria > Bacillota > Clostridia > Lachnospirales > Lachnospiraceae > Hominiventricola. The sequence goes on along the minus strand of CAJTFW010000008.1, from coordinate 173,273 downwards.
TAGCATCTCAGAACTAAAAGGGCCAGAAACGATTGAAGCTTGGAACCAGGGAGAGACCGATATCTTGCTTGCCCATCCAGCGTCGGCAGCATATGGATTGAACCTCCAAGCAGGAGGAAATGTGATTGTTTGGTTTGGGTTAAATTGGAGTCTGGAACTTTATCAACAAGCCAATGCAAGACTTTATCGGCAAGGACAGAAAGAAAATGTGGTGATTCATCACTTAGTTACCGTGGGGTGTATGGATGAGAGAGTGATGGAAGCTTTACAAGATAAAGGCCAAACGCAAGCAGGATTACTGGAGGCATTAAAAGCACGAGTAAGGGAGATTAAGGAGGAAAAAGCTTGGAATTAAACTGTCAGTTTGAAGAAGAATTGTAAAGTCATCTAAAAAGCTGCCAGCAGCCGCGTGTTTCTAAGGGATTATCAAATGGTTGAGCTTAGACACCGGCTATACGACCAAGCCGCACTCCTCCCGGAACTGACAACTGGTATTATTATAAGCCTGGCTTTGGAGAAGTGCAAGAAAAATAACATTAGGAGAGAGGTAAATGACAGTAATAAATCACTATATCGTTAAGTTTATCATCAATTATTACAAAAAACATCAGTTTTATCCCAACTATGATGAGATTGCCAAAGATATCCATTGTGCAAAATCAACAGTACATACTTACATGAAAGAGCTGGAAAAAGAAGGCATCATAGTTAGAAAAGCTGATGCTTCATCACAGTATAGGTTAATCAATATGGGATTTATTCAGAGAGACAAAAGCATTACGCTTCTGGCAAAACCTGATAAAAGAAAAGATGGATGAGAAGCCTATATTAATTTGAAAAGTAGAAATATTATAGGGGGTGACATTCATAGAAGTCCAGATAACAAAAAAACTGTTAAAAAATTATCAAAAATATAAAAGAGAACTTCCATTTTTGAAAGCAGAATTAGAAAGTATGCTGATGTCGGATGCGGGAATTGGAAGTAGTACAATCCTTGACTATCGAGACGGTTATCCCAAGCCACAAAGTGTGGTTGGCTTTGACTGGAACCTGTATGAGCATAGGAAAAAGGTTCTAAAACACAGAGAATTACAAGTACAGACAGTAGAGCAGTGGGTCAAAAATATTGAAGATGGACAGACCCGCTTCATCTTCCGTATGAGATACATAGAGGGGATGAGCTGGATAAAGATTGCAGAAAAGATAGGATATGGTGGCCGAGAGGATTATATACGACGACATATTCGGGATAAATATCTTGAAAAATATAAAATTAGATAAAAAAGGCCGTTTTTGCCGGAAATGCCGTTTTATAATAGAATTGGCTTCATAGGTAGGAAGATATAAGTAGAGAGTACAGATTCTGATTTGGAGATTAGGCATTGTAAATAAATTTATTGTAAAAGTAGTATAATACACTAAAAAAATAATATAATATGTTAAAAAAATAGTATAATATGCTAAAAAGTTATTATGAAATGTAATTAAAATGGATGTTTTTACTTGATTTTTCACCAAACTAGATTATAATGATAATATACAAATATATGGATATTGTATAGCTTGGCGTCATATCATTTAGGAGGTGATAAGTATGGCAACATCAACATTCAGTAAACAGTTTATGGTTATGCCAGATAAAACAAACGAGTTTGTTAATGAAATGACTAAAGCAGTGGCTCCCACATTGCAAAAAGACTTTCATTCTAATTTAGCTCATTTGAGTCAAGAAAAAAATTTGAAGAATAATTTATTAAAGGTTTTAAGTAAATAAAGTATACGAATGAAAGAATACAAGGTAATACCATTGGGAGAAATACTCGGTAAAGAGTATGATGAACAAAAAATTGAAAATGCTTTCAAAAAGTTCTCTTGTCAACGTGAAATTGATTTAGAGAACTTTTTGATTCATAAAGCAGTACCATATGAAAAAACAAATTATGGAAAAACATATCTTGTAATTGATTTAGAAAAATTATTACAAGACCAATTTATTGTAATTGCTTATTTTACGATTGCTCAAAAATCTTTAGATATATCCAATTTATCAAAAAAGAAAAAAAGAAAAGTTCTTGGAGAATATCCAGGAAGAGATAGTATTAATTCTGTTCCAGCATATTTGATAGGTCAGCTTGGGAGATGTGATGACTATAAAAATATAGATTTAGACGGGCAGCAAGTATTGAACGAATGTTATCATGCAATTAGTTTAGCAGCAAAAGTTGTTGGAGGAAATTTGATTGTATTAGAGTGTCGTGAATGTATGTATGAAAAATTTTATGAGAAGCAGGGTTTTAAAAAATTATATGATGAGTTAAATAATGAAGGTTTATATACGTTGTATAAAAAAATTGATTTTTCAGCATATTGGAATTAACTATAGTTGATGATATTAATTTGAACAGAGGCAGTCCAGAAGGGCTGCTTTTTGTTTTGCAGAAAGGAAGGTGTTACCGGATGGCAAAGCTAACAGAGAAACAGCAACGCTTTGTTGATGAATACCTGATTGACCTGAACGCAACACAAGCAGCAATCAGAGCAGGGTATTCTGTAAAAACAGCACAAGAACAAAGTGCAAGACTGTTATCAAAAGTTATGGTTCAACAGGCAATCGCTGAACAGATGGCAGAGCGGAGCAAGAGAACTGGAGTAAATCAAGACCGAGTTGTCTTAGAGCTTGCAAAGATAGCTTTTGTAAATGCTGCTGATGTAATTAATGCAGAGGATGCGACCATTAAGCTTAGCGCTACTTCCGATGACACTGCTGCCATCCAGTCTGTGAAGGTGAAAATAATTCCAACAAAAAAGGGGGAAGGGATTGAACGTGAGGTCAGGCTAAATGATAAATTAAAAGCTCTTGAACTTTTGGGAAAGCATTTGGGCATGTGGAATGACAAGCTGGATGTAAGTGTCAACATACCGGTTGTCATATCTGGAGAAGAGCAGCTTGAAGACTAGCAGTCAGTACGTTTTTGATTATCAGAAACGCTTTTATATGCCAGAGCAGTATGCTTCCTCCATCTCCGGTAAACGGGTGATTTCTCTGCCAGATGTGGTTGGAAAGGGCTATGGGACCTTCTGGAACTGGAAAGGCAGATACAGAATTTGCAAGGGAAGCCGTGCGAGCAAGAAGTCAAAGACAACAGCTCTGTGGTATATCACAAACATGATGAAATACCCGGATGCCAATACTCTTGTAGTCAGGAAAACTTTCAGAACGCTAAAGGACAGCTGCTTTACAGAGCTAAAATGGGCGATACATCGCTTGGGAGTAGAAAGTCATTGGGACATAAAAGAAAGTCCCCTTGAGATGACCTATAGGCCTACCGGACAGAAAATATACTTCCGGGGATTAGATGACCCACTGAAAGTTACTTCCATAACGGTTGAGCATGGCTATCTGTGTTTTATGTGGATCGAAGAGGCATATGAGATTGGAAACGAAAATGATTTTAATATGCTGGATGAATCCATCCGTGGGGCGATACCAACAGAGACTGGATTATTTAAACAAATCACACTGACATTTAATCCGTGGAATGAACATCACTGGATAAAAAAGAGATTTTTTGATAAGCCAGATGATGAAACTTTGGCCATGACTACGAATTATCTTTGCAATGAATGGCTAGATGAGGCAGATCAGAAAGTCTTTGAGACTATGCGCCTGAATAATCCTAGGCGGTACCGCGTTGCAGGCCTGGGTGACTGGGGAATTGTAGAAGGGCTTATCTATGAGAACTGGGAAGAAAAAGCATTTGACATTGATACAATCCGCAGATTGCCTAATGTAAAGTCTGCTTTTGGATTAGATTTTGGTTATACGAATGACCCTTCTGCTTTGTTTTGCGGACTGGTAGACGAAAAGGCCAAAACTCTGTGGGTCTTTGATGAAATGTATAAACCTGGTATGAGCAATGAACGGATTGCTTCAGAAGTCACTACGATGGGCTATCGAAAAGAGCGAATCAGAGCAGAGAACGCTGAACCTAAAAGCATTGACCGCCTGTATGATTTGGGTCTTTCACATATCCAGCAGGCAAGAAAGGGTAAAGACAGTGTAAACAATGGCATTGACTACCTTCAGGACTATCACATCATTGTGCATCCTAGATGCGTAAATTTTATCACTGAGATAAGCAATTACACCTGGGATACAGATACAAAGACAGGCAAGCGGTTAAATAAGCCAATAGATGATTTTAATCATCTGATGGATGCTATGCGTTATGCAATGGAAGACTTTAGCAAAGGTGAGACCTTCAGCTTTGAGTAGGGTGAGGTAATATGTTGAATTTTGTGGAATTTTTAACAAGCAAAGTGAGCAATTTGATTTTACAAGGTGCGCGAAGTCGTATGAGCGACAAGGAATTTCTGGAGAAAGAAATTGCTTTTTGGAAGAATAGCCCTCAGCGAATCATGCAGATTAAAGGTCATCTGTACTATGACAATGAGCATGATATTTTGACCCGTAAGCGGACTATGATTGGAGAAGGTGGGAAGCTTCAGCCGGTTGATAATCTCCCTAACAACCGAATCATTGACAACCAATATGGTAAGATGGTGAACCAGAAAGCGAACTACTTGTTAGGTCAGCCTTTTGTGGTAGAAGGTGATAATGAATTGTATGTTGAATGTTTAAAAGAGATATTCAATAAACGATTTATGAAGACTTTAAAAAATGGAGGCAAGGCTGCACTGAATGGCGGTATTGCCTGGCTATATCCCTACTATACAGAGGATGGGGTGCTGTCCTTTCGATTGTTTCCTGGATATGAAGTGCTTCCTTTCTGGAAAGATAGCGAGCACACCATCTTGGATTTTGCAGTCAGGCTTTATCAGGTAATGGGTTATGAGGGAACAATATCTAAAATTATCGAAAAAGTGGAGATATATGATTTACAGGGAATCCATAAGTTTGTGCTGGATGGAGGAAGGCTGATTTCTGATATCAGCACAGAGCAAGAAGCTTTTGAGCTTCCCTATGTTACGGCTATGGATGATGCGGGAATGGCACTTGGTCTGAATTGGCAGAGGATACCACTTATTCCCCTGAAATACAATGATGGAGAAATTCCACTGATAAAAAAGGTAAAAACACTTCAGGACGGAATCAATATTATGTTATCAGATTTTGAAAACAGTATGCAGGAGGATTCGCGCAATACAATTCTTGTCCTGAAGAATTATGACGGGCAAGATTTGGGTGAGTTCAGGCGTAACCTTGCAACCTTTGGAGCAGTTAAAGTCCGAAACGATGGAGAGAGCAAAGGCGGGGTGGAAACTCTTGAAATTACAATCAATGCAGAAAACTATAAAAGTATATTAGAAGCCTTTAAGAAAGCATTGATTGAAAATGCAATGGGATATGATGCGAAGGATGACCGCTTATCTGGGAATCCCAATCAGATGAACATTCAGTCTATGTATTCTGATATTGACCTGGATGCAAATGATATGGAAACAGAGTTTCAGGCAGCTTTTGAAGAAATTTTGTGGTTTGTTAATGCTTATTTGTTCAATGCAGGGAAAGGAAATTTTGATGATGAGAAAGTAGATATTATTTTCAATAGAGATATTCTCATTAATGAGACAGAGGCAATCGAAAACTGTCAGAAATCCGTAGGAATCTTATCAGATGAGACTATCATAGGGCAACATCCGTGGATTGATGACCCACAAAAAGAGATAGAACGCTTGACAAAACAAAGAAAGGAGGAGCAAGCGACATTTGAGGAACAAAGCTATAATCCTTTCCAGCAACAAGACAATTCGTCAGGTCGAGAACTGCCAGGGGAAGATGGTGTAGAGGATGAATAATAGCAACTATTGGAAGCAGCGCTTTGCGCAGCTAGAAGCGGTCCAAAATCAAAAGGGTGCAGCAGCCTATCTGGAAATCGAAAAGCAGTATCGAAGAGCGCTAAGAGAGCTTGAGGGCAAGATTAACAACTGGTATGGGCGCCTTGCAGCTAATAATGGGGTGTCGATGGCAGAGGCCCATAAGATGCTTTCTGGCGTGGCTCTGAAAGAATTCAAATGGGATGTAAAAGACTATATTCGGCATGGCCAGGAAAATGCAATAAACCAGAGATGGATGAAAGAATTAGAGAACGCTTCTGCTAAATATCATATTTCTCAACTAGAAGCTTTGAAACTGCAAACACAACAGAGCCTTGAGCTTATGTTTGGTAATCAATTGGACAGCGTGGATGCGGTTATGAAGAACATTTATTTGGGAGGCTATTATCGAACTGCGTATGAGCTGCAACATGGATTCCGAATAGGATGGAATATCTCTGCGTTGGACCAGCGTAAGATTGAAAAGGTAATTCATAAGCCCTGGGCAGTGGATGGAAAGAATTTTTCCGAAAGAATATGGAGCAATAAACAGAAACTGATTTCTGAGGTTCATAAGGAGCTGACACAAAATATTATGCTAGGACAGGACCCGCAGAAAGCGATTGATACGATTGCCCGCAGGATGAATGCTTCCAAACGCAATGCGGGCCGGCTTGTGATGACAGAAGAAGCATATTTCAGTTCGGCAGCGCAAAAAGACTGTTTTAATGACCTGAATGTAGAACAATATGAAATTGTGGCGACGCTTGATTCCCACACTTCAGAGATATGCCAAAGCCTATATGGTCAGGTATTTTTGATGAAGGACTATGAACCGGGAATCACAGCGCCGCCTTTTCATGTCTATTGCCGTTCGACAACTGTACCATATTTTGAGGATGACTTCGGCCAGATAGGAGAACGTGCAGCCAGAGGTAAGGATGGAAAAACCTATTATGTGCCAGCAGATATGAGCTATCAGGAGTGGAAGGAGACTTTTGTTGATGGTGGTAGTAAAGCAGATTTAATACAGATTCCTCAGATTCAAGATGAAAAGATTAGGAAAGCTAATGATGAGTTTAGCCAAATTTTAAATAGTACGAAATCAACACCATTTACCGATAAAATGATATTATACAATGGGTCAACAGAGTATCAGCCAAATGAGAAATTGGATGCACCATTTGCGTATAACCAGGAACTGGATGTAATTCAATACAATCCCTTGGCTCCTAATTATGAATTATATGATATGAATTTTGTTCAGGCGCATGAACTATCACATAGAATGGATACTCTTGAATATTGTAGTTGGAAAAATGAAAAATTCCTTCAGGCAATTGAAACAACCAGTGCAAAGGTGTATGATAATAAAGAGATGATTACCCAATGGTTTGCTGAAGGCGGAAAATATGAAGGAGATATGGTTTTATCTGATATTTTCAGTGCGTTATCAAGTGGTGGTTTAAATGAAATTTTGTGTGCAGGACATTCGGCGGATTATTGGCTGGAAAATAGAACCTATACTTGTATGGAAATATTTGCTGATATTACGAGTATTGAGGTATTGGATTATAAAAGTAAGGCGGAATTTACTGGAATTTTAGAGGAAATATATAAGGCATATAAGGAGATGGTTGGATGAAAAAGATGTGGGAATATTTAAAAAATGATGAAGAATTACAACAGCTTCGTAAGGAATGGAAAGAAAAGTTTAAGGAATCTTTTCCGCCATGGAATTATGATTGTTTTGGTGGTCCTGATGAGTATAAGCGTAGGATAAAGGCGGCATTAGAAGTTAATGATTCTAAAAATATATGCGAAACTTGCTCAAGCAAAGCATGTAAAAGGTTTTCAAATGTTACATCTTTTTCGACAAAGGATAGAAATGTAAACAGTTAAAAATACTAAAATTGTATTCAATAAAGATTGATTTTGAAACAGGCACTTTTGGATAAACAGAGGTGCTTTTTTCATGCCAATTTATTTTAGAAGGGAGGTATTTGAAAATGGCAGATATTATGATTACACCAGTGAATACAAAAGGTAGTCGTGAAGTGCTGGTAAGAGGATAGTTTTCAAAGTAAAGAAAGAGAGGATAAGTAGAATGAAAAAAGAAGAATTTATCACCCTTGGTATTAGTGAGGAGTTAGCAGCCAAAGCAGAAAAAGCTTCACAGGAGGAATTGAAAGGGTATGTGGAGAAGCCAAAGCATGATGAAGTTGTTGAGGAAAACAAGACGCTGAGAATGTCCGTTTCGGACCGTGATAAACAGCTTGAAACTCTGAAAGCGTCAGCGGGCGACAATGAAGAGTTGAAAAAGCAGATTGAAGTCATGAAACAACAGAACGCTGACCAGGAGAAGGCACATAAAGCAGAGCTTACACAGCTTCGACTTGATAATGCGATTGAGGCTGCTCTGACTGCTGCCGGAGCTAGAAATGGCAAAGCAGTAAAGGCGCTGATTGATACCTCAAAGGTGAAGCTAGGAGAGGATGGAAAGCTAACTGGATGGGACGAACAAATCAAGGCGGTTCAGAAGTCGGATGCTTATTTGTTCAATACACCGCAGAAAAATAATTTCCGAGGTTTCCAGCCAGGAGCGTCCGGCGACACAAAACCGGATACGAAGGTTGATATGTCAAAAATGACCTATGAGGAATTAGCGGCATATATGGAGAGTAACCCAGAGGTAAAATAATTTTCAGAAAGGATAAAAGAAAATGGCTAAATTTGATGCAAAAAGTTTTAATGAAAGGGCATTTGGGCATTATATGTCCGCTGTGCCAAATGTGAAGCTAAATAAGCTTCGGGAATCCAGAGCGATTGTTTCTGATGCGCGTCTTAAAGAAACATTTGTTACCAGTTCACAAACAGGGACAGTTTATGCTGTTCTTCCATTCTTCGGTCTGATTGGCGGGGATGCACTGAACTATGACGGGGAAACTAATCTGACAGCTGAAAATACTGACACCTTTGAACAGGGTGTTTTTGTATATGGGCGCATGAAAGGCTGGACGGAAGCGGATTTTTCTTATGATGTGACCGGGGGCGTTGACTTTATGGCAAATGTAAGAAATCAGATTAATCGCTACTGGAATGAAGTAGATCAGGGTACTTTATTAGCGATTCTTGAAGGTATTTTTGCCATGTCCACAACCGGAAAGACAACAATTAAGGCGGCGAACGCCGAATTTGTCGACAAACATACCTATGATATTTCCAGTGAGGCAACAAAAGAAGCCCGGTGCGTAGGAGCAACTTCTCTAAATGTAGCTATTCAGAAGGCTTGTGGTGACAATAAGCAGAAGTTCAGTCTTGTGATTTGTCATTCTACGGTTGCTACCAATCTTGAAAATCTGAAACTTTTAGCGTATCTGAAATATACGGATGCGGAAGGAATCGAACGTGACCTTGGAATGGGAACATGGAATGGGCGGCTGGTTGTGATTGATGATTCCATGCCTGCTGAAGTCGTTCCGGCAGCTCCGGCCTCAGATGATGTTCCAGCGCAGGAGGCTTATACAAAATACACTACTTATATTCTTGGAGAAGGTGCTATTGGATTTGAGCCTGTGGGAGCGAAAGTGCCATATGAGATGGTGAGGGATGCCAAGACAAGGGGCGGGGAAGATACGCTTATTTCTCGTAAGCGTAACGCTGTAAGTGTGGCGGGTATTTCTTATCTGAAAGCGTCTCAGAAAACCAACAGCCCTACTGATGATGAACTGAAAAAGGGTGAGAACTGGTCGCTGGTGAGCAACCATGACAATAAGACAATCAACCATAAAGCGATTCCGATTGCCCGGATTATTTCTCGTGGGTAGAAAAAGGTGGACCTATGGTGGAACAGGCAAGAGAACGCTTAGAATCGTTTGGATATCTACTGAAGGATGGAGATGAGGTTATCTTGGCCTTTTCTCTCCAGAAAGTTGAAAATACTATAAAGAACGATTGCAATGTATCTTCTGTACCAAAAGGACTGGTAAGTATTGCGATTGATATGGCCGTTGGTGAATTTTTAACGGCAAAGAAAGCCTTTACTCCTGATGACATCGCAGGACTTGACCTAGATTATGCAGTAAAGCAAATACAAGCGGGTGATACCAATACGGTATTTGCAACTGGAGAAGGAAACTTAACACCAGAACAGAGACTAAATAATTTTCTGAATTATCTTCTGACACATGGAAGGGATGAATTTTCATGTTATAGAAAACTGAGGTGGTAAGAATGATTAAAGATGTTATTTTGCAGGTTCAGAGGATGCATAGAGCAGCATTGGAACAGACTTATACAGGATTATGTAACATTGTGGAATACCAAGAGGTGACAGATGAGAAGACGAAACTGTCCAATGAAAAAGAAGTTACAGTGCTTGAGAGTCAGCCTTGTAAACTGTCTTTTGAAAGGCTGGCTGCTGTTGTGCAGACAGAAACTGCAGCGATAGCTTCACAAGGAATTAAGTTATTTCTTGCTCCAGAGATTATGGTGAAGAGTGGTTCAAAGATTGTTGTAACTCAGGACGGAGTAACCAGTGAGTATTCTACAAGTAGTCAGCCGGCTGTATACTGCACTCACCAGGAAATTGTACTAGAGCTGTTCAGGGGGTGGGCTTAATAGGTAAGATAGGAAAATTCTCTGCCATTGATTTAAAAAAGCTTCAGCAACAGCTAAACAAGCTAAAAGACAAAAATGTGGACGCCTTTGTGGAGGAATGTGCTAAGGAACTTGCCGCAAGGCTGCTTGCCACAGTTATTAAGCGTACACCTGTTGGGGATTATTCAAAAGGCACTGGTAAAAAAGGAGGTACATTAAGAAGGGGATGGACCGCTGGAAAATCCAGTTCTTCCTATGGCGGAGCACAAGAGTATGCGAATAGCTTGAAAGTAAATCATTATGGAGGCTTTCTTGTGATTGAGATTATGAATCCCATTGAATATGCGTCATATGTGGAATATGGTCATAGGACACGAGGTCATAAAGGTTGGGTTCCTGGTCGCTTTATGCTTACGGTTTCGGAACAGGAAGTACAGACGATTGCACCAAAGGTATTGGAACAAAAAATCAAAAAGTATCTAATGGGGTGTATGCAATGATAAATGCAATTATAGAAGCTATCAGCATATCATTAAATGCTGAGTTTGGAGGCAGATATAAAATTTACCGGGAAGTAAAACGGCAGGGCTTACAAGAGCCTTGTTTTTTTATTCAATGTCTCAATCCTACCAATCAGCTTTTCTTGAACAAGCGTTATTTTCGGACGAATCAGTTTTGCATCCAGTATTTTTCGGAGCGGGAAGAACGAAAGAAGGAGGAATGTTATGCAGTTGCAGAGCGTCTTTTTCAGTGTTTGGAATGGTTAGAGGTAAAGGAAGATTTGATGATGGGAACACAGATGCGATATGAGCTGGTGAACGGGATGCTTCATTTCTTTGTGAACTATGATATGTTTGTCTATAAGATATCAAAGAACTCCCCATTTATGGAGGAGGTTTATTCAGAAACTTCTGCGAAAGGATAGGTGAGGATATGGCAGGAAAGAAACGGGACCTAGAGGCAGCGCCAGGAGCCACAGATAAGATGGAGCCTGAATTTTTAAAGGAACAATTACTTACATCAAAGCGCTTCAAGGGCAGAAGGGATATCATAGATGCCCTTTTAGAAGATGGAAAGCTGTATACCATAACAGCTGTAGAAGAAAAAATTAAGGATTACAGGAAAGGTAAGGTGAAATAAGGATGGCTTTAGGAGGCGGTACTTTTTTGGTACAAAATAAGGAGTTGCCAGGTGCCTATATTAATTTTGTTTCAAAGTCTGCGGCAAGTGCAACCTTGTCCGAGAGAGGGATTGCAACGATGCCTTTGGAATTAGACTGGGGTGTGTCCGGTGATATTTTTGAGATAACAAACGGAGATTTTCAGAAAAATAGTATGGAGATTTTCGGCTATGAGTATACGCATGAGAAGTTAAAAGCGCTTCGGGACCTGTTTTTGAACACGCAGACTTTTTATGGGTACCGGCTAAATAGCGAGGGTAAGAGAGCAAGTAATACATTGGCGGAGGCGTTGTATACGGGCATCCGTGGAAACGATTTAAAAATTGTCATTCAGGTAAATGTAGATAATGAAGAATTGTTTGATGTAAAAACGATTTTGGGCACTGCTGTGGTTGATGAGCAGACAGTTTCTGCCGGGGACGAACTGATAAGCAATAAGTATGTAACATGGAAATCAGGTATTACTTTGGAGGCAGCTGCTGCAGTTCCTTTGACGGGTGGCGAGAATGGAGAGGTGAACGGGGCAGCTTACCAGAACTATCTTGATAAAATTGAAGCTTATAGCTTTCATACGATGGGAGTAGCCGTAAAAGATGATACAACAAAGTCTCTTTTCACAGCATTTGTAAAAAGGCTGCGAGATGAGATGGGCGTAAAATTTCAATTAGTTTTATACGACTATGTGAAGGCAGATTATTTGGGTGTTATCAGTGTGAACAATAAGGTATTAGAGGAAGGATGGGATGAAACAAGCCTTGTATACTGGGTGACAGGTGCTTGCGCTGGCTGTGCGGTCAATAAGAGTAACCAGAATAAAAAATATGATGGAGAATTTCTAATTGATACCCCATACACACAGAATCAGCTAAAAGCAGCTATAAAAGAAGGAAAGTTTATTTTCCATAAGGTAGGCTCTGACATTCGTGTACTTGAAGATATTAATACCATGGTGACAACTTCTGATACACAGGGAAATATCTTTAAAGACAATCAGACCATCCGGGTAATCGACCAGATAGGCAATGATATTGCGGTGCTTTTTAATACGAAGTATCTTGGCGTGGTTCCTAACGATGCGGCTGGTCGGATTTCTCTTTGGTCCGACATTGTAAAGCATCATGAGCAGCTGCAGGAAATCCGGGCGATTGAGAACTTCTCGGATGCAGATGTCAAGGTAGAACAGGGAGAGACGAAAAAGGTCGTAGTTGTTACAGATTTAATCACTGTTGTAAATGCGATGGGCAAGCTGTATATGAGTGTTACTGTGGCGTAGGGAAGGAAGTGGAATAGATGAATGGTAATGTAGTGATGAAAGCCAAAGATACAGTTTTTGCAGCGTTAGCAGAGTGTTTTATTACGATTGGCACACGCCGCTATAATTTTATGCAGGCAATTAATCTGGAAGCGAAGTTCGAGAAGAATAAGACAGAAGTTCCAATTCTTGGCAAGACTGGAAAGGGAAATAAAGCTTCAGGATGGAAAGGAACTGGAAGTGCAACTTTCCATTACAACACTTCTATCTTCCGGCAGATGATGATGCAGTATAAAGATACTGGGGAAGATATTTATTTTGAAATTCAGATTTCCAATGAAGACAAAACTTCTGCAGTTGGTCGGCAAACGATGATTTTGATGGACTGCAATATTGATGGAGGAATTTTGGCGAAGTTTGATGCAGATGGTGAATATTTGGATGAAGATATGGATTTCACCTTTGAAGATTTCAAGATGCCAGAGATGTTCAAAGATTTAGAAGGCTTTTTAACAAATTAAGAGAAGGAGAATAAAGAAATGTCAAAATTCAGCAGATTTATGAAAGCAAACAAGGTTGAGAAAAAGAATGGGATGTATGCGCCTACAAAGTCCCTAATGGATGAGAACGGTAAGCCCTTAGAATGGGAGTTTCGGCATATTACTTCCAGAGAAAATGAAAATATCAGGGATGACTGCACAATAGACGTATCTGTTACCGGAAAGCCCAATATGTTCCGGCCAAAGCTAAAGTCTAGTCTGTATATTCAAAAGATGATTGTGGCTTCTGTGGTTGTACCGGATTTGTACGACAAGGAATTACAGGATTCTTACGATGCCATGACTCCTGAGGAACTGTTGCTTGCTATGGTAGATGACCCTGGAGAATATAATGATTTGGCTGCGTTTGTGCAGAGATTCCAGGGCTTTGACACTTCTTTTCAGGATAGGGTGGACGAAGCAAAAAACTGATTGAAGAAGGGGATTGGGAAGCGAATTTTGCTTACTATGCCCTTCTGAAATTACATATTCTTCCTTCTGTTTTTCTTGCTCTGAATGAACAGGAAAAAGCCTTTGTTGTAGCAGCAATTAAAGTAAAAATGAAGAATGATAAGGAAAAAGAAAAGGAAATGAAACGTAAGGCGAAAAAAGGGAAGAAAGGACGGTGATAGTATAGGGAGTATAAGATCATCTATTGAATTGCAAGATAACTTTACAAGCATTTTATATCAGGTGATTGATTCTGTGAATTTGGGACTTTCTGCTATGGAAGATTTGCACCAGACTATGAACTCACCCGTTGACACGGCTTCCATTGAAGCAGCAAGGGAATCCATAAATCGGGCAACTATTGCCGTTCAGGAATTAGATGCAGCTATTCAGGGCACGGGTTCACCAGAGATTGCCCCACCCCCTTCCCCGCCCCCGATTGATATTCCAGTAAATCCAGTACCACCAAATCCAATCATAGATCAGCCGCCGCCTGTTGATGTACCTATTCAATGGCAGTCTGGCAGTTTGGAAGTGTTCACTGGAAGTGGAATGGAACGATTTCGACAGGAAGTTCAAAGTACAAATGCTATGCTTGAACAGTTAAGCACGACACAAGATGCTATTGCAAGGCAGGCATATAACACAGATATCTTTCCACCAGAAGCATTTCAGGATTTGAACAGTCTTGCTGTAAAAATTGGTCATGTAAGAAATAGGATTCAGACAATCGAAAACAATCCTTTGAACATGGGGACGGATGCCGCAAATGCGGAATTGGAATTGTTGCGTGGGCAACTGGATCAGGCAGTACGGGAGCAACAGAATCTTAACCGGGCTATGGGCGATATGGATGTTCAGGCAGCAAATGATGCTTATTTGAGATTGCAGCAGATTATAGGCGATACAGAAAGGCATATTCGGGATAATGTAGATGAGCAAGGACGGCTGAATCGGGAGATTGAACAAGGGACACATGAAGCAAATGAACTGATGCGAATGCTCGGTGGGGTTGTAGCCGCTTATGTTACAGTTCAAACACTTTTAAATGCATTGAATTTGTCGGATACCCTTGCTTCTACAACTGCCCGCCTGAATATGATGAATGACGGCTTACAGACAACGCAGGAATTACAGGATATGATTTATCTTTCAGCAGAACGATCAAGGGGCGCATATCAGGCAACGGCTGACGCAGTTTCAAAACTAGGACTTATGGCTGGTGATGCCTTTGACAGTTCACAGGAAATCATCGCTTTCATGGAGCAGGTCAACAAGCAGTTTCGGATTGCCGGAACAGAAGCGGCCGGAATTGATGCGGCTATGTTGCAGCTAACGCAGGCTATGGGTTCGGGAGTTTTAAGGGGTGAGGAATACAACAGTATCTTGGAACAAGCCCCAAACATCATCCAGACGATTGCTGATTATCTAGAAGTCCCTAAAGGGGAATTAAAAGATATGGCAGCAGAAGGAAAAATCACTGCTGATATTGTGAAAGCGGCTATGTTTGCAGCGGCTGATGAAACCAACGAAAAATTTGAAAGTATGCCAATGACTTTTGAACAGGTCTGGACTTCTTTTGAAAATACCGCTTTGATGGCTTTACAGCCTGTTCTGGAAGAACTAAATAAAGTTGCTAACAGTGACGATTTCGGGCAGATGACAGATCATGCGGTGGATGCTCTTTCTATGCTTGCTACCGTTGCTTTGCCCATTATAGAACATATCACCAATTCACAAGCGTTATGGGACTTTGCAAATGGTGTTATTGATGCTCTGTCTCTTATTGGTGTGGTAGCATTGGGAATTTTCGCTCTGCTTATCGATGGGGTACTGTTTTTGGCTGATAATTGGTCTTGGCTATCCCCTATTATTTTGGGCGTAGCTGGAGCTTTGGCTGTATATTACGGATGGCAAATGGCAGTAAATGCTATAAATCTAATAAGTAAAGGACTTCACGTTGCTATGGCGGTAGCGCAGATGCTCCATGCAGCAGCAACTGGGGGACTGACAGCAGCAACAGCGGCAGAAATCGCAGCACAAAACGGGCTTAATGCTGCTATGTATGCTTGTCCTATCGTCTGGATAATCGTTCTGATTATCACTTTGATTGCGTTGTTTTATGCAGCGGTGGCGGCGGTTAATAAATTTGCCGGGACTTCTGTTTCCGCAACGGGTATTATTTGTGGCGTGTTTATGGTAGCAGCTGCTTTTATCGGAAATCTGTTTGTCACCCTGATTAACTTTGTGATTGATATTTTTTTGGTGCTTTGGAATTTTATAGCTGCCTTTGCAAACTTTTTCGCTAATGTATTCAATGATCCAGTGGGTGCGATTGCCCGGTTATTTTTTGACCTGGTAGATTGCGTCCTTGGACTGCTTGAATCGCTGGCTTGTGCTATTGATACAATTTTTGGTTCAAACCTTGCTGGGGCGGTTGCCGGGTGGCGGGATTCCCTTGGAAGTTGGGTAGATGGAACTTTCGGGCAGGGTGAAGAAATCATGTCCAAAATAGATGCTTCCAGCCTGCACTTAGAACGGTTCGAGTATGGAACGGCTTGGGATGTTGGATATTCCTTTGGAGAAGGGATTGATGAAAGCATAGCGAACTTTGATCCTTCTTCAGTGTTCGGCACTACTGACATTCCATCTGCTGATGATTATGCAGATGCATTGACTTCTGGTGGGATTGGCAGTGGCATAGAAGATATTGCAGGAAATACAGGAGCTATGGCAGATGCTATGGATATTACAGGAGAAGAACTAAAATATCTAAGGGATATTGCAGAACAAGAAACTATTAACCGCTTTACAACTGCAGAAGTCAATATTGAACAGACAAACCATAACACCATCAAGAATGGAATGGATTTGGATGGCGTGGTTTCTGGCCTTACGGATGCGGTGAATGAGGCTATTGAGATTTCAACGGAAGGGGTGCATATTTAGTGGCAAAGAACGGATATGATTTTTATCTGAAAAAATGTTTATTACCAGTTGCTCCTTCTAAACTTGCAGTAAAGATTAATAATGCGAATGAGACAGTCACTTTAATAAATGAAGGAGAAGTCAATATCCTGAAAAAAGCAGAGCTTACAGATATTGAATTTGAGTGTATGATACCGCAGGTAAAATACCCATTTGCAGTCTATAAAGCAGGTTTTAAAGGTGCTGACTACTTTCTGGATTATTTTGAATCCCTAAAGACAAGTAGGAAACCTTTTCAATTTATTGTATGTCGGGAGCATCCAAACGGAAGACAATTATTTGACACCAATATCAAAGTATCTATGGAGGACTATAAAATCACAGAAGATGCAAAAGATGGCTTTGATTTGATTGTAAAGATAAAGCTGAAGCAATGGAGAGATTATGGGACTAAGACGATAAATATTAGTTTTCATATGGAAAAACCTAAAGCGAGTGTAGAACCTCCAAGAGAGACAACTGCTTCTCCCGCACCAACAACTGCTCAGACCTACACCGTAGTAAAGGGCGATTGTCTCTGGAATATTGCCAAGAAATTTTATGGAAATGGTTCCAAATATTCTGTTATTTATAACGCTAATCGAAGTGTAATCGGTGGAAATCCTAATCTGATTTATCCAGGACAGGTTCTGACCATTCCAGCGATTTAAAGGAGGCATCTATATTGAGTGTGGAACTTTTAATTGGGAATGAGCATGGTACAAAAGCATATCTTCCAGCAATAGAAGAAGGAATTGAATGGACAACAGAGCGAAAAGATACTCCTGGAAAGTTGATTTTTAAGGTGCTCAAAGATGATGTACTTGATTTCTCAGAGGGAAGTGCAGTCAGGATGAAAGCAGATGGCGATGAAATATTTTTTGGCTTTGTATTTAAACAGCAACGGGCAAAGGAGCAGATTATCACTGTTACTGCATATGACCAACTGCGTTATTTGAAAAATAAAGATACGATTGTCTATGAAAACAAAACCGCAGACCAGTTCCTAAAGATGATTGCAGCTGATTATGCGCTGAATGTTGGCATGTTAGAGAATACCGGCTATGTGATTGAATCCAGAGTGGAAGAAAATACTTCACTCTTTGAAATGTTACAAAATGCGCTGGACCTAACGTTGACAAATACAGGAGAAATGTTTGTTCTATATGATGATTTTGGAAAGCTGACACTGAAACATCTGTCTTCTATGGCAGTTGGAAGTCCAGGCGCCTATTTGATGGTGGATGAAGAAACAGGGCAAAATTTTGAATATACTTCATCGATTGATGACAATACCTACAATAAGATTAAGCTGACCTATGACAATGAAGATACTGGTTTTCGGGAGGTCTATATCGCACAAGACTCAGGCAATATTAATAAGTGGGGGATTTTGCAATACTTTGACACCTTAAAAAAGGGAGAAAATGGTATAGCGAAAGTGGATGCTCTTCTGAAGCTGTATAACAAGAAGACCCGTAATCTAAAGCTTACAAAGGTACTAGGTGACAATCGGGTAAGGGCTGGAAGTATGATTGTGGTAAATCTCGATTTGGGAGATATGAAGCTTAGAAATTTTATGCTGGTAGAAAGCTGTAAGCATACATATAAAGAAAGCGAGCATTGGATGGATTTGACCTTACGAGGAGGTGAGTTTGTTGGCTGATGCAAATGCGCTTGTAGAAGCTATGAAAAAAGCTTCTAGGGAAGAAAGAGATGCTTCAAAGCCTGTCAATGTATATTTTGGAGAAGTTATTTCTAAAGAGCCTTTAAAAATCAATGTGGAACAGAAAATGATTCTTAGTGAAGGGCAGCTTGTTCTAACAAGGAATGTTACAGATTATATGACAAGTGTAACCGTTCAGTGGGATACAAAAGTGGGAGTCTTGGAGGATGGAAAGACACCAGCACCACCACCTCACATACATGGAATTGCAGGAGAGATGAATTTCCTGATGCATAATGCTTTAGAAGTCGGAGATGAAGTGATACTGCTTCGGCAGCAGGAGGGACAGAAGTTTATAGTTATTGACCGGATAGGAGGTAAGTGATGATTCCTTCCACTGTTGGATTTTTAGATCAGGACTTTGAGATTGAGAACCGTCCTAGTTTTACCTATCAGATGCAAAGAGAAGCACATTTGATAAGAGGCTATACAGATGGTCTAGAAGCGGTAAAACAAGCTGTCTATAAAATTATTATGACTGAGCGCTATCAATATATTATGTATTCTTGGAATTATGGCATCGAACTCTTAGACTTGTTCGGTGAACCTGTGACTTATGTTTGCCCAGAATTAAAGCGACGCATTACAGAAGCGCTGCTCTGTGATGACAGAATTCAAAGTGTTGACAATTTTGAATTTGATTTTCCGCAAAAAGGGGTTATTCACGTAACATTTATAGTACATACCATTTTTGGGGACATACAAGCAGAAAAGGAGGTGAACTTCTAGTGTATGAAAATACTACTTACGAAACAATCTTAGAACGGATGCTCGCCCGTGTACCTGATAAATTTGATAAACGCGAAGGTTCTGTTATATGGGATACTCATTCTCCAACAGCGATTGAGCTTCAGATTTTGTATATTGAACTTGATACCATTCTGCGAGAAGCTTATGGTGATACTGCTTCCAGGGAATTTTTGATTTTACGCTGTCAGGAACGAGGAATTGTTCCTTATCAGGCAACCAGAGCAACTCTAAAAGGCGTATTTGTTCCCAATAATATTGATGTCTCTCATCAGCGATTTAATATCGGAGATATTAATTACATAGTCACAGATAAGATTGTAGATGGAGAATATCGAGTAGAATGTGAAACTGCTGGTAAGATTGGAAATCAGTTTTTAGGCACAATGATTCCTATGGAATATATCAAAGGACTACAAAGTGCAGAACTGACAGAGATTCTAATTCCAGGAGAAGATGAAGAAGATACAGAAGATTTACGACAGCGCTACTTTGATTCTTTTGATGAAAATGCGTTTGGGGGAAACATGCGGGATTACTTAGAAAAGACTAATGCGATTCCTGGAGTGGGAAAAACTAAGGTAACACGGGTGTGGAACAGTGATATTTCTCCTGCAGAAATGATTCCAACAGAGAGTGTGGAGTATTGGTATAATAGCATAAAAGAATCTTTAAATGAAGAAGTAAAATCTTGGCTGGATGCAGTCTTTTTTGCTGGAAAAGAAAAAAAGCTGACAATTGGAGGGACTGTGCTTTTGACTATTCTTAATTCGGAATATGGAGTTGCTTCAGATGCGCTCATCCAGCATGTACAAGAAGTAATAGACCCAGAAAGCAATGCAGGAGAAGGCTATGGACTTGCACCGATTGGTCATGTAGTAACTGTAAAAAGTGCAGCAGCTAAACCTATTACTGTTAAAACGACACTGACATTTGAAAATGGATATGGATGGAATAATCTCCAAGCTTTGTTAGAATCTGCGGTTTCTGATTATTTTCTTGATTTAAGAAAGGAATGGGCAGATACTTCCTATCTGATTGTTAGAATAAGTCAAGTAGATACTCGAATGTTAGGAGTTCGAGGGGTTGTGGATGTTCAAAATACATCACTAAATGATTCGATGGAGAATCTGATTTTGGACAAATATGAGATTCCAGTATTAGGTGGTGTAAGCGGATGATAAGAGAGGTTGACCTTGTTTCCTATCTTCCTCCGTTTATAGCAGAGTATAAGGAAACGAATATCACACTAGAAGCAGAAAATCCTGAATTTGTCCTTGTGTGGAAAGCTGCTGATAGAGTTTTATACAATGAATTTATTGCAACGGCTGATGAATATGGGATTTCAAGATTTGAGAAAATATTGAATATTTTACCCTCCCGTGATGACACTTTGGAAAGCAGGAGAATAAGAGTACAAGCTAGGTGGTTTATGAATTTGCCGTATACTTGGAGGATGTTAATTCAAAAATTGGCTTCTATGTGTGCCAATGGTTTTGTTGCTACAGTCAGAGAATATCAGGTTAAAGTGCAAGTAATTGATTTAGATATCCGATTTGCAAAAGAGATTTATGGGATTGTATTGCTTATGCTACCAGCTAATATGTTATTTTCGCTATGGGTAAAATATGGAGGAATATATGATATAGCTTTGAAAAGTACAATCTCTATAGAGTTTATCACATCATTTTATCCTAGATTTAATTTGCCACTACTCCGATTGGATAGAAGTTGGCGATTAGATGGCAGAGGACAGTGTTTAAATAGATATGATAGTTTAGAGCAGATAGACCTTTATCCAATTAGTATAGGGGTTAAAATATCTATAGATGTACAAGCGGTACCTGCAAATCAAATTGGGATATTGGATTGTATAAAAAATGTGGTAAAAATAACGGAAGCAATAAAGACAAGAAGCTTGGCAAAAGAAAAAATTGCAGAAGCAGAGCAGATGAAGATACTTACATCAGCAGAACATAATATTGGAGTTGGAGATATTCGAGTAACCAATCAAAATTTTTTAGATGGTTCTTGGCGCTTGGATGGTAGTAGAAAATTAAATGGCGGACTTTGTACAACTTAGAAGGAGGATGATTTATTTTGGCAGATAATAAGGGCGTTGTTACTACAATAGGAAGAAAGAAATTATGTATGGCACATGCAGGTGATGCATTTCTTCCAGCGATTACCAAAATGGCATGGGGGAAAGGTGGTGTTGATGAAAACGGACAACCGATTGCTACAACTGGTAATGAAATCGGATTGTACCAGGAACTTTTGGTCAAAGATATTGAATCACATACATATGTAGGGGATACACAAACTACTTGTCGCTATACGGCGACGTTAGAAGCGGGAGAATTAGATGGAGAAGAGATATCAGAAATGGGTCTATATGATGCAGAGGGAGATTTGGTGGCATATCGAACTTTTATGCGTAAAGGAAAGGACGCAGATATTCCTCAGATTTATGATATGGATGAGATTTTTTAGAGGGAGGTGCTAATATATGGCATTTGAAATTAAGACTCCTCCAGAGTTTACAGTGGAAATTGAGCAGTGGAATCGAGAGACTCTTGCAGATGGTATAGAAATGTCTAAAGTTATAGAAAAGCTGTTAAATAACACAATTTATAATAAGCATCAAAGGGAATGCCAAAATCATACAACACTCGTTTTTTTGGCAGCATCAGGATGGATTGGGGAAACAGCACCCTATGTACAGACAGCATCTGTAGATGGTGCAAAAGATGGTCCAGAACCACTTTTGGTAAGTGCGCTAACAGATGGTGCTTCTTTAGAGACACAAAAAGCGTATGTAAAGGCTTTTTCTATTCTATGTGGAGGGACGGCAACTCTCGGAGAAGGAGTAGCAACTTTTAAGGTATACAAAAAACCTGTAACAGATATAACAATAGGATTGAGAGGTGTTGGAATGTGAGCAGAATATGGATACCAGGAAGCATAGGAGGAAGCGCTGACCTAGATTTAATTACAGCTGCAGCAGGAGATGTACTAAAAAATGCAGTCATTATAGATAAAGATGGGAATCCACTGATAGGTACATTAGAGCTTACAGGTAATGTTGCAGACTCACAAGTACTTGCTGGTCGAACCTACTATAATACGGATGCAAAAACTAAACGTACAGGTAGTATGCCTAACCAAGGTGCCAAGACAGCAGCATTAAATTGTGGAGGAAGTTATACCATTCCAGCAGGATACCACAATGGGGCAGGAAAAGTCACCGCAAATAGTCTAGCCAGCCAGACATCGGCAAATGCTGCCGCAGGAGAGATACTTTCGGGTAAAACGGCTTTTGTTAATGGAAATAAGATTACGGGTAGTATGCCTAACCAGGGAGCTAAAACAGCAACACTAAGTTGTGGAGGAAGTTATACCATTCCAGCAGGATACCACAATGGGGTAGGAAAAGTCACCGCAAATAGTCTAGCCAGCCAGACATCGGCAAATGCTGCCGCAGGAGAGATACTTTCGGGTAAAACGGCTTTTGTTAATGGAAATAAGGTTACAGGTAGTATGCCTAATAAAGGCGCGCTTAATTGGTCAGGCAGCAATACGACATATTCTGTGCCAGCGGGTTACTATTCAGGAGGTACCTTAGACAGTAGACCCTCTTATAATGCAGGTGTAGCAGCGGCAGATAATCGTACAAATACGAATAGTGCAAACTACAAAGCAGGTTATAATGCAGGCGTAGCAGCAGGAAAGAGTACACAATATAACGCCGCTTCACTCTCGAAAGTGACCGGTGGAAATGCTCAGAGTCTAAGTTTTTCAGCGACTGCGGGAATTTATATAGCGGCTATGGCAGGAGACCCTGGTCATTATGAACAATTTAGTGTATCAGGTGCAACAGTGGTTTCTAATATTGGAGAAGGTGATAATATACCTCCTAATGGTTCTCGTTTTGGTAGGATAATACTTTTAAAAGTAACGTCTAATACCACTGTTACAATTAACTGGGGTGCACCAACTAAGTATGCAATAGTTACTAGGCTATCCTAATTAATAACAAGTAAAGTGAAGATAATAAAAGAATGAAAAACTATACCATAGAAAATGAACCTGTCTTTTCAGAATCTATCAGAGTGACTGAAACTTCAGACCCAGCCCATGCGGAAAATATCAATGTAGCACCCAAACAGCTACTTGAAAATACCTTGGCAAACAGAAATGTCATCAAAGAAATTGAAAAAGGAGAACAGGAGATTACCTTTGAAGATTATACAGAAGAAGGTGTATCCATACCAGAAGCAGAGGAGGCTATCAGTCAGGTTACATCTGGAAAAAAGGATAAACTCTTTCGTCAATATGTAAAAGCAGCATTAAAAGGTCTTCTGGTACTTGCACAGAGGGCCTTAGCTATTTCTATGGGTAAAAACCAAGCACGTGTATTTGTCACTGTTACAGCATTAGATACTTGGCTGGCAGTACCAGAAAACGTTGCAAAGTTGAATGTTGGTGACAACTTTTACATCACCGCAACAGATGTACCTGATTACTGGTGGGATGGAAAGCAGAAACAAAAGCTAGAGACACAAAAGGTAGACTTGAGTACATACGACCGCGAAATTGCAGCACTGAAGCAGAAGAACAGTGAACTAAGTGGGAATATTTCTTCTCATAGTCATGCTTGGTCAAGCATAACCGAAAAACCAAGTACATTTTCGCCATCTAGTCATAATCATAATGACCAGTATTATACAGAATCGGAAATGAACAATAAGCTGGCTGGAAAAGCCAATTTATTAACAACTTCGGTAATTGAATCCACCTCCAATATTGCACCTAAAAGTTGGCCTGTCATAAATCTAAAAGCTATTCCTCCAGCTGGATATCACAGTTTAGGAATCATTGGTATTGACAATAATCTAAATTTTGGCGAAGTAGCACTTGTAAAATATATTATGTGGGGGAATGATATATATGTTGCTTTACGTAATCTTGAAGAAACAACTATAAAATATACTCTAAAAGTATTGGTGTTATGGATACATGATTAATATTATCATGATGGTATTTAGATTAAAAAATTAATTATAAAGCTTTAACATATAATGCACATGCATAAACTTTTATCCGATTTTCCGGCAAGCTTTGTATTGACCTTTGACTTGGTATAATACCTGGAGTCATGATTGTGCGAAGAAATATTCCCATTTTATTATACTTAGAAAGGAGTGATTTATATGGGTATTAGAGGTCATCCGAATTAAAAGAGTATATGGTTAATATTTAGAAAAGAAAGTGAGGTACATAATGAAAATGAATGTAAAAACAATTATTACAGCAATAGCTAGTTTTATGTCATCTATTTTAGGGATTTTGTATGTGCCAGTCCTACTCATGGTAGTATGTAATATAATTGATTATATAACAGGATTGTGGGCAGCAGGAAACCGTCAGGATGGAGGCATCTGTTCTTACAGAAGTATGCAAGGAATCATTAAGAAGGTGACAATGTGGATGTTAGTAGTGGTAGGAGCGATTGTTGATCAACTTCTCTTGTATGCTTGCGAAACTATGGGCTATCAGATACATTTATCTTTTTTTGTTGCATGTGTGGTAGCAATTTGGATTATCTGTAATGAATTGATTAGTATTTTAGAGAATATGGTAGATATTGGTATTAACATGCCCGCTTTTTTGCTACCATTAATTAAAAATTTGAAAAACTCGATGGATTGTATAGGGAATGAAGGCAAGGAGGATGAGTGATCATCTTCTTTTTTTGTACCAACATATAAGTTGGAGAAAGTGAGGAAACTATGAGAATTAATGTTCATGCAGGACATAACCCGGCGGGAAAAGTAGCTTGTGGAGCAGTAGGGCTTATCAATGAATCTACAGAAGCAAGAAGAGTAAAAGAGGAAGTCATCAGTCAGCTTCGGCAGCTTGGCCATACAGTGTATGATTGTACTGTGGACAATGGAACTGGACAACAGGATGTATTGAAAAAGATTGTGGCCAAATGTAATGCTCATATCGTAGATTTGGATGTCAGTATCCATTTTAATTCCGGCGCAGGTGATAAAGCAGGAAATGGAAGAACAACGGGTGTAGAAGTGTTATTGTATTCTAATGCCAGTAGAGC
This sequence comes from Lachnospiraceae bacterium, assembly GCA_910575445.1. Taxonomy (GTDB): domain Bacteria; phylum Bacillota; class Clostridia; order Lachnospirales; family Lachnospiraceae; genus Hominiventricola. The sequence goes on along the minus strand of CAJTFW010000008.1, from coordinate 147,857 downwards.
ATACAGAGAAGCAGAAAAAGTATGTAAAGAGGTTGCAGTTCTTGGATTTAAGAATCGTGGTCTAAAATATCGTCCCAATCTAGCGGTACTGAAAAATACAAAATCTCCAGCAATGCTAATCGAGTGCTGCTTTGTGGATGACAAAGATGATGTGCAGCTCTACAACTATCAGGATATGGCATCGGCTATCGTCTGCGGAATCACTGGTCAGCGTGTCCAGGAGTCTGAGGAGACAGGAAAAGTAGAGGATGGTGAGGAAACTCCTACAGGTAATAAAAATACTCTGTATAGAGTACAGGTGGGCGCCTATAGCGTAAAATCAAATGCAGAAAATATGCAAAAAAAGCTAAGAGAAGCTGGATTTGATGCATTGCTTGTGCAGGCATAGAAAGGAAAGAACTATGAAGAATTATATTGGAGTAAAGGTAGTAAAAGCAGAACCATAAGAGAAAGACGGTGTTTCTGGGTATCGGGTGAAATATCCTGATGGATATGTTTCTTGGAGTCCAAAGGAAACATTTAAAAAGGCATACCAAGAACTGGATTGTAAAGACTTTATCAATTCCGAGGAATGAGAGAAACTGTTCTGGCTTATAGTTGAAATCTCTTTTATTTCTAACGAATTTTCTAACGAAATGTAAGTATTTCGTGAAAAATAATGAAATGTATTGAAACTAAAAAATAAGGTTTTTGCCTGATAATAGAGTACTTGAGACATCTAAAAACAATAAGAAAATCATTAGTATCGCCTTGCCAAGGCGAGGGTCGCGGGTTCGAATCCCGTCTCGTGCTTAGGCAAAATAGCTGTTAAGTGAAGGGACTTCCGAGTATATCGGAAGCCCTTTTTTCTTTGTTAGCGCAGAGCTGGTTTTACTTTGTTAGCATTTGTTCTAATTCTTTTATGCGTGCTTCGGCTTCTTCTGCCCTCTTTCGTTCACGTTCTGTATTTTTCTGTTCTTCTGCGATACCTCGTTGGATACCTTGTTGGATACCTTGTTGAATGCCACGTTGTTCTGCTTCAAATATTCCCTGGTTATAATCTAGGATAGCTTTTTCTCTGGCTTCATACTCCAGACGCTTTTGCTTGTCCTGACTAATAACTTGCAGTTGTTCATAGGCACTTTCGATATAAGTATTTTTTTCTGCCAACATATCAAATTCCTCCTTTCGTTCAGCATTAATAAATTTTGCCCACAACAGAATGTCTCCACTATCCTCTTTTAGTTTATCAGGAAGTTTGGGAAGTTCTAAGACATGGAATTCCATTTTATCTGTATAGAGTGTGTGGCGACTGTCTTCACGGATATGGAAACAAGAATAAAAATCTGTATTATCCGGGAAAAGTGTAAAATCTAAAATACTGATGCTTACACATTTTTTAAAGACCGAATAATTCTGACCGGGCCGAATCTGTTCCGTATACATCTTGGCCAGATAGAATAGTGCTCGGTCTGCCCATACACTAAGCATAGAAAGCTGAATCTCAATATCAATTTCTGTAGCATTATTTAAAAGAATTCGTACATCTAAAATTCCTTGTTTTTCGTCCTCGTGAAGTTAAAGGCAAAATCAATTTTGGGTTTCATTAAAAATTCTGTCATAAATATAATGCTCCTTTTCAACGGATTTCTTTGTGTTTTTTCATCATTCCCTTACAAAAAACATTATATTATATTTTGGCGCATAGTGCTACTGTTGATTTACAATGAGAACAATCAAAAATAAAAGGCTCTCACTTTTGTGAAAGCCTGAAATCTTCGAGGGAGTGGGGACTTTTTAAAGTCCCCTAAAGTGTTATGAATGAAATACTGATGTGTTCCTGTTACGTGTATTATCATAACAAGAAATTGTGACAAAAGTGTGGCGTCAGGATTAAGGATTTCTAAAAATAAAAAAGAAAAACGAAACAAAAAACAAAGAAAGTTGCAATTTACTTAGAATATGTTAAAATGTCGGTAGATAGATATGAGGTGCCTGATGAAAATATTATTAGTGGCAGTCAATGCAAAATATATCCACTCCAATCTCGCTGTCTACAGTCTGAAGGCAGCAGCACAAGCGTATGCAGAACAGATAGAGATTGCAGAGTATACCATCAACCAGCAGATAGACATAATCTTAAAAGATATCTATACAAAGCAGCCGGATATGGTTGCTTTTTCCTGCTATATCTGGAACCGCAGAGTGGTGGACGAGTTGGTGGGAGAGCTTCCCAAGCTTCTAAAAGGCGTGACACTTTGGGTTGGCGGCCCGGAGGTGTCGTATGAGGCAGAAGACTATCTTAAGAAGCACAGAACTATCACAGGTGTGATGCAAAGGGAGGGAGAGAAGACTTTTTGCAGGCTTTCTTCCTATTATATAGAAGAAACGGGCTCTCTTTTTGAGATACCTGGAATCGTATTTCGGACATCAGAAGGAGAGATTTGTAAGACAGAAGATGCCAGTGTGCTAGACCTAGACCAGCTTCCATTTGTATATCAGGATTTTACACCATTTCAACATAAGATTATCTACTATGAATCCAGCCGGGGGTGCCCTTTTGCGTGCAGCTATTGTCTGTCCTCCCTAGAGCAGCGTGTGCGTTATCGAAGTCTGTCGCTTGTCAAAGAAGAACTGTCAATATTTCTTACACAGAAAGTACCCCAGGTTAAATTTGTAGACCGTACATTTAATCTGCACCCGGACCGGACAAAAGAATTGTGGAGCTGGCTGATAGAGCATGATAATTTTATAACAAACTTTCATTTTGAGATTGCGGCTGATTTGCTAACGGAGGAGGAGCTAACGCTTATGGGCCGTATGAGGCCCGGGCTGATACAGTTAGAGATTGGCGTACAGTCGACAAATCCAGCTACCATATGTGAGATTGACCGCACGATGAACCTTTCAAGGCTTAAGGAAAATGTCAGAAGAATCAAAGCATATGGGACGATTCATCAGCATCTTGATTTAATTGCCGGTCTTCCAGGGGAGGACCTTAGAAGCTTTCAGAAGTCTTTTGATGAGATATTTGCACTTGAGCCAGAGCAACTTCAACTTGGCTTTCTAAAAGTGTTAAAAGGAACAAAGATGCACAAAAAAGCGAAGGAGTATGGGATTATCTGCCATGAATTTCCACCTTATGAAGTGCTCTCTACCAGATGGCTTACGTATCAGGAGATTCTGCTTCTAAAAGGGGTGGAAGAGATGGTGGAAATCTACTATAACAGCGGACAGTTTATAAAAACCATACAAGAAATTTTAAAAAGGTATGATTCTCCATTTGATTTTTTCCATGAACTTGCGGTATATTATGAAGATAACGGTTATGAGGTTGTCAGCCATTCCCGGATGGCAAGATATGAGATACTTCGCACATTTCTTAAGGAAAAAGGCTTATGGGAACGCATTTATGACCGATGTATGGTGTATGACCTGTATATACGGGAAAATCTTAAGAGTCGCCCTTCCTTTGCAGCCAATCTAACGCCTTATAAGGACAAGCTAAAGGCTTATACAAAGCAATATGGGCGGCAGGTGCATATTGAAGTGTTTGAAGAAGAACGCCCAGTGTTTGTTTTATTTGATTACCAGAGGAGAAATCCTTTCACAAAGCAAGCCTATGTGGAGGTGCTAGATTGACCAAAAGGACAAAAGAGATTCTAGAACTTTTAGACAATACTTATGGAACGGAATATATCTGTTATCTGAATTATCAGACGCCCTGGCAACTGTTGATTGCCACCATTTTAAGTGCACAGTGTACGGATGCAAGAGTCAATATCGTGACCGAAGATTTATTTAAAAAATACGACACCCTGGAAAAATTCGCCAGTGCAGACCAAAAAGAGCTAGAGAAGGATATTCACTCCACAGGATTCTATCGCAATAAGGCTAAAAATATCATTGCCTGCACAAAAGCGTTAGTAGAGACATATGATGGAGAAGTGCCAAATGATTTGGAAGCGCTGACTTCTCTGGCCGGAGTAGGAAGAAAGACAGCCAATGTTATCCGTGGAAATATTTTTCATGAGCCAAGTGTGGTGGTGGATACACATGTTAAGCGGATTTCTAAAAGGCTTGGTCTGACCAAAGAGGATGACCCTGTCAAAGTGGAATTTGACCTGATGAAAAAGCTTCCCAAAGACCACTGGATATTGTGGAATATTCATATTATTACGTTTGGAAGAACTATCTGTACAGCGCGCAGTCCAAAGTGTGAGGAATGTTTTCTCACAAAATATTGTAAGGAGCACCGATGATAGACGAGTATATTGTGCTGGATGTGGAGACAACGGGACTTCACCCAGAGAAAGATAAAATATTGGAGATAGGCGCTGCAAAGGTACAAGGGCAGAAGGTATGTGTCACCTATCAGGCATTGATTGATACAGGTTTTCCAGTGCCGGAGCGCATCACTGAGTTAACCGGGATTACCGATATGATGCGAAAGAGCGGCAGAGCACTTAAAGAGGTGATGGAGGAGTTTGTGGTATTTTGCGGTGAGCTTCCTATTGTGGGACATAATGTTCCTTTTGATTATCGCTTTTTAAAGCAGAGTGCAGCAGCATGTGGACTGCCTTTTGAAAAGGAGATGCTTGACACATTAAAGATTGCAAGAAAGGTGCTGCCAGAGCTTCCTTCTAGGGGATTAGAGGCGTTGTGTACCTACTATGGGATTCACCCCCAAAGGGCTCACCGGGCGTTAGATGATGCGCTGGCCACACATGAACTTTTGTGGAAAATGTGGAATATGTTCAGTGTAAAGGCGCCAGAGGAATTTGGTCTTTCGAAGCTGAATTATACGATAAAAAAGCAGAGTCCTATCACGAAATCTCAAAAAGGATACTTGAATGATTTGCTGAAATATCATAAAATAGAACTAGAAATACAGCTTGAAGATTTGACCAAAAGCGAGGCTTCCCGGATAATTGATAAGATTATCTTGCAGCATGGGAAAATTCAGCGATAGAAGAAAGGATGTGGTCTGATGAATTTTTACAAGGAGAAGACCAGAAGGAAAATTGCAGCGGTAATTGTGGCGATTCTAGTGATTGCGATGGTGCTGCCGCTGTTAATGTATGCATTATAAGCATATAAAACAGTCAAAGGTGCTTATTTCTTTTGACGGAACTATAATAGGAGGAAGTATGAAAAAATATGGTTTGAGAAAGCTGTTGATGGCTGTCTGCCTGGCAGTGCTCTGTCTTGGGATGACAACGTTTGCAGCAGAAGACACAATTTTAAAAGGGGTTATGATTGATGAGGTGGATGTATCGGGCATGACAAAGAGCGAGGCGCTAAAGGCACTTGCTTCTTATGAGAAGAGCTTAGGAGAGCAGACACTAACACTTGGTATTGGAGAAGAATCTGTTGAGGTAAAGCTTTCAGAGCTTGGAATCTCTTTTTCCAATGAGGAAGTGGTAGAGGAAGCCATAAATATTGGCCGCACAGGAAATATTGTAAAGCGCTATAAAGACCAGAAGGATTTGCAGAACAGCGGAAAAGTCTTTGACCTTGCCTGGGAGGTAGATGAGGCGCTTGTCAGGAGTTTGGTGGAGGAGAGATGTACACAATTTGACAGAGAGGCTGAGAATGCATCTTTAAACCGTACCAATGGCCAGTTTAATTTTGTAGCTGGCAAGCAGGGGATTGTGCTAGACGTCAATGCTTCTGTTCAGGTGATTACGGACTATTTTAATAATGGATGGACATCGGACACCAAGAATGAGCCATTAGCACTTAAGACCAAGATTACAGAACCAGAAGGCAGTGCAGAACAGCTTGCTGAGGTGAAAGATTTATTAGGAACCTTTACGACTAGCTTTTCAAGCTCCAATGCAAAGCGTAGTCTGAATGTCAATAGTGGAGCAGAACATATTGATGGAACGGTTTTATATCCAGGAGAGGCATTTTCCACCTATGAGACCGTCTCTCCATTTACCGAAGCCAATGGATATGCCATGGCTGGCTCCTATCTAAATGGAGAAGTTGTAGACAGTATGGGTGGAGGCATCTGTCAGGTATCCACAACACTGTACAATGCAGTGATTCGGGCAGAACTAGAGGTGACAGAGCGTTCGCCGCACTCGATGACAGTACATTATGTAGAGCTTTCAGAAGACGCTGCGATTGCAGGAACCTATAAAGATTTAAAATTTGTCAATTCTACTTCTTATCCCATCTATATCGAAGGTTTTACTACGCCAGATAAGAAGATTACCTTTAATATCTATGGTAAGGAGACCAGAGATAAAAACCGTACGATTTCTTTTGAGAGTGTTACGGTCAGCCAGATTGGAGGGGGTACCATCCTGAAGGAAAATGCCGGACAGCCACTTGGTTATAAATCTTCTTCCAAAGGTAAGGTAGGATATATAGCAGAACTCTACAAAGTAGTAAAAGTAAATGGTGTAGAGACTGAACGCACCAGAGTAAATAAAAGTACATATAAAGGAAGCGACAGGGTTGTTACTTATGGAACCGCTGGAGACCCTGTGTTATCAGAGAATCTGCGCGCTGCGATTGCACTGCAAGATGAAGCATTGGCAGATGCCAATATCGCCGGTGTTGTAGCAGCACCACCAGAAGCAGTACCACCAGCAGAACCAGCACCGGCACCAGAAACTCCGGCACAATAGAGAAAGGAAATCTATGGAGATAGGAAAAGTTCCTGAGATAGTACTAAAGCGCTCTGTCTTTCAACAGATGCATACCAGGCGGGAAGAAGTCTTAGTGGGAGCCGGGATAGGAGAAGACTGTGCTGTGGTGCAGTTAGCGCCTGATGAGGTCTTTGTACTTTCTACAGACCCCATTACCGGAACCGAGAAGGATATGGGTAAATTGGCGATACAGATTACCGCCAATGACCTTGCAAGTGCCGGAGCAGAGCCAGTAGGTGTTCTTTTGACGGTGCTGCTTCCGCCTTCTTCCGAAGAAGCACTGATTCGCAAACTTTCAGAAGAAGTAGACCATGCCTGCAAGGAACTTGGGATGCAGGTGATGGGCGGTCATACAGAAGTGACCGCTGTAGTCAATCAACCACTTCTTAGTGTAACAGGTGTTGGCAAGGTGAAAAAAGGGGCACTTGTCACTACAGGAGGCGCACAGGTTGGAGATGATGTTGTTGTCAGCAAATGGATTGGCATTGAAGGCACCTCGATTATCGCCAAAGAAAAAGAAGAAGAGCTTTTAAGCCGCTTTTCCAGACCTTTTCTTCAGGAAGCCAAGGACTTTGATAAATTTTTATCAGTTGTACCAGAGTCCAAAGTTGCTGTTTTATCTGGCGTCAGTGCGATGCACGATGTTACAGAAGGCGGCATCTATGGGGCACTCTGGGAGTTGTCAGAGGCGTCTCATGTAGGGCTGGAGATTGAACTAAAGGCTATCCCAATTCGTCAGGAGACTGTGGAAATCTGCGAGTATTTTCGTCTAAATCCATACCAGTTGATTGCAAGCGGCTGTATGTTGATGACTGCGAAAGACGGACGGACCCTGGTCTCCAATCTGAAAAAGGCAGGTATTCATGCAGCAGTGATTGGGCGCTGCGTCGAAGGAAAAGCTAAGAAGATAATCAATGGTGAGGATACTGCTTACCTAGAGAGGCCCAAGACGGACGAGCTGTATAAGATTTATAAATAGAGAACAGGAAACGGTATCATGGCATTAAATATTGTACTATATGAGCCAGAGATTCCTTCCAATACCGGAAATATCGGAAGGACTTGTATGGCGACTGGCACCAGGCTTCACCTAATTGAGCCTCTTGGTTTTCAGCTTAGTGAAAAGGCGTTAAAAAGGGCTGGACTTGACTACTGGAATGAGTTAGATGTAACAACCTATCTTGACTATGAAGACTTTCTTCAGAAGAATCCAAAGGCGGTTGTCTATATGGCGACCACCAAAGGCGTAAAGGTCTATACAGAGGCGCATTATGGACCAGACTGTTATCTGATGTTTGGAAAGGAAAGCGGTGGGATTCCAGAGGAGATTCTTAGGAAGAACAAAGAGAACGCAATTCGAATTCCTATGAATCCCTCGATACGTTCCTTAAATCTTGCCAATTCTGTAGCAATTGTGCTCTATGAAGCGCTTAGACAGAACCAGTTTTTTCAGATGCAGTTAGCCGGGCAGTTGACAAAATACAGATGGGACGAACCCATCTAGCAAAAGGAGAGATGATTCGTGAAAAAGAGTTTACATAAATATATCAAGAGAATCTTGTGTCTTCTGCTTGTCTTCTGTCTAAGTTCTTCTGCCAATATCGCGTTAGCAGTCAGTAAGGAGACACAAGACGAAATTAATCGTGTAAAGCGGGAAAAAGCACGTGCAGAGGAAGAAAAAAAGGAGACGGAACAAGAGCAAAAAGAGATTAATAATGCTAAAAGCAGTGTGGAAAGCTATTTGGCAGATTTAAAACAACAATCTAAGAGCTTAAAGGAACAGATTTCTATTCTAAACGAAGATATCGGGAAAAAAGAAGAGGAGATTCAAGCCAAAGAAGAAGAAATCGCCAAGATGCAGGCGCAGTTAGAGCAGCAGTATGCCGATATGAAACTGCGGATACAATATATGTATGAAAATAGCCAGGATATGATGGTAAATTATATGTCGGCAGCTTTAACCGGTGGGATTCCTGACCTTCTTAATCAGGTGGAGTATGCAGTCAATATCAATTCCTATGACCGCAATATGCTGGAGAGCTACAAAGAGACCAAGGCACAGCTTGAAGACCAGGAAGCCGAGCTTTTAGAGGAGCAGGAGGCACTTGGACTTCTCAAAGCAGAAGTGGAAAAGAAGCAGGAACAAGTGGCAAGTCAGGAGAAGGCTGCTGGTTCCAAGTTAAGCGATTATGATGAGATGATTCGGCAGATGGAAGGCGAACTGGGCAGTATGGAGGAGCTGATTGAAGAGAAGACAAAGCTTCTGAATCAGTTGATTGCCAAAGCCGAACAAGAAGAGCGCCAGGCCAGAATTGAAGCGGCAAAACAGGCGGCATCTTCGATGAATGGAGGCTCGATTACTGCAGGCGACTCTCAGATTAATCATCATGTAGTAGGACTTAGTGACTATGAACTGATGCTTCTTGCAACGATGATATACTGTGAAGCTGGCAATCAGGGGTGGGAAGGTCAGACAGCCGTTGGCTATGTGATTATGAACCGGGTACGAAGCAGCCTCTTCCCCAACTCTTTAGAGGCAGTTTTGCGACAATCCAGACAGTTTGAGCCGGTGGGCTCTGGCCGTTTTGACTTGGTATTAAAGGCAGAGCAGGACCCCGATATTCGCAATATTGTAACACAGTCCTGTTGGGATGCTGCCCGTACAGTAGTAAATGGAAGCAGTAATGTCGGAGACTCTCTCTTTTTCCGTACCTGGGCACCTGTGCCTAGTTTAGTAGAGAACCTTAAAAACGGCGGAGTACCATACTGGATTATCAAAGACCATATCTTCTATTATTACTGGACAAGTTATTCTGGTCCAGGAGGTGGCAAGCCAACGGTTCCCAATGAGCCAGATGATGACGAAGAGGACGAGGATGAGGATGATGACGACAAGATAGAAGAACCAGATACATCCAATCCACCAGAGGAGCCTGACGAGCCAGAGACTCCAAGTGGAGGCGAGGAGACTCCTGATGAAGATAATGAAGGGTCTGATTCATCGAATGGAGATGGCGAAGCGAATCCTCCGTCAGAAGGTAATACACAGCCCCCGTCGGATGCTAACGAAGAAGACCAACCTTCTGCTGGAGGCGAGGAGAATAATTCTGATACAACAGAAGATGATAAAGACCAGAACAGTGGTGATAATGCATCGCAGTCAGAACCATCCAATGAGGGACAGTCAGAGCCTGAAGCTTCTGAGTAAATCCATCTATAAAAAATAATAAAAGAACAGATGTTTGCTATTGGCATCTGTTCTTTTTTATTTTTATATGTATGCATCCTTAGCAGATTGCACAAACTAAAATATTGAATTTTGTAAAATATGCCGGAAAAGAAAAATTATATGATTGTTTTATATGATTATTTTCATAAATAATCATATAAAATAGAAACTAATCTTATAATAATCTTGATAATGAACATTAACTAGCATATAATAGCAACATAAGTCAATGAAACAATCATATAAGAAGACAGGAGGTAGGATTTATGAGCAAAGTAACAGAAATAACAAGGGAGAGCTGGATCATGAGCACTTTCCCAGAGTGGGGGACCTGGCTAAATGAAGAGATTGAAGCAGAAGAAGTAAAGCCAGGCACCGTTGCAATGTGGTGGCTTGGATGTACGGGGATGTGGTTTAAGACACCAGGAGGCTGCAATATCACAATCGACCTTTGGTGTGGCAATGGAAAGAGAACCCATGGAGACGGCAAGATGAAGGTGGGTCATCAGATGGCCAATATGTGTGGTGCGCGTGCCATGCAGCCTAATCTAAGAGCAGTACCTTTTGTACTGGACCCTTTTGCTATTAAGCAGGTGGATGCGGTGTTAGCGACACATTATCATCAGGACCATATGAGTGCAGAGTATGCAGCACATGTAATTCAAAGTGGTATGACAACTGTGGACGAGAATGGAAAAGAGATTCCAATACCTTTTATTGGTCCCAAGAAATCCGTAGAACTGTGGATAAAATGGGGTGTGCCAGAAGAGCGCTGTATTACTGTAAAGCCAGGCGATGTGATTAAGATTAAGGACTTGGAGATTGTGGCTCTTGATTCCTTTGACCGTACCTGTCTTGTAACTACAGATTCCACAGGTCCTGACAGAGAAGAACTGACAGGTGTCTGTCCAACGGATATGGATGATAAGGCAGTCAACTATCTGATTAAGACTCCAGGTGGCAATATCTACCACAGTGGAGATTCCCATTATTCGATTTATTTTGCGAAACATGGCAAGGATTATGATATTGATGTGGCGTTTGGTTCTTATGGTGAAAATCCGGTTGGAATGGCAGATAAGATGACTTCTGTTGATATCTTAAGAATGGCAGAGGCATTAAAGTGCAAAGTAGTGATTCCGATTCATTATGATGTCTGGACGAATTTTATGGCAGATATCAATGAGATTCGCGTGCTCTATGATATGAAAAAAGACCGCTTAGACTATCAGTTCCATCCATTCTTCTGGGAAGTAGGCGGAAAATATGTATATCCAACCGACCAGGATAAGAAAGCATATCATCATAGAAGAGGATTTGAGGACTGCTTTGAGGCACCACAGAATATCCCATTTCGTTCTTGTCTGTAAAGGAGGAGAAAAAGATGTTGCGTGATTTTGTAGAGAAGAAGCACTATAAATTTGCCAAACAAGCAAAGGACTGGCAAGATGCTATCCGTATGAGCTGTGAAAGCTTAGAGGCAGATGGGACAGTGGAAACCAATTATAAAGAAGATATTATCGCCTGCGTAGAAAAGTATGGTCCTTATATCGTGATTATGCCAGATGTAGCGATGCCACACTCCCAGGAAGGCGCCGTAGGTGTCAACAAAACCTCGATAGGTTTTATGAAGCTGGAAAAACCAGTTAGTTTTGATGAAAATGACCCGGAGAAGGATGCACAGCTTTTCTTTACATTGGCATCCTGCAATCCAGAACAACATTTAAACAATATGATGAAACTTTCTGAGATGCTGATGAACGAAGAAGTGGTAAAAGCACTTAAGGAAGCAAAGACGCCCGAAGACCTGCTTGAAATCCAGAAGACCTATCTGGATGGATGAAAGGAGTTAGAGAATGAATATTTTGATGAATATATGGTCCTATTTTGCAACCAATATTTTGCAGCAGCCAGCCTTTATGATTGGTCTGATTGTGGCAATCGGCTATATCCTTTTAAAGAAACCGTGGTATGATGTACTTGCTGGTGTGATTAAAGCGATTGTAGGATATCTGATATTGACCGTTGGTTCTTCTGGTCTGGTCTCCAACTTCCGTCCGGTACTTGTAGGACTGAAAGACCGCTTCAATATGGATGCTATGGTTATCGACCCGTATTTTGGCCAGAACGCGGTGACAGCTGGTGTGGAGGAAGTCTTTGGAAAAGGCTTTGGTGATGCCATGATTCTTCTTCTGATTGCATTTATTGTCAATATTTTGTTGGTGCGTTTTAGTAGATATACCAAGCTTCGTGCACTCTTTACAACCGGCCATGTTCAGGTGCAGCAGGCAGCGACCGCTTACTGGCTGATTATGTTTGCCCTGCCAGGACTTTTGACAAACAATCTGGCACTTTTAGTAGTTATGGCAGTTATTTTAGGAGCTTACTGGGCTGTTGGTTCCAATCTGATTATCGGACCTTGTCAGGAATTGACAGACGGAGCTGGTTTTACCTTGGCACACCAGCAGATGTTTGGTATTGCTTTTAATACCTGGCTTGCAGAGAAACTCTTTGGAAAGAAAAAGAATGGAAAAGAAGTAAAGAAGATTGACGATATTGAGCTGCCAGGTTTTATGTCTATCTTTAATGAAAATATGGTGTGTACATCGATTCTGATGTTAATTTTCTTTGGAGCGATTCTATGTATTTTGGGCAGAGATTATCTGACAGCACAAGGATTTTTAAAAGAAGGCTCTAGTATGGTCTTTTATGTGATTCAGACTTGTTTTTATTTCTCTGTGTATCTGGCGATTTTACAACTTGGAGTTCGTACATTTGTAACAGAGCTTACTGCTTCCTTCCAGGGTATCGCAGACAGACTTCTGCCAGGCTCTGTACCAGGCGTGGACTGTGCAGTTGCCTTTGGATTTGGTTCCGCCAATGCAGTGCCACTTGGATTTTTGGCAGGCTTTGTGGGACAGATATTGGCGATTGGTGTGCTGATTGCACTAAAGAGCCCGGTATTAGTTATCTGTGGATTCGTTCCTGTATTCTTTGACAATGCGACGATTGCGATATTTGCAAATGAGAAAGGTGGTATTAAGGCAGCGCTTACACTTCCATTCTTCTCAGGAATCTGTCAGGTGTTTGGCTCAGCGCTGATTGCCGGATGGGTTGGTATGGCAGTATACGGAGGCTACCTTGGTATGTGGGACTGGGCAGTTGTATGGCCAGTGATGACAGGTGTGATGAAATTCTTAAGCTATGCTGGTGTGGCGATTGTGGCAGTTGTATTGCTTATGATTCCACAGCTTCAGTATCGGGCTGATAAAGAAGGATATTTTATGATGACCGAAGACTATGAAGCCTATAAAGAGCTAAAAGCAAAAAGAATGGCAGGTAACTAAAATAATAATTTATAGAAAAGGAGAATAAGAAAATGGCAAAAGAAAATATGAGTTTTTTGGTATGTTGTGCAAATGGAGCTGGTTCGAGTCTGATGATGAAGATGACAATGCAGAAGGTGTTAGATAAGCTTGGAATAAAGCCAGGAAGGGTTCATCACTGTGCACTTTCTGAAGGAAAGAGTGCAGCACCACAGTTTGATGTAGTATTTTGCGCACAGAATTTTACCAATATGTTTAAAGAAGCGGAGAAAAAGGGAACGATTGTCATTGGGCTTCGCAATATTATGTCTGTACAGGAAATGGAAGAGAAGATGAAAGAACATGGACTTGCCTGAAGAACTTCGACTGATTGTCTGCGATATGGATGGAACACTTCTTAAGGGGGATAAGAGTATTCCAGAAAAGAATCGGCAGGCGATGATACAAGCAAGAGAGAGGGGGATTGATTTTTCCGTCTGTACAGGCAGGATACAGACGATGACAGAGTTCTATTTAAAAGATTTGGAGCTTAAAACGCCAGTGATTACGGCGAATGGAGCCCTTATCTGGGACCCGGTAAGCAGAGAGACTTTGTGGGATATGCCAATGGAGGAAGATGAGGTATTTCAGATTCTTCATTTTGCAAAAGCGTATGGGCTGGACTATTGTGCACTGACGATGGAGATGAGTTATTTTTGTGAAAATAATATCAGAAGGCAAAAGTTTGAACTCTATAACCAGATTGCAAAAAGGCATGGATTTCCTCCTATGGAGCTTATGGAATTTGATACAGAGTTTGCTTGCCTTCGTGGAAAGAAAGTGTATAAGGTTCTTATCTATGAAGTAGAGGATGGACAAGAGCAGTTCGCACGGAAATATCTGGACACATTGAAGGAGACCGGGTATACTAGTTCTGAGGACCGGCTTTTGGATATTGCTCATCGCCTGGTGAATAAGGGCTATGGGCTGGTAAAACTTGCAGAGCTTTTAGAGATACCACTTTCTGGCGTCTGTGCGATGGGAGATTATGAAAATGATATTCCCATGCTTCAGGCAGCGGGATATGCAGTGGCGATGGGAAATGCTTCTGACAAGGTAAAAGAAGTGGCAGATTTTGTCACAAAGACCAATGAAGAGAGCGGAGTCGCCTGGGCAATGGAACATTTTCTCAGGATAGGTTAGGAAGGAGGTCCCTATGAAGAGAGAGCGGATATATGTAGAGAACAGAAGAAAAGAGATTTTAAGCAAGATTATATCAACACCAGGGATTCGGGTGGAGGAGCTTGCGACGCTGTTCGATGTGTCGGCGATTACGATTCGCAGGGACCTTCAATATCTAGAGGACCAGAAGATGCTGACAAGGTATTACGGCGGCGCTTCCCCGACAGGACAGGCACAGCAGATTGGAGTGCAGGATGAAGTGCAGCTTTATCGTAGCCTGATTGCAAAGTATGCGGCTTCTCTGGTGGAGGATGATGATACTTTGTTTATCAATACCAGCAGAAATGCACTTGATATTGTTCCATATATCAACCGCAGCAATGTCACAGTGATTACCAACAATGGCAGAGCATTTGACTGTGAACACTCTGTAGGGGTCAATATTTTTCTTACTGGTGGAGAGGTGCGCTATCCCAAGGAAGCATTGGTCGGAGAATTTGCAGAACGCAATCTGATGAAAGTCTATGCAAGAAAGGCTTTTATTGGGTGCAGTGGTATCTCGGTGGAATGTGGTATGACGACAGAGAATGCCAACGAGGTCAACCTCAACGAGCTGATGCTAAACCGGGCGACGAAGGCAGCTTATATCTTGGCAGACCATACAAAGATTGGCCATAACAGTAGCTTTCGCACTTGCCGGATAGAGCGAGTGACGCATCTGATTACCGATGAGAAAGCACCAAAGGAAATCTTAGATGGATTCAGGGAAAAAGGAATCTGGGTCCATCAAGTCAGCAAGCAGGATATATTTGATGGGCCGGTCAAAGGAACTTTGTGAAAATAGTATCAATCTTAAGAAGGGATGGGGAGTACGAGGATGAAAAGTTATACATTAGGGTTATATGAGAAAGCGATGCCAAAGGATTTGACATGGGAGGAAAAGCTTCTGGCAGCAAAAGAGGCGGGCTATGATTTTGTGGAGATTAGCATTGATGAGACAGATGAGAAGCTTGCAAGACTGGATATGTCTGTGGAAGAACGCCTAGAATTAGTGCGTATTATGGCGAAGACCGGTGTGCCGCTTCGTACCATGTGTCTAAGTGGCCATAGAAAATATCCACTAGGAAGCAATGACCCCAAGATTTGTCAGCGTGGAATGGAGATTATGGAGAAAGCAATTCGCCTGTCAGAAGATTTGGGGATTCGGATTATTCAGCTGGCTGGATATGATGTCTACTATGAAGAAGCATCCGAAGAGACCAGAACCAGATTTGAGAAAAATCTGAAAATCGCTACCATGATGGCTGCAAAGGCCGGGATTTTGATGGGCTTTGAGACGATGGAGACCGAATTTATGAATACCGTAGGCAAAGCAATGCACTATGTCAATCTTGTAGATTCTTGTTACCTTAATGTATACCCGGACTCTGGAAATATTACCAATGCCGCAGTTACTTATGAAACAGATGTTCTGGAAGACTTAAAGAGCGGAGCCGGACATCTGGTTGCGGTACATCTAAAAGAGACTGTACCAGGTAAATTCCGTGAGATTCCCTATGGAACAGGCCATGTGAATTTTCCAGATATCGTGCATACTGCATGGGGCTTAGGCGTGCGCAGATATGTAACCGAATTCTGGTACACAGGCAATCCCGAATGGAAACAAGACCTGCACAAAGCAAGAGCGATGATGGGTGCTCTGCTTGATGCAGAGGATGGGAGTGTATAATTAATTAATATGAAAATAGAAAAAAAGGTAATGGCGAAACTGAACAAGTGCTATGCAATAGCACCACTGATGTACCAGGGCGAGACGCACCTGTTAGTGGCAGCAGAGAAGCAGGACCCCTGCTATCTCTTTGACCTTGACGGAAATATGGTAGATAAAGTGTGGGATGGCCCTGGAGGTGTGATGAGCATGTCATGGGTACCTGGCAGTGATGGACAATATCTGTCCACCTATCAATTCTATTCGCCAAACGATTCCAAAGAAGCCAAGATTGTCATTGTGACCCCAAGGAAAAAAGGTGACTGGGAGGTGCGTACACTGGTAGACCTTCCGCATATTCACCGCTTTGATATCCTTGTAAGAGACGGGCATTGCTATCTGATTGCCTGCGCGCTAAAATCCGGTCATGAATATAAAGAAGATTGGAGTATGCCAGGAAAAGTCTATGCGGCCAAGCTTCCCGAGGACCTGTCATGTTTTGATAAGGACCACCAGCTAGAGCTTACCGTATTAAAAGACAATATGCTGAAAAATCACGGCTATTACCGGGTGACCAAAGATGGTATTCCAACTTCCATTATCTCCTCCAACGAAGGGGTATTTCGCTTTACTCCACCAGCCAATGGAGGTGATAACTGGACGATAGAGACGCTTCTTACAGAACCGACCAGCGACGCAACGCTCGTAGACCTGGATGGAGACGGAGAGGAAGAACTATGTACCTTCTCTCCCTTCCATGGAGAAAAAGTACGAATCTACAAAAAAGTGGATGGTGCCTATCAGAAAGTCTACGAACTTCCAGAAGCTGCCGAATTCACCCATGCCATTTACGGGGGCAATCTATGTGGCATTCCATCCTTTGTTGTCGGCCACCGAAAAGGAGACCGCAACCTGATGGTGATTCGCTACAACGCAGAAAAAGGTGATTACCAATGTGAAATAATTGACAAAGACTGCGGTCCAGCCAATGTCTTTCACTATATCCACAATGGAAAAGATGTACTGATATCCACCAATCGCGAGATTGACGAGATTGCGATGTATACAATTACCGAAGACTAAAAAGTATCTGCACAAGGATGGAAAAATTTTCATTCTTGTGCAGATTTGCTAAAAAATATGTGTATATAATAGAATTATTATATAAATACTATAAAAAATAAAAATGCAGTAAAACCTATTTACAAAATTTAAAAAAAGATGTATAATATTTAAGTTCGTAGTGGAGAATTTTATAACTTATCGATGCGTGGCTCAGCTTGGTAGAGCGCTGCGTTCGGGACGCAGAGGTCGCAGGTTCAAATCCTGTCGCATCGATTCCTTGGCAGGGGCGCCGGAAAACCGTGATGTTAGCGGGTTTCCGGTTCTTTTTTTGTCTGTTAATAATGTTGGTAATATAGGTTGCAAAGCTCTGTTCTACAAAACATCAAAATCGAATAGTTCTGCGGCTTTGGATGACATTGATAAAAATAGTAGATTATTTGGATAAGACAGTACAGATAGGCGGAAAAGAGATATATGTATCGAATCTTATTACTGACAACTGGATTTATGTATGTCATATTACAAGTTAGTTATCTGAGCTTGCAAAGGATGAGAAAAAACTTTCAGCATCGAGAAAAGAGTTTATTTTAAATTATATTAATAAAATAGAAGGAGTACGCTCTTCTCCAATAAAGCTCCACTATTTTTAATTAAATGACCACTTTTTTCACAATTTTATAGGGAAGAAGAGGGAGGCTTAAATATTTTATAAAAAAGGGACAACTGTGTTTGCATATACAGTTGTTCCTTTTTTACCTTATAAATCAAGTATTTACATTTGAATTTTTTATAAAATTTTAAAAAGATTCTTTTTCAATTCGTATCTGTCATCCAAATCGTTCCCCGTTGCACAAGCACTTGAATTAAATTATGTCTCTATCGTGAAAAGAACTAGTAAGGAAAAAGAAAAATATTAAAACCACAAAGGGTATGATTCGCATAGAGCTTCGGATAAAACGGTCTAAGATTCAATATGATGCAAGAACAAATGGATGTGAGGATGTTAGAGCGCAGTTAGAAATGGCTTCTGAAATTGCCAATAAAAATATTCCAAGGTATTTAAAAAGTGCCTATGGGATAGGGAAATTTGTAAAATATGAGAAAGCCAAAAGGTTGATTCAGGAGTCTGGATATATAAAAGGACAAAAGAAATGTTGCTCGATTTTTTGCAAGAGGTATCTTTGAAAGGTTTGGAGGGAGCAAGAATTGGTAATTGCATGAAAGACATAAATTTCGAACAGAGGAAGCATGGATGGTCTTCCTTGCTTTTTTTGTGGGAAATCTATATAATAAAAGTGAGCCTTTCACTTTCTCCGTAATCTAGGGGCACATTCCGTGATTTTAGATGTATTGTGCCAAGACAGCTCTGGAGATTATTTTAATATAGAAGTACAGAAAAAGAATGATGACGACCATCAAAAAAGGGTTCGTTTTAATCGCTCAAACATCGATACTGCTTTTGTAGAAAGCGGAATCAAATAGGAACAGTTGCCAGATGTGTATCTGATATTTCTTACGAAATTTGATATTTTTAGAGAAAAACATACCATCTATCATATGGAACGGGTCATCAAAGAGACAGGAACGGTAGTAGAGAATGGAACACATGAAATCTATGTAAATACTGCCATAGATGATGGAACAGAGATTGCCAAACGGATGCAGTATTTCAAGAAGAGTACAGGAGTACATCAGAAATTTCAGAAACTTTCAAACCGAGTCCAATATTTCAAAGAATCTCAGAAAGGAGCGACCGAGATGTGTGAACTGGTAGAAGAGTATGCAAAAAATATGCAGAAGAGGAAGTAAAGAAAGCAGTGAGTGAAACAGAAATCAAAACAGCTCTAAACATGTTAAAAAATGGTGCTTCTGTAGAGCTAGTGGTAAAATCCCTTCCTTCTCTATCAGAGCAGTTTGTCAGAGAACTTCAGGCGCAGCTTTTGTAAGGATTGGATAAAATGACAAACAAAAGGTATTCAGGCATTAAAACATGTTTGGATACCTTTTGTAAAAAAGTTAGAGGAAGAGGATGGAGGAAAATACTTGAAAGAATTAAAAAATCAGATAGAAGTTGGCACATCATGGGAAGAGTTAGGAATCTGTAATGATTTTCTATTTGGAAAAGTGATGCAGAATCCAGAACTTTGTAAAGAGTTACTAAAGCGGATACTGCCAGAATTAGAGATTGAGCGTATCGAATATCCAGAGCTGCAAAAGACGATCAAGTTTGATGCAGATGCGAAAAGCGTAAGACTTGACGTATATGTGCGAGACGAGAAACAGACAATCTATGACATTGAGATGCAAGTCACAGATACCAAAGAACTTGCGAAAAGAACACGTTTTTACCAGAGTATGATTGATTTACAGATGATAGATAGGGGAGAAAGCTATAAACGGTTAAAACCAAGCTATATCATCTTTATATGTCCATTTGATATGTTTGATAAAGGAAGGCATCTCTATACATTTCAAAATATCTGTAAAGAAGATCATAAGATTCTGCTAAAAGATGAAGCGACGAAAATTTTTCT
>CAJTFW010000008.1:0-128162 GCA_910575445.1 Lachnospiraceae bacterium | reverse complement strand
TATGCGAAGAAATATTCCCATTTTATTCACAGTTATAAAGGCTATTTATATGTCTCTGAGCGTTCAGGGGTATATGAATGGCTTTTATTATGCTTAGAAAGGAGGCACGATTTGCGTGGGTATTAGAGGGCATCCGAATTAAAAGAGTATATCGTTAATATTTAGAAAAGAAAGTGAGGTACATAATGAAAATGAATGTAAAAACAATTATTACAGCAATAGCTAGTTTTATGTCATCTATTTTAGGGATTTTGTATGTGCCAGTCCTACTCATGGTAGTATGTAATATAATTGATTATATAACAGGATTGTGGGCAGCAGGAAACCGTCAGGATGGAGGCATCTGTTCTTACAGAAGTATGCAAGGAATCATTAAGAAGGTGACAATGTGGATGTTAGTAGTGGTAGGAGCGATTGTTGATCAACTTCTCTTGTATGCTTGCGAAACTATGGGCTATCAGATACATTTATCTTTTTTTGTTGCATGTGTGGTAGCAATTTGGATTATCTGTAATGAATTGATTAGTATTTTAGAGAATATGGTAGATATTGGTATTAACATGCCCGCTTTTTTGCTACCATTAATTAAAAATTTGAAAAACTCGATGGATTATATAGGGAATGAGGGCAAGGAGGATGAGTGATCATCTTCTTTTTTTGTACCAACACATAAGTTGGAGAAAGTGAGGAAACTATGAGAATTAATGTTCATGCAGGACATAACCCGGCGGGAAAAGTAGCTTGTGGAGCAGTAGGGCTTATCAATGAATCTACAGAAGCAAGAAGAGTAAAAGATGAAGTCATCAGTCAGCTTCGGCAGCTTGGTCATACAGTGTATGATTGTACTGTGGATAATGGAACTGGACAGCAGGATGTATTGAAAAAGATTGTGGCCAAATGTAATGTTCATATTGTAGATTTGGATGTCAGCATCCATTTTAATTCCGGCGCAGGTGATAAAGCAGGAAATGGAAGGACAACAGGTGTAGAAGTGCTATTGTATTCTAATGCCAGTAGAGTATACAGAGAAGCAGAAAAAGTATGTAAAGAGATTGCAGCTCTTGGATTTAAGAATCGTGGTCTGAAATATCGTCCCAATCTAGCGGTATTGAAAAATACAAAATCTCCAGCAATGCTAATCGAGTGCTGCTTTGTAGATGACAAAGATGATGTGCAGCTCTACAATTACGAGGATATGGCATCGGCTATCGTCTGCGGAATCACTGGTCAGCGTGTCCAGGAGTCTGAGGAGACAGGAAAAGTAGAGGATGGTGAAGAAACTCCTATAGGGAATAAACATGCTCTGTATAGAGTGCAAGTGGGCGCCTATAGCGTAAAATCAAATGCAGAAAATATGCAGAAAAAGCTAAGAGAAGCTGGATTTGATGCATTGCTTGTGCAGGCATAAAGCACAGTGAAATATTGTAATAAGGAAGCATCTAATAATTGCTATATTATGAATACTTCCTTATTACATAGTATTTTAAATATATAGTAATCCAGCCCTTATGACCATGGGCCAACGTATGGGACCAGAGATGTTTTATCAGTATTTCACAGATTATGGCCTGCTGACCCGTACAGGCATTGATATTCCAGGAGAAGCTTCGACGATTATGCATAACTTAGACAATATCGGTGAAGTGGAGCTTGCAACCATGACCTTTGGTCAGTCTTTTCAGATTACACCTGTACAACTTGCGACGATGGCAAGCTCTGTGGTCAATGGTGGAAGACGAATTACGCCACATTTTGGTGTAGCGGTGCAGGACAGAGATGGAAACGTATTAAAAGAACTTACCTATGAAGTGAAAGAAGGGATTATCAGCGAAGAAGTCTCAGAACAGATGCGTGGGATTTTGGAAAAGGTAGTGTCAGAAGGCGGCGGAAAGAAAGCCTATATTGAGGGGTATCGAATCGGTGGAAAGACTGCAACCTCCCAGACACTTCCTAGAAGTGCACATAAATATATCTCTTCTTTTTTAGGCTTTGCCCCCGCAGATAATCCGCAGGTACTTGCACTTTGTATTGTTCACAATCCACAAGGCATCTACTACGGCGGAACGGTCTGCGCACCGGTAGTTCGAAATATCTTTGAAAATATTCTGCCATATCTAGGAATCGAAAAAGAAGATGTGATAGTGGAGGAAGAACAAAGTCAGGAATCATAAAGAAACGGGACAGCATCTATGCTGTCCCGGTCTGTAAGAGCAGGTAAGGGGAATCGAACCCCCCTCCCAAGCTTGGGAAGCTTGTATTCTACCGATGAACTATACCTGCGAACAGTGCTATTATATACTAGTGTGGAGGAAAAATCAAGAACCAATTTTTAAAACAGTTGCGATTTTGTCCAAAAAGACGTATACTCATAGAAAAGTAACAGAAGGAAGAGGTAGTAGGTTATGATGGATTCTGGCGTTTTGGTTCCCGTTCTTTTGTCTTTTGTCATCAGTGCAGCGGCTGGTCCTTTGGTTATTCCAATCTTGAGAAGATTAAAGGTAGGGCAGACTGTACGCGATGATGGGCCACAGACACATCTGAAGAAAAATGGAACCCCAACCATGGGAGGAATTATTTTTCTGCTTGGTGTTATTGTGACGTCGATATTTTATGTAAAAGACTATCCGAAAATCATCCCAATTCTGTTTGTAACAGTGGGCTTTGGGATTGTGGGTTTTCTGGATGATTATATCAAGGTAGTATTAAGACGCTCGGAAGGTCTGACACCGGCGCAGAAGATGGCAGGACAGCTGATAGTAACTGCTATCTTTGCCTGGTATATGGTATCGTACTCGGATATTGGACTTTTGATGCTGATTCCTTTTAGCGGTGGAAGTTATCTTGATATCGGGATACTTTCGGTGCCTTTGTTGTTTTTTGCTGTAATTGGAACCGTAAATGGAACCAATTTTACTGATGGACTCGATGGTTTGGCTTCTAGTGTTACAATTATGGTAGCTGTCTTTTTCTCTGTGGTAGCTGTGGGGACAAAAAGCGGTATTGCACCTGTGACCTGTGCAGTGACAGGAGGGCTCTTGGGCTTTCTGCTGTTTAATGTCTATCCAGCCAGTGTTTTTATGGGAGATACAGGTTCTTTGGCTCTAGGAGGCTTTGTGGCGTCTACAGCGTATATGTTAAGGCTTCCACTCTTTATTGTGATTGTGGGACTTATCTATGTGGTGGAAGTGCTCTCTGTAATGATTCAGGTAAGCTATTTTAAAGCGACTCATGGAAAGCGGTTCTTTAAAATGGCACCGATTCACCATCATTTTGAGAAATGTGGCTGGTCGGAGACGCGCGTTGTGGCTGTATTTTCGATTATAACAGCGCTTTGCTGTCTGGTGGCACTTGCAGCTATCTAAGATTTTAGTTCTCTTTCCTTATAGGATGCATAGACTGGAAAGAGGAGTGATACGATGGCAGCACAGAAACAGACCGATACGAAAGAATCCGTGGATTATGTACTTTTGATTTTGGTTATCATCCTGGTGGTATTTGGCCTTGTGGTGCTCTATAGTACAAGTGCCTATAATGGCCGGGTCAAATTTGCGGATGCTGCTTATTATCTGAAGAAGCAGTTTTTTGCGACGAGCATAGGGCTTATGGCGATGTATCTGGTTTCACAGATTGATTACCGCAGATGGCTTCACGTGGCCTGGGCAGGGTATCTAGTGTCGCTTATCTTGTCAACCGCAGTATTATTTATTGGAGACGAATACAACGGCTCGAAGCGTTGGCTCTCTCTTGGACCACTTTCCTTTCAGCCGGCAGAATTTGCAAAGCTTGCAGTGGTGGTACTGTTGGCTTCGATTGTCAGCAGAAACGCCTCACATATGAAATCGTGGAAATATATGTTTTTGGTGATTTTGATGGTGCTGCCGATTGTGGGATTAGTGGGCACGAACAACTTAAGCACAGCGATTATTATTCTTGGAATTGCAGTTATTTTAATCTTTGTCGCCAATCCACGCTTTCTGCCATTTATCTGGCTTGGAGGGCTAGGATGTGGCTTTGTTGGCATCTTTTTAAGTATAGAATCCTATCGCTTAGAGCGTCTGGCAATCTGGAGAAATCCAGAACTCTATGAAAAAGGATATCAGACGATGCAGGGGCTCTATGCGATTGGCTCTGGCGGTATCTTTGGTGTAGGGTTAGGAAATAGTATGCAAAAACTGGGTTTTGTACCAGAAGCGCAAAACGATATGATTTTTTCAATTATCTGTGAAGAATTGGGACTTTTTGGAGCTTTTCTGGTGATTGTGCTCTTTGGACTATTAATCTGGAGACTGATGGTGATTGCGACCCATATGCCAGAGCTTTTTGGTGCGCTTCTTTCCGCTGGCGTTATGGGCCATATTATGATTCAGGTAATTTTAAATATTGCAGTGGTTACCAATACCATACCCAACACCGGTATTACACTGCCGTTTATCAGCTATGGCGGCACTTCGGTTGTCTTTCTTTTGGCAGAAATCGGGTTGATTCTCAATGTGTCCCGTCATGTAAAGAAGGAACATTGACAACCTAGCGGCATATACTGATATATAATGGCAGACCTAATAACGGGTTCGGAGGGAATGGATTTGGACGGAAATAAATTGTATATCAGGGGCCCCCAAAGGATACAGGGGGAGTTATTAGTACAAGGCTCTAAAAATGCGGCTCTGCCGATTCTAGCAGCAACGCTGCTTGGAAAAGGAATCTTTATCTTGCATCACTGCCCGCAAATCTCAGATGTGGAGCATATGTTAGAGCTTCTGATAGATGCCGGATGCAAAGTGCACTGGGAAGGGCATATGTTGATAATTGATACCAGAACCCTTCAGAACTACCGTGTATCGGGGAACGGTGCCGGAAAGATGCGCTCTACCGTAACACTGCTTGGAAGCATCTTAGGGAGGATGCACAAGGTGGAGATACCCTATCCAGGCGGATGTACGATTGGGGAGCGTCCAATCAACCTGCATCTTAAAGGATTAGAACAGCTAGGAGCTGTATTTGAATACCAGGAGCATACGTTATGCGGAACGGTGGATTTTTTGCATGGCGCACAGATTTATCTGGATTTTCCAAGTGTAGGCGCGACTGAAAATATTTTGCTTGCCGCTGTTTTAGCAGAAGGAATAACAACGATTCACGGGGCTGCGATGGAGCCGGAGATTGTGGAACTTGTCTGTTTTCTCAGGAAAATGGGGGCACATATCAGCGGAGAAGGAACACCAGTTCTGCTGGTAGAAGGTGTAAAAAAGCTTCATGCAGCCGAATATATTATCCCGTCTGACCGCATTGTGGCTGGAACCTATCTCTTTGGGGCACTGATGACAAGAGGAGAAGCAAGGCTTTTGCATGTTCCCTTAGCGCATCTTGGCACCTTGCCGGAGCTTCTAGAGCGCATGGGGGCAGTGGTAGAAGCCGAGGATGACTGGATCTATGTCAAGATGGAACGGCAATGCAGTCCCATTCCCTATCTGGTGACTGCACCGTTTCCAGGATTTCCAACCGACTTACAGTCTGCCCTCTTAGCAGCTCTCTCGACCGCATCAGGAACTAGTTTCATAGAAGAAAAAATATTTGAAGAACGCTTTCAGATTGTAGCGGAGCTTCAGAAGATGGGGGCTAGTATTGCAAATGGAGATTCCTTTGCACTGATTGATGGAGACGCAAAACTACACGGAGCGACCGTGGAAGCCAAAGAACTAAGAGGCGGCGCAGCTCTTATTATGGCAGCGCTTGCAGCAGAAGGCGAGACTTGTATTCAAGGAATGGAATATGTACAAAGAGGATACGAAGATATCAACAAAGACTTGCTTTCTCTGGGGATTGTGATATACTGCACGTAAGCAATGAGCCATGCGGAGGCAGAGGTTAGCATAGTTGCGTTGTGCTCGCACATAAGCAACTATGTTAGCCGATGTCTCCATAGGGCGAAGCCCGTGAGCGAGATGGAGCGAAGCGGAATCGAGCTGCATGGCGGGGTAAATTCCCCCCATTACGTAGCCCTCACCCTAGCCTTACATACCTTCCCTCCCCCCTCACATCCCCCCTTCCCAAGGAGGTCCCCATGCCAAGTAACCATCCCACTAAAAAAATACCTACGAAATTACTTATTATTCTGTTCATCCTTGCTGTCCTTTCTATCTCCATTCTCTCCTTTGCCGGTGCCTTTCGCGTCAGTGAGGTTATCGTCACAGGCAATGAATACTATACAAAAGAAGAAATCGTAGATTTTGTTCTAGGTGAAGACTTGCAAAATTCTCTCTACTTATATTTACGTTATCAATATCGAGAACATCCCACCATTCCTTTTATCGACACCTTTGAAGTCAAACTCAATTCACCCCACAGCATCTCCATTCGTGTATATGAGAAAGGAATCGTAGGTTATGTACGATACCTTGGCAAAAATGTCTATTTTGACAAAGACGGTATTGTTGTGGAAAGTACGGACGAGCTTATGGAAGGAATTCCTATGATTAGCGGTCTTTCTTTTAACCAGCTGATTCTGTACCAGCCCTTAAATGTCCAGGATACCGATATTTTTAATATGATTTTAAATATTACGCAAATTTTAAAAAAATATAACCTAAATCCAGATGAGATTCGTTTTCGTGGAATTACAGAACTTTCACTAAAGATGGACGAAGTACAAGTAGCACTTGGAACTGGCGAACATATGGACGAGAAAATTGCAAGAATTAAGCAGTTAGAGGGGGATTTAGAAGGAAAATCAGGTACGCTTCATATGGAAAACTATACAAATGAAAGCACGCATATTTCATTAGAAGCAGTGAGATAAGCGGATAAAACAAGCAATATTAAAAAAATTTAAAATTTTGTTGCGTAATTAATGAAAAAAAGCTATGATAATAGTATTGTGGTTGTTTTGTATGTGTAAGGAGGATATAGCTTTGTTGGAAATAATGACTAGTGGAACCGAAGCGGCTGCCCGCATCATTGTGATAGGAGTTGGCGGAGCTGGTAACAATGCTGTCAATAGAATGGTAGAGGAACAGATTGGCGGAGTGGAGTTTATTGGTGTCAATACAGATAAGCAAGCATTAAAGCTCTGTAAGGCGCCTACTGCTATTCAGATTGGCGAGAAGCTTACCAAAGGACTTGGTGCTGGTGCAAAGCCAGAAGTTGGAGAGAAGGCAGCCGAAGAGAGTATTGAGGAATTAAAAGAAGCCATGCAAGGTGTGGATATGGTATTTGTAACCTGTGGTATGGGCGGTGGAACTGGTACAGGTGCAGCACCTGTGATTGCTAGAGAAGCAAAAGCCATGGGTATTTTAACGGTCGGCGTGGTGACAAAGCCGTTTCGTTTTGAGGCAAAGCAGCGGATGAATAATGCGCTGATGGGAATTGAGAAGCTTAAGGAATCTGTAGATACTTTGATTGTGATTCCTAATGATAAATTGTTGGAGATTGTAGACCGCAGAACGACAATGCCAGAGGCGCTTAAAAAGGCGGACGAGGTATTGCAGCAGGCAGTACAGGGTATTACAGACCTGATTAATATGCCAGCACTTATCAATCTGGACTTTGCAGACGTGCAGACAGTTATGACGGACAAGGGTATTGCTCATATTGGTATTGGAACTGCACGCGGAGATGAGAAAGCGGTGGAGGCAGTGAAGCAGGCGATTACCAGTCCGCTTCTTGAGACGACGATTGCCGGTGCAAGTCATGTTATTATCAACGTATCAGGAGATATCTCTCTAATTGAGGCGGATGAGGCAGCAAGTCTAGTTAAAGACCAAGTCGGAGACGATGCCAATGTTATCTTTGGTGCGGTATTTGATGATACACATTCGGACGAGGTTAGCATTACTGTGATTGCAACAGGACTTCAGGATGCAGCAAATCGAGGGAATATTTCATCGTATCGTTCAAAGTCTTCGGTACAGCCGGGAAGTGGGATGGCAAGACCGATGGATACAAGAAGACCAACGGGAACAGTGCAGCCACTTCCAGGGCTTAAAGGGTTTCAGAAGCCAGAGAGTACCGTGGAGGAGCAACAGATTAAGATTCCTAGATTTTTTTCTAAGGACAGTAAATAAACAAATACAGGGGATGCCCCCAATAAGCGGGCCGTTGACAGACGGAGTGTACAGCCCTTTACAGATATCTGCGCAGCACTATGTGTAAAGGACTGTATGCTGTGTTTGTTAACGGTCCGTTTGTGTGGGATAAGGAATCTGTGTTTGGCATACGGATATTTTAAAAGAAGAGAGGATGGGCAAGTAAAATGATTACAGGGCATACAGGGCTAGTTTGTCTGTTGGGAAGTCCGGTGAAGCATAGTATTTCTCCGGCGATGCATAATGAGGCATTTGGGTATTATGGTTTGGACTATGTATATCTGGCTTTTGATGTAAAGGTGGAGGAGTTTGACAGAGCAGTGGACGGGCTTCTTGCGATGGGAGTTAGAGGCTTTAACTGCACAATGCCACATAAAAGGTTAATGTATGAGCGGGCAGATGTGTTGTCTAAGGAGGCAGAGTTAATTGGAGCAGTCAATACCGTGGTACAAGAAGATGGAGTGTTAAAAGGATATAATACAGATGGCAGAGGGTATATGAGAGCGGTTCAGGATGCAGGGTATCAGGTCTTAGGGGAGAAGATAACGATTCTTGGCGCTGGCGGAGCCGCAGCTTCGATTGTGGCACAGGCGGCGCTTGATGGAGTGAGAGAGATTGATTTACTGTGCAGAAAGGGGAAGTCCTTTGATGCGATTCAAGAGGTGGTAACACGGGTAAATGAGAGGACGCACTGTAATGTACAGATGTATGAGCTACAAGATGAAAAGCAGATGAGAAAGAGCATTGGGGAGAGTAAGATGCTTATCAATGCTTCTTCGGTGGGGATGAGTCCTTATGAGGATGGGTGTCTGGTACCAGATAAGACGTATTTTTATAATGGACTGATTGTATCAGATGTGATTTATAATCCAAGAAAAACGAAATTGCTTCAGATGGCAGAGGAGTCAGGGTGCTCGGTGTTTAATGGGATGTATATGCTTTTGTATCAGGGGGCGTATGCGTTTGAGCTCTGGACGGGGAAAGAGATGCCTGTGGAATTGATTAAGGAGAAATATTTTCAGTAAGAGAGGGATAGGTAGGATGAAAAAGAAAGTGTTTTCGATAGGGACAGGGGTATTTGGAGAGGGGAAGCCCAAGATTTGTGTGCCGATTGTGGAGAAGACAAGGGAAGAGATACTGAAAAGAGCAGAGGAGATTGCAAAGCTTTCTATAGATGTAGTGGAGTGGAGAGGGGATTTTTATCAGGATATAGAGTATAGGGATAAGGTGCTTGACACCTTGCGGGGGATTAAACAGAGGATAGATAAGAAGACCTTGCTTTTTACGTTTCGGACAGCAGGGGAAGGGGGAGAGAAGAGGCTAGAGAAAGAGGACTACTATGATTTGAATGAGGCAGTGGCTTGTGGGGGAGCAGACTTCATAGATATAGAGGCTTTTTTGGAGGAGGAGCGGACATATAGAGAGATTGAGAGACTTCATAGAACTGGTGTACGGGTGATTGCATCCAATCATGACTTTTATAAGACGCCAGAGGTGGGGGAGATGGTAAGAAGACTGAAGAAGATGGAAGATATGGGGGCAGATGTGGCGAAGCTTGCGGTGATGCCAGTGAAGAAGATGGATGTGATTAGACTTTTGGAGGCGACGGCTATCGCAGAGGAAGAGATGGAGATTCCGGTGGTGACAATGTCAATGGGACAGATGGGAGTGATAAGTCGTGTAAGTGGAGGGCTTACAGGGGCAGCGATGACATTTGCGGCAGTGGGAAAGGCTTCAGCGCCGGGACAGATAGCGGTGGAAGATATGCGGAAAGTGTTAGATGTGATATAGGCAGCTGATTCTGAGATAAGTGACGCCAGTAAAGTTACATTTCTCAGGCTAAGATTCGCTTGCATTGGAAGTGAGTTTATAATATACTAATAACTGGTATATAGTGAAAATTTTGCTTCGATGTAATCGATGCGAAGGGAAAGGGGAATGAAGATGTTTCAACAAAAAAAGAGATGGGTGACAGGAGGGGTGAAGCGTTTACTTTCTTGTATGCTGATGGTGGCAATGCTATTTGGTATGGCACCTGGGGCGATGGAGGTGAAGGCGGAAGAACCTTCTCTAAAAGAGTATAATAAGCCCAATCCATCTTACAGCTTTACAACGATTGATGACCAGATTGTAACAAGCACTGCGGATGGGAAACCTAAAGTATTGATTTTTTTCAGTACGAAATGTGGCTATAGTAGACAGACTATTTCGAATATTGCTAATAGCGGCTATGATTTTTCGGGTGTGGATATTATTGCGCCAGAGATAAATTTTGCAGATAAAGAAGCATTAACAACGTTTAAAACTAAATATGGAAGTGATGCTATTACTTTTTCATATTCTATTGATGAAGAGAATAGGGAAGCTGCGTGGAAATATGCAGAAGGCGGCGGAACTATGCCGTTTATAGCTTATATTGACAGCAGCAATCAACTGCGATGTGTAACAAAAGGAGCTTTATCAGCAGAAACATTTATTGCCAATATAGAGAAGTATTGTATGGCAAATTCTGGCGGGAATACTGATGGCTCAACGGGTGGAGACAATAATAGTGGAAATACTGACAGTTCTGAAAGTACTTCTAATCTGTTTTACAGTTTTATAACGATTGATGACCAGATTGTAACAAGCAAGGCGAATGGAAAACCTAAAGTATTGATTTTTTTCAGTACGAAATGTGGTTATAGCAGACAGACTATCTCAAATATTGCTAATAGTAAATATGATTTTTCGAGTGTGGATATTATCGCACCAGAGATGAACTTTGCAGATAAAGAAGCAGTAACGGCGTTTAAGAATACATATGGAAGTGATGCGATTACTTTTTCGTATTCTATTGATGGAGAGAATTATACTGCTGCAATGAAGTATTCGGAAGGCGGCGGAACTATGCCATTTATAGCATATATTGACAGCAACAACCGATTACAACATGTATCAACAGGACCTTTAACAGAAGAAGAAATTATTGATAATATCAAGAAGTACTGTCTAGGAAATACAGATGGTTCCACAGGCGGAAACAATAATGGTTCGACCGGTGGAGATAATAATGGCTCAACTGGTGGAGACAACAATGGTTCCAGCGGTGGAGACAACAATGGTTCCACAGGCGGAAACAACAACGGTTCCACAGGTGGAGACAATAATGGTTCCATAGGCGGAGATAACAATAGTTCGCCAGGCGCTGACTCTGGTGTGATTGAGGGAAGTGGTAACGACAATAATGATAGCTCCGTATCTTATGGAACACGTATTATCAAAGTTGACCCTACTACCTTTAACACGATGCAGCTAACATGGGATGCAGTTCCAAGTGCCAAATCCTATGAGATTTTCTATTCGACTTCTCAAAATGATGGATATAAGCGACTGACCAACACCAAGAAGACATCTTATAAGTTCTCCAAAGCAAAATGTGGCGTTACTTATTATTTCCAGATGCGTGTATGTGTCAAAGGAGCAAAGAGTGAATTTGGTCCTGTCTCCTATGGAAGAACCGATTTAACAGGTACTCCAACACTTCAGGTAAAGAAGACCACCTACAACAGTGTATCATTAAAATGGAATAAAGTGCCAGGTGCAAAGAAGTATGAGATTTATTATATGGATTCTATCAATGGAGGATGGCAGTCACTAGGTCTTAAGGGAGGAACAAGTTTTACACACAAAAAGCTTGTTACAGGGGCAACCTATTACTATCAGATTCGTCCAGTGAGAGATTCTTTCTATGGAAGTTGGTCCAATGATATATCGGCTTCTACGATTCTAAGCGACGTTGCCAGGCTGAAAGTAAAAGCAGCCAGTACAGACCGGATGAAACTTACCTGGAAGAAAGTCAAAGGAGCAACACAGTATGTGATTTTGCGCTCTGAGCAGATAGATGGAACTTATGAGGTGATTGGTCATTCTCCAAAAGCATCTTATATGGATACAGGTCTTCAGGGTGGAACAACATATTTCTATAAGGTCTACGCAGTTTCTGGCCCGTACAGAACCAAAGAGACTGCTCCGGTAGGACAGATGACAAAGATTCCTAAAGTGAAAAAATAAAGATCGTGTCTGGCTCCTTTTCTAAATGATTGTGATGATTGGAAAGGAGCCGTTATACAGGAGGGAAAAGATGTTACAGAGAGAAAAACGATGTGGAGCAGGATTTTTTAAAAGGCTATTGACAGTGGCCTTGGCAGTTGTGCTGCTTCTTGGGATGATACCAAGCGGGATGATGGAAGTACAGGCAGCGGAGTCTATAGAGACTGTGACACCTTGTCAATTTACCAATCCATCTTATGAGTTTACTACGGTAGATGGTAAGACAATAAACAGTACCGTAGTAGATAAACCAAAGCTTTTAGTCTTCTTTAATGCGAACTGTTCCAACTGTCGTAGGATGATACAGGGAATCTGCAAGGCGGAACAGAATTATACAGGTGTGGATATTATTGCAGCAGAGTATAGTGGTCGTCTGACAGAAGAAGGGATGAAAGCTTTTCAGAACGATTACAGAAGTAAAGTGATTACTTATGTGTATGGGAATGATGTGCGCAGTAAGATGTATGGTTATCTGGGTGCAGCTGGTGTTCATACCTGGATATGTCCGCTGATGGTGTTTATTGACAAAGAGAACCAGGTACAGGCAGTTAGCGTAGGCATCTATCGCGAGAAGTCTGTAGTGGAGATGCTAAATACTTATTGCAAGACCAATATGGAAGTACCTGCTGCACCATCTCTAAAACTGCCAAGCCAGGACGAGATTAGAGCAAAATATGCAGCGCTTTCTTGGAATGAAGACCTAAAAGATACCTATGATGTTACTCCAAGTACCAAGAGTCCTTATGCAGCGGGACGTCTCTCAGAAAAGAGTCTGCAAAATGCGTTAGATATCGTGAATTTTTCACGCTATGTCGCAGGTCTTCCTTCTGATGTAAAGTTGAGTGAAGAATATAATACACTCTCGCAGGCTGGTGCCCTGGTATCTGCAGCAAATAAAAAGCTGTCACATAATCCAACGCAGCCATCGAATTTTCCATATGAGCTGTACCAGACAGGATACGATGGATGCCAGAACAGTAACCTTTCTGGCGGGCGGAAAAGCCTTGGCAGCAGCATTATCGATGGTTGGTTAAATGACAGCAGTGGGGATAATATGACAAGAGTGGGACATCGCAGATGGGTATTAAGTCCGACGATGTCTGCAACAGGCTTTGGCTCGGCTGCAAGTTATACCGCAATGTATGCTTGTGATGTCAAAGGCGGTGAAGAACCAGAAGATTACTATGTTGCATGGCCAGCTCCTAATATGCCAATAGAATTTATAGAAGATTCTGATTATCCATGGTCGGTAAGCCTTGGAGGCTCTTACCAGGCAGCAGTGGCTTCTGAGCTTACCGTAACGATGAAAGATACGAAATCAGGAAAGACATGGACCTTTACAGAGGGCAATTCTTCCTGGGAGGGCGATTATTTTACCGTGGCTTCTGGAGGATATGGCATTTCAAATTCGGGTGGTACGATTATCTTTCGACCAAATCCCAGAAATATCACATATCGGGCTGGTTCTCAATATGAGATTACAATTAATGGCACAAAAGACAAAGAGGGCAATGCAAAGCCTATCCAGTATACGGTAAATTTCTTTGCATTAAACAAAACGATTAATAATAACAATAATCAGACAGGTACAAACTCTGACACAACAGAAGATAACACTATCTCTTATGGTTCAAGAACCCTTAATGTGAATCCGGTTAAGTTTAACACGATAGAGTTAAATTGGGATGCTGTCCAGGGAGCAAAGTCTTATGAGATTTTCTATTCGACTTCTCCAGACTCTAATTTTAAGCGTCTGACCAATACAAAGAAGAACTTCTATAAGTTCTCCAGAGCAAAATGTGGTGTTACTTATTATTTCCAGATGAGGGTGTGCACAAAAGGTGCAAAGAGTGCATTTGGTCCTGTTACAGAAGCCAAGACAGACCTTATTGGTACGCCAACGCTTCAGGTGAAAAAAACAACTTACAATAGTATCTCCTTAAAATGGAGCAAAGTACCAGGCGCAAAAAAATATGAGATTTTCTATCGCGATTCTGTAAGCGGTGAGTGGAAATCCCTTGGCTTAAAAGGTGGAACCAGTTTTACTCATAAAAAGCTGATAACAGGTGCTTCCTATAGCTATCAGATACGTCCTGTAAGAGATTCTTTCTATGGAGAAATCTCCAACAACGTATCCTCAACCACCATCTTTGCTAATGTCTCCAAACTAAAAGCAAAGTCCTTAAGCCAAGACCAGATAAAGCTTACCTGGAAGAAAGTCAAAGGAGCAACGCAGTATATTATCCTTCGTTCCGACAAGATAGATGGCACCTACGAAGCTGTGGCACGCTCTACAAGGGCGTCCTATACAGATGTTGGCTTAGAGAGCGGCAAGACCTATTTCTATAAAGTCTATGCGGTCTCAGGTCCTTACAAGACCAAAGCGACAGAGCCTGTAGCCCAAACTACACGTTTTAATTAACTTTAAAAAAGATTATATTTTTAGATAGCGGCAGCTAAGAGGCTCTTAGCTGTCGCTATTTCTGTTTTTCTGTCAACAAAATTCAACGATTTCCTACCACCATTCGACAAAGGAATTTTCTTCCATTCTTATATAATAGTCTTACCACAAGAAAGAGGGCAGCAAGTGTACTATGAAGTTTATGTGGATGTACTGTTTGTGGAAAACTTCTGCATCAATATGATGCTGCTATTTCTGACAGCATGGGCAGACCAGTCAGAAGTACATAAGTTTCGTATGGTAATCGCAGCAGCCATCGGCAGCGCCGGTGCATGTCTTTTAACCATTTTCTCCGCTGGCTTGTCCAGCTCCTCCTGGCTTTTGTGTTCGGTTCTTTTAGCAGTCGGAATGATAGTTCTTGCATTTCCTGACCGAAGACATTTGTTAGTAAGGACAGTATGCCTGTATTTGGAGAGCTTTGCATTAAATGGCATTTTGCGATATCTGGAACAATTTCACAGACTAAGTGGCATCTGGTTTGCAGTATTTAGCAGTATATCCCTATTGTTACTGACCATAGCTGAATATATCCTAAGACAAAGGAAAAGGGAAAGAGAACGAACCTGTTCGGTTATCTTGCATCATGGAGCATGCAGTATCTTGGTGGATGCGTTGCATGATACAGGGAACGCTCTATATGACCCTATCAGCCAAAAAGCCGTCAGTATTCTGGACAAAAATGTCATG
The DNA here is from genome assembly GCA_910575445.1 of Lachnospiraceae bacterium. Lineage (GTDB taxonomy): Bacteria > Bacillota > Clostridia > Lachnospirales > Lachnospiraceae > Hominiventricola. Next base: position 112,841 of record CAJTFW010000008.1, on the reverse strand, counting down.
GAAAAACTTCTGGAAGAATCAGGAAAGGAGAATCTGCCAAAGTTTATACCCTATCATACCATTTCGGAGAAGGGGATTTTAGAAGCATATGTGTTAGATTGTATAGAATTCCCATCTCCGGGTGGGAGCCGATGGGTAAAACGTCCCATCGTTGCCCGCATGCCGGAAGAAAGCGGAAAGTATCAATTAATACTTCATCAAGATATGTTGTCCTCGTAAGAGGAGGCATTATGATTATCAAGGTAACCATACCACATCAGATTCAATTAAAGGTAGCACCAAAATTCAAAAGCATGTTCTTTTCCAAGAAAGGAGAGATACATTACATTGGCGGGGCAGAGATTTTGCCCCCACCTCTAAATGCAGAGGAGGAAAATAGAGCAATTTTGAATCTGGAGACCGACCAGGAACAACAAGCAAGAGCTGCCCTGATTGAACACAATCTGAGACTTGTCGTGTACATAGCGAAAAAGTTTGATAATACGGGAGTTGGAGTAGAGGACCTCATATCGATTGGCACAATTGGATTAATCAAGGCCATCAATACGTTTAATCGAAACAAAAATATAAAACTGGCAACTTATGCATCAAGATGTATTGAAAATGAAATTTTGATGTATTTGAGGAGAAACAGCAAGGTACGTATGGAAGTATCCATTGATGAACCATTAAATGTGGATTGGGATGGAAATGAACTACTTTTATCTGATATTCTGGGCACAGATGAAGACATTATTTACAGAGATTTAGAAAATGAAGTGGAGAGAAAGCTGTTAAAGAAGGCTTTGTCTAAACTTTCACAAAGAGAAAAAATGATTATTGAAATGCGCTTTGGGTTGAATCATCCGGCTGGGAGAGAGATGACCCAGAAAGAAGTTGCTGACCTTCTAGGCATCTCCCAGTCTTATATCTCCAGATTGGAGAAAAAGATTATTGGTCGTCTGAAAAAAGAAATTGTAAAATACGAATAAAGGGGTTATTTTAGATAACAACGCATGGATTTTAGAGCATTTTTTTCCAGGCGGCTGACTTGAGCCTGGGAGATATGAATTTCTTCTGCCACTTCCATCTGCGTTTTCCCCTCAAAAAACCTAAGATTAATAATATGATTTTCACGGGGTGTTAACCGCTTCATAGCTTCCGATAAGGAGAGGTTTTCCACCCAGTTTTCTTCTTTATTTTTCCGGTCGCTTATCTGGTCCATGACATAGAGCGTATCGCCGCCTTCTGTATAGACCGGGTCATAGAGACTGACCGGACTTTGAATAGCGTCTAGAGCATAGACAATCTCTTCTTTGGGAATTCCAATGGCTTCCGAGATTTCCTGAATCGTAGGCTCTTTGGAATTTTCCTTTAGAAGATTCTCTTTGGCATAGATGGCTTTATAGGCAGTATCCCGAAGCGAACGGCTAACACGAATACTGTTGTTATCTCTTAAGTAGCGCCGAATCTCTCCGATAATCATTGGAACGGCATAGGTACTGAATTTGACATCTAATGAGCAGTCGAAATTGTCGATGGCCTTCATAAGACCGATGCAACCAATCTGAAAGAGGTCATCTGCATTTTCACTGCTAGAGGAAAAGCGTTTGATAACGCTTAGAACCAGTCTTAGATTTCCCTTAATGTAAAGTTCACGGGCTTCTTTATCTCCTTTTTGAATTCGCTCAAAAAGCATCTTTTTTTCTTCATTGGTAAGAAGCGGTAGTTTGGACGTATTGACTCCGCAGATTTCGACCTTATTTAAAATCATCCGATTCCCTCCTGCATCATCATTTGCGACAAATGAAAGTCAATAAGGTGTGCTTTCGTTTGTATATATAAAAGCATTTCCCAAAAATGGTTGCTTATGCAGGGGGAATGGAAAATATAAATGGCAAAATTTGAGAAAAATAAAACAGACTAAGTAAAAAGTGAAGATGGTTTTTTGCGAGGACAGAGAACTTCTTGTTCACAGACTTCAACGAGGATAATATCAGGACCGATTTTGCAGATTTTGTTCCAAGGGATAACATATTCCTGGTCAGGACCGACAAGACCACAGAGACGGGCGGGGCCAGGGATGATAATGGAGCAGATAAAGCCGGTACATTCATCGAAGATAAGGTCACAGACACGGCCCAGGCGCTTGCAGTTGCAGCGGTTGATAACGTCTTTTTGACGTAGTTCACAGTAGCGCATAATAAGAGACTCCAAAGGGGGTTATGATAGTGTATGCTGAGGGGAGAAAAAGATGACATAAGTATAAGAGGACACCAGGGAGGGAGGGCAGTAGGTTCCTTTCAGACCCCGCTCGCGCTTAATGAACGCCTGTAGCGGTACTAAGCTCGCGACTGCGCGTATCCGCTTGCGCTCGCTAAGTGCCGACGGCGTCCAATGGGTCTTACAGGAACCTACTGCCCTTCCTCCCTGGCTGATTGTGGATACCTATAGGATATAAGACTAGGCTCGTTGACAAGGGGATAGGGGTGGTATATACTTGAGAGAAATGAAGGGAGGTGCTTGTGCAATGAGATGTCCTTATTGTGGAAATGGGAATACAAGGGTGATTGATTCTAGGCCAGCAGAAGATGGGGATGCGATTCGGCGTCGGAGAGAATGTGAGACTTGCGGGAAGCGGTTTACGACTTATGAGAAGGTGGAGACGATTCCTGTTATTGTGATTAAAAAAGATGATAATCGAGAGACATATGACAGAACAAAGATTGAAAAGGGTGTGATACGGGCTTGTCATAAGCGTCCGATTTCGGCGGGGCAGATAGGGGCTATGTTAGATGAGATTGAAGCAGTTATTTTTGGCAGAGAGGAAAGGGAGATTGCGACAAGAGAGATTGGGGAGCTGGTGATGGAGAAGTTGAAGGACTTGGATTCGGTGGCTTATGTAAGATTTGCGTCTGTGTATCGGGAGTTTAAAGATGTCAATACCTTTATGGATGAATTGAAGAAAATACTGGAGTAGACAATGAAAAATTTGATTTTGATTGGGTTTATGGGAGCGGGGAAGACAACCATTGGGAAGCTTTTTTCGAAGGAGAAGGGGAGGAAGTTTGTCGATACGGATGAGCGGATTGTAAGGGAGCAGGGAAAGAGTATTCCTGAATTGTTTGACGAGAGGGGGGAGGGGTATTTTCGGGATTTGGAGACAGAGCTTTTAAAGAAGATGTTAATGGATACAAAAGGAGCAGTTATTTCGGTTGGCGGGGGGATGCCAGTGCGAAAGGAGAACCGGGAACTTCTTCGAATGTTAGGGTGTGTGATTTATCTGTCGGCGACAAAGGAAACGATATTGTCAAGAGTAAGAGGGGATGGAAGTCGTCCGATGTTAAATGGTGAGGATTTAGAAGCGCGGGTGATTCGATTGCTTCAGGAGAGGGAGATACTGTATAAAAAGGCGGCTCATGTGGAGGTGCGTACAGATGGCAGAAGTGTGTATCAGGTGATGCAGGTAGTGGACCAGGAGACGCGCAAATGGTTGTAAGGAGTATTTTATGATAGAGATTCCAATGAGGATAAGGGGTGCTTATAAGCAGGATACGCTTCTTGCGATGGGGAGTGAGAGAGTTGAGGGCGCATATACAGCGCAAAATATCCTTTCCTTGAATGATAAGAAAAAGGAACAGACAGGAAAGAAAGCGCCCTTACAGCCTGTACGGCCCATAGAGAGACCAATGCCTAAGCTTTCCCATGTAATGCAAAAGGGCCAGAAAGTCTCACTGGCGGCTTTTGGGGCGCTTCCAAAGGTAGAGATTCGTTTGGGATGGAAGACAAGCCGTGCAGATTGTGAGGTGGATGTGTCTGCTTTCTTGCTTGGTGAGAATGGGAAAGTGATAGGAGATGACTGGTTTGTTTTCTATGGGCAGAGTGTGAGTCCTGATGGGAGTACCTCTTTTGTGGCAGAGGATGCCATGGATAAAGAGATGGTGTTATTAGATGTTAACAGGCTTCACAGAGCAGTAAAAAAGATTGTATTTGTGTTGACGATTCATGAGGCGCTTGAGAAAGGGCTTCATTTTGGGATGGTAAGGGATGCATATATACGGATTTTGGAGCAGGGGACACAAAAAGAGTTGGTTAGTTTTCAGATGACAGAGTATTATGACAATGTTATCTCGATGATGATTGGAGAGCTCTATCTCTATAAGGATGTCTGGAAATTTCATGGAATTGGAAATGGTGTGGCAAGGGATTTGGCAGGGCTTTGTGCGCTGTACGGCGTTCAGGTGAGTGGCTAGAGGAGGATGAGATGATTCAGTTTGAGACGGTCAATGAGTTGACGCTTAAGGTTACTTGTAGTGGAAATGATGTATTATTTACAAAGGCTGGTGCTTTTATTGCAGGGGAGAGTGCTGGTGGGAAGAACTATACCTTTGAGAAGGTGTTGTTAGGGCCGCAGGGAAATATCGGACAGGCGCTGATGGGTTCTTTGATGCGGCGGATAACAGGGGAAAATCTGCCACTTATGAAGGTTAATATGCATGGAGAATCGGTGACATACTATGCAAATCAGGGACAGCATGTGGTTATCTACAAACTCTCAATGGGAGAGATAATATCTGTGGAGTCAGAAAATATACTGGCGTTTACACAGGATTGTAAGTATAGCGTGCGGTTTATTGGATGTGGTGTATTGTCACAGAAGGGACTTGCGACTTCCGTATTGACAGGGAATGGAAATAATGCCTATGTGGCAATATTATCCGATGGGAATCCGATTGTACTAAGCAATGTCAAGAACAGAAATACAATCTCCGTGGACCCAGATGCTGTTATCTGTTGGGTGGGACAGGGTCATTGTGACCCGCAAGTGAAGGTGGATGTGTCCTGGAAGACCTTTATCGGACAGACATCAGGAGAGTCCTATGCCTTTGAATGGAGCGGCGGACAGCCTGTATCAGTGGTAGTGCAGCCATCTGAGAGAGAAGGGGGGATCTCGGTAAGGATGGATTAGGTGAGAGGTGTTATCATGGGCATAGAGGAAATTCTCTTGGGAGAATCAAAAAATGTAGAATTCAAGGTTCAGCGGCCAGAGAGAAGTATTAAATATATGAAATCTGTGGTTGCATTTGCCAATGGTAAAGGCGGACGGATTATATTTGGCGTTGATGATAAGACGAAAGAGGTCGTTGGCATTCCAGAAGATAAAGTTTTCCAAGAAATTGATGCAATTACGAATGCAATTTTCGATAGCTGTGAACCAACGATTATTCCAGATGTCTATCTGCAAAATATCAATCAGAAGACGGTTATTGTTGTTGAAATCAGTGCTGGAAGACAAAAACCATATTATATTAAGGCAGATGGTCTTGAAGATGGTGTCTATATTCGTGTGTCAGGAACAACAAGACCCGCTGACCGAGATATGTCCAGAGAACTCTACTATGAATGTGGCGGACGCTCTTATGATTCTGTGATTCGTACGGATTTTGAAATTACAGATGAAGAAATTCAGTCTTTATGCAAACAGATGAAAAATGTTGCGATTGCCAACAGTAAATCAGAATTTCAGCGAGACGCTATAAAAGATGTGACAAAAAATGTCCTTTTGAGTTGGGGGATTCTAAAGAAAGCGGATGATGGAAAAATCTATCCTACGAATGCCTATGTGTATCTGACCGGACAAGATGATTTTCATTCGATTATTCAATGTGGCGTATTTAAAGGTGAGACTCGTGCTGTATTTGTGGATAAACGTGATTATGGTGGTCCACTTTGGGAACAAGTAGAAAATACAGTAAAATTTGTTCTGAGAAATATTCACTTGGGATGTCGGCTAGAAGGCGTTTATCGTCAGGATATTTATGAGTTGCCTCCAGATAGTATTCGTGAGCTGGTTGTGAATGCAGTTATGAATTGCAGTTATTTACAAGCTTCTCATATTCAAGTGGCAATATACGATGACCGTCTAGAGATTACTTCCCCGGGAGGTTTGCTTCCTGGTGTTACAGTTGATTTGATGAAAGAAGGTTTTTCTAAAATTAGAAATCGTTCTTTAGCGAATGCATTTGCTTATATGAATCTAGTAGAAGCTTGGGGCAGTGGTATCCCAAAGTTGATAAAAGCTATGAAAGCATATGAATTGCGAGCGCCAGAATTTATTGATATGGAAGTTGCTTTTCGTATTAATCTATATCGGGGTCAGATTGAGGTCATTGATACTAAAAATGATACCAATGATATAAAAAATGATACCAAAGTTGATTTAGAAACTCGATTGGTAGAGCTTATTCGCCGGGATTCGAGAATAACTCAGAAAGCTATGGGGAAAGAATTATCAGTTTCTACAATAACAATTAAGAGAACACTGGCACAAATGAAGCAAGAAGGTAAGATTGTTCGTGAGGGGTCAAATCGTATGGGAAAATGGATTTTAATTGATAGAAAATAAAAAGTGTATAGATACGAATAAGGTGTTCTAGACTGGAACAAGAAGAAAAAAAACTTGAAATTCATGGAATTCTATTATAGAATAATAAAGAGTGCGGGGATTTTTGGGTCTTCGCTAGGACATGAAGGAGGAAAATTAGAATGATTTCAGCAGGTGATTTTAGAAATGGCGTTACACTTGAGATTGAGGGTAATGTTTATCAGATTTTAGAGTTTCAGCATGTGAAGCCAGGAAAAGGTGCAGCTTTTGTGCGGACGAAGCTTAAAAATATCATCAATGGTGGCGTGGTAGAGAAGACATTCCGTCCAACTGAGAAGTTCCCGGCTGCTAGAATTGACAGAGTGGATATGCAGTATCTCTATAGTGATGGAGATTTGTTCCACTTTATGAATGTAGAGACGTATGACCAGATTGCACTAAATCAGGATGACGTAGGAGATGCACTGAAGTTTGTCAAAGAGAATGAGATGGTAAAAATCTGCTCTCACAATGGTAATGTGTTTGCGGTGGAGGCTCCTTTGTTTGTGGAGCTTGAGATTACGGATACGGAGCCTGGATTTAAGGGTGATACGGCGACAGGTGCGACAAAGCCAGCAACCGTGGAGACAGGGGCTGTGGTATATGTGCCATTGTTTGTAGAGACAGGGAATAAGATTAAAATTGATACCAGAAGTGGGGAGTATTTGTCAAGAGTATAAGAGGACTTTTGGCTTAAAAGGACGCGAAAGAGGGGTGGGAAGATGCTTCCTTCCAGACCCCGCTCGCGCTTAATGAACGCCTGTAGCGGTACTAAATTCGCGACTGCGCAGCTTAGCGCTGCTTGCGCTCATTAAGTGCCGACGGCGTCCAATGGGTCTTACAGGAAGCATCTTCCCACCCCTCTTTCGCTGAGCCTAGAGGGCCAAGAGGGGGATGTACGCTTTTGAGTTAGATGATAGAATGGAATAGTTGCCGGGTGGTTGTAGGGTTTTGTGGCTGATGCGGATGCTGAGGCATGGGATGCTATGGAGACTGCCGGGCTTTTTTTGATGGGAAAAAGGAGTGGAGGTATGGAGTTTAAGGAGATGTTGAAGGGGGAGAAATATGGGTTTTTAAGGGAGAATAAGCATCTGGGGAGGCATGTGATTCTTCTGGGGGTTGCGGGGAGTTATGCTTATGGGACAAACAGAGAGGACAGTGATTTTGATATTCGGGGGATTGCGGTGAACCGAAAGTCGGATATTTTGGGGATGACAAGGTTTGAGCAGTATGTGGACGAGGGGACGGATACCGTGATTTATGCATTTTTAAAGATTGTGATGCTTCTTTTGTCTTGTAATCCGAATGTGGTGGAACTGTTGGGGCTTAGGAAGGAACATTATCTGTATCTGCATCCGATTGGGAAGGAGCTTTTGGAGCGCAGGGGGATGTTTTTATCGAGGAGGGCGATACAGTCTTTTGGGGGGTATGCGGATGCGCAGCTTCGAAGGATGCAAAATGCGCTTGCAAGAGATAGATTTCCGCAGACGGAGAAGGAGGAGCATATTTTTCGTTCGGTGAGAAATGCGATGTATGATTTTAACAGAAGGTATCGGGAGTTTGAGGATGGAGGGCTTCGGCTGTATATTGACCAGGCGGTAAATAAGGAGCTGGAGACGGAGATTTTTGTGGATGTCAACTTAAAGCATTATCCGCTTCGGGACTATAAGAATATGTGGAATGAAATGCACAATGTAGTAAAGGAATATGATAAAATTGGTAAAAGGAACCGGAAAAAAGACGACAATCATCTAAATAAACATGCAATGCATCTGATGAGACTGTTTATGATGGCGATTGATATTTTAGAAGAGGGGAAGATAGAGACCTATCGTGAGAAAGAACATGCGCTTTTGATGGATATTCGAAATGGCAAGTATCAAAAGGCAGATGGGATGTTTCGGGAGGAATTTTATGAGATGCTTTCAGAGTATGAGAGAAGGCTTCACAGAGCCGCAGAGCATACGTCACTTCCAGAGGAGCCAGATATCAAAGCGGTGGAGGATTTTGTGATGTCGGTGCATGAGAGGGTGGTAAAAGATGAATTATAGAGAAGTGATTCAGAAAAAGTTAGATGAGATAGAAGAAAAGGAACAGGTTAAGATTCTACATGCAGTGGAGTCGGGAAGCCGTTCTTGGGGGTTTGCATCGCCAGACAGTGATTATGATGTGCGCTTTATCTATATTCGGGATTTGAAATATTATCTAGGGCTTCAAAAGAAGAAAGATTTTATTAGTTGGGAGTTAAATGAGACACTGGACATCAGCGGTTGGGATGTATCAAAAGTGCTTTCTTATCTTTATAAATCCAATGCAACGGTATTTGAATGGAGCAATTCGCCAGTTATCTACCGAACGACAGAGACATGGGAGTTTGTAAAGGCGCTGATGAAAGATTATTTCTCATGTAAATCCTGTATGTATCATTACTATGGGACAGCGCAGAAGAATTATAAAGCTTATCTACAGGAAGAACAGGTAAAATATAAAAAATATTTTTATGTGCTTCGCCCGCTTCTATGTTGTCAGTGGATAGAAGAGAGAAAAAGCCCTCCGCCCATGTTGTTTTCTAAGCTGCTAGAAGCTGTATTAGGGGAGGAGATGAAGCCAGTGGTATACAGGCTTTTAGAACAGAAGACACAGATGTTAGAATCAGAAAAAGGAGCGCGTATTGAAGCTTTACAGGTATATATTGAGCAAAAACTAACATATTATCAAAAACTTGTATCCTCGATGAAAGATGACAGAAATCCAGACTGGAGTCAGTTAAATCAATTATTTTACAGGTTGTTGACAGAGAAAAATCAATAGAAAAGAGTAAATACCTATGAGAAAATGGTTATATCGGCTGTGGCTTGCCATCAGCTTGCCCTGTGTGCTGAATCTGGTATTGCTTGGTAGCCAGAAGATGTGGAAGCTTGGAAATATATCTGTACTGGTAATCTGGGGATTGATAATAGGATTTGACCAGATGCATATAAGGGAAAAGAAAATGCTTAGCCTTCGCGTGCGGATGATGCGAAAGGGCGGAAGTATGATTTATAGTGGACTTTATGCGATGGCGGCACAGATGGTAGTCTTTTATCAGTGTTATTTTCGTGGCAGGCTTCCTTATGTGCCGGGGCTTTTGGTGCTGATAAGCAATGCGGTGATTGCCTGTGCTGGATGTTTTCTGATTTTGGGTATTGGTGTACTGCTTATTTTCTTTACCTCCAGAAGACTTAGTATTGTGCGGCGATTAGTGATGCTTTTTACCATGTGGATTCCCATGGTTAATCTAGGTGTTCTGCTGTATGCCTGCCGTCTGGTCTACGAGGAGTACGATTTTGAATTAGAAAAAACAAAACTGCAAAGGCTGCGTATTGATTCTGAGCTTTGCAAGACCAGATATCCTCTTATTATGGTTCATGGTATTGGTTTTCGGGACCTGCGCTACTTTAACTACTGGGGGCGGATTCCCAGGGAACTAAAGCGAAATGGCGCAACCATCTACTACGGCAATCAGGAAGCCTTGGGAACCATTGTCTACAATGCCGAAGATATCAAGACCCGTATCTTAACGGTCCTAGAAGAAACAGGCTGTAAAAAAGTCAATATTATCGCTCATTCCAAAGGCGGCTTAGACGCCAGATATGCTATCTCCAAACTTCAGATGGCTCCTTATGTGGCTTCTTTGACCACAATGAATACCCCACATAGAGGCTGTCGTTTTGTAGACTATGCCTGTAGGCTGCCAGATAGTCTGTATCGCCTGGTAGCTTCCTGCTTTGACCGTACCTTCCGAAAATTTGGCGATAAAAATCCAGATTTTTATACTGCTACGCATCAATTTTCAACCAAAGCAAGTGAATTATTTAACAAGGAAGTGATAGATGCAAAAGGCGTCTACTATCAAAGTTACACCTCTAAGATGAAACACCCCTGGAGTCATCTCCTTTTAAGCATTCCATACTGTCTTATCAAACCGCTAGAAGGTGATAACGATGGTCTGGTGAGTGTCACTTCCGCCAAATGGGGCGAATTTAAGGGGGTCTTTTCTAACTCCCATATCCGCGGAATCTCTCACGGAGATATCATTGACCTGAAAAGGGAAGATTACAAAGGTTTTGACCCTGTGGAAACTTATGTGAAGATTGTGAACGATTTAAAAGAAAAGGGCTTTTAGGGTTAATATGGAAGAAAAATTTCATATTGTAAATTCCTTTCATCCCGTGTAAAATAACATACAGATATAAAACATTCCTGCTGCCTTTTGATTCCCTGCGACGATAGCAGATACAGAAAGGAATCATATGACGTATGAGGAATATTTAACAAAGTTAGAACAAATCATTCTAAAAAAACTGCATAAAGGAGAAGATATCCGAAAAATTCAAGTATTAAAAAACAATAACTTACAATTAGACGGTTTTTCTTATCGTGTCCCTGGCCACAGAGAACAACCCACGGTCTATGTCAATCAATATTATGAAGAAGATATATTAGACGAAAAAATAGACCATATTGCAGAACTTGTTCTACATACCCTTAGAACCTGTAAACTTTTCTCTACCCAGGAAGTTATGGAAGTATTGGATTTTGAGCAGATGAAAAGCAGAATCTACTATCGTTTAATATCCAGAGAGAAAAACAGAGCGCTGTTAGAACAGATTCCATGGCTTCCATGGCTGGATTTGGCAATTGTATTTTATCTTAGAATTCCAGAATATATGATTGACAATGCTACGGCACTGATTCGTACAGAGCATCTGGACTACTGGAAAATCGGGCAAAAAGAACTTTATGAGGCTGCTGCCATCAATATGGCAGGGACAGCTGTACTTTTTGAGCCTATGGAACATTTCTTGGAGCGTTATGGCCTAGAAACCCTGACAAGTGGGATGTATGTCCTGACCAACAAGAGAAAAGAATATGGTGCAGCAGCGATTGTAGACCCCAAAGTTCAAAGGATGTGCGCCTTAAAGCTTCAAGGGGATTATTGTGTGCTGCCAAGCAGCATCCATGAACTTATCGTCTTCCCCAAGAGCCTGGCATTTGACAAGGAGGAACTAAATCTACTGGTACAGGAAGTCAATGCAAGCTGTGTCAGAGAAGAAGATTACTTAAGCGGACATGCCTATTTCTATTCGTCAGAGACGCAAACCCTCTGTTAATACGTATCTTTCTGCCAGTGTCTTGTAGATGCTGGCAGAAGTTCTTAAGAAATATTAACAAAATTTGTTACAAATTTATTACAAAAAAAGGTTGCGTATTTTAAAAAGTTGTTGTATGATAGTTGAGGTAGTTAGCCACGCACCTGTAGCTCAGCTGGATAGAGCACGGGCCTCCGACGCCCGGTGTCGCAAGTTCGAATCTTGTCAGGTGCATTTTTTATATTCAAAAAAAGGAGGAGAAAACATGGAAAAAAAAGAAGGAAACAATATTTTGACGAATTATAAGTTTTTGATGGGAATTATTATTATACTTTTATTGGTCATCATTTACTTGTTGATTGATGGGCGTAAGCAGGAAAGTGCGCCGGTGGTACAAGGGGAAGTCGAGCAGCAGGGAACCCCACAGACACCCACACAGGATACAGCAGCAACACCAGAGGCTACCGAGCCAGCAGAAGCAGAAGAGCCAGAGAATAATCTAGAAGAGAATTCTCATGCATCAATTGACCGTCTGGTGGAAGAATATTGTGAATATATCGCAAGTGGCGATGTGGAAAGTTTAGAAGGAATTGTCGATGTCCTGACGGATGAAGAAAAAGAAAAAATCGCTAACCGCGCTTCCTTTATCGAATCCTTTGACAATGTAACCTGTTATACGAAGAATGGGCCAGTGGATGATTCATACATTGTCTTTGTATGCTATGATATGAAGCTTATCAATATTGAGACAAGTGCGCCGGATATTATCTGCCTGTATGTAGGACCAAAAGGAGAAGAAGGACGCAGGATTCACTATGGCGATATCGACGAGAGCATGAGAGAGTACGTGGCAGAGCTAGAGAAAGACCCGGAAGTACAAGCACTCTACGACGATGTCAGAGCACGTTATCAGACGGCACAGGAGAACGACGAGACGCTTTCTGCCTTTATTCAGAGAATTAATGGACAAGTAGCAGAGAATGAGCCACAGGAAGGCGAAGGAGAGGGCGAGGCACCAGCAGAAGGAGAAGAGCAGCCAACAGAAGAAGCAGAGGCACAGCCTGAAGAATCAGAAGAACAACCGGCAGAAGAACAGCAGCCGGAGGTAACTGCACAGAATCGCCAGACCCATGTAAATGATACGGTCAATGTACGTGCAGAGAGAAGTACAGAGTCTGCAAGATTAGCACTTGCCTATGCAGGAGATGCGATTACACAGATTGAGTCCTATAGCGATGGCTGGAGTAAGGTGGAATATAACGGCCAGACTGGTTATGTGATGACAGAATATATAGAATAATAAAAATCACTGTATAATATATAAAAAAGCTCCATACTCTAGGGGATAGTAAGAGTCTACTAGAGGAAGGAGTTTTTTTTATGATGACAGAAGCGGATAAGGCAGTGCTTGACGAGAGCTATAAAAATGCCCGGATGGGCAGAGAGGCCATCAATGTGATGATTGGAAAAGTGGATGATGATGATTTGGCGCTTGACTTGAACCGGCAGGCATGTAAGTTTGTGCAGCTTGAAGAAAAGATGGAGAAACGGTATCAGAAAGAACACATGACACCGCCAGAGGATAAGTTTATGGACAAAACGATGTTGTGGGGCGGGATTCAGATGAATACACTGCTAAATGCAAGTACGGAGCATCTGGCGGATATGATGATTCAGGGAAATACGAAGGGGATTACAGAGCTTATGAAGGTGGTAAAGAGGAATAAAAGTGCGCAGAAGGAGTATTGCGAGATGGCGGAGGAGATAATGGATTTTGAGGAGAAAAATATTGAGAAGTTGAAGGCGTATTTGCGGTAGAGATTGGGGTTAGTGTATAGAAAGTGTTAGGAAGGCAGAGGCTGTATCGGGTGAGGGGTATGGCCTCTGGTTTTTTTGTTAGAGGACGCTAGGACAGGAGGGCAGGAGGTTCCTTCCAGACCCCGCTCTCGCTTAATGGACGCCTATAGCGGTACTAAATTCGCGACTGCGCGGCTTTACGCCGCTTGCGCTCATTAAGTGCCGATGGCGTCCAATGGGTCTTTCAGGAACCTCCTGCCCTGGCTGACTACGACTACCGATACGATATAAGACACTATCGCCATAATATTGTGTAAGATATATGGGGGAATGTTCCGCCTGAAGCGTACATATCGGAGCCAGTACACAGCCCGACATGGCCTGGCAGATGTTCCTGCAAGACCCATTGGGCGCCATCGGCACTTAATGAGCGCAAGCGGAACGCGCAGTCGCGAATTTAGTACCGCTATAGGCGTCCATTAAGCGAGAGCGGGGTCTGGAAGGAACATCTGCCAGGTCGTGGCGGGCGTCACTTGTATACGAAAAATTAAAGGAATTAGTTTTACGGTGATAAGGAAATATTTACAACAACTTATCATCAACGCTGACAAACAGGGTGCAAGCAAGAACAGAGAACATATCACTTTCATTAGTGGTCGGTTCTCTGCTTTTTGTTACGCAGTAGAACGCCATTTTCGAGGGTAGAAATATAAAATATCGTCCAAGTGTTTTCCATGCTCTTAAAGCCGCATAAATCAAGGACAAAATAACCCCTACTGCGTAACAATCCCCATAATAGATTGAGGGCGAAAGCAGTCTGCTGATTTCGCCCTCTTGACTACCTACTATCGGTCGAAGCGGAATTTCAATATGGCTTCAATCAGTTTTGCCTTTAATCTGTCCTGCGTATCGTCATTGATATGCCCTTTATGCATAGACAGATATTTGATGTATGTGGTATAGTGCCGCAATACTGCGTCTACCGCTTCCGGCTCTCCGGCAACGGCTTTTTCGATTACCTCAAAAGGTATCAGCTTTTTGTTCCTCATATTTCAATTTCTCCCATTCTTTCCGCAACTGTTTCAGCGCAACATTTCTTCTGTGGTTTATCGTACTTCCTTTCCCAACACAATAAATACAGTCGGCTTATCCTGTTTTTCAAAGTAGCTGTCCATAGCAGACGGTTCAACATATCGTTCTGACATCAGATAGTCAAGGGATATTTCTCTTGCTTCTTTCCGCTTCAAATCCCGCCATGCGTTAATTGCTTCATGGCGCAGGACAATCTTGCAGAACGCATGGAAAGCATATTCGATATGTTCCATGAACTGTTCAGAATATCTCATTTTCTCTCACCCCCTTTCTTCCCAGTAGGGGGCTATTACAACAAATGCTCATACAGCATAAAGTGGCATAAGCATTTGAGTAATACGAGTTATCAAGACATACTAAATGATTTGACAGTTCATATTCATGGGTAGTATATCCCCTAAACGAACACTGCGTTTTTTTGACAGAAAATAGTTTGTCTGATTTTGCGGATATAAAAATAACACGACGATACCTCCTGATACCGCCGCATTATTAGTCATGGTTTCTAAAAGTCCTCCGCTGTCCGTTTTGAAGAAACGGCGGCTTATGAGTGTTACCAAAAAGAAAGAGCCGATAACCGCATTTTTAATCTGCGTGTTATCGGCTCTGCGTCTGTGCGTCTGGCTCTTTGATAACTGATATATTCATTTGTTGTACGTTAATAATGGTTTCGTGCTTGCATTTCGGGCAATACAGGGGAAAGTTTTTCAGTTCGGTATCACTCCGCATTTTTAACCTTGTTTTGCTTTGGCATATGGGGCATATTATCCATTCGGTATTCATGTTAAATACCCCAATCCCTGCTAATCATTTGCAGTTTTACCATATGCGGGTAAATCCTGCCTGTGTTCATCAGTTTTTCCGGCGTTCCCTGTTCCGCAACAGAACCGTCTGAAAGTACAACCACTTTATCCGCGCCGCTTACGGTACGCATACGGTGGGCGATAACAAGTACGGTCTTATCCTTTATCAGCCTTGATAAAGCAGCCTGTATCAATGTTTCGTTTTCCACATCAAGGCTTGCCGTTGCTTCATCAAGTAAGATGATAGGGGAATTTTTGAGGAAAGCGCGGGCGATTGAAATTCTCTGCCTTTCCCCGCCGGACAGTTCGCAGCCATTTTCACCAATCATACTGTGATACCCGTCCGGGAGCTTTGTCGCAAATTCTTCACAATTTGCCAGTCTTGCCGCTGCAATCACTTCTTCGTCGGTCGCGTCCTTTCTGCCTATTCTGATATTCTCCATAATTGTGTTGTTAAACAGCGTCACATCTTGAAATACGATAGAGTACAGCGACAGCAAGGTTTCCGGCTCTATTTTCGATATATCCATACCGCCGACAGTGATTTTCCCCTTGCTTATATCCCAGAACCGCGCGGCAAGACGTGATACCGTAGTTTTACCGCCGCCGGACGGTCCGACTAAGGCGGTAACTTCTCCCTGTTTTGCCGTAAAAGACACGTCTTTCAATACGGTTTCTCCAGTATTATAAGCAAATCCTACATGGTCGAATATAATGTCATATCCTTTATTTGTTACTCTGTCTGTTCCTGTCTGAATAGGCTGGTCAAGAATTTCATTCATGCGGTTTATGTTCGTTTTGGTGGAGATTACCGCAGCAAGATTTTGCAATGCACCCTCAAGCGGGGCATATAGCCTTGAAGCCACAAGCAAAAACATAAAGAACAGCGGAATATCAATTTCCCCACGAATAAGCAGCGCAGAACCTACAAGCGCAACCGTAGCAATCCCAAACTTTAATATCAACGTTGAAGAAACAACAAAAAGTGCTGTCCCAAGTTCTGTTATAATGTGCCGCTTTTCCACATAGTCAATTTTTTTGTCAAGCCCTCTTAAATAGTTTTCTTCCGCATTGTTCGCCTTTAAGTCCTGCAAACTTTCGATACACTCCTGTACGCCGCTTTCAAGCGCGACATTTGCCGCTACGGATTTGCGGTTAAAATATTCCTGTATGCGGGCTGAAAAGAATGTGATTGTAAATGCAATCGGCAAAACCCAAACCGCCGCAAGAGCCATTCGCCAGTCGTAGGCAAAAAGGCAAACTGCAATCAATGTTGTGGAAATAAGGGAGCCTGCCAGTGCGGGTACATAATGGGAAAATGCCTGTTCAAGAGTAGCACAGTCGCCCATAATCGAATTTGTCAAATCAACAAGGTCTTTCTTGCCAAAAAAGGACAATGGGATTTTACGGAGCTGTTCTGCTAAGGATATACGCCTTACACCGCTTTCCACATAAGTCGCTAAGTAAGTGGCGTTATACTGAAACCATGTCACAATAAAAATAAAGCATAAGCAAACCAGAGCACCAACCGCGTAGAAGAGGGCGCGGCTTCCATTTATGCCCCCGTTCATGGTATCAATGACAAAGTAATAGAGCAGTCCGACGGGAAGCATAAAGGATATATCCTGTGCGACACAAGCAATACAGCCCTTTATCAAATCGACAGCCCCCTGTCTTGATAACGCAAAACGTCTTTGCAATGTCTTAATCATGCGTTTACCTCCAATCCCTTATTTTCATTCAAAATCTTCCATTCTGCCGCTTCGGAATAATTCTTCCACATTTTTGTAAATATGCCGTTTCGCTCTATCAGTCCGCTATGTGTGCCGCTTTCGACAATTTCACCGTCTTGCAGTACATAAATGCAATCCGCGTCTGTGATTGATGACAGCCTGTGTGCAATCATAATGACGGTCTTTCCCTTTGAAAGAGCAGATAAAGCCTGTTGCACGCGCACCTCATTGTCGGGGTCGGCAAACGCGGTTGCTTCATCAAGAATTAGGATAGGCGCATTTTTCAAAATTGCGCGGGCAATCGCTATTCTTTGCTGTTCGCCGCCGGACAGATACACGCCTTTTGTGCCGACAACCGTATCAATGCCATTCGGTAATTTTTCAATAATATCCAAACACTGTGCAGCTTCCAGTGCATGAGCGATTTCTTCGCGTGTGGCGTTAGGTTTTGCCATACGCACATTTTCCAATATGGACGCTTTAATAAGGCGGCTGTTCTGAAATACAAAAGATACCTTATTCATCAATATTTCTTTCGGAATGTCGCGTATGTCGATATTCCCTATCAGTATGCGTCCTTTTTGCGGGTCAAAAAATCTTGTGACAATATTTGCAAGTGTCGTCTTGCCGCCGCCGGACGCTCCTACCAATGCGACTGTCTGCCCCGGCTTTATGGAAAGAGATACATCATTGAGCGCGTTTTTTTCTCCGTCATAGCTGTAACTAACGTGTTCCAATGTAATTCCATTATTTTTAGGAATATTATTCACGCTGCTTTCAGATAATGGTTTTTCGTTCAGCACTTCATCAATCCTGTTGATTGCGTCGCCTACAATCATTGCGTCCTCGCTCATAAACATAATCTTTGTAAGCGTCGTACCGATAACAGGCGTAATCACAATATAGAAGATAAGGTTTAACAGAAGTTCATTTGTTATGCCGCCCCTTGTAAAGAGAATACCCCCGGCAATCAGAAACGCGAATACGCCGTTAATTGCTGTTGTATAGAACATCATAGGCAGACGCAGCCCCTTTGTATATGCAATTACCCATGTTTCGTAATTGTCTA
The DNA here is from genome assembly GCA_910575445.1 of Lachnospiraceae bacterium. Taxonomy (GTDB): domain Bacteria; phylum Bacillota; class Clostridia; order Lachnospirales; family Lachnospiraceae; genus Hominiventricola. The sequence goes on along the minus strand of CAJTFW010000008.1, from coordinate 94,812 downwards.
TCGCGTCTTTGAAGCGTTTGAAAGAAAAAATTGTCTGCCCGAAAGTCTTTACTACGGGTACGCCCCGCACATATTCAACAGCTTCATTTGACATATCAGCAAGCGCGTTTTGATATTGCTCCATTCGCTTCTCCATGTCTTTTCCTGTCATTTTCATCATAATCAGAAAACCAAGCACAACGGGAACAAGGCTTAAAAGCCCTAACCGCCAGTCAAAGGCAAGCAACAGGAAAAGCAGCCCTATGGGGGTGGCAACCGCCCCTGCTTTGTCGGGGAGCCTGTGTGCAAGATATGTTTCCGTAGCGGCACTGGAACTATTTACTATTCTCCGCAGCTTTCCACTTCCATACTTTTCTGTTACACCAAGCGGCAACGCTGTAATATGGCGCATAAGCTCTTTTCGGATATTTGCGGCAACCCGGAACGCGCTCATATGCGAACACATCAAGGCGGCTATGTAGACAACAATAGAGATAACCGCAAACAATACCGCAGACCAGCCGTAGCCTGTGACATTCCCCGCTTCCACGAAGTCCGGGGAAGCTTCCAGTATGTCGTGAATGATACGCCATATATACCAAAAAGGTACAAGAGCTAACAGCGCACTCATTACGGACAGTACCCAAGATAGATAGGTTAAAATCTTATGCCCTCCGGCATAGCCCATCAGTCTTGATAGATTAGACCGTTTTTTCATTGAAAAAAACCTCCTTGAAAATTTTTTATGATATGAGGACTAAATAACTGCCCTCGAATATCCTTATTTGATTAGTGGTGTCTTTATAAAGTTAGCTAAAACTAACCCATGCGTCAAATATAATGGAAAGTGTAAACTTTCCATTATCAAATCTTATTGGACATTTATTTGTAATCGAGCCTGCTCGATTTATTATTGCCCCATAATTTTCATCCACCCGGCGGTATAGAAAGCTCTCATTTCTTTCAAATAGTGCTTTGCTTCTTCAAGCGGCATTTCATGTATAATCAGCTCAAAAAATGTGTTGAACATTCCCGTAATCAAAATATGCTCTAACCGTTCATCAATGGGCGGCGCTGGTCTGCCTAACTTTTCAAGAACTGCTAAATAATCATGTGTTCCTTTTGTTTCTATTTCCACCATTTCATCAATCAGCTTTGAAAAACGTGTTCCCTCCGAACAGCAAAGTATGAGCTTAAATTCATTCAAGTGTTCATAGGCGTACAAGAGCATTTCATACATATACACGCCGGAAGTAGAGGTAAGATTGTCGGGCTGTTCCTCTGGGGGGATTTCTGCAAATTCTTTCTGTGCCTTGCAAAAGAGTTTCAATAAGAAATTGTAGTGTTCGCCTACCAGTGCTTCAAATAAATCCTCCTTGCTGTTATAGTAGCCATAAAACGCGCCTGTCGTTACCCCCGCCGTTTTGACAATATTCCGCAGGGAAGCAGACTTATAGCCTTTTTCAAGAAATTCCTCCATGGCGGCTGAATGGATTAAATGTAGTGTTGTCTGCTCTGCTTCGCTCATTTTCTCACCTCCTGTATATAACGGTGTTATATATCGCTGTTATATGATACTGCAAATCAGAGAATTTGTCAATGGCACAAAAAAATTTTTGCTGATTTATTCTGTGGCATTGGCTTTTTCCAAACTTCCCCGTATTAAGAAACAAGAAAACTTTTTGAAGAATTTCTCTCAAAACTCCGTCAAAACCGCTCTGTGCGGTGTTGTAGGTAGTGAGAGGAATTATCAGAGGGTTTGGGATTCTTCCCAACAAGCAAAATCTGTCCAAAAAGCCATAGCGCGGACGAGCAGATTTACGGAAATGGGTACCCGTTTTCTAAGATTGCGTTTTATTAGGAAAACACACTGTCAAAAGGATTTTATGCTTTGGCGGGGGTCAGCCCGCCTCGGCGGTGTCGGTGGTGTTGATTTCAATGTACTCGGCAATCCGGCGGAACTCGTCCGCAAACTTAAAATGAACGCTGATATTGCCGTTTTCGTAAACCTTGATATGGTCTACCAGTTCAATCAGGATTTCGCGAGTCAGCTTTTCGATGTTCTGATATTTCGCAAAGGCTACCAGCGCGGGATGCTGCTGGTCAACGCCGTTTGAAAGCTGTGTTCTGGTATACTAAAGTTGTAACAGTTGGTTCGGATAAGGTATAATAAAAATGAACAAAGGAGGAACCAGCAGCATGGCCTGCCGTACCCCAAAGGAGCTTTTTGACCTTGTGCTTTCCGATTATGAAAGCTATCTGGAAATCCAGCGGACAAAGGGACGCAGGAATGTGACGGAGGAAGATAAAAACGAAATTGCCGCACTGTGCCAATCCCGTTTGGAGAGGTGGGAAAAAGGAAACGCCAGATAGCTTTGGCGATTTACTTTCGGCATGAAATAGGATATACTGATAAAGGTCAAAGCGCAGACAGTCCCGCAAACGGGCGGGTCTTTTCATAGAGGAGTGAGTATATGGAAAATCATCAGCTATCATCGGACAATCCGATGATTTTGGAAATCAGAGAATTATTGGAAAAGTCAAGAAAAAATATCGCGCAGCAGGTCAACACCGAGCTGCTTACAACCTAATGGAACATTGGCCGGATTATTGTGGAGTATGAGCAGCAAAGCCAGCTCCGCGCAGAGTATGGAAAGCAGACCTTAAAAGAACTTTCCAAAGAACTGACAAGGGAGTTTGGAAAGGGTTTTTCTGTTTCCAATATTCAATTTATGAGGCGGTTTTATCAGTCTTACCCAATTCAACAGACAGCGTCTGTTAAATTGTCATGGTCCCATTACTGCGAGCTTTTGACGATCTTCGATGAGGGCAAGCGCAGCTTTTATGAAAAAGAGGCTGTCAATTCCGGCTGGTCGGTACGGGAGCTGAAACGGCAGATTGAAAGCTCCTTGTATGAACGCCTCTTATTATCCAGTGGTGATGCCAACAAAGAAAAGGTTCTCTCGCTGGCTCAAAAGGGAATTGAAATCGCACAGCCAGCCGATATTATTCGCGATCCCTATGTATTCGAGTTTTTAGGGATTCCCGAAAACAGACCTTACCTGGAAAGCGATCTGGAACAGGCGCTTGTGATGCAGATTGAAAAATTCCTGCTGGAACTTGGCCGGGGATTCATGTTTGTGGGAACCCAGCAGCGGATCACCTTAAACAATACCCACTACCATGTGGATATGGTTTTTTACAACAAAATCCTGCGGGCCTATGTGCTGATTGAACTAAAAACAAAAAAGCTGACGCCGGAGGCTGCCGGACAGCTGAATATGTACCTCAACTACTATGCGGCGGAAGTCAATGACCATGATGACAACCCGCCCATCGGCATTATCCTCTGTACCGACAAAGACGGTGTTGCGGCGGAGTATGCGCTGGGCGGTCTGTCCAACAATATCTTTGCATCCCGTTATGTCCTTTATATGCCAGACAAGGAGCAGCTGGTCGCGCAGGTAGAAGCAGTCCTGAAAAAATGGCATGACAAAAACGATGGGAACCAGTAATAAAGTCTGCCCCGGCTGCGGCAGAAAAATGAAACAGCAGTTTATCGGCTTGCAGCATTGTAAATGTGGGATAAGCTGGAAAAAAGACATCGGATTTTTTGAGCGCACCAGCGATATGGTTTTTGCGTTAGAACGCCGGACCATTGGAAAAAAGGTCAAACAAATTCCGGTCATCCGATATAAAAATGGTGAATAAAAAGAAACAAGCGGTCTGCGTATGCAGGCCGTTTTGTTATGAAGGGAGGATTCCATCATGGCAACCACACGCATCATGCCGCTGCACATTGGCAAAGGCCGCACCGAAAGTCAGGCAGTCAGTGACATTATCGACTATGTATCCAACCCAGTTTCAACTCCCACTCCGAAGGTCAATCTGCTGGTGGATATTCAGGAGAAATTGCAGGCCGGAAAAGGCGCTGGCTACGCGCGCTGGGCAAAGGTATTTAATCTCAAACAGATGGCGCAGACAATGAACTACCTCACCGAGCATGGCCTGCTGGAATACGCAGTCTTGGAGGAAAAAGCTGCAATGGCTACCGCCCGTCATAATGAGCTGTCGGCCCAGATCAAGGCGGCGGAAACCCGCATGGCGGAGATAGCCGTACTGCGGACCCACATCATCAATTACGCCAAGACCCGCGAGGTCTATGCGGCCTACCGCAAGGCGGGATATTCCAAGAAATTTTTAGCGGAACATGAAGCGGATATTTTGCTCCACAAGGCGGCAAAGCAGGCTTTTGACGATTTGGGTATCAAGAAGCTGCCCACCGTCAAGAGCTTGCAGGCCGAGTACGCAACATTGTTGGAAGAAAAGAAAAAAGACTATGCCGAGTACCGGCGATCCCGCGAGGAAATGCGGGAACTGCTGGCCGCAAAAGCCAACGTAGACCGGCTGATGGGATACGGGGAGGAACGCCAGAATGACCGGGAAAAGGAACAGGGACAGGACCGCTGACGCGCCCGTTTTTTCGTATTTTCTCACCGCCGCAGGCAGGTGAAAAGCGTTCCGCAGGAACGCGCAGCCACAGAATGAAATTCTGTGTTCAAAAGGGGCTTGGGGAATCCCCAACAAGCAGCGCCAGGAGCCGGATGGCTATCCTGGGGCATTGCTTGCCACGTTGTCCCGCACTCTGGGACAACCCACGCACTTTGGAGGCTTGGGGTGTCTATCAGATGTGTCCAGAAAAAGTGAACCCCCGTGTTCATTTGCACCCTCCCCTATATCTTCAACACAATGTCCACAAAAAATTCCGTGCCGCTGTTGGAGGCTTTTGCTGAGCCACCATACTTTTCCGCTGTGGCAGCGATGGCAGAAAGCCCGATTCCGTTTCCGTTGCGCTTTGTGGAAAGGTAGCCGTCCTTCCCTTTTCTGACCTTCCCGTCAAAACTGTTGGTGGAAACAATATACAACTGGTTCCCGTGGCGAACCTGGGAAGTCAGGCAAAAATACCGCGAGCTTTCCGGGACGGTCAGGCATCCGGCGATGGCGTTCTCCATCAGGTTTCCAAACAGCCCTGTCATGTCAAGCTCCGCGAAAGGGAGAGGCTCCGGAAGTTCAATGTTCCAGTCTGTCTGGATACCCGCAGCATCAGCCATTTCACGGTAATGGCCGAAAAGCGCATTCAGCGCTGCGTTCCTGCAGTAATCTGCAATAGAGTGCCGGTAGAGTACGGTTTCATATTCCGCCATGTGCGCCCGGATGCTGCCGACATCACCCTGCTCGGCAAGGGAGACGAGCAGCCGGATGGAATGGCGGAAGTCATGGCGGAGCTTTGTGGTCTGGCGGATGTGTTCCAGCAGGGAGAGGTACTGGCTGGACTGCATCTCAAGGAGCCGGGAGCGTTCCTTAAGTTCCGCCTGTTCCAGTATGAGTGTGGCGCCCCGGTAGAAAAGGACGTAAATGCCAACAAGAACCGCCATCGCGCCCGCCTCGAAAGCAAGGAACAGCTCGTACATCCGCCCAGCATAAAGGGTGGAGTAGGAGCGTGGGACGGCAAGCACATTGAAAACCAGGAACACGGAGGACAGCACCACCGTGGAATACCAGAGCTTCGGGGAGTCCAGCCTATCCAACGCCCATGAGAAGTTCTCCGTGGCAGGGCGGAAAAAGGCGGCAAGCAGAAGGGTGGCAAGCCCAAGCCGGAACAGGGCAGCTTCCGGGGAGAAATCCGCCGCGCCCAACGAGGGGTGCAGCCGTGCGTCAAAAGCATAGGCGAACTGTGCAGGGAAGGTTTCTATGGCGCAGACCCCCACATAAACGGCGAGGGCGCGGGAAAGGTCCATGTCCACCGTTCGGCGGTACAGGAAAAAGAACAGCACGAGGGCGGGGAAGAACAGCGCCTCCATGCTGATGGAAAACGCCGCATGGAGGAAAGCGGTGGCAAGGGAATAAGGCAGGATCACTGCTGTGCATAGGGCGGCGGTCTTTGCGGGCGTATATTTCATCTGCTTTTTTACCGGAAGGTAACAGGACACCGCGCTGGGGATGAGGACCAGCAGCTGCAGGAGTGCTGACAGAAGCCTGTGCATATCCATGTTCATTCCCCCTTCCTGTGCCGCTGTCTGCTGCGTATTTTCTCAAAATGGTAATCGCTTGCCATCTGCTCTACCCTGGCACTGTCACGCACACGGACCGGGAACCTGGCTCCGCTTTCCATGACGCAGCATCCGTTTTTAAATTCAAGGATGAATTCGGCATTCACGGCAATACCTTTATTGATGGGGATGAAGCGGGCGTCGCCGCCTGTTTTTTCCATGAATTCCGGCATGGTCATGCGGCACCGCAGCCCCCTGCCGTCTGCAAGTGTGACCATTATGTAATGTGCGTCCGTGGCTGCGGAAGCAATGTCACTCAGGAACACGCGCACGGTTTTCCTGTCCGCGGCAAGTTCTATGTATTTCTGTTCCTGCGGCAGCACTTTCACGGCGTCCGCCAGTACGTCAAAGATGCGCTTTTCAGAAAAAGGCTTGGTGACATATTCAAAGGCGTGGCAGGAGAAGGCGTCCGGCATGAAATCTGTGCTGGAGGTCAGGAACACAAGGAGGCAGCCGCTGTCAGACTTACGCATTTCCAGTGCGGCGGCGACCCCGTCCATGCCTTCCATATAGATATCCATGAACACAAGGTCAAAGCTGCCGCCGCTAAACGCCTCAAGAAAATCCCCTGCGCTGCAGAAGGGGACTGCCTCCACAGGGTATCCGGCGCTTCTGCCGAAACTGTTGCAGAGCTTTCCCATCCCGTCCAGGTATTCCTGTTCATCATCCACTAAAGCTATCTTTAAAATAGGTTTCACCTCAATTCGTATAAAAATCCAATCTAAGTATAGCACAAAAGAAGATAAGTTTCAAATCTGCCAGCCTCCCATTTAAAAATTCCCTGACGTTCTTGCCAGAAAATTGACGTTCCTGCCAGAAGCCTTGTTTTTTACCAGAATTCCGCTATCTTAAAAATAGGAATTTTTTGCGGAAGGAGGTTGACAGGGCATGGCACAGCGGGAGATAATTAGCGACAGACAGACAGACAGACAGACAGACAGACAGACAGACAGACAGACAGACAGACAGACAGACAGACAGACAGGATAATACTATCCTTTTGTCGTGTCTTTTTACATATAGTTCCATCAGAACCAGGACCGCCGGGGGCGGGCATTTCCTGCAGGCTTATCATGCCGTGCAGGATGCCGCGCTCCCCGGCGGTCTTTTTGCGTTTTCACAGGAGGGAAAAGGAGGGAACGGGAATGGATGCCGTTGTTTTTACGAAGAGCAGGCAGGAATATGGGATGCTTTCAGGGATACTTGCGGATGAGTCACCAGGAATGCGTGTGTCGCAGGGCAGCATGGACGGGCATTACCACCTGGAACATAAGTACGACATTGTGGTGGTAGGCGTGGATGGCGCGCAGGGGATGGAGCTTGTCTGCGCTTACCGGGAGCGGTTTGGCGATGCGCTGGTGATATGGATTACGGATGACCCCTATTTTGCGGGGGTTGCGATACGGACGCACATTTTTGACTTTATCGTCCGCCCGCTTGCGGAATCCCGGTTCAGGGAGACGGTAAGGAAACTCATGGCAGGAAAAACTGATTCGTGGCAGAGGATGCCCGCCTGCTGGCGGGGAATGGAAATAGACTGCCTGTAAGCACAGGGAATTGGGAACCATACATTTTTCAAAATATCAGGAGGGCATTTTATGAGAAACAAGTTAAGGAGGCCGCTGGCGTTGCTGCTGTCTGCGGTGATGATCGTCACCATGTCAGGAACTCCGGTTCATGCGGTGGCAGACAGAGGACAGCCGGAAACCGGGCTGTGCGAACACCACGCCGCGCATACGGACGATTGCGGCTATACGGAAGAAACGCCGGGAACGCCATGCGGCCACGAACACACAGAGGACTGCTACACCGAAGTGACCGAGTGCGTCCACGAGCATACGCCGGAGTGTTACCGGTCGGAAACAGAGGACAGCGTATCGGGCAACGAGGCTACCCCGGCAAACGCAGAGAAACGGGAGCCGGAAAACTGCCCCCATATCTGCGATGGGGAAAGCGGCTGTATTACGGAAAAATTGGACTGCCGGCATGAACACAAGGTGAATGGCGGCGAAGCCGACGAGGAACCGGAAACAGGAATCATCAAACAAGAGCAATGCTCTTGTTTGACCCTCTGTACAGAGGGTCAAATCAATCCTGACTGCCTGGTCTGCGGCGCAGAGGATGCCGACCTGTCGGACTGCAAAGGGGAGGCTGCGGAGGAAAACGCCGAACAGGGCGGGGAGCTCCCCGCCCCCGTCCTGCCGGAGAGCCGGCCGCTGGAAATCCATTCACAGCCGGAAGCTGCCCCGCCCGCAGCCTTTGCCAATGAAGCATATTCCCCGGAGGATGTGGCGGTGGTAAACGCAATCATCGCAAACAACGGGTTATCCGCTGCACAGGATGATCCGGCAAACTGGGGGGACTTCGCCACATGGAACAGCGAAAGCCCGAAACGGATCACCCGTCTGACTGTTGCTGCTGAAAATTTGACAGGGAGGCTGGATGTGAGCGGCCTGTCGAGCCTGGTTTACCTATACTGCTACGATAACCAGCTGACGGAGCTGGATGTGAGCGGCCTGTCGAGCCTGCGAGCCCTGTACTGCTACAATAACCAGCTGGCGGCGCTGGATGTGAGCGGCTTGTCGAGCCTGCGAACCCTCTACTGCAGCAATAACCAGCTGACGGCGCTGAATGCAAGCGGCCTGTCGGACCTGTACTCCCTGTACTGCCACGATAACCAGCTGGCGGCGCTGGATGTGAGCGGCCTGTCGAGCCTGGACATCCTGTACTGCAACGGTAACCAGCTGGCGGAGCTGGATGTGAGCGGCCTGTCAAGCCTGACTGCCCTGTTCTGCTACAATAACCAGCTGGCGGCGCTGGATGTGAGCGGCCTGTCGAGGCTGGATTACCTGCACTGCTACGATAACCGGCTGGCGGCGCTGGATGTGAGCGGCCTGTCGAGCCTGGTTTACCTGTACTGCTACAATAACCAGCTGACGGAGCTGGATGTGAGCGGCCTGTCGAGCCTGCAAACCCTGCGCTGCAACGATAACCAGCTGACGGAGCTGGATGTGAGCGGCCTGCCGGGCCTGACTGCCCTGTACTGCAACAATAACCAGCTGACGGTGCTGAATGTGAGCGGCCTGTCGAACATGTATGCCCTGTACTGCAACAATAACCAGCTGACGGCGCTTACTGACAAATCCGGCCATACGCTCACCGTCATCGAGCCCCGTCATGGGACTGTGCAGATAACGGATTATCGTATACCCTTTACACCCGACGAACAGCCCACCTTTACCCTTACCGCAGTCCCGGCCGAAAAGTATGCGTTTGCACAGTGGAACGGGCTGCCTGAGGGCATTTCAAGTGACTCGAACCCGGTTACGTTTTCTCTGGGCGGCGATCTAAACGTGGAGGCCATCTTTAAGGTGAAGCTGACAGACGATATGGTCACCGTTCCGGATCAGGTCTACACCGGGCGGGAGATCAAGCCGGAACCGGTCGTTTCTGCTGTCATAGACGGGAAAAGAGTGGTATTTCAGAACGGCACAGATTTTACGTGCAGCTATGCCGATAACATCAGCGCTGGAACCGCCAGCGTTACCGTCACCCCTACAGAGAACGGGCTGCTGACCCAAACGGCGGTCACAAAGACATTTGCGATCCGGAAATCCGATTCGGAATTTACCGGCGGGATCCTTCTGGATCATGCGGACGGCCAATATACCTATGGGGAAACTATCCTCTTTTCCGTGACCCCGGCGGTAAAACCATCCTTGCGAAGCCTTACAGCGGCAGAGCACACGGTAGACTTCTACTGCGGGGGAACGAAGCTGAATGATACCCCTGTCACGGCGGCAGAGGGTACGGCGGCAGTCTTTGCCTATGACACCGGCAAAAAGGGCATCCCCTCAGGCGCCCATACCATTACAGCCGTTTACGGCGGCAGCGGGAGCCTGAACGGCACAGAGGAAACCGCAGAGGTGACCCTCCGCAAGGCCACCATCACCATCACGGCGGACGATCAGCAGGCCGGCATAGGCGCCGCCAAGCCGGAGCTGACCTATACCGTGTCCGGGCTTGTGGGCGGTGACACGCTGGCCGCCGAACCCACCCTGACCTGCAGCGCGGATATGGACACCATAGGCCAGTACCCCATCACCGCCAGCGGCGCGGCTGTCCCAAGCGGCGGCAACTATAACGAGGCCATCACCTATGTTCCGGGGACACTGAGCGTCATCGACCCGACCATCGCCGTCACCGGCGTCACGCTGAACAAGACCAGCATGACCCTGATTGTAGGCAGATCGGAACAGTTGACTGCCACCGTTACCCCTGGCAACGCCACCGATCAGACTGTTACCTGGGCATCCAGCAACACTGCTGTTGCCAAGGTTGACAGCAACGGAACTGTTGCCGCCGTCAGTGCGGGCAACGCCACCATCACCGTCACCACAGCGGACGGGGGCAAGACCGCCAACTGTATCGTTACCGTTGAAAAGAAAACTCCGCCACCTGCCCAGTATAGTGTAACCGTTCAGGCCGGAACAGGCGGCACAGCTTCCGCTTCTCCAACCTCTGCCACGGCGGGTACAAAAATTACCCTGATTGCAACACCGAACAGCGGCTATCAGTTCAAGGAATGGCAGGTCATTTCCGGCGGCGTGACCATCAGCGGCAACCGCTTTACCATGCCCGCCACAAATGTAACCGTCAAAGCGGTATTTGAGCAGGAAAGTACACCGCCTCCGCCTGTCCAGTACAGTGTAACCGTTCAGGCCGGGACCGGCGGCACAGCTTCCGCTTCTCCCGCCTCTGCCACGGCGGGTACAATAATCACCCTGACTGCAACACCGAACAGCGGCTATCATTTCAAGGAATGGCAAGTAATATCCAGCGGCGTGACAATCAGCAACAACAGCTTTACCATGCCTGCCGCGAATGTGACTGTCAAAGCGGTATTTGAAAGGAACAGCAACGGCGGCGGAAACTCTGGCGGTTCCAGCAGCGGGGGAGGTTCTTCGTCCGGCGGCGGTTCTTCCAGCGGCGACAATGGTTCCTCCGGCGGCTCCACGATTGTAGCGCGTCCCGACGAAACCAAGCCGGACACTCCTACCACCAGCCAGACCAAACCGGCAACACCGGATAAAAACGGGAATGTGGCGGTGGATAACGGCACTGTCCAGTCTGCCATCAACACGGCAAAGAACGACGCCAAAAAGAACGGCAATACTGCAAACGGCGTGGCGGTTGTCATTCCTGTCACGCCAAAAGAAGGACAGAACTCTTTTAACGTAACTATTAACGCCCAAACCCTGAACACCCTCGTCCGCGAAAAGGTGAAGCGGCTGGAAATCAACATTGAGGGCGTGGTTGTTGGAGGAATGGACACAAAACTGCTGAAATGGCTGGATACCCTATCGGCAAACGGGGACATCATCCTCCGGGTAAAGCAGATTACCCAGGCCAGCTTGTCCAAGGAAGCCAAAGCTGCCATCGGCACAAGACCAGTCTATGACCTGTCGCTGGTGTATCTCTCCGACGGGAAAGAAACGCCGATTACCGATTTTGACGGTCACACCATCACTGTCCGTCTGCCTTATGCTCCGGCAAAGGACGAAAAGACCGGAAATCTCTATGCGGTCTATGTAGATGGCAAGGGCAAGGTGGAATGGCTGACAAAATCCAGCTATGACCCTGACCTGGGTACGGTTGTTTTTGAAGCCGGGCATTTCAGTGTCTATGGCATAGGCTACAAGAATCCGGTTCCGGCCTTTACAGACATTAAGAACCATTGGGCCGAGGATAACATCATCTTCGTAGCCAGCCGGGGGCTGCTCGCTGGTACTGGAAACAACCAGTTCAGCCCCGACACCGGCATGACGCGGGGAATGTTCGTCACCGCCCTGGGGCGGCTGGCAGGCATCGACCAAGCCGACTATAAAACCGGGAAATTCACCGATGTGAAAGCGGACACCTATTATGCCCCGTATGTGAACTGGGCGGCAGAAAAAGGCATTGTAAACGGCACTACCGCCACCACCTTTTCCCCGGATACCAATATCACACGGGAACAGATGGCGGTGATTATGGCAGGCTACGCGAAAAAGCTGGGCTATGATCTGCCGGTTGCCCATGATGCTGTGACCTTTGCGGACAACGCGCAGATCAGCGGCTGGGCGGCAAAGGAAGTCAAAGCCATACAGCAGGCGGGCATCCTGGCAGGGAAAGGCGGCAACCGCTTTGACCCGAAAGGAACCGCCACCCGCGCCGAGGTTGCTACCGTCCTGCGGCGGTTTGTGGAGATTGTCATTGACCCGCAGACCGCCCAGGGCTGGATGCAGAGCCACAGCGGCTCCTGGCAGTACATGAAAAACGGGAAACCTGCCACCGGCTGGCTGCAAGACGATAAAAAATGGTACTGGCTGGACAGTAACGGCTGGATGTTTACTGGCGGCTGGAAACAGATTGACGGTAAATGGTACTATTTCTATTCGGACGGTTCCATGGCGGTCAATACCACCATTGACGGTTACACCATCGGCTCGGACGGGGCCAGAAAATAGGACGGGAAAGGAGCGGCATCAGCCTTGGAGATTCCTGAAGCGATACAACCGAATACCGCCCGGAGGTAATTAGGTGCCGCAATCCCGGCTGACCCAATCCTTCTTTGTCGCATAGCGGTTAATTTTATGGAGGCCGTCTATGCGTAAACGTCCCTTTTGATCTATCTCTGCCCTTATGGGGCAGAGGCTTGAATAACAGAATAACCGATATGTTCAGGGCGCAGATGATGCAACAATCATCTGCGCCCTGTTTTTGTCTGCCCTTTTTCGGCAAAAAGAAGGGATGTTCTGGCAAAAAAAGACAAAAAGCGCACTGTATGGGGAAAGAGAAACGACAAACCTCCCCCTGCCCCGCGCTTTTTCTACATAGCCCGACAATTTCATAGGCTCCATTGTTTGTGGGGACCCGGCTGCCGGTCCCCGCCTCCATTCGATTCACCCGTCAACCACGCCTGAATCGAAATGGAGGAAAACTACGGGCTTTCACTATGGATATGAGAAAAGGAAGTTTGATGCAGAATGGACCTAGCTGGAACAGGAATACCGCGCAGCCGGTATGGACGATAGGCAGATTGTAGTGGTCAAGCATTTTTGTAACATTTAGTTCGAAAAATTATCCTTTCGTTCGTGCTTCAAACGGAGTCTGTCCGCCATTATACGAATGGGGACGAATATGGTTGTACCATACAAATACATATCTGCTTAACGCTTTATCCAATTCCCATTCCGTATAAAAATGGTTCGGATAGATTAGCTCATTTTTTAATGTATTATAAAATCTTTCCATCGGTGCATTATCATAGGGACATCCCGCCTTACTCATACTTTGTATCACCTTTTTTTCTTTGCAGTAGGATACAAATTCCCATGATGTAAACTGGCAGCCTTGGTCACTGTGCAGGACCAGCCCCTCCTGTGGGTTCTCTGACTTTAGTGCCTTCTCCAGCTCCTTTTTTGCCAATTCAGTATTGATATAGGTTCCGTTTACACTTGCAACAATAGAGCGGTCATATACGTCCAAGATACTGCAGTTATATCTCATTTTTCCATTTGCCAGTCGGATATAGGTAAAATCCGTACACCATATCTTGTTTTTGCTCTCTGCTCTAAAATCCTGCTTTAGAAGGTTGGTAAAGATTTTATTTTTTGCTCCCCTTACATACCTGGGCTGTTTCAAATAATTATAGTAAGCATTCGGAGAAATCTGGAACTTTCTAAGAAGCCAACGCAGCCCCAAAATCGTTTTATATTGATCAATGAAGCGATACACCACTAATCTGCTTCCCTTGCAAAGAATGCCGTGGCTTTTTTTAGGAAAAGGTTTTCCTTTTCCAGTTCTGCGATTCTTTTGTGAAGATCCTGGATTTCTTTTGGGGAAAAGACAGGGAAATTTGTAGTATGTGGTTGTGAGAACTGGCATTCTTCGCTATATTTTTTTACCCATCCAGAAAGGGTTGACTTGGCAACCCCATGCTGCTGGTTCCTCCTTTGTTCATTTTTATTCTCCCTTTTCGGAAAAGTGTTCCCATTGCTTAAAACTTGGAGTTATCTTACTCTCCTCTACAAAAAAATTACATTATTTTTAGCCGATAATATTTTGTCCGCGATAGCTTTCACATCCTGACCTGATATTATGCAGTCCATTACATCTGGTACTGACATGGATTTTTGCAGTAATTCGATGTAATATTCTCCTTTATCGTCCTCCCCAGATAGAAAAGCTTCCTTTATAATTCCTATGATTATTTCTAATTCTGATCTGTCCAAATCGCTCACACATGGCGGTTCTGGCATTAATGTGATTCTTGCCAGACTATCCAAATCAGTCCACCCCCAATACTCCGCAAATTCTTCTACCGAATGGGACTTCCCGGTCAGACTTTGTAATTCATTCAATTGGTTTGTACAATCCTTGTCTAAATTATTTGCGATAATATCAATTACTTTTGAAACCTTGTCTATGTCATTTTCATTTATTGGGGGGATTTCTAATATTTTTCTCATGCACAGTGCCTCCTATCAATCCCGATTTATTTATTTGATTATAAAATATATGTCTACTGCTTGCAATATCTGTTTATAAGCTCATTTTCTATAGGTACACAATTCCGAAAAGAGAGTTTTTATTATACCTTATCCGAACCAACTGTTACAACTTTAGTATACCAGCTCAATCCTTGATGATTTCCCGGATAGCGTCTATCTTCTCCCGGTTGATAAGGGATAAGCCTTTCAAGGTGTAGTCCCAATCTTCGGGGAGTGACAGCATTTGTGATAAAAGCCCCTTTGCCTTTAGGGATAGCTCCTTGTTGCGTAGGTGGTGGTTGCTCATTACGGTGTAGCCCTTGTTCCGTTCCACTCTGAAAACTGCCATAGTTCATAGCTCCTTTGCTTTGGATTTGTTACGCAGTAGAAGCGCGGTTTCGGGGGATAAGGTATAAATCCCTTGCCACGCCAGATACACACCCGCAAAACCGCTTGTAGCAAGGCTTTTTCTGCCGCTTCTGCGTCGTATTCAGTTTTTAGTACAATACCCTGCTTGTCCGTCGCTCGAAAAACCTTGATTTTCCAGTGTTTTCAAAAGTATCGTTATCTAACGTCAGCTTTCGCGACTGCGCGTTCCGCTTGCGCTCATTAAGTGCCGGTGGCGTCCATTAAGCGAGAGCGGGGTCTGGAAGGAACATCTGCCAGGTCGTGGCGGGCGTCACTTGCATACGAAAAATTAAAGGAATTGTGTTTAAGGTTTTTTTTTGGTATGATGAGGGAGAGAAAATAAAACAGTAAGTGTAGAAAGCTTTATGGAGAGGATATATATGAGATTAAATAAGTATTTGAGCGAAATGGGCGTCTGTTCGCGCAGAAAGGCGGATAAGTTGATTGAGGAGGGAAGGGTGTTGGTGGATGGAAAGAGGGGGATGGTGGGGATGCAGGTTTTGGAGGGGCAGAATGTGGTGGTGGATGGGGTGGCTTTGGAAAAGAAAGAGGAAATGGTGCTTTTGGCGGTGAATAAACCGCGGGGGGTGGTTTGTTCGAATGTGAGTCAGGGGCAGGATGTGAATATTGTGGAGTATTTGGGGTATCCAAAGAGGATTATGTATGCGGGGAGGCTTGATAAAGATTCGGAAGGACTTTTACTTATGACAAATCGGGGGGATTTGATTGAGCAGATGATGCGGGGGGCGAATGGGCATGAGAAGGAGTATGAGGTGGTGGTGGACAAGCCATTTACGGATAGATTTTTGAGGGATATGGAGGAGGGGATTTTTTTAAAAGAGTTAGGGGTGATGACAAGACCTTGTAGGGTGGAAAGAATGGGGAAGCGAAAGTTTCGGATTATCTTGACGCAGGGGCTGAATCGGCAGATTCGCAGGATGTGTAAAGAGCTTGGTTTTGGAGTGGTGGAGCTTAAAAGGGTGCGGGTGATGAATATTCGACTTGGACATCTGAAAGTGGGAGCGTATCGGAACGTGACAGATGGGGAATACAAAGAGCTTTTGCGATTGCTTTCTAAAAGTGAGGAAGGAATGGAGGAATGATAGTATATGAACAAGATGGAGCGTATGAAAGAGCTTACAGAGCGGCTTAGGGAGGCTTCTAAGGCTTATTATCAAGAAGACAGGGAGATTATGAGTAATCTGGAGTATGACCGGTTGTATGATGAATTAGAGGCCCTGGAGAAAGAGACGAAGGTGGTGCTGACCGGGAGTCCTACGGTGACAGTGGGATATGAGGCAGTGGATGAACTGCCCAAAGAGAAGCATGAGACGCCAATGTTGTCGCTTGATAAGACGAAAGATGTGGAAGAGCTTTCGGCGTTTGCCGGGGAACATGAGGTGTTGTTGTCGTGGAAGCTAGATGGGCTTACGGTGGTGCTTACGTATCGGGAAGGGAAGCTTTTAAAGGCAGTGACCAGAGGAAATGGCGAGATTGGGGAGGTGATAACAAACAATGCGAAGGTGTTTCGGAATATACCACTTGTGATTCCCTATCAGGGAGAGGTGATATTACGCGGGGAGGCAGTGATTCGGTATTCGGATTTTGAGAAAATCAATGCCGAGATTGCAGATGAGGCAGCGAAGTATAAAAATCCAAGAAATCTCTGCAGTGGTTCGGTGCGCCAGCTAAATAATGAGATTACAGCCAAGAGAAATGTGTATTTTTATGCGTTTGCATTGGTGCGTGCTGATGGAGTGGATTTTGAAAATTCCAGAGAGAAACAGTTTTTGTGGTTAAAAGAGCAGGGTTTTGATGTGGTGGAGTATAAGAAAGTGACAGGAGAGGGTATTGCTAAAGCGGTAGAGGAATTCTCGGAAGCGATAGTACAGAATGATTTTCCGTCAGATGGGCTTGTCAGCATCTATGAGGATATTGCTTATGGGCAATCTCTTGGCCGTACTTCTAAATTTCCGAGGGATTCTTATGCGTTTAAGTGGCAGGATGAGCTTCGAGAGACAAAGCTTTTGGAGATTGAGTGGAGTCCGTCAAGAACAGGGCTTATCAATCCGGTGGCTATTTTTGAGCCGGTGGAGCTTGAAGGGACAACCGTCAGCCGGGCGTCTGTGCATAATATCAGTATTTTAAAGGGGCTAAAGCTTGGAATTGGGGATACGATTACCGTCTATAAAGCCAATATGATTATTCCGCAGATTGCAGAAAATTTAACAGGCAGCGGGACAGTGGTGGTACCAGATACCTGTCCGGTCTGTCAGGGGCCGACGAAGATTCAGAAACTCAATGACGTGGAATCACTCTATTGTATCAATCCAAACTGTCAGGCGAAGAAGCTGAAAGCGTTTGTATTGTTTGTCAGCAGAGATGCGATGAATATTGACGGGCTGTCGGAGATGACTTTGGAGAAATTTATCGCCTGCGGGTATGTGAAGGAGTATGCAGACCTCTTTCATCTGGAGCGCTATCGTGAGGAGATTGTTAAGATGGAAGGCTTTGGGGAACGTTCCTATCAGAAGCTGACCGACAGTCTTGAGAAGGCACGCCATACAACCCTTCCAAGAGTGGTATACAGTCTTGGAATTCCCAATATCGGGCTTGCCAATGCGAAGGTGCTCTGTAAAGAGTATGAGTATGACCTAGAGAAGCTTCGCAGCGCAAGCGCAGAGGAACTAAGCGAAATACCCGGTGTGGGTGGTGTGATTGGAGCCAGCGTGGAGGCGTATTTTGCAGACGAGGAACATAATCGTTGGGTAGATGACTTGTTAAAGGAGCTTGACCTCTATGTAGAGGTTGTCGACGAGTCACAGCTTACCTTGGACGGGAAAATCTTTGTGATTACCGGAAGTCTTACAAAGTTTGCCAATCGGAATGAATTAAAAAATCTGATTGAATCAAAAGGCGGCAAGGTAACAGGCAGCGTGACTTCTAAGACAAGTTTTTTGATTAACAATGACACGATGTCGGCTTCCTCTAAAAATAAAAAAGCAAAAGAGCTTGGAGTAAAGATTATCTCAGAGGAAGATTTTATAGAACAATTTAACAAATAAAACAGCAGATGTCTGGACATCTGCGGAACTTAACAAACAGCAGATGTCTGGACATCTGCGGAACTTAAATAGGAGAAAAAAAGGGTTATGACATTTAATAATTTTTTAGAGGATGCAGTACCAAAGATTTTAAGTGCGGGAATGTCGCTTATCTGGTCGTTGGCGTTTTTATTTATTGGGCTAAAGGTCATTAGTTTTGGCAGAAAATTTTTAAGAAAAGCGATGGAGCGCTCCAATATTGACACAGGTGTTGTGCAGTTTTTGGATGCATTTGTAAAGATTTCAGCGTATGCAGTGCTGATACTGACATTGATGGCGCGCTTTGGAATCCAGACAACATCTTTTATTACTTTACTTGGCTCTGCTGGTGTTGCGATTGGTCTGTCGCTGCAGGGAAGTCTTGCCAATTTTGCCGGCGGTATCTTAATCCTAGTATTAAAACCTTTTACTGTAGGAGATTATATCAGTGCCTGCGGATGTGAGGGTACAGTCTCGGAGATTTCTCTGTTTGCAACGACACTTCACTCGGCAGATAACCGAAATGTAGTGCTTCCTAATGGTACCCTTTCCAACAGCAACATTGTTAATTTTTCGGCAAATAAGACAAGGCGAGTGGATATGAGCGTGGATGTCGGATATGGGTGTGATTTAAAGAGAGCACGTACAATTATAGAAGAGATTCTAAATCAGGAAGAGAGAGTATTAAAGGAGCCATCCTATGTCGTGGCAGTCAATGAATTAGGAGACAGCGGAATTACAATCTTGGTACGTCCCTGGGTTCAGACAGAGGATTACTGGGCTGTACGATGGAGTGTTCTTGAACGAATACATGACAGACTGAATGAAGAGGGCATTGAGATTCCATTCCCACAGATGACGATACATATGGAAGAAGGATAAAAGCTATAAGAACGGCCTTCTCAAAGGATGGGAAGGCCATTTGTCTGTCTTATTTTACTTCAATAAGCTCATATTCTTCGGTTCCAAGACCTAATTTTTGTGCATGGGTGATGCAACATTTCCAGTTGGTCTCCGGGAAGATGGAAGCAAAGTGGTCGTCTAGGAAAGGACGATTGGACTCTTCTAAGATACTTCCTTTGGTTGGTGTCTGTGCGTTGACTGCGTCTGCACAGGCCATATCAAGTGCAACCGGGTCAAAGGATGCAAAGATACCAATATCCGGGACAACCGGCAGGTCATTGTCTGCATGACAGTCACAATACGGAGAGACATCCATAATAAAGCTGATATGAAAATGTGGTCTGTGGTCCAGAACGGCCTTGGTATATTCTGCAATTTTGTAGTTTAATACTTCATTGGCCTCATCCTGTGCCGATTTAACGGCATCTTTTGGACAAACACCAATGCAACGTCCACAGCCTACGCATTTGTCTAAGTCAATTGCTGCCTTTTGGTCTGTGATAATCGGTGCGCCGTGGGCACAGTTTTTTGCGCATTGTCCACAGCCAATACAGAGGTCCTGGTTGACATAAGGTTTGCCGGCGGAATGCATCTCCATCTTGCCAGCGCGGGAGCCGCAGCCCATGCCGATATTTTTCAGAGCACCGCCAAAGCCAGCCAATTCGTGCCCTTTAAAATGATTTACCGAGATAAAGACATCAGCATCCATCACCGCGCGGCCAATCTTAGCTTCTTTGATGTACTCACCGCCTTCTACCGGAACATAGACCTCATCAGTGCCCTTTAAGCCATCCGCAATCAGAATATGACAGCCTGTGTTGTAGGGGTTAAAGCCATTTTGATAAGCACTCTCTAGATGGTCAAGCGCATTTTTTCTTCCGCCTACATATAAAGTATTACAGTCGGTTAAAAATGGTTTGCCGCCTAGATGGGTAATCATATCAACAACTGTGCGGGCATAGTTTGGCCGAAGAAAAGCCAGATTGCCAGGTTCTCCAAAATGAATCTTTACTGCAACATATTTGCCGTCTAAATCCATGGTTGGAAGGCCGGATTTGCGAAGTAAGCGCTCTAGCTTCATCTGTAGCGTATCTCCGACCTTTACTCTAAGATTTGTGTAAAATACCTTTGATTTACTCATAGAAACCTCCTTATTGAGACAGTTTGTCTACTTATAGTATAAATTCTATGGGAAAAACTGTCAAATAGAGATTCTTTTTTTGCTCTGTTAGAAATTTCACAAAAATTTAATGGAAAATACAGGGATAAAACGGTATACTGATAAGGTGTGTAAGGAGTGAAACGTATGGATGTACATGAAATATTAACAAGTGTAAAATCTGGTGAACTAGACATTAAGGGAGCAGAAGAACTGTTAAAGAAGCTTCCTTATGAGGATTTGGGCTATGCCAAAATCGACCATCACAGAAAGGTTCGCCAAGGATTTGAGGAGGTTATCTACTGTCAGGGAAAAGAGATAGAGCATCTTGTTGGAATCTGTAGCCGGATGGCTAAGGAACGTATCAATGTGCTTGGCACAAGAGCTTCTAAGGAGCAGGCAAAAGCGGTGATAGAGGCAGTGCCGGATTTTACGTATGAGGCGGTATCAAGACTTTTAAAGGTCGAATTTCGTAAGACAGAGCATATTGGCAAGGTGGTAGTCTGTACTGGTGGAACAGCGGATATTCCGGTGGCTGAGGAGGCAGCAGGAGTGGCAGAATTTTTTGGAACCCATGTGGTAAGACTGTTTGATGTGGGGGTTGCCGGTATCCACAGACTCTTGCAGAACTTAGATGTCTTTACCAACGTAAACTGTGTGATTGCTGTGGCCGGGATGGAAGGTGCACTGCCAGGCGTGGTGGCTGGACTTGTGGAAGTACCAGTGATTGCAGTGCCTACAAGTGTTGGCTATGGAGCAAGCTTTGGCGGGCTGTCTGCGCTTCTGACGATGATTAATTCCTGTGCAAATGGGATTACCGTGGTAAATATTGACAATGGCTATGGGGCTGGCTATGTGGCGACCCAGATTAATCGATTGGCGGTGAAAGGGCATGAAAAGAATCAGTAAAATACTAAAAAGCCGCCTGGTATTTGTAGGACTGGCTATCTTGCTTCAGGTATTGTGGTGGGTACTTTTTGTTAGGGATTTAACAAACTATTCCATCTTTTTTAATGTATTGTTTCGGCTTGTCAGCATTGGCATTTTGCTCTATCTGATTCGAAAAGATGAGAATTCGTCCTATAAGATTGCATGGATTATTTTGATTATGGGAGTACCGCTGTTTGGAGGTATCCTGTATGTATTAATTGGAAATAAAAAGCCAAGTAAACAATTAGCCGTTCGCATGGCAGCAGTTAAGTCAGAGATGGGGCAGTCCATGGCGCAAAATCCGTGGATATTAAAAGAGATACAAGCCGAAGACCCGGCAGTTGCCGGCAATGTTCGTTATATCGGGGAATTTGGACCTTATCCGGTCTGGAAAAATACAGAAGTGACCTATTATCCGTTAGGGGAAGATATGTTTGCTGCGATGCTAGAGGATTTAAGGCAGGCAAAACACTATATCTTTTTGGAATATTTTATTATCCAGGAAGGGCTGATGTGGGACTGGATACTGGAGATATTAGAGCAAAAGGTCAAAGAAGGCGTGGATGTGCGGCTTATCTATGACGATGTGGGCTGTGTGTCTTTGCTTCCTTTTCACTATGCGGATTTGATGGAGCAAAAAGGTATCAAATGTCTGGCGTTTAACCGCTTTATACCAGTGGTATCTTTGGTAATGAATAACAGGGACCACAGAAAGATTATGGTGATTGACGGGCATACAGCCTACAACGGCGGAATCAATCTGGCAGATGAATATATCAATAAAAAGCTTCGTTTTGGACATTGGAAAGATACCGGGGTCAGGCTTCATGGGGATGCGGTGTTTAACTTTACGCTGATGTTTTTGGAGGTCTGGAATTCTTTTCGTGTGCCAGACCTTGACTATCAGGTATTTCGCCCGCACAGATGGCATAAAGAAGCCTTTGAAAGTGATGGCTATGTGGCACCCTATGCGGATACGCCACTTGACAATGAGGAACTTGGGGAAAATGTCTATATCAATATCTTAAACCAGGCAAAAGACTATGTCTATATTGCAACGCCATATCTGCTTATCAGTGATGAGATGGAAAATGCACTCTGCTTGGCGGCCAAAAGAGGGGTGGATGTGCGGATATTGATGCCCGGAATTCCAGATAAGCCAATGGTCTTTTTTATGGCCAAATCCTACTATCCACCACTTCTAAAGGCCGGTGTGCAGATTTATGAATATACTCCAGGATTTGTCCATGCCAAATCTTATGTCTGTGATGATAAGATTGCAACGGTTGGTACTATCAATATGGATTTTCGCAGTCTGTATCTGCATTTTGAATGTGGGACCTTTCTCTATGGCTGTAAGGCGGTGCTAGATGTCAAGCGCGATATGGAGGAGTGTTTTCCAAAGTGCCACCAGGTAAGTCTTGGGGATTGTAGAAGGGGATTAATTGGAAATATGATTACTTCGGTGCTGCGTGTGCTTGCGCCGCTTATGTAAGGGTTAGGAGGAGAGTATGAATGTATTATTTTTTTTGACGCCGAAAAGTGAAGTCGCTCATCTGCATGACGACTGGACGCTTCGACAAGGCATTGAAAAGCTAGAAAGGAGTGGCTACACGGCAATTCCAATGATTGACAGAGAGGGACATTATATCGGTACTGTGACAGAGGGGGATTTTCTGCGCGTCTTAAAGAACCGGTATGACCTGAATTTGCGCAATGCAGAAGGGGTATCAATTCTGGCGGTTGAGCGCAAGGTGGACTGCCATCCGGTGTCGATTGACGCAACGATGGAGGATTTGGTACAAAAGGCGATGAACCAGAATTTTGTGCCAGTGATTGATGATAAGAAAATCTTTATTGGGATTGTTACCAGAAAGGATATTATTCGGTTCTGCTATGAGAAATATATAGAAAAGCAGACGGTATCTTAGATTAAAAATAAAAAATAGAATTTAGGGATTGACATTTTGGGAGATTTGGAATAGAATACAGACAGAAATAAGAGAAACCGATGAGAAAGAGGAGTAGACTTTCTGATGAGGCTACAGAGAGCTGCAGGTGGTGGGATTGCAGTGCCAAGTGGATGGTTGAATGGACTTTCGAGGGTGGCCCGAAATGTAAAGAGTAGGCGCTGCCGGGAACCAAACCCGTTATCAATCAGGGATGTATGTTAGTACATGGAAAGTGGACCGTAGGTCAATTTGAGTGGCACCGCGATTATAATTGGATTATAACCGTCTCAGGCAAATATGCTTGAGGCGGTTTTTTATTTGCAGGTGTGTACTTTTTTGGTTTCTTCATTTCTAAAAAATTTTTTAAAATTTTGGAGGAAAAGAAAGATGAAAAAAAGAATGGTAAGTATGTTAGTGGCAGCGGCAATGGTAACAGTCATGGTATCAGGATGTGGTAATACCTCATCAGGGGAGACGTCTGAGGGAGCAGATAATACAGAGGAAGCTGTGGAAGAAAATACAGATAGTGCAGAGGCAGAAAATAATACAGATAGTAAAGACTCCTATAAGATTGGAGTGGTAAAACAGATGGACCATGCTTCTTTGGATGAGATTGCCAATGCGGTCTGCGCAGAGCTTGACAAGATAGCAGCGGATAATGGTGTGACCATAGAGTATGAAGTACAGTCAGGGCAAGGAGACCAGTCAGTGCTGACCCAGATTGGTACACAGTTTATCTCGGATGAGATGGATGCGATTATTCCGATTGCAACACTAGCAGCGCAGGTGATGGCAACTTGTGCAGAGGAAAGTAAAACTCCCGTTGTCTTTGCAGCAATCTCTGACCCGGAGAGTGCAGATATGACAGGGATTGACTATGTAACAGGGACTTCGGATGCGTTAAACACCAGTTTTATTCTGGATATGATGTTGAAACAGAATCCAGAAGCGAAAAAGATAGGACTTTTATATTCGCTGTCAGAGAACAATTCGACCAAGCCGATTGCAGAGGCAAAGGCATATCTTGATGAAAAGGGAATTGCTTATGTGGAAAAGACAGCAAATACCAATGATGAAGTGATTAGTGCAGCAAGTTCTTTGATTGCAGAAGGTGTGGATGCTATCTTTACACCAACTGACAATGTAATTATGTCCGCAGAGTTAGCTATCTATGAGAGCTTGGCAGAGGCAAAGATTCCGCACTATACAGGAGCTGATTCTTTTGTGCGTAATGGCGCTTTTACGACCTGTGGCGTCAACTATACAGAGCTTGGCACAGAGACCGCAGACTTAGCTTACAAGGCGCTTACAGAAGGCATGGAAGGGCTTGAGGACTATTATCTGATGGATGGTGGTATTATCACCGTCAATACAGAGACCGCAGAGCTTTTGGGCGTAGATTACTCGGTATTTGCAGAGATGGGAGAAGTATCTGAGGTAACAACAACAGAAGAGTAAATCAGAAATATAGATTAGAAAGGAAGTGACCAGGATGCTCTATGTAATCCAGACCGCATTGGAGCTTGGCTTTATGTATGCGTTAGTCGCTATGGCGTTGTTTTTAAGTTATCGGGTACTGGATATCGCAGACCTGACCACAGATGGCGGCTTTGTGCTGGGTGCGGCGGTATCGGTCACAATAGCAGCGATGGGACATCCGGTGTTGGCTGTCTTTGCTGCACTGTTTGCCGGTGCTGCTGCCGGGTTTGTCACTGCATTTTTGCAGACAAGGCTTGGGGTGCCACCGATTCTTGCAGGAATTGTCACCAATACAGGACTGTATACGGTGAATCTGATGGTGATGGGATGGAGTTCAAATGTAAGCCTTCTAAAACAGGAGACGCTGTTTACCATGCTTCGGGCAACCGGCATCGGAGGGAGCTGGTACAAACTGATGCTGGCTGCTGGTATTACGATTTTAATGGGATGTTTGCTGGTCTGGTTTTTGGGAACCAGATTAGGCTTAAGTATCCGGGCAACCGGAGATAATACAGAGATGGTCAGAGCGTCATCCATTAATCCGGTTTTTACAATATCAGTGGGTTTAAGCGTTGCAAATGCAATGACAGCACTCTCTGGCGCTATAGTGGGACAGTATCAGAAATCGGCGGATATTAATAGCGGAACAGGAATTGTGGTGATAGGGCTTGCCTGCCTGATTATTGGAGAGACTGTCTTTGGACGACGCTCGGTTGGACGCAATGTAGTAGCAGCAATGGCTGGAAGTATTGTCTATCGGTTTTTGTATGCGATTATTTTAAAGACATCGATTGTTCCGATTGAGTGTCTAAAGCTTGTGACAGCGATTGTGGTGGCGTTAGCAATAGCTTCTCCATCTCTAAGAGACTGGGCAGCGCTTGAGAAACGAAAGATTCACTCGGATAAGAGGGGAGGTCGTTAAAGTGCTAAGGTTAGAACATATAAAAAAGACGTTTAACCCTGGAACAGTCAATGAAAAATGTGCAATACAGGAGTTATCCTTACATCTAAAGCCAGGGGATTTTGCGACAATTATTGGGTCAAATGGCGCTGGAAAATCCACGATGCTGCATGCGATTGCAGGTGGTTTTTATGTGGATGAGGGAGCGATTTATCTCGATGGAGAAAATATTACATTTATGGAGGAATATAAGAGAAGCCGTGTGATTGGACGCTTGTTTCAAGACCCTTTAAAAGGGACAGCGCCGCATATGACGATTGAGGAGAATCTGGCACTTGCATTTCTTCGGGCTTCTAAGGGAAGTATTCCTTTTAGCAGGATTTCCAAAAAGGATAAAGAGGTCTTTCGAGAGCAGTTGGCGCTGTTGGAGATGGGGCTTGAGGACCGGATGAAACAGCCCGTGGGGCTTTTGTCGGGGGGCCAGAGACAGGCACTGACGCTTTTGATGGCAACTATGGTTCCTCCTAAGCTTTTATTGTTAGATGAGCATACAGCGGCGCTTGATCCGGGAACGGCGGCGAAGGTGTTAGAGTTGACGGAGAAAATTATTGAGAAAAATCAGACGACTTGTCTGATGGTAACCCATAATATGCATCAGGCGTTAGAGCTTGGAAACCGGACGCTTATGATGGATGGGGGAAGGATTATATTGGATGTAGAAGGGGAAGAAAGAGAGAAGATGACGGTTTCAGATTTGCTGGCGAAATTCCAAAGTTTTGCAGGAAAAGAGCTGGATAATGACAGGATATTATTGTCTTAGATGATACTATCCGTGATGGGTCAGTTGCCAAATTGGGCCGGGGGCTTGCATAAATATCTGCAAGTCCCTGGCTTTATGATTGGCAAAAGTTGGGCGAAATTCATAAAATTTTGAAGATTTTGTCAAAAATTTGTTGCAAAATGTTGAGTGATGTAGTATAGTGGCTTTATACAAATGATAATCTTGGGTGTTCACCTGTTTTTTCCATTGTTAAATAAAATTGATTTTACTTGATAGGCTGGAGGTTTGTTTGGAATTTTTTCAGAAGGGATGCTGGCTGGTTTTCTTTGTGATGCTTGTATGGGTCGCTTGGGTGGATATAAAAAGTCGGCGGATATCAAATGAGGTGTTGATTTTTTTGTTTTTAAACAGAACATTTGTTCTTCTTATAGGGTGTTTAAAAGAAGATGGGATAGTGATGGAGGCGGTTTTGGGATTTTTGATAGGGGGAGGAGTGTTTTTTCTGGTCTATTGGAGGACAAAAGGAGGAGTAGGAGGTGGAGATGTCAAGCTTTTGGCGGTGGTTGGGTATTATGTGGGAAGAGAGCGGGTGTGGAATGTGATGTTTTGGGCGGCTTTGCTGGCAGTGCTTGGTGGGATGCAAGGGATTGGGACAGAAAAAAGAGTGGCATTTGGGCCGTATGTGTTGGCGGGAACGGTGTTGGTGATGGGAATGGGAGGAATTAGATGAGATATCGGGTGGCATATGGCAGTCGGATGGGTGTAAAGCGAAAGGTGAATCAGGATGCGCTTTTGGTAAAGTGTGGGGTATGCGAAGGGGAATCGGTGGTATTGGCAGTGGTCTGTGATGGGATGGGAGGACTTAGGAAGGGGGAGGTGGCAAGTGCTGCGGTGGTGCGGGCATTTGCACAGTGGTTCGAGAGAGAATTGCCAGTGGTTTTGATGTGTGGGTGTATGGGAGAGAAGGTATTTGATTCGTGGGAGAAGATGATTCAAGAGGTTCATAGAAGGATTTGGATATATGGAGAAAAGGGAGGGTTTGAGATGGGGACAACGCTTACTGCAATGTTATTTTGGAGGGCAGAGTATTATGTGGCGCAGGTGGGGGATAGCAGGGCTTATCAGGTGTCAGATAAGGTTTTGCAGCTGACAGAGGACCAAACATGGGTGGAGAGGCAGGTTCTTCTAGGAAGGATGTCAAGAGATAAGGCGATGGGAGATGGCAGAAGAAATATATTGCTGCAATGTGTAGGAGCTTCTAGGGAGGTAAAAGCAGTGTATAAAAAAGGAGAGGTGCAAAAGAATGTGATATATCTTATCTGTAGTGACGGATTTTGGCGTGGGATGGAAGAAAGGGAGTTTTTAAGGGGGAAGAGAGAGGTTTTTTTAAGAAGATGGATACAAAAGATGCTTTGGCAGAGCCAAAAAAGAGGGGAGAGAGATGATGCTTCGGCGATTGTGATAAGTATCTAGTAAGGGGGAGCAATGTTAAGGATAGGGTCTGTAATTGATGGAAAATATAAGATTTTAAATGTAATTGGAAGGGGCGGGATGAGCATTGTCTATTTGGCGATGAATGAGAGGGTAAATAAACAATGGGCAATTAAGGAGGCATTTTGTGCAGATAAAAAAGAGATTGAGATGTTGAAAAAGCTTCGGCATCCGCATCTTCCTAGTGTGGTGGATGTGATTGAGAGAGGAGATTCTCTTTTGATTGTAATGGACTATATAGAGGGAAGGTCTTTGGATGAGATTGTCAGAGAATCGGGGGCACAACCGCAATATCTGGTGCTTGAATGGGCAAAGCAGTTGTGTGGAGTGTTAGTCTATCTGCATGCACAAAAGCCAGCGATTATCTATCGGGATATGAAGCCCTCCAATGTAATGTTAAAGCCAGATGGAAAGGTGATGCTGATTGATTTTGGCGCAGCACGGGAATATAAGCCTTTTGGGGGAAAGGATACGATTTTGCTTGGAACAAGAGGATATGCGGCGCCAGAGCAGTATGAAAAGGAGGAGCAAAGTGATGTAAGAACAGATATTTATTGTTTTGGAGTTATGTTATTTCAGTTGTTGACTGGGGAGAGTCCTTATGGACTTCGACCGATCTGTATGGTCAACCCTTCTCTTTCTTCTGGTCTAGAAGCAATTATTATCCGATGTACACAAGTAAAAAAAGAAGAACGATACCAGTCCTGTGAGGAGCTTTTATATGCTTTAGAGCACTATTGGGAGTGGGATTCTGCTTATCAGAAGCAGCAGAGCGTAAAGTTTATTAGATTTGTACTGTCAGCTGTATTAACAGGGGTACTTGGCATCAGTGCGGGAGTGTTTTTGGGATTGAAACTACAGGTGAGAAAAAGTAATTATAATGCCTATCTGTTAGCAGCAAGAAATGCAGTGGAGAAGGAAGAAGAACTTTTTAATTATCAAAAGGCGATTTATCTAAATCCTTATCGGGAGGAAGCATATCTGGCACTTTTAAAGGAAGGCTTTTTAGATGACAATGTGCTGACAAGCAAGGAGAGCGAGACTTTAAGAAAGATTTTGGTTGCGTATGGGGATGGGAAACAGACCAATGAGCGCATCTTTCAGGAGAATCAAAGGGGATATGAAGCGTTTGCCTATGAAGCAGGGATTGCCTATTACTATAAATTTGAAGAGAAAAATAATAAAAAATATGCCAAAGGATATTTTAAGACAACGGCAGAAGCAAAGTATCTGACAAGCAGTCAGGTGGAGCGGTCTAGAAGGCTTTTTTTCATATCGGATTATTATGCAAGGGTTGGAATGGTGGATGAAGCGGGAGATGCAACGATAACCTATCGTGATTATTGGGAAGATTTAACCGCATTGTCAGAAGGAAATCTGGTGGAGTTAGACAATGAGCGTACAGCGCTTGTCATGTACCAGGAGGTAGTGGGGCAGCTGATATCCAGAACCGTAGAGTTTCAAAAGGCGGGAGTAGAAAGAGAAGATATGATGTTGCAATTAGAGCAAATAGAGCAGCATCTAAAAGAAGATTTTATCAATATAGAAGATAAGGAAATAAAACAACTTATAGATAATATAAATACAGCTAAAAAGATGGTAGATGCGGTATTTATAAAAAAGGAGCAAAGAAATGAGTGAGATGGAGGAGATTGCGGAGAAATTAGCACTCTATCATATGCTGTTTTTACTCTGTCTTATGGGAACGGTAGTGTCTTTGGCAATATCCATGTCTTTTTTTCTTCGCTATCGGATATGGGAGATGTTTGGCAAAAAGAAAAGACCATTAAAAAGAACAGAGATAGCAAAGGAAAAGCATAGGCAGAGGCCACAAAAAAGAGAGAATCCAAAGACTGTACTGCTGTCCTTTCGGGTAGAACGGGAGATTATCTTGGTTCATACAAAGGAGGAGATATAGAAAGGGGGAAGGTAGATGAAAGATAGAAGACAAATGTTGGCGATGGTGTTTATCTGGATGCTAATGTGGGGTGGATGTTTTGCTAGTGTAGAAGGAGCACAGGTGGAAGATATAGAACAATCTTTTCTTTTGATAGAGGGATTAGAAGCGTCCTATTTAAAAGGAGTCTCTGATTTAGAGGTTGATTTTGAAGTGAAGACATCAAAAGCAGCGGATATAATAACAGTAAGCTGTAATCGAATCATGATATCTGAAAGTGATGGTTCTGTAAGTGGCAATAAGATAGCGGATAACCGAGTGGGAGAAAGTGTCAGCGGAAATTGTATGGAAGCCATACCAGTGCTTGCGCATGGGGATGGAATGTATACGGCAGTATTTGAAAAGCCTGGAGCATATAGAATAACTGCACAAAATCATACAGGGCATCAGACAGAAGCAGAAGTCTTTATAGAGCAGGATACTTCTGCACCAGAGCTCTTGCTTAAATCTGTGGTAAATGACAGTGGTTATACGGTGCAGGATGTAGATGGAATTTATTATTTTAGAGAATCTTTGCAGGTGGAGTTTATTGTGCAGCATCAGGTGCTTTTAGAAGAAGTGTGTTCGCCAGCTACACTAATAAGAAATGATATAGAGATAGGGGAAGCCTCAGAAATCTGCAGTGACAGGATAGAGGAGTCTGGAACTTATCATTATACTCTTTTGGATAAAGCTTATAATAGGGCAGAAGAAGTGGAGATTATGGCCGTAAAGATACAAGATAAGCCAAAGATACAGATTTCTTATAAGATGGAGCCTGTCCTGATAGAGAAAATGGCCTATTTTCAAAAGGACCCAAGACCTGTGATTGAGGTATCTTCGCTCTCTGGAATTGTAAGCGTGGAGTATCGGGCAGGAGAGGAAGAATATCAGCTTTTAAAGGCGTATGGAGAAGATAATGTATATCAGTTCGGAGAACATACATTCTATCGATTAGAGCAATTTTCAGAGATTGCTAAGATTGGGGAAGACAATGTCTATGCATATACATTTCGCGCTGTGGATGTGATGGGGAATGTAACAGAAGTATCCTGTGACTTTTGTATTGACAGTACAGCGCCAGATACACAGATATTTGTCTCTTATCAGGCAGCAGATAAGAAAAATACAAGAACAAATGTTCAATCTTTGATTGACAGCGCAGTAGATTGGCTGTTTGGAAGGACTTCGATTTACTTTGATTTGTATCTAAGGGATGGTATGGCAAAGGAGCATGTAGAGAAGGCGGTATCAGGGCTTGATATCCATGATTTATTAGAGCAGATTACTACAGATAATGGGCAGGCAAGAGTGCATAGTCTGCAAGTGATAGAGGAGTATACAGATTTTGAATATCAAGGGTGTAAATATCAGGGATATACTCAGGTAAGAGGAGTATTGTCGCTGCCAACAGTACAGACAGGCTATCTTTCAGATTGTCTGAAAATTAACAGACTAAAAGACAAAGCTGGAAATATAACGACACTTGCGGGGAAAGGATTTACAGGGACGACGATTTTATATTTAGACCAGGTTGCTCCGGTCTTATCGATAGATTATGGAGATGGGATTGTAGATACCAAAGAACAACGTATCTTTTATAAGGAAGATGCAAACTTAAAATTATCTTTAAAGGAAGCTTTTTATCATGCATTTCTAGGGGCAGATAAAAAGGCAGTCGCTCCCAAAGTATCTGTAACAGGTGCAGAAAGTGAAAAGGCTTTGATAGGAGCATGGTCAGGCACAAAAGAAGGAGCATATACAGAACTTGTGCTTCCATTGTCAGAGAAAGAACAAGAGATAACGTATCAGTTTGGCGTTGATTATCAGGATGGTGCAGGCAATCTGTTGGAATATGGCAAAGGAGGCGCTTATTGTAACTATACATTGATATTAGATAAAAAGGCACCAGAGCTTATCGATTTTGTGATAGAAGGCGAGACTGCTTATCAGATAGATAAACGGGCAGTATATCGAAATCAAGAGGGAGATGATGTGACAATCTCATTGTCGATAGATGACCATGCTGCTTATTGGAATCTTGATGCACTGGATATCAGCATCTGCCAAAAGAGCCAAAAAGAAGCAGTCCAAAAGCTTTCAGCAGGAGATTTGGAGTGGACAGATAAAGGACGAATACATAGGACAAGCTTTTCTTTTGATGGAGCAGATGGGGAAAAAAACGCAACTGAGTATTATATTATGGTGTCTTATCAGGACCGCGCCGGGAACCCACTTATCAATGGTGGGGTATCAGATGGAAGCTGGCAGGATGGAGTGTATAAGAGCGAAGTGTTTTTACTAGACCATCAGGCACCACTGTTTTCTGTCTCCTATTCTCCAGCAAGAAGGCTGGTGGATGAAAGAATAGAAAAGATGGAAGAAATTACAGAGGAATATGAGTACCAGACGCCTATAACGGGCTATACAGCATATTATCAAGAGGATATTCAGGTGAATTTTTCAATTATAGAATCTTGTAAGGAAGCAATCTATCAGGGGGAAGTATGCGCAGGGCTTCAGGATTGCAAGGTAGTAGTAACAGGAGAACAGAGTGGGAGTTTTGAACCGGAGATTCTCTGGAGAGAAGATGGAGAACATATATTCGGCAATTTTCTTCTGACCGAAGAAGATTGTTATATAATAGGCATAGAATATCAGGATATGGCTTTTAACCAGATGCAAGAACATGTAGTACAAGGCAGTTGCTTTACGGAAGGGGTGGTAAATGGCAGGTATCTAAGCACAGACTTGGTACTAGATAAGACAGCACCTGTGATAGAATTTAGCTATACAGACTATAAAGGAGAGAGATGTGATGCGATTAACGTTACAGAAGATGGAAGGCAGTATTTTGCACAGCCTGTCTTAATGAAGCTTACCGTTAAGGATAATAATCTTCGTTTTCAAGAACTAAAAGAAGTGTTACAACAGATAGAAGTATTTGACAGTGCAGCAAATAATATAAAAGGAAGTAGTGCCCAAAGATATATAGAGGAACTAACAGATGCCCGCGTGGTACATAAGCCGGTTACTTTATCAATTCCTTTGAGCACGGAGGCAAATTATAAGATTTTCTTAGGAGGTACAGATTTGGCTGGTAATCAGGCGATATTTACCGAAGAATATGTGTCGATAGACCAGACAAAACCAACGTTTACTTTAAGTTATAAGACAGAAAAGACGGGTTTTTTGGATGCAATTCGCTATCGGGATTTGGAATATTTATTTTCTGATGGAAAGCTAAGTATAACAACTACCGCAGAAGATAATATCTCAGGGATAGCACAGATTCACTATATTATTATAGAAGAAGATGGAAAAAAGAAGGAAAAAACACAAGCTTTTTCACCGTCTTCTCAGGCCATTGACCAGGTTAGAATCCCTGTTGCAGAGGAAGATTTTAAGGGAATCGTACTGGTAGAAGTAACAGACTATGCTAACAATCAAGAGACACAAAAGAACGGACATGTGGTGGAGAGCGAAGCTTTGCATCAGAAGACAAAGGATGTATTACTTACCACACTTACCACACCAGCAAGGACAATAGCAAATGTCGATTATTATAATACTGATATCAAACTGCAGCTCTCTCTTAGAGATACCTATTCGGGGTTAAGAGAAGTGTCTTATACAGCAGGTAAAAATCTTTCTTATTCTGTAAACTATGCCGCGCAGAAGGAAAAAGAAAAGATAATTTATGAATATACAGAGGATATTACATTGTCTGCGGCAGATAACAATGAAAATGAAGTGCTTGTAAAAGCCGACTATAGAGACCATGCCGGACATAGCGAGCATATTGAGCAGTTTTATCATATTGATATAACGCCCCCTGTTGTAGAAGTGGATTATGACCAGAATACACCGATAAATGGCAGATACTATCATCAGGCAAGAACTGCGGTGGTTACGATTCGGGAGCGCAATTTTCAGGCAGAAGATGTAGAGTTTATCTATACCAATACAGAGGGCGTGGCACCAACAATAGGGCCATTTCAAAGTGTGGGAGAAGGCGATAATACACTTCATACTTGTGAGGTGGTATTTGATGCAGATGGTGATTATACATTTACTGTGGCATTTATGGATATGGCGGGAAATCAGGCAGCATACAGCAGAGTGGATGAATTTACGATTGACAGAACAAAGCCAGAAGTTCGTGTAAGTTATGATAATACACAGAGTATACATCAATACTACTACGCAAAGGCCAGGACTGCAACGATTGATATTTTAGAACATAATTTTGACGTTTCTAATATTAAGATAGAAGTGACGGCACAGGAGGGGAGTGTAACACCGCTGGTATCTGGCTTTCTTAGTCAGGGGGACCATCATATTGCCAAGATTTTCTTTCGGGAAGATGGAGATTACAGCTTTACCGTTGCGGGGATGGATTTCGCGGAGAATATACTAGAAGTCTATACGGAAGATCACTTTGTCTTAGACCAGACATCGCCTGATATAGAGCTTGTAGGAATACAGGATTATTCTGCCAACAATGGGGGTGTCGCTCCTCTGCTTCGCTTCCAAGATACCAACTTTGACAGAGAAAGTGTATCCGTAGAAATAGAAGGATATCATAATGGTATACAAAATATCAAAAAGACCGAGAGTAAGCTAACTTATGGAATCGAACTACAGTTCGATGACTTTGATTATACCGCTCAGATGGATGACCTCTATATATTAAAAGCAACAGCCCGCGATTTGGCGGGGAATGACTGTGAGAAGATAGTTACCTTTTCTGTTAATCGTTTTGGTTCTGTATATACGTTTGACAGGCAGACAGAACAGTTAGCAGGCAAGGAAGGGCAATATTATACCAATCAAGAACAGGATATTGTTGTGACTGAGACCAATGTGGATACGCTGGAATTTCGTGAGATTACCTGTAATCTAAGCGGGAAGATTCGCACGTTAACGGAAGGGATAGATTATACCTTGCAAGAAGAAAAAAGGCCTGATGGCTGGAAGCAGTATACTTATAGGATAGACCGGCATAATTTTTCCGAAGAAGGAAGTTATCTGTTGACTCTCTATTCGGAAGACCGGGCCAAGAATAGTTCGAACAATTATACAAAAGGAAAGAAGATTGCATTTGTAGTGGATAAAACCAGCCCTAGCATTGTACTCTCTGGCGTGGAGGATGGAGGACAGTATCAGGAAAACAGCAGGGAGATTACATTAGATATTCAAGACAATCTGTCACTTGTAAAAGCAAAGGTAATACTAAATAATACAGAAAATATTTACGATGCAGAAGAACTCCTAGCACTAAATGGAAGGATTACCTATAAAGCCTGGAAACAGCCATACTGGCAGACGCTTCAAGTGATTGCTTATGATGCTGCCGGGAACGGTCAGCGTACAAAGACGATATATTTTCTTATAAACTCTGATTTTGTAGTACAGTTTTTTAGGAATCCGGTTTTGTTTGGTTGCTTTTTAGTCAGTATCAGTATTATAATAACTCTAGGTGTATGGAAATACACAATTTATCAAAGGAGACGACATCATATATGATGAACATATTGTTTGTGTCCCTTGGCTGCGACAAAAATCTGGTAGATGCAGAGGTTATGTTAGGGCTGTTAGCGAAAAAGGGATATGGATTTACAGACGAAGAAGAGAAGGCAGATATTATCATTGTCAATACTTGCTGCTTTATCGGAGATGCCAAAGAAGAAAGTGTCAACACGATTCTAGGAATGGCAGAGTATAAGCAAAGTGGCAAGTTAAAGGCATTGATTGTAACAGGTTGTCTAGCAGAGCGTTACCAAAAGGAGATTATGGAGGAGATAGAAGAGGTGGACGCAGTGCTTGGAACGGCCACATATGATGATATTGCAGAGGCCATTGAACAAGTGTTAGACGGGAAGAAACTTCTTTGGTGTAAAGATATTAACCGACTGGTAAGAACAGATGCCAAGCGGGTGCTGACAACCGGGGGACATTATGCACATTTAAAGATTGCAGAGGGCTGTGATAAACACTGTACGTACTGTATTATCCCTAAACTTCGTGGCTCATATCGAAGCGTTCCCATGGAGCAGCTTGTAGAGGAGGCCAAAGAGCTTGCAGCACAAGGCGTAAAAGAACTGATTCTGGTGGCGCAGGAGACTACACTCTATGGTGTGGACCTCTATGGAGAGAAAAGTCTTCACAGGCTAATAAAGGCATTGTGTGAGATTCATGGAATTCGCTGGATTCGGATACAATACTGCTATCCCGAGGAGATTTATCAAGAGTTGATTCAGACCATCAAAGAAGAACCGAAAGTCTGTCACTATCTAGACCTTCCTATTCAGCATGCTTCTGACCGTATCTTAAAGCGCATGGGCAGAAGAACAAGCCAGGAGGACTTACGGGCAGTGATTGCAAAACTTCGAAGCGAGATACCAGATATTTGTCTTCGCACAACGCTTATTAGCGGGTTTCCAGGAGAGACAGAAGAAGACCATCAGATATTGATGGATTTTATAGACGAACTGGAGTTCGATAGGCTTGGTGTCTTTGCCTACTCGCCAGAGGAAGATACGCCAGCAGCCACGATGGAAGAACAGAATGAGGAAGAGGTAAAATGCGAGCGAAGAGAGGAACTGATGGAATTACAACAGGAGATTGCTTATGAGAAGGCAGAAGAGATGATAGGAAGAGAACTCTGGTGCATGGTAGAAGGCCAAGTAGCGGATGAGCCAAGCTATGTTGCAAGAACCTATAAAGATGCACCAGATATTGATGGTTATCTCTTTATTCAGACGACGCAAGAGCTGATGTCTGGAGATTATGTCAAGGTGCATGTAACGGGTGCTTGCGAATATGATTTGATAGGAGAGTTATGTGATGAATTTACCGAATAAGCTGACAACACTGCGTGTGCTTTTAGTTCCTTTTTTTGTATGGTTTGCTTTGGCCGAGGTGGTTCCTGGCTATGATAAGTATATAGCTGTGGCAATCTTTATTGTGGCAAGCCTTACGGATTTTTTAGATGGAATGATTGCAAGGAAATACAATCTGGTTACAAATTTTGGGAAATTTATGGACCCGCTTGCAGATAAGCTTTTGGTGTGTGCAGCTTTGATTTGTCTGGTATCTAAGGAGCTTTTGCCCGCATGGATGGTAATTATTATTATCAGCAGGGAATTTATTATCAGTGGCTTTCGCTTAGTGGCATCTGATAATCATGTGGTGATTGCCGCCAGCTATTGGGGGAAATTTAAGACGACCTTTCAGATGCTGATGATTATTGTGCTGTTATTGGATTTTGGTGGTGCATTTGACCTGATTGGGCAGGTGCTGGCCTGGATTGCTCTGATACTGACCGTAGTATCACTGATAGACTATTTAGTTAAAAATAAACATGTGATTTTGGAAGGGAGCAGGTAAGGATGAAAAAAGAAGTGCAGAAAGATTTCTACACAAAGACCGTAAAAGTCTGTGGTATGGATAGGCAGGAACTAGAAGAGAAGATACAAGACCTCTTATCTACACAGGAACATCTGACTTTTACCTTTACTTCTCTGTCAGGAGAGATAGATATTCAAATCTCTGCTAAGACAGAGAAAGAAGAAGACAAGCGCAGTGTAAAAGAAGTCATCAGAGAATTAAAGATTCGCTTAGGCAGCTGTATCTTTACCACCAGTTCCAAAGTAACACTAGAAGAGACGATTGTAGAACTTCTAAAAGAGCAAAAGATGACAGTTACCACTGTAGAATCCTGTACGGGAGGGATGTTAAGTGCGCGTCTGACCGATGTAGCTGGCGCTTCTTTGGTCTTTAAGTCTGGATTTGTTACTTACTCTAATAAGGCAAAGCGAAAGTTTATTGGCGTTAAGAAGATGACATTGAAAAAACACACTGCGGTAAGTGAGCAGACCGCTTATGAGATGGCCCGCGGAGGTGCTGTGCTAACAGGTGCCGATACTTGTGTCAGTGTTACAGGCTATGCAGGACCAGACAGTGGAGAAGAGGAACAGCCGGTAGGGCTTGTCTATATTGGATGCAGTGTCAAAGGTAAAGTAGAAGTGGAAAAATTTTATTTTAAAGGAGACAGAAAGGCGATTCGGGAGCAGGCGGTGGTTAGCGCACTGACACTTCTTCGCAGCTGTATCCTGAAAAATTATCGGATGTAAGGAAAGGTAGGATGTTTAATGAGGTATCACAACATTACAAAGGAGGACATGCTAAATGGCGATGGACTTCGGGTAGTGCTCTGGGTTGCCGGGTGTGCGCATCACTGTAAAAACTGCCAAAACCCAATTACCTGGGACCCAGAAGGTGGTCTCTACTTTGATGAGGCAGCAAAGCAGGAGATTTTTGCTGAGCTTGAAAAGGATTATATAAGTGGTGTGACGTTTAGCGGCGGAGACCCTCTTTATCTGGAGACAAGAGAGGACCTTTTTTTGCTGATTCAAGAGATTAAGAAAAAATATCCTGATAAGACTATCTGGCTCTATACTGGCTATCAGTGGGAAGATATCTGTGAGCTTCCTGTCATTCCTTATCTGGATGTTGTGGTGGATGGCAGATTTATTGAAGAACTACAAGATAACAATCTTCCCTGGAAAGGTAGTTGCAATCAAAAGGTTATTGATGTGCAGACGACGCTATCTCTAGGAAAGACCGTATTATATTGACAAAAGAGGCATATGATGGAGACGATTAAGATAAAATATTTCTCAGAGGAGATAGAAAGACTTTGCTATATTGCAGGCAAATCGGACTGGATTGATTTGCGCTCAGCAAAAGAAGTGACATTAAAGGCAGGAGAGTATTGTTTGATTCCGCTTGGTGTGGCGATAAAGCTTCCCAAAGGCTATGAGGCACTTGTGATTCCAAGAAGCAGTACATTTAAAAATTTTGGGATTTTACAGACAAATAGCTGTGGGCTGATAGATGAAAGCTACTGTGGAGACAATGACCAGTGGTATTTTCCAGCGCTTGCTATAAGGGATACGGTGATTCATGTCAATGACCGCATCTGTCAGTTTCGTATTATCAAACATCAGCCAGAGTTGTATTTTGAAGAGATAGAGCATCTTACAGGAGAGGACCGTGGAGGCTTTGGAAGTACCGGAAGACAATAAAAAAGGGGGGAGTAGTCATGGCGTGTACCATGTTTGCTGCGATTGATGTAGGGAGTTATGAAGTAAGGCTGAAAATCTATGAACTTTCTCCAAGGAAGGGGATTCATGTAGTCAATCATGTCAGCCATCGCATTGAGCTAGGAAAGGATACGTATGCGACTGGAAGGATTGGTACAGAACTTGTAGATGAATTGTGCAGCGTATTTTTGGATTTCCAGAGAATGATGAAAGAATTTGGAGTGGAGGAGTACAGAGCCTGTGCTACCAGTGCAGTTCGTGAGTCAAAGAATAGTATTGTCCTTCTAGACCGCATCTATCAGAAGACAGGGATACGTCTAGAAGTACTCAGCAATTCGGAACAACGTTTTATTGGTTATAAATCCATCGCTTCGAGTTCTGAGCGATTTTCAGAGATTATTGAGAAAGGTACAGCGATTGTGGATGTGGGTGGCGGCAGTATACAGATTTCTCTGTTTGACAAAGACAATCTGGTGACCACACAAAATATCCGACTTGGAACGCTGCGTCTTAGAGAGCGTCTGGCTGATGTGGCAGAGCGAACGGTAAAATATGCGGGGGTTATTGAGGAACTTTTAAATAATGAGATGCGAACCTATCGAAAGCTGTATCTAAAGGATAGAAATATTCGTTATCTACTGCTTGTTGGAAATTATATCCAGTATATCAACCAGTATATCCATAAGGACCCAAGCATCAATCAGATTACCAAAGAAGAATTTATCACTTTTTATGATACCTTTATCAAGACCGGACAGGATAAGATGGCGGAGGCACTTGGCTTCCAGGATGGGAACAACTCTTTGCTTTTGCCTACACTTGTTATCTATAAGAGGCTTTTGGAGGAGACCGGAGCAGAGAATGTTGTGATTCTTGGCACAGACTTGGGTGACGGACTGGCTTTTGATTTTGCAGAGCGAAAGAAAATCCTAAAGCCAGCACATAATTTTGAAAATGATATTATTGAGGCTGCCAGAAATATCGCCAAGCGCTATCATACCAATCGAAACCATACCCAGGTGATGGAGCGGATTGCACTGACTATCTATGACAAGATGAAAGCCTATCATGGTCTCTCTAAGAGAGAGAGACTGCTGCTACAGATTGCAGTCCTTTTACATGATTGTGGAAAATATATCAATATGTCCCATTCTTCCGAGTGCTCCTATAATATTATTATGGCCACGGAGATTATCGGCTTGTCCCATATGGAGCGGGAGATTGTCGCCAATATTGTGCAGTTTAACAGCGGGCGGCTAAAGCCTTTTGAAGAACTGGTGGGCAGTACGCTTTTAGAGCGCAGTGAATATATTACGATTGTCAAGCTGACGGCGATTCTTCGGATTGCCAATGCGATGGACAGAAGCCATAAACAGAAGATTAAAAATATCCGGGTCAATGTAAAAGACCATCATACGATGCAGATTCTGGTGGATACCGCCGAAGACCTTACCTTAGAGCAGGCGATGTTCCAGGAAAAGGCAGAATTTTTTGAGGAAGTATATAGTCTTCGGCCAATACTAAAAGTAAAGAAGGCAGATTAGGAATCGGATGAGGAGAGTGGATAGATGAAGAAAGAATATCTAAAGCCAGAGTATTTTGAGAACCGGGAATTAAGCTGGATTGGCTTTAATGAACGCATTTTAGGAGAAGCAAGAGACAAAGAGAATCCTCTGTTTGAGCGGATTAAATTTTTAAGCATTACAGCTTCAAATCTGGATGAATTTTTTATGGTGCGGGTGGCCTCTTTAAAAGATATGGTCAATGCAGAGTATTCGAAAAAAGATATTTCCGGGATGACGCCAGCACAGCAGCTAGAAGCTATTCATAACCGGGTGCATCATTTTGTAAGTACCCAGTATTCCACCTGGCAGCGTTCGCTGCTTCCGGGACTTCGCCAGTGTGGTCTGCAGGTAATCGAGGACTATGAGGAACTAAATGAGGAACAGGAGCGTTTTGTCGACCAGTATTTTATGGAGAATGTATATCCGGTTGTAACGCCGATGGCAGTGGATTCTTCAAGGCCTTTTCCGCTGATTGTCAATAAGACACTGAATCTTGGAGCACTTCTTCGCAAGAAAAATGAAAAAGGAGCAGAACTGGAGTTCGCCACTGTGCAGGTACCAGCGGTGCTTCCAAGAATTATAAAGATTCCCTCCATAGAAAAAGGCGTAAAATCCGTGATTCTTCTAGAGGAGATGATTGCTAAAAATATGTCACAGCTTTTCTTAAGCTATGATGTATTATGTGTGCACCCTTATCGGATTATGAGAAATGCGGACTTGTCGATTGATGAAGATGAGGCTTCTGACCTGTTAAAGGAGATTCAAAAACAGTTAAAAAAGCGCCAGTGGGGAGAAGTGATTCGCCTTGAAGTGGACGATAAAGTGGATAAGCGTCTCTTAAAGCTTCTAAAAAAAGAGTTTGATATCAAAGAAGATGGCATCTATCGTATCAGTGGGCCATTAGACCTTACATTCCTGATGAAGATGTATGGGATAAGCGGGTTTGATGATTTTAAAGCTCCTAAATATACGCCAAAGCCTGTACCAGAGCTTACTGGAAAGCCAGATATCTTTGAGGAGATTAGAAATCAGGATATTTTGTTACATCATCCCTACCAGACCTTTGACCCTGTTGTGGACTTTGTGAAAAAAGCAGCAAAGGACCCACAGGTTTTGGCGATTAAGCAGACACTTTATCGTGTCAGCGGCAATTCACCGATTATTGCAGCGCTTGCCCAGGCAGCAGAGAATGGTAAGCAAGTCTCGGTGCTGGTGGAATTAAAGGCACGTTTTGACGAAGAACACAATATTATCTGGGCCAAGATGCTAGAGCGTGCAGGATGTCATGTCATCTATGGTTTGGTGGGGCTAAAGACACATAGTAAGATTACATTGGTGGTTAGAAAAGAGGAGGATGGCATCCGTAGATATGTACATCTAGGAACGGGAAATTACAACGACTCTACTGCCAAATTATATACGGATATGGGACTTTTAACCTGTTCAGAGTCCATAGGAGAGGATGCAACGGCTGTCTTTAATATGCTCTCTGGCTATTCTGAGCCGCCAAGCTGGAATAAACTCTCGCTTGCGCCTCTGTGGCTTAGAGACCGCTTCTTAATGATGATTCAGAGAGAGAGCGCACATGCAAAAAGAGGAGAGCCAGCGCATATTATTGCTAAGATGAATTCTCTGTGTGACCATGAGCTGATAGCAGCACTCTATGAAGCAAGTGCTGCCGGCGTTAAAATAGAATTGATTATCCGTGGTATCTGTTCTCTAAAGGTAGGAATCGAAGGAGTCAGCGAGCATATCCATGTTCGCTCGATTGTAGGTACTTTTTTGGAACACAGCCGCATCTATTATTTCCACAATGGCGGAGAAGAAGAAGTCTATCTGGCCAGTGCAGACTGGATGCCTAGAAATCTGGACCGGCGTGTGGAGATACTGTTCCCTATTGAGAATGAGCATCTCAAGCAGGAAGTGATGCATGTGCTGAAGATTCAGCTTCAGGATACGTTAAAAGCACAAGTAAAAAAGCCAGATGGCAGCTATGAAAGAGTAGACCGCAGAGGAAAACAGGCACTAAGCTCTCAGGAATATTTTATGAAGTATGCAAAAGAACTGAACAAATCACAGGAGGATACGGTTCCTTCGCGTGTATTTATCCCGGCGGAACCGATGGAAGAACCAGATGAATAAAGATAGAAAAGTATTATTTTTGGATATGGACGGGACAACATTAGACGACAGACATCAGATGTCTAAGAAGACAAGGGAAGCACTAAAAAGCTGTATTGAAGCTGGACATGAAGTTGTGATAACCACAGGGCGTCCAGCTGCAAGTGCAAAATATCTGCTGACTACTTATCGGTTAGAGGAGATTGGGTGCCGCTATGTTATTTCCTATAATGGTGGTCTGGTTCTGGACTGTAAGACAAAAGAGATACTTTTTCAGTATACCTTGCCGCTTGCATATACAGAAGTGTTAGCAGAGTACGCCAGAAAAGAAGGGCTCTATCTACAGACCTATGAAGATAACACCATCCTGTCTGAGCACGACGACGAGAATCTTGCACACTATATGGAAAAGACCAGTATGGAGGCAAAGGTAGTTTCAGATATTGCAAAAGCACTGAAAAAAGAACCATGTAAGATGTTGGCGATTGATATTCACGACCACAAGAAGCTAGAAGACTTTGTCAACAAGATGAAAGACTGGTCAGAAGATAAAGTGGATATGTATTTAAGCTGCCCGGAATACTTAGAGATAGTTCCCAAAGGAGTCTGTAAAGGCAAGGCACTTCAAGATTTCTGTAAGCGTTTTGGTTTTCTGGTAGAAAATACAGTCGCTGCCGGAGATGAAGCGAATGATATCTCTATGCTTCAAGCTGCTAACATCGGTTGTGCAGTAGCAAATGCACAAGAATCTGTCAAGCAGGCTGCGGACTATATTACCGAAAATGACAACAATCATGCAGCAGTTGCAGAGATTATAGAGAAGTTTATGTTGTCATAACATGAAAGGAGAGGCGGATAGACCGCCTCTTTTATATTTTTGTACGAAAAAGCTGTCGCTTTAGTGTCTTCCAGTGGAAAGGAATCAAAGGATACAGATAGCCTCGCCCGCAGAAAGTCTTGCAGCGAAGAAGACAGATAAAGGTTATCAAAAGTCCTGCCATAAATCCAAAGAGTCCAAAAGCATATGTCAGTAAAAGCGTAAGGATTCGCATAAATTTAACCGCATAGTTAAGTTCTACATTGGACTGCGAATAATTAGCAATCGTAACAAATGCCATATAGAGCATGACTTCTGCATTAAACCAGCCGGAGTTGACGGCAAACTCTCCAATGACCAGACCCGCAATTACAGAGAGTGGTGTACTTAACATATCAGGAGTATGAATCGCTGCAAGCCGCAGCCCGTCAATCGCCAGCTCCAGAAGTAAGAACTGCCAGATAAGTGGAATATGAATGGTATCTTGTATTTGAATAAACTGAAAGCTTGCCGGTATCCAGGCAGGATGGCTGATAAAAAGTAAAAACAGCGGTGTCAGTATCAGGGAGATAAGCATAATCAAAACACGCGAAAGCCGTAGATAAGTTCCGGTAATCGGTGGAAAATAGTAGTCGTTTGCCTCCTCCATAATCGCAAAAAGCGTTGTGGGAAGGATAATCGCAGATGGCGAATTGTCTACTAGAAGAATAATATTTCCTTCAAGAATGGAAGCAGAAGCCGTATCCGGGCGTTCGGTCAGATGGTATTTGGGAAATGGATTAAACCAGTGGCCTGGCAGAAGCAACTCTGCCAGGCTTTCCTGATTCATGGTCAAGGCATCAATGGAGAGATGCTCTATCCGCTGTTTGATTGCTTGCAGACAGTTTTTATCTACACGGTCTTCCATATAACAAAGTACAATATCCGTCTGTGTACTTCTGCCGGCGCAGCACATCTCCATACAGAGCTTTGGAGAGCGGATACGCCGACGAATCAGGGCGGTATTAAAGACTACCGTCTCCACAAAGCCGTCTCTAGAACCTCGAAGTGTTCGGTCTTTTAATGGTTCTTCCACACTTCTAGCAGGATATGTTCTACAATCAATGGCAAGACAGTCCGGCATACCGCTTAAAAAAAGACAAGGGACGCCGGACAGCAGATTTTTTAAAATATCCTCCATCGTACTTAGAACT
Organism: Lachnospiraceae bacterium; assembly: GCA_910575445.1. GTDB lineage: Bacteria > Bacillota > Clostridia > Lachnospirales > Lachnospiraceae > Hominiventricola. Next base: position 50,360 of record CAJTFW010000008.1, on the reverse strand, counting down.
TCCACCTCGATATAAGGCAGATGCTGCATCTGAAATTGTTCTAATGATTCTGGTAAATCTTCTTCTTTTAGAGAGTAGAAATATTCTAAGATTTTCTCCAAAATCTCATCTTTTACCAATCCATCAATAAAAAATAAACTAGCAGCGTGTTCTGCAATCAGAAGATGCTTTTCAAGAATGTCAAAATTCCGACTGCTATTTAATATATTACGCAATTCGGAAATAGTTTCTGTATAGTCGTTCGATAAAATTTTCACAAGCTCACCTCGAAACTTAGTATGTCCGGGTGATGGAAAAGAAATACTTGTAGATGGACTTTATTTTAGAGACGATTTTTCTTGCTTATTTTTTTTAGCTTTAGTGTAGCCTCTAGATATTCAATCACAATTGGAATATCTTCTTCGTCCAGAGAGGAAAGAAATTCGGATAGGGTATATTCAGAAGGAGTGGGCCCCTGTTTCCCAAAGAGCAGATAATCTGCTGACAGATGATATCGCATACACAGTCGATACAACGTGTCTTGGGAGATACCTTTCTTGCCTGTCTCTATTTCAGAAATAAAATTGGTAGATACATCCAGGCTTTCCGCAAATTGAGCCTGTGTCAGGTTATTCTGAATGCGGAATTTGCGGATACGTTTGCCAGTCTCTAACCTGTCATTTGTCAATTCTCATTCCTCCATATATCTAAGAGCAATCTCTGATTAGTATTATTCTATTTTATTGAATTAAACTTTGAAACAATTCAACAGTTGATAATATTCGCTAATAGAGATAAAAATACTTGAAATGCATTAAAATTAGTGATAAGATTAAAAAAGCACAAAAGAGAAGCAAAACGAGGGAGAAAAAATGGCAAAAATAGAGATTGTTCTGGCGGATAGAGATAAAATCTATCTAGAACATATGGCGCGTTATTTTATGGAAAAAGCAAAGCAGTGTGAGATTGCAACCTTTTCCTCTAAGCAAAGTCTGTTGCAATTTCTGTCTTCTCATGGACCCATTGATATACTTTTGATTGAGCCAGGGCTTATCTGTGAAGAGCTTGAGACCTTTCCAATCGCAGCCAAGATAATTCTGACCGTTGCAGAAGAAGAATATGCAGATTATGAATGTGTGAAAAAATATCAGAAAACAGAAGACTTATTGCAGGAAATCCTCTTAAAGTATGCGAAAATCACAGGGAAACTTGATGCCATCAAAGGAAAAAAGCGGACAAAGACGGTGGCTTTTTATTCGCCAGTAGGAGGAAGTGGGAAGACCACGCTTGCATTATATACAGCAGCGGCATGTGTGGCAGCGGGATACCAGACATTTTATCTGAATCTGGAGAGAGTAGATTCTACGACTTCGATTTTAGGTAAGACAAATGGAACGATGTCAGATGTTTTTTTGTCGCTTAAGACCAAGGGAAGCGATACGGGCATACGGATTTTAGAATCCCGCGGCGAAGAACCTTATACCAAATTTCACTATATCTGTGCACCTGACAGCATCTCAGAATATTCAGAAGTAACCAAAGAAGATTTTGAATATCTGATTAAAGCGCTTGTGGAATTAAATGAATATGATGTGTTAATTTTAGATTTTTCATCGGAATTTCATCAGGAGAAAGTAGACCTTTTGGAAAATTGCGATGTTATTTTTGCGCCCATTCAAGCAGATGAATTTTCTATTCAACGTATGAAGATGTTATATCATGAAAATACACTGCATAAAAAATACAATAGTTTGCTTAGTAAAATACAGCTAATTGATAATAAAGAAGATGTATCTGGTGTCAACCCATTGCTTCTTAGAAGTGGACTCTTAGATGAGTGTCCCCTAGCAGCAGTGATTACCATGTCGCCAGCCTATATGAATCAATCCAATCTGCTTCGCTCGGCGGAATTTCAGAGACAGATGTTTGAGCCATTAGTAGCGTGTATACAAGGAGGAAACCATGGTTGAGGATATGGGTGCCTTTGTCTTAGAGGTAAGAAAAATCGTAGCAGACCGTCTAGACCTTCTAAAAGAGATTACGGATGAGGAGATTCAAGCGGAAATCTCCAAGGTTGTGATGGAGATCTCCAAAGAGCAATATCTAACGCTTGGAGAAAAGAAGGAACTTTTAGAAGGCGTCTTTAACTCGATGCGCGGACTTGATGTCTTGCAGCCACTTGTCGATGACCCAAGTATAACAGAGATTATGATTAATGGCCCGCATCGGGTGTTTGTAGAGCAGGCGGGAAAGCTTTACCAGAAAAATATCTCGTTTGGAAGCAATGAAAAGCTGGAAAATATCATTTTAAATATTGTGGCGAAAGTCAATCGTACCGTCAATGAGGCCAATCCTATCGTGGATGCAAGGCTTTTAGACGGCTCTCGTGTCAACGTAGTGTTGCCTCCGATTGCCCTGGACGGGCCAACGGTTACGATTCGTAAATTCCCGGAGACACCGATGACCGTGGAGCAGCTGATTGCTTATAAATCCATCACAGAAGAAGTGGCAGAAATCCTAGAGCGTCTAGTTAAGGCAAAATACAATATCTTTATCAGTGGAGGAACCGGCTCTGGTAAGACGACCTTTTTAAATGCACTGTCGAATTTTATCCCAAAGGATGAGCGTATTATCACGATTGAGGACTCTGCAGAGCTTCAGATTCAGGGGATTCCCAATCTGGTTCGCCTAGAGACCAGAAACGCCAATATGGAAGGAAAAGGAGAGATTACGATTCGGGATTTGATTAAATCTTCGCTTCGTATGCGGCCAGAGCGAATTGTTGTCGGCGAGGTCAGAGGTGCGGAGGCACTGGATATGTTGCAGGCGATGAATACCGGTCATGATGGCTCTCTCTCTACCGGACATGCCAACTCCACAAAGGATATGCTAAGCCGTCTAGAGACGATGGTACTCTCAGGAAACCAGATACCAATTGACGCGATTCGTCAACAGATTGCTTCCGCGATTGATATTATTATCCAGCTTACCAGACTTCGGGATAAATCCAGAAGAACCATGGAAATCTCAGAACTTGTGGAATATAAAAATGGTGAGATTGTATTAAATACCCTCTATAAATTTGAAGAAGAGGGCGAGGATGAAGAAAAACATATTATTGGAAGCCTGAAGCGAACAGAATATCCTATGAAGCATACCGATAAGCTTCGTATGGCTGGTCTGTCAGAGCAAGTGTAAGGAGAAAACATATGTTTGGAAAAAAAGAAAAAATAGAGATGGTTGCGCGCGAAGATGGGCTGACGGATTACAATGTATATCTGATGACAAAAAAGGAAAAAGGGTTCTATATTCTGGCTGCGGCAGCTGTGTTATTCGCTGTGGGTTACATTTTCTATCACAATCTGATATTGTCAGCGCTGTTGGCACTTTTATCATTAAAGTTCCCCAAGATAAGAACCAAGCAGATTATCGCAAAACGGAAAAAGCAGTTGACCGTACAGTTTAAAGATATGCTTTACTCGTTATCTTCTGCGCTTTCTGTGGGGAAATCGATAGAGATGGGGCTTAAAGACTGTCTAAAGGATTTAGAGATTGTCTATCCAGACCCAGATACGGATATTTTGGTGGAGATTCGTACGATTCTAAGAGGCATCGGAATGAATACCACAACAGAAGCAATGTTTCAGCAGTTTGCAGACCGGGCGCATATTGAGGATATCGAGAATTTTGTGGATGTCTTTGTCACCTGTAAGCGAACGGGTGGCGATATTATCGAAGTAATTCGCTCTACATCGAATACCATAGGAGAAAAGATTGAGATTAAGCAGGAGATTGATACGGTGATTTCTGGCAAAAAGTATGAATTTAATTTTTTGATGATTATGCCAGTGGCGATGGTGTTTGTCCTAAGTGCTACGGCGGCAGATTATATGGTGCCAGTCTTTACGACGATTGTCGGAAGAATTATGATGACGATTGCGATTGCTATCTTTATCGGAGCGTATTTTGTAGGCTCTAAGATTATGAGAATTGAGATATAGGGAGAAAGCGTATGATGCAGATGATATGTGCAGGTGTGGTCTGTCTGTTGTTTTGTGGGAATTTTCTGGTCTGTTATCTAAAGTCCAAAGGGCAATACGATGACTATATGGAAGCGGTGGATAAAAAGGAATATGGCTTAAAAGATTTTCTGCCGCTTGGACTGTACTTTTGTGAGTCTGATGTTGGAGGAAAGATACTGCCCAAGAATCTAAAGGCGATGCTTGCAAAGTATCAGAATAGGGTCTATCAGAAAGTGCTGGAGATTCGCGGGGTGAAATATGGGCCGTTTTACTATCAGATTCATTCGGGGTATCGGGCTTGCCTTGGGATTATGGTCAGTGCTGTGATTTCTTTGATTGGCTTTATTATGGCAGCACAGGGAGATGGAACGAGTGCTTTGATGTTTTCATTTGCAGCAGTCGCAGCAGCGATTGGGCTTCCGTTTCTGACAGACCGTGGACTAGACGAGGAGATTGCCAAAAGGCGGCTTAAGATTCAACTGGAATTCCCCGAGTTTGTTAATAAATTAACACTTCTGGTCAATGCAGGAATGACCATATCAAAGGCATGGGAGAAAGTGATTACCGACAATAAAAAGGATACGGTACTCTATCAGGAGATGAACTATGCATTGGCAGAGATTAAATCGGGGAGACCGGAAAGTGTGGCGTATGAGGAGTTTGCCAGACGCTGTAAGGTAAAGGAAGTGACCAAGTTTGTCTCCGTGATTGTTATGAATCTTCGAAGAGGCGGCGCAGAGGTGGTGCCGGTTCTAAGGCAGCAGGGTACTGAGTGTTGGGAGATGCGAAAAGCTGCCGCCAAGCAGATGGGTGAGGAGGCAAGCACCAAGATTTTACTGCCGCTGATGATTATGTTTGTAGGCATTATTCTGATAGTGGCAACCCCAGCGGTGTTAAGCTTTAATATGGGGATGTAAAAAAACAGATAACCGTGCGACAGAGAACTGTTCGCTTCAGTTATAATCTAAAAAGGCAAAGGAGAAAGAAGATGGAGTTGTTAAAGGAATTTTATACGGATGAAGAAGGATTAGGAACGGTGGAGATGGTAGTGCTTTTAGCAGTGCTCGTAAGTATTGCATTGATTTTCAGAAATCAGGTAATTAACTTTGTAAGAGATACACTGACTTCTATCTTTGGTGATGCAGAGTCTAATTCAACCGTTGAGACAGAGTAATCGCAGCAAATCAGGCAGTGGGCGGAAAAGCTTCGCCCCTGCCTTTCTTCAGAGGAGCACTATGAACGATTTAGCATCTTTACGAAAACGATTTAAAAAGCAGGACGGCTATCTGACAATCGAACTGACGTTTGTATTTTCTGTTCTCTTTTTCTCCTTGCTGATGATGCTCTTTATGGGAATGGTGTTATATCAGCAGGTAAATCTGCAAAGTCTGGCGGTACGAACTTCCGCGCGGGGAGCTACTATCTATGGTTCCCGTATGGATGATATGGAGACAGGCGTTAAGACGCTTCAGGATTTTAAGAACCGGGACCCTTATCGCTATCTGGCATCTGTCTTTGGGGGAGATAAGACAGGAGAGTATAAAAGACTTCTAAATACCTATGTATCTGCTCATATCGGTGAGAACAATATTCTGACCGGGCAGCCAAAAAATAACGACTATACAACGATTCAAGACTATATCTTTATCAAACGAGTCAAGGTAAATATCAAGCAGGATTATCATATGCCAACCGATGCTATTGCAAGGATGTTTGGGATGGATGGGGCATTTCAGATCGATACCACAGCGACTTCTACCGTAGTAGAGCCAGTGGAATTTGTGCGCAATATTGACCTGTGCACCGATGTCTTCAGACAAAGTAAGACTTTTGAAAAAGCCAAAGAGACCGTCAGCAAGGTCAGAGGCTACATTACAAAATTTACAGATATGCTAAATTAGGGTATCTGACAGGGATGAAATACAGATGATGAAATTTTCCAAAAAGACACAGGGTGTTATTTCCGTATTTTTAATCTTAATCTTATTGCCTACGATGGTATTTTCCGCAATTCTAGTGGATGGAAGTCGTATGGTTAGTGCCAGGGCGATGTCACAGGAAGCGGCTGATTTGGCAGCTCTTAGTGTGCTGTCTAATTATAATTCTACCTTAAAAGAAGAATATGGTCTCTTCTCTCTAAAGGACAGCGCCAGTGCAGAGACCGTCTTTCAGGAAAGTCTAAAGGCGACGCTTCAGGCATCAGGACTTGGGGAGCAGAGTTATTCCGAGCAGGTATGGGATATTATGAAAGGGGCATTAGGTGCCAATCCATACCTTGGTGAAGAATTTATCAATCTCTATGATTTTCAGTTGGACCAGTCTTCGGTGACACCTCTTTATACGTTGGCGAATCCAGAAGTCTTGCAAAATCAGATTGTCGAATATTCCAAATATCGTGGTCTCTATGTCCTCTCTGAGCGCCTGGGGCTTCTAAATCAGATAGCTGATATTTCCAAGCAGGCTGAAGAACAGGAAAAGGCAACAGATGCGATGGAAAAGAAAATGGATGTTGATGAAGATAATGGAGATGCAGATAAAAAGGTATTGACTGTCCAACAGGACATCCAGACCTTTAATGCCAAGCTTTCTGAGATGGGTGGACAGCGCTATAACTTTACCACGCATCTGACCGCAGAGATGGAAGTTCTGGCAGAAGTTGAGGATTTAAGCGATGAGACCAAAGAGATGGCAGAGGATTACAACAAAGTCAAAGGGGAGACGCAGACCTATTATACCGAGATAGACCCTCTTGCGGCGGCGCTGCATGACCATATTCCACCAGCTAAGATTGAGGTGGAGGAGGCAATCCAAAGACTAAATGACTTTATTGGGAAATATTCTGGCTCTGACAACGAGACTGTCAAGGAGTTAGTGGAGGATGCCAGAAATCATGTCAAAGCCTATCAAAAGACATTAGATGACTTAAATACCGTAAATAGCGATACAACCTTAAACACCGTATACAACAATAAGACGGGTTCTGCGATTGCCGGCGTTATCGGCGGAATTGATACTGCTGTTCATCGTTACAGTTCAGAAAAAGACGATGACGAGGAAGAAGAAAGCAATTATGAATTTTATTATTATGATTCAGATAATTCTACAGAGGATGCAGGCGAAGCCAGGGGAGACTATAGCGATACCTGGATGAAAGTGTTGGAAATTGCTGAGGAGAGTCAGGTGCCACAGGTGGTATCTAGCAATGGAAAATACCCAGAGGAGACAAGTGAAGACACCAATATGAAGGAAAAGGCAAAGGAAAAGTCTGGTTCCCAGCAGGAAGTGGAAAATATGAAATCAGACCCTTCGCCCAAATCAATTGAGGGATCTGTCTATCAGTCATTGCCTTCTAAGACCTTTGATGCACAGGCAGAGGCAGCCAGCTATAGTGCAATACTCTCTGAGGATTCACAGCGGGCAATCGCGGCTGGAGAAGCTATCTGTGTGGATGCAGACCAGGGAGGCAGTACAAATACAGACTTCTATAACGAAGAAGGAGATTTAAGCGGCTCAAAATCTATCTTACAAGCGAATGAAAATTCTTTTTTGACACAGCTTGGAGGTGTGGCAGAGGCAGCAAGGGATGAAGTGTTGACACTATCCTATATCTTTGGCACCTTTAAGACCCGTCTAACGGGCAATGATAAATTTAAAAAAGGTGTACTTGATGAAAGCAAGAAAGATAAATTCTATATTGTAGACTGGCGCTATCTGCACGATGGAGGAGAACAGGACTTACAGTTTTCGCCAAAGAGTGAAAGAAAGACCAGATTAAATGCAGAAATTGAATATCTTATTTATGGAAATTCATCAGATACTATCAATGAAGCAGCAGTTTATGCCTCTATCTATGCGCCCCGTATGGCCAACAATATGATTGCACTGTACAGCAATAAGACCGTAAAAGGAAGCTGCGATGCTGCGGCTCTTGCTGCCTCCGCAGCAACACTAGGAAGTATTCCGCAGCCAGTCTTTTTCTGGATTTTTCTGACCGCTTGGACAGTAGCAGAGACCATCTTGGATATGCATTATCTTATTGATGAAGGTTATCGGATTCCGCTCTTTAAGACCAAAGATACGATTCTTTTAGAAACAGATTTTGCAGCAGGACCTAGTGCTGATATGGTAGAGCACTACCGAAAAAGTAATGGAAGCGATAAAAATATCTATGTCTGCTATGAAGATTATCTGTTGATGCTTTTATTACTAGAAGGCTCTCAAAAGCGCCTGATGCGGACGGCAGATTTGGTAGAGATGAATATGCAGCTTACAGAATCTGGTTTTAAGATGGACAAAGCCTATACCTATATCAGAGCCAAATCCAATCTGTCGATTCGCTATCTTTTTCTGGACACCAAGCCTTTTACAAGGGAATACGAAGGAGCTGGTCTTAGCGGCAGATTAAAATTCGAAAGTGTAATCTATCAGGGATATTAGGAGCAGAAGATGAACAGACAAAAGAGAAACCAAGGTATGCTGACCGTGGAAGCAACGATTGCCTATACTATCTTTATGATGGTGATTTTAACCATTTTATTTATTATGCGTATTGTCTATGCATATGCATTAGTGCAACATGCGGTTAGCCAGACGGCAAAGGAGCTGTCTATGTATACCTATCTCTATCAGGTATCAGGGACCAATAGCCTAGTTGGACAGCTGCAAGAAGGCGTGAAGCCTGGTGAAGATAAGTTCAACGCGGATGCCCAGAGTGTGGTCAATATCTACAATACTTTGACGGATGGGTGGGATGATGGTGATATGGAGACTATCGAAGGAGAATGGGACAATATCACCAAAGACCCCAAGCAGATATTAAAAAATGTAGGAAGCGCGATTGTAAGCAATGCGTCAAAAGATGTGGTCAATGCAAGCTTTTCTGAGATTGCGCGTCTGATGATGGCTGGCTATATTGCAGCGGACTCAGACGGAGCAGGTGCGGATAAAAAGCTTACGGATTTGCAGGTTATCGGCGGATTAAAAGGACTTAACTTTTCTTCTTCTAGCTTCTTTGAAGATGGCAAGACAATAGATATTGTGGTCTGCTATACCCTAGACCCTATTCTTCCGATTGACTTAATGCCCAAGATGAATCTGATGAACCGGGCAACGATACAGGGGATGAGTGGATCGTCCATCTTTTAGAGTGGATAAGGAGAGGTTAAAATATGTCACCCGTTGGCTTTTATGCGCTGTTAGCAACAGAAGGGCTATTATGCAGCTTAAAAATCAGAATAATATATACAATATGGAGAAAGGAACAATGGTCAGTAAGAGCACTTTGGAAAGATAAAACACAATATGGCATCAGTCTTATATGTATTTTATTAATTGGCTTATTGTATTATACAGTGGGTAAAGAGCTGGTAGTTATGCAGTTTTTAGATTTGCTTTTTTCCTATCTATTGCTCTCTGCCATTGATATTCGGACGCATCAGATACCGGATTCTTTCCTTATTTATATAGGGGTTTCACAGCTTCTCTACAGACTGTGTGTAATGCCATTAGAAGGGCTTTTATGGGAACTTCTTACCGGAGTGGTTGTTGGTGTACTTTTGCTGATTCTGTCCATCTTGACAAAGGGAAGCTTTGGGATGGGAGATGCCAAGCTCTTAGGAGTGACAGCAGTCTTCACTGGTGTTTCCTATCTGATACAGATTATCTTTTGGGGCATGTTATGTGCATTTATATATAGCATCTATTTACTGGCTTGTAAAAAAGTCAGCAGAAAGACCGAGCTTCCATTTGTCCCATTTCTAATGGGAGGAATGATAGTACATATGCTGGTATGGGTGCTGTAATAGAATATGGGGATAAAAACAGGAGGAACAAAATAATGGATTATAATATTCAGTTTTCCTATGAAAATCAAAATCAAAACAGTTATCTTATGGCAACGATTCCGCCGCTGAAAAAAGTGATAGAGTATCAGCTGCAGATGATGACTTCTAATGAGATTCCAGGGCTTTTGACTTCGATGAAGCGTCAAAGTAATGAAAATATTTTAATATATTACAATATTACCTCCCGCATCTCATTAGGACAGATATTAAATAGAAGAAAGCTTTCAAGAAAGGAATTTTTAACGCTGCTTTCTGGTATTATCAAGACTTGGAAAGAGATGCAGGAGTATCAGTTAGAGAGTGATGGGTTGTATCTAAAGGAAGACTATATCTTTGTTACATCGGATACTTGCGAGCCAGCGTTTGTATTTTTGCCAATCTGTGCCAGAAGCCAGGGAATCGAAAGTGTCAAAAATTTTATCCAAAGTCTGATATTAAAAGGGGTAATAGAGACCTCCAATGATAATTTTATTCAGATTCTGTTAAATACAATGAATGAAGATACGTTTCAAATTAGTAGTCTAGAAGCTTGTATTGAAAAGCTTTCGATGGAGCGAAGGGCAGAGAAAAGCTCTACTCCAAAAGTGGAGCCACCAAAGCCATCAACTTCGCCTGCACCGCCTAGTCCTGTACCGACTTCTAACCCTATACCTCCAACTTCTGTGCCTCATCCAGCGCCTTCTGTTCGTGATGAAGTGCCACCAGCACCAGAACCAAAGCCGCAAAAGCCTAAGAAAGATATAAAGAAAACAATAATGCTGATACAAGCTGTAATAGCCATTGCAGCGGCAGCTGGCGTTTCTTTTGTAGCCTTTCAAAAGTCTGGTCATTATGAATATATTGCGGCAGTAGTATTAGTAGTGGCAGCTGTGGAATTTGTAATCTATCGTGAATTATTTGTCAATAACAAAGAAAAGGCAGAGAAGACTTCCAAAGAAAGTAAGAAAGAGAGCAAAAAAGAGAAAAAACCGGCACGTGCAAGAGGAGGACGAGCAGTCGAGATACCAGGCGGCGAGGGAAAGAATATAAGTACAGCAAGTCCAGGTCTTCAAAAAGAAGCTCCAGTCACTCCGCCACCTGTAGTACAGACACCACCAGTACAAAGCCCACCACCAGTACCACAGCCACCGGTCAATCAGATGCCACATGCGCCTCAGGTGCTGCCAGGCTATGATGATACCGTTATGGAGGAGCCTTCTGAGGGAGGCATTGAGGAGACTGATTTCTGGGACCCACAGGCACGTCCAAGCGAGGTGTATCTGGAGTATACAGGCGATGGCTCTGGGACAAGAATTATGTTTCAAAATGGCAGACTGCTTGTTGGCAGGCTGGTCAGTCAGGTGGATTTTGCAGTCAACAATCCAAAAGTAGGGAAAATGCATGCAGAATTTATCTGCCAGAACGGGCAGTGTTTTGTACAGGACCTAAATTCCAAAAATGGAACCTATATCAATGGAAGTGAAGAACGCCTTACCAGCAATATGCCATATCCTTTACAGAATGGAGACCGGGTGTCACTTGCAGACAGCGAGTTTGTCATCCACTGCTAGAAAATATGATAACCATTACATACGGCGGTATCAGTGAAATCGGTGATAGGAGAAGCTCAAACCAGGACAGTATCCTGCATCTGTATGGAACGGTAGAAGGACACCAGGCGGGACTGTTTGTTGTGGCGGATGGGATGGGAGGTTTAGCCTACGGGCGGGAAGTCAGTAGCTATATTATCTCAGAACTGAAAAGATGGTGGGAGATTGACTTGCCACAGATGCTGCAAAATGGCTATACCAAAGAAGAAGAGATTCAGGAACTTTTAGACCAGGAAATCTGGGATATCAACCAGGCAGCCCTAAGATTTGGCAAACAGACCGGAAAGCGCTCTGGCTCTACGCTGTCCTTACTTTTTTTCTTAGACCAGAGATATTTTATTAAAAATCTGGGAGACAGCCGCATTTATCGCCTTCGCAGACAAGAACTAGAGCGCCTGACCATTGACCAGACCACGCTTCAGCCAGTGCGAAAAAATGGAACACTATACTATAAAAATGTGCTGACGATGTGCATCGGTGTGCTAGATGTTCCCGTGGCTTATAGTGCCTGCGGATATGTAAAGCTAAAAGATTGCTATCTTCTGTGCAGTGATGGGCTATATAACTGTCTAAAAGAAGATTCTATATTTTCGATTATGCAAGATGGAAGGACAGAGCCAAAGGAGATGGCAGTCAGGATGCGCGGGCATATTCCGCCAGGAAAGGCATTTGACAATATTTCAGCAATTCTGGTGCGGATAGAGGAAAAGAAAAGAGGAGTCGGCAGATAAGATGATACGTCTTAGCAATGAAGTGATATTTTATGGCGGCATCCTGATAGCAGGATGTTCGCTTTTGGCGATGATTTTACATCTGTGCATCTCACAGGTACAAAAAGTCCGCCTGCATAGTAAACTGGTACAGGAATACGGAGAAAAGCAGAAAAAGTAGAGAAGAACGAGGGAGTATAGAATGGCAGAGGAATGGATTGCTTCAACCTATCAAGTATTGGACCGAATCGGGGCAGGTGGCGGAGGCGTCGTCTATCTGGCAAATCATACCCGTCTGGGAAAACAGGTGATTTTAAAGGCGGACAAGCGAAAGATATCCACTCGCCCGGAGCTTCTGCGACGAGAAGTGGATATCTTAAAGGACTTGCATCATCCATATATTCCACAGGTCTATGATTTCTTTGTGGAAAATGATGTGGTCTATACCGTGATGGATTTTATTGCGGGAGAGAGTCTGGATAAACCACTTCGAAGAGGGGAGCGCTATCCGCAGTCACAGGTGATTCAGTGGGCGATACAGCTTTTGGAAGCACTTTCCTATCTACACAGCCCGACACATGGCGACCCGCCCAGAGGATATGTGCACAGCGATATTAAGCCAGCCAATCTGATGCGCACACCCAAGAATAATATCTGTCTGATAGACTTTAATATCGCCCTGGCACTGGGAGAGGAAAATGTGATTGGATGCAGCGCAGGGTATGCCTCTCCAGAACACTATGGACTGGACTTTTCCACCGATGGCGATACTGCGACACAGGAAAATACATCAGATGATGATAGGACGGTAACCATGGCTTATGCAGAAGATGAGACAAAGACCATGGCAAAAGCGCATCCGACGTCTTCTATTTCCAAAGTAAAGACCGTGGTTCCCGATGTGCGCTCCGATATCTACAGTGTCGGGGCGACATTGTATCATCTTCTAAGCGGAAAGCGTCCGGCCAGAAATGCCAAAGAAGTACAGATTCTCTCAGAAGAGGAATTTAGCCCACAGATTGTTAAAATTATCGCAAAGTCAATGAATCCCAACCCGGACTTAAGATACCAAAGTGCACAGGAGATGCTTGATGCATTTCTGTATCTACATGAGAATGACCCAAGGACAAAGCGTCTAAAAAAACGCTGTCTTGTAGGGAATATTCTCTTTTCGGCGTGTCTTATATGTGGTGTAGCAACCGCTTTTACAGGGTTAAAAAGGATGCAGACAGCGGAGCAATATCTAAAACTTTCGGAGTATTCAAGAAATGCGCTGGCAGATGGAGATATCGAAGGGGCGGTGCAGTATGCACTAGAAGCGTTGCCAGAGGATACTTCTTTTCTAAAATCTACGCCTCCGGCAGAAGCACAGAAAGCGCTGACCGATGCACTAGGAGTCTATGACTTGGCAGATGGCTATAAAAGTCATAAGGTGGTAGAGCTTCCTTCGGCGCCTCTTTGTATGGCGCTTTCAACAGACGGACAGAAAGCATGTTGCATCTATTCAGGAAATCTGGCAATCGTAGATATACAGACAGCTTGTATAATTACAACACTTCCGGCAGAATCTTCCGCACTTTCAGAAGTACGATTTTTAGATAATAACAGAATCCTCTATGCTGGAAAAGAAGGGATAGAGATGTATGATATCGAGAATGGGCAGAGTGTATGGCATGGAAAGCCTGCGACTTCGATACAAGTATCAGAAGATGGCAGAAGAGCTGCCGCTGTATATCGGGAGGAAACTTTTGCTACAGTCTATGACACAGCTACCGGAGAAGTCGTGGCAAAGGTTGATTTTGGCAAGCGGCATCAGCAGGTGACCATCAATGATTTATTTGCCAATCCACAGGACAATCTTTTAGCACTTAATCAGGATGGAACACTTCTTGGAGCAAGCTTTTCGGATGGCTCTTTGCAGATATTTGATTTAGAGGAGCCAGATAAGGAGATAAGATTGTTGGAAGTAGGCTCAGGATATACACATTTTGAAGGGGGATTTTCTGGGAAATATTTTGCCTTTTCGGCTTCTGATGCAAAGGAATCGGCTTTTGTAGTGATGGATATGGAAGAGGAAATACAGACAGGAGGATTTACTTCTGAAGGATTCTACAGTGTACAGGCAAGAGAAGATGGAATTTATCTAAAAGTAGATAATCTGCTGGTGGAAATGGACCCAGTGACCGGAGAGCAGAGACCGCTGGTAACTATATCAGAGCCTATCCGCAGATTTGCGATTAGTGATACACATACATTGATTACAACTGACGAGGAATTTTTATTTTTTGACCAGAATGCACATCTGTTGTCAAGGTATACAAAAGAACAAGGAAGCGATTTGGTACAGATTGCTAATGGAATGGCGCTTCTAGGAAGCAGCGATTTACAGACCATGCGGATAATGAAATATGAAAATCATACAGAGGCAGAGCGATTTGCCTATGATGCAACCTATTCACATGATGAGGCAAGGGTGAGTGAGGATGGAAAGTATATTATGCTGTTTTCCTTCGAGGGCTTTCGAGTGTATCAGGCAGAAGGGGAATTAGTGGCAGAAGTGGAGATACCAGAAGCTAAAGACGTATATGACCAGCAGTATATCAGAGACGAAGAGGGAGCACGCTTAGAAGTTATCTATAACGATGGAAAAAGAATGGGATACAGTGCAAAGGACGGCTCGTTGCTCTATGAAGAGATGGGTGAGAAGCTGGATAAGACGCTGTATGAGGAATTCTATACAGATACTCTTCGAATGGAATCACCACTACATGGAACACCAGCAGCCTATGATATAAAAACAGGAAAGCTTGTACGGGAACTTTCAAAGGATGCTTATCTAACCTATGTAACCCAGGCAGGAGCGTATCTGGTGGCGCAGTATGTAACTGTAGAAGGAGATTATTACGGCGAACTGCTCAATGCGCAGTGTGAGGTGTTAGCAAAGCTTCCTTATTTATGTGATGTGATAGAAGAGAGACTGATATTTGACTATCCAACAGGGGATTTGCGGGAGATAGAGATATATTCGAGGGAGGAATTGATGGAGATAGGGAAGAAGCAGATACTAACACAATAATAATATATTCAGAACATATATTCGTATCTTGCGGCATGGAATTTGGTATTTACCGCCAATATAGGCGGAGAAAGGCTTTTTAGTCTTAGAATACTCCCTGGAGAGGGATAGAAAATACTACAATATATTACAGGAGGACGAAAGATGAAACTCAAAAACAGAATACTGGCATGCGTTCTTACCGTTATGCTGGTAATGCCTTCTTTTGGAGTAATGGCAGAAGAAGCGCCATCGGTTTCCGAAAATGCAATACAGGAAACGGATACATTAGCGGATTTGGAAAAATCGGCAAAGTCATCGGCAGATGTCATAGAGCCAGAAGCCGAAGAGAGCGAGGAGAATGTTATACAATCTCTTTCCGCCAATACAATTCCCAATCCACCAGAGATAGACGTGGTTCAGTATAACACAGGAAATTGTGAAATTGGTGTAATGAGCCAGGAGATGTCTGATTATCTGGAACAATTATATGAAAATGGGGAAACAGATGTTGCAGAGAATTACCTACGGAGATTTAGCGATGTAAAGCAGTGGGATACTTTTAATCCAGATGGAAGCTATACCATCAATATCCCAGAACCCAATCCCTTTTTTCCTTATGAAGTAAAGTTTATTTCTGTATGGACAAGTGAGTTTAATTCTGAACGGACGACTACAAGAGAATGGTTTATGTCACCAGAAGATAGTGTAGAGGTGAATGGGCATACTTTTCAGGTATCTGCCACTATTGATAACACTGCATTAACGCAGATGACCTTAGAAGTGGCTGGCGATACAGTGGTGGTATACCCTAAAGAAAAATCCTTTACCAATGATGGTGACAACGCTCAGACATTGTCTTTGATACCACTAAAGACACAGAAATTGGATACTGTGGATTTAAGGAATTATTCACCAGTCGAACTGACTATGGTAAAAGTAAAACCAGTATATGGTAAAAAAGATGTAAGCTCTTTAAAAATAGCCTGGAAAGAATATGATGACTACAACGACGATTATACTGTCAGTGGTATTTATGATGCTTTGGATTTAAGCGGAGGAATTAACAATTATTCTTATACGACCAGTTGGGAGATGATTCTAGGTGATGCTGACCAACTAAATCCAGATAATGTCCGCTATATCCTTCCAGTATGGGCTTCAAGTGCAGATGAATGGGCTACACTTTTGGTACATGCACAGGATAGTCAAGGAAATCGGTCTGAGGTACAACATGATGAGCCGTATTGGAGTTTCTCCGAACTCTATACAGATATTTCTTATAGAGAGATAGAAGATAAAGATATTTATGTAAGCCTTCAGATGGACCATAGTATATTTACCAATACGCATCTTGCCAATTTAAAGGTGGTAAAGGGAATCTATAATACCACATCGGAAGCTGTTCAAGCTTTGGCAACTAATGAGGTTACTGCACAACTTATGTGCAAAGATATGGCTCCTTCTTCTGTCGGCTATAAAGTGACGGATAGATATGAGATGGAATTTACCATGCTTGCTTATAACGCAGCAGGAGATTTAATTGGATGTGCACCATTTTCTTTGAGTCTTTATACCGAGAATGATTATATTTCTTTAAGACTGTATAAAAAAACAGAGGAAGAAAATATATTATTAGATGGCTCTTATAGATTTTATAAAGAAGATAGAGAAGTGATATTCTCTCTGGTGGATGTATATGAGCTAAATGGAATTTATTCTTTAGTGATGGATTACGATAAAAATAGTAATGATGAATACCCCGATATCACAGCTGTCTATCCAGGAAAATTTGCTACGATTGCTGAAGCAAATGCAGCTGGTGCAAAAGATATTAAGGATAGTGTACTTGGTAGCATCTACGATGTAGAAGGCTATAGCGCTGATTACAGCAAGGGCGTATATTTTACAGCATTTGCAGGTGAAGATAATAATCCTAAACGAAAGGTATATTCTTTTTGTGTTAAAACAGAAAGAGCAGGCATACCAGAGATTGTGGAAGAGAGTGGAACAGATCTTCACTTTTATGGACTTAGGGATACTGCGGGCAATGATATACCAGCTTATATGATTCGGAGCATAGACGACTCCTATGCAGAGAGAAACTTTATCACAATTCTGGTAGAGCAAGATGTAAATCTAAACAATATGTATGCACCTTTATTTAGGACTTCTGAAAAAGCGACGGTTCGTACAGCGGGCAGTGTAACAGCAGAGGTTAGCGGAGCATCTTATCATTCCTTTGCCAATGGTCCTCTGCAATATACCGTATATGCAGAAAATCAAAAAAATACAAAAAGTTATTGGGTACAGATAAAGAAAGCATCAAGTGCCAATGGTCAACTCTATATCCTTAGTCTGGCAGACCAGACAGCAAATACCTATGTGGAAAATGGAATTACCTATTCTACCAGGGAGATTATGCTGGATTCTTATCATGATTATCTGCATGATATTTGTATTGTAAATATAGGAGCAGGTTCTATCAGCGGTCTGTCCGCAGAACTGTCCTCGGATGTGTTAGAAGTCGACCCATATTGGACATTAAAAGGAGACCAGGCATTAGAAGGATTAGGCACGGTAGAGACACCAGACTATGAAGAAACTGGCATGGAAGGAGAACTTCCAAATCTGGCGAAAATCCGTCTTCGTGCAAAATCTGGTGTGGCAAATGGCTCGGATATTTCAGGAACGTTAACAATTAAGTCCGGCGATAAGGTTTTGATGGTGCTGACACTGACAGGTGTAGTCGGCGACCCTTGTATTACAACAACAGAAATCCCTGCTGCTGTCAAATATGTACCTTATGGAACGCCAATCCAGAACAGCAATAAATACAGCTGGATTAATGTTTCTTATGAGCAAGTAGGCGGCACGCTTCCAGAAGGTATGGAAATCAAGTCAAATGGAGAACTATATGGCGTTCCTCAAGAGGCCGGAACTTTTACTTTCAAGGTAAAAGCTTCCTTTTCCAGCAGCAGAGAAGATTATACATTCCCTAGCAGAGCTGCGGAACTGACCTTGACAGTTAATGAAAACACCAATGATTATGTATATGGTGCTACGGATGCAGGCTATGAGATTCGGGAGCATATCGGTAAAGAGGAAGGCACAGGCACTCATGACTATATCCTGTCGAAAAAAGGCGACCAACTCTTTGTCTCTGCTGGTGAATTTCCAAACTTTGTCAATCTTTGGTTAAATGGACAAAAGCTTATCGAAGGTGAAGACTATACCAAAGAAAGTGGAAGTACCAGAATTACCATTCGAAGCCAGACTTTTGCCAATAAGGTAAAACAAGAAGGCACCAATACATTGGCAGCAGAATTCCGAGAGGGAAGTGGAGAGATTAAGGACTTAAAACGTACCGCACAGAACTTCCGTATTGACTATACAAAACGCGGCGGCTCTAGTGGTGGCTCTGGCAAAGGTTCTGGAAGGGGAAGCTCTGATGGCGGCTCCGGTAGTGCTACAGCAGCAGGAAGTGCAGCAAGCACACTGGCAACCTTTGTACTTCGTCTGGTAGATACCGCCAATAACCCATTAGCCAATACGACCGTAGAGCTTCACTCCACGCCAAAGGTAGCTAAAACCAATGCCAATGGTATCGCAGTCTTTAGTGGTGTGGAAAGCGGTGCACATACCCTGTATGTCAAAGACAGCAATGGAAATATCCTAGCCAGCAAGAGTTTAGAGATTCTATTTGGCAATTCAGTGCTTCTAAATGGCAACCAACTTACCGTAAAAGCTGGCTCAGCGTTCACTTTAAATGCACAGATGAATGGAAACGAACTGATGTTTGTTAGTATCAATGATGGAGACCTCTATCAGATACTTCCGGCACCTACCGGCGATACAAATAATATCGCACTATGGGTCGTTGTACTGCTCCTTTCCTGTGGTATAGGGTACGGTCTCTATACTTATAACAAAAAGAAAAAACAGTTTCAGCAATAATGTTTTATAAGAAAAAGGCGCTGTTTCTTTTATAGCAGCGTCTTTTTTATATAGAGAGAAAATGATATGAATGTGAAATATTTGATAATCTATGGAATAGCCTTATTTTTAGTTTGTAAATGTGGCTATACCGACTGGAAATTTCAGAAAATCTACAATAAATGGACTTTGTCTTCGATAGGACTTGGATTGCTTGTCCATTTGCTTTTGTGGGGAATACATGGATTATTAGACAGTGTTTTGGGGCTTCTGCTAGGAACCTTACTATTTTTTTTATTTGTAATTCGTGCACTAAAGGCAGGAGATGTCAAGCTTTTTATGGCACTTGGTGCTATTCTTGGCTGGCGGCTAAATCTGCGAATTATAGTAGGCTCGATTTTGTTAGGCGGCGTTATTGGGGTCTTTGTGATGCTACTAAATCGTAATGGACGGCAGCGTTTTTTAGGACTTTGGCTTTACCTTAAACGCCTGTTTCTGATGCGCCAATGGGAAAGATATAAGCCAGATGGTGAGGGTGCATATTTTTGTTTCGGCATATGCATTGCGATTGCAACAGCAGTGGTGATTGGAATAGAAATTTTTAATATAAGAATATGAGAAAAGGAAAAAGCCCATTCAGCTTGTTCAAGCAGAATGGGCAGCTGCATACATGCAGCAAAAAACCATTATGGAAGGGAGCAGCCATACCCGATTACTCGGTTCTGGTGCCTCTTAGTACAATATATACAAATATTTAGAAAAAGTCAAGAGTTTTCTGTAAATAAGGTGACTCTTTTTGTTACTCTGACAACACCTGTTTCCAAAGCTCATTATATTTCTCCTCTGCCTCCTCTCCAAGATAATGGAACGTCTCACATCTTGAGAGCACATCATCTTCCGGGAACAGTGCTTCGTTATCTAAGATTTCTTCATCTTCAATCAGGTCAATCATCCCTTGATTTGGAGTGGAATAGTAGATATATTCAAAGTTTTTCATGGCAATCTCCGGGCGGCAGAGGAAGTCAATCCATTTCTCAGCGTTTTCTTTGTTTTTGCAGGTGGTGGGGATAACCCAACAGTCGAGCCAGACATTGGAGCCTTCTTCTGGTACGACATATTGCAGGTGCTCATTTTCATCTTTGCAGATGGTGGCTTCCCCAGAGTAGATAACGCCAATCGCTGCCTTTTCGCCAATCATCATATCCCGTACTTCGTCGGTGGTGTACTTTAATACCAGAGGCTTTTGTGCGCTTAGAAGTGCTGCAGCTTCCTGAAGTTCTGCATCTGTGGTGGAATTAAGAGAATATCCACAGGAGATAAGCGCTGGAGCAAAGACATCGCGCGGATTGTTCATCATTACAATATTGTCAGCGTATTTTTCATCCCATAAACAATCCCAACTGGTGATAGGCTCGTCAACCATGGTATCATTATAAAGGATACCAACCGTTCCCCAGAGATAGGGAACCGCATGTGTGGCATCCGGGTCAAATTCTTTGACTGTCTCCATAAATTCAGAACCAATATTGGAGAGATTGGGCAGGTTGTCATGATTAATCTCAAGCAATAAGTCATTGTCAAGCATCTTCTGTATCATATATTCGGAAGGACAGACAACATCCCAGTCTGCAGCGCCGTTGGCGATAATGGGATACATATCTTCATTGGTATCATAGGTCTTATAGTTGACTTTAATGCCTGTCTCCTCTTCAAAAAGATCAATCACATCCTCATCAATATATTCGCCCCAGTTGTAGACATTTAACTCGCCATTCTCTCCGGCGGAAGAACCACCACATCCCGTGACCAATACGATGGCAGCCAGGCAGCTGCATACAAATAAAATTCTCTTTTTCATCTAAATTATAATCCTCCTTTATTTATATTTGATAAATATTTAACGATGTTGTTCTTCTTTTATGTGTTTTTGTGGACTGAGATTGACAAGCAATAAAACCACGAAGACTGCGAGGAACATAATCGTAGAGAGTGCATACATCTCCGGCTTGATGCCTTTTCGAAGCTCGGAATAGATTAGGGTGGAGAGCGTATCAGCACCTAATCCTTTGACAAAATGAGTGATAACAAAATCATCTAAAGACATGGTAAAGGACAAAAGAAATCCTGACAACACGCCCGGCATAATATCCGGCAGTACAATCCTGAAAAATGCCTGTCCTTCTCCCGCTCCTAAGTCAAGTGCTGCCTCATACATCGACAGATTAAGCTGCTTTAGTTTGGGCATCACACTTAGCACCACATATGGAAGATTAAACGTTATATGTCCGATTAATACAGTGCCAAAGCCCATCTCAAAATGAATCCCAAAGATAGAGAGCAGATTACCAACCGAGATAAATAAAAGCATAAAGGCAATTCCTGTGACTATCTCTGCATTTAACATTGGAATATTGACAATGCTCATACAGATACTCTGACGGCGTTTCTTCATATGATAGATGGCAATTGCAGCCAAGGTTCCTAAGATGGTGGCAAAGATTGCAGATAACAGTGCAAGCAAAAGGGTATTGCCAAGTGCAGCTAAGATAGTTTTACTTTCAAAAAGCTGCTGATACCATTTGAGGGAAAAGCCTCCCCACTTTACAGAGGTTCTAGAGTTGTTAAAAGAGAGAACTATCAGTGTGCCAATCGGCGCATAGAGAAACAATATAATCAAAAACAGATAAAAACGCTGGACCCATTTTTTTATCATAGTACATTGCCCTCCCCATTGTCATATTTGGAGGATAACACCATGCTGATAATAATAAATAGCATCAGTACCAGCGAAAGCCCGCTTCCTACATGCCAGCTGGTGCCTTTCATAAACTCCTGTTCAATGACATTTCCAATTAGAAGAATCTTGCCTCCTCCAAGCAGTGTGGAGATAACAAAGGTCGTAAGAGATGGTACAAAGACCATAGTAATCCCGCTGATGACACCAGGGAGGCTTAGAGGAAAGATAACTTTATAGAGCGTCTGAAAGCTGTTTGCGCCCAAATCCCTTGCAGCATTTATCACGTTGATGTCAATTTTGGAGATTACATTATAAATCGGCAATATCATAAAAGGAAGAAAATCATACACCATACCAAAGACAATCGCAGCAGGCGTGTTGATAATCTTAAATCTGGGCAGCCCTAGTGTCTTAAATAGCGTATCAAGTACCCCATTGGTATCTAAGAGAACGACCCATGCCAATGTACGCAGCAGAAAATTCATCCACATTGGAAGGATAAATAAGAAAATAATAAATCCAGAGCGTCCTAGTTTGCTGTTTGATAAAATCAGCGCTAAAGGATACGCCAAAAGCAGGCAGATAGCGGTACTTACTAAGGATAACAGTAGAGAGAGAAACAACGCTTTGGAGTGTTCTGCTGTGGCAATCGCCATTAAGTTCTCCAAAGTAAACGCGCCGCTTCGGTCTGTCAGCCCATAATATACGATAAATAAAAGCGGTATGATAATAAAAGCCGCTGCCCATACAAGATAGGGATAGGAAAGAGATTTCTTATACATCCAGAACAACTGCCTCCTCATCTTCGGATTCCGGTTTATTCATAATCTGTATATTAAAGGGGTCGACAAAGATGCTGACATGTTCGCCTACCGGATGCATCTTTGTGCTCTGTACCAGCCATTCCTGGCCGCAGGCGGTGACTTCCATCTCATAGTGGACGCCTTTGAATATCTGATGGGACACCACTCCGTCGACGGTTCCTTTTCCGGGCTTGCCTAGCTCTACATCTTCTGGACGAATCACCACATCTACCGGCTTATTGTGTCCAAAACCAGTGTCGACACATGGGAAGATAGTGTCAAATATCTTTACGACCTTGTCTTCCACCATCGTGCCAGGGAAGATATTGCTGTCTCCGATAAAGTCCGCAACAAAAGCGTTGGTTGGCTCGTTGTAAATATCTTCCGGGGAGCCAATCTGCTGGATGTAGCCTTGGTTCATCACCACAATCGTATCAGACATCGTAAGGGCTTCTTCCTGGTCATGGGTGACATAGATAAAAGTGATGCCCAGTTCATTTTTCATACGAATCAGCTCGTACTGCATCTCCTGGCGAAGCTTTAAATCAAGGGCGCCTAGTGGTTCATCGAGAAGTAAAACTTTGGGCTCATTGACAATCGCACGAGCAATCGCGATACGCTGCTGCTGTCCGCCGCTTAGGGAATCAGGCATCCGCTTTTCATAGCCATCTAGATTAACAAGCTTTAGGGCATATTTAATCTTATCGTCGATATAGGCTTTGCTTTTTCCACTGATTTTTAAACCAAAGGCGATATTTTCAGCGATATTCATATGAGTAAATAACGCATATTTCTGAAATACGGTGTTTAAAGTCCGTTTGTTGGGGGGGAGATTGGTGATATCTTCTCCATTAAAGATAACGCGCCCTTCGTCGGGGGTCTCGAATCCACCAAGGATGCGAAGTGTCGTTGTCTTGCCACATCCACTAGGGCCAAGAAGCGTCAGAAATTTGTTTTCATTAAAATACAGATTTAAGTCGTCTAAGACCTTGTGGCCGTCATAAATTTTGGTAATATGCTGAAGATCAATCAGTCGGTTGCTCATGTAAGATGGTCTCCTTTGTATATTAAAAATTTGGCGGGGTGCTGACCCACAAAAAGACTGCGCCGCTTTTCTCTCCTGCAGAGATATAGTGGCTTTTGGATGGAACAAAATAGAAAGCTTCTCCTTTTTTAGCCTTGACATGTTTGGCTCCAATGTGAATGGTGATGCTGCCCTGAAGCACATAGCCAAATTCTTCGCCTTCGTGTGGGGTGTCAGGGTAGGTGGAGCCGCCAGGCTCTAGGGTGACACGGATAGGCTCCATCGCGTTTTTCTGGGCGTTTGGAATAATCCATTCGATTTTGTTCTTAAGTTCGGTGTCGTATTTTTCACAGTAGTCGGCATCATGAAAGACAATTTGCTCCTCGCTGTCATCGCTGAAAAATTCGTTTAGACTGGTGCCTAGACTGTTTAGGATATCTACTAAAGTAGCGATAGAAGGAGAAGTCAGGTCACGCTCTAGCTGAGAGATAAAGCCTTTGGAGAGTTCGCTTCGGTCGGCGAGTTCTTCTTGGGTTAAGCCTTTTATAACGCGTAGTTCTTTGATTTTGGGGCCGATGTTCATAACAGAATGTTCCTCCAAGGGGTGAAAAATGTATTATGATATGTTAAACAAAAAGTTTAATAACACTAAACGTATCTACTATATACAGAAATTGAGGAGATGTCAATTGTTTTTTTGAAAAAAATGGTGTATGCTTGTGAAAGGGACAGGATACTAGGAGGTATGAAAATGGGAAGAAAGTTTCCAATTTTCTTGGATATTGAAGGGAAGAAGATTTGGGTGTATGGTGGAGGGAAGATTGCCACAAGGAGGATTCAGACACTTATGGAGTTTGGGCCTTTGCTTGAGGTGGTTGCGCCAGAGGCGCTTACAGAGATTGAGAAGGCAGACAGAAGAGGGGAATTGGTATGGAGAAGAAAGCGGTATCAAGAAGGAGAGATACCAAAAGAGCTTTTTATGGTGTTGGCAGCTACGGATGATAATGAGGTAAATGAAAAGATATACAGGGAGTGTAGAAAAAAGGAGGTATTGGTAAATATATGTAGCAATCGCAATCACTGTATGTTTCAATTTCCGGGGATAGCCTTAAAAGGAGAATTGGTGATTGGGATAAATGGAGGAGGAGAGAACCATCATCTGGCTAAGAGATGGACAGATAGAATTAGAAAAGAGGTAGAAGAAGATGGAGAGAGAGATGATTGTTAGACCAAGGAGACTTCGGACAACAGCAGCACTTCGTAAGATGGTGCGGGAGACAAGGATGGATAAAAGTTCTCTGGTGTATCCGATGTTTGTAAAGGATGGAGAGAATCTAAAAGAGGAGATTCCCACAATGCCAGGGCAGTATCGCTATAGTGTGGACAGGATAGGAGAGATATTGACAGAGATGGCTGATGCGGGTGTTACCAATATTATGCTGTTTGGGATTCCAGAACATAAGGATGAAGTAGGAAGCAGCGCTTATGCCTGTGATGGGATTATTCAAAAGGCACTAGAACGGGCCAAAAAAGAGGTGCCAGAACTTTTCTATATTGGAGATGTCTGTATGTGTGAATATACAAGCCATGGGCACTGTGGGATATTAAAAGGAGCCTATGTAGATAATGATTTGACACTGGAAAAATTATCACAGATTGCAGTGTCACAGGTACAGGCAGGGGCGGATATGGTAGCGCCTTCGGATATGATGGATGGACATATTCTGGCAATTCGAGAAGGGCTTGACAAGAATGGATATATCACAACGCCGATTATGTCTTATGCAGTAAAATACGCATCCGCCTTCTATGGGCCATTTCGGGATGCAGCGGGAAGTGCGCCGTCTTTTGGAGACCGAAAGAGTTATCAGATGGATTACCACAACCGAAGAGAAGGGATGAAAGAAGCACTTCTAGATGTGGAGGAAGGCGCAGATATTTTGATGGTCAAGCCGGCGATGTCGTATCTTGATATGGTAAGAGAGATTAAGGATGCAACCGATTTGCCAATGGCGGCATATAGTGTCAGCGGAGAATATGCGATGGTAAAGGCAGCGGCAAAGCTTGGATATGTGGATGAGGCAGCAATTCTCTGTGAGATGGCAGCTTGTGCATACCGGGCTGGCGTCGATATCTATATGACATACTATGCAAAAGAGATTGCACAGTATATGGAAGAAGGGAGAATCGGATAATGACAAGGTCAGAAGAACTTTTTTCTAAAGCAGTGACAAAGATACCAGGAGGAGTCAATTCTCCGGTGCGTGCCTTTGGTTCTGTAGGGATGACACCGCGTTTTATCGCATCAGCAAAGGGCGCTTATCTTACAGATGTGGATGGAAATACCTATCTTGACTATATTGGCTCCTGGGGGCCGATGATACTAGGACATGCACATCCTATGGTACTTGAACAGGTGGAAGAAGCCTGTAAGAAGGGACTGAGCTTTGGTGCAGCCACAGAGGCAGAAGTCTGTATGGCAGAGCTTATCTGCAAGATGGTATCATCCGTGGAGATGGTGCGTATGGTCAATTCCGGTACAGAGGCGGTGATGAGTGCGATTCGTGCGGCAAGAGGGTATACCGGGCGCAATAAGATTGTAAAATTTGAAGGGTGTTATCATGGGCACAGCGATGCCATGCTTGTAAAGGCTGGCTCTGGTGTGATGACAGCCGGGGTGCCAGACAGCGCAGGTGTGCCAAAAGGCTGTACGGAGGATACGCTGTTATGTGCTTACAATGATATGGAAGCGATAGAGAAGCTGTTTATAGAGTACGGCGAAGAGATTGCAGCAGTGATTGTGGAGCCTGTAGGAGCGAATATGGGCGTGGTACTTCCAAAGTTTGGATTTTTGGAGCGGCTTAGGGCACTTTGTACGGAATATAAAAGCGTACTGGTGTTCGACGAAGTGATTACGGGATTTCGTCTGGGGAAAGGCGGAGCACAGGAGTATTATGGTATTGAGGCGGACCTTGTGACCTATGGAAAGATTATCGGCGGAGGGATGCCAGTAGGAGCTTATGGAGGCAAAAAGGAGATTATGGAGGTGGTAGCTCCTGTTGGCAGTGTTTATCAGGCTGGAACCCTAAGTGGCAATCCGGTAGCGATGGCAGCCGGACTGGCACAGCTTAGCTACTTAGATACGCATCCTGAAGTCTATACAAAGCTTCAGAGCTTGGGGAGGATGCTCTATGGCGGCTTAGAGGCTTTGTGTGAAGAACTAGCGCTTCCTTATCAGGTCAACTATGTAGGCTCTCTTGGCTGTTTATTCTTTACTTCTTCGCCAGTGAAGGACTATACCAGTGCAAAAACCTCGGATACCAAGGCATTTACAGAGTATTTTCGGCATATGCTGACACATGGCATCTACTTGGCGCCGTCACAGTTTGAGGCGATGTTTTTGTCGGCGGCTCACACGGAGGAGGATGTGCAGAGGACGCTTGCCTGTGCACGGGAATATTTTACAGAAAAATAGTGAAATTTAGCTAGAAAACTATTAACAAATTTCTAAAAATATGGTACTATTGTTGTAGTCGTGAGCGAGAGGAGAAGCCATAACATGGAGCAGAAGAAATACGTGGCATATGTGGGAACTTATACCCACGGCAACAGTAAAGGTATCCATATCTATGATTTGGATGTGGAGAATGGTAGAGCAGTTGAGCGGAAAGTTGTGATTATCAACAATCCTTCTTATATTAAGAAGTCACATAATGGAAAATATCTCTATTCGATTTCTGATGAGGGAGTCCAGTCTTTTCGAATTATGCCAGATGGAGACCTTGAGGTGATTAACAGCGCTTCGATATATGGTATGAGAGGCTGTTATCTCTCTACAGACCGCGATGATAAATTTTTATTTGTAGGCGGCTGGCATGATGGCAAAGTGACCGTAATGCGTCTGAATGAGGACGGCTCGATTGGAGAGATGACAGATGAGATTTTTCATAAAGGTCTTGGAAGTGTGGCAGAGCGGAATTTCCGCCCACATGTCAACTGTGTCAATATTACCCCGGACCAGAAGTATCTTTGTGCGGTAGACTTAGGCGTTGACCAGGTAAAAATCTACAAGTTCAATCAAGAGACCGGCAAGATTAAGCTGATTGATATTCTTCGTTGCGAATTAGAGAGCGCACCGCGGATTATTAAATTCAGCCCAGATGGACGATTTGCATATCTTATCTGCGAGTTAAAGAACTATATCAGTGTCTATTCCTATAAGGATACCTCCAAAGGCCCTGTCTTTGAGCTGGTGCAGAAGATTGATACAAGAAGCAAATATAAGTCTCAGGTCAATGCTGCGTGTGTGCTGCGCTTTTCTAAGGACTGGAAGTATGTGCTTTGTTCAAATGCCGGGGACAATACCATGGGTATTTTTCATGTGGACAATGAGACTGGAAAGCTTGAGAATCTCTGTGTGCTTCCAATTAGCGGAGATTACCCAAAGGCCGGAGATTTCTTCCCGGATAATCGTCATTTTATGTCGCTGAACCATGAGACCAATACCATGACTATCTTTAAGATTAATTTTGAACAGAAATATTTCAGTATGTGGGGAAAACCTTTAAAGGTGGAGACTCCCAACTGTATTCTGGTATCGGAGATAGATGGATAAGAGGAAAGTAAAGCTGCAAGGCGCAGCATTACCATAATAATATTTTTACAAGAAAAGGAGAATGAGAATATGAACTTTATCGTGGAAACATCCGCACGTCACGTACATGTGACACAGGAAGACCTGGAGATTTTATTTGGAAAGGGCCATGAGCTGACCAAGAAAAAAGACCTCTCTCAGCCAGGACAGTATGCTTGTGAAGAGAAGGTTAAGATTGTAGGACCGAAAAAAGAGATGACCGCATCTATCTTAGGACCTGTTCGCTCGGCAAGCCAGGTGGAGATTTCTCTGACCGATGCACGCTCGATTGGTGTAGCAGCTCCTATTCGTGAGTCTGGCGATATCGCTGGCAGTGGAGCATGTAAATTGGTAGGTCCTTGTGGCGAAGTAGAACTTAAAGAGGGCGTAATTGCAGCAAAGCGCCATATTCATGCAACACCAGAAGACGCTGAGAAATTAGGCGTAAAAGACAAAGATGTAGTATCTGTTAAGATTGAGACCGATGGCAGAAGCCTGGTATTTGGCGATGTAGTAGTACGTGTAAATCCGTCATTTGCTCTGGCAATGCACATCGACACCGACGAGTCCAACGCAGCAGGCTGTGGCAGAGAAGTACATGGTGAGATTGTAAAATAATAACGAAACTTAAAACAGCAGAAGACATCTGCAAAATTATAATAGGAGATACATAAAATGAAAATATTAGTTATCAACTGCGGAAGCTCCTCTTTGAAATATCAGTTAATCGATATGGACAATGAGAGTGTAGTAGCCAAGGGACTGGTAGAGAGAATCGGCATCGAAGGCTCTATTCTGACCCATCAGCCAGCAGGCAAAGACAAATTTATCGTAAAACAGCCGATGGAAGACCACAAGGTGGCCATCGCATTGGTATTAGATGCACTGCAGGATGCAGAGCACGGCGTAGTAAAGAGCACTGACGAGATCTCGGCTGTTGGTCATCGTGTGGTACATGGAGGAACCTACTACAGCGAGTCTGTTGTTGTGGATGATGAAGTTAAGAAAGCTATCAGAGAGTGTTTCGACCTTGGTCCTTTGCACAATCCAGCAAACTTAATGGGCATCGAGGCTTGCGAATCCGTAATGCCAGGCAAGAAAAACGTTGTTGTATGGGATACCGCTTTTGGTATGGCAATGCAGGAGAAAGCATATCTCTATGCAATTCCATATGAATACTATGAGAAATACAGCGTCCGCAGATACGGCTTCCACGGCACCAGCCATATGTTTGTATCTGGCGAGGCAATCAAACTTGGCAACTTAGACCCCAAGATGGCAAAAGTTATCGTATGTCACTTAGGTAATGGTGCAAGTATCTCTGCATCTATCGGTGGCAAATGTGTAGATACCAGTATGGGCTTAACGCCGCTTGAAGGTCTGATTATGGGAACCAGAAGTGGTGACTTAGACCCGGCAGTGTGCCAGTTTATCTGCAACAAAGAAGGCATTGACATCAATGAGATGCTCAATATCCTGAATAAGAAATCCGGTGTACTTGGTATCAGCGGTGTGTCCAGTGACTTCCGTGATATCGAGACTGCAAGAGCAGAAGGCAACAAGAGAGCAGCAGCAGCTCTTGAGGCATTTACCTATCGTGTAGCAAAATACATCGGCGCTTACACCGCAGCAATGAATGGTGTGGATGCGATTGCATTTACCGCTGGCGTAGGTGAGAACGATATCAAGACCAGAAAGGCAATCTGCGAATATCTAGGTTACCTTGGCGTTGTGATTGACGACGCGGCAAATGATGTACGTGGAGACAGAAGGATGATTTCTACTCCTGATTCCAAGGTAAAAGTAATGCTGATTCCAACCAACGAAGAGTTGGCAATTGCAAGAGAGACCTTAAGACTGACCAAATAAGAGAAAAAGAGATGCCCTGCATGGCTTTTGCCAGCAGGGCGTTTTTTATTCATTCAGGCGGTATTCCGATGGTGTGATACCATAGTAACGCTTAAAGAGCCGGCTAAAGTAGAGCTGGTCTTCAAAGCCTACAGCGGCAGCGACCTCTTTGATATAGCTGTTTTTATCCTTTAGAAGTTCGCCGGCTTTGGTCATCCGAAGGTTGTTGATATAAGCGTTAATACTAAGACCTGTCTCCTCCTTGAAGATACGACAGAGATAACCAGAGCTTAAGCCTACATGCTCCGATACAGAAGTAAGGCTAATCTTATGCTGATAGCTGGTCTGGATATAAGAGAGCGCCTGTGTGACTTCCGGGCTGTATTCTAAAGGCTGTGTACTGCAGGACTGTTCAGGGGCAAGAATACTTTGTAGTGCGTTATGGAGGTCTTTTCGAAGTTCTTCTTCTGTCAGGGCTTTTCTCATACTGTCGGTACTGTCTGCAATCTGGTCATGTGCAGCAGAGCTGACGCCATAAGTGCGATATTCTAGCTCCCCTAGAAAGCGGACAAAGTATTGGATTACGCGAGAAGGCATCACATGCTGTTGATGACATAATTCTAAAAGCTCGGCAAGTCTTTGTGAGGCATATGCAAAGCGGCTAGACGTTGGGATACTTAAAATCTCAGAGGTAAGCTCTTTGTAGGAGAGCATAGGAACTTCTGAGGCAATCGTTAGGCTGCTGATGTCAAGCTGCCCGATAGGACCATAGAAATTCAACTCTAAAATCTCCTGAAAATGATGATAGGTCTGCCGGGCCTTTATAAGGTCTGGAATTTGACTCTGGTATAGGATAGCCGGAGACAGAGACATATAGTATTGGAAAAGCTGTGAAATACGGGCAGCAACTCCTTCAATGGTACTCTGGTGCTTATAGAGTTCGGATTGCGGCAGTACTAATAGCGTATTGCTGGTACTAAAGAGAATAATATGTCTTTTATCAAAATGCTCCAGTGCATTTTTCAGGGTACTCTGGATAATATCAATTGATGGCAGCGGTTCTAGATTTTGAGTATACCAGTCAAAGGATATCTGACAGAGTGCAAGCGAATCCAATCCTTCTAAAGACAGCCCGGTGACACTACAGAGCATATCCAGTTCATAATTTTTATCTGTAAAAAAATCCCTCCAGGCAGCATGTCTTTCCTGGTGAAGAAGAAATTCTTGCATCGACTGCATAGTTTCTTTGTCTTTTTGTGCTTTTTGGTCCAGTTTTTCCCGAATTTTCTGAAGCTGCATCGTCAGTTCTTCCGGGCTGATGCTCACTTTTAAAATATAGTCTGCGGCTCCTAATACCAGAGCGGTTCTGACATAGTTAAAATCTTCATAATTGCTGATAACCAGAAATTCACATGGAATTTCCTGTTTTTTTATTTCTTTTATCAGCTCTAACCCGTCCATTACAGGCATCTTAAGGTCACAGATAATCAAATCCGGGTGAAAACGATGAGTCATCTCAAGCGCTTCCTCACCGTTAGACGTCGTTGCACAAATATGAAATCCCAGTGCGTTCCAGTCAATCATGGAGCGCAGGGCAATCTTTACAATGGGTTCGTCGTCAACAATCAGTACCTGATACATATGTACCTCCTTGTATCTTTTGCATCTCTGTGTCAGAGCGAATGACGGGTATACGGATTCTGTTTAGGGTGCCTTCTCCTGGATGGCTGTTGACTATCAGCCCATAGGAGCCGGGAAAATACAGATGAATCCTATCATTTACATTTTTATTTCCAATGCCATTGGCTCCTTTGGTGTTAGAGAATCCTTTTCCTTTGTCTTCTACTTCTAACAGAACATCAGTTTTATCCATATAGGCGCGTACATGGATTTCCATAATGGTTCCATCGTTAAAAGAGCCATGAAGTACAGAATTCTCTGCTAGGGGCTGTAGAAGCAGTTTGGGTAGAAGATAGTCTAAGATGGTCTCGTCAACCATGTAATTAACATGAAAACTTCCGGCATAGCGGATAGACTGAATAGAAAAATAGTGCTTTAGGTTGTCAATCTCTTCTTTAATCGTAATAAATTCCCGGTCATTAATCAAGGTATTTTTTAAAAGCTCACTTAGGGAGCGGATACCTTCTGAGACTACCTTATCCTGATTCATCTGTGCCACAAAACGCAAAGTATTTAAAGTATTAAAGAGAAAATGAGGATTAATCTGATACTGTAACATACGCAGCTCTAATTCCCGCTTTTTGGCATCGCTTTTTTGACTTTCTTCTAACAGAAGCTGAATTTCTGTTACCATACTGTCAATATTGTCTGAGAGATAAGCCAGTTCATCGCTGGCGTGGTCTTTGATTCTTCTCTCCAAATCCCCCTCGGATATTGCCTGACAGGTTTTTATCATATGGTCAATCGGATGAGAGATGCTTAGATAAGTATAGAGTGTCATCGTCAAAGAAACCCCCATCATCAAAAGCGCAATGACAAGAATCTGTCCACTGATTTCACTGCTTTCATAGAGAGAGTAGGTGTACAGGTAGATAAAAAAGAGCGGAAAGACCGTGGAGATTAGACAAGAGATAATCAGACGGTTTTTAATTTTTAGATTTCTAAGTCCTACCAGAGAGAATTCTTGCAAAAGAAAATGCTGGTGGTTGTCTGGTGGCATACGGACTCCTTTCTTATTTTGGTGGATATTGTCCATGTGTTCAATGGCAGATTTTCCATATCTATCTACATTTTACCTTTAAACAGGAAAATAATCCATAGAAAATAGAAAAAAATCCATGTTTTGAACTTTATAAAAAATTTTATTAATTTATATTTATTTTATAATTCAAGATAATCCATACAAAAGATAAGATAATATCTATCTATTTTTGTGCAATTTATATAAAATAATAATTGTCAAAATCCTAATAGAAAAAATAAGGAGGTAAAGTAGGTATGATGAAATATTTTCAAAGACTTGGAAAGTCTCTGATGCTTCCAGTGGCTTGTCTTCCTGTCTGCGGTATCTTGATGGGACTTGGCTATGCTATTTGTCCGAATGTTATGATAGGTGGAGAGATTGAAGGCACGCTTCCGATTATCGGCTTTTTTATGGTAAAAGCTGGTGGAGCACTGATTGACAATATGTCCTGGTTGTTTGCCATTGGTGTGGCAGTTGGTATGTCTGATGACAGCGACGGAACTGCAGGTCTTGCAGGCTTGGTATCATGGCTTATGATTGTTAATCTGTTATCAAGCGGAGTGGTGGAAGTCCTAACAGGCGCACCAGCAAATGCTGCTTTTGGCAAGATTCAGAATCAGTTTATCGGTATTATTGCTGGTCTGATTGGTGCAACCTGCTACAATAAGTTTAAGAACACAAGACTTCCCGATGCACTGGCGTTCTTTTCTGGTAAGCGCTGCGTAGCAATTATTACAGCGGTTGTTTCGATTTTGGCTGCTGCCGTATTATTCTTTGTATGGCCAGTTGTCTATGGTGTACTGGTAGCTGTTGGTACAAGCATTGTAGGTCTGGATGCTATCGGTGTAGGAATCTATACGTTTTTAAATCGTCTGTTGATTCCATTTGGTCTGCACCATGCACTAAATTCTGTATTCTGGTTTGATGCAGCTGGAATCAATGACCTTGGAACTTACTGGGCTGGAGAGCTTCTCAACGGTGGTGGCGGAAGTGCTGGTATGTATATGGCTGGATTCTTCCCATCTATGATGTTTGGTCTTCCGGCAGCAGCTTTTGCTATGATTCACTGTGCAAAGCCTGAGAAGAAGAGCGAAGCAGCTTCTCTGTTAGGAGCAGCAGCCCTCTGTGCATTTATCTGCGGCGTAACCGAGCCTTTTGAGTTTGCATTTATGTTCTTGGCTCCAGCACTTTATGTTATCTATGCACTTCTCTATGGTGTAGTTGCTGCAATTAGTGTGGCGCTTGGATTTAGAGCAGGCTTTAGCTTCTCAGCAGGACTGACCGATGCAGTATTTAGTTCCTTCCTTCCAGCTGCATCAAATACCTTCTTACTGATTCCGCTTGGAATTGGAGCAGCGATTGTCTTCTATCTTGTCTTCCGGGTAGCGATTACGACTATGAATCTAAAGACGCCAGGACGTGAGGATGACGATGAAAATGAGATGAAGATTGAACTGGCCAACAATGATTTTACAGCGATGGCAGAGATTATTTTAGCAGGTCTTGGCGGCAAAGAAAATGTCACAAGTGTAGATAACTGTATTACCAGACTTCGTCTGGAGATTAAAGACTATACAATGGTTGATGAGAAAAAGATTAAATCTGCCGGAGTAAGTGGTGTGATTCGTCCAAGTAAGACTTCTGTACAGGTGGTTATTGGACCGAAAGTACAGTTTGTAGCAGATGAATTTAAGAAATTAATGTAAGCCAATCCACTATCCAAAATAAATTCAGAGATGGCTCCGGGCAACCGGGGCTTTTTCTGAAAGTTTTTGGTTCGTTGACATAAGGATAGGGATTTGCTATGATAAAGACAGGAGAAACTTTGCGTGATAAGGTGTAAAAGGAGTGCAAAGTATGAGATACGCATATCGCCTTGGGAAAGCGATGATGCTTCCGGTAGCCTGTCTTCCGGTGGCTGGAATTTTGCTTGGAATAGGATATTGGCTGATGGCATATGGGGATGGAAGCCATCCTTTTTTTGCACAGCTGATGTTGCAGGCAGGTTCGGTTCTGCTCAATCATATGAGCTTGTTGTTTGCTATGGGGGTGGCAGCTGGACTGGCAGATGAGCAGGATGGAACTGCAACACTTGCAGCAGTGGCGGCATGGTCTTTGATACAAAATGTATTGACCGTTCGCAATGTGACAATCTTGACGGGTGGAAGGGTAGATGCATCTGCTTTTTACCATATTGACAACCAGATGATTGGCATTTTTTGCGGAATACTTGGAGCATATTGTAATAATACATACAGAAAAGAAAGACAGAACAAAGGTATTTGGCGAGTATCGGTATCAGGGCGAAGAATTGTGATTATTGCAGCGTTTTTCTATGCGATGATCTGTGCCTTGATTCTTTTGGTAGTCTGGCCATATTTTTATCATGCGTCTGTCTATATCGGGACTTCTCTTCTAGACACTAAAGCGGTAGGTGCCGGAATCTATATGTTTCTTAACCGCCTGTTGATACCAACCGGATTTCATCATGCGCTGAATTCGGTGTTTTGGTTTGATTTGGCGGGGATATCAGATTTGAAGCATTTTTGGTATGGTGGAGGAATCTATGGGCAGACCGGACAATATATGACCGGATTTTTCCCTGTGATGATATTTGGATTGCCAGGAGCAGCAC
The DNA here is from genome assembly GCA_910575445.1 of Lachnospiraceae bacterium. GTDB lineage: Bacteria > Bacillota > Clostridia > Lachnospirales > Lachnospiraceae > Hominiventricola. The sequence continues at coordinate 14,842 of CAJTFW010000008.1, read as the reverse complement.
TTGCAATGTATCAGACGGCCCAAAAAGAGAAAAAAAAGATGGCTGGAGGGCTTTTGATGTCGGCAGCAGTCTGCTCTATGCTTACGGGCGTAACAGAGCCAATGGAGTTTTCGTTTATGTTTTTGGCTCCGGGACTTTTTTTTCTACATGCATTTTTAACAGGCCTTTCTGGTTTTATCTGTGCGCTTTTGCCATTTCGGATTGGTTTTAATTTCAGTGCTGGACTTTTGGACTACTTTATGGCTATTCATTCACCAATGGCGCAGAATGCATGGCTTCTATGGCCAGTGGGGATTGGCTTTTTTCTATTATACTATGTAGTCTTTCGGTTTTGTATCTTGAGATTCCGGCTAAGGACGCCAGGACGAGAAGAAGAATCTTAAAAGGAAAGATAAAATAAAGGAGATTTAAAATAATGTTTGGTTTTTTTAAGAAGAAACAACAGACAATGACAGCATCTGTAGATGGTAAGGTGCTTCCTATGTCAGAAGCATCGGATGAGGTGTTTTCCTCTTGTGCACTAGGAGATGGTGTGGTGATATATCCAACCGGAGAGGTAGTAGTGGCACCAGCAGATGGAATGGTCAGTGTTATGATGAAAGATAGTAATCATGCAATTGGACTTACTTTGGAAGATGGGACAGATATTTTAATACATATCGGAGTCAATACCGTAGAGTTAAAAGGAGAAGGCTTTGAAGCTTTGGTATCTGTCAAAGACCAGGTAAAAGCAGGCACAGAATTGATTCGTTTTGACCGTAAGATGATGGAAGAAAAAGGGTACTGTATGGAGGTTATGCAGCTAGTGATGGAAGGAGAGAACTCTGACAAAGTAAAATATTACACAGGAATGTATGCAAAGGCTGGTGAGACAGTAGTAGCTCAGTGGTAGGATTCGACAGTTTTTTTGTCTGACTCGAAAAAAAATCTTTACGAATGGAGCATTTTGTGAGAAAATAAATGCGTATATGATAACTTGAAAGGAGTTTCAAACAAATGATTTATTCACGTGAAGTAGAAGAAATGTGTCCGGTAGCTCAGGGCGTTCATCACGGCGCCGCTCCAATCCCGGAAGAAGCAAAATGGGTGCAGGCAAAAGAAGTCAAAGATATCTCTGGCTTTACACATGGAGTTGGCTGGTGTGCTCCACAGCAGGGTGCTTGCAAGCTTTCTTTGAATGTCAAAGAAGGCGTGATTCAGGAGGCACTGATTGAGACGCTTGGATGTTCTGGTATGACGCACTCCGCAGCGATGGCTTCTGAGATTCTTCCTGGCTTAACGGTGCTGGAAGCTCTGAACACAGACCTGGTATGTGACGCTATCAACACAGCGATGAGAGAGCTGTTCTTACAGATTGTGTATGGACGTTCTCAGTCTGCATTCTCTGAGGATGGACTGGCTGTAGGTGCTGGACTTGAGGACCTTGGCAAAGGACTTCGTTCACAGGTTGGTACGATGTATGGCACACTGGCAAAAGGACCCCGTTATCTAGAGATGGCGGAAGGCTATGTCACCGGTATTGCTCTTGATGAGGACAATCAGATTATCGGATATCAGTATGTATCCCTTGGAAAGATGACTGACTTTATCAAAAAGGGTGATGACCCGAACACTGCATGGGAAAAAGCAAAAGGCCAGTATGGCCGTGTGGCAGATGCGGTTAAGATCATTGACCCGCGTAAAGAGTAATTTCCGAGGAGGTAGACAAAAATGGCATTATTTGAATCATATGAGAGACGTATTGATAAAATCAACGCTGTATTAAACAGCTATGGAATTGCTTCGATTGAGGAAGCAGAGAAGATTACAAAAGACGCAGGGCTAGATGTCTATGCACAGGTAAAGGCTATTCAGCCAATCTGTTTTGAAAATGCATGTTGGGCTTACACTGTAGGCGCTGCGATTGCAATTAAAAAAGGATGCAGAAAAGCAGCAGATGCTGCAGCAGCTATCGGCGAAGGCCTTCAGGCATTCTGTGTACCAGGCTCGGTTGCGGATACCCGTAAAGTAGGTCTTGGACATGGAAACCTTGGCAAGATGCTTTTAGAGGAAGAGACCGACTGTTTTGCATTCTTAGCTGGTCATGAGTCCTTTGCAGCAGCAGAGGGTGCTATTGGTATCGCTGAAAAAGCAAACAAAGTTCGTAAAAAACCGCTTCGCGTTATCCTAAATGGTCTTGGAAAAGACGCTGCACAGATTATTTCCCGTATCAACGGATTTACCTATGTAGAGACCGAGTATGACCCATACACCAACGAAGTGAAAGAAGTATTCCGCAAATCCTACTCTGAGGGACTTCGTGCAAAAGTAAACTGCTACGGCGCAAACAGCGTGCCAGAAGGTGTTGCTATTATGTGGAAAGAGAATGTGGACGTATCCATCACCGGTAACTCCACCAATCCAACCCGTTTCCAGCATCCGGTAGCAGGTACATATAAGAAGGAAAGAACCGAAGCAAACAAGAAATATTTCTCCGTAGCATCGGGCGGTGGTACTGGACGTACGCTGCATCCTGACAATATGGCGGCTGGACCAGCTTCCTATGGTATGACCGATACTTTAGGACGTATGCACTCTGATGCACAGTTTGCAGGCTCCTCTTCCGTACCGGCTCACGTAGAGATGATGGGCTTAATCGGCGCTGGTAACAACCCAATGGTTGGTATGACCGTGGCAGTTGCTGTGTCGATTCAGGAAGCAGCAGACGCTGGTAAATTCTAAAGAACCAGATTATATCCAGGGCTTTCGCTGATGTGAAAATTCAGCGAAGGCCCTTGTTTTTTAGGGGAGGATGGGCTTATGATTTATATGACTGGAGATTGTCATGGGAATTTTTTGCGTTTTACAAGGCAGCAGAGGAAGCAACTATCCTATCAGTTTAGCGAGCAGGATTTTATTATGGTATGTGGTGACTTTGGCTTGTTGTGGCGTAAAAATAAAGAGACAGAATTTAATATACAGTGGCTTTCTAGCCTGCCGCCTGTGATTCTCTGGGTGCAGGGGAATCATGAAAATTATGATATGATTGCAGAGTATCCGGTGGAGAATTGGAACGGTGGCAAAGTGCGCCATATTGTCAGAGATAGAATCATTCTTTTAGAGCGCGGACAAGTTTTTACCATAGAAGGAAAACAATTTTTTACTTTTGGAGGAGCATCAAGCCATGATATGCCGGGTGGTATCTTAGATAAAGATTCTTCAGATTTTCAGAAGGAGAAGAAACGATTAAAAAGAAAAAAACTGATGTATCGAGTTAGAAATGAGTCCTGGTGGGAGCAGGAACTGCCTACAGAAGAAGAGATGCAGGAGGGAAGAACGAATCTGCAAAATGTGGGCAATACGGTCGACTATATCATTACGCATTGCCTGTCGAGCAAGATGCAGGATACATTAGAGTGTTACTATGGGGGGAGTTGCGCAAACAGATTGTATGAATCAGATATTTTGACCGATTATTTTGAGGAATTAGAGGAAACAGTACAGTATAAAAAGTGGTTTTGCGGGCATTATCATGTGAATCTAGAGCTAGATAAAAAGCACCAGATACTCTATAAGGATATCATATGTCTTGATATATGATAAAGTTAGACTATTTTAATAAAAAAGCTGGCATATCACAAAAATGATATCATCGCATATAATATGTAAGATAATAATTAAAAAAATATAGTATTTTACCATCGATTCTATAAAATATTTCTTAAAACATATGTTCTGTATAAAAAACAGGCAAAATCCTTATTTATTATTGACTTTTTGGTTGAAATTTTCCAATAATATGATATAGTATGTATTGGCAGTTGGGCAGATTACCCAAAAAAGTTTTGCCTAAATTTACAAAAAGCATGGACCTGAGAATAGTCAGAGGAGGGCTATGTATGGAAAATCAATTGGTATGGAAGGAAGAGTTCAACCTTGGAGTAGAGGTTATTGACAAAGAACATCAGAGATTGTTTTCAATTATCAACAAGCTTTTCGAATTGAGAGATGAAGAACAGAAAAGCAGAACTGCATGTCAAGAAGGAATCAAATTTTTTAAGGAACATGCAATAAAGCATTTTACAGATGAAGAAAAGTATATGGAATTGATTTCTTATGAAAATCTGAAAATGCATAAAAGGATACATAAAGGATTTCGGGAAAAGACACTTCCTGCACTGGAATGGGAGTTAAGAGATGAAGATTATTCCCCGGAAGCGATGAATCATTTTCTGGCGGTTTGTGCGGGCTGGCTGATTGGGCATACCCTTACGGAAGACCGCGCTATCACCGGAGAGAAGATAAGCAAATGGGAAGACCTTCTGCCGGAAGAAGAATTAGAAGCAGTCAAACGAGTGATTGAAAATCTTGTCTATCAGATGTTTCAGCTAAAAGCAGAGGCAATTAGTGAGACATATGGTGGCGAACGTTTTGGAAATGGTGTCTACTATCGGTTAATCTATGGAAGAGAACAAGATGATGAAAAATGGGAGATTATCCTGGTCTTTGATGAAAAAATTCTGATAAATACCGTTGGAAAGTTGATGGGGCTCCATTCAGAGAAGCTTGATTTCCTGTTAATCAATGCAGCCAGATATACGGCAGGCCAGTTTGTATGGAATGTGATGAAGCATTTTCCAGTTATGGAGCTCTATGAAGTGCAGGAAGAGACACTTTTGACCTATGAACAATTTCAGGAAGTGCTTGAGAACAAGAAGCCACAGATTAGTCTTTTATTCCATACTGAAGGAGGATATTTTTCCTACTGTGTCGTTGCACCACATCGCTTCCAGAACAGTATTGGAACACCGCTTCAAGTGGATAATGAGATAACAGAGATTGAAAAATATCTAGCCAACAGAAAGCGTTCTTCAAAGCCTAAGATTTTAATTGTAGATGACTCTGTGACAATTCGGGAAGGGATGAAGCGACTGCTGTCTGAGCAATATGAAGTCGCCGTGGCGCAGTCAGGAGTAGTGGCAATTCGGGCAATTACTTTGGATAAGCCGGATTTGGTGCTTCTAGACTATGAGATGCCAATCTGTGACGGAAGACATCTGTTAGAGATGCTTCAGTCAGAGAAAGAGTTTGCAGATATATCTGTTATATTTTTAACAAGCAAAGATGACCAGGAGAGTGTACGAAAAGTGCTGGCCTTAAAGCCCGATGGCTATCTGTTAAAATATTTAAAACCAGTTGAGATTAAAAAGAGAATTGACGAGTATTTTCAGCGGAAAAAACTAAAAGAGATGGTCTAATATAATTGCGATAGAAAATAGATAGAAAAAAGTAAGAGATGTTTCTATACGATATTTTGTGTAAGGCATCTCTTATTTTGCATGGTGAATCAAATGAAGATATTACAACCCAAAGAATTTGATACGTTATCAGAAGCAGATTGCATCAAGATACAAGAGATGCTCTCTACAAAGGTCGTGCAACATAGCTCTTTTGCTATGGATACACTTGTAAGAGTTGCAGGAGTGGATTTGGCCTATTGGATGGAAGAAGACCAGGAGATGGCAGTCTGCTGTATTGTGGTGATAGATTGCAAGACAAAAGAAATCCTAGAGAGACAACACAGCGTGGGGAAAGTGAGATTTCCTTATATACCAGGCTGCCTGGCTTTTCGGGAACTGCCACTGGTGATAGAGACAGCCGCAAAGCTAAGACAAAAACCGGATGTCTTTTTATTTGATGGAAATGGTATCTTACATCCAAGAGGGATGGGCTTAGCAACACATGCTTCTTTTTATCTGAAAGCGCCAACGCTTGGCGTTGCCAAAAAATATTTCCATGTGGACAACGCAGAATTTTTAATGCCGGAAAATCTGGCGGGGAGCTATTCCGATATTGTAAAAGACGGCCGGATCTTAGGCAGAGCGATTCGGACACATCAAGATGTCAAGCCAGTCTTTGCTTCGGTAGGCAATGAGATAGATATTGATATGGTGACCCAACTTGTGATAAGATTTACAGAACTAGAAAGCCATATTCCGATTCCAACAAGATATGCGGATTTGCAGACGCATGTGGAGCGGGAGAAATATAGAAAAGTACAATAGAGAGGGAAGAGTATGTTAAAATTCAGACAATTAAAATGGTATAGAAGAATGGTATGGATGGGAGCTTTTATGATAGGAGGGCTTTTGGTAGCATGTGGAGGTAAGACAGAGGAGACAGAAAAAGTAGAAGATGTGGAGATTATAAGTCCAAGCGCAGAGGAGATAGAAGAAGCAAGAAGAGAGCGGCTAGAAGCAGAAGAAAACGTGGCTTATGATAAGACTTTGCCAGATACCTACTGGACAGATTTTGAGGAAGTATGTAAGCTGTGTGGAATTAAGACAGAAGAAATTGATGGATTTACAGAGGCAGAAGACTGGGGACATGGCGAACGCTATGCTTTTAAATATAGAGATGAAAAATATCTGGTGGATTTTTTAGTGGATGGCTATGTAAGAAGTCTGTGCTATCAGTCCGTAGCAGACGGACTTCGGGAAGAATACTATAGAAGAGGATATACAACCGGATATCAGGTGGGATATGAAGCGCAGAGCATAGGAGAATATCAGGATGTAATGATATTAGTAACAAATGATACAGAGCCTTATGGAGAGGTGGAGACGATTGATGGAAGAGAAGAAGTAAGGTATTATGTGCCAGAAGGAAATTATCTTGTACGGGCAAAAGCAGAGGGCAGTGGATTGTATGTGGAGACCGTAGCCCTTCACGAAGAAAATGGACATGAGATGGCAGATGTACTAGAGGAGATAGTGTTTGGAAATTTAGAAGAAGAATATGAGATAGCGATTCGAAAAGGAGAATGTATTGGATTAATGGCGGGAAGTATTGTAGAATTAGAGGCGTTATAGCTTTATTTTTTAAATTCAGAATTGCAACTATGAAAAGTGCAGTGGTTAAAATTACCATAAATTCCTCATATGTACTCATAATAATCAACCCCTTTCCGCAAGACTCGAAACGGGTGAGAGCACGTCCCCCGGCTGCCCGGTTAAATCTACTATATTGCCATGGTACAGATGATTTAACAATAGATGATAATAAAAAATATAAAACTGTCCAAAAGAGGACAGTTTTATTGATGAAAATAAAAAAGCTCCCGACCGGATTTGAACCGGTGACCTACGCATTACGAGTGCGTCGCTCTACCGACTGAGCCACGGAAGCTTATGCCTAACAGCAAGGATTATTGTAGCAGATACGACGCAACTTGTAAAGTGTTTTTTTGAAAAATAGCGAAATATTTTATCTAGACACAGCTCATGTCATAGAGCGTCGATGATTTCACTGGCGGATAGTGCACTGTCACCGATAGGAACCCACATTCGGGAAAATTTAACAAGACAGACTTCATCAGGGGTCTGACCAGGATATTTTAGAAAATCAACATTCATCTTATATAGAATATTTTCATTATGGTCGATATTTTTCATGAGAGGAATTGCTTTCTCCAACATATAACTACAATCTGTAGCATGGATTTCTAACATTTCCTGCATGGTCTGGCGAAAGACATTCATATGGTCCTGGTTCCAGGAAGCCGTAAATGCACATTTACACAGTTCTTTGCAGAAAAAGGGATAGGTTTTAATCTCCTCTAAAAGATAGATAAAATTTGCGCTGTGGAGAGAAGATATGAAGCAATTATTCGCATGTAAAGCTTCGACCACTTTGTCAGTCCAAAACATAGATACACCTCCTGATTCATGTTTGAATTTTATAAAAATATAGGGATTTTATAATTATATTTTAGCAGAAATATACAAAAATGGAAAGAGATTTTTGTAAAAAAGAAAAAAAACGATTCCTACAATGTGTGCAATCACACGAATAGAAAAGTGTGGTATTATGATACGAAAAGGAAACACATACAGGAGGAAAAAATATGTTTAAGGATGAATTTACGGCTGTGTGCAATGGAGCAAAAGGAAAACTGAATCTTTTGAACAACAATCCAGTAGGCTATTTTATTGCGTCTATGGTTGCTGGTGTCTTTATTGCATTTGGCGGCTTCGTAATGCTTTCTGTAGGAGGACATGTGGGGACTACAGGAGGCGGTAAGGTCGTGATGGCAGTCTCCTTTGCGGCTGCACTGAGTTTGGTCGTGATGGCTGGAGCAGAGCTTTTTACCGGCAATAACTTTGTAATGGCTTCGGCGGCTTATGCAGGAGAGGTAAAGTGGGCTGATGTGGTGAAGCTGTGGGTAGTTTGTTACATAGGAAATCTGGTAGGGTCTTTATTGGCAGCAGTGATGTTCCATTTTACAGGGTTGGCGACAGGAGCAGTTGGTGAGGTGATTGCGACGGTGGCAGCAGCTAAGATGGGCGGTACGGCATTGGCACTGTTTATGAAGGGTATCTTCTGTAATGTGCTGGTATGTCTTGCGGTATGGTGCTGTACGAAGATGAAGACAGAGTCTGGAAAACTGGTTATGATTTTCTGGTGTATTTTTGTGTTCGTATTCTGTGGGTTTGAGCATAGCGTTGCTAATATGACAATTATGGCATCTGGACTTTTAGACCCGAACGGAGTAGCTGGACTTTCCATCGGAGGATATGTGTATAATCTGGTGATTGTAACGATTGGAAATATGATTGGTGGGGCTATCCTGGTGGCAGGGCCTTACTATTTGATTCAGAAGAGTAAATAAAAGATTTTTTAGGATAGGGTTTTGTGGGGGAAGTGACGCCCGACAGGCCTTGGTTGATATTCCTTCTAGAACATCAATCAGGGTCTGTCGGGCTGTTTTTGGCCCTCGATACAATCTTAAGAAAAAAATAAATGCAAAGTTGTTATTGCGCAAGTGGTGTGGTAGAATAAAGAGATTAATCTACCAGAAAGGATGAAAAAGAATGGCACAGTTGTGGGGCGGAAGGTTTACGAAGGAGACAGATAAGCTGGTGTATCGCTTTAATGCGTCGATATCGTTTGACCAGAAGTTATATAGACAAGATGTAGCAGGCAGCCAGGCGCATGTGCGGATGTTGGCAAAACAGGGGATATTGACAGAGGCAGAGAGAGACCAGATTTTAGAAAGCCTTCAGGGGATTCTTAGAGATGTGGAATCAGGAGCGCTTTTGATTACAGACGAGTATGAGGATATTCATAGCTTTGTGGAAGCGAATCTGATTGAGCGGATTGGAGATGTAGGAAAAAAGCTACATACCGGAAGAAGTCGAAATGACCAGGTAGCACTTGATATGCGACTTTATGTAAGAGATGAAGTGGAAGAGACCGATGGGCTTTTAAAGGAGCTTCTTGGTGTGCTGCTTCGGATGATAAAGGAGCATACAGAGACAATTATGCCAGGTTTTACACATCTTCAAAAGGCACAGCCAATTACACTTGCCCATCATATGGGAGCGTATTTTGAGATGTTTCACAGGGACCGCTCAAGACTTTTTGACCTTCGTAAAAGAATGAATTACTGCCCGCTTGGAGCTGGAGCGCTGGCAGGGACAACATATCCGCTTGACAGGGAGTATACCGCAGAGCTTTTGGGCTTTGACGGACCGATGTTAAATAGTATGGATGCGGTGTCAGACAGAGATTACCTGATTGAGTATCTCTCGGCGATGGCGACTGTGATGATGCATCTAAGCCGCTTCTGTGAGGAGATGATTCTCTGGAACAGCAATGAATATCGCTTTGTAGAGATGGATGATGCCTACAGCACTGGAAGCTCAATTATGCCACAGAAGAAGAACCCGGATATTGCAGAACTGGTGCGCGGGAAGACGGGTAGAGTATATGGTGCTCTGATGTCGCTTCTAACAACACTGAAAGGGATTCCGCTTGCATATAATAAAGATATGCAGGAAGATAAAGAACTGGTATTCGATGCGATAGACACAACAAAAGGATGTCTGGCACTTTTTACCGGGATGCTTGATACGACTACATTCTGTAAAGAGCGTATGAATGACAGCGCAAGACATGGCTTTACCAATGCGACGGATGCAGCGGATTATCTGGTCAATCATGGGGTGCCGTTTCGGGATGCACATGGAATTGTAGGACAGTTAGTGCTGTATTGTATTGAAAAAGGGGTGGCTTTAGATGACCTTTCTCTTGCAGAGTATCAGAAGATTAGCCCTGTCTTTGAGGAGGATATCTACCAGGCAATTTCGATGGAGACTTGTGTCAATAAAAGACTGACGATTGGTGCACCAGGCAAAGCGGCGATGGAGCGTGTGATTGCGGTCTATGAGAAATATTTGCAGGAGAACTAAATTAGGTCTTGCATTTTTAAGTAGAATCTTGTAATATTTATGAGAAATACATTTGTACGCGTACGACGGACAGTTGGGTTTGGATGTGCGTGGCGAGGAGGAGAATGAGAAAATGAGCGAGAAGTTAAGAGTTGGTATCCTTGGCGGTACTGGTATGGTAGGACAGAGATTTATCTCTCTTTTGGAAAATCATCCCTGGTTTGAAGTGGTGACAATAGCAGCGAGTGAGCGCTCGGCTGGAAAGACTTATGAGGAGGCAGTGGGAGGTCGCTGGAAGATGACTTCACCGATGCCAGAGGCAGTAAAAAATATTATTGTAATGAATGTCAAGGAAGTGGAGAAAGTTGCAGCAAGCGTGGACTTTGTGTTTAGTGCAGTGGATATGTCCAAAGAGGAGATTAAGGCTATCGAGGAAGCATATGCCAGGACTGAGACGCCAGTGGTATCCAATAACAGTGCACATCGCTGGACACCGGATGTACCGATGGTAGTGCCGGAGATTAATCCTGAGCATTTTGAGGTGATTGAGTCACAGAAAAAGAGACTTGGAACAACAAGAGGATTTATTGCAGTAAAACCAAATTGCTCAATTCAAAGTTATGCACCGGTTCTGACAGCCTGGAAAGAGTTTGAGCCATATGAGGTGGTAGCGACGACCTATCAGGCGATTTCAGGAGCTGGTAAGACATTTAAGGAGTGGCCGGAGATGGTGGAAAATATCATTCCTTATATTGGCGGCGAGGAGGAGAAATCAGAGCAGGAGCCACTTCGTATCTGGGGACATATTGAGAATGGAGAGATTGTAAAGGCGCAGGAGCCAAAGATTACTTGTCAGTGTATCCGGGTTCCGGTGCTAAATGGACATACAGCAGCGGTATTTGTAAAGTTTCGTAAACAACCGACAAAAGAGCAGCTGATTGACAGACTTGTGAACTTTAAAGGGTATCCACAGGAGATGAAACTTCCAAGTGCACCAGAGCAGTTTATTCGCTATATGGAGGAAGATAATCGTCCACAGGTGCAGTTAGACGTGGACTATGAGAGAGGCATGGGTGTGTCGGTAGGACGAATTCGCGAGGATAGTGTCTATGATTGGAAATTTGTAGGACTTTCGCATAATACGGTACGCGGTGCGGCTGGAGGAGCGGTATTGTGTGCAGAGACACTGAAGGCAAAGGGATATATTACTAAAAAATAATAGGGACAAAGCAGCCACAAAAGGGGCTTTGGATTTTGACAAACTGTGAAATCCAAAGCCCCTTTTGTGGCTGCTCCTGGGTAGTGTAAAAAATTGCTTTTTATTTTGGGGCGGGTGTGGTATACTTAGTGCATTAACGTGTTAAAGGAGATTGTTATGAAGATTGGTTTTGTCGGACTGGGATTGATTGGGGGGTCGATTGCAAAGGCAGTCCGTTATTTTTACCCGGAGGCGGAATTGGTGGCTTGTTCTAGAACAAAAGCATCTGTGGAGCAGGCGATAAAGGAGGGGGTTATTGACAGCGTTTTAGAGGATGTGAATGTGGGATTTGGGGATTGTGATTATATTTTTTTGTGTGCACCAGTGGCTAGTAATGCAAAGTATTTAGAGCAGTTAAAGCCGGTGATTGGAAAAGGGTGTGTGGTTACAGATGTGGGGAGTACAAAGTGTGATATTCATAAGCAGGTGACGCTTCTTGGGATGGAGGAGAATTTTATTGGGGGGCATCCGATGGCCGGGTCGGAGAAGACGGGGTATGCAAATGCAAAGCGGATTTTGATTGAAAATGCATACTATGTGATTACGCCAACAGAGAAGGTAGACCAAGAGAAAGTGGAGCGGTATCGGGAGTTTATTGGGAGTTTAAAGGCTTTGCCACTGGTGCTTGACTATCAGACACATGATTATGTGACGGCAGGGATTAGTCATCTGCCGCATATTATTGCTTCTTCTTTGGTGAATCTAGTGAGGGATTCGGATACAGAGGATGAGGTGATGAAGCTTGTGGCTGCCGGGGGATTTAAAGATATTACCAGGATTGCTTCTTCGTCCCCTGAGATGTGGGAGCAGATTTGTATGACAAACCGGGAAAATATTTCTTCTATATTAGAGCGGTATATTAAATCGCTCTCAGGGATTCGCACGCAGCTTTTAGAGGGACAAAAAGGGGCGATTTATGAGCTGTTTGAAAGCTCTAGAGATTATCGCAACAGTCTTCCGGCTAAGGGAAGTGGGCCGATTCAGAGAATCTTTGAGATATATTGTGATATGGTGGATGAGGCTGGAGGGATTGCGACATTAGCAACGATTTTAGCGAGTAATCAGATTAACTTGAAAAATATTGGAATTGTACATAGCAGGGAATTTATTGAGGCAGTGCTTCGAATTGAGTTTTATGAGGAAGCAGCGATGAAAAAAGCAGCAGAAATTTTGCGCAAATATCGTTATGTAATTTATGAGAGATAGAGAATGGCAGGAGTATAGGGATTATGAAATTTAAAAGAGTACAGGCATTAAAGGGAACAGTTAGGGTTCCAGGAGATAAGAGTATCTCACATCGCTCGATTATGTTTGGCGCGCTGGCAGAAGGAACAACACAGGTGACAAATTTTCTAAAAGGTGCAGATTGTCTGTCCACGATTGCGTGTTTTCAGAAGATGGGGATTGAGATTGTGCATGATGGAGAGGAGATACAGATTCATGGGCGGGGATTACACGGGCTTTATGAGCCTGTAGAGACATTAGATGTGGGCAACAGTGGAACAACGATGAGACTCTTAAGTGGTATATTGGCAGGACAGCGCTTTGCATCAAGATTAGATGGGGATGCTTCGATTCAGTCAAGACCGATGAAGCGGATTATAAAACCACTAAGACAGATGGAAGCAAAGATTAAGAGCATAAGAGAAAATGGCTGTGCACCGCTTCAGATAGAATCTTCCATGCTCCATGGGATTCACTATGATTCTCCGGTTGCTTCGGCACAGGTGAAATCTTGCATACTTTTGGCAGGACTTTATGCAGATAGTCCTACCAGTGTAAAAGAGCCTTATCTTTCCAGAAACCATACAGAAGTGATGCTTCAGAAGTTTGGCGCATATGTGACAAGTGAGGGTACAACCATAACGGTAATGCCAGAGCCAAAGCTCTATGCCCAAAAGATAGAGGTGCCCGGGGATATCTCTTCCGCCGCTTATTTTATCGCAGCAGCGCTGATTGTTCCAGGCTCGGAAGTATTGATAGAGCATGTGGGTATGAATCCTACGCGTGATGGGCTTCTTAGGGTCTGTAAGGCTATGGGGGCAGATATTACGATTTTAAATAAAAATCACAGCGGAGAGCCTACCGCAGACCTTCTGGTGCGCCATAGTGGCCTTAAAGGGACGACGGTGGGCGGAGCACTGATACCAACGTTGATTGATGAGCTTCCGGTGGTGGCAGCGCTTGCCTGCTTTGCAGAAGGAACAACGGTTATTAAAGACGCACAGGAATTAAAGGTCAAAGAGTCTAATCGTATTGATGCGATGGTAAAGAGTCTGTCTTTGATGGGAGCAAAAGTGACAGAGACAGAAGATGGTATGATAATTGAAGGTGGACATCCACTGCATGGCGCAGTGATTGACAGCCGCCTAGACCATCGTATCGCGATGACTTTTGCGGTTACGGCGTTGGCAGCGGATGGGGAGACTGAGATTAGAGATGCGGATTGTGTAAAGATTAGTTATCCTGATTTTTACAGGGATTTATATAGTTTGATAGAAAATTAACGAGAAAAGACTTACCCGACTGCTTTTTATATTATAGTCAAAGCAGTCGGGTTTTGTATAGATGAGAAATGATTAGATATTGACAGAAATGGTTGGTTCTGATGCGCCAGATGCTATGATAGAGCCATCGGTGGTATAGGTTTTTGGTTCTGTGGAGTTGGAGTCCATGACTGGCTCAGAAGGAGTAGGATTCGCGCTGGATACTTTTTGCCCTTCTGCACTGATACTTACCGTATCTTTGTCCGTTGCCTGTACAGTTGCGGCCTCGCGCTGCTCCTTGGCTTCCTCTCTGTGTTCTTCAATCTTTTCTTCCTGCTGAACTTTTTGTTCTTCTCGTTCTTCTTTCATCTCCTTACGCAGTTCTTCTTTTGCCATATCGGTGTAATCGTAGGCTTGCTGTGTCATATCTTCAGCGTATCCCATGGCGCGCTCCATAGTGGCTGTGTCACCCTTTCGTTCAGCTTGTTTGTAGACACGAATGGGGGTGTCTGCCATTTGCATACTCATCGTTGCTCCAATAAGGCCCTCCATACTTCCTGCTTTCATAAGTGTCTCCTTTCTTTGTTTTTTTATATTTTATAATAAAAGAATAAAGATTTTAAGCGTATGGTATTCAGTGACTTTGTTTTTGTCATGAATAGTTATAAAAGGACGCTAGGGCGGGAGGGCAATAGGTTCCTTCCAGACCCCGCTCTCGCTTAATGGACGCCTATAGCGGTACTAAATTCGCGACTGCGCGTAACCGCTTGCGCTCATTAAGTGCCGATGGCCAATGTGGTCAACTTAAGCGTTACTTTTTGTTTTGCACTTTGCTAACAAAAGTAATTCATATTTTGATGATATACCTCTTGCTATTTTTTTTCTAA
>CAJTFW010000007.1:157125-249420 GCA_910575445.1 Lachnospiraceae bacterium | reverse complement strand
GAAACGGTTGTGCAGGAAGAAGGAATGTAGTAAAGTATAAAAAACAGTCTGCAATTCCTGCTTGATAAAAACGTCTATGGTGGATTCTGACCAGTCAAACCCGAAAGTAAAGTTACACTATCCACAAAAAGCTTCCCCTCGACAAGACCTTGATAGAATGATAGAATTGTTATAGTTTATGCTACTAATTGGGTTTAAAATATGAATAGAAATTTATATTATGTGGGATGAGGATGTTAGGACGTTAGGACGCTAGGACGCTAGGACGGGAGGGGAGTAGGTTCCTTCCAGACCCCGCTCGCGCTTAATGGACGCCTATAGTGGTACTAAATTCGCGACTGCGCGGCTTAACGCCGCTTGCGCCCACCCCGTGCCGATGGCGTCCAATGGGTCTTTCAGGAACCTACTCCCCTCCCGTCCTGGCTGACTGTGGCTACCAATACGACATAACCCTACTATCATGCAATATTATGTAGAGCATATAGGTGTAACGTTTCGTCTACGGCGTATGTATCGGAGCCAATGCACAGCTCGACATGGCCTGGTAGATGTTCCTGCAAGACCCATTGGACGCCATCGGCACTTAATGAGCGCAAGCGGAACGCGCAGTCGCGAATTTAGTACCGCTATAGGCGTCCATTAAGCGCGAGCGGGGTCTGGAAGGAACATCTACCAGGTCGTGGCGAGCGTCCCTTGCATCAAAAACATCTCAACCTATCAAGCCCAAAAGTAAAGTTACACTATTATGCATCTAGATACCAGGGCTTTCGGGCTGGAGCGGAACTTTAAAACAGCGTAAGCCCGTACAGCCCAGATGGATTTTTGAGAGCAAAGCGAACAAAAATGCATCTAGATACCAGGGCTTTCGGGCTGGAGCGGAACTTTAAAACAGCGTAAGCCCGTACAGCCCAGATGGATTTTTGAGAGCAAAGCGAACAAAAATGCATCTAGATACCAGGGCTTTCGGGCTGGAGCGGAACTTTAATAGGAGGAATATTATAAATATGAAAGCATTGATTTTAAATTCTGGTATGGGTAGTCGTATGGGTGTGTTGACATCGGAACATCCCAAATGTATGACAGAGGTATCTAGCCAGGATACGATATTAAGCCGCCAACTTCGACAGATTGCGGAGGCGGGAATAGAGGAAGTGGTGATGACAACTGGATTATTTGACAGTGTATTGATAAACTACTGTCGTAGTCTGGAACTTCCGCTTCATATTACATTTATTAAAAATCCATGTTATCAAAAGACCAACTATATCTATTCTATCTATTGTGCGCATCAGGAGCTAGAGGGAGAAGATATTCTTCTGATGCATGGGGATTTGGTCTTTGAAAACAGTGTGCTTGATGCAGTGTTAGCGTGTGAGACAAGTTGTATGACCGTAAGCTCTACGCTTCCTCTGCCTGAAAAAGATTTTAAAGCAGTGATACAGGATGGAAAAATCACCAAAGTGGGGATTGAATTTTTCAATGATGCTATGGCAGCCCAACCGCTTTACAAATTAAAAAAAGAAGACTGGAAGCTTTGGCTTGGTAAGATTGTTGAGTATTGTGAGACGCAGAAGGTCTCCTGCTATGCAGAAAATGCCTTGAATGAGGTGTCTGGGCAGTGTAATCTTCGGCCTTTGGATGTTCGGGACGAGCTTTGTGCGGAGATTGACAACCCTGAAGACTTGGCGGTTGTGTCGGAAAAGATTCGAAGAGTAGAGCAGCGCATAGTCTATATGTGTTTTTCTACAGATATGATACACAGTGGGCATATTGCCATTATTAAGAAAGCAGCAAAGCTTGGAAAACTGATGGTAGGTGTACTTTCCGACGAAGCAGTGATTAGTTATAAGCGCTTTCCGCTTTTGCCATTTGCGGAGCGCAGAGCACTTTTTGAAAATATTTCTGGTGTTGGCCGGGTAGTTGAGCAAAAGACTTTAAGTTATCGGGAAAATTTAGAACGTTATCAGCCGGATTATGTTGTACATGGAGATGACTGGGTAAGTGGATTTCAAAAGCCTGTTCGTGAGGAAGTGTTGTCTGTGCTTTCAAAATATGGCGGAAAACTTGTGGAATTTCCTTATGCCAACGATGAGAAATATCAAAAGCTAGAGAGTAGGGCAAGAGTTGATCTGTCTCTGCCAGATGTTCGAAGAGCCAGATTGAAAAAGGCGATTGAGATGAAAGGGCTTATCACAGCGCTAGAAGCGCACAGTGGGATTACCGGACTGATTGTGGAGAAGACTATTTCCTATGAAAATGGTGAGGCCAGACAGTTTGATGCGATGTGGGTCAGCTCACTCTGTGATTCTACTGCCAAAGGCAAACCAGATATTGAACTTGTGGATATGACATCGAGGTTTCGCACGATTGATGATATTATGGAGGTGACAACAAAGCCGATTATCTTTGATGGAGATACGGGCGGACTGACAGAGCATTTTGTCTATACGGTCAAATCATTAGAGCGCATGGGTGTCTCGGCGGTGATTATTGAAGATAAGACAGGGCTTAAGAAAAATTCACTTTTTGGCACAGAAGTCTTGCAGACACAGGATTCGATTGAAAATTTCAGCGCAAAGATTACGGCTGGAAAACGGGCACAAAAGACAAAGGAATTTATGATTATCGCCAGAATTGAAAGTCTGATACTAGAGCACGGGATGGAAGATGCCTTAGAGCGTGCGTTTGCATTTGTAAAGGCAGGGGCAGATGGTATTATGATTCACAGCAGGAAGAAAGAGCCAGATGAAATCTTTACCTTTGTGGAGCGTTTCCGCAAAGAAGATATGGTTACGCCACTTGTAGTAGTTCCAACATCTTTCAATCAGGTGACAGAAGAAGAATTTAAAAATCGGGGTGTCAATGTGGTTATCTATGCCAATCAGCTGACACGTACGGGATTTCCGGCGATGCAGCATGCGGCAGAGATGATTTTAAAGCATCACAGGGCTAAGGAGTGTGACAAGATGTGTATGCCAATCCAGGAGATTATCAATCTGATACCAGAGGAGAGTGAGTAGATGGGTAGGTCGATAGAGCAGATATTAGAAAAGGAAAATCCAAAGTCTGTCTTGTTGGTCTGTGGGAAGTCATTTCACCATCAGGAGCTTTATAAAAGGCTTCTGGGCGCCATAGAGGGCGTAGGAGCTTCAATAACGGAATTTATGGATTTTACACCCAATCCAAAGTATGAATCGGTGGTAGAGGGGGTAGAGGTCTTTCTTGCCAATCGATGTGATTTTATTATCGCGGCTGGCGGCGGAAGTGCGATGGATGTGGCAAAATGTATCAAGTTGTTCTGGAATATGGATAAGAAAGAGAATTATCTAAAGCAGAAGATAACAGAGAACAAAGTCCCCATTTTAGCAATTCCAACGACCGCGGGGACAGGGAGCGAGGCTACGCAATTTGCAGTGATATATTATGAAGGAACAAAGCAGTCCGTAAGCCATAAGAGTTGTATTCCTGATTATGTGGTGTTAGAGCCTTCACTTCTTGAAAGCCTTCCTGCATATCAGAAGAAAGTGACCATGTTAGATGCGCTGTGCCACGCGATAGAGTCGTATTGGTCTGTCCATGCAACGGATACCAGCAAGCAATATGCAGTGGAAGCGATACAGAAAATTCTGCGTCACAGAAAAGGGTATCTGCAAAATACAGAAGAAGGAAACAGAGGGATGTTGCAGGCGGCAAATGTGGCAGGCTGTGCAATTAATCTGACACAGACGACCGCAGGCCATGCGATGTGCTATAAGCTGACCACGCTCTATGGACTCTCTCATGGGCATGCGGCAGCACTCTGTGTGCAGGTACTTTGGCCATATATGGTAACGCATGGTGAAGATTGTGTAGACCCAAGAGGGACTGCGTATCTACAGACGATGTTTCAAGGACTCTCAGAAGCAATGGGTTGTAAACATGTAGAGGAAGCGATTGCAAAGTATCGGGATTTATTAAAGGAGTTGTCGCTTCCATCGCCTGTGCTAAAAGAGGAAAAGGAGCTTACGATTTTAAAGACCTCTGTCAATCCGGTACGACTGAAAAACAATCCTGTAAAGCTGTCAGAAGATGCGATAGAAGGGCTTTACAGAGAAATACTTCACTTGGTGTAAGATTAGGAGCGAAAGAAGATGGATGTTAAAAATTTTGTGAAAATATTAGGAGCAGACTATTTTACCGGAGTGCCGGATTCACAGTTAAAGGCACTTTGTAATTATCTGATGCAGCAGTACGGCGTGGATGCAAAGCATCATGTGATTGGAGCAAATGAAGGGAATTGTGTGGCAATGGCAGCGGGGTATTATCTGGCAACAGGAAAGACCCCCGTTGTATATATGCAAAATTCCGGGGAAGGAAATATCATTAATCCAGTGGCGTCTCTGTTAAATGACAAGGTGTATGGAATTCCGGTAATCTTTGTTGTGGGATGGAGAGGAGAGCCAGGAGTACACGATGAACCACAGCATATCTATCAGGGTGAAGTGACCGTACAGCTTTTGGAAGATATGGATATACGAACGTTTGTTCTTGACAAAGAGACAACAGAGGAGGAAATGGCCTCAGTAATGGAAGATTTCAGGGCCTGTCTGACAGCGGGAAAAAGTGTGGCTTTTGTGGTAAAAAAGGGAGCACTGACATATAAGGAAAAGGTGGAGTATCAAAACGATTATTCGATGCTTCGGGAGGAGATTATCCGGGAGATTGTAAAAGCTGCAGGGGAAGATGTTATTGTATCTACGACCGGAAAAGCGAGCCGGGAGCTTTTTGAGATTCGGGAAGCAAATGGACAGGGACATCAGAGAGATTTTCTGACCGTGGGCTCAATGGGGCATAGTTCTTCGATTGCATTGGGGATTGCAGCACAAAAGCAGGATATAAAAGTCTGGTGTATAGATGGAGATGGCGCAGCACTGATGCATATGGGGGCGATGGCTTTGGTTGGAGCGCAAAAACCAAAGAATCTGATTCATGTGGTGATTAATAATGGAGCGCATGAGACGGTTGGAGGGATGCCAACTGTGGCAGAAGGGATAAGATTTACAGAGATAGCACAGGGGTGTGGATATCCATATACGGTGAGTGTAAAAGATATGGAGGAACTTTGCAGGGAACTGATGGCTGCAAAAAAGAGAGAAGAACTGAGCTTGATTGAGGTGGCTTGTAAGATTGGGGCTAGAGAGGATCTGGGAAGACCAACGACAACAGCAAAAGAAAATAAGGAAGGATTTATGGAATATTTGAAAAATAAAGGATGATGTGAGAAAGTGACAGTTTAGCCGGGAAAGGGGCGCTTGGTCAGTACAAATATCTGCATAGCACTATTTGTATCAGACCAAACGCCCCTTTCTCGGCTGAGCCTGGGTTGAAAAATATTTCACGATGTAAGATAAAAATGAGCATAAAGCAATGTTATATTTAACTATTAGTAAAATATATTTGACATTATATAAAATATATGATATATTGATTGCAGATAAAGGAAAGGAGATGGTAGGGATTGTGTTGGTGTAATGGCAAGTACAATAGAGAATAGTGGGAGGGATGATTTTGAAAAATTTAAAATTAAAAGCTGCCCGTGCAGGGATGGATTTGTCGCAGGGGGAGTTGGCAGAGCTGGTGGGAGTGACAAGGCAGACGATTGGAATGATTGAAGCAGGAAAATTTAATCCGTCACTTCGGCTTTGTCTGGATATTTGTAAGGCGTTGCATAAGACGTTGGATGATATTTTCTGGGAGGAGGATAGGGATGAGACTATTTCATAAGAAGAATGTGGTGGATGAGAGAGAATTGATGGAGATGTTTCAGGTGGAGCACTATGTGTGTTGGATAACATTTTGGGCACTTCTTATCAGTATTTTTTATCAGTTGTTTTTTGTGGATGATTCTTTTTCGCAGGTAGGCGGAGAATGGTGTGTTTTTATGGTGATGGCGTTTGGGATATTGATTGGGAATCTGAAGGGAGGACATTTTGATTATAGCTCTCGTCCGGGATGGAAGTATTATTTATTCTATTCTGTGATAGCAGCAGTGGCAGCAGGAGTGATTACTTTGATAAGAGGGATGATGATTGGATGTTATAAGGATTGGAAGATGGCAGCTTCTGCAGTTGGCAGGATGGGTACTAATACATTTCTGATTACTTTTGTGCTGCTTGCGCTGTTTGGGACGTATGTGAAGTATCGGAGAAAGAAGTTAGAAGATGTGTATAATGAAGATGATGAGGATTGATTAAAAATTTTATATTTTTTGCTTTACAAAAGAACGTTTGTTCTGTATAATAAGATACAGAACAAATGTTTTGTTTTTTAAGGAGAAGAGAATGGGTGCTTGGGTAGGACAGCAGATGGACCTTCAGAGGAAGCTTGAGATTTTGGCGGATGCGGCAAAGTATGATGTGGCTTGTACATCAAGTGGAGTGGACCGTGGGAATGGGAAGAAGGGGATGGGGAATTGTATTGCACCAGGAATTTGCCATAGTTTTAGTTCGGATGGAAGATGTCTTTCTCTTTTAAAGATTTTATTTACCAATGAGTGTGTGTTTGATTGCAAGTATTGCATCAACCGCCGCAGCAATGATGTGCCAAGGGCTTCTTTTACACCGCAGGAAGTGTGTGATTTGGTGATTGGTTTTTATAGAAGGAATTATATTGAGGGGTTATTTTTAAGTTCTGGTATTCTAAGAAGTCCTGACGTGACGATGGAGTTATTATATCAGACATTATATAAGCTTCGCAGAGAGTATGATTTTCAGGGGTATATTCATGTAAAGGCGATTCCGGGAGCAGATGCGCGCCTGATTGAGAAGACCGGGTATTTGGCAGACCGTATGAGTGTGAATTTGGAGCTGCCAACCGCAGAGGGACTTCAGGCGTTGGCGCCGCAGAAGAAGAGAGAGAAAATGCTGGCACCGATTCAGCAGGTGCAAAAGGGATGCACGCAGAATAAGCAGGAGCTTATGCTTTATCGACATGCGCCAAAGTTTGTTCCGGCAGGACAGTCGACGCAGATGATTATCGGTGCGACAGGGGAGAATGACTGGCAGATTCTAAAGGTGGCAGAACATATGTACCGAAGATATGAGTTAAAAAGGGTATTTTATTCGGCGTTTTTAAGAGTCAATGAAGATAGCTTGCTTCCGGTACTTCCAGGTGGGCCGCCGCTTCTTCGGGAGCATCGGCTGTATCAGGCGGATTGGTTGCTTCGCTTTTATGGATTTGGGGCAGAAGAGCTTTTGACAGAGGATAAGCCGGACTTTAATCTGTTGTTGGACCCTAAGTGTGACTGGGCGCTTCGGCATTTAGAGCGCTTTCCGGTGGAGGTGATGAAGGCAGATTACCATACGCTTCTTCGGGTGCCGGGGATTGGTTATCGTTCCGCGCAGCGGATAGTCAAAGCCAGAAGGCTTGGTACACTTGATTATCAGAATCTAAAGAAGATGGGTGTGGTGTTAAAGCGGGCGGTGTACTTTATTACTTGTGGAGGCAAGCAGATGTATCCGGTAAAACTTAAGGAGGATTATATTTTGCGCAATCTTTTAGATGGAAAGGAGAAGCTGCCAGGTGGCGCTAAGAAAGAAGTTTCCTATCGGCAGCTGACATTATTTGATGACCCACGTTTTTCAGTGTGAAGATACGTTGACTGGGATGATGACCGGGGTCTATGATGCCTGGGACAGTCGCCTAGGACACCAGAAGGTACGGCTTACAACCGCACAGAATATAGACAGGGAATTCTTCTGTGAGTACGTATGGGTAAAGCCAGACCTTACAAAAGCAGAGAAGGTGCTTCGGACAGTGAGAGAGCGCTTGGGAGAAGAAGCCTATGAGATGATTGCCTATGCAGCTTCTTATCCAGATGAGAGAAAGGCAGATGCTATCTATCGGATGATAGTCTTAGGGCTTAGTTTACCAGTAGGACGACAGATTAGTGGAATGTTGACGCAGCCGGATGTACAGTTGGTATTTGAGCTTAAGAGAAAGGCATGGCATATTGCACACCGCTACCTTGGATTTGTACGGTTTCGAGAACTTCGAACAGGCGTTCTTTTATCGGAGATTGATGCAGAGGCGGATGTACTGGCGTTGATTGCTCCACATTTTACAGACCGGTTGCCGATGGAGAATTGGGTGATTTATGACAGAGGCAGACAGAAGGCAGCAGTGCATCCTTTAGGAAAAGGGTTTTTTATTTTGGAAGAAGTAAAAGAGGAGGAGTTTTTTGGGATTTGCAATTCTAAAAAGGAGGAGTGTTTTGAGGCTCTTTGGAAGACGTTTCACCGTGCGATTGGGATTGAAGAGCGCACCAATACCAGGCTGCAAGGCTCGTTACTTCCTGGGAAATATCGGCGGTTTATGAATGAGTTTTCAACAGAAAAGACCTATGCCTAGATTCCTTATTTTTGTAAAAAATGCAAAAAAACCAAAAGAAACGCAGGCCTTACAGCTGAAAAGGATGTAAAAGCAAAATATCAGATATTTTTGACATATCGGCTTATTTTATAAAAAATAAAGGGGGGAATTTGCGGAAAATTATGCAATTTATACAGAATACTCACTGTTTTATTTCCAATGCAAAATTTGACAAGAAAGGAAAGTTGTGTATAATAAATCTCACAACAACACAAAGCGATACTATTGGTAACCGGCATGATTTTTTATTTTATGGAGGAGCATATTTGCAATGAGAGAGACAAAGATTAAACTCAATGTAAGCGATGTAAGTGACTTTGTAAAAGCGGCGGCAGAGTGTGACTTTGATATTGATTTAAGGTATAATCGCATTTTAATCGATGCGAAATCCATCCTTGGTGTGATGAGTATGGATTTAAACCACGTACTGACTGTAAAATGTTATGGCGAGAATAAAGAATTTGAGGATTTTTTACAGAAGTACGCAGTTGCTTAAATGGACAGTTTCTATTTTTTGTACCCCATAAATACCCCCTTTGAAGGCAGTTCTTCGGAACTGTCTTTTTTTCTTGACTTTTTAAGGGAGCATGTTATACTAGATAAGGCAAAAAAGTACAATGGTCAGTTCGAGACCTTCCTGACCTAAAACAAAACTAAAGGAGACAATTGAATATGAAAGAGAACAAAGTAGTATTTCTCACCCAGGCGGCACTGATTGCCGCAGTCTATGTGGTACTCTGTGTGGTATTTGCACCGATTAGCTATGGAGAAGTGCAGGTACGAGTGGCGGAAGCGTTAGTGATTCTTCCTTTCTTTACACCAGCGGCGATACCAGGGCTGTTTGTTGGATGTTTTCTGTCCAATCTGATTGGCGGCTCTATTATACTGGATGTGGTATGTGGAAGTTTAGCGACGCTTTTAGGAGCAGTTGGTTCTTATTATTTAAGGAAGAGTAAGATTCTAGTTCTGCTTCCTCCGATTGTGGCTAATTCGCTGATTGTACCATTTGTCCTTCGTTATGGATACGGGGTACCGCTTCCGATTCCTTTTATGATGCTGACAGTGGGGATTGGTGAGGTGATTGCCGTTGCCGGGCTAGGAAGTGCATTATTGCATGTATTGATGCGCTATCGGCATGTGGTCTTTCGCGGACAGTCCTATATATAAAGAACAGCACACGGCAGAACCGTGTGCTGTTTTTATTTCTTCATCTTAGAATCAAAGAGAAGACTTGCCAGATAGCCAAACACCAGTGCGGCACTGATACCTGCAGCGCTGGCAGTAAAGCCTCCTTTAAAGATGCCAAGAAGTCCATCGGTATCAACCGCTTCTTGAATTCCCTTCCATAAAGTATTGCCAAAGCCCAGAAGCGGAACACTAGCACCGGCACCGGCATATTCCTGAAAAGGCTCATAGAGTCCAATAGCACCTAAAACAACACCACTACAGACAAGAAGAACCATGATGCGACCAGGCATCAGTTTGGTCTTTTCCATTAAAATCTGGACCAGGGCACAGATAAGCCCACCAACCCAGAATGCATTGATATAAGCCATAGTATTTCACTCCTTTTCCACAGTTTCTGCGAAATTAAAAAAAATATGCAAAAAAATTAAAAAAACACTTGCATTTTGAAAAAAGCTGTGGTATATTAATCAAGTCGACAGGACAGAGACAATATGGTAGATTGGTCAAGGGGTTAAGACGCCGCCCTCTCACGGCGGAAACAGGGGTTCGATTCCCCTATCTACTGCTACAGAGAAGCCTGAAAACATTGAATTATCAATGGTTTTCGGGCTTTTATTTTTTGTGTGTTTTGAAAAGTAATCAAGAGTTTATTGTTAGGACGCTAGGACAAGAGGGTCATAGGTTCCTTCCAGACCCCGCTCGCGCTTAATGAACGCCTATAGCGGTACTAAATTCGCACTGCGTGGCTTAGCGCCACTTGCGCTCATTAAGTGCCGATGGCGTCCAATGGGTCTTTCAGGAACCTATGGCCCTCCCGCCCTGGCTGACTACGACCAGCCGTAGGATATAAGACATTATTGCGTAATATTACATCTACCAGGTCCTGTCAGGCGTCCTTTTATAGCTAAAAACATTTCATCCAATGAAACCTAAAAGTAAAGTTACACTATCAAAAAGTATATGATTCTTGTTTTTAGGGAAAGGTTTTGCTATAATGGGGTTGATTGTGAGGTGTGAGGAAGTAGATGCAGGCATTTATCAATATAATTACCATGTTATTGGGAATGTGGACGCAAAAAACTATGGAAAAAAAATCAAAAAAGTTACAAGAGAAGCCACAGATTCATGGAAGTACAATCGTTAGACCGGTGACAAAAGATACAAGAGAACCAGTTTCTTCTGCTTCACAAAATAGTAGTGAACCAGAGTGCGTAGGAGAGCGGGAAGTGTATGGAGGAGTGCTTCCTGTTGGGAAAAAACGGGTACAGTGTCCGTATTGTGGCGCTGTTAATGTGGTCTTAGAGAGAACAACTAAGCCATGCGCTTGTTATTTTTGTTGGAAAATATTATAGAAAAGGATAGATAGAAGACGTATGGGTAAGATAGCGATAGTAGCAGATAGTAACAGTGGAATCAGTCAGGAATTGGCAAAAAAGATGGGAATTTATATTCTTCCAATGCCTTTTTTGATTGATGAAAAAGAATATTTGGACGGGGTAGACTTGTTTACAAAAGAATTTTATGAATATTTGGAAAAGGATGCAGATGTCTCCACTTCTCAGCCTTCTCCAGAGTCGATTATCAAGCTTTGGGACAAACTTTTAGAGGAATATGATGAGATTGTGCATATTCCAATGTCCAGTGGACTAAGCGGAAGCTGTCAGACTGCAAAGATGTTAGCAGAGGATTATGATGGAAAAGTAGAAGTGGTCAATAACCAGAGGATTTCGATTACACAGGTTCATTCGGTGATGGATGCACAGAACCTGGTAAAGGCCGGGAAAAGTGCGGCAGAGATTCGTAAGATACTTGAAGCAGAAGGTTTACAGGCAAGTATCTATATTACGGTGACAACTTTAAAATATCTAAAAAAGGGCGGAAGAATTACACCAGCAGCAGCGGCACTTGGAACAATGCTTCGTCTAAAACCTGTATTGCAGATTCAGGGAGAGAAGTTGGATGCATTTAGCAAGGTGCGAACAATGAGTGCTGCCAAAAGGGTAATGCTAGATGCGATTCGCAACGATTTGGAGAAACGTTTTGCGGGTTGTAAGATGCGCTTAGCGATTGCACATACCAATAATCAGGAAGCAGCGATGGAATTTAAAAAGGAAGTAGAAGCAGAATTTCCGGGATTTCCAGAGATTTTAGTGGATGAGTTGTCTTTGAGTGTTGCATGTCATATCGGAGATGGTGCTTTGGCGGTTGCTGTATCGAAAATAGTGGAAATATAGAGGAGATGAAGTTCCTTGGATAAATATGAATATCTTCTGAAAGTCGACCAGATTGAGAAGTTGATGAAAAAGAAGGACTATCAGATGGCGGTGCAGATTGCAGATACGATTGACTGGCGCCGTATAAAGAATCTGAATGTTCTATATGCGGTTAGTGAGGCGTATGAAAAGGCCGAGCGATATGAAGACTGCATGGAAATATTAAGCATTGCATATGACAGGGCGCCCGTTGGGCGCCTAGTGCTGTATAAGATGACAGAGATTGCAATTCGTATGGGAAATCTGGATGAAGCCATTGCTCTCTATCAGGATTTTGTAAAAGTGGCGCCTCATGACCAGAGTCGTTTTATTTTAAAATATCAGATTTATCGTGACCGTAAGTATAGTCTAGAAGACCAGATAAAAGTCTTAAAGGAATATAAGACACATGAATACCAGGAGAAGTGGGCGTATGAATTGGCTTCTCTGTATGCACAGGCCGGGATGGAGAAGGAGTGTGTGCAGGAGTGTGATGAGCTGATTCTATGGTTTAGTGAGGGGGAATATGTAGCAAAAGCACTCGAGCTAAAACAGCAATATGAACCTTTGACAGCTTCTCAACAAATGAAATATCAGCAGGCACAGAATCCTTCTTATCAGGAAGAAATCTCCTTTGAGGAGGACAGATTTAGTACAGCGGATTTGCAGGCTGAATTGGCAGCAAATGTGGGAGAACTGTTACTAGAAAATGCCACGATTGAGATACCAGAACTTGAAGAAGAGAAAAAGTCCAAACAACGGACTTCAAAGATTGAGATAGAAGAATTGGTATTTCCGGGAAAAAGCCCGGAACCAGAGGCGGAACCAGAACCTGTATTAGAGATTGGGCTAGAAGAATTTACACTCCCAGAAGAAGATACACAAAAGCCAGAGGAAGAGTCTGCGATTGAACTAGAAGACTTTACAATGCCAGGAATTATACATAGCCAAGAGGATGAAGATCCAGAAATAATCATGGAAGAACTCACTCTGGGAAATGAAGAAGAACCTGTGGAGCCAGAAGAACCCGAAGTAGTGGTGGAAGATTTCTCATTAGAAGAGGAAGAAGTTTCTCAATCAGAAGAGCCAGAACCAGAATTAGAAATAATTATGGAAGAACTCACTCTGGGAGATGAGGAAGAACCAGTAGAACCAGAAGAAGCCCTCGAAGTAGTGGTGGAAGAGTTCTCATTAGAAGAGGAAGAAGATTCTCAATTAGCTGAGCCAGAACCAGAATTAGAAATAACTATGGAAGAAATTACTCTGGGAGATGAGGAAGAACCAGTAGAGCCAGAATTAGAAATAATTATGGAAGAACTCACTCTGGAGACTGAAGAAGAATCTGTGGAGCCAGAGGAAGCCCCCGAAGTAGTGGTGGAAGATTTTTTATTAGAAGAGGAAGAAATTTCCCAACCAGACGAAGCAGAACCAGAATCAGAAATAACTATGGAAGAGATGATTTTGGGAGATGAAGAGGAAGCAGTAGAACCAGAAGAAGAGCCTGAAGTAATGATGGAAGACTTTTCGTTAGAAGAGGAAGAAATTTCTCAATCAGAAGAGCCAGAGCCAGAATTAGAAATAGCTATGGAAGAACTCACTCTGGAGACTGAAGAAGAATCTGTGGAGCCAGAGGAAGTCCCCGAAGTAGTGGTGGAAGAAGTTTCCCAACCAGACGAAGCAGAGCCAGAATCAGAAATAACCATGGAAGAGATGACTTTGGGAGAAGAAGAACCCAAAGAAGCAGAGACCATTCATGGAATCCTTGCCAAATGGGAGGATAAAATTGCCGCCGCGGAAGCAGTCTTAGAGGCGAAAGCGGAGCAGGAGCAGGAACGCAAGGAGAAAGTGAAGCAGGAAACTGTTGAACTGATGAAATTAATCTCTGGCATCTCTGAAGAAATACCAAAAGATGTACAAGAGATTTTAGAGGAATTTGATAAAAAGGAGAAGCCAGAGAAAGAAGAGCCTCCTCAATCAAAGCCAGAAGCCAAAAAAGAGGAAGAAATTCTTGCGATCGAAGAATTAAAGTCAGAACCAACACTGCTGAAGCGGGAAAAGCTGTCTGGAGATACCGCTTCTATGAATATGATACAGGAATTAGAGCGTGCACTTGCGACAGAAGTATCTCAAAAAGCAGTGGATGCAGGACATCTGACTATAGAACAAGTACGTTTGTTCGATTATTTTACAGCGGTAAGAGGTATGAGTGAACAGCTCTCTATGCTGTTTAAGGGAAATCCCAGAAGTGAGATGACGACCTCTTCAAGTGGCAATCTGGTTGTTACCGGAGAACCAGGCAATGGCAAGACGACGCTGGCGATTGATATTGTAAAGGCATTGCAGAAGCAGAACCAGATGGAAGGAAGTAAACTTGCAAAGATTACTGGAAAACGGTTAAATACAAAAGATATCTATGAGGTGCTTGCCAGTCTAAAGGGCGGTGCGCTGATTATTGAGAGGGCTGGTGGTATCTCAGAGGCAACAATGATGGCGCTTAGCCTGGCGATGGAGACCGACACAGGCGGGCTTTTGGTGATACTAGAGGATACTTCAGAGGAGATTGCCAAGCTGTTTCATAAGAATAAAAATTTTGCTTCTAAATTTGAGTATACGATTGATATTCCAGTGTTTACCAACGATGAACTGGTGGCATTTGGAAAATCGTATGCGCTAGAGCAGGAGTATACCTTCGATGAATTTGCACTTTTGGCACTGTATGGTGAGATTGGAAGCAGACAGACAAACGACCATATGGTGACAGTGGCAGAGGTAAAGGAGATTATTGATGCAGCGATTGAACATGCGAAGAAAGGAAGTATTCGACATCTGATTGAGCGAGTGACGAAGAAGAGCCAGGATGAGTATGGGAATAAGTTGCTTCGAGAAGCTGATTTTGAAGACTAAGACAAAAGCTTTCGTCTTCTGTCAGTGACATATAGTATCGTAGATAGAGGCGGTTGGGAAATAGCTTATTTTCCAACCGCTTATCATGTTGTTTTTTATATAGCTGTAAGTATGTTTAAGAAAGAATAAAGGTTATCAGGGTGCAGAGAGGAGAAGATATATGAATTTGTTGTCAGGAAAAGGGATTCAAAAAAATTATACAGGAAGAATGTTGTTTGATGGGGTGGATTTTGGAATTGAGGAGGGGGATAAGATTGGAATTGTCGGAATTAATGGAACAGGGAAATCTACATTGCTTCGGATATTGGCAGGAGAGGAAGAAGCAGACGCAGGGGAGGTTGTAAAGGGGAATCAGGTATATGTGCGGTATTTGCCGCAAAATCCAATCTTTCCAGAAGGGATGAGCATCTATGATTATGTGGTGACAGCGAATCAGACAGCGGATAATGAGTGGAGTCTTGCAGGGGAGAGCAAGGCTATCTTGCATATGATGGGTTTTGAGGATGGAACTATGGTGATTGACCATCTCTCAGGTGGACAGAAAAAGAAGGTAGCGTTAGCAGCAGCTTTGTTGGCACCTTGCGATATTTTACTGTTGGATGAGCCTACTAACCATCTAAACAGTGAGATGGTGGTCTGGCTTGAAAATCGGCTGATGCAGAGAAAAGGTGCGCTTGTGATGGTAACACATGACCGGTATTTTTTAGACCGGGTGTGTAAGCGCATTGTCGAGATTGACAAGGGGAAGTTGTATCATTATCAGACTAATTTTGCCGGTTTTTTGGAGGCGAAGGCAGAACGGGAGGAGCAAGAACTTGCGACCTATCGGAAAAATAAAAATATCCTGCGGATTGAGTTAGAGTGGATGCGCCGTGGGGCAAGGGCTAGAGCGACAAAACAAAAAGCCCATATTCAAAGATATGAAGATTTGAAAAATATGACAAAGGCGCCAGCACAAGATGGGAAAATGGAGGTTAGTACCATATCTTCTAGACTGGGAAAGAAGACACTAGAAGTTGTGGATTTGACAAAAGGATATGGAGAGAGGCTTTTGATTGATGGATTTAGCTATGCTTTTCAGAAACGGGAGCGGATTGGATTTGTAGGGCCAAATGGCTGTGGAAAGACAACGCTGATGAAATTGATTATGGGACTTGAGAAGCCGGACCGAGGGGAGATTATCTTAGGACCTACCGTGAAGATTGGGTATTTTTCACAGGAAAATGAGTATCTAGACCCTAAAAGAAAGGTGATTGATTATATTCGGGATACGGCAGAGTATGTACAGACAGAGGAGGGAAGTGTCTCTGCTTCGATGATGTTGGAGCGGTTTTTATTTGATGGGACACTTCAGCATTCGCTGATTGAGAAATTGTCTGGTGGGGAGAAGCGGAGGCTTTATCTGTTAAAAGTGCTGATGGAGGCACCTAATATATTGATTTTAGATGAGCCTACAAATGATTTGGATATTCAGACTTTGGCGATATTAGAAGACTATTTAGAGCGGTTTCCAGGGATTCTTTTGATGGTATCGCATGACCGCTATTTTTTGGATAAGACCGCAGAGAGACTTTTTGCATTTGAGGGAAATGGGAAACTTTTGCGATATGAGGGGGGATATTCGGATTATCTGGAGAAAAAAGAATATAAGGAGACTTCTCTGGGTGATGAGAAGGAGCGGACAAAAGAGACTGGAAAGACAGAGAAAGTAAAGACCGTAAAACTTCGGTTTACCTGGCAAGAACAAAGGGATTATGAGAGCATCGAAGGGGAGATAGAAGCGATAGAGGAGAGACTTTCGAAGTTAGAAGGTGAGATTGAGAGGGCAGCGACAGATTTTGTAAAGTTAAATCAGCTGACAGAGGAGAAAGAGAAGCAGGAGAGGCTTTTGGAAGAGAAGATGGAACGATATTTTTATCTAAGTGAACTGGCGGAGAAGATAGAGAAAGGGGAAGATGCATAAAGGCTATAAAAGGGGCCGTTAATATTGCTTGCCTAAAGCAAAGGCCCCTTTTAGCGTAAAGATTTTAAGGGAAAAGGGTCTTGATAACTTCAGGAACCGTCGTTATTTTGGTAAGGTACTGCGCATTGTCGCCACAGAAGATAAGGCCATTTTCTATATCCCCTTTTACAGCGCGGATAAGAGCCTGCGTGATGCAATAAGGGGCTGTCTTTGGGCTGCATTTTTCAAGACAGCGATAACATTTATGGATGGATTCTTTTGCAGTTGCAATTTTTTCTAAGAAAGGATTTTGAATGGCACGAGCTGGCATACCTACAGGACTTGTAATGATTTTGATATCTTCGGTGCGGGCGTTTAGGTAGGCGTCTTTAAAGGCTTGGGCAGCATCACATTCTTCGGTGGTGACAAAGGGAGTGGCAACCTGAACGCCAGAAGCACCTAGAGAAAACATATGCTGTACCTGAGCAGCATTTCTAATGCCACCAGCAACAATAACCGGAATGGTAGTGTTGTATTTTTTTGCATAGCTGTCTGTACAGGAGATGATTTTCTGAATCTCTAAGTCATAGGAAGAATCAAAGTCGTCTTCGTAGAGACGAGAAAGGTCTTTATGAGAAAAGCCCAGATGCCCTCCGGCATGGGCACCTTCAATAACCAGAAAGTCCGCAGTGCGATGGTAGTGTTTGTCCCATAGTTTTAGAAGGATGCGGGCAGCTTTTTCTGAAGATACGATAGGGGCAATCTTCGTGTCACTTCCTTCTACATATCTGGGAAGGTCAACAGGGAGTCCTGCACCAGAGATAATAACATCCGCTCCAGCCTTGGCAGCAGTGCGTGCGTAGTCACCATAGTCTTTGGTAGCTACCATAATATTAAAGCCAAGAAGTCCGTTGGTGGCACCATCTTCTCTGGCAGCAAGCGTTCTTGCGCGTGAAAGCTCCGTTACCATAGCGCGCAGATTGGCTGCTTTAGCGTCTGCCTCAAAATCAGGCTCACGAAAACCAATCTGAGCGGTGGAGATAATACCAATCCCTCCTTCCCTGGCAACAGCGCTGGCAAGTCCTGACAGACTGACTCCCACGCCCATACCTCCTTGAATCAGTGGTAATTTTGCTGATTTTTCTCCGATGTGTAATGCATGCTTATTCATAACTTTACCTTTCTGGGTCTGATGGTGATATTGATAAGTAAAAACCCTATAATTATTTTGATTATCAAAATAATTATAGGGTATCTGTATATAAATGTCAATACATGTAGTATTAAAAACTAGATATAAAGGTAAAAATAACAGAGTTATGCTGCTTATTTAGCTGCTTTGGTTGCAAAATCGGTATTTACCAGGTCTTCATAAGGAGTCCAGGATGGCAACTCGCCAGCTTCTTGTAAGATATTTTGCAGAAGGTCAAAGCTTTCTTTTTCAAAGATAAGATTGTCTTTCCAGGTATCTTGCTCATAGTAGCGTGTAACAATCTTGGTGATGGTCTCAAGGTCCGTTTCTTCAAATTGCGGTTGTATCACTTTGGCAATTTCTTCTGGTGTATGAGACTGTACATAGTCCATCCCTTTTTGCAGGGCGTTGGTAAAGGCTTGCAGAGTCTCAGGATGTTCACTCAGATAGCTTTGCTTGACACTGTAAGCTGTGTAAGGGACATAGCCGGAAGCTTCTCCAAGAGAAGCGACAACATAACCAGCACCTTCGTCTTCTAAGGCAGTGGCAGATGGCTCGAATTCAATGGTAAAATCGGCATCATTGCCCGTAAAGGCTGCTGCGGTAGAGCCAAAATCGATACTTTGGTCGATGCTTAAATCAGCTGCCGGGTCAATGTTATTTTTCTTTAAGATAAATTCAAAGACCATCTGTGGCATACCACCTTTGCGTCCTCCCAGAACAGATGTTCCTTTGATATCTTCCCATGAGAAGTTCTCCATTGGCTCTCTGGCAACTAGAAAGTTACCAGCTCTTTGGGTAAGTTGTGCAAAATTCACGATATAATCTTCGGGATTTTGGTTGTAGATATAGATAGAAGACTCGCTTCCCATAAATCCAATATCTGCTTCGCCGGATACAAGAGCAGTTGCTACTTTGTCTGCACCAAATCCGGTGACAAGGGTTAAATCAATGCCCTCCTCTGCAAAATATCCATTTTCAATTGCTACATATTGGGGTGCGTAAAAGATAGAATGTGCCACTTCATTTAACGTGACAGGGGTCTGTGCAGTTGTTGTCTGCTCTTGCTTGTTACATCCGCTGATAAGGGCGATGGCACCAACTAAGAGCAGACTGATGACTCTTTTTTTCATTGTAATTCCTCCGCAAAATTTTATAGTGTAATATATGCGGTGAGGAATAGATTTGTCAATCGGCTAATCCCTATTATCTTTTTGGAACAAGCGAAAAAGCCATAGATAGAGATAGAGAAGCACAGGCAGGACAACGGTTGCGACAAGAGAGAGCATCAGCAAATCATGGGTCTTATCACTGTGGAAAATAGAGAGAAGAAAGGTGATAAGGTAAAGAAGCAGGATAAGAACGACCGCAAGCAGGGCCAGGATACGTTTGACTTTCTGGTACATAAAGAAAACCTCCTCTAGATATCTTTGTCATTTCTGAAAAATACAAGCGCTGCACCCATGGCAATCGCAGCTCCTAGTGTGATTTGAACAGGAAACCAGACCACTTTGCTTTCTGGGATTAACATAGCTAAGATAGAGACAGCACCAGCTGGAGGGATAAACATAGCAGTTCTTTTCATAAGAAGAATAACTGCTAGTATAGTCAAAGCCGCAGCGATATATAAAGGAAGTGTCAAAAAATGCATACACAACAGATATCGAAAGAGCGCTCCAACAAAAGCACTTGCTCCTGTTACAAGCACTGCTTTTACAGCCTTTTTTCTGGCGCCACAAGATGGTTTGGAGAATTCTGTAAAGGCTACCAAAAGTGGAGGTGCCACTACGAATTTTGCATCTAGGCTGACCGCTGCAAAGATAATAACTGCTGCAATCAGCGTCCGAAGTAACACAGCCTTATAATCCTTTTTTGCAGGTGTTTCGGTCTTTTGATATACCGTTTGCTCGGTCATATCTGTCTTTTCAAGCCAATAGCGAAAGATAAGAATAAGAGTTGTAAGAACAATAGCACTGACGATATAGATAATTGTCTCTGTCTGCAACATAACCGGAAGAACAATAGCGGAAATCATCGGTGCAAAGCTGGTCCCGGAGTAGATAAAGATAATCTGGGAGATAAAAAATGCCATTGCCATCTGCATCCAGAGCGGCAGAGGTACATATCGTACAATTCCTACTCCTAATACCGCGCACAGCGTAATAAAAAATAGGATGCGTCTTTTGTTGGTATTCCATACCATCGTAGGGGCGATCAATCCACCAACGGCTATTGCAGCTATCTCAGGGAAAATAATCTCCTTATTACCAAGCAGACAAGCTGCGGCTGTCATCAACGTTACAATGACCATTGCCATACCTATAGGAATTATCTTTTTCACTTTTCCCCCTCACCCCTTTGGCTTTTCTTACCTGATAATATCCGTATCTAGGCCATATTATAGCGTGATTTTCTATAAATTGTCAATTTTTCGGGAAAAAGTGATTTGACGAACATTTGTTCTTATGGTATGATAAGAATATTTACTACTATAGAGTGGAAAGAGGGGAATGGCAATGATAGATTTGGAACTTTTGAATAAAGAACAAAGAGAAGCAGTATTACATACGAAGGGACCACTTTTACTTTTGGCTGGTGCTGGCTCTGGAAAGACCAGGGTTTTGATGTATCGAATTGCGTATTTGATAGAAACCTGTGAGGTAAAACCCTGGAATATTCTGGCGATTACTTTTACCAATAAGGCAGCTGGCGAGATGCGGGAGAGAGTGGACAAGATTGTAGGTGAAGGTTCAGAAAATATCTGGGTGAGTACCTTTCATTCCCTGTGTGTGCGGATTTTAAGGCGTCATATTGATAAACTTGGGTATGAGAACCAATTTACGATTTATGATGCAGATGACCAAAAGACTGTGATAAAAGGAATATGTGGAAGGCTTTCAATAGATACCCAAATTTATAAAGAGAAGGATTTGCTGCGTGAGATATCTCATGCGAAGGAAAAGTACCAATCGCCAAAGGAGTATCAACGACTGGCAAAAGGAGACTTTCGGCGGGAAGTGATAGCGGATGTCTACCAGGAATATCAAAAAGAACTGAAGAAAAATAATGCGCTGGATTTTGACGATTTGCTATATTTGACAGTGGAATTGTTTCAGAGCTATCCAGAAGTGCTATTATATTATCAAGACAGATTTCGCTATATTATGGTGGATGAGTATCAGGATACTAACACCGTGCAATTTCGCCTGATTGGGATTTTGGCAAAGAAATACCGGAATCTATGTGTTGTGGGAGATGATGACCAGTCAATCTATCGTTTTCGCGGGGCAAATGTTGGAAATATTTTAAATTTTGAAGAAGAATTTCCAGACACGAAAGTGATTAAGCTAGAACAGAACTACCGTTCGACGCAGCATATTTTAGATGCAGCCAATGCAGTGATTCAAAATAACAAAGGACGCAAGGAGAAAGCTCTCTGGACAGAAAATGGACAGGGAGAGCCACTAACTTTTCTGTGTTTTCAAGATGCTTCTCAAGAGGCAGCATATCTTGCAAAGGAGATTTTGGCAAAAGTAGAGAAGGGTAAAGCGAGGTATCAGGATTTTGCAGTGCTATATCGCACCAATGCGCAGTCTCGAGTATTTGAAGAAAAATTTTTGTTGTCCAATGTTCCCTATAAGATGATTGGCGGTGTGAATTTTTATGCACGAAAGGAAGTAAAAGATATTCTGGCATATCTAAAAGTGATTGACAATGGCAGAGATGATTTGGCAGTGCATCGAATTATCAATGTTCCTAAGAGAAGTATTGGCGCAGTAAGCGTTGGAAAGGTGCAAGCATATGCAAACAGCCAGGAGATTGGATTTTATCAGGCTCTAGAGGAAGCTTCTATGGTGCCTGGGATTGGGAAAGTGCTTACAAAGATACAGGCGTTTGTCCATCTGATAGAGGAGTTTCGTGCAGCGCTCTCTAAGCGGAAGATTTATGAGCTGATAGAGGATATCTTAGAGAAAAGCGGGTATGCACAGGAGTTAAGGGAAGAAGGTAACGAAGAAGCGCAGGTACGTATGGAAAATATCCAGGAATTAATACATAAAGCGATGATATATGAGCGCACGGCAAAGGAGCCAAGTCTTAGCGGATTTTTGGAGGAAGTGGCGTTGGTTGCGGATATTGACAGTTTAGATGAGAGTGATAATCGTGTGCTTTTACTGACACTTCACAATGCAAAGGGATTGGAGTTTCCCTATGTATATTTGACAGGCATGGAGGATGGTGTGTTTCCTAGTTTTCTGTCGATATTGGCAGAACATTCCAGAGAAGAGATTGAGGAGGAGCGAAGGCTGTGTTATGTAGGGATGACAAGGGCGATGAAAGCACTGACCATGACAGCAGTGCATACGCGCCTGATGCATGGAAAGAATCAACGCCTTGTTGTCTCGCGTTTTGTGCAGGAAGTACCACGTGAGCTATTTCGTGAAAAGACAATGCCTTCGTCTGTACAAAGAACCGTAAAATCAGATAACAGCACTACCTATCAGAAGGCGAGAGAAGCTTTTCGCGCCAAGACGTTTGAACCAAAGCAATTCAAAGTGACAAAAGCAGAAGCTTTGGAGTATCAGACAGGGGACAGAGTCTCACATATCAAATTTGGCATTGGAACGGTTTTGGATATTACAGAAGGAGGAAAAGATTACGAAGTAAAGGTGGATTTTGATAAAGCTGGCATTAAAAAAATGTTTGCTTCTTTTGCGAAGTTGAAAAAAGTAGAATCTCTATAGTATTTTTGCGAAAAGTATGGTATACTACGTGTAGATGCAGCAATGCTGAGAAGTACAAAATATTAATAAAGAAAAGAGGTATCCGCTATGAACCGTATGGGAGATTTAATTAATTCGGCGAAAACCAATGAAATGCTTGGGGAACTGCTTCATATCAAGAAGGAGGAAGAGAAAAAACAGAATGTAGTGATGTGGATTTTGATTATCATTGCAGCTGTAGTGGCGGTGGCGGGTATCGCATATGCCGTATATCGCTTCTTTGCACCAGACTATCTAGAAGATTTGGACGAGGATTTTGATGACGATTTTGATGATGATTTCTTTGATGATGACGATATAAGTGAGGAAGCGGAAGAAGACTAATAAAGAATCATAACACAGAGAGATAGGGCTTTCACAAAGCAGGGCTTTGCGAAAGCCCTTGTATGTTGTTGGGTAATTATGGTATAGAGGAGGATGACTATGAAAAAAGGAGAGATTTACGAGGGCATTATTGAGGAAGTGCTGTTTCCCAATAAAGGACAAGTCCGAGTGGATGGGAAGGTAATTACAGTAAAAAATGGGGTGCCTGGACAAAAAGTCCGTTTTCAGGTAAATAAGATACGAAAAGGACGGGCAGAGGGAAGACTTTTAGAGGTCGTAGAGCGTTCAGAGCTTGAGTGTGAGCCAGCTTGTAAGCATTTTGGAGATTGTGGAGGATGTACATATCAAAGTCTTCCATATCAGGCACAGCTTTCTTTAAAGGAGCAGCAGGTAAAGAGACTTTTAGATCAGGTGGTGGATTCCTATCTTTTTGAAGGGATAAAGGAGAGTCCTAGTCCATATGGGTATCGCAATAAGATGGAGTTTTCTTTTGGAGATGAAATAAAGGATGGACCACTGGCACTTGGGATGCATAAGAGAGGGAGCTTTTATGATATTGTGACTGTGGAGGAGTGTCAGATTGCGGATAAGGATTTTGGGAGGATACTAAAAGAAACGCTTTCTTTTTTTGGGGAAACGGGGATTTCTTTTTATCATAAAATGCAGCATAGAGGGTATCTAAGACATCTGCTGGTGCGAAAGGCAGCCAAAACAGGGGAGATTTTAGTGGATTTGGTGACAACGACACAGACAGAGCTCTTGGAAGGACAGATACTAGATAGATGGAAAGAGCGCTTGTTATCGCTTAAACTAGATGGAGCACTTACAGGGATTCTTCACACTTATAATGACAGTCTGGCAGATGTGGTACAAAATGACAGAACCGATGTTCTGTATGGGAGGGATTATTTTTATGAAGAGCTTTTAGGACTTCGTTTTCGAATTACGCCTTTTTCTTTCTTTCAGACGAATTCGCTTGGGGCAGAAGTGCTCTATGAGACTGCACGATCGTATATCGGGGATACAAAAGAACAGGTGATTTTTGACCTTTACAGCGGAA
Source organism: Lachnospiraceae bacterium (assembly GCA_910575445.1). Lineage (GTDB taxonomy): Bacteria > Bacillota > Clostridia > Lachnospirales > Lachnospiraceae > Hominiventricola. The sequence continues at coordinate 225,368 of CAJTFW010000007.1, read as the reverse complement.
CGGGGACGATTGCACAGATGTTAGCACCTGTGGCAAAGAAAGTGATTGGAGTGGAGATTGTAGAGGAAGCTGTGGAGGCTGCAAAGAACAATGCAAAAGAAAATGGCTTGACAAATTGTGAATTTATCGCAGGGGATGTACTAAAGATATTAGACACCATAGAAGAACGCCCGGACTTTATCGTTCTCGACCCCCCACGGGATGGGATTCATCCAAAGGCTTTGAAGAAGATTATAGATTATGGCGTGGAACGGATGCTCTATATCTCCTGCAAACCTACAAGCCTTGCAAGGGACTTAGAGATACTAAAGGAGAATGGCTATCAGTTAGAGCAGGCATGCTGCGTGGATATGTTTCCGTGGAGTGCGAATGTGGAGACGGTTGCCTTGCTTTCCCAATCGCACAGATTAAAAGGAAATGTGGATTAGATGTAGGATAGCATGAAAAATTGACTTTACAATTCAAGTTCGATATACTTGTACTAAATATTTTTCAGAGATGTGTCTATAGGATACGTAATATGTCAGGAGATAAAAAAGATGAGCAAAAATAATTATTGGGTACTTCTATTAAAAGGAGAGGAACCGAAGCTTTTTACATCGTGGCCAGAATGTGAGGAAAAAACACGTGGCGCTTCAAGAGCTGTCTGGAAAGGGTTTCCTACCAAAGATGAGGCGATGGAATTTATAGATGGAAAGTGGAGAGGGAATCCGATTTCAGAGAAAGCCAAGACATGGATAGAAGAGTATAAGACCAAAGAAGAACAACTGAAACAGGATATGGAGTTAGATACATCGGCAATTTCTCTAGAGGAATTGCCAAAATACTGTGCATATGTAGATGGTTCTTATGACCCAAGGAGTAAAACCTATGGCTTTGGCATTGTCTTTATAGGTGATGGAAAGATAGAGAAGTTTTATGGGGGTGGAAAAGAAAAAGTTCTGGTAGATATGGGATGTGGTGCTGGTGAGTTGTTGGCATGCATAGAGGCAATTAAACATGCCAAAACTCTAGGCTGGTCAGAGCTTACAATTATTTATGACAGTGAGCTCATTTCATGGGCTTATCGTGGATGCGGAGAGAAGATGCTGACTCAGGCGGCCGGCCAGTATATGTATGATATCAGAGAAAAAATAAAGATAGAAGTTAAGAGTATAAATGGAGTATCTCATACTTCTGAGGAAGATCCCGGCATTACTCTTGCGGATAAGCTTGCGCGGAAAGGTGTTGGAATTGTAGATTAGCCGTATGCGGTGATATACCATATCTGTAGACAAAGGTTTGGTATCATAAGCTACAATGGAAGGAGGATTTCGATGGATCTGTCAAAAATAAAAGCAGTCATTGTGGATGATGATGTTTTTAAAGGAATTGATATACAAAAAGCTTTAGAATTCAATGGTATTCAAAATATCATGACCGTGAGAGATCAGGAGAAACTATGGGAACAAATATACGATAGTGAGGATAAGATTGATTTGATTGTGACGGATATGCAATATCCGTTGAAAGCGGAAGGCGCCATAGATGAAGAAGCAGGATTTAAACTGATGGAAAGAATGGAAAAAGAGAAAATTGATATTCCAGTCATTGTCTGTTCCTCTCTAAATTATAAAATCCCTGACATATTAGGAAGCGTATGGTATAGCAAGCTTAGCGATCTCAATTCAAATTTTAAAGAGGTGCTGGATAAACTAGAAAAGAACAGTGGAACGGTTAGGGGAAGCCTACAAGGCAGAAGGAGAGAAGCGAATTGAAGAAAATAATTTATGCAGTAAAAAGAGGAAGAAAGACAGGAATTTTTAATGAATGGCTAAAATGCTTCGAGCAGATAAATAAATATTCAAATGCAAAATTTCGCCGTTTTGAATATCGGGGCGAGTTTGAGAAGGAGCCAGAAGAGGTACCCGGCAGCTTGCGGTATGCCATAAAAGAAGCAGAAACATTTCTGGGTGATTTGGTGTATCTAGGTGAGAGTGCCGACTATTTAGAGGACAAAAGTTGGGGAGAAGAAGGATTTTTGCCCTTCGGTGATAAGTCTGCTGCAGAAAATTCAGAGTTTTTTTCCGAACAGACAGAGGAGGAAGAAGATGATATAGAGGATGTTGATGAAGAATATGGCAAGTGGCTGGCTGATAACAGAAACCCTGATGTGCCGATGGGATACTGGAAAACAGCAGAAAACATGGAAGAGTGTATCAAGACTATCCGTAAATCGGAACAGGACGATGCTAGAAAGGCGGCAGCAAACAATCTGAGCAGACATCTGAAGAACTGCCTCTTGGATGTGAATCTAAACAAGTTAACGGCTATTTACCGTGATAAAAAGGCAGACAATGTTTTGGGATATGATGCGCCTTCTGTAGCTCGATTTGTGACACAGATGCTGCGTACATACCCCAAACCGGAATTATCAGAAATTCAGGAAGTTCAGGAAGTGGAGAATGAGGTTTCTATCCGGCAGATTTATATGCAGGCTGGAGCTGTAGAGACGGAACTGAAACAACTGATTCGCGGACAGGATGCGGCCATTGAGAAGCTGAGCGAAGCATATTTTAATACGGAATTGAAAGCACGTTTGACACCGAATAGAAGAGGGCCAAGGAACGCATATCTTTTAGCAGGACCTCCAGGTGTGGGAAAGACTTTTATGGCGCAGCAGTTTGCTTTCAGATTGGGTTTTCCTTTTAAGCGCTTTGATATGTCAGAATATTCTCATCATGAAATTAAAGAAGAATTGATTGGTTATAGCCCTGCCTGGAAGGCCCCTGAACCAGGTAAACTTACAGAGTTTGTGGCTAAAAATCCAAGATGTGTGCTTTTGTTTGATGAAATAGAAAAAGCGCATATTAGCGTTATACGAGTGTTTTTACAGATTTTGGATGATGGTATCTGTGAGGATAAATATCATATGCAAAATGTATCGTTTAATAACGCTATCATTTTTTTTACAACCAATGCAGGCAAACAGCTCTATAATGATGCACAGAATGAAAATCTTACGCTGCTTTCGGATAAGGTGGTGCTTGATGCACTAGAAAAGGATAAAGACCCAGAGGCAAACCAGCCTTATTTCCCTCCAGAAATACTTTCAAGGATGTCATCACATACCGTTATCATGCTAAATCATTTAAAGGCAGATGCAATTCTTGAACTGGTAAAGGATGATATAAAAGATCGTTTTAAAAAACTAAAGAACAAATATGGCTATGTGTTGAGTCAGGGAAAGGAGTACATGGCCAGAACTATATTGTATTCTATTGGGGGAAATGCAGATGCCAGAAATGCTTCTCAAATTGCAGGTAAGCTTATTGGCAGGGAAATACGTAGGTTTTTGGAACTACTAGAAGATAAGCAGATACTAGATGAAAACGATGAGGGAAGAAGAATTGAGTGGAAATGTAATCTAAAAGATGCTAAAGAAGAAATCAAAGACTTTTACCTCGGGGAAAGGGACTGTGTAATCCCCGTCTTTGGAACCGTGAAATATGAGCCGACCGAAAAGTTAAAAAATAATAATGTACGTGTGAAGAACACGGTGGATGTCAAAGAATATATGGAAATAATCCATAAGGAAAATGTTCTTTTTACAGTCATTGATTACATACATGGTCTTGAAAATATGGAAAACAGACAAAATGTAGTGGATGCTAAGACGATTGGACAAGATGTCTTCTTAAAACTTCGGGAGGAAGATAAAGAAGTCCTGGTGTATATTTTAGACGGAAGTTGTGGACATGAATATACATATAAGGAAAAAAGAACCCTTATGAAAAAAGGGGCTGCAGGGTTTATTGAGAGTCAATGTTTTAGAAGCCAGTTGGAGCAGACCTACATGGACGTATGTTGTCGGGTGGTAATGGAGAGATTGACAGCGCGGCATCAGGTTCTGACATATGAAACCAAACAAGAATTTAATGAGAAGACTAATACTGGAAGTATTATTTTTTGCGATTTCAAACTTGAAACAGCAGTGGAGTCCGAGGATAGGTCTTCACTTCTATCGGATGCAGAGCGGCCAAATATCAGATTTCATGATATTATCGGAGCAGAAAAGGCGAAGGAAGAACTTTGGTATTTTGTAAGATATCTACAGGAGCCAAGAAAATTTCTTATGAATGGCGGTAAGCCGCCAAAAGGGATTCTTCTCTATGGACGTCCGGGAACCGGAAAGACAATGCTTGCCAAAGCTATGGCGGGTGAGTCGGATGTGACTTTTCTGCAGACCAGTGCAACGGAGTTTAAGAGTCGATATATAGGCGAGGGTGAGGCGAATATCAGGCAGCTCTTTGCAAAAGCGAAAAAATATGCACCAGCCATTATATTTATTGATGAGATTGATGCCATCGGCAAGCAGAGAACCGGTTCAGAAAATACACATACTACAGAAAGTATGTTGAATTCTCTGCTTACCGAGATAGACGGTTTTTGTGGTGCTGACAGTAGTAAGCCGGTTTTTGTATTAGCGGCTACTAACTATGGAGCCAGGGGAGAGAGTGATGGGATTGATTCGCTAGATGAAGCTCTGCTCAGGCGTTTTGACAATAAAATTTATGTGAATCTTCCAAAAGAGAGTGAACGTGAACAATATATCCTTCAGATGCTTAAAAGTAAGAATATCACGACTGTTTCCAAAGATGTAGCGCACAATATTGCAGAGAGGACGACAGGGCAGAGTCTTGCAATATTGCAGAACGTGTTTGAGCTCGCATTTCGTAATGCCATAAAACAATCAAGGACTATGACAGATAACGATTTACTGACCGCTCTTGAAGAGTACAAGTATGGTGAAAAGAAAGAGTATACTCCAGATTATTACAAGCATGTGGCTATCCATGAGACTGGCCATGCGTATATCTCCTATATCAGTGGAGACAAGCCTTCATATATCACGATTGAGTCTAGAGGCAATTATGGTGGGTATATACAACATGCGAATCGAGAGGATGTGGCAAGTTATACAAGAGATGAACTTCTTGCAAGAATCAGAATTTCATTGGCGGGTCGTGCAGCTGAGGAGGTGTTCTATGGCAAGGCGAAGTCACTCAATACAGGGGCATCTAGCGACCTGCAGAATGCTACTAATATTGCATTTCAAATAGTATGTACATATGGAATGGAAGAGGATCAGTTGATTACCCTTAGAAAGGAGGAGGTGCTTCAATCAGCGCTGGCTAAAGAATATACAGCTAAAGTTAATGAAATCCTAAAGACTGAGATGAAGAACACACTTACAACGATTGAAAATGCAAAAGATAAAATCCAAGAGATCGCAGATGCCCTGATAAGGGAGAACAGGCTGACAGGAAAACAATTGGAAGAACTGATGGAAGCAGATGGGTGAAAGTTCACCTTTTATAGATTCTCTTCCCCCCACTGTTTCATATGTTCAAAGACGGGAATAAAACTTTTCCCCAGCTCTGTAAGGTTGTATTCCACATGGGGAGGAACTTCTTGGTAGTCATGGCGGGTAATAAAACCATCTGCTTGCAATTCACGAAGCTGTTTGGTCAGACTTGATTCGGTAATATCTCCAAGATGTCTGCGAAGTTCCCCGAAACGGTGGATGTCTTGAAAGGCAATATAATAGATAATCTCGATTTTCCATTTGCCGCCTAAGATTTTTTGTATGGTGGAGACAGTTTTGCAACGTTCGATAGACAATGTACTTTTTTTCATTTCTGTCACTCCTTTTTTAGAAAGCATAACATATGAATATTTAAAAATCAATGTACACATTATAAGATAGGCACTATAAAAAAGTACAGTACTTGTAAAAACATTGTATAAAAGTATAATGAGCATAAAGAATCTGAAAGGAGAGGTATTTTATGCATTACACAGGAACTATTTGGCGACCGCCATATGAAGCGGCATCTCTTCTCTTAGAAGTGACCGCAGGTTGTACACATCATAACTGTAAATTTTGTACTTTATACAATGATTTGCCATTTAAATTTAAAATGTCTCCTATAGAGAATGTTGAGGATGATTTAAAGGAGGTAAAAAAAGCACTTAAACGCGGGCACTGCAGACAGTTTAAGCGGGTATTTTTAACAGGAGCCAATCCATTCGTCTTGTCTTATAATAAATTAAGGACGATTGCAGAGCTTATCCATACGTATCTTCCATCGGTAAAATCGATTGGCTCATTTGCAAGAATTACGGACATTACCCTTAAGACTGATAAGGAACTTACAGAACTGTATGCCCTTGGATATGATGGTCTGACAATAGGGATAGAGACCGGAGATGATAAGGCTTTGCAGTTTATGAATAAGGGATATACTGCTTCAGATATTGTAGAGCAATGCAGGCGGTTAGATACCGCTGGTATCCATTACAGCTTTTTTTACCTGGTAAGTATTTCTGGGGCTGGCCGCGGAGAAATCGGGGCAAAGCTGACTGCAGAATTATGTAATCAGATACATCCGACATTGATTGGAGCCAATATGCTTACGATTTATCCTGACTCTGAACTTTATGCTGAGATACAACGTGGAAACTGGCAGGAGGAAGGCGAACTGGAAAAATATAAGGAGGTACGAACATTGATAGAAAATCTGCAGATACCTACAACCTTTGCAGCAATGGGTGCTTCTAATGCATATCAATTTCATGGACAGCTGCCAAGAGACCGGCAAAAGCTTTTGGCATTTCTAGATGGAATTATAGAAAATGTCAGCGAAGAAGAATTGCAAAGATATAGAAAAAGTGTATATCATCTATAGAGGAAAACCCCCGAAAGTATACGATTACTATCGGGGGTCTTACTTATTGTCCGCCTTCACAGAAAAACTCAATCTCTTCTCCCACGGGACCATTGACAAATGCGATTCTCGCTGGCACAGGTGGGGTGGATTGGATAATGATGTCATTTGGCTCCATTGTCACTGGATAGCCGGCATTTCTTACCGCCTCGACGCATTTATCTACATCGGCTGTTTGAAGTGCAAAATGCCGGATGGCACCTTGTGGAAGTGGTCTCTCGGCGTTGGCAAATACTTCGATAAAACCGGCTCCCGTATCAAACATCATACCAGCAGCTTCCCCTTCTCCCCAAGTTCTGATAAGTGGTAACTGAAGGACACCATGGTAGAAATTTTTTACTTTCTCCATTTCACTTTGGTCACATTTGATACATACATGATGAATTCCTTGAATAAGCATTGTTCCCTCCTTATTTTGACCCTTAAAATGGGGTGCTTTCGTTGTGATTTATGGTAACATTAACCGAAAATATTGTCAAGAAAGGGTAAATATTAATCACAAATAGATATATTCAAGGAATTGTAATAAAATACAAAAGAAATATGCCTATAGAAATGAAGATATTTTACAAGACAAATAATGGATTTAGCAGTAAAATAACTGTGATAAAAATTGGCAAAAGAATAAGGATGGTGAACTATATGAAGGACAGAACATCAATGGGGCATTTGGCAGCGCTTTTTACGGTTTTGGTGTGGGGAACAACTTTTATCTCTACGAAGGTGTTGCTTCAAGGCTTTTGGCCTGTGGAGATTTTATTTTTTCGTTTTGTGATGGGGTATTTGGCGCTTCTTCTGGTCTGTCCGCGTAGGCTGAAGGTGGAAAATCACCATCAAGAACTGGTGTTTGTACTAGCTGGACTGTGTGGAATCTGTTTGTATTATCTGTTGGAAAATATTGCGCTTACTTATACGATGGCATCGAATGTAGGGGTGATTATCTCGGTTGCGCCATTTTTTACAGCCATACTTTCCCATCTGTTTGCAACGTCAGAGGGAAAGCTTACCATAAATTTTTTTGTGGGATTTGTGGTGGCGATGGCGGGAGTCGCGCTGATTAGTTTTCAGGGGACAAAACTAGAGGTAAATCTAACGGGGGATATTTTGGCAATCTTAGCGGCTTTTGTATGGGCGTGTTATTCGATATTGACAAGAAAGATTAGCAGCTTTTGTATGCCTGTACTTCTGACAACGCGCAGAACCTTTTTCTATGGAATTCTCTTTATGATTCCAACTCTTTTTTTGTTTGATTTTAGGCTGGAATTTGGACGTTTTGTCAACCATATGTATTTATTTAATATTCTCTACCTTGGTCTGGGAGCGTCTGCACTTTGCTTTGTCACCTGGAATATGGCTGTGCATCGATTGGGGGCAGTGAAGACCAGCGTGTATATCTATATGGTACCTGTGATTACCGTTGTGACTTCTGCGCTGGTCTTAAAAGAGCCTGTAACTGGAAGGTCTATCCTGGGAACGATGCTGACAGTTGTGGGATTATCTTTATCGGAATATAATGGAAGAAAACATTGATATAGTATTAGGTTGTCTTCCATACTTTTTGCTTGCGAAGTTCTCCGGTTGTGCGGCAGATAAGCGGGTCAAAAATCATAAACATAGCAGGCAGTAGTCCAAGGACAACAATCGTACTGATAACAGCACCTCTTGAGAGAAGGTTGGTAATGGCGCTAATCATATCAATACTGGAATAAAGTCCCACTCCAAAGGTAGCAGCAAAAAAGCTTAGACCGCTGGTGATAATCGGTTTGGTAGAAGTGCGGTGAGCAATCTGTATCGCTTCTTTTTTGGAAAGTCCCTGTGTACGCTCGGATACATAACGGTTGGTCATCAAAATCGCATAGTCAATCGTGGCGCCAAGCTGGATGGTTCCAATTACAATGCTTGCCACAAAGGGAAGCGGTGTACCAGCATAATAGGGAATCGCCATATTGACAAAGATAGCAAATTCAATAACCATTACCAGGATAAATGGCAGAGAGATAGACTTAAATACAATCATAATAATCAGAAAAATCGCTGCCATGGAGATAGTATTGACTGTCTGTAAGTCAATATCCGTGACATCTTGCAAGTCTTTCATCAGTGGCGCTTCTCCGATAATCATAGCGTCTTTGTCATGGGATTTTAAAATCTCATTGATAGCAGCAATTTGCTTATTTGCCGGGTCGGTGGCTGTGGGAAAGTCAGAACATACGAACGCCAGTTCTCTGTTGTTGCTTCTAAAAATCTCCAAAAGGTCTGAGGGAATAAAACTCTCCGGGAAAGAACTTCCAAGGATAGAGCTTAAGCCAAGTGCCCACTGTACACCATCGGTCTTTTTAATCTGCTCTATCATATCACTTTTATCCATCGCATCGAGCTGGCTGTCAAACATCAGCATATAGACAGAGCTCATATTGTATTCGTCAGAGAGCTTGGTATTGGCAATCGAGCTCTCTAAGTCTTTGGGAAGTCCACTGTCTAGATTGTAGTAGAGATCTACATGGTCATTGCCATATTTGGCTGGCAAAAGCAGAACCAAAAACAATACAAGCCATAATTTATTAAATCTGGTTAAAAAATCAGACAGTCCGGTCAGCGCTGGAATCACGGGCTTGTGAGTGGTCTTTTGAATGGCTTTTTCAAAGAGCAAAATCATAGCTGGAAGTACCGTAATACAACAGAAGACTCCCATAAAGACGCCTTTAATCATCACAATACCTAAGTCGCGGCCTAAAGTAAAAGTCATAAACAGCAGAGCAGCAAAGCCAGCAATGGTGGTGGTGGAGCCTCCGGCCACAGAAGTAAAGGTACGGGAAATAGCCTCTGCCATAGCATCTTCGCGGTGCTTATAGGAGGGCTTTAATTCTTCGTAGCTACTCAATAAGAAGATGGAATAGTCCATCGTAACACCAAGCTGCAAGACCGCAGTCAATGCCTGTGTGATATAGGAGATTTCTCCTAAGAAGATATTGCTGCCCAAGTTAAAGAGTACGGCCATACCAATGCTTGTTAAGAATAAAACAGGTACAAAAGCAGACTCTAGGGTTAGCATCAGTACAAGCATAGATAACAGAGATGCGATTAGAACATAGACAGGCATCTCTTTGAGTGCCAGATTTTTAATATCTGTGACAATGCCGGACATTCCGCTGATAAAACATTCTTTACCAACTTCGGCGCGCATTGTACTGATAGCGTCCATGGTGGCGTCAGCAGAAGTGGTCTGGTCAAACAGAGCTATCATCATCGTGGAGTTCTCTGTAAAGAGTGCGTCGTGTAAGTCAGAGGGAAGCATCATTTCTGGGATAGAGATATCGAGAATATCGTCATACCAGAGGACATCTTTGACGTGCTCGATGCTTTCGATTCGCTCTTCTAGACGTACAACGTCTTGGTGCTCCATGCCTTCAACGATAACCATAGAGAAAGCACCCATACCAAAATCATCTACAAGAATGTCCTGGCCAGCCACAGTCTCTAGTGTGTCAGGAAGATAGCTTAACACATCGTAGTTGATACGGGTGGCAATATATCCCAGAGCGGAAGGTATCAGCAGAAGGAGGGATAGAAGAAAGATAAAAAGTCTGTGTTTGGCAATAAATTTTCCGAAATGAACCATCATAGGTTGTTGTCACATCCTTTACAAAAATTTAAAATGAACGTTGGTCATTTTCTAAGAGGCATTGTATCATACTAACAAGAGAGATACAAGAGGGAAGAAGAAAAAATATGGGAAATGTATAGAAAGGAGAACGAAGATGATAAGAGAGAGGATTGAGAAGCTTAGAGAGAAGATGCGTGAAGCAGGGATAAGTGTGTATGTGATTCCTTCGTCAGACTTTCATGGGTCGGAATATGTGGGGGAGCATTTTAGAGCCAGGGAATATCTGTCAGGCTTTACAGGCTCAGCGGGAACGCTGATTGTAACGCTTTTAGAGGCAGGGCTTTGGACGGATGGCAGGTATTTTTTGCAGGCAGAGAGACAGCTTTTGGGGTCAGGGATTTGTCTGTACCGGATGGGGGAAGATGGCACAGAGAAGATGGAGGATTTTATAAAAGAAAGACTGACAGACGAAGGAATGTTGGGATTTGATGGAAGAGTGATGGGAGCATATCAGGCAGAGGAGCTTGTAAAAAGAGCAAAGGAGAAAAATAGAAATGTCTTAATGACAAGAGACCTGGTAGGAGAGATATGGGAGGAGAGACCAGAGATTGTCAATGAGAAGGTATGGATACTGAAAGCATGTTATGCGGGGGAAGATACAGGAAGTAAGATAAAAAGGGTAAGAGAGCGGATGAAAGAGGAGGGAGCGGATGCCTGTGTGTTGGCGTCGCTTTGTGATATTGCCTGGCTTTTAAATGTAAGAGGAGGCGATATTCCTTGTGTGCCAGTGGTGATGTCGTATCTGTGTATAAAGATGGATAGCTGTAGGTGGTATGTCAGAAAAGAGGTAATATCAGAGGGAGTGCGAGCGTATGTAAAAGGATATGGTGTGGAAGTACAAGAATATGAAAAAATATATCAGGATTTGGAAGAGATGGAAAAAGGAGAGCGGGTATGGATGGATAAAAGGAATGTCAACTATCGGCTGCTGTCAAGTCTAAAAGAAGGGGTTTGCGTGATAGATAAGCCTAATCCTACAGAGTTTATGAAAGCAGTAAAGAATCCAACAGAGATTCAGAATCTTAAAGAAGCACACCGCAAAGAGGGGATTGCATTTACAAAGTTTATGTATTGGGTAAAGAACCGGGCAAAGAAGGAAAAGATTACGGAATTGTCAGCGGCGGCTTATCTAAAGGACAGAAGGGCCGAGCAGGGACACTATATGGGAGATAGTTTTGCATCGATTTGTGCGTATGGAGCACATGGAGCGGTGGTACATTATGAGGCGACCAAAAAAAGCGATGTGCAGGTGAAAGAAGGTGCATTTTTCCTGGTGGATACAGGAGGACACTATTTAGAAGGGACAACAGACACAACCAGAACATTGGTTCTGGGAGAAGTAAATAAAGAACAAAAGAAGATGTATACGGCAGTGCTTCGAGGAAACCTTCATCTGGCATATGCCAAATTTTTATCGGGGTGTACAGGATATAGTCTGGATGTACTCTGCAGGGAGCCACTTTGGCAGATGGGAATGGATTATAAGCATGGAACAGGACATGGAGTTGGATATTATCTCAGTGTGCATGAAGGGCCCAATGCATTTCGATGGAAGATGCCGGAGCATGAGAGCGCAGCAGTACTAGAAGCCGGGATGGTGACAACCGATGAGCCAGGGGTCTATATAGAAGGGGAGTATGGGATTCGGATTGAACAGGAACTGCTCTGTGTAAAAGGAGAGAAAAATAAGTATGGGCAGTTTTTAGAGTTTGAGATTTTAACATTGACACCGATAGATTTGGATGGGGTGCTGACAGAGGAGATGAGTGAGACAGAGCGCGGATGGTTAAACCAGTATCACCAGAGAGTCTACCGGGAACTTTCGCCTTATCTGGAGGAGAAAGAGCGGGCGTGGCTTAGGGAATATACACGGGAAATTTAAGTTTTATGACAGGGAAAATGCTTTCGTCGGATTGCTTAGAAAAAGGGAAAATCAGAAGGGTGAGACTGTGAGATTTCCGATATTGACAAATGAAAGAACAGCTTCTATAATCACTCTTATTTGATATAGAAGAGAGGTTATGTGCGATGACTAAAAATATGACAACTGGTTCGCCAGTCCGGTTGATTATAGGGTTTGCAATTCCAATGTTTTTGGGCATGTTATTTCAGCAGTTCTATAGTATGGTGGATACCATGATTGTCGGTCAATATCTGGGAGTTCATCCCCTAGCCGGCGTTGGCTCTACGTCTTCTTTGAACTTTATGGTGATTGGATTTTGCATGGGGGTCTGTAATGGATTTGCAATACCAGTCGCACAGATGTTCGGAGCGGATGACGAGCGTCGGCTTAGAAGATTTGTGACAAACAGCGCATGGCTTTGCGTTGGATTTTCGGTGGTGATGACACTGTTGGTGGTTGTTTTATGTAAACCGGTTCTAAGGCTTATGAATACGCCAGCAGAGATTTTTGACTATGCATATCTGTATATTGTGATTATTTTCTGGGGGATTCCCTGTACTTTTTTATATAATCTTCTGGCAGGGATTATCCGGTCTTTGGGAGACAGCAAGACGCCAGTTGTCTTTTTGGCGATTTCTTCGATGCTCAATATTATGCTGGATGTGGTCTCGATTCTGGTGTTTCATATGGGTGTTGAAGGGCCTGCACTGGCTACCGTTATCTCTCAGGGTGTGTCAGGACTTATCTGCCTGTTGTATATGAAGAAGAAATATCCGATTCTTCACACTTCTAGAGAGGAATGGAAGATGGATGCTACATATATGAAGCATCTGTGCTTTATGGGGATTCCTATGGGGCTTCAGTATTCGGTGACAGCAATTGGAACTTTGGTACTTCAGGCGGCAATCAATGGAATGGGCGCAGCAGTTGTGGCTGGCGTGACCGCAGCGCAGAAGATAAATGCATTTATTGCATGTCCAATAGAGGCGCTTGGACAGACCATGGCACCTTATACAGGGCAAAATATGGGCGCAGGAAAGATTGATAGAATTGGCAAAGGGCTTCAGGACGCGGCGCTTGTAGGATTTTTAATGTCAGCACTATGCTTTTTGACTGCTTTTTTGGTGGGAGACAGACTGGTTCTGTTGTTCCTAGATGCGAAGGAGACTGAGATTATCGCATATGCATATCATTTTCTTCTATACTGTACCGGATTTTATTTTCTGCTAACCCTTGTCAATACAGTGCGTTTTACGATTCAGGGTATGGGATTTTCGGTATTTGCAATTATTTCTGGTGTGATGGAGATGGTGGCAAGAGTGTTAGCGGCCGTGGTAGTTGCTGGAAAATTTGGCTTTGTAGGTATCTGTCTGGCGCATCCGATGGCATGGCTTTTTGCTGATATTTTCCTGGTTCCTGCATTTTTCTACTGTCGAAGAAAGATTGTGAAAAATATATCAGAAGAGGACAGAAAGATGCCTTCTAAGGAACTGATACCAGCTTCTTGTCATAAGTAAAAATTAAGAAAAACCTTGGGCTTGTTGCTGGAAATTGCCGACAGGATATGGTATACTAATAGATATTCTGGAGGTGTTTTTATGCGACGAATAAAGGTTTCTTTTAATTCTCCGGTAATCCTGACTTTTACGATTATTTGCCTGATTTCACTGGCACTTGGAGAGGTGACAGAAGGGAAGACGACGGAGATGTTCTTTAGTGTGTATCGTTCTTCTCTGGCAAGTCCGGTTACTTATGTAAGATTTGCAGGACATGTCTTTGGACATGCCGGGTGGGACCATTTTCTTGGAAATATTATGCTGATTCTGGTGGTAGGACCGCTGTTAGAAGAGAAATATGGTTCTTCCAATATGATTTTTATTATCCTTAGTACAGCGCTTGTGACAGGGATTGTGAACTTTGTATTTTTCCCACATATCCGGCTGTTAGGGGCAAGTGGCGTAGTATTTGCGCTGATTTTGTTGTCTTCGTTTACAAGCATTAAAGAAGGTTCCATTCCGCTGACCTTTATTTTGGTAGCGGTTATCTATATCGGTGAGCAGATTTATGCGGGGCTTTTTATTCAGAGCAATGTCTCGAATCTGACACATATCTTAGGCGGACTTGTGGGAGCTGGTCTTGGATATGTGATGAATAAGCATAAGATGAACCGATACTAGAACAGAAGCAGGATGGAACTTGATGAAACTCAATGCGAGGAGGTATATGAAAGATGGCAATTAATTTGCAAAAGGGACAAAAAGTAAGTCTGAAAAAGAGTTCTCCTACAGGACTTGGAGAGATTCTGGTGAATCTGAACTGGAATGCAAAGCCACAGAAGAAGGGGTTTTTTGCAAATCTTTTTTCGGGGTCAGAGGGGATTGACTTAGACTTAGGATGTCTGTTTGAACTAAAGGATGGAAGTAAAGGTGCGGTACAGGCGCTTGGCAATGCATTTGGAACACTGAATCATCCACCGTTTATTGCATTAGATGGAGATGACAGAACAGGTGCAGCAGTAGCTGGTGAGAACCTTCGGATTAATGGCAATGAGATTAAAAATATTAAGAGAATTCTGGTATATACATTTATCTATGAAGGCGTTGCAAATTGGCAGCAGGCAGATGCGGTTGTCACTTTAAAATATCCAGGAGCAGAAGACTTGATTGTAAAGATGGATGAATTTAATTCTTCTCTTGGAATGTGTGGACTGGCACTTCTTGAAAATGTCAATGATGAGACGTTTAGTGTGGAGAAGATTGTGCAGTTTTATCAGGGGCACAGGGATTTGGACGAAGCATTTCATTGGGGGCTTAACTGGAGAGCTGGCCGTAAGTAGAAGAGAGAACAAAAAGGGATTGCTGCAAGGTTGGATGTTGCAGCAATCCCTTTTCTAGATAGTGAGGGAGGAGCAGATAAGGTGAAGGGGAAGAAGACAGAGCGGATTGCAAGACTTGGGTTTTTGACGGCAGTGGGATTGATAGCAAGCTATATTGAACTTTTGGTGCCGATTCCTCTGGGAATTCCGGGAGTGAAACTAGGGCTTGCAAATATGGTAATTGTGTGGACACTCTATATGTTGGGGCCTTTGGAAGCACTTTTGGTAAATGGGATGCGGATTGTGCTTTCGGGGTTTTTGTTTGGAAATCTGTCGATGATTTTATTTAGCCTGGCGGGAGCTCTGGTCAGTTTTATGGGGATGTGTCTGGTTAAGAGAAGTGGAAAATTTGGAGTGGTTGGGGTAAGCGTGGTTGGTGGCGTGATGCACAATACAGGACAGCTTTTGGTAGCGGTCTTTGTGCTTGAGACAAGTGGACTTTTGTATTATTATGGGCCGGTGCTTCTGGTGGCTGGAGTGATTACAGGGACGCTGATTGGCGTGATTAGTGTGGAAGTTTTAAAGCGGGTAAAGATAAAGAAATAAAAATGGCCAACGTTCATTTTTTAAACCTGGAGTATTGCATATTTTATAAAAATTGGGTAAGATAAAAGGAAATAGATGTTTATTCGACAGAAGGGGGGATTTCAGATGGAATTTCAGAAGTTTTTGGAAGGCAACAGTTTTGATGCATATGAGTATTTTGGGGTGCATATAGAGAGAAATGGGGCAGTATTTCGCATCTATGCACCAAAAGCTAAGAAGGTGGAATTACAGGGGGATTTTAACAACTGGGAGTTCTGGGAGGTAGAAAAAGGGAGTGACCCAGGAGTGTTTGTATGCAGGATTCCCAATGTGGAGACGGGGATGTATTATAAGTATCGGATTACTGATATGCAGGGAAGAAGTGTAATGCATTGTGACCCATATGGGATGTGGATGGAGCTTCGGCCTGGGTTTGCCTCTAGGGTAGCTGACAGAACCTACACGTTTCGGGACAGGGAATGGATGAAAAAAAGAGATAAGAATTATAACCGTCCAATGAATATTTACGAAGTACATGCAGGCTCCTGGAAGAAAAAAGAGAATGGCTCCTGGTATAATTATGAGGAGCTGGCAGAACAGCTGATTCCCTATCTAAAGAAGATGGGATTTAATTTTATTGAGTTTTTACCACTGTCAGAGCATCCGGCGGATTGTTCGTGGGGGTATCAGAATACAGGATTTTTTGCACCGACTTCTAGATATGGAAGCCCTAAGCAGTTAAAGAAACTGGTGGACCTTTGCCATCAGAATGAGATTGGTGTGATTATGGATTTTGTACCGATTCATTTTGCGACAGATGACTATGGGCTTTTGAATTTTGACGGAACACCTCTCTATGAATTTCCACATCCTGATACCGCATACAGTGAGTGGGGGACGATGAACTTTATGCACAGCAGGGGGGAGGTCAGAAGCTTTTTGCAGTCGGCAGCGGATTACTGGCTAAGTGAATTCCATATGGACGGGATTCGGATGGATGCGATTAGTCGTGCTATCTACTGGCATGGAGACCCTAACCGGGGTGTGAATGAGAAGGCAGTGGAGTTTCTGCGAAATATGAATGCAGGGCTTCACAAGAGGCATCCTTCTGCGATATTGATGGCAGAAGACTCTACAGATTTTCCGAAAGTGACAGCGCCTACGGAGTACGATGGACTGGGATTTGACTATAAATGGGATATGGGCTTTATGAATGATACTTTGCGCTTCTTTCAGACAGCCCCTGTGTATCGGCCTTATGACTATCACAATCTAAGCTTTTCCATGATGTATTTTTACAGTGATTTATTCTTGCTTCCCTTCTCGCATGATGAGGTGGTGCATGGAAAGGCGACGATATTGCAGAAGATGTGGGGCGATTATGAGTTTAAATTTCCACAGGCTAAAGTCTTCTATACTTATCTCTATACACATCCTGGGAAGAAGCTGAACTTTATGGGCAATGAATTTGGACAGTTTAGAGAGTGGGATGAGAATCGGGAGCAGGACTGGAATCTTTTAGAGTATCCTATACATGATGCGTTTCATCATTTTTATCAGAAGATATCGACACTGTACCTAAATGAGCCGGCACTGTATGATGGAGAGTACAATTCGGATTGCTTTGAATGGCTGGAGGTGGATGCGTCAGATTATGTAACCTATGCATATGAGAGAAGGGCATCCGGCGAGACGATTTTGATGGTGATGAATCTCTCAGACCAGTTCTGGAAAGATTTTTCTGTGGGAATTCCGATGCTATATGAGCTTGAAGAACTTTTGCATACAGATTGGGAAATATATGGAGGCCAGACCAAACAGACCGATAAGAACTGGCATGTGGAAGAGAAGCCACATAAAGAAAGGCCGCATACCCTGGTTGTGGATTTGCCGCCTCTGTGTGCTCGTCTGTTTAAAGTGAAAAAAGTGTTGACACCAACACCTAAAGAGACTCCATTGGAAGCAGAACTTTAAAACTGCTGCCAAGGTCAGGAGTGCTTTCTACCTGAATAAAGCCTTTGTAAAGGGTAATGATTTTATGGACTAAGGCAAGTCCAAGACCATTGCCCTTTTTTTCGTGCGAAGAATCTCCCTGATAAAATTTATCAAAGATATGTTTTTGTATCTCTGGTGGCATACCAGGGCCGGAATCCTGGAAGATAACAGACAGATAAGCACCTTCCTGGCACGCAGTGATATTGATTTCGCCGCCCTGGGGTGTGAATTTGATAGCGTTGTCCAGAAGATTGTTCCAGATATGTGCCGTCAGCTCCATATTTCCATTCCAAGTAATCTGGGGAAGCTCCGGGTAGATATTGAGAGATTTTGCAGACCAGATAGGCTCCATACGAAGGATGCATCGGCGAATCTGCTCATCCACCCGAAAAGGCTCTTTTTCTGTGATAATGGTCTGATTTTCCAGACGGGACAACTGAAGGACATTGCCGGACATCTGGGAGAGTTCTTTGGTACTCTGGATAATGATATTGATATATTCATTGCGGTCTTCTATGGTCAGCGTATCATCCTGCAAAAGAGTAGCATAGCCGCTGATGGCGGCAAGCGGGGTCTTAAATTCATGAGATACGTTGGAGATAAAGTCAGAGTGCAGCGTCTCTGTACTTGACAACTCCTGTACCATCTGGTTAAAACTAAGCCGAAGGTCATGGATTTCATCTTTTATATGGGGGTTAGAGGTATCTAACCGTACACTGTAATCACCTTTGGCCACTTTTTGCATTGCTTTGGAGAGCTCCATAATGGGATTTAACACATGGTGCAAAGCCAGCATACTAACGAGAGAGCCAAAGAGAATACTAATCAGTGCCAGAAGAATAATAAAATGAACACTGGTCAGTGGAAAGGACATAAAGCGCCACAGATTAAACTGCATAAAAAGATGCATACATATCCCAACGGTCGCACAGGTAATTACTATCACCCAGAAAAAGGCCAGTACAATCTTAAACCAGATGGAATAAAAATGTTTTTTCATTTCTCAATCATTCCTTTATAGCCTAAGCCCCGTACCGTCAATATCTGAAAATATGGAATCTCCCGGAAGCGGTCCCGAAGCCTGTTGATATGTACATCTACGGTGCGCACATCGGTCTCTGAATCATACCCCCAAAGTTCGTCCATAATCTGCTGGCGTGTAAAGGTATGATTGGGGAAAGACAACAGCTTATAGAGAAGCTGAAATTCCTTCTGGGGAAGCACCTGAGATTTCTCATCGATGGTCACGGTCAGATTGATATAATCTAGGCAGACATGCGCAAATTCTAATTTTTTCTCAAAGATAATCTTGGCACGACGCAAAAGTGCCTCAACGCGAAGCTGCAATTCATTGACATCAATAGGCTTGACCATATAATCATCAATGCCAAGCTTAAAGCCTTTTAGCTTATCTGGGAAAGTATCTTTTGCAGTAACTACCAGTATAGGAAGCTGGTAACCGCTCTCTCTTAGTTCTTTTGTTAAATCAAAGCCATCCATCTGCGGCATCATCAAATCCGTAATAATTAAATCAATATAGGTCTGGTCTAACATCCGAAGCGCTTCTTCTCCGTTAAAGGCAGCATAGGTCTCATAGCCATTTTTGGCGAGAACTCTACAGATTAATTTATTTAATGCCTGGTCATCTTCAACTACTAAAATATGGAACATAAGAACACCTCAATCTTTATTTTTTCTGATAGATATAAATTTGTATTTATTTTCTGTCACTTATCATATAGAATGTTTGTGAACAGATTGTGAAGTTCAGGTGAAAAGAATAAGAAATTTATATTCTGTTTAAATTGATGGCATAATCTGTACGAGACTGAAAATAGAAAATGAGGAGGATAATGTATGAACGGGAAAAGACTGACAGCCCTTTGTCTTGCTTTTATTCTTAGTATGTCTGTGATAGCATGTCAGAAGACAGAAGAAGTAGAAGCAGAAGCAGAAGCAGAGAGAGTTGCTGTTGAAGTACAGACACCAAGAGTTGGTATGCTTTCGGTGGATACAGCTTATATAGGGACGGTTGCTCCACAGGAACAGGTCTATGTGATGCCAAAGACATCCGGGACTGTGACAGAGACCTTTTTTGAGGTGGGAGATATCGTAAAGGAAGGAGATGTACTGTTTAAGATTGACGATGAAGCAGCGCAGCTTCAGATGGCGAATGCAAGAGCTTCTTATGAATCTGCCCAGGCTGGTGTGACAGCACAGAATAGTGGAGCCAGAGACCTTCAGAACTATCAGACAGAAGAACAGATTCGGCAGCTTCGGGACAGTCTCTATGATACCGATGATAAGATTGATGAGTTAGAAGACACATTAGGAGACCTTCGCGATGTCGGGGGCAATCTCTCGGCTGCCAAGAAGCAGGCACAGGCTGGTATTGACCAGCTCAATGAGCTGATGGTGGCACAGAGCGCAGAGCTTCAAAATATGAATACAGAGCTTCAAAGCTTAAATGACCAGTTAAATAGTATCGAAGATAAAGAGTCACCAGAAGCCTTGGAGATTACCGCTTCGATTGCTGCCGTATCTGAGAAAATCGCAGTTCAAAATGGTGCGATTGACTCTACCAAACTACAGTTATCTCAGGCCCAGGCGCAGATTGGTCAGATTCAGACACAGATTGATTCCATTAATGCCACCAAGACACAGATTAAATCAGGAATTGACAGTGCAGAAGATGGCAGAGAGACCATCAATGATAATCTGGCGATGGCAGAACAGGCATATTCTATTACACAAAATGAGATATACCCTGAGAGTGATGCTGTCAGCGCTGCACAGCTTCAGATGGCTTCGATAGGGATTGATTCTGCACAGATGCAGTTGGATTTCTGTACCGTGACTTCTCCGATTAGCGGAGTTGTGGAGTCGGTAAGTGTGGAAAAGAACGGAATGGCAGCAGCTGGCAACCCGGCCTACATAATATCCAACAAAGAATCAATGACGGTCACATTCCATGTGGCAGAGAAAGCAAAAAATGCATTTAATGTAGGAGACCATATAAGGATTGAGCGCGAGGGCGAGGAGTATGATGGTGTGTTGACTGAGATTGGCACGATGGCCAATCCACAGACCAAGCTTTTTCAGGTAAAGGCTTCAGTAAGCGGCGGTGCGTCAGCGCTTCCCAATGGCGTGTCTGTAAAGGTCTATGCGACCACACAGAAAGAAGATGGGAAACTGATTGTACCTTATGATACTATCTATTTCTCAGCAGGCAATGCCTATATATATTGTGTGGAAAATGGGCAGGTTGCAAAAGTCGATGTAACGGTTGGCTTGATGAACGATACCGAGGCTGTGATTGAGGAAGGAATTACAGCGGACAGTCAAGTAATTAGCAACTGGTCTTCCAAGCTAAGAAATGGAGTTGAGGTCGATATTGTATCCATAGACGGAGAAGAAAATGCTCCAATAGCTCCTGAAGAAGAAAGTGTAGAGGAGCCAGAAGATAGCGAAGAATCTGAAGAATCCGAGCAGACAGAGGAGGAGACATAATATGAATTTGACGAGACTGTCGTTAAAAAGACCTGTCTCCACACTGCTGCTTGTCCTAGCCTTAGTTGTCTTTGGATTTTCTTCTCTAATGTCTCTAAGACTAGAGCTTATGCCGGATATGGATATGCCGATTATGATGGTAATGACTGTCTATCCAGGTGCAGACCCAGAGTCGATAGAGACGCTAGTCAGCGGAGAGATAGAAGGCCAGGTCGCAAGCTTAAGCGGTGTGGATACGGTAATGTCATACTCTCAGGAAAATGTGTCAATGGTGATGCTGCAATATGACTACAGCGTAGATACCAATGATGCTTATCTAGACCTTCGGGCAGCACTTGACATTACAGCAGCATCTTTGCCAGAAGAATGTCAGGAACCAATGGTTATTCAGATGGATATTAACGCGATGCCAAGCATTATGTATTCGGTCAGCACCACAGATGGAAGCGACGCCTATTCCCTGGTTAAGGATACGATTGTTCCTGAGCTTGAGGCGATTAGTACCGTGGCAGATGTGGAGCTAAGCGGTGGACGCGAGAACTATATTCGGGTGCTTTTGGATGAAGAAGCACTGAATCAGTATGGAATGAGTATGAGCCAGGTGGCGCAGTCAATAGCTGCTACAGACTTTACGATTCCGCTTGGCTCTCTAGAACAGGGAAGTCAGTCCATCAGTGCCATCAGTACAGCCAACAACCAGACAGTGCAGGAGCTTCAGAGGATTCCTCTGTTTACTTCTGTAGGAAGTATGATTCAGCTCTCAGATATTGCAGAGGTTGGCTGGTCACAAAAAGATGCAGACAGCATCAGCCGCTTCAATGGAGAAGATACCATCACAGTATCTGTGACTAAGAACCAGACCGCCAGTACGCTTGGTATGGTAAATGATGTCAAAAAAGTGATGAACCGCATGGCAGAAGAAAACAGCCAGCTGATGATGGATATCTCGATGGATATGTCGGAGCAGATTTTGGAGGCAGTGGGCTCTGTAGCAAGTACCTTGGCTATGGGCGTTATTCTGTCGATGATTATTCTCTTTATATTCTTTGGAGACTGGAAAGCCAGCCTGATCGTCGGAAGCTCGATGCCTATCTCTTTGCTTGTCACAATTATTGTGATGGCAGTGGCTGGATTTTCACTTAATATGATTACACTAGGTGCTTTGGTGATTGCGATTGGTATGATGGTGGACAGCTCGATTGTCGTGCTTGAGAGCTGCTTTCGGGCTAAAGACCGGATGCCGGACTTTAAAGAGGCTGCCCTGCAGGGCGCACGTGGCGTTGTGGGCTCGATTATTGCATCCACGATTACGACGGTCGTTGTATACCTTCCACTTTGCTTACAGAAGGGTCTAAGCGGGCAGATATTCGGACAGCTTGGCTATACAATTATCTTTGCAATGCTGGCGTCGCTTATCTCTGCGATGACGTTGGTGCCGCTGTTCTTCCATCTCTTTAAGCCAAATGAGAAAAAAGAGCTGAAGATTAATGGCCTTTTGGATGGAATGAAAGAGGGATATGACTGGTTTGAGAGAAAGCTGCTTCATAAAAAGAAAACATGCGTTCTGTTCTCGGTGATTCTTCTGGTATTGTCGTTTGTGTTGGCAAGTTTTATGGAGACGGAGCTGATGCCTACGATAGATGAAGGCATGGTCAGCATCAGTGCAACGTTTCGTTCTGGTACCAAAGTAACAGAAGTGGATGAGAGGATGCAGCGCCTAGAAGATATGGTTGCTTCTCATGAGGACGTTGAAAATTATACATTGACGGCGCAGAAGGGCTCTGCCTCTATCTCTGTCAATCTAAAGGATGACAGAAAGCTGTCAAGCCAGGAGGTTGCAGATGAGTGGATAGCTAAGACCAGTGATATTGTAGATATGCAGCTTACGATTGAAGTCAGCAGCCAGACTTCTGCGATGATGACGACAGGTGCCGGAGCTTCACTTACGCTAAATTCCACAGACTTAGATGATATCAAGGAAGCTGTCTCGATGGTGGAGGAAGAAGCATGGACGATACCAGGCGTATTGAATGTGTCTAACAGCGCTGGAGAGACCGCTACGCAGATTCGTGTGGTTGTAGACCCACTAGATGCTATGAGCCATGGTATGACGCCTGCACAGGTCGCAGGCGCGCTCTACAGTATGATTAGCGGAACCGAGGCGATGACAATTACTTCTAACGGAGAAGAATACAGCGTCTATCTCGAATTCCCGGAAGGGACCTATGACAATGCAAGTCGGCTTTTGGGCGCATCGGTAGGCGGTGTCCCACTCTCTGAGATGGCCTCTTTGGAATATACAGATTCACAACAGACGATTATGAAGACCGATGGCAAATATACCTTGACCATCAATGCAACCTGTCTGTCTGAGAATCTGAGCACGATTCAGGAAGAACTAGAAGAACGCGCAGAGAATATGAACTTTGCCAATACCGTAGAGATTGCACAGAACAGTATGGACGAGATGATGATAGAGTCCTTTACCTCTCTTGGCCTTGCGATTGCTGCTGCGATGTTTTTGGTATTTTTGGTGATGGCGATGCAGTTTGAGTCACCGAAATATTCTCTGATGGTGATGTTAAGTATTCCATTTAGTTTGATTGGCTCCTTTGGACTTTTGTATATCACAGGCCAGGCCATCAGCATGACATCTCTTATGGGAATTTTGATGCTTGTAGGTATCGTGGTAAACAATGGTATTCTCTATGTGGATGGTGTCAATGAGTTGCGGATGCGAATGCCAGTAGAAGATGCGCTGGTACGAAGCGGACAGACCAGGCTTCGTCCGATTCTGATGACAACGCTTACCACGGTTATCTCTATGATTCCGATGGCGCTTGGGCTTGGAAGTGGTACAGAGATGATGTCTGGTATGGCGATTATCATTATCGGAGGACTGGTGGCATCGACGCTTTTGATTCTGGTTCTGATGCCAGTTTTCTATCTTCTGGTATATGGAAGAAGCAAAAAAGAGCGAAGAGAACGCCGTCAGAAATGGTATTTCTGGAAAAAAAATGACGACGATTTTACAGAAGACAACGAATTTCGCCTATAAAAAGAAGAGTCGGGTGCGTCCCGGCTCTTTTTATGTCGAATAACATCGAATCTGCACGATAGGATTTGCTTGTAAGAAAATCGGACTTTTCCTATAATTCTGACTGTGAACGCTGATAGCTTTTGTATGAAACTGTAGAAAGGAGACAGTTGGAATGAAAGAAAAGGAGGATGACAAATGGGTAAATGGAGTGTCGCTATTGCAGATGATAACGAAAGAATGATCGGAATTCTAGACGGCATCCTGCGCCAAGATGAAGATATTCAGATTGTTGGTGTGGCAAGAGATGGCGAAGAAGTGTGCCAGATTATCAAAGATAAAGAGCCTGATATTGTCTTATTGGATATTATTATGCCAAAATTAGACGGATTGACGGTAATGGAAAAAATCGGTCAGGACATTCACATCCAGAAAAAGCCGGAATTTGTTGTGATTTCTGCAATCGGCCAGGAGAGAATCACTGAGGATGCATTTCTTCTGGGTGCGCGCTATTATATCATGAAACCATTTGACCATGAGATGTTGCTAAGCCGTATTCAGAGTCTAAAAGCAGACAGACAAAAGAGGAAGACAGAGATACGAAAGGTTGTTCCATATGAGACCAAGATGGATTATATGGAGCGAAATCTGGAAACAGATGTCACCAATATGATTCATGAAATCGGCGTTCCTGCTCATATTAAAGGATATCAGTATTTAAGAGATGCAATTATGATGGCAGTTGAAGATATGAATATGCTGAATTCTATTACGAAAATCCTGTATCCGACCATAGCAAAAAATCACCAGACAACACCAAGCAGAGTTGAGCGTGCCATCCGTCATGCGATTGAGGTCGCATGGAGCAGAGGCAAGATGGATACTATCGATGAATTGTTTGGTTATACGGTCAGCGTAGGAAAGGGCAAACCGACGAACTCGGAATTTATTGCACTGATTGCAGATAAAATTCGTCTGGATTATAAAAAACATGGTTAATTCATGAAAATACCTTTTAAAGGCATGTAATCTTTGGTATAATAAATACTACATTAGATTACGAGCTGGAGGGGAAACATGAAGAAGAAGGTTTTGTTTATTGCGTCTGAATGTGTGCCGTTTGTGAAGACAGGTGGACTTGCAGATGTAGTGGGGTCTTTGCCAAGATACTTCAACCAGGACAACTATGAAGTACGTGTCATCGTTCCAAATTATCTGTGTATTGCTCCTGCCTGGAAGGAGAAGATGAATTTTGTAACGAGTTTCTATATGGATATGGCCTGGAGAAGCCAATATGTAGGGATTTTTGAGATGAAGTATGAGGGTATCCAATATTATTTTATTGATAATGAATATTATTTCGCAGGGGATAAACCATATGGATACATACATGAGGATGTGGAGAAATTTGCATTTTTCTCAAAGGCCGCACTGTCGATTCTTCCGGTTGTGGAGTATCAGCCTGATATTGTACACTGTCATGACTGGCAGACAGGGCTTGTGCCAGTCTATCTAAAAGATAGTTTTCATCAGGGTGAGTTCTATGTAAATATGAAGTCTATTATGACCATTCACAACCTGAAATTCCAGGGAATCTGGAATATTCCAGCAGTTCAGGATGCGACAGGGTTATCGATGTCTTATTTTACTTCGGATAAATTAGAGGCATTTGGGGATGCCAACTATCTAAAAGGAGGAATTGTCTATTCGGATTATGTGACAACGGTGAGCCATACCTATGCAAAGGAGATTCAGACACCGTATTATGGGGAACATCTAGATGGTCTGATGCGGGCACGTACAAATTGCCTGCGTGGCATCGTAAACGGATTGGACTATAGAGAGTGGAACCCAGAGACGGATTCCATGATTAGCAAGTGTTATTCTGTGAAGACATTCAAGACGGATAAGGTGAAGAATAAGTTAGCACTTCAGAAGGAGCTTGGCTTAGAGGTTGATAAGAAAAAGATGCTGATTGGTATTGTATCAAGACTGACAGACCAGAAAGGATTTGACTTGATTGACTGTGTGATGGATGAGCTTTGTCAGGACGAGGTACAGATTGTGGTGCTTGGTACGGGGGAAGAGCGCTATGAAAATATGTTTCGGCATTTTGCATGGAAATATAATGGAAAGGTGGCAGCATGCATCTATTACTCGGAAGAACTTTCCCATAAGATCTATGCAGCAAGCGATGTATTTTTGATGCCGTCTCAGTTTGAGCCATGTGGACTAAGTCAGCTGATGAGCCTAAGATATGGCACGCTTCCGATTGTGCGGGAAACGGGAGGTCTTAAGGATACGGTAGAGCCATATAATGAGTTTGAGGAGAAAGGCACTGGATTTAGCTTTACAAATTATAACGCACATGAGATGCTGGCGGCGGTCCGTTATGCGCAGTCCGTGTATTATGATAAAAAGCGTTCCTGGAATAAGATGGTGGAGAGAGCAATGAAGGTAGATTTTTCCTGGAAAAATTCAGCAAAACAATATGAAGAACTTTATGATGACATGATGTAATCATAATCGTAAGAATTTGGGAGAATAATTCCTCTTTATTTTCACATACTACCCTTGCAAGTACGTATGGAAAATAAGGAGGAATTTTTTATGTCAGAATTATCAGAATTAGACGTTCAGAATCTTCGCCATTTGATTGGCGGAAGCGAGACTTGCCAGGCAAAGATGTGTGCATATGCAGAACAGGCGAGCGACAAACAGGTAAAACAGTATTTTCAGCAGGCAGCGCAGTCGGCAAAGGAGAATAAGCAGCAGTTAATGGGATTCTTAAAATAGGAGGGGTCAGTAAGATGGATGAAAAGACGATGGTCAGCGATGCACTTGTGGGGATTAACGGAGAGCTTAAGATGTATGCGGAATTTATTACGCAGAGCGAGAACCCGCAGTTAAAGCAGACATTAAAACAGATGAGAAATAAGGCAGAGACAGCACAGGAGCAGCTGTATCAGATTGCGAGAGAAAAGTCTTATTATGTGCCAGCAGCTAAGGCGACAAAAGAAGAGATTGAGCATGTGAAGTCGCTGTTTAAGGCAGAATCTATGCTGTAAAAAGTGATAAATTAGGGATTGTCACAAAAGACGGCAAAGCGGATGGGATAGCCGCTTTGCCGTCTTAGCTAGTAGCCGGTACATATTATTGGTGAAAGAAAGTCTTAATATGGTCTAAGCGGGAGGTCATACTCTGAAGGAGCATATCCAAAGTAGTCAAAGCAGCCATACATTCGACGACAACGACTGCGCGGGGGACGATGATAGGGTCGTGGCGGCCATGGATGGAGATGGTGATAGGTTCACCGGATTTGTTGACCGTCTCTTGTAAAGAGGCGATAGAAGGAGTGGGTTTGAAGGCAGCACGAAAAACAAGGTCGCTGCCATCGCTTAGACCACCTAAGATACCTCCAGAATGGTTGGTCTTTTTATGGATAGCACCATCTTCTATATAAAAAGCATCGTTGTTGGTGCTGCCATATGCCTTGGCACTAGAGAAGCCATCGCCTATCTCAAAACCTTTGACAGCGCCGATAGAGCAGATGGATTTGGCCAGGTTGGCACTTAATTTGTCAAAGCAGGGCTCTCCAATGCCTACAGGAAGGCCTTTTATCCTACATTCAATCATACCGCCACAGGAGTCTTTTTGGGCTCTACAGGCGTCTAGGTGGGCTTCAGCGAGCTTGGCAGCGACAGGGTCAGGCATATTGACAGCGTTTTGCTCCATGCTAGAAAGGTCAAAGCGGTCGTATTCGATAGTAACAGGACCGATGGATTTGGTATAGGCAGTTATGGTAATATTTAATTCTTTTAGAAGCTTGGCAGCGATAGCACCAGCAGCGACGCGGGCGATAGTCTCACGGCCGGAGGAGCGTCCGCCGCCGGTGTAGTCACGAAAGCCGTATTTTTGGTCGTAGGTGTAGTCCGCGTGTCCGGGACGATAATAAGAGGCAATCTCCGAGTAGTCTTTAGAACGCTGAGAAGTATTTTTTACAATCAGGGAGATGGGGGTTCCTGTGGTCATGCCTTCAAAGACACCAGAGAGGATTTCGACTTTGTCATCTTCTTTGCGGGGGGTGGTAAAGCGGGACTGCCCAGGTTTTCTGCGGTTTAGATAGGGTTGGATATCGGACTCTGTAAGTGGAAGTCCTGCAGGACAGCCATCAATAACCACGCCGATGCCTTTGCCGTGGGATTCTCCCCAGGTAGTGATAGAAAAGATAGTGCCAAGTGTAGAGCCTGCCATATGTATACTCCTATTCTGCATAGAATGTGATTTCTGTGCGTGTATTTTGAATTTTGTTGACTAGGATTTAGTATATATAATATACTTTGGTTTGTAAATGATTTTGTAGGCTTGGGGTAGTGTAAAGTTTTAGGTGGGGTGAGAATGTAAATGAGAATTTATATTTTGGAGTATGGAGGACGTTAGGACGCTAGGACGGGAGGGCAGTAGGTTCCTTCCAGACCCCGCTCTCGCTTAATGAACGCCTATAGCGGTACTAAATTCGCGACTGCGCGGCTTAGCGCCGCTTGCGCTCATTAAGTGCCGATGGCGTCCAATGGGTCTTTCAGGAACCTACTGCCCTCCCGCCCTGGCTGACTACGGCTACCGATACGATATAAACCACTATCCCGTAATACTGTGTAGAGCATATAGGTGTAATGTTCTGTCTATAGTGTACATATCGAAGTTGGTAAGGCACGAAAAAATACGGATTTTAACACAATGTTCCGCCCGAAGCGTACATATCGAAGCCAATACACAGCCCGACATGGCCTGGTAGATGTTCCTGCAAGACCCATTGGACGCCATCGGCACTTAATGAGCGCAAGCGGCGCTAAGCCGCGCAGTCGCGAATTTAGTACCGCTATAGGCGTTCATTAAGCGCGAGCGGGGTCTGGAAGGAACATCTACCAGGTCGTGGCGGGCGTCCCTTGCATCAAAAACATTTGCTCTCAAAAGTAAAGTTACACTATCATAAGCTTAAATGGAGGAAGATAATGTATCGATTGATAAAAAAAGATGGAAATGCAAAACGTGGAGAGTTTCATACCGTTCATGGAGTGATTCAGACACCAGTGTTTATGAATGTAGGAACTGCGGCAGCGATTAAAGGGGCTGTCTCTACAGAGGATTTAGAGGAGATTGGGACACAGGTGGAGTTGTCTAATACTTATCATCTGCATGTCAGACCAGGAGACTTGGTGGTAAAGCAGATGGGAGGACTGCATAAGTTTATGTCTTGGGACAAGCCAATCTTAACGGATTCAGGCGGATTTCAGGTGTTTTCACTGGCAGGACTTCGCAAGATTAAAGAAGAAGGGGTGTATTTTCACTCTCATGTTGATGGAAAGAAGATATTTATGGGGCCGGAGGAGAGTATGCAGATTCAGTCGAATCTGGCTTCTACAATAGCGATGGCGTTTGATGAGTGTGCACCAAGTAAGGCAGACAGAGGATATGTAAAGGCTTCGGTGGAGCGGACGACGCGCTGGCTGAAAAGATGTAAGACAGAGATGGCGCGGCTTTGTGAACTTCGTGATACAATTAACAAAGAACAGCTATTGTTTGGGATTAACCAGGGGGCAATCTATGAGGATATTCGTGTGGAACATGCAAAGGAGATTGCAGAGCTGGAACTTCCGGGGTATGCGATTGGTGGTCTGGCTGTGGGAGAGAGCCATGAGGAGATGTATCATATTATTGAAGCAGTAATTCCACATCTTCCAGTGGAGAAGCCGACGTATCTGATGGGGGTTGGAACACCGGCGAATATTTTAGAGGCTGTGGAGCGCGGGGTGGATTTTTTTGACTGTGTGTATCCGAGCCGGAATGGCAGGCATGGGCATGTGTATACCAATCATGGAAAATTAAACCTTTTAAATGCACAGTATGAGTTGGATGACAGACCAATAGAAGAAGGGTGTGCTTGTCCGGCGTGCAGGCGGTATACAAGGGCATATATCAGACATCTTCTAAAGGCAAAAGAGATGCTTGGAATGCGGCTTTGTGTGTTGCATAACCTGTATTTTTATAATCATATGATGGAAGAGATTCGGGAGGCGATTGAGAAGGGGTGCTATCAGGAATATAAGAAGAAAAAGCTGGATGGAATGAATGGGAAATAAAATAAAAAGTGCTTGCCGTAGGGGAGAATATTGTGTACAATAGACATTAGTTATTTTTTTAGGAGGACATAGAGATGTTGTTGACAGGTACAGGTGCAGGTGGTGGCATGTTGCAGATATTGATTGTATGGGGTCTTTTCATTGTTGCGATGTATTTTTTTATGATGAGACCTCAGAAAAAAGAGCAAAAGAGGCTTGCGGCAATGCTTGCTTCGATGGAAGTAGGCGATGTGGTGGTGACAACTAGCGGGTTCTATGGGGTTCTTATTGATATTACGGATGAGGACGTAATCGTAGAGTTCGGAAGCAACCGCAACTGCCGTATTCCAATGAAGAAAGCAGCTATCCAGGAGGTAGAAAAACAGAACGGATAAAAGGATTCGGTAAGGATGCAGACAGCAGGGCGGAAGGGGACTTCCGCCTTTTTGTGTAAACTAGATGCAGGATTAGGAGGAATGTGTATGAGATGTAAAATAGGAGTTATCTCTGGAGATGGCATCGGGCCAGAGATTGTAAGAGAGGCCAGAGAGGTGCTTGAGAAGGTGGCAAAGGTATATGGGCATACATTTGAATATACAGAGCTTTTGCTTGGCGGCGCTTCGATTGATGTATATGGAATACCGCTGACAGAGGAGACGATTGAGAAGGCCAAGGCTTGTGATGCGGTTCTTATGGGCTCGATTGGAGGGGATGCGAAGACATCACCTTGGTATCAGCTAGAGCCATCTAAGAGGCCGGAGGCGGGGCTACTGGGGATTAGAAAGGCTTTGAATTTATTTGCGAATCTAAGACCGGCATATCTGTATGAGGAGCTTCGGGCAGCTTGTCCTCTTAGGGAGGATATTAGTGCAGCTGGATTTGATATGTTGATTATGAGAGAATTGACAGGCGGGCTTTATTTTGGGGAGAGAAAGACAGAGGAAGTTGACGGCGTTCTAACAGCGGTGGATACGCTTTCTTATAATGAAACGGAGATTCGCCGGATTGCGAAGCGGGCATTTGAGATTGCGAGAAAGAGACGCGGCAAGGTATGCAGTGTGGATAAGGCGAATGTGCTGGATTCTTCCAGGCTTTGGAGAAAGATTGTGGAAGAGATGGCAAAGGAGTATCCTGATGTGGAGTTATCTCATATGTATGTAGATAATTGTGCAATGCAGCTGGTGATGAATCCGGCGCAGTTTGATGTGATATTGACGGAGAACATGTTTGGGGATATCTTGTCGGATGAAGCGTCGATGGTGACAGGGTCGATAGGGATGTTGTCGAGTGCGAGCCTGAATGATACGAAATTTGGGCTATATGAGCCAAGCCATGGCTCGGCGCCGGATATTGCAGGGCAAGATAAGGCGAATCCGATTGCAACGATTTTGTCGGCGGCGATGATGCTTCGGTATTCATTTGATTTGGATAAGGAGGCGGATGCCATCGAAGAGGCAGTTCGCAAGGTGCTTAAAGAAGGGTACCGGACAGGGGATATTATGTCGGATGGGTGTGAATATGTGGGGACCCAGAAGATGGGAGAACTGATTGTAGAAAAAATTTGACACAGGCGATAGGTGTGCGATGCAAAGGACGTTCGCCAGGGGCAGATGTTCCTTCCAGACCCCGCTCTCGCTTAATGAACGCCTGTAGCGGTACTAAGCTCGCGACTGCGCGTTCCGCTTGCGCTCGCTAAGTGCCGACGGCGTTCAATGGGTCTTGCAGGAACATCTGCCCCTGACGAACTGAGATTGAATGGCAGAATATGATATTTGATAAAATATTAACAAACAGCAAAAGCCAAAACAATGCCCAGAAGGATTTCAGGACACAAAGTGGCCGGAAATGCTTCTAGATACGGGGCATTGTTTAGGCTGGAGCGGAACTTTAAAAACAGCGGAAGCCAAAACAATGCCCAGAAGGATTTCAGGACACAAAGTGGCTGGAAATGCTTCTAGATACGGGGCATTGGTCGGGCTGGAGCGGTACTTTAAAAACAGCAAAAGCCAGAACAATGCCCAGAAGGATTTCAGGACACAAAGTGGCCGGAAATGCTTCTAGATACGGGGCATTGTTTAGGCTGGAGCGGAACTTTAAAAACAGCGGAAGCCAAAACAATGCCCAGAAGGATTTCAGGACACAAAGTGGCCGGAAATGCTTCTAGATATGGGGCATTGTTTAGGCTGGAGCGGAACTTTAATCAGGAGGATTGGATAATGAGAAGTGATGCAGTGACAAAGGGGATGCAGCAGGCGCCCCATCGGTCGTTATTTCATGCGTTAGGATTGACAAAGGAGGAGTTAGAGCGTCCACTTGTGGGGATTGTCAGCTCATATAATGAGATTGTGCCAGGACATAAGAATCTGGATAAGATTGTGGAAGCGGTCAAGATAGGTGTTGCAATGGGAGGAGGAACACCGATTGTCTTTCCGGCGATTGCGGTCTGTGATGGGATTGCGATGGGACATATTGGGATGAAATATTCTCTGGTGACTAGGGATTTGATTGCGGACTCTACAGAGGCGATGGCGATGGCACATCAGTTTGATGCACTGGTGATGGTACCAAATTGTGACAAGAATGTGCCAGGGCTTTTGATGGCGGCAGCCAGGTTGAATATTCCGACGATTTTTGTCAGTGGAGGACCGATGTTGGCAGGACGTGTTAAAGGGGAGAAGAGAAGTCTTTCTAGTATGTTTGAGGCGGTTGGTTCTTATGCGGCTGGTACAATGACCGAAGAGGACGTCAGGGAATTTGAGGACAATGTATGTCCTACTTGTGGCTCTTGTTCGGGGATGTATACAGCGAACAGTATGAATTGTCTGACAGAAGTTCTGGGGATGGGACTTCGGGGCAATGGTACGATTCCCGCAGTCTATTCAGACCGGATTCTGCTGGCAAAGCAGGCTGGTATGCAGGTGATGGAGCTTTGGAGAGCCAATATTTGTCCAAGGGATATTATGACAGAAGACGCTTTTATGAATGCGCTTACCGTGGATATGGCACTTGGGTGTTCAACGAACAGTATGCTGCATCTGCCAGCGATTGCGCATGAGGCGGGTGTGGAGTTAAATGTGGATATTGCCAATGAGATTAGTGCAAAAACGCCAAATCTCTGCCATTTGGCACCGGCGGGCCCTACCTATATGGAAGACTTGAATGCAGCTGGTGGTGTCTATGCAGTGATGAATGAACTGTCAAAGAAGAATTTGCTCCATATGGATTGTATGACTGTAACACTTAGGACGGTGGGAGAAAATATCGCTTCTTGTAAGAATAAAAATCCTGAAGTGATTCGTCCGGTGGAGAATCCCTACAGTGAGACTGGCGGCATTGCCATTCTAAAGGGAAATTTGGCTCCTGACAGTGGCGTGGTAAAGCGTTCTGCAGTGGCAGAGGAGATGTTGGTGCATGAGGGGCCAGCGCGGGTGTTTGACTGTGAGGAGGACGCTATTCACGCGATTACACATGGCAGGATTGTAGCAGGAGATGTGGTTGTGATTCGCTATGAAGGACCAAAGGGTGGTCCGGGTATGAGAGAGATGCTAAATCCAACTTCAGCGATTGCCGGGATGGGGCTTGGTTCTTCGGTGGCTCTGATTACGGACGGACGTTTTAGTGGAGCAAGCCGCGGGGCTTCGATTGGACATGTCTCTCCAGAAGCGGCAGTAGGTGGTCCGATTGCGCTTGTGGAAGAAGGCGATATTATCAAGATTAATATACCAGAGAATCGCTTGGATGTAGACATCTCTGAAGAAGAGATGGAAGCAAGACGGGCAAGATGGGAGCCAAGAGAGCCAAAGGTGACAAAAGGTTATCTTGCGCGCTATGCGTCTATGGTGACTTCTGGAAATCGCGGCGCTATTTTGGAGATACAAAAATAAGAATTGATACGAGGGGAGAAAAATCTATGGTATTATCAGGTGCAGAGATTGTGATTGCCTGTCTAAAAGAACAGGGCGTGGATACCGTATTTGGATATCCGGGAGGAGCAATCTTAAATATCTATGATGCATTATACAAACATAAAGAGATTCGGCATATTCTGACTTCTCATGAGCAGGGAGCTTCCCATGCGGCGGATGGCTATGCAAGGGCGACAGGCAAAGTGGGGGTCTGCTTTGCTACATCAGGGCCAGGTGCAACCAATCTGGTGACAGGAATTGCGACGGCTTATATGGATTCGATTCCGGTTGTGGCTATCACTTGTAATGTGGGAACATCGCTGCTTGGTAAGGACAGCTTTCAGGAGATTGATATTATGGGCATTACGATGCCTGTCACAAAATATAGTTTTATTGTGAAAGATGTGACAGACTTGGCGGATGCGATTCGCCGCGCCTTTAAGATTGCCAGGACAGGTCGTCCGGGACCGGTTCTTGTGGATATTACAAAAGATGCCACAGCCAATAAGACAGAGTATACAGAACAGAGACCAGAGGAAGTAGTACCCAATACTACTACGATAAAGGATGCGGATATTGCGCAGGCGGTAGAGATGATTCAGGCAGCCAAAAAGCCTATGATTTTTGTGGGCGGTGGCGCGATTGCTTCTAACGCTTCCAAGGAGCTTTTGGAATTTGTCGAAAAAGTTGATGCACCAGTATGTGATACGTTGATGGGAAAAGGTGCATTTAGCGGGGAACATCCACTTTATACCGGGATGCTTGGAATGCATGGCACAAAATATGCGAACTTTGGTGTGGCAAGATGCGACCTTTTGATTACCGTGGGAGCGCGCTTTAGTGACAGGGTGTTTGGAGATGCTTCCCGTTTCGCTTCCCATGCCAAGATACTTCAGATTGATGTGGACCCGGCAGAGATCAACAAAAATATTATGACATCTGCAAATATTATCGGTGATGTCAAAGAAGTATTAAAGAGATTAACTCCTTGTTTAGAGCAGCAGGAGCATACTGAGTGGATTGGCTATGTGGAGGATTTAAAGACTCGTTTTCCATTGAAATATAAAGAAGAAGGACTGACAGGGCCATATATCATTGAGGAAATCTATAAGGCGACAAAGGGGGACGCGATTATCTGTACAGAGGTAGGACAGCATCAGATGTGGGCCGCACAGTATTATAAATACAGCAAGCCGCGTACGCTTTTGACTTCTGGCGGACTTGGCACCATGGGATATGGTTTGGGAGCTTCGATGGGAGCGAAGGTGGCAATGCCAGAAAAACGCGTAATTAATATTGCAGGAGATGGTTGCTTCCGTATGAATATGAATGAGCTTGCAACCGCAGCGCGCTATCAGATTCCGATTATTGAGATTGTGATTAATAATCATGTACTGGGAATGGTGCATCAGTGGCAGGAATTGTTCTATGAGAGACGGTATTCATCGACGGTGTTTCACGATAAAGCAGATTTTGCAAAAGTGGCAGAAGCGCTAGGATGTAAGGGAATCCGGGTGACAACAAAGGAAGAGTTTACAAAAGCGCTTATGGAAGCTTTTGCATGTGATGGACCAGTGGTGTTAGATTGTCAGATTGACTGTGAAGATAAAGTCTTTCCAATGGTTCCAGCTGGCGCTCCTATAGAGAATGCGTTTGACCAGGATGATTTGTAAAAGCTGTATAGACAAATTTTTACCTAAAACACCCACGAAAAATGGGCAGTCTGAATATTGATTTTTAAAGAACGATATATTATAATTAAATGGATATTTATATAAGCAGTAGATAGTATATTTATGGGGGATGTTACAAGCGGTTGTCGCTGATATTCTGTTATACAGAACGCACCATTCAGGACTCCGTTTTGAGGCATCCCTATATATTTATAGAGAGGATGAAGTTATGAAAAGAGTGTACAATTTTTCGGCAGGTCCGGCAGTGTTGCCAGAAGAAGTGCTTCAGGAGATTGGAGCAGAGATAATGGACTATCAGGGAACAGGGATGTCTGTGATGGAGATGAGCCATCGTTCCAAAGCGTTTGATGAGATTATCCAGACCGCAGAACAGGATTTCCGGGAACTTTTAAAGGTTCCAGATAACTATAAAGTTCTATTTTTGCAAGGAGGGGCGCATCTGCAATTCTCAGCGGTTCCTATGAACCTGATGAAGCATCGGGTGGCGGATTATATTGTAACTGGACAGTGGGCAAAGCGCGCATATGAGGAGGCAAAGCAATACGGAAAAGCGAATAAGATAGCCTCTAGCGAAGATAAGACCTATTCCTATATTCCCGATTGTTCTGACCTTTCGGTAAGTGAAGATGCAGACTATGTCTATATCTGTGAAAATAATACTATCTATGGTACCAAGTTTTGGACGCTTCCGAATACCAAAGGAAAAGATTTGGTTTCAGATGTATCTTCATGCTTTCTCTCGGAGCCTGTGGATGTGTCAAGATATGCCATCCTGTATGGTGGTGTGCAGAAAAATATCGGGCCGGCAGGTATGGTGATTGCGGTTGTCAGAGACGATTTAATCACCGATGATGTGCTTCCTGGAACACCGACAATTATGAAATATAAGACGCAGGCAGAGGCAGGCTCTCTGTATAATACACCCAACTGCTTTTGCATCTATGCCTGTGGAAAGGTCTTTCAATGGCTGAAAAAAATGGGCGGCCTTTCTGTGATGAAAGAGAAAAATGAAGCAAAGGCAAAAGTGCTCTATGATTTTCTGGACAGCAGTCGTCTCTTTCAGGGAACGGTCAGAAAAGAGGACCGTTCGTTGATGAATGTTCCTTTTGTGACAGGAGATAAGGAGTTGGATGCCAAATTTATAAAAGCGGCAGATGCGGCTGGATTTGTCAATCTAAAAGGACATCGAAGTGTGGGAGGTATGCGTGCAAGTATCTATAATGCAATGCCCATCGAAGGAGTGGAAGCACTCGTTACATTTATGAAGAAATTTGAAGAGGAGAACAAGTAGAATTATGTATCAGTATCATTGCCTGAATCCTATTGCGGAAGTCGGACTGAAGAAATTTGACGGTAATTATGCCAAGACGGACAACATTGAAGACGCAGACGCACTCCTGGTACGAAGCACCGCTATGCATGATATGGAGATTCCGGGAAATGTCTGTGTGATTGGAAGAGCTGGAGCAGGAGTAAATAATATTCCTCTGGGGAAATGCTCAGAACAGGGAATCGCAGTCTTTAATACACCAGGAGCCAATGCAAATGGTGTCAAGGAGTTAGTGTTAGCAGGAATGTTACTGGCATCAAGAGATATTATCGGAGGACTCTATTGGGTGCGCTCCGAGCGCCAGAATGAAGAACTAGAACAACTGGCAGAGAAACAGAAAAAAGCATTTGCCGGCCATGAGATTATGGGGAAAAAACTGGGGGTGATTGGACTTGGCGCGATTGGGATTCTAGTGGCCAATGCAGCAGCTACGCTTGGTATGGAGGTCTATGGATATGACCCCTATATCTCTGTCAATGCAGCATGGAAGCTCTCTAGAGATGTCAAACATATCACAGATATCAATGATATCTATCGGGAATGTGATTATATCACAGTGCATGTGCCACTTTTGGAGAGCACCAAAGGGATGATTAGCTCTGCCGCCATCGCGCAGATGAAACAAAGTGTTGTAATTATGAATTTTGCAAGAGGCCCGCTTGTGGATACAAAAGCGATTGTGGAGGCACTGCGCACTAACCGTATCTACAAATATGTTACCGATTTTCCAAGCCCGGATATCGCTTCTCTAAAGAACGCAATTGTGATTCCACATCTAGGAGCTTCTACGGAGGAGTCAGAAGATAACTGTGCGATTATGGCAGTGGAGGAAGTACGGGATTATCTGGAAAATGGCAATATCCACAATTCTGTCAACTATCCCAATTGTGATATGGGTGTCTGCAAGGATGCGATGCGTGTGACGATTATTCACAGAAATATTCCTAATATGTTGACAAAATTTACAGCGACATTTGGCGACTTGGGGATTAATATTGAACGGATGAGCAACGTAACCAAAGGGGAGTATGGTTATGTCATCATGGATTTGGCCAATACTGCGGACGAGAAGTCCATCGAGACCATACGAACCATCAAAGGAGTATTGAAAGTCAGGGTGATGAAATAATGGCAGTGGTAAAACCATTTTGCTGTATTCATCCCGCGAAGGGGCTCGAACACAAAATCGCAGCACTTCCTTATGATGTTTACAGCAGAGAAGAGGCAAAAGATGCAGTAGATGGAAGACCTCTTTCTTTCCTGAATATCGACCGGCCAGAGACATTGTTTGGGCCAGAGCAGGATATGTATGCGCAGGAGGTCTATCAGGCAGCCAAAGACCGCCTATCAAAGATGCAGAAGGAGGGTGCCTTTGTCAAGGAGGCTTCTCCTGTCTACTATATCTATGAACTGACAATGGAAGGACGTTCTCAGACGGGGATTGTAGGATGTGCTTCTATCGATGACTATGAAAGACAGATAATTAAAAAGCACGAAAAGACAAGAGCGGAAAAAGAGGCAGACAGGATTCGGCATGTGGATATTTGTAATGCACAGACAGGACCGATTTTTCTGACCTATCGCTCTCATACGGTGATTCGTGCGATTGTGGAGGAGACAAAAAAAGAAAAAGCAGCTTTTGATTTTACGGCAGAAGACGGAGTGCGACATATGGGGTGGAAGCTTTCAGATGCCAAGAAGATGCAAAAGCTTATGGAAGCGTTTGAAGAAGTGGAGTGTCTCTATATCGCAGACGGGCATCACAGAGCAGCTTCTGCGGTCAAAGTGGGGCAGATGCGCAGAGAAGCATATCCTAGTTATAATGGGACAGAGGAGTTTAACTATTTTCTGTCGGTCTTATTCCCGGATGATGAACTGATGATTATGGACTATAATCGGGTGGTAAAAGACCTGAACGGATATTCAATAGAGGAATTCTTGGGGAGGGTTTCTGAAAAATTTGAGATACGGCTTTTAAAGAGGCCGGAGAAGCCATCAAAAAAAGGACAGATTACCATGTATCTACAGGGGTATTGGTTTCGGCTAAAGGTGCAAGAAGAATACATACAAAAAGACCCAGTAGAAGGACTAGATGTGGCTTATCTTCAGAGAGAGCTTCTAGAACCAATTCTTGGGATTAAGGACCCAAGGACAGATAAGAGAGTGGATTTTGTTGGGGGAATTCGGGGGCTTGAGGAGTTAAAGAAAAGAGCAGACAGTGATATGATGGTGGCATTTGCAATGTATCCAACTTCCATAGAGGAGTTATTGGCAGTGGCAGATGCAGGGAGGTTGATGCCGCCAAAGTCAACTTGGTTTGAGCCAAAGCTTAGAAGTGGATTGTTTATTCATGAAATTTAAAGAGGTGTAGAATACGGTTCTTGACTTTTCGAGAGCCGTATTTTTTTGGAGAAGAAATGATAGCAGATGCAGGAGGATATTACTGTGGATAAGATGGAGAAGAAAAAAGGACTTTTGGTGGTTAGTTTTGGGACAAGTGTCAATGAGACCTGTAAAAAGACAATAGATGTGATAGAGAAAAGACTTCAGGAGGAATTTTCGGAGTATGTGGTGTATCGGGCATGGACAAGTAAGAAAATTATTAAAAAGATAAGAGAGCGGGATGGAGTAAAGACAGACACTGTGGCAGAAGCGATGGAACGTATGTTTTGTGATGGGATTGAGGATATTGTGGTGCAGCCGACACATGTGATAGATGGGATTGAGAATGAGCAGATGACAGAAGATGTGTTGGCTTATAGAGAGCGTTTTGCTTCGCTTCGTTTTGGGAAGCCGCTGCTTGTGGATAAGAAGGATTTAGAAGGGGTGACAGAAGCTGTAATGGAAGAATTTGGGGATTTGTCTAAGGACGAGGCGCTGGTATTTATGGGGCATGGGACGGTACATAAGGCCCATCGGATATATCAGGCGTTAGATGCAGAATTTAAGAACAGCGGGTATCCCTATGTGTTCTTAGGAACCGTGGAAGCCTCACCTTCTCTTGAAAGATTGATTGAGAGGGTACGTGCTTACGGGGTGAAAAAGGTAAGGCTTGCACCTTTTATGGTGGTGGCTGGAGACCATGCACTGCATGATATGTCTGGAGATTCAAAAAAGTCCTGGAAAAATCTTTTTGAAGCAGCGGGTTTTGAGGTTCGGTGTGTGCTAAAAGGACTTGGAGAATATAGAGGGATTCAGAGACTTTATGTGCAACATGTAAAAGAAGCGTTAAGAAAATGTTAAGAAATCGGAAAAAAGTTAAAAATTTGACAAGAAAAAATGAAAGTAGTTGTAATCTTTCTTAAAAAATAGTAAACTGGATAAATATGTGGTAAGTCACAATTAACAACAGGGCATCCTTCGGCGTATGGGTGCCCTGTGAGATTTGTTGAAAGGGAAGTAGGGTATGTTTCTTGCATTTTTATTGCTCTGGATTATTTTCAATGGCAAAATCACGCTGGAGATATTGGCGATTGGGATTGTTTTAAGTGGAGCACTGTTTGTATTTTGCTGTAAATTTTTGCATTATAGTGTGAACAAGGATTTGCGAATGTATCGGCTGGTTCCTATGGCGTGCCAATATGTGATTATTTTGATTATTGAGATTTTAAAGGCTAATCGTCAGGTGCTTTATTTTATTACGACACCAAGGTATCAGGTAGAGCCTCAGATTGTCCATTTTACTTCGGGGTTAAAGTCGGAGTTTGCAAGGGTGGTACTTGCCAATTCGATTACATTGACGCCAGGCACGATTACGGTCAATTTAGAGGGCAATGAGTTCTATGTACATTGTCTGGATAAAGAATTTGCAGAGGGTATGGAACAGTCTATCTTTGTGGAACTGTTAGAGAAGATGGAGGCGATAGAGTAATATGTACGGAGTCGTATATCATGGGTTTTTATTGACTTGTATGTTGGTGATTGGGGCAT
Organism: Lachnospiraceae bacterium; assembly: GCA_910575445.1. GTDB lineage: Bacteria > Bacillota > Clostridia > Lachnospirales > Lachnospiraceae > Hominiventricola. The sequence continues at coordinate 184,111 of CAJTFW010000007.1, read as the reverse complement.
TGATTCTCTTATGTCTGATTCGTGCGGTGCTTGGGCCAAGACTTACAGACCGAGTGGTGGCAGTCAATATGATTGGTACCATGACGATTGTGGAGATTGCATTGTTTGCATTGTATCTAAGAGAGAGCTATCTCTTTGATGTCTGCCTTATCTATGCAATGATTAGTTTTTTGGCTGTGGTGGTTCTGACAAAGATATATGGAGGCGCTTATCAGGAGCGCAAGATTAAAGGAACTTCACATCTGGAGTATGAGGAGGAAGATAAGGAGGTGGAAGACTTATGATGGCATGGGTACAGTTGGTAATTGGCGGCGCTTTTATTGTGATTGGGCTTTTGACGCTGTGTGTGGCGGTATTTGGCGTCTTTCGCTTTCACTATGTGCTGAATCGGATGCATTCTGCGGCGATGGGAGATTCTCTGGGAATCCTTTTTATTATCTTTGGGCTGATGATTTTAAGTGGTTTTCACCTTAGTACATTAAAGCTTGCGTTGATTATTGTCTTTTTCTGGCTGGCAGGCCCGGTATCTTCCCATATGATTTGTAAGCTTGAAGTGCTGATTAATGAAAATCTAAAAGAAGAATGTGAGGTGCCAGAAGATGGAGGCTTTTAAGATTGTATTATTGGTATTTTTAATTCTCTGTGCGATTTCTGCAAGTCTGATAAAGAATCCGCTGCTCTCAGTTATTGTATTTATGTCTTATAGCTTGATTATGTCCATTATCTGGTTCCTTTTAGAGTCGCCGGATTTGGCGATTACCGAGGCAGCAGTCGGGGCAGGGGTTAGCAGTATCTTGTTTTTTGTAACGCTTCGGAAATTAAAGGCACTTCAAGAAGGAGGTCAACATGAGCAGGATAAGAGATAACTATGAAGACAGCTTGTGGAACCGTCTGACAAAATGGGTAAATGGTGAGAGCGACCCTTTTGCGGGAAAGATGGAGATGGAGCCTCTAAGAGAGGCAGATTATGTGGGGGATTCGGTCTATAATCCAGAGAGACTTGATAAGAAGAAGGTGCTGAAGTATCTAGAAGATACGGAGAAAAATCAGGAGATACGGGCATTTCGTGTACTCTATAATCTAAGCTCTGTGGCACTTTGCCTTCTGCTTATTGCAGTGCTTTTGATGGCAGTGTCCTATCTTCCAGTGCTTGGAGACCCAAACGGTCCCAACAATAATGAAGTCTCTGCACGTTATGTTGAGAAAGGTATGGAAGAATCAGGTGCGGTCAATATGGTGACCAATATGATACTAAGCTATCGTGGTTTTGATACGTTTGGCGAGACCTGTGTATTATTTATAGCGGCTACCTGTGTTATTATATTGCTTCGAAAAAGTGAAGAAGAGATTGAGAATGCCAAGGAAACCGACTGGAAATATGAGCCAAAGCCAGACGCAATCTTACAGAAGATTACACTGATATTGGTGCCCGTTATCTTTTTGTATGGCTTTTATATTATTTTAAATGGACATCTCTCGCCAGGCGGAGGCTTTTCAGGCGGAGCAACGGTTGGAGCAGGGCTTATTTTATATGTAACAACCTTTGGTTTTCATAAGACGCAGCGCTTCTTTAATGAGAAGACATATGATATGGTAAAGGTGGGGGCATTGTCTCTATACAGTGTTACAATGATTTATTATTTTTATACCGGGGCCAATCTGATAGAGAATCATATTCCGCTTGGGACACCAGGCGATATCTTAAGCAGCGGGATGATTCTGCCTATCAATATCTTTGTAGGACTCGAAGTGGCCTGCACGATGTATGCATTTTTTGCGCTGTTTCGAAGAGGAGGTATGTAAGATGGGACCGAATCTCTGGGCAAATATAGATGAAGTGGCAGCGGTGATTCTCTTTGGAATCGGTTTTACGACGCTTTTGCTTCATAAAAATATGATTAAAAAGATTATTGGACTAAATATTATGGATACAGCGGTCTATCTCTTTCTGGCCGCGATGGGTTATGTGGACAACCGTCTGGCCCCCATTGTAGAAAATGGGGTGACGGATGTGGATGCCTATATCAATCCGATTCCTAGCGGCCTGGTGCTGACAGGAATTGTGGTATCTGTCAGTGTTACGGCGCTGATGCTGTCTTTGACGATTCGTCTGTATCGGAAATATCACTCTCTGGACTTAGATGAGATTCTGATTCGGATGCAGAAGGAGGAGCTGACATGAATCTTGCCAGAAATTTTGTGGAAAATTTTCCGTGCTTTTCCATTGTGCTGTGTATGGTGGCCGGGATTTTATCTACGCCAATAAAAGGAAACCATGCAAAGCGTATAACACTTCTCGTAGTAATACTTGTTACTTGTATGTCTGCGGCAACATTTCTCTATGTGGCATCAACAGGGACAAGTTTTGTCTATACGATGGGAAAATATCCAGCTCCCTGGGGCAATGAGATTCGGGCTGGTGTGTTAGAGACGATGTTGGCGACCGTATTCTCATTAGTAATGCTGTTCTCTCTTCTGGGCGGAATGGATCATGTCTTTAAAGATATTCCCGAGGAGAAAATCAATCTGTATTTTATCCTGGTGGACCTTTTATTAAGCTCTCTGTTGGCGATTATCTATACCAATGACCTTTTTACAGGCTATGTGTTTGTAGAGATTAATACGATTGCCGCTTGCGGAATGATTATGATACGAAAGATTGGGCGTTCCTTGGTTGCAGCTACGCGATATATGGTGATGAGTCTGATTGGCTCTGGTCTTTTTCTGATTGGACTTGCGATGCTCTATGATATTACAGGGCATCTTTTGATGGAAAATGCACATTTGGTCATGAACCAACTGGTACAGGAGGGAAAGTATTCGGTTCCGCTTCTGGTTATTATCAGTTTTATCACCGTGGGACTTGCGATTAAGAGTGGATTATATCCGTTTCACTCCTGGATGCCGGATGCATATGGATATTCGACGGTGTCTAGCAGCTCGATTCTCTCAAGTCTGGTTTCCAAAAGCTATATTATCTTACTGATTAAGATTTTCTACCGGGTAATTGGATTTGATAATATTGTCAACAGTAAGATTGTCGATGTTTTGTTCGTCTTTGGTCTGGCAGGGATGGTGATGGGCTCTGTCGGGGCGATTATGGCAAAGGATATCTACCGGATGATTGCCTTTTCTTCCGTTGCGCAGATAGGGTATGTCTATATGGGAATCGGACTTGAGACAGAAGCAGGGATGGTAGCAGCGATTTTTCATATTTTAACACATGCAATTACAAAATCTTTGCTTTTCCTTGCAGCAAAGGGACTGAATAATGTCTCCGGGCGAAAAAGAGTCTTCTATGCACTTCAGGGCTCCGCTTTTCGAAATCCTTTAGCAGGAGTGGCATTTTTGGTGGGAAGCCTCTCAATGGTTGGTATTCCCATGTTATCGGGCTTTATCTCCAAACTGTTGTTCGCCACAGCAGCACTTGGAGCAGCTCGTGAAAAGGTATTGATTACATTGATTGTATTAGCAGTCAGTACCATATTAAATGCGATTTATTTTCTGCATACGGTTGTGCGCATCTATACGCCGGTGCATGTGCCAGAGGAATTTAAAAATGTTCATGTCCGGGTATCAAAAGGAGCTGCATTGGCGGTATTTTCACTTATCTGTATGAACTTTATCCTAGGACTTTTGTCGCAGCCGATTACGGACTTGATTCAAGTTGGCATTGCAATGTTTGCCTAGAAGAAAGGGGGAGAGAAAAATGACAGCTATGTATTTGTTTTTGGCAGCGATGCTGCTTCCGATGTTATCAGGGCTTTTCCTGCTCTTCTTTCAGGGTAAGCTAAAAAACCGCACGCTTAAATGTATCTTGATTTTTCTGGTGATGGCACTGACTGCGGGACTGACGGTTCGCCTGATGTGCTTTGAGGACTATCAGCTTGTGCTTTGGCATCTGACGGATAAGCTGGATATTCTGGTGCGAATGGATAATATGACAAGACTTTTTGCCGGGATGACTGTGACAGCCTGGACGCTTGGCGGCGTCTTTGCTTTTGAGTATATGAAGCATGAAGAGAAAGAAGACCGGTATTTTGGCTTCTATCTGATTGTGATGGGAGTATTGATTGGATTAGACCATGCAGGCAATCTGATAACGCTGTACTTGTTTTTTGAATTGATGACACTTAGCTCTCTGCCGCTTGTGCTGCATACGCTGACACATGATGCGGTGATGGCTGGTCTGAAATATCTGTTTTATTCGGTGGCTGGAGCTTTTTTGGCGCTGTTTGGAATTTTCTATCTGTATGCGCATGGAGCAGGACTGCCTTTTTGCGAGGGCGGATATCTGATGGTGCTGGATGCCTACTCAGGAAGCGGCAAAATGACGTTGCTTGTGTTGATGCTGATGATTGTGGGCTTTGGTACCAAAGCAGGTATGTTTCCACTGCATGGATGGCTTCCGACCGCGCATCCGGTGGCACCAGCACCAGCAAGTGCCGTGCTCTCTGGTATTATCACCAAATCGGGTGTTCTGGCAATTATCCGGGTGGTCTTCTATACCGTCGGTGCAGATGTGCTGCGGGGAAGCTGGGTACAGTATACCTGGATGACATTGGCACTGATTACCGTCTTTATGGGTTCGATGATGGCATACAAAGAACAGGTGCTAAAGAAACGACTGGCTTATTCTACGGTTAGTCAGGTTTCCTATATTTTATTTGGCCTGTCGGTACTTAACCAGGATGGAATGGTCGGAGCATTGTCACATTTTGTCTTTCATAGTGTTGTCAAGGACTGTCTGTTCCTGGTAGCCGGTGTGATTATCTATAAGACGGGCAAAAAGACTGTGAAAGAATTAACAGGCATTGGAAAAGAGATGCCAATTACCATGTGGTGTTTTACACTGGTGTCCATTACATTAGTGGGAATTCCACCAACAAGTGGATTTATCAGTAAATGGTATCTGGCAGAAGGTTCGTTGCAGACTGGAATTGGCGGATATGCCTGGTTTGGGCCGGTGGTGCTTTTGCTCAGTGCAATGCTGACGGCCGGATATCTGCTGCCAATCTCTATACAGTCCTTTTTCCCAGGAGAAGGGTATCACTATCAGGAGCTTAGAAAAAAGGAGCCAAATCTTCTGATGCTGATACCAATGCTTCTCTTTACGGCGGCAGCAGTGGTATTTGGTATGTTTCCGGGGAGATTCTTAGGCTTTTTGCAGATGACGGCTGCGGGCGTGATTCGATAGAGGGGGAGAGCTATGAGTAGTGTATATCTGGTGCTGCCGGTTGTGCTTCCGATTGTGGGAGGAGCACTGATGCCCATCTTGCATCTGCCGGACAAAAAAAGAAATCTTCTTCTGGAAATACTGGTATTGCTGACTTCGGCAATTGCCCTTTTATGCGTGTATCGAAGACCAGAAGCGGGCTTTACACTTTTTCATTTAACAGGTAATCTTGACTTTGCGTTAAGGTTAGATGGACTTGGAAGTGTATTTACCTGTCTGATTGCAATACTTTGGCCACTCTCTACGCTGTATGCCTTTGAGTATATGCGCCATGAAGAGCGAACCACCAGCTTCTTTGCCTTTTATACGATGACCTATGGAGTGACCATGGGGATTGCAATGGCAGAGAACTTAGTGACAATGTATCTGTTCTATGAGCTTTTGACGCTGGTATCTGTCTATCTGGTGATGCATCCGATGACAAAAAAGGCGATTCGCGCAAGCAGGACCTATCTCTACTATTCGATTGGCGGAGCAGCCTTTGCATTTATCTCACTGATTTTTGTGATTGTGTTTGGAGATACCACAGATTTTATTTTAGGTGGTGTTCTGAATATGGAGAAAATCGGTAACAATGTATCGACCATGCTCTTTGTCTATCTGTTGTCGTTCTGGGGCTTTGGTGTCAAGGCAGCGGTCTTTCCGTTTCAGGGGTGGCTTCCCAAGGCTTCTGTGGCTCCAACACCCGTTACGGCGCTTCTACATGCGGTAGCGGTGGTAAAATCAGGTGCTTTCGCTCTTATGCGGTTGACATATTACTGTTTTGGGCCGGATTTTATCCGGGGAACCTGGGTGCATTTTGCAGTGATGAGCATTGCGATGTTAAGTATTATCTATGGTTCTACGATGGCTGTAAAAGAGACACATTTTAAGAGAAGACTGGCATTTTCCACGATTAGCAATCTTTCTTATATTGTGTTGGCGCTGACGATGATGAGTCCACTGGGGCTTCTGGCAGGGATAAGCCATCTGGTCTTCCATGCGGTGATGAAGATAGGCTCTTTCTTTAGTGCCGGTGCAATACTGCACCAGAGCAAAAAAGAATATGTGGATGAGCTAGATGGCCTGGCTAAGAAGATGCCATTTGTCTTTACGGTCTTTACGCTCTGTGGTCTGTCGCTGATTGGAATTCCGCTCTTTGCAGGCTTTGTCAGCAAATGGAATATCGCAGCGGCAGCGATGGAAGTTGGAGAGCAGTATCCATATGCCTATATGGCAGTACTGGTACTTTTATATTCAGCACTTATGACTGCGGTCTATATCCTGACTGTAGCGATTCGTGCATGGTTTCCAGACAGAGGGAAGGAACTTCATTTGAATGAAAAGATTACAGACCCAAACTGGGAGATGAAATTGCCACTTGGGCTTTTTGCAATTACCGTACTGGTGTTTGGAGTATGTTCAGAACCTTTGATGCAGGTGTTTCGTGCCGTAGTACAGGGAACGTTTTAGGGAAGGAGAAGGGCGATGAATGGAGATATGATTTTATTTACCATAGTAGGTTTTCCGTTTGTGGCAGCTTTTCTTTGCTATCTGATGGGAAGATGGAACAAAGGGCTTAGAGACCGCTTGCTACAGCTGTCTGTTATCTTGGAGATGGGATGGATGGTGATAGCTGTTCTTACCTATCTGCAAAGGGGAGAGCTTGGCTTCTTGCTCGATGGCTTTTGTATGCAGGGACTCTATCTAAAGCTGGATGGCTTTCGTGTGCTCTATGGCTGTATTGCTGCCTTTATGTGGATGATGACGGGAATCTTCTCAAGGGAGTATTTTGCACATTACAGAAACAGGAATCGTTACTATTTCTTTTGTTTGCTGACCCTTGGGGCGACGATGGGAGTCTTTTTATCTGGTGATTTTTATACGACGTTTATCTTCTTCGAGGTGATGTCGCTGACTTCCTATGTATGGGTGATACACGATGAAAAGCCAGCAGCGATGCGGGCTGGAGAAATCTATTTGGCGATTGCGATTATCGGCGGTCTGGTGATGTTAATGGGACTCTTTTTGCTCTACGACGCGGTGGGAACACTTCGGATGTCCGAGCTGTATGGTGCCGTGAGCAGTGTATGGGAGGAGCAGTCACTGCGTATCTATATCGCGGGAGGCTGTATGCTCTTTGGCTTTGGAGCCAAGGCAGGTATGTTTCCTCTGCATATCTGGCTTCCCAAGGCACATCCAGTGGCACCAGCGCCGGCAAGTGCACTTCTGTCTGGTATCCTGACAAAGACAGGTGTCTTTGGCGTCTTAGTAGTCAGTATAGAGATGTTTCGCTATGACCCTTTGTGGGGAAAATGCATATTATATCTTGGAGTAATAACTATGTTTGGCGGCGCTTTGTTAGCGGTCTTTTCGGTAGACCTAAAAAGGACGCTTGCCTGTTCCTCCATGTCACAGATTGGATTTATCCTGGTAGGTGTCGGGATGATGGAGCTTCTGGGCACAGAGAATGCATTGGCAGTGAGGGGAACGATTCTCCATATGGTCAATCATTCGATGATAAAGCTGATTCTCTTTATGGCGGCAGGGGTTATCTATATGAATCTGCATGCGCTAAATCTCAATGAGATTCAGGGTTTTGGGCGCAGAAAACCACTGCTTAAAGGGATTTTCCTGGCAGGGGCACTAAGTATCGGCGGCATACCAGGCTTTAGTGGTTATATCAGCAAGACACTACTGCATGAGAGCATCGTGGAATATGCGATAGAATTATCAGCGCATGGAGAGCCAAGCAGATGGATTCATGCAGTTGAGTGGGTATTTTTGATTACCGGAGGGATGACGCTTGCTTATATGACAAAACTTTTTGTAGCAATCTTTATAGAAAAACATCCGTTCGAGCAAGAGAAATTTGATGCGAAAAAACAGTATATGAGCATGGAAAGTATCTTTGCGCTTTTGATACCGGTGATTATTTTAGTAGTGATGGGACTTCTGCCATATCTGACCATGAATCGAATAGCGGACTTTTCACAGGGATTTCTCCATGGAGAGATGCCGGCTCATGCAGTGCATTATTTTAGCTTTACCAATCTAAAGGGTGCGCTTATCTCACTTTTGATTGGCTCTTTGGTATATTTTGGATTTATAAGAAAGTTCCTGATGGGGAAAGATACCAAAGAGAGAGTGGTATATCAAAATATCTGGCCAGGATGGATGGATTTGGAGGATTTAATCTATCGACCGGTGCTGCAAAAAGCAGTGATTACACTGGTGGCCGGTGTCTGCAAGATGGTGGACCAGATGTATATTTGCAGAGGAATTCTAAAAGGTGTGTTGGAAGTGATGGCATTTTTAAGCCGTATTTGTGACCATCTGTTAGATGCAGTGCTGCTTTTGTTTCGAAGAACCACACACAAAAGCCGGACTGAGCGACATGTCTATCTGATTGGAACAAGACTGTCCCGTACGCTTGGAAAGCTTTTGGACAATATTATCAAGATATTGAACCATACGATATTTCGTCAGAAACCAATCGAACATTCGTTTGTTGTTACATTTGCCGAGTGGGAGGAGATGATACACAGAACCAATCGTCTGATTGGTGCAAGTCTGTCATTTGGTCTTTGGATGGCGGCGATTGGGTTTGCTCTGACACTTATCTATCTTTTGTGGTGGTAAGAAAAGAGGATGTTGTAGATGAGAAGAAGCCGTAGAGATACGCTGGATATGACAGTGGGGAGTCCGACAAAGGTGTTGTTAGTCTTTGCGGTGCCACTGATTTTATCCAATCTGTTTCAACAGCTTTACAATATGATAGACAGTTTAATTGTGGGAAATTACTTAGGAGCTGATGCACTGGCAGCAGTTGGCTCTGCGGGTACGATTACTGCGGTTATGGTACAGATGGCTTCCGGTCTTGCACTGGGAGCCTCTGTTGTCATTGCACAGTATTTTGGAGCTGGCAAAAAGGAGAAGATACGGCTTTGTATGACAACTATCTGCTTTTTCTCAGTGGTAGTGGGCGTTTTGGTGACAGTAGTTACCCAGGTGTTTGCGACAGAGATTCTTAAGATAGTGAAGACACCAGATGGGATTATGGATGAAAGTGTGAAATATTTAACGATATATTTTTGGGGGAGTGTGGCGATATTTTTATATAATGCATTGCAGGCGGTGTATATTGCGATGGGGGATTCTAAAACGCCGCTGTATTTTCTGATGGTGGCTTTTGTATTAAATGTAGTTGGAGACTTGTATTTTATTGTAAGATGGAATCTAGGAGTAAGCGGGGGTGCACTGGCAACAACGCTCTCGCAGCTACTTTGTACGGTGTTATCGCTTGTGGTACTTGAAGGAAAGATGCGACGAATGGGGATGGAGCGAAACCAAAAGATTTTTGATAAGACAGAGTTTGGAAGGATGATGCGGATTGCACTGCCAGCAGCTTTGCAGCAGTCAGTGGTATCTCTTGGAAATGTCTGTGTGCAGATGGTAACCAATAGTTTTGGAGCGGCGGTAATGGCAGGATGTGCAGCAGCCAATAAAGGAGTGAATCTGGTCTCGGTAGTGCCAATGAACTGGGGAAATGCACTGTCAAATTATGTAAGCCAAAATGTAGGAGCAAAAAAGACAGAAAGAATCTCACAGGGAGTACAAGTATCGCTTCTAATGACCGGGGGACTATCGCTTCTTATGGTTCTTTTGATGGAGCGGATACCAGAGGAGATGATTGGATGGTTTGTAGAAGGCGAGGGAGCAGGGGAAGTGATAGAGGTAGGGGCTTCTTATCTTCGGGTGGTAGGATGGTCTTTGCCCGTGTTTTCAGGGTATATGGTGATAAAGTCGGTGTTTAAAGGAGTAGGAGATATGAACTGGTTTGTGGGGCTGACGCTTGGAAGTCTGGGCATAAGAGTGGGGTGCGCGTTCTGGCTGACACCGAGGATAGGTGTGGAGATGCTTTGGTGGAGCGTGGTGATTGGATGGGCAGTGGCGATGGTGCCAACCGTTGGATATTATGTAAGCGGAAAGTGGAGAGGACGAAGTATAATATAAAAAAGAATGACACAGTCACTTCTTGTGACTGTGCCGGGGATTAGTGGAGGAAAGTTTTGGGTTATTTAATCGTATAGGGATTTGCCGTATTTGATTTTTTGATGAATTTTGCCAGCTAGGATAACAGGCATACTGACGAGGATATAGATGGAGGGGATTCCTCCGAGTATTACCATTAGAGTGACTAAGATTAGACTGGTGATATTTCCCATAGTTGCGTTCCCTCTTTCTGTGTTGTTTTTGGTCGAGGGTATCGTAACATGAATTTTTTTGGAAAGCTATGAGGAAAGCAGATTTTTAATTGGGGCTTAGCCAGGTGTGTTATTTTCTTAACAGAGGTTTAGCGAAAGGGAAATATTTTTAGATAAAAATTTCCATTCCTGTGTAAAGCTGGCATACCTGTTCTCCTAATTCTTCTTGCAGGATAGTAAAGGCAGCGGTGCCAGTACAATGACCTGTATAGATTTTTTCGATTCCGGTTGCGCGGATGCGTTTGGCAAGTGCACGTACATCTTCTTCGGAGGTGTGAGACAGATGAAAGCCTCCAATGATGGCATGGATTTTTTCTTCTGGGTAGGCAGATAAGACTTCTTGTATGATATTGTCAGCTCCTGCGTGAGAACAGCTGCTTAAGATAACAAGCCCTTGTTCGCTGTGAAGAATCAGACTTTGTTCGTGACGAAAGGAATCCGGGAGATAGCGATAGCCTTGGCGGATATAGAGGCGATTCCTTTCGCCAAAGGCCTCTAGTCCTTTGGTGCTGTGGGCTAGGAGGTTGACGCCTGGGAGGAGTTCTTGTTTCTCATCTGTGTAGAGGATTCGGTCCTGATATTTTTTTAACAATCCTTTTTGGATACCGATGTATTTTCGAAAAATCCATCGTTTGCCATAGCAGTTTTCCATGGAACCTTTTCTTAGGTAGAAGGGAGCTTTTTGATTCTGCTCAAAAAAAGTGCACATGCCATTAGCGTGGTCATAGTGTGCATGAGAGAGCACGCCAAAATCCACGCTGCCAAGGTCAATCCCCAGATGTGCAGCATTTCGGGCAAAGCGGTCAGAAGCGCCAGTGTCAAGTAAGATATGGGAATCTTGGTATTTGATATACAGAGAAAGACCCCATTCTGCTGTAAGAGATCCTTTGGTTAGGTTATCGATTAAAACGGTTATTTTCATGGTTGGTTCTCCCTTGGTTGATTGGGATTATTGTAACATGGAAGTAGGGTGAATTCAATGGGATTTATGTTGTGTATCTATAGAAGGGACGCTAGGGAGGGGCATAGGTTCCCCAAAGACCCCGCTCGCGCTTAATGAACGGCTATAGCGGTACTAAATTCGCACTGCGCGGCTTAGCGCCGCTTGCGCCCACCCCGTGCCGATGGCGTCCAATGGGTCTTTCAGGAACCTATGCCCCTCCCTGGCTGACTATGACTACCGATAAGCATAAAATACTATAGCGTAATATTGTATGGGTATACAAGTGAAGTGTTCCGCCCAAAATGTGTGTATCGGAGCCAACGCACAGCTCGACATGGTCTGGTAGATGTTCCTGCAAGACCCATTGGACGCCATCGGCACTTAGCGAGCGCAAGCGGCACGCGCAGTCGCGAGCTTAGTACCGCTATAGGCGTTCATTAAGCGAGAGCGGGGTCTGGAAGGAACATCTACCAGGCCGTGGCGAGCGTCCTTTATATATTATCTTAGTAGAGGATTTGCTTGACATAGATAAGACATTGATATAACCTTATGCTAAATAGAGCAGAAACTATTAGAAATTACAGAGGCCAGATATGAGAATATATTTAGATAATTGTAGTTACAATCGCCCTTATGATAATTAATCGCAGATGCGTATTTATTTGGAAACACAGGCAAAGCTTTATATTCAAGAATTAATAAAACAAAAGAAATTAAAATTAGTGACATCTTATGTTCTTGATTATGAAAATAGCAGAAATAGGTCATCACAGAAAAGAATGGCTATTGAGAAATTTATGGAAGATTATGCAACATTTTATGTTAGTAATCGCAATGAGAATAGGATAAAAGAATATGCAACTACGATTATGGAAACTGGTGTAAAGGAAAAAGATGCCTACCATGTGGCTTGTGCGATTTTGGCAGAATGTGAGTATTTTATTACTACAGATGACCGATTATTAAAATATCAGTCTGAAAACATAAAATTGGTAACTCCAGGAGAATTTATTAGAGAAGTGGAGGTAGATTATGAATAATACAGTTGAGATTTTAGACCAGGGATTTGCATGTTTGGTAGAAAATTTAGGAGTGGTGAAGGCAGAATATTTTATTGCATTGATTAAAAGAGAGAATTTTGATTATACCATATGGCAACGTGAATATTTTGACAAATTGACTCCAGGAGAATTTGAAACAAAAGCATCTGTTTATGCGAAAGAACATCCATATAAAGGAAAAGCTCAAGTTTTGTAGTTTATTTCTGGAAAGGACTTTAAAAGTAGATGGAAAAAGAAATACAAAAGAAAAAGTTAGCGCTTGTTGTTATTGAGCGTCTAAAGAAAGAATATCCAGTTGCGGAGTGTACACTTGACTATGACAATGCCTGGAAGCTTTTGGTTAGTGTGCGTCTGGCGGCGCAGTGTACAGATGCCAGAGTCAATGTGATTGTGGAAAAGCTCTATGAAAAATTCCCTGATGTAGAGGCTCTTGCTTATGCGGAACAAGAAGAGATAGAAGCGATTATAAGGCCTTGTGGTCTTGGAAAGACCAAAGCTAGAGATATTAGTGCTTGTATGAAGATTATTCATGAACAGTATCATGGTAAAATCCCGGATACTTTTGAGGCCCTTCTAAAACTTCCCGGTGTAGGTCGTAAAAGTGCAAATCTGATTATGGGAGATGTCTTCCATAAACCTGCGATTGTGACAGATACACATTGTATCCGCCTGGTTAATCGGATAGGGCTTGTGGAGGATATCAAAGAACCTAAGAAGGTAGAGATGGCTCTTTGGAAGCTGATTCCACCAGAAGAAGGCAGCGACTTTTGCCATCGCCTGGTCTATCATGGAAGAGAAGTCTGTACCGCCCGGACAACGCCATATTGTGACCGGTGTTGTGTCCAGGATTTATGCGCAAAAAAAGGGGTATAACACCCCTTTATTCTGGCTCCACAATCCGGTAGCCTACACCTACTTCGGTAAAGATATACTGTGGTTGTGCTGGATTTTTCTCGATTTTTCGGCGAATATTGGCCATATTGACACGAAGTATTCGATTATCCGTCTTCATATTCGGTCCCCAGATTTCTTTGATGATAAAATCATAAGTTAATACCTTTCCTCCATATTTTCCAAGTAAACTGACAATTTTATATTCATTCTGCGTTAGATTGGCGTCTTCTCCATCAATATAGACGCGGTGCTTATCATAGTCAATCACCATTTTTCCAGAGCGGTAGACACCGGTCTGTATCCCTTCAGGCGCTAAACATGCGGCTCTGGCATGACGAATTGCTGTGCGGATTCTGGCAAGCAATTCAGAAGTTCCAAAAGGCTTGGTGATATAGTCGTCTGCTCCAAGGTCAAGAGCTTCTACTTTATCCCTCTCATGTGTGCGGGCAGAGACGACAATAATGGGCATACTAGACCATTCGCGTACATTCTTTAATATCTTTATTCCGTCCATATCTGGTAGTCCTAAGTCCAGTATCACCACATCCGGGCATCTAGAAGTAATCAGACTATATGCTTCGGTTCCAGTGCTTGCCATCACAACATGATAGTTATTAGCCTCTAGCACCGTTCGGAAAAAATTTCGGATGCTTTTATCATCCTCTACTACTAACACTCTGTCCTTAATGTCCATGTTCTTCCTCCATCGGGAGCCAGAACAGCACTCTTGCTCCCCCCGTATCTTTATTTTCCGCTTTCATATCGCCCTTGTGGGCTTTTACAATGCTCATACAGACGGATAAACCAATCCCCATATTGCGTCTGGCATCATATTCCTCGCCTTCCATGGATTGTAAGCATCCATCAAACATCACCGGAAGTACCGTCTCTTTGATTCCTTCTCCGTCGTCTTCTATGGCTATAATAAGTCTATTGGCATGTTTATTTACAACTATTTGTATATTTTTTGTCGTCTTTCCGTGGAGTACAGAATTCTCTAACAGATTGACAATGACCTGCTCAATCAGAATCCCATCCATTGGAACCATTAGAAATTCGGTTGGTATCACAACTTCTACGCTCATCTGTGGAAAACGCTTTCGAAATTTTAGGACAGCACTTCCTATAATCTCTTCCACAATCTCGTCGTCGGTGTGAATCTGTGCATTTTCACCGTTGATTCTTGTAACAGATAACAGATTTTCCACAATCCGAATCAGCCACTGGGCTTCGTCTTTAACGTCCTGAATAAGCTCTAGCATCCGCTCTTTAGAGAGGAGTTGCTGATTGTCTAGAATACCGGATGCAGAGCCAACAATCGAAGTGAGCGGAGTACGGATATCATGTGATACTGCACGCAGAAGATTTCCACGCATCTTTTCTTTCTCTGCTTCTAGGCGAATCTGTTCTTGTTGTTTAATCTGTGTGGTTAAAGTCCCTACACTGACAGATACAGCTAACATTGCTACAAAGGTGAGCGGATAACCTGTCAAAGTAAAATTTATCTCAAAATATGGGTAGGTAAAGACATAATTAACTTCCACAACGGCTATCATCGATGCGACAATTCCACATACATATCCTTGTGTAAAGCGTGATACAAACAATACTGCAAGTACAAACAGAAGTGGTACATGGGTATCTGTTGAGCCAAAGCGCTGCAAAAGAAGTGCTACTAGAGACGCAATACCCAAGATTCCAGCAGTGATGCAGATATCTTTTTTCAAAAATTTTTTATGTTCTCTCATAGGAGAGATTATAACATACTTTGGTGCTAAGAATTTGTTAAAAAGAAAGTCTCCCGACATCTGTTGTAAGACGCCGGGAGACTTTCTCTGTAAAAATATGAAGTTTTGCACTATGCCCGAATATCAATATGCTCGCCTAATCCAGGAATGGTAACAGATTCCATCATCTCTGTCAGCACGTCACTGGTTTCTTCCGCAGTGTCTAGAACTTTGTCAAGCATTAAGATGCTCATGCTCTGGCTGGTACTGGCTGTCGACATAGAAACAGATAATGCACCAATATTCATATGTTCACCTCCATGAAATATAATTTTGATTTATATTTATTTTAGCATGGATTTGGGGTTGTTACAATGTGAAATTTTAATTGTTGGGAATATAAGGAACATCTACCAGGTCATGGCGGGCGTCCCTTATAATCCCCAAAAGTAAAGCCATACTATCATAGCTAAGCATAGGGCCTTGACATTTGGAAAAACAAAGTTATAATATGAGAGTAATTCTCATATTGGGAGGAAGGGCATGGCACAATATCAGACAGAGCAAAAGAAGATGCTTTTGGCATATATGAAAGCACATAGTGAAGATGCATTTACAATTGAGGAGCTTTGTGAGCGCTTAAAAGAGGAAAAGACTTTCTTGCAGACTCCAGGGAAGAGTACGATATATCGCTTGATGCCAAAGCTTGTGGAGGAAGGGCTTGTAAAGCGTTTTGTCAAAGGAAATAGCAGGAAATTTCTGTATCAGATGGTGTGTGGGGAGCACTGTGACCGGCATCTGCATATGAAATGCTCTGTGTGTGGAAGACTTTATCATATGGAAGATACAGAGAGTGAGGCGCTTTTCTTGCAGGTGCTTAAAAAGCATCATTTTCAGTTAGATGAAGGAAAGACCGTTTTATTTGGGCAGTGTGAAGGGTGCTGTGTAGAGAAAAAGTAGTAGTGGCAGCTTGGAGGAATAGATGAAGAAGAAAAAATATTTGTATTTGATTGCAATATGGCTTGTGCTGTTAATAATAGGAAACTTTGGGTGTGGACAGCAAAGGAGCGTAGGGCGCGAAGCATCCGAGAAGCTTCAGATTGTATGTACGATTTTTCCAGCGTATGACTGGGTAAAAGAGATTCTTGGGGAACGAATGGAGGAGGTAGAGCTTACACTTCTTATGAAAAATGGTGCGGATTTGCACAGTTATCAGCCGACAGTCTGGGATATGAAAAAGATTGCAGAGGCAGATCTTTTTGTCTATGTAGGAGGTGAGTCGGATTTTTGGGTGGATGCAGTGCTGGAAAATGGGAAGAATCCTAAACAGAAGACGCTGAATTTGATGGAGATATTGGGGGATGCGGTCAGGGAAGAAGCACATGTGGAAGGAATGCAGGAAGAAAGGGCACATCATGAGGAAGCGCATGTGCATGAAGAAGATGAACATGTATGGCTTTCTCTTAGAAATGCAGCGCTTATCTGTCAGAAAGTGGCAGAAGTGCTCTGTGAAATAGATGGAGAACACCAGGAAATTTATCAGCAAAATGTTCTTAGATACCAGGAAAAGCTTCAGACTTTGGATTTGGCATATCAAAAAATGGTGGAACAAACGTTCGAGCCTGTATTGTTGTTTGGAGACCGCTTTCCATTTCTCTATCTGATGGAAGACTATGGTATTGATTATTATGCGGCGTTTGCCGGGTGTTCGGCGGAGACAGAAGCGAGCTTTTATACCATTACTTATCTGGCAGAGAAGGCAGGGGCACTCTCTTTGCCAGCGGTACTAAAGATTGATGGTTCTGATGGAAAGATAGCACAGACGATTGCAGGTAACACCAGGACGCGGGACCAGAAAGTGTTGCTTTTGGATTCGATGCAGTCGGTAAGTGGGCAAGAGATAGAAAAGGGAGTCTGTTATCTCTCGCTGATGGAGCAGAATTTAAAAGTGCTAGAGGAAGCACTGATAAGAGGAGAATAAGATGGCACAGCTTATATGTAGAGATGTGGTATTGGGATATGAGGGAAAAGCAGTGGTGCAACACCTGAATTTTGAAGTGAATCAAGGGGATTATCTGTGTATTGTCGGAGAAAACGGTTCCGGGAAAAGTACACTGATTAAAGCACTTTTACAATTGAAAAAACCGATGGCTGGAGAGATTTTATCGGGAGATGGTCTAGAAGCGGATGGGATTGGGTATCTGCCACAACAGACGATTGTACAGCGGGATTTTCCGGCATCGGTGCAGGAGATAGTGCGCTCCGGGTGTCTGGGGCGCTTTGGATGGCGTCCGTTCTATGGAAAGGCAGAGAAAGCTGTGGCAGAAGAAAATATGGAAAAGCTTGGCATTACACATCTGGCGAAGCGCTGCTATCGGGAACTCTCTGGTGGACAGCAGCAGCGGGTATTGCTTGCGAGGGCGCTTTGTGCGACAAAATATATGCTGCTTTTGGATGAGCCAGTGGCCGGGCTTGACCCTGTAGCGATTCAGGAGATGTATGACCTTTTAGAACGCTTAAATCAAGAAGAAAAGATTACGATTATTATGGTCTCCCACGATATTCGGGCAGCGCTTACCTATGCGAGCCATATCTTGCATATCAGTGAGGAGCCGTTGTTCTTTGGGACGAAGGAAGACTATCTAAAAAGCGAGATTGGAAGGAGTTACCTTTCAGTAACAGGAGGAAAGAGACATGCTTGAGATGCTTATGATGTATTTTCAATATCCATTTGTAAGATATGCAATGCTTGTAGGAGTGTTGATTGCGTTGTCTTCTTCTCTACTGGGAGTATCACTGGTACTAAAGAGATTTTCTTTTATCGGAGACGGGCTTTCGCATGTGGCATTTGGAGCGATGGCGATAGCAACGGTCTTGGATGTGGCAAGTGATACAATGGTGGTACTGCCGATTACAATTCTCTCAGCAATCCTTCTGCTTCATACGGGACAGAATGCAAAGCTAAAAGGGGATGCTGTGATTGCGATGATCTCTGTAGGAGCATTAGCCCTTGGATATCTGTTTTTAAATCTGTTTTCCAAATCGGCAAATTTAACAGGTGATGTATGCAGTACACTTTTTGGCTCTACAGCGATACTGACACTCTCTCTCCTTGACGTCTGGCTCTGCGTGGTAATGTCCATATTAGTTTTATTAATCTTTACATTTTTTTATCATCGTATCTTTGCAGTGACCTTTGATGAGACCTTTGCAAAGGCCACAGGAATGAAGGTCAATCGTTACAATCTTCTAATTGCCATTGTAACAGCATCAGTGATTGTATTGGCAATGAAACTTGTGGGTTCTCTCTTAATCTCCGCTTTGATTATCTTCCCGGCATTGTCATCAATGCGCCTGTTTAAAAGCTTTTATGGAGTTATCCTGTCATCTGCGGTATGTTCTGTATTCTGTGCTTTTTTTGGAATTCTTCTCTCTATCTTGGCTTCAACACCTGTAGGAGCAACGATTGTCTGCATGAATATCCTAGTCTTTGCGTTGTGTAGCCTTTTGGGAGCTTGCTTAAAGCGTGGGTAAAGAAAGTGAGAAAGTAAAGTTGTACTATCAAAAGACATAGATAATGTAAAAGTTAAAGATGTAAATGAAAGTTTATATTATGTGGTATGGAGGACGCTAGGACGGAAGGGCCATAGGTTCCTTCCAGACCCCGCTCTCGCTTAATGAACGCCTATAGCGGTACTAAATTCGCGACTGCGCGGCTTAGCGCCGCTTGCGCTCATTAAGTGCCGATGGCGTCCAATGGGTCTTTCAGGAACCTATGGCCCTCCCGCCCTGGCTGACTGTGGCCAGCCACAGTATATAAGACGCTATCGCATAATGTTGTGTAGATATATAGGGGTAAGTGTTCCGTCCGCAACGTGTGTATAGGGAGCCAATACACAGCCCGACATGGCCTGGCAGATGTTCCTGCAAGACCCATTGGACGCCATCGGCACTTAATGAGCGCAAGCGGAACGCGCAGTCGCGAATTTAGTACCGCTATAGGCGTTCATTAAGCGAGAGCGGGGTCTGGAAGGAACATCTGCCAGGTCGTGGCGAGCGTCCCTTGCATCAAAAACATTTTACACATCCTAAAAACAGTAAAGTTACCCCATCAAAAGACACAAAAATAATTGCCGCAGCCCAGAAAACAAGGTATACTGAAAAAGGCATATGATATAAGCAGATAAAAGGGGGAGAAACATATATGTGGATGATAAGAAAACTGTATTGCAGAACATTTCAGACAGTCTTTCGCCTGGCACTTCCTTTTTTGCCGTATCGCAATCCGAAGATTATTCCATCAGTATCTGGGGTAGCAGATGTTTGTCAAAAGAAATCCATAGATTCTGTGATGATTGTAACAGACAGTGGTATCCGTTCTCTAGGACTTACGCGTTTTCTGGAGAAGACCTTGCAGGAGGCGGATATTTCTTATTGTATTTATGATAAAACGGTAGCCAATCCAACGATCAAAAATGTGGAAGAGGCCAAAAAACTCTATCTTGAATATGGGGCTAAGGCACTGATTGCTTTTGGAGGAGGCTCCTCCATGGATTGTGCCAAAGCAGCCGGAGCAAGGATTGTAAAGCCAAAGCAGAGTATCCACAAGATGAAAGGTCTGTTAAAAGTACATAAGAGACTGCCGCTTCTGATTGCGATACCAACGACAGCAGGGACAGGCAGTGAGACAACGCTTGCGGCGGTGATTACTGACAGTGAAAAGCACCATAAATATCCTATCAATGATTTTAGTTTGATTCCGCACTATGCAGTGCTTGACTATCATGAGACTATAAAACTTCCCAAAGGGATTACAGCGACGACAGGGATGGATGCCCTGACCCATGCGGTAGAAGCTTATATTGGTCGTTCTACGACCAGGGAGACGCGTCTGATGGCAGAAGAAGCGGTGCATCTTATCTATCAGCATCTAAAAGCTGCCTATGACAATGGGAAGGACAAAGAGGCCAGAAGCGCAATGTTAAAGGCTGCCTATTGTGCTGGAGTGGCATTTACCAAATCTTATGTCGGTTATGTCCATGCGGTTGCTCATTCGCTTGGCGGGCAGTATGGAACACCTCATGGGTTAGCCAATGCTGTGATACTGCCAGTGGTTCTAAGACTCTATGGACCAGCCTGCGAGAAAAAGTTAGCGCGCCTGGCTAAAAATGCCGGTGTGGTGGATAAGAAGATGAAAGAGAAAGAAGCCGCTGCCTGCTTTATTGACTGGATACAGAGGATGAATGACAGCATGGGGATTCCGCGTACACTGCCGGAGATTTTGGAGGAAGATATTCCAGTGATGGCCAGACATGCAGATGCAGAAGGCAATCCACTGTATCCGGTTCCGGTGCTGATGAATCGAAAAGAGTTAGAGCGAATCTATCAAATGGTGAAGGGAAGATAAAAGATGTCCATCGAAGCATTAGTAAAGAAGCAGAGAGATTTTTTTGAATCCGGGCGAACGATTCCACTGGCTTATCGCTTAAAAGCATTGGATATGCTAGAGCAGTCTATCCTTGACTATGAAGAGATGCTGGTGCAATCACTGAAAGAAGACCTTGGAAAATCCCATGAAGAAGCCTATATGTGTGAGATTGGGCTTACGCTTTCAGAGCTTCGTTATATGAAAAAGCATCTGACCTCTTTTGCAAAAAGCTGCCGGGTGCATACCCCTGTGGCACAGTTTCCTTCAAAAAGCTTTACAGTGCAAGAGCCATATGGGGTAACACTTGTGATGTCTCCATGGAACTATCCGGTGCTTTTGACCTTAGAACCGCTGATTGGGGCGCTTGCCGCAGGAAATTGTTGTGTTATAAAGCCTTCCGCCTATGCCCCCGCAACTTCAAATGTGCTTAAAAAGATGCTTTCTTGTAGTTTTGAGAGTGGGTATGTAGCAGTGGTAGAAGGCGGCAGGATGGAAAATCAAAGTCTTTTAGAACAGAAGTTCGATTATATCTTTTTTACCGGAGGTGTAAACGTTGGCCGGACGGTAATGGAAAAGGCAGCAGTACATCTTACCCCAGTGACCTTGGAGCTTGGCGGAAAAAGTCCCTGCATCATAGACCGTACTGCCAATCTAAAGCTTGCTGCCAGAAGATTAGTCTTTGGAAAATATCTAAACTGCGGACAGACCTGTGTGGCGCCTGACTATGTATTGGTGGAACAATGTGTGGAAGAAGAACTTGTACATCTTATCAGGAGAGAGATTGTCAGACAATATGGAAAGCGGCCGCTAGAAAATCCTTCCTATGGAAAAATCATCAATCAAAAACATTTTGAAAGGCTGCTTCGTCTTATAGATAAGAAAAAATTGGCACATGGTGGTATATGGGATGCACAGACTTTTCAGATTGTTCCCACTGTTCTTAGAGGGGTAACCGAAGAAGACGCGGTGATGAAAGAAGAAATCTTTGGACCAATATTGCCGATTTTAAGTGTTTCTTCGATAGAAGAAGCCTGTAGTTTTGTCAAAAGGCATCCAAAGCCTTTAGCACTGTATCTTTTTACCAGTGAGCAGGCGACAGAAGACAGATGTCTTGGGACTCTCTCTTTTGGCGGAGGTTGCGTCAATGATACGATTATCCATCTTGCAACGTCTGAGATGGGCTTTGGTGGTGTGGGAGAGAGTGGTATGGGCTCCTATCATGGCAGGAAAAGCTTTGAGACTTTTAGCCATGAGAAAAGTATTGTGAAAAAATTCACATGGCTTGATTTGCCGATGCGTTATCAGCCATATAATAAGATAAAAGAAAAATTGGTCAGAATGTTTGTAAAATAGGGGACTTATGAGAGCGATTGCAGAGAGATTTATAAAAAATACAAAGATGAGCAAGGAAGAATGGATAGAGCTTCTTGCCTGTGCCAAAGACCAGGAGACAGTAGATGCACTGACCAAAGAGGCAGTGCGGATTCGAAGACACTATTATGGGGACAAGGTCTATACGAGAGGGTTAATTGAATTTAGCAATTATTGTAGAAATGACTGTTATTATTGTGGGATTCGCAGAGGAAATCTGCATGCTCACAGATACCGCCTAAGCAAAGAGGAGATTTTAGAGTGCTGCGAGGAAGGATATGCATTGGGGTTTCGAACATTTGTTCTGCAAGGCGGAGAAGACCGTTGGTTTACAGATGAAAGGCTGGCAGAGATTGTCCGAGAGATTCGAAAAAGATATCAGGATTGTGCCATTACGCTCTCGGTAGGAGAGAGAAGCAAAGAGAGTTATCGTCTGCTAAAAGAAGCAGGAGCCAATCGTTATCTGCTGCGTCATGAGACAGCAAATCCTGCGCACTATGGGAAATTGCATCCTTCAAGTATGAGCCTTACTGTGCGCAAACAATGTCTGTATGATTTAAAATCGTTAGGTTATCAGGTAGGAGCCGGATTTATGGTGGGTTCTCCCGGACAGACGATAGAGTGCCTGGCAGAAGATTTTTTGTTTTTAGAGGAATTAAAGCCGCATATGGTAGGGATTGGGCCATTTATTCCACATCATGATACAGCATTTGCCAAAGAAGCAGCGGGAAGTGTGGAGCTTACGTTATATCTGCTGTCCCTGATTCGGATTTTGCTTCCAAAGGTGCTGCTTCCTGCGACAACTGCGCTTGGAACACTTGACCCTAGAGGACGGGAGAAAGGACTATGTGCAGGTGCCAATGTAGTGATGCCCAATCTTTCGCCACTTCGCAATCGCAAACAATATGATTTATATGACAATAAAATCTGCACCGGTGAAGAAGCCGCTGAGTGTCGGGAGTCTCTGGCAAAAAGTGTAGAGAGTGTAGGATATCGCCTAGTAGATGAAAGAGGCGATGCCTTTGAGATAGAAAAGGAGTCTGCAAGATGAAATTTACGTATCCGGCGATTATTAAAAAGACAGAAAAGGGAACGTATCACGCGACGTTTCCAGACCTTATCTGTTGTGAGGCAGAAGGTGATACCTTAGAGGAGACGGTAGAGCTTGCCAATGAAGCTGCCTGTGATTGGATTAGCCTGGAACTATCAGAAGACGACGGAGAACTTCCTCCGATTACTGATATCCGTGATATCGTATTAGAAGAAGGGGATGTTGTCCGAAATATCTGTGTCAATATCCGTTTTACGGATGGATGGGATGAATAGACAAAGGAGAGTGATACAATGAAAATCTATATATGTGTAAAAGCAGCCGGCAAGCGCAAGGCAGTTATTGACAAAGTTCCCTATGAGCTTTCTGAAAATATAACGACCCTTCGCGATTTTTTAACAGAGCTTGTCCATATCGAGGTGGAGCGCTATAATCAGAAGGGAACAGATGTTCAGATAATTCCTTATCTAAGCAAAGAAGAGATAGAAGATAAAGCCGCTTCTGGTAAAGTGGGATTTGGAAGAATCTATTCGGACAAACAGGCAGATGTCAAAAAAGCAGTGGAAAATGCGCTTCAGTGTTTTGAAGATGGCCTGGTTCGGGTCTTTCAAAATCAGACAGAAGTAGAGACTCTTGATACACCAGTAACGCTAAAACCAGAAGATTGTTTTACCCTGGTTCGTCTGACCTTTTTAGCTGGAAGGTTATGGTAGTAGTATAGATAAAATAGAGGAGAATGACCAGTGAACTATAATTTTGACCAGAGAATCAACAGAAAAGGAACCGGCAGCATAAAATATGACTTTGCAAAACACTTTGGTAAACCAGAAGATAGTTTGCCTTTGTGGGTGGCCGATATGGATTTTCAGACGGCGCCGGAGATTCTAACGCGGCTGCAGCAGAGTGTGGCACATGGTGTCTTTGGATACAGCGACAACAAAGAAGCTTATGTGCAGGCGGTAGCCAGATGGTATCAGAAACATTTTCAGTGGGAGATACAACCAGAGTGGCTTGTCAAGACACCAGGAGTTGTCTTTGCGATTGCAGCAGCAATTCGTGCTTTTACAAAAGAAGGAGATGCAGTGCTGATTCAGCCACCCGTCTACTATCCTTTTGGAAATATGATTCGGGAAAATCACAGACAGCTAGTCAATAACCCTTTGCGGCTTTTGGATGGACACTATGAGATAGACTTTGAAGATTTTGAAAAGAAAATAGTAGAACATTCTGTAAAGCTGTTTATTCTATGCAATCCACATAATCCTGTGGGACGCGTATGGAAAGAATGGGAGCTTCGAAAGATAGGAGAGCTCTGTAAAAAATACCAGGTATTCGTAGTAAGCGATGAGATACACTGCGATTTTGTATTGCCAGGACATCGGCATCAGGTCTTTGCGGCACTTTCTCCTGAATATCAAGAAATGACCATTACTTGTACCGCTCCAAGCAAGACGTTTAATCTGGCTGGTCTGCAAGTGTCAAATATCTTTATCGCCAATCCCAGTTACCGGAAACAGTTTGTAAAAGCTATCTCACAGACTGGATATGAAGAAATCAATGTGATGGGACTTGTTGCTTGTCAGGCAGCATATGAAGAAGGAGAACCATGGCTATTGGCTTTAAAAGAATACCTGGAAGGGAATAGAACATTCGTTCGGGAATACCTCGCAAAATATCTTCCGATGATTCATCTGATTGAGCCAGAGGGGACTTATCTTTTGTGGCTGGATTTTCGGGAATTAGGACTGACAGAAGAAGCATTAGAATCGCTTATCGTAGAGAAAGCACGCTTGTGGTTAGACCGTGGAGCGATGTTTGGAAAAGAAGGCGAAGGTTTTGAGAGAATCAATATTGCCTGTCCAAGAACAACTTTAGAACAGGCATTATCACAACTGAAAAAGGCGGTCACAGAGCAAGAGGTCTAATCTGCTCTGTGACCCTCTCTTTATTTATGGGATGCCAGATAGGCAGCACGTCCCTCTTCATAGAGATTTTTGCCTTCACAGTCGATAATCACCACCAGAGGCATATCTTCTACATATAATTTTCGAAGCGCTTCTGCGCCTAAGTCTTCATAGGCAATTAATTCTGCCTTTTTGATACATCTTGCAAGTAATGCGCCAGCACCACCAATCGCTCCAAAATAGACGCCGTGGTATTTCTTCATCGCTTCCACCACTTCTAAAAGGCGTGCCCCCTTACCAATCATACCTCTAGCACCCGCCGACATCATGGTTGGCGCATAAGCGTCCATTCTTCCGCTGGTGGTCGGGCCGGCAGAGCCAATGACCTGTCCTGGTTTGGCGGGGGTTGGCCCAACATAGTAGATAGTGGCGTCGGTAGGGTCAAAAGGCAGGGTTTCTCCTTTTGCAAGCGCTTCACACATTCTTTTATGTCCGGCATCGCGGGAAGTATAGATAGTGCCAGTGAGATAGACCGTATCTCCAGCGTGCAGGGTCTTGGCAAGTTCTTCCGTAAGAGGAAGCGTAATATGTTTTTCCATCTTAGATTACCTCCGTCTGATGTCTGGTGACATGACAACTGATATTAATAGCACAGGGCATCCCGGCAATATGGGTTGGCATAGTCTCAATATTAAGTCCAAGCGCAGTGGTACGTCCTCCAAAGCCCTGTGGTCCAATCCCAAGCTTATTAATCTTCTGAAGCATCTCCTGCTCTAATTCTGCATAGAAGGGGTCTGGATGCGAAGAATCCAAAGGCCGAAGCAGCGCCTTTTTCGCCAAAAGTGCAGCCTTATCAAAAGTCCCCCCAATACCAACTCCAACCACCATAGGAGGACAAGGATTTGGACCAGCGTTCTCCACAGTCTCAATGATAAAATCCTTAATACCCTCAAGCCCGGCAGAAGGCTTAAACATCCGAATCGCACTCATATTTTCACTTCCAAATCCTTTAGGAGCAACCGTAATACGAATCTGTTCTCCTGGAACAATCTCCGTATAGAGCATAGCCGGTGTATTATCCCCGGTATTCCCTCTGCGAACAGGGTCTTTGACCACTGATTTTCTTAAATATCCTTTTTCATAGCCTCTGCGAACACCCTCATCTACCGCCTCTCTTAAATCTCCACCTGTCAGATGAACATCTTGTCCAATCTCCAAAAAGACACATGCCATTCCAGTATCCTGACAGACAGGCACATGCTCACGGTCAGCAATTTCATAGTTCTCAATCATATTATCTAAAACATTTTTAGCAATCTCACCATCTTCTAGCGCGCGGCATTGTAAGATGGCAGATTTTACATCTTGCGGAAGATGCTCATTCGCTTCAATACAGAGCCGCTCAAGGGTGTCGGTGATTTTCGCTACTTCTATTTCACGCATAAAGTTCTCCTTTTCTGTGGTTCTTTTGAGATTTTTATAGTATATAGAATACTCTATGTGTGCGGATATCGTCAAGTTCTCGTTTTTTGTCTTTATATAATAATTTGAACCTCTCATGGCTAAAGCCACGAGATTCTTGGGAATTCCATACGAATGTACAGATATTGACCAAGCTAACCCCATAGTTCCTACGGTTTTTGTATGTGTCATTTTACGCTCTTTGTAATATTCTTAATCCTTCATTCAAGATATTCTTCGCAGCATTTACATCTCTATCATGATGCGTACTACACACAGGACAATCCCATTCTCTGACGGCAAGATTCTTTGTCCCCTTATTTACATATCCACATACATTACAAATCTGAGAACTGGCATAGAATTTATCTGCTTTGACCACTTTCTTGCCATACCAGTCCGCTTTGTATTCCAGTTGTCTTACAAACTCTGACCAGGATACATCTGCAATGGACTGGGCAAGTTTATGATTTTTTATCATATTTTTCACCTGTAAATCCTCAAGGCAGATGATATCATAGTTTCTGATGATATCCGTAGATAATTTCTGCAAAAAATCTTTTCTTTGATTTACAATATGTTCCTGAAGCCTTGCAACTTTTATTCTTGCTTTCTTGCGATTGGAACTGCCTTTTGTTTTTCGAGACCATTCTCTTTGTAATTT
>CAJTFW010000007.1:0-157007 GCA_910575445.1 Lachnospiraceae bacterium | reverse complement strand
GCAAGTTTGTTTAAGGACTTCTTGAGATATTTAGGATTTACAACGATTTTGCCATCCGATGTTATACAAAATTCTTTCACTCCTAAATCAATTCCAACGGAATTTCCAGTCTTTTCTAATCCTTGCATATCTACATCTGTACAACAAAGTGATACATAATATTTTCCACTTGGTTCCTGTGAGATGGTTGCATTCAAAATCCTTCCTTGTGGTAGGAATTTATTTTTTGTTTTTATCCTTCCTATTTTAGGCAACTTCATATATTTATTACAATACTGAATATTCCCATTTACACATTTTGATTTGTAAGAAAATCTATGGGTCTTTTTGGATTTGAATTTTGGATATCCCGTGTGCTCCTTAAAGAATTTACGATAAGCATTCTCTAAATCTTTCAATGAGGATTGCAGAGCAGTGGAATCAACTTCTTTTAGCCATTCCCGTTCTGCTTTTAACTGTTTCATATCATTTGCACACTGTACATATGTGAAGGTTTCTTTCTTTGTTTCATACCTTTTCATACGTTGTTCTAAATAATAATTATACACAAAACGACAGCATCCAAACGTTTTCGCAAGTATTTCTTTTTGCTTTTTATTTGGATATATCCGGTACTTATAAGCTTTTTCCACGGACTTCACCTCACTCTCTTTTCTGCTTTTGAATGTACTTCCTAATTTGTTCTTCTGTATTTTCAGATACGGTTGCTACAAAATAGGACGGATTCCATAAGTGTCCTCCCCATAATTTCTTTCTTAATTCTTCTTTGTATTCTTTCATTAAAATCCTTGCAGATACTCCCTTTAACGCTTTTATCATATCTGGTATATAGTGCTGTGGAGAACAATTTATAAGTAGATGGATATGGTCCTTATCCATGTTACATTCTAGTATCTGGAATCCATTATCATTCGCTATTTTATTTAGTATTTCTGCTAATCTTTTTTCTATTTGTCGTGAAATAAGTTTATGCCTGTATTTCACACACCATACCATATGATACTGAATGGAATATACATATCCTCGCCCATGAGCCACTTCCATATATTATCACCTCATGATTATAATAACATATGTAATTTGTAAAATCCAGTATTTTCAATACAATACAGCATATTTTCCTTTAACATATGTATGTCAATTCATCCCATGACTGAAGTCACAGGTGTTCTTGGCATACTTTCATAAATGGAAATTTATACTTTGTGCCGATGGCGTCCAATGGGTCAACTTAATCGTTACTTTTTGTTTTGCACCTTTCTAACAAAAGTAATCCATATTTTAATGATATTCCTCTTGCTATTTTTTTCTAAACGTGCATTTTTAGAAGTAAGGGGGGGGTGAGCTTTTGGAATGTAAAACTATCAGTAATGTTATTTTTCACACCATTCAACACTTACTTTCCTCTCCGGCTGGTTGATTTGGTTGCGGTGTTGTGCTATACTCGTCATGGACACAACACGACAAAATGAAACTTGTAAATATCTTCCCCCGCTCCCTATTGACTTCTATCTTCACATATGTTATAATTCTCACAGTTTCAGGATGGTGATTGTAGAAGCAAGCCAAACCTATATGTAGATAAATCTTGGATAATGCTCCAGGATGTATTTTGCATATAGGTTTTTTTGTTTTACAGAACAGCGGTACAGGGGGAGAAAGGTCATGAAGATATTTAAGATTTTGAATAACAACGTGGCAGTAGTGCTGGATGAACAGGGAGAAGAAAAGATTGTTATGGGAAGAGGCATCTGCTTTAAGAAAAAAGCAGGTGAGACGATTGCAGAAGAGATGGTTGACAAGATGTTTTCTCTGTCTGCAAAGGAAGTCAGCAATAAATTTCAAGTGTTGATTCAGGATATTCCCATGGAGCATATTGCACTTGGAGAAGAGATTATCGCAGAAGCAAGAAAACAGCTTGGGAAAAAGCTTAATGAGATGGTCTATATCTCTCTTATTGACCATGTACATACTTCGATTGTTCGCTTCTTAGATGGGGTGACTGTGAAAAATGTGCTGCTTTGGGATATTCGAAGATTTTATAAAGAAGAATATCAGATTGGCCTTTGGGCGCTTCAGTTGATTTTAAAGCGGTGTAAAGTAGAACTTCCAGAAGATGAAGCCGGTTTTATCGCACTGCATTTGGCAAATGCACAGATGGACCAGGAAGTGATGCACAATATGTATGAAATCACCCGGATTATGCAGGAGATTGTCAATATTGTAAGGTATTATTTTAAGATTACCTTCAATGAAGATGATGTCTATTACTATCGGTTTATTACACATCTAAAATTCTTCTCCAAACGATTGGTGGAGAAAAATATCTATACAGAAGATGACAACGATGACTTGTGGGCAGTGATTAAGGAGAAATATAAAAAAGCCTATGGTTGTGTAGAGAAGATTACACAGTTTATTGAGAAAAAATATGGATATGAACTGTCCAAAGAAGAACAGCTTTATCTGACCATTCATATAGAACGAGTGGTCAATAAAACAAAAGCGTAAAAGATAACGTATGCCAGGATGGTGACATTTAGTTGGCCAAACCTTCCTATAAAGCCATCGGTCCCTTTAGGGCGATGGTTCGACATGCAGACCCGCATGTGTTAAAAAAATATCAAATAGGAGGAAAAAAACATGGGTAAGTATGGAGAACTGGCAAAAGAAGTTGTAAAACAAGTGGGAGGAAAGGAGAATGTCATCAGTCTGACGCACTGTATTACCAGGCTTCGCTTTAAACTAAAAGATGAGAGCAAAGCAAATGATGAAGTGCTGAAAAATATGAGCGGCGTTGTGACGGTGATGAAAAGTGGCGGACAGTATCAGGTCGTGATTGGAAATCATGTGCCGGAAGTGTATGCAGATGTGATGCCGCTGCTTGGTTTGGAAGAAGGCAGTGCAAACAGAGAAGACGATACGCCAAAGGGAAGTCTCTTTAACCAGGCGATTGATGTAATCTCTGGTATCTTCCAGCCGATTCTGGGAATTATGGCAGCCTGTGGTATGGTAAAAGGCTTAAATGCGTTATTTGTGGCACTTGGACTTTATACCGATGCTGGCGGCGGTTATCTGATTTTAAATGCAATTGGTGATGGACTCTTTCACTTTATGCCATTGTTCCTTGGCTATACGGCTGCCAAAAAATTTAATTTAAAACCAATGATAGGTCTGGTTATCGGCGCGATTATGTGTTATCCGACTGTACAAAACAGTACCTTGTCTGCCGGAACGGAGGCATTATATACGCTGTTTTCGGGGACTATGTTTGAGTCAGCGGTCTATACCGAATTTTTTGGAATTCCACTGATTGCAATGGATTATACAGGGACAGTAATTCCGGTTATCTTTGTCGTGTATTTTGCATCCAAATGTGAGAAATTTTTCAGTAAATTTATTCCAGACCTGGTGAAATTTTTCTTTGTGCCAATGCTGACGCTTTTTGTGGCGATTCCGGTTGGATTTTTGGTGATTGGACCGGTAGCTACGTTTGGCTCTGCAATCATTGCAGAAGTAGTTATCAGTGTACGTAACTTTAGCCCGATGTTAGCTGGTGCGATTGTGGGACTGACCTGGCAGATACTGGTGATTTTTGGTCTGCATTGGGGATTTATTCCAGTCTATATCAACAATATTATGACAAATGGCTATGATAATGTAATGATGCCATTCTTTGCATGTACCTTTGCAACGTCTGCGGTTGTACTGGCGATTTTCTTTAAGACAAAAAATAAACAGTTAAAAGAGATGGCGTTTCCTAACTTTATCTCTGGTATTTTTGGTGTAACAGAGCCAGCTATCTATGGTATCTTACTTCCACTGAAGAAGCCATTTATTATCAGCTGTATTGCCGGCGGAATTGGTGGTGGTTTCTATGGCGCTTTTAACTTCCGTAAATTTATGATGGGCGGAATGGGCATCTTTGAATTTCCGGCAATGATTGAGCCAGATGGCAGTCTGGGAAATCTGATGGTGGCGGTTGCTGGTGTCGGCATTACGATGGTGATTGCATTTGTGGCAACGATGCTTTTATATAAGGAGCCAGAAGAGCAGGCAGAGGCAGAGACAAAAACGTTAGAAAAGACAGATAACAATATTGTAAAAAAGATAAAGATTGCAAGTCCTCTCAAGGGAAAGGTTATAAAGCTTGCAGATATGAAAGATGAAGCGTTTGCTTCTGGTGTGCTTGGAAAAGGTGCAGCAATTGTGCCAGAAGAAGGCAAAGTCTATGCGCCGGCAGATGGTGAGATTACCGCATTATTTCCAACGCTTCATGCGATGGGGATTAAGACCGATGAGGGAGCAGAGCTTCTGATTCATATTGGACTGGATACGGTGCAGTTAAATGGAGAAGGCTTTGA
This sequence comes from Lachnospiraceae bacterium, assembly GCA_910575445.1. Taxonomy (GTDB): domain Bacteria; phylum Bacillota; class Clostridia; order Lachnospirales; family Lachnospiraceae; genus Hominiventricola. Next base: position 152,643 of record CAJTFW010000007.1, on the reverse strand, counting down.
GGCGCATATCAAAGATGGAGACAGGATTCAGAAAGGACAGCTTTTGATTAGCTTTGATAAAGCGCTTCTTGAAAGCAAAGGATATTGTCTGGAGACTCCGGTGTTAGTGACCAATTCAGAGGAATATCTTGAAGTGGCAGAGATGGCAGAGGGAAACGTTATGCCAGGAGATGATTTGTTAAAGGTGTTAAGATAGGGGAGGTGCTAATATGGGATTACCAGAGAATTTTTTATGGGGTGGTGCATCGGCGGCTAACCAATGTGAAGGCGGTATCTTTGAAGGAGGCAGAGGTCTTGCCAATGTAGATGTCTGCCCTTCAGGAGCAGACAGACATGCCGTGATTACCGGGCATAAAAAGATGTATCAGATGGATAAGGAGCATCACTATCCAGCAGCGGAGGCGGTTGATTTTTATCACCGCTTCCAAGAAGATATTAAACTGTTTGGAGAGATGGGATTTAAGGTCTATCGAATGAGCATTGCCTGGACTAGAATCTTCCCTCACGGAGATGAGGAAGAACCCAATGAGGAGGGGCTTTTATTCTATGAGAAGGTATTTGAAGAATGTAGAAAATACCAGATTCAGCCTCTTGTAACCATTTCTCATTTTGACTGCCCGATGTATCTGATTGAGAAATACGGCGGATGGCGGGACCGCAGGATGATTGACTGTTATCTTCGTCTATGTAAAGTATTATTTACACGTTATCGGGACTATGTGACATACTGGTTGACTTTTAATGAGATAAATATGATTCTACATGCACCATTTATGGGAGCTGGTCTTTGTTTTGAAGAAGGCGAAGAGGAAGAACAGGTAAAATACCAGGCAGCGCATCATGAACTAATAGCCAGTGCACTTGCAACAAAACTTGCCCATAAGATAAATCCAGAGAACCAGGTGGGCTGTATGTTTGCGGCGGGCAGTGTCTATCCTTATTCCTGCAAGCCACAGGACGTATGGGAGGCTATGCTTGTAGAACAAGAGAACTATTTCTTTGTGGATGTACAGGCAAGAGGGTATTATCCTTCCTATGCAGTAAAAAGGCTTCAGAAAAAGGGCGTGTATCCCAAGATGCAGGAAGGGGACATTGAGACTTTACGGGCATATCCAGTGGACTTTATCTCTTTTTCCTACTATAATAGCCGCTGTATCGCTTCCGAAGAGCAAAAGACAGCAGAAGGCAACTTATTTCAGTCAGCGAAGAATCCATACCTTAGTTTCAGTGAATGGGGATGGCCTATCGACCCACTAGGGCTTCGGATTACTTTGAATCAAGTCTATGACCGCTATCAAAAGCCACTGTTTATTGTGGAAAATGGATTAGGGGCTTTGGATAAGCCAGACAGTGATGGATATGTTGCGGATGATTACCGAATTGATTATCTAAGAGAGCATATTCGTGCGATGAAGGCAGCAGTGGAAGAAGATGGAGTAGAGCTTATAGGATATACTTCTTGGGCACCCATAGACCTTATCAGTGCGGGGACTGGAGAGATGAAGAAGCGATATGGGTTTGTGTATGTGGATAAACAGGAGGATGGAAGCGGGAGCCTTGTAAGGAAGAGGAAGAAGTCTTTTTATTGGTATCAAAAGGTGATAGAGAGTAATGGGGAGAGGGTGTAGAGGTTGTATTTTGTGATAGAAGGGACGCTAGGACGGGAGGGGAGTAGGTTCCTTCCAGACCCCGCTCTCGCTTAATGAACGCCTATAGCGGTACTAAGCTCGCGACTGCGCGTTCCGCTTGCGCTCGCTAAGTGCCGATGGCGTCCAATGGGTCTTTCAGGAACCTACTCCCCTCCCGTCCTGGCTGACTGTGGCTAGCCATAATATATAAGACACTACCGCATAATATTGTGTAGGGTATATAGGTGAAGTGTTCCGCCCAAAGCGTGTGTATCGGAGCCAACGCACAGCTCGACATGGTCTGGTAGATGTTCCTGCAAGACCCATTGGACGCCATCGGCACTTAATGAGCGCAAGCGGAACGCGCAGTCGCGAATTTAGTACCGCTATAGGCGTTCATTAAGCGCGAGCGGGGTCTGGAAGGAACATCTACCAGGCCATGGCGAGCGTCCTTTGTATCAAAAAACATTTCAACCTATCACCCTCAAAAGTAAAGTTACACTATCCCAATAATAGTTTTCACTAGAAAAAGCACTAGATAGATGATATACTGATTCCATTGTGAAAAAAGTTAAGAAGATAAGGTAGATGGGAGACTTAGATAGATGGAAAAAAAGATATTATATCTAGAATGTGAAAGCGGTATCAGCGGGGATATGACAGTGGCTGCGCTTTTGGATTTGGGGGCGGATCAAGCAGTGCTTGAACAGGCTCTTGACAGCCTTTTGGTAACAGGATTTCAGATGGTGGTTCATCAAATAAAGAAAGCAGGGCTTTTGATGTGTGATTTTGATGTGGTCTTAGATAAAGAACATGAGAATCACGACCATGATATGGAATACCTGCATGGGCATAATCATGAACATGGGCACCATCATGGTAAAGAACATCTGCATGAAAAAGTAGAGTCACATACACAGAAAGAGCATCAGCATCGCGGACTTTCGGATATTTTGCATATAATAGAACATGCAAAGCTTACAGCTAATGCAAAAAAAACAGCCAGAAAGATTTTTGAGATTCTGGCACAGGCTGAAGCAAAAGCGCATGGAGTGCCTTTAGAGCAGGTGCATTTTCATGAAGTGGGTTCTGTGGATTCGATTGTGGATATTGTGGCTGTTGCGGTCTGTCTGGATAATCTTTCCATTACGGATGTAGTTGTCACGAAGTTAAACGAAGGGCAGGGAACGATTCGTTGTCAGCATGGAATCTTGCCGGTGCCAGTGCCGGCGGTGGTCAATATTGTGCAGGAATATAAGCTGCCATTACAGATAACAGAGACAAAAGGAGAGCTGGTGACGCCTACCGGGGCGGCGATTGTTGCTGCTTTGCGGACAATGGAGACGCTTCCAGAAGTCTTTACTGTGGAGAAGATTGGAATGGGAGCTGGCAAAAGACAATATGACAGACCAAGTATGCTGCGTGCAATGCTGATAAAAGAAGATACAGAGGAGAAGGATGTTATCTATAAGCTAGAGACCAATATCGACGATTGCAGTGGGGAAAATCTTGGTTATGTGATGGAACGTTTACTAAAAGCAGGGGCAAGAGATGTTCATTATATTCCATCTTATATGAAGAAGAATCGTCCGGCGTATCAGCTTAATGTTATCTGTACAAAAGAAGAGATAGAGAAGATGGAACAGATAATCTTTGCAGAGACAACGACGATTGGGATTCGAAGAGTTCGTATGGAACGAACAATACTAAAACGAAAGATTTGCACAGTACAGACGCCTCTTGGTGAGGCAAAAGTAAAAGTCTGTCTCTATAAAGACAAAGAGCGCTTCTTTCCAGAATATGAAAGTGTGATAGCTCTGTGTCAGGCACATGGGAAAACCTATAAAGAAGTTTATCAGATGGTTTGTGAAGGAATTATCAATAAATAATAGTAACATATCCCGCCAAAGTAGCTGTAAAACTGCTTTGGCGGGATATGTTTAATGTGGTGTAAATTCTTCCTGTATTGCCTGAATCACTCCTGTAATGGCAGTTGTCTCATCAGGGCCGTCAGCTAGGATGTCCACGGAGGAGCCTTTTGGATGGCTTAGGCGCATCAGAGAGAAGGCGTTTTTGGCGTCCGCAATCTCTGTGCCAAGCATTACCATAATCACGCTCTCGTAGGATTTTGCCGCGTCGGCAATTTTAGCAGCGGGTCTTGCGTGGAAGAAATCATTGGAACTTAAAGTAACCGATTTGCTAATCATAGGCTGCTCCGTTTCTTTTGTTCTGTCTTACTGAAAAAGCTCAGTGATTTGGTCGTAAGCTTTTGTTACCTGCTCTAAAAGTGCAGCATCTGTCACACCAGATACCTCGGAGAAAGCAGCAGCTACGCCTTTTTCTGCAATCTTTGCCTGTAACTCCTGACTCTGTGCATCGTCTGGGTTGTTGTAGCGAAGGGCTGCGCCAATTCCCAGTATCAGCTTGTCGACTGGCAGTCCGTAGGACATGGCAGTGGTTAGAGGGCTGATTAAACGATCATCTGCGGAGAGCTTACGAAGCGGTTCGCGTCCAACACGTGCAACATCATCCTGAAGATAAGGATTTTTAAAACGGTTGATAATCTTGTCAATATAGTGATAATGTGCCTCTTTGTCAAATCCAAATCTCTGAATCAGACCATCTCCCGACTGAGTCATTGCAGCTTTGACAAGCTCATAAATCTTTGGGTCTTTGATGGATTCATCAATCGTCTTATGGCCAGCTAACATGCCTGTGTAAGCAGTGATGCAGTGGCCGGTATTTAGGGTAAAAAGCTTTCTCTGGATATAAGCCATCAGGTTATCTGCCAGATTCATCCCTGGAATCTTGGGAATGTCGCCTTTTAGAGAAGCCTTCTCTACATTCCATTCGCAGTATTTTTCTACTACAACATCTACTGGATTTTCGCTGCGCACCGGAGGAACGATACGGTCTACTGAGCAGTCTGCAAAGCCAATATACTGTTCGCAGTATGCTTTCTCTTCCTCGGAGAGGATACCGTACACATGTTCTTTTAACTGAGAGGTGGCACGAATCGCATTTTCACAGGCGATAATGTTCAGCGGTGTCTTATCACCAGCGGCAATCTTTTTCTGAATACCTTTTGCGATAGTCGGTGCGATAAACTGAAGCACACGCAGACCAACTGCAGTGGTCAATACCTCTGCTTTTGCAATCTCGTCAATAATCTCTTCACCGTTTGAGAGAATTCCGGTGATATTGGTGATAACGACATCTTCTACCTCGGTGTCCATCACATGAACGGTATAACTTTTATCCTCTGCAAGACGGTTGATAATCACTTCGCTGACATCGGCGAAGACAACCCGATAACCAGCTTCTGCCAGAAGCATACCAATAAATCCACGGCCGATATTGCCGGCGCCAAATTGAATTGCTGTTTTCATATTATACTACCTCTTTTATTATGTTATTTTAGGAAAGCTGTTTTAAAATCCACTCCACATCGTCAGTGGTCTTCATTTTTTCAAGTACTTCTTCATCTTCTAAGACTTCACAGATTTTTGCAAGAAGGTCTAAGTGCTCATCGCCAATACCAGCGATACCAAAGACCAGATTGGCCTTCTCATCGCCAAATGGAACACCGTCCGGGTACTGGAAGAGAACGATACCTGTCTTCTTAACGGTTCCTTTCGCCTGGGTGGTGCCGTGTGGAATTGCGATACCCATACCCATATAAGTAGTGACAAGCTTCTCGCGCTCCTGCATAGCGTCTACATAGGAAGCATCGACATATCCTAACTGGCACATCAGTTCACCAGCAGCCTGGATAGCTTCTTCTTTGGTGCCTGGGGTCTGGTTCAGTCTGATACCATCGGCAATCATAATCTTTCTACCTGGGGTAGCTGTCGGAACAACCGGGTCTGTGTTCTCACCTTTTGGTTCTGCCACAGCTTCATCTCCTGTAGTAAGCTGAATATAGAGGTCATCTAGTGCCGGGTCTGCTAAGAAGTTGCCAATCGTAACCATCTGAGCCTGTGGTGCAGATTTCTTGGCACGCTCTACCAATGTGGTCTGAACAACCGCGATGTCACAGTCTGCCGGGATATTGTCTACGGAAGTATTGATAACGGTAAGGTCTGGACGAGCGGCTTTGACACGGTTGCGGAATTTGGTCGCACCCATTGCAGAAGAACCCATACCAGCATCACATGCAAAGACAACTTTTTTCACTTTTCCAGCGTCTTTTACTGGTGCATTAGGAGCAGATAATCCTTTGGACTCTGCTTTCATAGAAGCAGTCTGTGCCTGGGCATCTTCTAGATTCTTGACACCAGACATCTTGATAATCGGGCTTGCAATTACAAAAGATACGCCAGTTGCAATCACAACGCCTAAGAAGGTTAAAAGCATCGAAGAACGAGGGCTCATAGACATAAAGGCAATGATAGATCCTGGAGAAGCTGCTCCAATCAGACCACAACCTGTGATGGTGTAGAAGAAAATCGCACAGATATTTCCTACGATTGGTGCAATAATTACCATTGGGTTCATCAGGATATATGGGAAGTAAATCTCATGGATACCACCGAAGAAATGAATGATAATTGCGCCTGGTGCAGAGTCTTTGGTCATCTTATCTTTGGAGAACATCCAGTAAGCGATAAGGACACCAAGTCCTGGTCCTGGGTTTGCCTCTAACATATACATAATGGATTTTCCGGTCTCTGCTGCCTGTGTAATACCAATCGGAGTGAAGACGCCGTGGTTGATAGCATTGTTTAGGAACAGTACCTTTGCCGGCTCCAAGAAGATAGCAACGAGAGGAAGCAGGCTTGCGTTTACAAGGAACTGTACGCCACCAGCTAGGATGGACAGGATAAAGCCCATTATCGGACCGATGATATAGTATCCAAGGATGGCCATAATCATACCAAAGATACCAACAGAGAAGTTGTTAATCAGCATCTCAAAGCCAGCTGGCATATTGCCTTCCATGGCTTTATCAAATTTTTTGATAACCCATCCAGCAAGAGGTCCGATAGCCATAGCGCCCATTAACATCGTATAGTCGGAACCAGCGATACATCCCATAATGGCAATCGTACCCATAACGCGTCCACGGTCTCCACCGACCATCTTACCACCTTGTGCAGCAATCAGTATCGGAAGCAGATAGGTTAATATGTGAGGCTGAATAGATGCAAGCCCTTCGTTAGGGAGCCAGCCATCCGGGATAAAGAGTGCGGTAATAAATCCCCATGCGATAAAGGCCCCGATATTGGGCATTACCATACCTGAGAGAAACTTACCAAATTTCTGTGCAAAGTTTTTCATAGTGTTCCATCTCCTTTTCTTTTTATGATAAGGTTTTGATAATATTTTAACAGGGCTTGTTTGGCAAGTGCGTATCCCTCGCTTACGTTCTTGCTTTTTAGCGCCTGTAAAAATCGTTTGTCTTCTACCAGAAGCATACTGATGCGGCTGATAACTTCTAGACATTCTTTTTGCTCTGACTGAGGAGCCAATAATAGTATCGCGCCTTCTAAGGTTCCATTTGACATCTGAATCGGTTCCTGAAGACTTAAGAAAGCACAGCGGCAGTGTCTGACGGCCATGGTACGGCAGTGAAGAAGATAGATGCCAAGTTCCGGGATAAAGGTATTTTTAATTGCCTCTCTGCGGGCTAGGTCCTGACCGATAAGCTGTCGTTCTAGGATGGTGTCTGCAAAGACCGAGGCTGCCTGACCAAGCAGGCTCTCCACTTGACAGATGCCAGAGATTTCTTTTATCAGAAAATGGTCAAGAAGCTCTTCGATTTCTTCCCCTGTGCGTGTCAGTGACCGGACATCCGAAAGGGTAAGATGCTGTGTGACAAAAGGAGCGGTTATCTCTTTGTCACTTTCTTTGGTCTTCTGCCGGCTGATGGTGTCAACGGCATGGGTGATAACCAGCATATCCTGTGTCTGTGGAATCGGACTGACACAGACATTTGGAAAATCAATCTGAAGCGGTACGGTGGAGATAACTAAGTCAATGCCATCTTCCAAAAGCTTCTGAGGCTCTAAGCGAAACGCCGACATAATCTGTCGAATATCTATATTATGTAAACTTCTTATCAAGTTGGCTGCCAACATTCTAGAGGCCCCCATACCACTTGGACAGACCACAGCGACCGCAATCTTTTTCTGTTCAACGCGAAGTGTCTCAGCCGCCGCTGCAAAGTGCATTGCCACAAAGGTAATCTCCGATGGAGAAATATCTTCTATATATAGGCGTTCCCGAAAAAGTCCACAGGCACGCTCGACCGCCTGGTAGATATCGGGATATTTTTGTCTGATGGCATCTCCCTGAGAATTGTCCAGCTGAATATTCATCGAGAGCCGGCTAATCATTGAGTCCATATGGCTTGTAAGCTCTTCAATCATCCGATTGCAGGTATGGAAAGGAAGATGAAGCTCTGCTTCTACACGCTCTACAATCGACATCACGACTTGCCTGGTATTGATGGACTGTAGCTGACTTTTGAGCCGTCTAGTCTGCGGCCAGATGCGGGCGCTTGAGAGATGCATTGTGATAAATCCAATCTCTTCTGCTGGAATCGAGAGTGAAAAACGCTCACCGATACGCCTAGCAATCTGTTTGGCTACCGGATATTCTGGAAAAGTGGTAAGATTTTGCAGTTCTTCTTGGTCCATCTCTATCTTCTCTCCTGAGCGCAGCCTTTTTATCGAGAGGGAGAGATGAACAACCAGAGCCATATAGCCACTGTCGGTATATTGAATATGTAATTCTTTTTCGGTATCTGCCAGAATCTCTTCTACAAAGGCCACAATCTGCGTATCCATAAAACTGAACAGGCGATTGGTCATAAGTGATGAACGGACAGAAGGATTTTTTTGTTCGCTGCCTCTTAGAAGACTTAGAATCTCGCCGTCGTCCATAAATTCTAATGCAGCATTGGCAATCGCCTGTCGATAAGCGGTCTCTGTGCCTTCTAAAAAGATGCCAACGCCCGGGCGACGAAGAATTTTTACCTGATATGTCAAGAGCCATTCTTCTAGTGCATCTAGGTCTTTGGCAAGTGTTCCTTCAGAGATATGAAAACGGGATAAAAATACATAGGATTTTATGGGTTCTCTGACAAAGAGCAGTTCTCCAAGAATCTGCCGGCGCCGTTCCTTCTGGCTGTAGCCCGTCTGTGTGTCAGAGATGCCTAAAAGCTCTAAAAGGAGCTCGATGGCTGCTTTATCTTCTTCGATGGAGACACCAACACCTGGCTTTTTTATAAAGGTAAAATCATTTTCACTTAACCACTGTTCGATAGCCGGAAGTTCCCGGAGGATAGTTCTAGAGGAGACATCTAATTTTTCTGAGATAGCACCTACGGGGACAGGGTTGCCAGCGGTCTTTGCTAAAATCTTCACGATGTCTCGTTGTCTTCTGGTCAGTGTACGGGAAGAGGATGCTTGGGTATCTGAAACATTCGTTGCCATCTTTTGTTATCCCCCTTCCCTTTTGTTATTATTTTACCAACAGAAACCAGGAAGTGCAATGAAATCTTCCGGCAGTTTTGTCTGGAATCGTTAGTGACAAAAGGGAAAATTGTGCAATTTGTCAAAAATATGTCAAAAGTGGCAATTGGAAAAAATAGAGGATAGAGTTGTCAAAAGCGTGATAGATGTGGTATAGTGGGGAAATAGAAAAAAGAGCCAAAGGAGAAACATATGTGTGGAATCGTTGGATTTGTCGGGGCTTCTCAGGCAGCGCCGGTACTTTTAGATGGATTGGCAAAGCTTGAATATCGGGGTTATGATTCGGCTGGAATTGCAGTAAAGAGAGATGACTCAGACCGAGTGGAGATTGTAAAGGTAAAAGGACGTCTAAAGCAGTTAGTGGAGAAGACAGACAGCGGGCGTACCGTACCAGGCAGCTGTGGCATCGGGCATACCAGATGGGCGACCCATGGCGAGCCGTCAATGAAGAATGCGCATCCGCATTACAGCGATGACCAGAATGTTATCTTAGTACATAACGGGATTATAGAGAACTATCTGGAGCTAAAAGAGAAGCTTATAAAAAGTGGTTATTCGTTTTATTCGCAGACAGACACCGAAGTGGTGACAAAGCTTTTGGACTATTATTATAAAAAATATCAGCAAAATGCGCTAGAAGCGATTGTAAAGGTGATGCTAAGAGTACGAGGCTCCTATGCTCTGGGTATTATGCTAAAAGACGAGCCAGGTGTTATCTACACGGTGCGTAAAGACAGTCCACTGATTGTCGGTCAGAATAAAGACGGGAAACTGATTGCTTCTGATGTGCCGGCTATCTTAAAATATACCAGAAATGTGTACTATATCGACAATTTAGAGATTGCAAGACTTAGCAAGGATGATATCACCTTCTACAATATTGACAGAGAAGAGCTCACGAAAGAGCCAGTAGAGATTAAATGGGATGCAGAAGCTGCGGAAAAAGGCGGCTATGAGCATTTTATGATGAAAGAGATTCAAGAACAGCCCAAAGCAGTACATGATACCATCCATACCTATGTAAAGGACAATACGATTGATTTAAGCTCGGTTGGACTTTCAGAGGAGGAGATAAAGGAGATTCAAAGAATCTATATTGTGGCTTGCGGCAGTGCCTATCATGTGGGCATTACAGCAAAATATGTACTAGAAGATTTAGTTAAGATTCCGGTTGAAGTCGATTTGGCATCCGAATTTCGCTATCGGAATCCGGTACTTGTAGAAGATTCGCTGGTCTTGATTATCAGCCAGTCCGGGGAGACCGCAGACAGCCTAGCAGCACTTCGGGAAGCCAAAAGCAAAGGGATTCGTACGCTTGCGGTTGTCAATGTGGTGGGCTCTAGTATTCCAAGAGAAGCTGATTATGTCTTCTATACCTTGGCTGGCCCGGAGATTGCGGTTGCCACAACCAAGGCATACAGTACACAGCTGATAGCGAGTTATCTGCTTGCCATTCAGTTTGCAAAGGTGCGTGGAAGTATCAGTGAGACATATTATCATCAGCTGATTGCAGAGCTTTTGACGTTGCCGGATAAGATTGCAAAGGTCTTAGAGGACAAAGAGCGCGTACAGTGGTTTGCAAGTAAATTTTCCAGTGTGCATGATATTTTCTTTATCGGTCGTGGGATTGACTATGCGATTAGCTTAGAAGGCAGCCTGAAGATGAAGGAGATTAGTTATGTCCATTCGGAAGCTTATGCGGCAGGTGAGCTGAAACATGGAACGATTTCTTTAGTGGAGGATGGCATCCTGGTGGTCAGTGTTGTAACACAAGAACATCTGTTCGAGAAGACGCTTTCCAATATGGTAGAGGTCAAGAGCCGCGGGGCCTATCTGATGGGGCTTACAAACTATGGCAATTATTCGATTGAAGATACCGCAGATTTTACCGTCTATGTGCCAAAGACAGACGCCCATTTTACGACCAGTGTTGCGATTATTCCCTTACAGTTGATGGGATATTATGTAAGCTGCGCCAAAGGACTAGATGTGGATAAGCCCAGAAATCTGGCAAAATCCGTAACCGTAGAGTAATGGTCTCCATATCAAAGCGAAAGTTTTCCATGCTTTTTGAAAAAATAAGTTGCCGAACTGAAAAATTTATTGTATAATGAGAAAAAATTGAAAAATGTACATGAAAGGGCATGGAAAAGAATTGGTTTTCCATGCCCTTTTTGAGTTTCTTGGAAAAGGAGTAACGATATGGATAGCATGGACCGCAGTATTTTAAGATGTTTAAGTGAAGATTCTAGGCAGTCGGCAACAAAAATCAGCCGGACGGTACATTTGTCCGTGGCAGCGGTGATTGAGAGGATTCGTAAACTGGAGCGAAATGGGATTATCCGGCGCTATACGATTGTGGCAGACCAGCATAAGATTGGCAATGAGGTTGTTGCATTGATGGAGGTTTCTTTGGAACATCCTCAATATTACGACGAGTTTACAAAAGTGATGAATACCCACCCGGATGTGGTGGCTTGCGACTATCTGACCGGGGATTATGACTTTATGCTGAAGATTCAGACACGTTCCTCGGAGACGTTAGAGCAACTTCACCGGGTAATTAAAAGTGTTCCAGGTGTCTCTGGCACCAAGACATATTTTGTGTTAAAGGAGATAAAAAGTGGACTTACTGCCTTATCTGAGGCATAAGAATAAAGGAAAGAAAGATACAATGGAGGGAAAAGTGTATGGAGCAGGTAATCAAGACAATTGAGGAAGTAAATGACGTATTAAACGGGTTTATATGGGGACCTTATATGCTGATTTTCTTCCTGCTAGTGGGAGCGATGTTTACAATTCGAACGGGATTCTTCCAGATTACACAGTTTAAGAACTGGATTGATGTGACCTTTTTAAATGTATTTCGGGACCGGAAGGTGTTAAAGACCGATGACAAGCACTCTATCTCACAGTTTCAGTCTCTGTGCACAGCGCTGGCAGCGACGATTGGAACAGGTAATATCGCGGGCGTGGCGACAGCGATTGCGCTTGGAGGTCCGGGAGCAGTGTTCTGGATGTGGCTGTCGGCATTTCTTGGGATGATGACAAACTATGCAGAAAATACGCTTGGTATCAAATATCGCTACCGCAATGAGCGCGGGGACTGGGTTGGCGGAGCGATGATATACATAGAGAGAGGACTGCACTGCAAATGGTTAGCAGTTATCTTCTCTGTCTTCTGCTTTTTGGCATCATTTGGTATTGGCAATATGACACAGGCCAATTCGATTGCAAGCGGTCTTTCGGATTCTTTTGGAGTGCCAACTTATATAACAGCAGTTGTGGTGATGTTCTTTGTGGCGCTTGTAATTGTAGGTGGAATTAAGAGAATTGCTTCGGTAACGGAGAAGATTGTACCTTTTATGGCAGTCTTTTATATCTTGGGTGGATTGGTTGTAATACTAATGCATGCGGATAAAGTGCCTGGTGCATTTGCGATGATTTTTACAGAGGCATTTAATTTTAAAGCAGCTGGTGGTGGTGTGCTTGGATATGGAATTGCAACAGCGATGAAACGTGGTATCTCACGAGGTGTATTCTCAAATGAAGCTGGACTTGGCTCTTCGGTTATGGTGCACTCGGCATCAGATGTGGAAGAGCCGGTGATTCAGGGAATGTGGGGTGTCTTTGAGGTATTTGCAGATACGATTGTGGTCTGTACAATTACTTGTCTGACGATTCTGACATCAGGTGTCTACAATATGGAAGGGTATCTGACAGCGATTGCAGAGGGTGGAGAGAATGCAGTGGTCTCCGGGACAACGCTGACAGCCAATGCATTTGCAACAGTGATACCATACGGGGACCGCTTTGTGGCGATTGCGATTATGATGTTTGCATTTTCCACAATACTTGGATGGTCTTATTATGGAGAGCGGGCGGTGGAATATCTGTTTGGAATTCAGGGGATATTGCCGTATAAGATAGTGTTTGTGATTGTAATATTTTTTGGATGTACAGGGTCACTGTCGCTGGTGTGGGATATTGCGGATACACTCAATGGATTTATGTCGGTGCCAAACTTGATTGCAGTGTCACTGCTTAGTGGGGAGGTTGTGAAGATGACAAAGGAGTATCTGGATAGGAAGAAAAAGATGGTTTAGATGAAAGGGGATTGTGTAAAAAATATAGAGAGACATAGTTGCCATTTGGGGGCATTTGTGTTATACTCTGTACGGTAATTGGGGTTTTTAAGGGTTAATGGGTGTTTAGTAAAATGACAATTGAGATGTCGGTGGAGATGGAACGGGTGCTGACGGGGAGTAGTCTGCCACTTTTTGAGAGAGCTGCTGTTTTTGCGACGGTGGCACATTCCAAAGCAAAGCGCAAGGGCGGTCGGATACCATATCTGGTACACCCTATGGAAGCTGCCGCGATTGTGGCGGAGATGACAGATGATGAGGAACTGGTTGCGGCTGCGGTGCTCCACGATGTGGTGGAGGACACAGCGGCGACAGTTGAGGACCTCCGAAGGTACTTTGGAGAACGAGTGGCGCATTATGTGAGCCAGGAGTCGGAGAATAAGAGGAAAGAACTTCCGCCAGAGAGTACCTGGAAGCTTCGGAAACAGGAGACAATTACATTCTTGACGAATGAGGCGGACCGAAATGCTAAGATATTGGCGCTTGCAGATAAGTTGTCGAACTTACGTTCGGTAGAGAGGGACGAGCGTTCCATAGGAGAGAAGCTATGGGAGCGATTTAATCAGAAGGACAAGTCATTGCATGGCTGGATGTATCGACAGATAGCGGAAGCTTTAAGAGAGTTAGAAGCGTTTCCGGCATGGCAGGAGTATGACCGGCTGATTAAGAAGGTATTTGAGAATCAGGATGGATTGTAAAGGGGGGCTGTATGAAAAATACAGTCTCTTTATTTTTACTATAGATAGAAAGAAAAGGAGATAAGACGATATGAAGGCATATAGCGAATGTAGCAGAGAAGAACTTGAGGCACTTTTAAAAGAACTAAAGCTGCAATATGAGGATGCGAAGGGCAAAGGGTTAAAACTGGATATGTCCAGAGGAAAGCCGGCAGCAGAACAACTGGATATGACAATGCCGATGATGGATATTTTTAACAGCCATTTTGATATGAGAGATGAGCAGGGTGTGGATGTAAGAAATTATGGAAACCTAGAAGGAATTGTGGGTGCCCGCAGACTGCTTGGCGATATGCTTGGCGTGGACAAGGAACATGTGATTGTCTTTGGTACGGCAAGTCTGAATGTGATGTATGATACGGTTTCCCGTTCAATGACACATGGAGTGATGGGAAGTACGCCCTGGTGTAAACTTGACAAGGTAAAATTCTTGTGTCCGGCGCCAGGGTATGACCGGCATTTTGCGATTACAGAGCATTTTGGGATTGAGATGATTACAATTCCCATGGATGAAAATGGGCCGGATATGGATATGGTGGAAGCGTATGTAAAGGACCCATCAGTGAAAGGAATCTGGTGTGTACCAATGTATACCAATCCGCTTGGCATCACATATTCTGAGGAAGTCTGCAAGAGAATGGCAGATTTAAGTCCGGCAGCAGAGGATTTTCGTATCTATTGGGATAATGCATACTGTGTGCATCATCTCTATGAAGAGAAACAAGATACACTTCCTGAACTTTTGTCTATGTGCCGAGCAAATGGTAAGGAAGATATGGTCTTAATCTTTGCTTCCACCTCAAAGATTAGCTTTGCTGGCGCTGGCATCAGTTGTATTGCGGCTTCCTTTGGCAATTTGGATTGGGTGAAGAAGTCTATGACCATACAGATTATCAGCCACGATAAGATTAACCAGCTGCGCCATGTGCTGTATTTTAAGGATTTAGACGGTGTCAAGGAGCATATGAGAAAACATGCAGCAATTATGCGTCCAAAATTTGAACTGGTTTTAGAGACTTTAGAGAGAGAACTTGGCGGACTTGGCATTGGAACATGGACAAAGCCGCTTGGCGGATACTTTATCTCCTTTGACTCAATGGATGGATGCGCAAAGGCGATTGTGGACAAATGTAAAGAAGCAGGAGTAACCCTAACCGGAGCAGGAGCAACCTACCCATATAAACAAGACCCACATGACAGCAATATCCGTATTGCACCATCTTATCCAACCTTAGAAGAACTAAAGATAACCGCAGAACTCTTTGTTTTGTGTGTAAAATTAGTTAGCGTGGAGAAACTATTAGAGGCAAAAGGATAAATGAAAAAAGCAAAAAGAGTCCAAGCTGTGTCTATCATTGGCGGCGCGGATGGGCCGACGAGTGTCTTTTTAGTTGGCAGAAAAAGCGGTGCCAAGCCTAGTCTAAAGCAGAGAGTAGAGCAATATCTATACAAAAGAAAAAAGGCCAGAGTCAAGCGCTCCATCACCGCTAGTTCGCATACGTTAGAGGAGACATGCCAGTATATGATAAAAAGATATGCAGCAAGAGAAGTGCCAAAGAAGAACAGAAAGTATCAACAGGAGTATCATAGCCTAAGAGAAAGTATGATACTAAGAGAGAAGCCAGAGCTTTTAGGCGAAGCAGGAAAGCTTCAGAAGCCAAAGGCGATGGATGAAGCATCTCTAAGGGAATTCTGGGCACAGATGGAGAAGAGAAGCGAGTTGATAAAGGCACTTCCTGATGATATGTTTCCGATGGATATTTGGCTCTATCAGATACATCTGAGAGAAAGAGGAGAGCTTTTTGTTACGATTGAGAAGACAAGAGGGATTCTTGCATGCTCTTATAGCGGCTCTAAAAAGGCGATGAAGGCATTAAAGCTGATAGTAAGAGATATCTCTCTCTACTATGGTGTGACAGAGAAAGATATCAGAGAAAAAACAGAGCGGTATCAATCCTTAGTTACCACTCTGTCTTCCTAGATAGTATTGGCTTATTGGATCTGTTCCTGTCCAGCCATATAGTTAATAAATTGCTGCGCCGTCCGGCCAGAGATGCCGCCGTGGCTTAGTTCCCATTTGTTGGCTTCCGCACACAGTTCTTCGTCGGAACAGGTAATCGACGGATAGCGCTTGCGAAGCTCTGTAACAATTGTATTGAATTCTTTTTTGGAAGGCTTTCCATAGTAGATAGTGACACCAAAACGCGCTACTAGGGAAAGCTTTTCCTGCATCGTATCCGAGCGATGCAGGCCATTGTCCATCTCTAAGTCATCCCGGTCATTCCAGGTCTCTTTGATAAGATGACGACGGTTAGAAGTCGCATAGATAAGTACATTGTCAGGCTTGGTCTCCATCCCGCCTTCAATCACTGCCTTTAAGTATTTATATTCTATCTCAAATTCTTCAAATGATAAATCATCCATATAGATAATAAAGCGATAATTTCGATTTTTGACCTGAGCGATAATATTAGACAGGTCTTTAAACTGGTGTTTATAAATCTCAATCATCCGAAGCCCCTGGTCATAGTATTCATTAAGCAGTGCTTTGATGCTGGTCGATTTGCCGGTGCCGGCATCTCCGCAGAGCAGCACATTGTTACAAGGCAGTCCTTTGATAAAAGCTTCGGTATTGTCAATCAGCTTTTTCTTCTGAATCTCATAGCCGATAAGGTCGCAAAGCATCACCCGCTCGGTATTGTTAATCGGCAGAAATTCCACGCCATCTTCTAAATGCCGGATACGAAAGGCGCGATTAAGACCAAACATCCCAACACCATAAGCGGCATAGAAATCCGTGATAATCCGAAAGAACGCTTCTGCATCTTCTGCTTTTTCAAGCTGCTCGCTGACCAACTGTACCTTTTCACTGACATTTTTATTGTACATCCGCTCCTTTTTCTGGATAGCATGATAATTGCAGATGGTCGAGAAGCAGTCAATGCCAAGGTCCTTTTCTATTGGAGAAAAGTCAAAGTGAAACAATTTTAAAAAGATAGCAAAATCGCCTTTGGCAAAATGATTGACGCTGCCATCATTGGCCCCGACTTTCTCACTTGTCATACTAAAAGAATTTTCATTGGTCAATAGCAGAAAGGTCAGATAATTATGCCAGAGATTTTTGTCAAATCCGTAACAAGTTGCCAAATCAAGCAGTGCCTTCATCTGCTCATAGATTCTGGTAATCAGCTCTGCCGGTGTCCCCTTTTGCTGCTCATAATCTTGAAAGATACCAGAGAGCTTTAAAAGAATGTTGTCTTTTCCTAAATCCCTGTATAAAATCAGTCTTGCAATTTCTTTGTACATCGTGTTCGGCTCCTTTTCTTTTGAACGTCTGCTCTGTTATTTCATAACTATAAAGTAAAATAACACAAGCACGCCCAGGATAATCCGGTAATATCCAAATGGTTTAAAATCATTTTTCTTAATATAACCCATCAAAAACTTAATCGCTAAAATCGAGACAAAGAATGCAGTCACCATACCGACAAGTAAAAGAAGAAGCTCCGCTGATGAGAAGGCAAAACCAAATTTGACAAGTTTTAAAAGGCTTGCGCCAAACATAACCGGAATCCCAAGGAAGAAACTAAACTCCGCAGCAATCCCTCTAGAAGCTCCTAATAAGATAGCGCCTAAGATAGTAGAGCCAGAGCGGGAGGTGCCTGGTATCAGAGAGAGCACCTGAAAGATACCAATTCCAATCGCAAGCGAATACGTAATCTCACTAAGAGAAGTTACCCTGGGGTTTCTTTTCTTATTGTAGTTCTCTACCACAATAAAAAGAATACCATAGACAATCAATGTGACCGCAACCGTCTGATAGTTGTAGAACATCGCATCAAGCGTATCATCAAAGGGAATACCAATCACAGCCGCCGGGAGCACCGCTACTAATACCTTGAACCATAGCGACCAGGTATCTTTGCGAATCCATCCATTTTTGGGAGAGCAAAATGGCCAGAGTTTTGGAAAATACAAAAGCACAACGGCTAAGATAGCCCCAAGCTGTATCACAACCCGAAACATCTCCATAAATTCCGGCGATACCTGAAGCTCCATAAATTCTTCCACCAGTATCATATGTCCAGTGCTGGAGATAGGAAGCCATTCCGTGATGCCTTCTACAATTCCTAGAAAAATAACTTTTAAAAATTCCAACATGGTAAATACTCCTTTTTAAAAAGATTATGTCTTATTTTAATCACGATACCAAAAAAAGTCAATGTGCAAAAGCAATGTACAAAACAATGTATTAACAAAAACGACAAAATATGCTATGATATTCCAAAACTATAATGACGTTCAGAAATGGATAAGGGAGAGAGTTATGAAACAGCAGTTAGTGGACAAATTTTTAGAAATATACGGAGACGGGGACGCCGTAGATGTCTACTTTGCTCCGGGTAGAGTAAATCTTATCGGAGAGCATACCGATTATAACGGCGGTCATGTATTTCCATGTGCGATTACGATTGGTACTTATGCCGTGGCCAGGAGGCGAACGGATGATAGTGTGCGCCTCTATTCTCTGAATTATCCTGAGAATGGAATGATTCAAGCGTCCCTTAGAGACCTTGTCTATCGGAAGAAAGATGGATGGGGTAACTATCCCAAAGGGGTACTTCAGACCTTTATCAGCAAGGGATGCCAGATTCCATATGGCGTTGAGATTCTCTACTATGGGGAGATTCCCAAAGGACTTGGCATCGGCTCGTCTGCTTCGCTTGGTGTAGTGACCGGGTTGATTCTGAAAGAGCTGATGGAACTTAAAGATATCAATATGGTAGATATTGCCCTCTTTACACAGCTTGCCGAGAATGAATATATCGGTGCTGGCAGTGGGATTATGGACCCTTTTACGATTGCAATGGGGAAAAAAAATCATGCGATTTTCTTAGATACCAGTGACCTTTCTTATATATATGCACCACTTCTGCTCCCTCATGAGAAAATCATCATTACCAACAGCCAAAAATCTCGTTTGGCGGTCGATGAACGCTACCAGGAGCGCAGAGCGCAGTGTGAGCAGGCATTAAAAGAGCTGCAGCGTGTTGTTGCAATACGGGACTTAGGAGAGTTGACCGCAGAGGTCTTTGAGCAGGTGCAGGAGATGATAGAAAGCCCTATAAGGCTTAAGAGAGCCCGCCATGCCGTGACAGAGAACCAGAGAACCATTCAGGCAGTAGAAGCCTTAGAGCGCGGCGACATTGAGGAATTTGGACAACTGATGAATGCCTCTCACCTCTCGCTCAAAGAAGATTATGAAGTCTCGTGTGAAGAACTGGACATCCTGGTAGAAGAATCCTGGGATATCGAAGGAGTATTAGGCTCCCGTATGATGGGAGCCGGTTTTGGCGGATGTATGATTAGCATTGTAAAAAACAGTGCAGTTAATGAATTTATCAATCACGTAGGCGAGCACTATAAGGAGCGGACAGGACTTGTCGCAGAATTCTATGTGGTGGAGACCGGAAATGGCGCAGCCAAGATATAGTATCAGCATCTTGGTCATCGCTTGGTAAAGCACAGAAGCGGAAAGGTAAGCTCCACCATAAAATACTCTCCTTCTTGGGACCAGGAAAAGCTTCCTTTGTGTTCTCCCATAATTCTCTGACAGGTTCTTAGACCAATCTGTGTACTCTCTTTTAAAGAATGCATCGGTTTGATATGATTGCAGATGCGGATAGAGAGTGTCTGGTCTTTTTCGTATGCCATAATCTCCAAAGGCTGATTGAGGTCTCCATATTTTTTTAGGTTGGAGATAAGATTGTCGATAACTCTTTGCAGGTATTCGCTGTCCACCTGAATTATACCAGAAAGTGCATCAATCTGGCATATCAGTGTGCCTCCCTGCTCTTGCCAGTCAAAAAATTGGCTGTTACATAGGTCTTCTAGAAGATTTTCACAAGTAATTGTATGGAACTGATACTGGTAATCCCTTTTGCCATAGACCAGGAAATATTCAAAGAGCCGGTCGGACATTTTTTTAAGCTGAAAAGCCTTCTCCCGGCAGTGCTCTAAATATTTTTGCATCTGCGCTTCGTCTTCATAGCGCTGCATGGTCAGCAGCTCTAAATAGCCAATCAAAGAGGTCAGAGGAGTACGAAGGTCATGCGACATGGCAGTGACTAACTCCATATTGGCTTTCTCGGCTTCATCTTTCATAAGTTGCTGGTCAAGGATACCATTTTTAAGGTTCTCAATCCCCTCGGCAAGACCTGTGATTTCATCATTTCCGCGTATGGTGACCGTATATTCCAAGTTGCCGCTGCCTAGTATCTTTAGTTCCTGGTGCAGTCTGTTGATATAGCGGATTTTCTGATGAATCAGCAAAAATAAAAGCATCACAAAGACAATACCGCCCATCATATAGCCCGCTATATCCACCAGATAGAACAGATGGGGGTCCATATAGCAGTCTAATTCAGCCTTGATAATGGTGCCATCAAAAAGAGATACATCATAGTAGGGAAGACCAGTGCCATTTAATGGGATGGCGACCTCTTCATCTTCGGTAAAAAAGATGGTATTGCTGCTAAAGAGAGCTTCTACATCCCGATAGAATACCACATATACATTTGATTCTTTTTGTGCCCAGGAGGCAAGAAGCTCGATATTTTGCTCTGTCACCTGATTGCTTGTGATAAAATTCGAAAGCCTGTCTAGGCAGTCCTGTGTCTGCCGCTCATAGTAATCATCGCTGCCGATTTTCTGCATCATCAGCTGTAAACTAATATCTTCGACTAATTGAGCGACAAAGACACCCGCGATTAAAGAGATAACAGTCATTAAAACCAGTTCCAGCGTCAGTTTGCGTTTCTTTTTTTTCTCAATTGACACAATAACCTCTTCCCCAGATATTCTGAATATAGGAATCTCCGTTTTTCTCCAGTTTTCTTCGAATATTTCGAATATGTACCATCACTGTATTGCCGGAATTAGGAAAGAAGATTTCTTTCCAGATAGTTTCATAGATTTCTTTGACAGAAAATACCTTTCGCGGATTGGATACCAGAAGTAAAAGAATCTGATATTCCATCTCTGTAAGGGAGATATCCTGTCCATTCATCTGTACCGTCTGTAACTCCTGGTTAATCGTAAGGTCCCGATAGAAGATAATTTTCTCCATCTTTTCTTCTGATTTTTGATAGACCCGGTAACGTCGAATCAGTGCTTTAACCCTGGAGAGAAGTTCCATATACGAAAAGGGCTTTACAAGGTAATCATCACCTCCGGCTGAGAAGCCAATCACTTTGTCGTGTTCTCCCGATTTGGCTGTCAAAAATAAAATCGGAACATTTGTCTTTTCCCGAATTTTTGTACAAGCCTGTATACCAGATTCTCCAGGCATCATAACATCCAAGATAACAAGGTCTACACGCTCTGCCTGTTCCACCGCTTCCTGTGCGTTGACCGCTTCTAAAATCTCATATCCTTCACTACTTAACATCATCCGAAGCACTTCGCGAATCTCCGGCTCATCATCTGCTACTAAAATTCTCTGTTTTTCTTGCATTTTCTCACCGTCCTGTTTTATGTATAACTGCTTTCAGTGTAACATGTCAAGTAGATTCTTGCGAGTAGAAGGTGATACAATTAAGATTTCTTAAGATTTATGAACTTTGCATATCTTTTGCATCATTTTTCAGAATCGCTGGAAATCTTGCTTTCAGCGTGTTATGCTGAAGAAAACAACAGATATAGGAGGTATTTTGAAAAATGGAAGAAAAGAAAGGAATGTTACCAAAAGGCATATCAGCGATTGTTGTGGCGACGATTGCAGCAGTAGCAGCGATTATCTGTATGACAATTTTAACAAACGGTGTGGTTAGCTATAAGACACACAGCGGTGGCGACGGACTGACAGCGACCGGTTCAGCAAGTTGTAATTTTGAGTCAGACCTGATTGTATGGAGAGGCAGTTTCTCCGCCTATGGAATGACAACCAAAGAAGCTTATGGGGTAATTAAAGATAACGCAGAGATTGTCAAACAGTATCTGCTTGACAATGGGATTACAGAAAGCGAACTGGTGTTCAGCTCTATTGATATCTCACAGCGCTATCGGACCGAATACGACGAAGAAGGCAACTATAAAAGAGAGTATCCCGATGGCTACGACCTATATCAGGGACTGACCGTTACTTCTACTGATATTGATAAAGTAGAATTAGTCTCCAGAGATATTACAAAACTGATTGAATCAGGAGTGGAGCTTGCTTCCTATTCACCGGAATATTACTGTACAAAATTAGACGAAGTAAAATTAGACCTGATTGAGAAGGCAACCGACAATGCAAGACAGAGAATTGATATCCTTGTAGAAGGAACCGGCAGCAGAAGAGGTAAACTTTTGACCGCAAGCCTTGGTGTCTTTCAGATTACCCCGACCAATTCTGGCTCTAGCAGTTACAGCTATGACGGCGCTTTTGACACCAAATCCCGCTACAAGACAGCAACCGTTACAGTACGACTGAATTACGCAGCAGAGTAACAGGAGACAGATAAGAATGGGTAATTTACATGTGATGCTTGATAGTATCGTGGAGGCTGCGATTCTGCTCTTTGAGTTTATCGGGGTGGGAATTATTATCTTCTCAGGTATCCGGGGATTTTTTCTCTACCTAAAGCGTTCGCCCGATACCAAGCTAACACTTGCAAAAGGACTTTCCATGGGACTTGAGTTTAAGCTTGGAAGTGAGATACTACGTACTGTGATTGTCAGAGAATGGACAGAGATTGCAACCGTTGGAGGCATTATTATCCTTCGGGCAGCACTGACGTTTTTGATCCATTGGGAGATTAAGGAGGAGGAGAAGGAGAAACATTCTTAGAACCCTTTTTAGTGTAGATTCCTAGGAAAATCTATGTTAAGATAGAATTAATATATAAGGAATCAGACAATATAAAGGGAACGATATGAAATCAAAGAAAAAATATACTATCACAGATGTAGCAGATATGTTAGGAGTTTCTAGAGCAACCGTTTCTAGAGCTCTCAATGGAACTTCGGGGGTTGGCCCAGAACTTAGAGAGAAAATTATTGCTTTTGCAGAGGAGATAGGGTATCGGCCAAATACATTGGCAAGAAGCCTAAGTAAGGGACGGGTAAATATCATCGGACTAATATTTGGTGATGTTCGTAATCCTTTCTATTCCGAACTGACGTTCTATATACAGAAGGCGCTGGAGCGGTATGGTTATACAGTAATGATTTTTAACAGCGAATACGATAGAGAGAGAGAAGCGCGCAGTATAGAGACTGCAAGAGAATTGTGTCTAGCAGGCTTGATTTTATTTACTGTGGTGACAAATATGGAAGAAGAACAGCTTCGGGCGATGAATATTCCAATTGTCTTTGTCAATCGAACGCTGGAATTGCAGAACTATGATTCGGTCTTATTGGATAACTTCCGAGCGGGTTATATTGCAACTATGCATCTGATAGAATTGGGACATAAGAGAATCGGCTTTGTCTGCGGACATCAGCAGTCTTCAGTTACGGTGCAGCGGTTTGAGGGGTATCGACAGGCTTTAAAGACATATTATCTGACGATGCAAGAAGAAGACGTGATACCTGGTGATTTAAAGATGAAACGGGGATATGAAGTGGCAGAAGAATTTTTTCGGCGTGAAGAAAGACCATCCGCGCTTGTGATTGGAAATGATTTGATGGCACTTGGTTTTTTGGATTGCTGCAAAGAAAAAGAGATTGAGATTCCCGAAGAATTGTCAATTGTCAGCTTTGATAATATTGATTTTGCCAATTTGAATGGATTTAAACTGACCACCATCAGCCAGAGAGTGGAAGAGATGGGAGAGAAGGCGGCAGAGCTTATGGTGAGAAGAGTCGAACATCCAGAGTCAGAATATAAGAGAATTATCTTAGAGCCACAGCTAGTTGTCAGAGATACTACCAGAGAATATAAAGAAACGTAGAGATAAAAAACAAGAGAAAAGGACTTTGCATCTTGAATAAAAGTCCTTTTCTCTTGTTTTTTAATGACAAGTAAGGGAGAAAAGCATCTGCTGATAATGCTCTCTCTGTGCTTTTATATCTTCAGGAACAGAAGCAATACTTGCAATCAAAATACGCTTGGTAACTTCACAGTAAGTAGTCAGCTGCATCGAGCAGACCGTCTCCTCTTTTCCAAAGGCGCGATAGATAGAATGATTTGCCTTGATAGAGGTATGCATCAGATATGCCTTGTGTGATAAACCTTTCACAGGCTCCATCGACAGGATTTCAAAATGGTCTTTTTTATTTTTCTTCTGTTTTTTTGCATATTGCATCTTCAATTCTTCCATATATTCATCAATCGTTATCTCCTTTTGCATCTTTGCCCATCGAACAGAAAGAGAAGCCTGATTCGGTGAATTTCGTTCGGATGAGCGGTCAATTTTTACAAAACCATCATAATAGTCAAATGATTTACTTGGATTGATAAAGATATGCCAGGTATCGGGATAGAGAATCTTTACCCGATAAGCCTGAAAAGGAATCAGCTCTAACATTTTGAAACCCCTTTCTGTTGTTTATTTCTGATTAACTGCCTGAAGTGTTGCGTCAGTAAGTGAGGTAAGTTCTGCACCAGAATAGATAATAGAATCAATTCTGGTGTGATATTTAGCAGTAATTTCTTCTGGAACTTTAGTACACAGACTGACAACAACCAGAAGAAGCGTATTGACTACCAATGCCCAGACCAGAGCAGAGAAGCCAAATGGTGGTTTGACAAAGAAGGTTAAGACTATTGCAACAAGTAGTCCAGAGACGGTACCAGCAATAGCGCCTTCTTTGCTTGCGCGCTTCCAGAACAATCCAAATAATGTGGCTGGAAGTATCTGTGCAAAGAATGGAGAGGATAACTTATAGGCGTAATCTGTAATACTGGCTGGTTTCAGTGCTACAATCACTAAGGTAATGATCATCAGCAGCAAAAGAACCAAACGACCAAATTTTACCACTTGTTTGGAGTCAGAAGTCTTACCTTTTAGTTCATAGACATGGTGCAGATAGATATCTCTTGAAGCCATTGCACTTGCCGATAATAGCAGCGAATCTGCAGTGGATACACCAAAGGCAAACAGGCATAAAAGAGAGATAAAGGCAATAAAAGGCGGTGCATACTGCGTAGATAAAATTGCTACAATATTGTCCGGTTTTTCAAATCCAGGCCCTAAGATAGCTGGTGCCAAGATAGCTCCGATAATCACGATAGGAGAATATACCAACACATAAGACAGTGGCATCGCCCATGACATCTGACGGAAATTTTCTTTGCTAGAAGCTACAAAGGTTCTCATAAAGATATGAGGCCATACAACGGTCGCGATAGCACCTGTTAAGGCATTACTAATCATGCCTTTCCAGTTAAAGGTGCCGTTAGGACCAGGACAGGACAGAATATCAAAGGTACCATTTTGCTGCATAATCTGTACAGCCTCTGCAAATCCTCCATTGGGGAAATAACGCATCGTAAGATAGACAATCAATGTAATCAGCGTACCAAAGCCAAGGCACATATGGAAAGTGTCCATCCAAGCGACAGAGCCCATACCACCACCAATAATATGCAAAGATACTACAATCGTACCAACCGCAACGGCAATCACATAAGGAACCATACCATCTGTGGTTACAACGACTGCATCACCAATAGCGACTAACTGCATCGCTACATAAGGCACAATAAATAAGATTAGAAAAGCGGAGACAAACAGTCCATATCCATCGGAATAATATCTAGACCTTAGATAGTCAACAGGGGTGGTAAATCCATATTCTCTACCTAAAAGCCAGAGCCGATAACCAACAACCACAAACATTAGCGCTGCAACCATACCTCCGGTATTGGAATAGAAGCCAATGCCATCCTTGTAGATGCCAGAGGGTGCCCCATAGAAAGCAAGCGCACTAAAGACGGAGATTGAGGTGGTACATAAGAGAACAAAAGGATTTAGTCCTCTGTCTGCGGTGAAAAATTTTTCTGAAGATTCACTGGTGGATTTAAAGGAACGAAAGCCATGCCATACAATAAAGATAGCATAGACTAGGATTCCCAAACTGATAAGTATTGCTGGTTTCATAACATTTCCTCCTATCGTAATTTCTTAGTTTTATTTTACATGTTTTTGTGTATTGAAAAATGCATTAAAGTAAAGTCCCCAGACAATCGCAGCTATAACCGGGAAAAACAACAGAAGTCCAAGTTGAAGCGGCAGCCAGCCAAAGAGAAGCGGATTGGGAAGAACGGTCACCAATACATAGTCAATAAAGAAATAAACAATGTTGAAAAGAACAAATAAAATAGTTACAGTTTTACTCATACCTTCCTCCTTTTAAAGAAAATATTTCGTTATAAAGTTACAAAAAAGAAAACGATATAGTTTATTTGTGATTAAATTGTATGCTAATATAGTTAAAATGTCAATAAAAAAGAGAAAATAGATAAAATATTGTTAAAGTGCACAATATTAATGAAACAAAATTGGTAAAAATAGAGAAACCGATTTCGTTATATTGACAAATGAAAAAGAAAATATTATGATTCATTAAAAAGAAGCCGATTTAGTTTTAGGATAAGGAGGTGTACATAATATTATGCATACAGGAGAGATATTTTGGCCAATGACCATTCAAAATCTGCCAAAAAACATGTATGCATCTTTGACAGAGACTAAGAAGCGATTACCCAATAAGACTGCGATAATAGATAATTTTGGGCGTACTTACAGCTATCAGGATTTGCAAGAAAAAGTGCAGATATTTTCTACATGGTTGTATCAGTGCAAACAGGTTAGAAAAGGACAACATGTGGCGTTACTATTATATAACAGTATTGAGTTCTGTGTAGCTTTTCTGGCGCTAAATCGTTTGGGAGCAGTGGTGGTGCCTTTACCTACAAAGTATAAAAAAGAAGAGATTTTATCGCTGTTAGAAAAATCTGATGTTACACTGCTTATCAGTGATGAAACATTTGTATCCTATTTTGACATCTGTAAAGAAAAAAACATCTCACTTTTAGAAGTGAAAGATGGAGAAAAAGGATATGGGCTTGCACCGTGTTCTGTTTGTGATAACAAGATAGACTTAAGGAAGATAGAACAAGAGATAAAAGCTTCGGATTTGGCATTGTTAATGTTTACTTCAGGGACAACCTCGCAGAGCAAAGGCGTCCTTCTTACCAATGAAAATATGATGCATGCAGTGGTAACTTATCAAAAGACACTTAAGATATCAGAAGAAGAACGGGTAATTCTTCCTATTCCTATCTATCTAATCACTGGATTGGTTGCAGTGTTTGGATTGATGCTCTATGTGGGTGGAACGGTTGTACTACATAAATTCTTTGATGCTAGGCGGGTATTAGAGGATATAAAGAACTACCAGATTACGTTTTTACATGCTTCGCCGACTGTATTTACTCTACTTTTGGAACAAAGAGAAGAATACTTGACACTTCCAAGCCTTCGTATATTTGCTTGTGGCAGCAGCAATATGCCACCTGGAAAGATTAAAATGTTGAAAAGATGGCTTCCAGATTGTGCATTTCGTACCATATATGGGCTGACAGAGACAACTTCTCCTGCTACCGTTTTTCCAACAGATGCAAATGAAAGCCCTTATATTGGTTCTTCTGGTGTACCAATTCCTGGCATTGTATTTAAGATTGTAAACAGCGATGGAGAAGAAGTGCCAGATGGAGAGAAAGGGGAAGTGCTTGTAAAAGGAAAGAATGTAACAAGCTCCTACTATAAAACTCAAAATGGCGCGATTATAGACGGATGGCTGAATACAGGCGATATTGGATATTTTAATGAAGCGGGTTATCTGTATTTGGTCGACCGCAAAAAAGATATGATTAATCGAGGCGGAGAGAAAATCTGCAGCTTTGATGTGGAAAATGAACTTTTAAGTATCGAGGGAGTAGAGGACACTGCGGTTGTGGGAATCTTAGATGAATTGTATGGAGAAGTGCCGGTGGCAGTGGTAAAACTGCAAGTAGCAGGTTCTTTGACAGAGGCAGAACTAAAAAGCAGATTAAAAGAGAAAATTGCTGGCTATAAAGTTCCTGTAAAAATAAAAATGGTAGACCATATTCCCATGACAGAGAATATGAAGACCGATAAGAAAAAGATTCGGAAATTATTTCAAAATCAAGGATGACAGAGAGGAGAAGAGAAGATGAAAAAACCTGTATTTATCAGTGCTAGTGAAGCGGCAGCTTTGATTGCAGATGGCAGCACTATCGCTACGATTGGCATGACATTAGTATCATCCAGTGAATCTATCTTAAAGGCGATAGAGAAGCGTTTTTTAGAGACAAAAAGCCCGCATGATTTAACACTGGTTCATTCTTGCGGACAAAGTGACAGAGACCGCGGGATTCAGCACTTTGCACATGAGGGGATGCTGTCTCGGATTATCGGGGGACATTGGGGATTACAGCCCAAGATTATGAAGTTGATTGCGGAGAATAAGATTCTCGCATACTGTATCCCTCAAGGACAGTTTGCGCAGCTATATCGAAGTATGGCTGGTGGAGAGCCTGGAAAGATTACCAAAGTTGGTCTTGGAACGTTTATTGACCCAAGAATTGACGGGGGCAAGATGAACGAGCGAACCAAGTCAGCGCCAGACATTGTAGATATTGTAACAATTGCTGGAGAGGAATATATGCGCTATCAGCCGATTCCTCTGGATTATTGTATTATCCGTGGTACTTATGTAGATGAAAATGGCAATCTCTCAACAGAGCAGGAAGCCATGCAGTTAGAAGTGCTTTCAGCAGTGTTAGCTTGCAAAAAATATGGTGGAAAAGTCATTGCACAGGCCAAACAAAAAGTAACTGCTGGAAGTATTCACTGTAAAAAAGTTACGGTTCCTGGTATCTTTATCGATGCGGTGGTTATCTGTGACAATCCAGAAGAAGACCATCGACAGACCCATAGCTTTTTCTTTGACCCGGCATATTGTGGGGATGTAAAGGTGCCCGTGGAGGCTTCGGAGATGCTTCCGCTTACCGTGCGCAAGCTGATTGGAAGACGTGCAGTGATGGAGCTTCAAAAAGATGATGTATTAAATGTGGGCACAGGTATTCCCAATGATGTAGTAGGAGCGATACTTGCAGAAGAACAAGTACAAGAAGATGTGACAATCACCGTAGAGTCAGGTATTTATGGGGGGATTCCAATGGGCGGTGTGGACTTTGGTATTGCCAAAAATAATTTTGCACTGCTTAGACATGATGACCAGTTTGACTATTATAACGGAGCTGGCGTCGATGTTACCTTTATGGGAGCAGGAGAGATTGATGAAAAAGGAAATGTCAATGCGACAAGACTTGGACCAAATCCAACCGGAGCCGGAGGATTTATTGATATTACCACCAATGCAAAACATGTAGTCTTTTGTTCTACTTTTACAGGCAAAGGATTAGAGTGTTCCTTTGAAGATAACAAGCTCCATATTCATAAAGAAGGCAGTCTTATCAAATGTGTGAAAAAGTTGCAGCAAATATCCTACAATGGAACGATTGCCCGCAAAAAAGGGCAGAAGATGCACTATGTAACCGAGCGGGCGGTCTTTGAACTTCGACCAGAAGGACTGACACTTACAGAGATTGCACCAGGGATTGACCTTCAAACACAGGTTCTTGATTTGATGGAATTTCAGCCACTGATTGCATCGGATTTAAAGGAGATGGATGCATCTATTTACCATACAGACGGACCTTTTGGACTGGCTAGGTTTTTATAAAGGGAGCGTGAGAAGAAGATGAAAAAGGTGATGGTCGTTGGCGCTGGCATTATGGGAAGCGGCATTGCACAGGTGTGTATAGAACATGGATTAGAGACGATTCTTACAGATGTATCAGAAGAAGTGGCAGAGAAGGGCAAAGAGAAAATCTATCATTTCTTACAGAGAAAAATCGAAAAAGGCAGGATGACACAAGAAGAAAGAGACCAGGCAGTTGTTCTTTTAAAAAGCAGTGGAGATTATCAGGACGGCATAGATGCAGATATTGTGATTGAGGCAGCTACAGAAAATGTGGGGATTAAATTGCAGATTTTTAAGAAGTTAGATGAGATTGTGAAAGAAAACACAATCTTGGCATCGAATACTTCAACAATATCGATTACCAAGATTGCCGGAGCGACCAAGCACCCAGACCGTGTGATTGGCGCACATTTCTTTGTTCCACCTCCAGCAATGAAACTTTTGGAGGTGACACCAGGACTGCTTACCAGTGAGGAGACAATAAAAGCAACGTTTGCTTTTGCCAAGCTGATTGGAAAAGAAGCAATACAGGCACCGGATACTTCTGGATTTTTAGTCAATCGCATCTTGGTTCCTATGCAAAATGAAGCGATTTTTATGGTACAAGAAGGCAGTCGGCCAGAGGATGTGGACCGCGCGATGAAATTGGGCGCAAACCTGCCTATGGGTCCACTAGAGCTGACAGACTATGCAGGACTTGACACAGTATTAGCAGTGATGACACAGATGTATACAGATTTAGGAGACCCCAAATACCGACCGTGTCCGCTTCTACGGAAGATGGTAGATGCACATCTACTTGGCAGAAAGACAGGGAGAGGATTTTATAGTTATTGATGGGCGGATGCGGAACTTTACAACAGCAGAAGCCCAGATAATGCCAAGAAGGATTTTCAGACGAGAAGCGGCTGAAAATGTTTCTAGAGAAGGGGCATTAGAAGGGCGGATGCGGAACTTTACATCAAGAAAGGATAGAGAAAAATGGGTAGATTAGACAATAAAGTAGCGATTGTAACTGGCGCAGGCCGGGGACTTGGAAAAGGGATTGCAATGCAGTTAGCGCTAGAGGGTGCAAAGGTAGTTGTGGCGGATATGGCTCCGGCAGATGAGGCCGTGGCAGAGATTGAAGCAGCAGGTGGCACGGCGACAACATACCGTGTAAATGTGGCTAAGCAGGAAGAAGTACAGGCGCTTGTGGAATATGCAGTCAAGACCTATGGGACACTGGATATTATGGTGAATAATGCGGGAATTAATCGGGATGGAATGTTACATAAGATGTCAGTAGAAAACTGGGATACCGTAATTGCAGTGGATTTGACAGGAACATTTTATGGAACGCAGGAGGCGATTAAGTATATGCGGCCAAAGGAGAGCGGAAGAATCATCAATATTTCTTCGGGAAGCTGGCTTGGAAATATCGGGCAGGCAAACTATGCAGCGGCAAAAGCAGGAGTTGTCGGACTTACAAAGACCGCAGCCAGAGAGAATGCCAAAAAGGGAATTACCTGCAATGTAATTTGTCCAGGCTTTATTGAGACGGATATGACAGTAAAACTCAAAGAAGTAAATGGAGGCGCAGCCTGGGAGAGTATGGTTTCCAGAGTTCCTATGGGATATGCGGGGAAACCATCCGATGTGGGAAAATTGGTGGCTTTTTTGGCATCGGATGATGCGGCATATATCACCTCAGAAGTAATTAACTGTGGCGGAGGTATGATTGTATAGAAAAGTCTGGATAGAGACTACATAAGAAAGGATGGTTTGTAATGAGCGAGTTAAAGAATGTGGTAATTGTCAGCGGAGTAAGGCTTCCAGTGGGAAGTTTTGGAGGAAGTCTTAAAGATATTTCGGCGATTGATATGGGAGCTATGGTGGTAAAAGAGGCAGTAAATAGAGCCGGGATTTTGCCATCGGATGTGGATGAAGTCATTATTGGACAAGTAGGAGAAATTGCAGAAAATGGATTTGTGGCGCGGGCAATTAGTCTGAAGGCTGGAATGCCAAAAGAGACAACCGCGTATTCCGTGAATCGGCAGTGCGGCTCTGGACTTCAGGCGATTGCAGATGCAGTGATGGAGATTCAGACAGGCTTTGCGGATGTTGTGGTGGCTGGCGGCGCAGAGAATATTTCGCAGCTTCCCTATTATGTAAAAGATGCCAGATGGGGAGCCAGGATGGGCCATAAATCCTTTGAAGATGGCGTAATTGATATTTTGACCTGGCCGCTAAATGGCAGTCATAATGGAGTGACTGCAGAGAATGTGGCAGAAAAATATCAGGTTTCCAGAGAAGAACAGGATAGGTTTGCGCTTGAGAGCCACCAGAAAGCCTGTAAGGCAATCAAAGAAGGAAAATTTAAAGAGGAGATTTTACCAGTAGAACGAAAAGACCGTAAGGGAAATATTACCGTGTTTGACACCGACGAAGGACCAAGAGACGGGCAGACTATGGAGAAGCTCGCTAAGTTAAAGCCTTGTTTTGTAAAAGGAGGAACCGTAACCGCGGGTAATTCTTCCAGCCTAAACGACGGAGCGGCTGCGGTTGTGGTGATGTCTGAGGAGAAGGCAAAGGAGCTTGGGGTTATGCCAAAACTTCGGATTGAAGGCTATGCGGTCTCTGGATTTGATGCAGAACTTATGGGATATTCTCCGAAATTCTCAAGTGAAAAACTGGCTAAGAAGTTAGGACTTTCACTTCCAGAGATTGCGATGTTTGAGATTAATGAGGCATTTGCAAGTCAGGCTTATGCGGTAAGCAGAGATTTGGGGTTAGACCCTGAGAGAGTCAATATCTATGGAGGTGGTATCTCGATTGGACATCCGATTGGAGCGACTGGAGCGATGTTGACCGTAAAGGTGCTGTATGAGCTGATGCGTACCGAGAAAAAAGATGCCATGATTAGTATGTGTATTGGCGGGGGACAGGGAATCTCCATGTATTTTACCAAAGTAGAATAGATATATAAAGAAAGGGCTGCTGCATGATATGCAGTAGCCCCTTATCATCTGGGAGTTAGGTTTTTGTTATCTCTGTGCCGGCAGTGCCGCACGGATAATCCGCTGGAATGCTTCTATAAATACATAGATAATTACAATATTTACAAAAAAGTTCAAAGTACATTTGATTAATCTGGTAGTAAGGAGCACCTGAAGTGGTGTGCCATACATCAGATATAACCAGGTAGAAGTAAGCGTGATGCTAATTAGATACTCCACCAGAGCACATAAAACAGCACGAAGCTTGGTGACACGGGACTTATAGAGAACGAGTCCACAGAGAACACCTACTAACGCATAGCTTAGAGAAAATCCTGGAAAATAAGCAAAACCACGTACAAGGCAGTTTAACATATCGCCTAAAAAGCCGACAGCAAATCCCATCACCGGTCCACCGACCATGCCAGCTGCGATAAATGCCAGGAAACCAATCCGAATCTCCAAGGTACTTGAAAGAACAATGTTACAAAATGACAGGACAACATAGAGCGCAATAAGCAAGCCACACATACAAAGGTTCGGCACTTTGCGCAGGTTGTCAAGCTGGCCCTTAAAATCCAGGGCTTCTTTTGAAATCTGCATAAAAAATACACCTCCATAGATGAATGCAGGGTAGGGAGGAAAACAATCGGTCCTTCCTATGATGAGGTTTTATCCTCCACTGAAATGATAAAGTTACAAAACATAAATAATATCTTTCAGGCACCACATCTGAGATGTACTCATATGTAGCAACGGGTGCGAATCAAACATCGTAAGCCTTAGTGGCTTTTCGTCCCGTGACAACTCCCCATCCACGGACACTTAACGCGTGAGATTCTACTTCGCTATTATTTATTGCCTTCTATTATAGCATATTTTCTAAAAAAAGCAACAGATTTCATTGATTTTTAGATGGTTTTTCTAAATATTTCCACGGGCTTTCCATCACTTGACATCGCTAAGAAAGAGCCGCTATAATAGAAAAATAACACTTCAGAGAAAGCAGGAGAATCAAGATATGATACAGGATATTGCGCCGAAAAAATATGATAATCATTATGTAGAACAGTCTCCAACAGAAGAGGATTGGCTTTTGGTCTATCACAAAGGAACAGTACTCTGCCGGTTTGAAGACGGGATGATGTATTTTCCAAAAGTAAAGGAGATTGCAAAAAAAGAGCTTTTGATTACATATTTATTTACGATTAGTGGAGAGCGTTTCTTCTTATTAAAAGATGATATAGAGGGATTAGAGGGCTACCACTGGGAGAGACCAGAGATTTTCCGAAGCGCAACCCCAAAATATCGGGGATTTGCCGGGATTACCGGACAGCAGCTCGATGACTGGTATCGCTCCAATCGCTTCTGTGGAAGATGCGGGGCGCCGATGGTGCCAGACCATGTGGAGCGTATGGTGCATTGTGAAAAATGTAACAATATGGTCTATCCAAAGATCTGCCCAGGTGTAATTGTGGCAGTGACCGATAAAGAACGCCTGCTACTGACCAAATATGCAAATCGGCCGGGGAATGTCAACTATGCACTGGTGGCTGGATTTACAGAGATTGGAGAGACGTTAGAGGAGACGGTGCAGCGGGAAGTGATGGAAGAAGTTGGATTAAAGGTGAAAAATATTCGCTATTATAAAAGCCAGCCCTGGTCGTTCTCTTCCACGCTTTTATGTGGATTCTACTGTGAAGTGGATGGCAGTAGGGAGATAAGACTTGATACCAATGAGCTTGCTGTGGCAGAGTGGTTTGAACGAAAAGATATCCCTCTGGAAAATGACGGAGTCAGCTTGACCAGAGAGATGATTGACCGCTTTAAGAAGGGGTTACATAAGACGAATTAGCAAAAAGTTTTATCTGCCTAGAGAGACGGTATTTGACCTGATTGAGAAAAGAAGCAGGGCCTAATACCTGTATGGCGGGACCAAAGGATAAGACTTCAATCAAAAGTTCCGTTTCCATAGAACTATTATAATAGATGAGACATTCCCAGGTGTTCTCATCTATTTTTTTGGTCTTTTTTTCATAGTTGGCAAAATGCAACATCGCACGCTCTAGTGCATTTCTCTGATTTTTAATCAGAAGACGGACGGGTTCATGATAGTAGGATTTGCGAATCATTGCAGCAAAGTCAAAATCTTCTTCTAAAAAGCGCGAAAGAAGAGTGACGGTCTGGATGCCTTTTAGATTGATATTTTGAAGAATATGGGAATATTCTGGAATTGCTAACAGGCGAAACTGGTCATTTTTCGCAGAATATTCAAGTTTTAGCGGCAGGTAGTGATGGGCAATCCGATGGCCTTTCATAGAATGATAGGAAATATGTACATATTGGCGTTTTTGGATAGCCGTAAGCAATATCTGAAAATGGGCCCGATAGGTGGGAGAAGTATAATCGTCTCCATCGGCATACTGGTCAAAATAGTGAAAATCCTTTGGTCTCCACAGAACCTTGGCATCTTCGGTGTAGCGGGCAAGGGCTTCTTGCTCTTCTTCTGTAAAAAACAGACAGAAGCGAGGCTCTAAGAGAAGGCTCTTTAACCAGGAGCGCTGCAAAAGGGTAAGAGGAAGACTTTGTGGCTCTCCTGCAAGACTCTGGTAGTGTGTGCCATCACAGGACAAAAGATGCCAGGTGCCGTCGAAAAGTTTGGGAAGAATATAGAAACTACTCTCGGCAAATCCAATCTCTCCACAGATGGCCTGGATTCTTTTTTGAGAAATCGGATGCGCGCTGGCTTCTTTTAAGATATGGTCTACAACCTGATAATAGCAGTTGTATAATTCTGAAAATAGTTCCATTTGTTACTCCTTGATAATCTGATACATCTTTGCCATCTCGTCAATATCCTGATAAAACTTGCGACGCAAAAAGGCGTTATTGGTCTCAAAAGAGAGGATACGTCCAATAAAGGTCTTGATAAAAGGCATCAGCTCATTGCCGTCAAAGACAGAGATTTCATAGCTATAGGTATTTTTTTCAATATGAGTGATAGTACCACCACGTCCTTCACGTCTTAGGCGTGTAAGGATATAGTCTTCTATGCCCTCCTGAATAAAAAGGGTAAGTCGAATCTGGTCCATGTGGTGACTGATGCCAAAGGAGACGCCAAAGCAGAAGGGAATATTTTTCTCTAGTTTTTCTTGAAAGAAAAGGTAGTCTTCAAAAGGCTCTAAAAGAGTGACTTTTTGAATCTGGTCTAAGCGTAGCGTGGAAAATCTCTGGCGGGCTGGCAGATAGCCACAGAGAAAACGGCGGCCTGTGCGGGTGCTGATAAAGATTTTATAGGGGACGATGGTAAATTGTTCTTCTTTGGTATATGAAGTGCGGTTGCTGCGGTTTAGGACGGTTACCATGTGGTGTGTATGGATAGCAGAGAGAAGGGAGAAAAGAATCTCATCTTCTAGGGTAAAGCCATAGTAGCCGTGTTTTACAAGGAAGATGTAGTTGGCGACTCGTTGATTGTCTAGGATGGTGCTGCCGACAAAGCCCAGTGGCATGGTGAGCTGGCAGAAGGAGACGGCAAGGAGGAGTAAAGGAAAAAGGGTGGGAAGGGCTTCTTGCAGAGTCTTCGTTCGCCGATAGAGTTTTCGTCGTCCATCTCTATGGGAAGAGAGAATACCTTCTTTGACGTATTCGTTGGCTTTTTTGCGCACAAGTTGAGCCTCGAAAAGAACTTGGTAGTTGTCTAGGATATGGTTGGTGAGGTCTTCGGCAGTGTAAGTGGTGTCTTCACTGTGAAAGAGAGATAAAAAAAAGAAGTGGAGCATGATGTCATTGTCCGTAAAGCTTCTAGACTTCCAGACGCGGTAGAGGGGATTGGTATGGAGGAGATTGCTGTCTAAGGCGAGAGAGACCGTTTTTCCTTGAGGGGTGTAGCTGGCGTGGATGTATTCGTGAAGCCAGGATTCGATGCGGCGACGCTCGTTGTCATAGGTGCGGCCACTCTTTTGCGAGAAATCGTCGCGGGATTTAAAGCCATAGATAAGGAAGTCACGGACGTAATTGCGGCTTTTTTGGAAAGATTTTATAAGTTCCTGGTAGTCGGACATAGTTGCAGAAAGGTTCCTTTCGTAAATAAATAAGAGTGATTTTATTATACGATGGTATATGGGAAGGGTCAACTGTTACCTTTCGTTTATAAGGACTGTTTTTTGGCTTCGATATATACATTGTGAGCACAAACCTTTGGAAGCAGGCAATGATTGATTTTCACTAATAATTATTATAATATATTATGTATTCTGTACATACGACCTAAAGCAGTTTTCTCTTAACAAGCTTGTTGGCATCGACAGAGGCATTAACTTTGGGGTTGTCACATATGATAGTAAATACAAATTGACAGGATAGTGATATAATAGTGAAAATAGATTTTTGGAGGATAAGCTTTGAAAATAATAAAGAGAATTGCTCTTGGGCTTTTGATTTTAATTGTATTATTTATAATAGCTGCTGGTATTACAGCCGGGATATTGTATCATAAATACTATCCAGTGTATAAGGAGTATCAAGAGGAAGCTAAGAGAGTAGTAGCAGAATCGGATGCGGAGATGTTTGTAAAAAATTTAAGCAGTTATATTTATGATGATAAGGGGGAGCTGATTAGTAAGCTTTCCGTGGATGTGGATGCAGACTATCTGGATTATGAAAAGATACCAAAGCAGGTGATAGATGCGTTTGTGGCTGTGGAGGATAGGCGGTTCTGGGAGCATCCAGGATACGACAAGGAGGGGATATTAAGAGTTTGCTATCGGTATCTTTTGACAAAGGGAGAGGAGAAACATGGGGCTAGTACGATTACACAACAGTTGGCAAGAAGTGTGTTTTTGTCAAATGAGGTGACGATTGAGCGGAAAGTTAGGGAGATACTGACAGCGGTAGAGTTAGAGAAGAAGTATGGGAAAGAACAGATACTGGAATTTTATATTAATAGTGCTTATTTTTCTAATCGCTGTTATGGGATTGAGGCAGCGGCGAAGAAATATTTTGGAAAGCTGGCAAAAGAGCTGAATCTAAGTGAGACCGCATATCTTTGTGCAATTCCCAATGCTCCTTCTTATTATGACCCGTTAAAGCATCCAGAACATGCGCTGGTAAGGCGGGATAAGATATTGGAGGATATGTATGAGTGCGGGTATATTTCCACTTCTGAATTGGTGCGGGCGAAAAGGTATGAGATTGTGTTAAATCCACAGCAGGCGGAGAAGATTCAAAACTATGAGACGACGTATGCAGTGGACTGTGCCGTTCGATATTTGATGGAGTTAGATGGATTTGCCTTTCGGTATGAGTTTGAGGATATGAAGGATTACCGGACGTATCTTTCAGAGTATAATGACCAGTATGAGTTGTTTCGCGGGGAGTTGTATACAGGGGGATATGTGGTGGAGACTTCTTTGAATCAGGAAAAACAGGCGCTTTTACAGAATGCGATTGATGAAGTGATGGCATTTGATGAGGAAGTGGGGGAGAATGGCATCTATGCGTTTCAAAGTGCATCTACAGTGATTGATAATCGCTCGCATAAAGTGGTGGCGATTGTGGGAGGGAGGAGTCAGGAGACAGGGCTTTATACACTGAACCGGGCGTATCAGTCGTATCGGCAGCCGGGGAGTTCTTTTAAGCCGCTTGCAGTGTATGCACCGGCGCTCAATGAAGGGTATGAGGCAAAGTCAGAGCTTACCAATATTGATGTGACAAAAGCAAAAGAGATGGGACTTTCGGCGGTGGAATTATCAGGAGGAAAGATGCGCCTTGACAAGGCTGTTGAGAAGTCCATAAATGGGTGTGCCTGGTGGCTTTTTTGTACGCTGACGCCAAAGAAAGGGCTTTCTTATGTAAGGGAGATGGAGTTTGCGAAGATTGTGCCGGATGATGATTATCCGGCATCGGCGCTTGGCGGGTTGACATATGGAGCAACGACTGTGGAGATGGCAAATGGATATGCAACGCTTGCAAATCAGGGCGAGTATTATCGGGCGACTTGTCTGACTTCTCTGAAAGACAGAGACGGGCATGAGCTGTATCAGGAGGCAGAAACAAAGAAGGTCTATACACCATATGCAGCTTCAGAGATGGTGGAGATTATGAAAGGGGTTATTACATCTGGAACGGCAGCTTCGATGGGATGGAATTTGGATGTGGAAGCTGCTGGAAAGACAGGGACAACCAACGAGTGTAAGGATGGATGGTTCTGCGGGATAACACCAGATTATGCGATGAGTGTGTGGGTGGGATATGATGAACCAAGGATTTTAAATAATCTGTATGGCGCAACGTATCCAGCTAAGATATGGAAGATGGTGATGGAGGAGCTTGTAGAAGGAGACAGTGTGAAAAGTTTCACAAAGTCAACAGAGGGAGAAGAGATGGTACTAAATCCAATAGGAGCGCAGGCGTATGAAAGTTATCTGCCAGGAAGAGCAGACGAGGAAGTGCTTTCCGAAGGATATACCGTAAGAAATTATCGGGAAGACCATATGTTAGCAGATGAAGCGGAAAAGATTATGTATCAGATGAGTGAACTAGACAAAACCGCAGAGGAGCAGACTTGGCAAAAACTGTACGAGGAGGCACAGGGACTGATTGAAAGGATTTATAGCAGGAAATTGCATACGAAGGAGATGGAGAAGTTAGAAGGGTTATAAAAGTTTACAAAATGGGAATTGACAAAAGTAAGAAGTGACTTTATAATAGGGGCAGATTGTAATGAGAGAGGTGAAAAGGTGAGAATATAATCGACTTTTGAAAACATGATGCAAGTTGTTGGCAGTATCGCTTTTGGAGAGATACCGCTTTGTCATGTTGCCAAAGGTGGAGGATGTTCTCATACCCTCTCTTTTTTGTGCGGAAAAATAAGAGGAGAGTGCATAATCTTGGGCGCTTTGGCAGCGGGTAGAGAATAGGAGGAACCAGATTATGGCACGGATAGAGGTAGCAAAGGTAACATTTTATTATGAAGGCAGCGCAGATTTGATTTTTGATAAGGTGTCTTTTTCGGTGGATACGGACTGGAAGCTTGGCTTTTTGGGACGTAATGGAAAGGGGAAGACGACGTTTTTAAATCTGTTGCTTGGAAAGTATGAGTATCAGGGGACGATTTCGACCAGTACAAAGTTTGACTATTTTCCTTATAAGACAGAGGAAGATGAGCTTATGTGCTGTGCAGTGGATTTGCTGGATAAATGGAAAGCGGATTGTGAGTTTTGGCGGGTGTGCAGGGAGTTAGAGAGGCTTTCTGTAGATACAGAGGTGTTGTATCGACCGTTTGGAACACTTAGTTATGGGGAGCGCACAAAGGTGATGCTTTCGGTGTTGTTTTCAGGAGAGCATGATTTTCTTTTGATTGATGAGCCGACGAATCACTTAGACCAGGCTTCTAGAGAGATAATTAAAGCGTATCTGGCACAGAAGAAGGGATTTATTTTGGTGTCACATGACAGAGACCTTTTAGACGCTTGCATTGACCATGTGTTGGTGCTCAATCGCTGCTCGATTGAGGTGCAGAGCGGGAATTTTTCCAGTTGGTGGGAAAATAAGAGACGCAAAGATATATTTGCACAGATGGAGAATGAAAAACACAAAAAGGAGATTGGAAAATTAAGACAGGCATCGAAAAGAATCCGGCAGTGGGCGGACCATAATGAGCAGACAAAGATAGGATATGACCCAGTAAAGGAGCATGACAGAGGAAATGGAGCAAGACCTTATATCGGGGCAAAGACCAAGAAGATGCAAAGCAGAGTAAAGCAGATGGAGCAGAGGATATCGCGGGAAATGGAAGAAAAGGAGGGACTTTTGCAGGATTTGGAAGAACCGGTGGATTTAAAGCTTGTACCACTTATACACCATAAGGAAGTGCTCCTTTCAGCAAATGGATATGGGCTGTGCTATCAGGATGCGAAAGAGTCTGTCTTTCGGGATTTGCAGATGGAGGTGAGAAAAGGAGAACGTGTGTTCTTGCAAGGGGAGAATGGTTGTGGGAAATCGAGTCTTCTAAAAGCGGTGCTTTCGGCAAAAAAAGCGCAGAAGGAGGAAGAACTTTCGGGGCTTCGGCTTATGGAAGAAGGTGAACTCTTAGTAGCATCAGGGCTTATCATCTCTTATGTCTCACAGGATACTTCTTTTTTGAAAGGGAGTATTCAAAAGTTTTGCAAAGAACAAGGATTAGAAGAAAGTCTTTTCTGTGCGATACTAAGGCAACTTGACTTGGAGAGAGAACAGTTTGCAAAAGGGATGGAGGAATATTCAGAGGGACAGAAGAAAAAGGTGCTGATTGCAGCAAGCCTGATGACACCGGCTCATCTGTATATATGGGATGAACCACTGAATTATATTGACATCTTTTCAAGGATGCAGATTGAGAAGTTGTTGCTTAAATATCAGCCAACGATGCTTGTGGTGGAGCATGATGTAAGGTTTATGAAGGAGATTGCGACAAAGGTTGTAAAAATGTAGCAATATAAGCAATCAAGCAGAGTTCGCAGCTTTTTTTATATGATTTATAAGAAAAGATGTGGTAGGATTTACCTATCGAAAAGAAAGTAACAGATAGGAGAGGTGAGAGTGAGATGTTTGTAGTCAGCAATGAAAGATTTGAAACAAGAGTGCCAATAAGGATTTGGCTTGAAAATGAAGGGCAGATGGAAGAGAGTTGTCTGACACAGGCGGTTCACTTGGCAAAGCTTCCTTTTGTATATCGGTGGGTGTCTTTGATGCCAGACACCCATACCGGAAAAGGGATGCCGATTGGGGGAGTGATTGCAACAAGAAATGTGATTATCCCTAATGCGGTTGGCTCAGATATTGGATGTGGGATGATTTTTGTACCAATGGGAGTCCGATTAGAGGAGATTCAGGGGATTACAACAGGAAATGGGTCACTTATCCAACTGCTTGTGGGAGATATTTTAAGAAATATTCCTGTAGGTATTAACCGCTATAAGACGCCGCAGGCGTCGAAGGTACTAGATGCAGCCAAAGAGCAGCTCAACTTGTATGAAGAGAATCGGGAACTTTTGCCTTTGATAGAAGATGGATATTATCAGACAGGGACACTTGGCGGCGGCAACCATTTTATTGAGCTTCAGGTGGATGAGGAAGGCTTTTTAGGGCTGATGATTCATTCGGGAAGTCGCCATATGGGCAAAGCTATTTGTGATTATTTTCACAAGAAGGCGCGGGAATTAAATGAAAAATGGTATTCTGAAGTGCCGGATGAGTATCGGTTGGCTTTCTTTCCAGCAGATACAGAGGAAGGGAAGCAATATATTGCGTGGATGAATCTGGCACTTGACTATGCATATGAAAATCGCCAGAGTATGATGGAACGGGTGATGGAGCTTGTAAAAAAGCAGATAGAGAAACATGCAGGCGTTTCTGTGACATTTGGAGAGACGATTAATTGCCACCATAATTATGCAGCACTTGAGCATCACTATGGAAGGAATGTGTGGGTACACAGAAAAGGCGCAACACGGGCACGTGCAGGAGAAATCGCAGTGATTCCGGGGGCGATGGGCTCTTATAGCTATGTGGTGGAAGGACTTGGAAATCAGGAATCTTTTTGTTCTTCTTCGCATGGAGCAGGAAGGGCATACTCCAGAAAAGGAGCGATGGAGGCTTTTAGCACAGAGCAGGTGATACTGGATCTAAGAGCGCGCGACGTGATACTTGGAAAGCAGAAGAAAAATGATGTTGCAGAAGAGTGCCGTTTTGCCTATAAGGACATTGACCAGGTGATGGAGCAACAGAAGGATTTGGTAAAGCCTTTGAAGAAGCTTCGGACCGTGGGGGTTGTGAAAGGGTAGTGAGGATATGATAAATGAGATTTTACTCAGAAGAGGGAATCAGGTATACATAGAGGGAGAATATACGTTCGATTCCAAAGAACAAGGACAGAGGAATCGTATCCTGACGATGATGAAAAATATCGAGAGTCTGGGGTATGTCTTCTCGTGGCAGTTGTGCGAGCAGCTTATGAAGCTTCCTTTGGAGGTTCTGGACAACTGCTATTTAGAGCTGGTGACGCTTCTTAAAAAGCGTGTAGGAGCAGATAAAGTCTACCAGCCCATGTATCCGAATTTTCCACAGGAAGTGATGGAGAAAAGCGACGAAGAACTATACTGGAATGCGATTGTGCATTACTGGAGTTTTGGGACGTTGTATCCGGCAACAAAAAAGAAAGAGCGGTTGCCGCTGTTTGATGAGACAAATGTAAGCATACTGACGACTGGAACCAAGGAAGAACTGCTTCAGATTTTTCAGCATCTGGTGTCGGCAAATGGTTCTTTGTCGGAGCAGGACCTAGAAGACATTCAGTGGTATTTTTCAAATATACCAGAGATTTCCAACTATCTGCCAGAGATAATTCCTTATAAGGAAAATATGGCTTATATTGGAGTCTGTTATCTAAGGTATGCACCGCTTCCTGATATAACACTGCTGCATAGGTATTTTCATACAGGAACCGATGTGCTTCGGCTGGCAGTGGCAC
Organism: Lachnospiraceae bacterium; assembly: GCA_910575445.1. Lineage (GTDB taxonomy): Bacteria > Bacillota > Clostridia > Lachnospirales > Lachnospiraceae > Hominiventricola. Next base: position 109,387 of record CAJTFW010000007.1, on the reverse strand, counting down.
TCTCAGATGGAGATATCAGTCTGAAAAGAAATGTACGCTTTCGCAGCTTTTCCAGAAAAGAGCGCCGCATCTTAATGGGACTTTTCTCAGAGGCATCCGGGCTTTTAGAGGAGATGCATAAAAGAGCAGAGGTCTTTAAGCGGCTTGGAGAGCGACTGCATCCGGGAGAATTTCAGGCAGAGCAGTATACAAGGGTTAGAAATGCCTTTGGCAAAATCCGCGCTGGTAAGCCGGTGGGGCATTTTGCAGGAAGGGTCGAAGCGGCTCTTCTTAGAAAAGATTCCAAAGAAGCGCTGCAGATACTAAAAGCGCGTCCTGGCGAATTGGCGAGACGATTGGATGTGCTGCTTCGGATGGATATGGTACAGCCTGATAAAGGAGAAAAAGACTGGTGCGATATCCGGCTTCAGAAGATGCAGCTGCAAAAAGAGATATTAGAGGTCTTCTCGCATGCAGCAGAGGAAGTGTCTACGCCAGTGCTATTGCAGGTACGAACGCATTTTCAATATCGGAATCAGCAACGCTTTCGGTATTACTATCCAAAGGGAAAGCTTGGCGAAGCCCGGATGATTGACAATGCTACCGCGCAGGTGGAAGAAGATGTCTGTCGTCAGGTCGTGGAAGTCTGTGAGCAGGCGCTTGTGAAGCGTTTCACAAAGCTGGAAGCTATGGGAAAGGTCTATCTGTCAGAGGCGCTTCGGGATTATATTGTACCTTTTAATCAGAGAGCCGCGCAGAAGGCGGCAAAGACTTTAGTGCGGGGTTCCAAACTTCCATTTGATGAACAGGCGAAAGTTATCAGAGGCTTTGTCTGGTGGACAAATATGGAAAATGGGCAGCGGGTGGATTTGGATTTGTCGGCGGTTATCTTCGATGAAAAATGGAATTACCTAGAGCATGTCTCCTATACAAACCTTCGTTCAAAGAAGTACCAGAGCGTACATTCTGGAGATATTGTAAATGGCGGTCCTTCCAATGGGGACGGTGTGACAGAATTTTTAGATATTGATATCGACAGCGTGACCATGTTTGGGGGACGCTATGTGGTGTACCAGGTGTACAGCTATACGGGACAGATGTTTGCGATATTGCCTAACGTTTCCTTTGGATATATGGAACGCAAAGAAGTGGGAAGCGGGGAGATATATGAGCCAAGGCTTGTACGACAGCGGGTAGATATGGTTCAGGAGACCGTGGTATCGATACCAATGATTCTGGACTGTGCAAAAAGACAGATGATATGGTGTGATGCAGGACTGAATGTGCAGAACTGTCGTGCACAAAGAGGCGGCATCAATGTCGAATCCAATCTCTCTGGTGTAGCACTTGCATGTGATATCATGGTTCATACACACCGCACAAATCTCTATGATTTAGTAAAGATGCATGTGGAGGCACGTGGAGAATTCTGTGAGACAAAAGAAGAAGCAGATATGGTCTTTGATATCGAAGATGGAATCACTCCATTTGATACAGAAATTATACTGGCAGAATATATGCAATAGGTGTATAATATAACAAAATATCCGGCTATAGAGGGTCATCCTTCTAAAACGACTTAAAATCGTTGGGTGTCGTCGGTTCGAATCCGACCATCTCTTGGGCAACTAAGAGATGTAGCTCAGATGGTAGAGCACCAAAACAGACCCTTTGCTCACCGGATAATAAAAGACTTCGGGCTATTGGTATTCATCCTTCTATTCCGGTTCGAATCCGGCCTTGATTATGGCTATTTTGAGTACCAGCTTTCCCGAAGATTATGATACACCTGGCTATCAGGCATCATCCTTCTATTTTATCCAGGGCACAGGATACGCCGGTTCGAATCCGGCCATCTTAGGCAAAGTCTAAGATGTGGCCCAGCTGGAAGGGCACTGTGAAAATAAGCGATGCTTGGCTTACCAGGTAGTATCATTTTTAGAAAATTTATTGACATAAAAATAATTCTTGCATATAATAAATATAAGAAAAGCGTGCTTTTCTAGTGGGCTAACACTTTAATCTGATACACTTGTCAATCAGGTGATTGACCGTTGGCGGACAACACTAAAAGCCGATATATCTACTGGTTGGTATACCAGTCGTTGGCAGACAACACTAAAATTAGCCACAAAGAGAGAGTAGATAACACAATGGTGTTATTACTCTCTCTTTAAATTTATAAATAATGATAGGATGATATGATGAGATACACAAAAGAAGATGCAAGAAGAATGGTATTAAATTGTGCAAAACAATATCAGAAAAAGCTTTTAAATAAAAAATTGTTAATCATTTATCGGGAGAGAAAAGACCAGTCTATTCGGTTTATAGAAGTTGTGTTTTATGAAAGAAATTATCAACATTTAACAGGAGTGGAGTTATTGGACCAAGAGGGACATGTACTTCGTGGACAATCTATAAATTTCTACAGAAAATGTATTGAAAATAAATTGAGTGTAAATGAAATAAAATTTAGAGATGATGGAACAACACCATTAAAATTAACAGCTCTACCAGTTTTGATGGATGTGACAAAAATTACAAAGATTACTGGAGATTATAATAATGTAAGACCATATTTATTTGTGGACAAAGTGATGGGAAATGTAAATTTTTGTCTGGGATTGACTAAAGAACAAGAAACATATGTACCTTCTTCTGCACTTCTTGAGGATATGAAACATTTTGTAAATACTCCATCTCAAGTGTTGGCAATTCTGGAAAAAGAGATTTATACAGAAATTTATGATAGGATAAAACATGTTGCAAAGGGATTAAACTTAAATAATTTGCGATTGCCAGATGAGATAAGTCAAAAAATAAGCTTAAAACATTATATATAAAGGCAAATAATGGGATAAATATGCCCTGGGTTTAGGAAACCGCAGGGCAAAAGATATGATTTAGTATTTCATGAGCTACGTCATCTTTGCTCATAATAGGGAGTTCTTTTATAAAGTCTTTGGTGATAAGAGTCACAACATTGGTGTCGGTGCCAAAGCCAGCACCAGCGGTCTTTAGGTTGTTGGCAATTATCATATCTACATTTTTTCGGATAAGTTTTTCCTGTGAATTTTTTAACATATTTTCAGTTTCCATAGAGAAGCCAACAAGGGTTTGGCAGGGCTTTTTGTGTTCGCCGAGATATTTTAGGATATCTTTGGTGCGTTTTAGGGGGATGCTTAGGTCATCGTCCTTTTTCTTTACTTTTTCAGAGCTGACATGGACAGGGGTGTAGTCTGCCACGGCAGCGGCTTTGATAATGGCATCCTGCGCTTCTGAGACAGCTGTGACGGCTTGAAACATATCTTCGGCGGAATGAATGGGTACAAGATGGACAAATGGCACTGGTGCAAGGTCTACGGGGCCTGAGACTAAAGTGACTTCGGCGCCTCTTAACATGGCAGCTCTGGCAATGGCATAGCCCATCTTGCCGGTGGAATGGTTGGTGATATAGCGTACGGGGTCTATGGGCTCCTTTGTGGGGCCGGCAGTAACCAGGATTTTTTTACCGGACAGGTCTTTTTCACAGGCAATCTCTTTTAGGATATAAGATAATAAATCTTCTGGTTCCGGCATCTTGCCAGCGCCGGTATCACCACAGGCAAGACGGCCAGTGGATGGATGGATAATTTGATACCCATAGTGCTGTAAAGTCTTAAGGTTGTCCTGTACGATAGGATTTTCGAACATGGCAGTGTTCATAGCGGGAGAGAGAAGCTTAGGACAGGTACAGGCCATCAGGGTTGTTGTCAGCATATCGTCTGCGATGCCATGGGCGAGTTTGCCAATAACATTGGCGGAGGCAGGGGCAACAAGCACCAGGTCTGCGCGCTTGGCAACGGCGATATGTTCGACTTCAAAGGAAAAATGGCGGTCGAATGTGTCGACAAGGCATTTGGTGTTAGTTAAGGTCTCAAAGGTGATGGGATTGATAAAGTTGGTGGCATTTTGGGTCATAATTACTTGAACTTCGCAGTGCAGCTTTTTTAGGGCGCTGGCAAGCGAGGCGATTTTATAGGCAGCGATACTGCCGGTGACACCTAAGATTACGTGTTTATTTTTTAACATAGTGAATCCTCCATTCTGGATTTTGGGTATTTGTATTTTATCATGTGGAAGAAGGGTTTCGCAAGCAGGGTGGGGGAGAATGTATTTTTTATTTTATACAAGGGACGCTCGCCATGGCCTGGCAGATGTTCCCAAAAGACCCCGCTCGCGCTTAATGAACGCCTATAGCGGTACTAAGCTCGCGACTGCGCGTTCCGCTTGCGCTCGCTAAGTGCCGATGGCGTCCAATGGGTCTTGCAGGAACATCTGCCAGACCATGTCGGGCTGTGCGTTGGCTTCGATACACACGCTTCGGGCGGAACACTACTCTTATATGCCATACATAATAGCAATTCCTTTTACAAAAAAACAAGGTGATTTGCCGGCATTTTTATGGTAAAATAGAAAAATTGAGAGAATACAAAAAATGGAGGAAATAGAAACATGATTCAAAATGGAACAAAACGTATCATAGTGCTGTTTCTGGCGATAAGTGTTTTGTTGTCTGCCTGTGGACAGAAAGAGACAGCTACTTCGATGCATCTGGTAAAAGCAGAGGGAGAAGTAGGCGTTGTTGATAAAGATGGAAAAGAGATAAGTCTTATAGAAAAACTTGGGTTATACAGTGGTTATCAGGTGGGAACACAGCACGCAAGTTATGCGTGGATAGATTTGGACGAGGTAAAGCTTGCGAAGATGGATGAAGACAGTGAAGTGGAAGTACAGAAAGAAGGAAAGGGGCTGACTGCTTATGTAAAGAGTGGAAGTCTGTTCTTTCATGTTACAGAGCCATTAGAGGAAGATGAGACTTTTGAGATTCGAAGCTCTACCATGATGGTTGGAATCCGGGGAACTTGTGGATGGGTGGAAGTAAAAGATGAAGAACATATGTTTGCATATATTCTGGAAGGAATGGTGGAAGGCGGTGTAATACTTCCAGAGGATAGCCAGGCAAAAACAGAGTTTGTAGAAGCAGGAGAGATGGCAGAACTTTCTGTCATAGATGGCGAGGCAAATATTCGTGTGGAAAGGTTTCAAAAGTCAGATATTCCGGCATTTGTGCTTGAAGAGCTTAGCCAGGAGATGTTAGAAGCCTCCGGGTTAGAAGGAGAAGAAGCTTTAGAGGAAGATAGGGCAGACGAAACAGAAGAACCGCAGACATTGACCATAAGCAAGACAGAGCTGGAGTATTTAAGTAGTGGCGGGGGAGTTATCCTGACGATGAAAGATGACCTGTGTGGAGCAATCAATCAACAGGGGGAGGCGATTGTGCCTCATCAGTACAGATATTATTATTGTGAACCATCAGATGATGGGATGCAAGAACTTTTGACACTGTCTGGAGAAATCAATGCCTGAATCGGAGAAGGAAAGATAAGGAGTTTCAAAAAGTGACAGAAGGTTATCCGGCAGACCGTGTTATGCTGCTTGGAGATACATTTGTATATTCTTATGGAGAAGAGCAGACTGCGCTTTTTATGAAATAAAAGGTGAAAGCCAGTAAAAGGAGGCAAGATGAAAGACAGATGGCGGATTCGTGTATGGGGAGTCAGGGGCTCAGGGCCTGTGGCAGAGGATAATTATCTGTATTATGGCGGAAATACTTCCTGTATCTCGGTAGAATGGGGAACGCGTATGCTAATCTTAGATGCCGGAAGCGGGCTTTCTAAGTTAGGGGAAGAACTAAAACGTCAAAAAAAGGTTCAAAGACTTGATATTTTTTTCAGTCATCTGCATCTGGACCATGTACTTGGACTGTTTGATTTTGCGCCTTTTTATAAACCAGAATTTACCATTCATCTGTACGGAGAAGCGAAAGAAGGGGTAAGCTTTGAAAAACTTTTAAAAAGACTGATAGGCCCTCCCTACTGGCCGGTTGGCTTTGCAGACTTTCGCGCAAAGATAGTGCTGCATGAGATTGGAGACAGACAGTGCATAAGACTTTCAGACGAAGAAGATGTCTTGGTTCGCACTTTTCGCGCCAGACATCCTGGAGGGAGTCTTTTGTATCGGCTAGAAGGGAAGGAAAAATGCCTGTCCTATATGTTGGATTATGAGGCTTTGGATACTCCAGAAGAAGCGTTGCTCTTCTGTGCAAGGAAGGCGGATTTGATTATCTGGGATGCAGGATATATTTCAGAGGATTTGCAAAAAGGATGGGGACATTCCACATGGGAGCAGGGACTGGATTTTCTAAAGGCTTCACAAGCAAAAGAGATTTGGATGACGCACTATCACAGGCGGTATACGGATGAATTTTTGCATCAGCAGGAAGCGCTGGCACAGGCGTCTTGTGCTTTTTGCAGATTTGCAAGAGAAGGGATGGAGATGATATTATGACCACAAAAGAGATGGAAGAGATTCTTAGAATCGGAGTGCTTTTGTCAGAGAAGCGAAACTTAAATCAGCTTTTACAGGAGATTTTAGATTGTATGATGAAGCTGGCACATTGTGATGCAGGGACTCTTTATCTAAAAGAGGGAGACTATCTGCATTTTCGGATTATGCGTACAATCAGTAAAGGAATCTGTGTGGGCGGAGACGGGCAAAAGCCCGATATGAAACCTGTACCACTGCGAAAAGACCATGTGTGCGCTTATGCATTTTTAAAAAATAAAGTGGTCTCGATTACAGATGTAAAAAACAGTAAAAAATATGACTTTTCGGGTCCGGCAAAATACGATAAGGAGACAGGGTACGATACGCGCTCGATGTTAGTGGTTCCCATGTATAATCAAAAGCAGGAGGGGCTTGGGGTACTGCAATTAATCAACGCGATGGATGCAGACGGCCATGTATGTGCATTTTCAAAGGAAATGGAGCTGATTCTTCAGTCTGTGGCTTCTCAGGCGGCGATTGCCATCCAGAATGTCCAATATATGGGAAATATTAAAGAGCTGTTTTGGTCTTTTGTTCGGGTGATGTCTACCGCGATTAACAAGAGAACTCCCTACAATGTCAGACATTCTGAGCATATGGCAGCATGTGCAGAGCGGTTTATGGAGTATCTGGAGAAACAAAAAAAGCGAAGCTTTTCCCCAGAACAAAGAGAAGAACTTCTGATAAGCATATGGCTTCATGATATTGGCAAGGTGATTACGCCGCTTAAAGTGATGGATAAAGAAAAGCGTTTGCTGCCAGAACAAAAAGTTGCATTTTCTAATCGCATGGGCCGTATTGCGCTGCTTGGGAAAATCGATTTTCTGATGGGGAAGCTTACCAAGGCAGAAAAAGAAGAAAGACTTCTTCAGATTCATCTTGCAGAACAACTGGTAGATAAGATAAATAATACAGGTTATCTAAAGGAAGAGATGAAAAAAGAACTGGAGCATCTAGCGCAGAAGACTTATACAGAAGAAGATGGAAGCACTCTTCCATGGCTTACAGAAGAAGAATATGCGATGCTGTCGATTGAGAGAGGGACACTTTCACAGGCAGAACGAAAGATTATGGAAGAACATGTCTTGATTACCGCAGATTTGCTTGGACAAATTCCATTTTCAAGTGAGTTGTCACATGTCAGGGAGTGGGCATCATCTCATCATGAATTTTTAAATGGGACAGGTTATCCACGCCATCTAAAGGGGGATGAGATTCCCTATGAAGTACGGATGATGACGATTCTGGATATCTATGATTCTCTGGTGGCAGATGACCGTCCTTATAAACCAGCCAAGGCCAAAGAAGATGCATTACATATTTTAGAACTGATGGCAGAAAAAGAAGGAAAGCTTGATAGAGAGCTGGTAAGGTTATTTAGAGAGAGTAAATGTTGGGATGACTGAAGAAAAAAAGAAAAACATACGTTCGATTACGGCAATTGCAGCTCTGGCAGCTTTTCTGGTTCTTTTGGCTGGTATGGGAGTGTTAAAGAGGTTGGATTTGACCGTCTGTGACCTTTTGTATCAGAGAGGAGAAGCTTTTGATGGAGAGATTGTGCTAGTTGGGATTGATAAAAAGGCTCTGGAAGAATTTGGACCTTACAATGAGTGGAACCGAGAGATTATGGCAAGGCTTTTAGAGGCGCTGAATAAGTCAGAGGACTGTCATCCGGCAGTGATTGGAATAGATGTACTCTATGCCGGAGAGAGCGAGGAAGAAGCGGATACTTTTCTTGCCAGAGCGGCAGCACAATATGGTAATGTTGTCTCAGCCTGTGCAGCAGAATTTGAACACCAGTGGGTCTGGCAGGAAGACGGGAGTTATACTTCGGACAGTTTTGCCATCACAGCCTTTGAAGAACCCTATCTAGCACTTAATGATGTCTCAGCAAAAGGACATATCAATATGATGTTAGACCAGGATGGATTTCTTCGGCATCATCTTTTGGAGATTACTTTACCAGATGGGGAAAAAGTCCCTTCCTTTGCTTTAAGGATTGCAGAGAAATATAAAGAGGTCACAAGACAAGAGAGCATAAAACGGCCTTCAACCAATCACAGAGGTTTTTGGTATCTGCCATTTTGTGGGAGACCAGGGGCTTTGGATGAATCTATCTCTGTGGCAGATGTTATCTCTGGACGTGTTTCGGCGGAACATTTTTCCGGGAAAATAGTGTTGATTGGCCCTTATACTGCTGGTCTACAGGATGGATATCTGACAGCAATAGACCATGCGGCTCCCATGTATGGCGTGGAGTATCATGCCAATGCGATACAGGCATTGCTGTGGGAAAGATATAAAACAGAAGCGAAAGATAACATGCAGCTTCTCTTGCTCTATGCGGTCCTTGTGTGTGCGGGCATTAGTTTCTGGCGGTTTTCTGTACGCAGTTCTTCGCTCTTATGGGCTGGATTGTGCGGCGGATGGCCAGTTCTGTGCTTTTTTGTCTATCAGGCGGGAGTGATACTGCATGTGTTGTGGATTCCAGTGGGAGTGACGGTTCTGTATGCGGGCAGTCTGATTTACCATTACCTGTGTGAGGCATGGAGACGGCGACAGGTGATACAGACTTTTCAGAAATATGTGGCGCCGGAGATTGTCGAGGAGCTGCTGAAAAAAGGCATTGATGCATTAAAACCAGGTGGGGAAGCAAAAGAAGTGGCGGTTCTTTTTGTGGATATCAGAGGCTTTACCACACTGTCAGAGCGCTTAGATGCCGGGGAAGTGGCAGAGATTTTAAATCAGTGTCTTCCGCTGTTTGCGCAGTGTATTATGGACCATGGCGGTACGCTGGATAAATTTATTGGAGATGCAGCGATGGCTTTTTGGAATGCACCGCTTCCTAGAGAGGACTATGTGATGGATGCTCTTAAAGCGGCTATGGATATGGCAGCAGGAGCAGAAGGGCTCTCCGACAGGTTAAGAGAGCGCTTTCCAAAGCTTGCAAACGAAGAAGGGAGAATCCTTTCTTTTGGAATTGGCATCCATATGGGAAAAGCCGTTGTGGGAAATGTAGGTTCGCCAAAACGGATGGATTATACGGTGATTGGCGATACCGTCAATACAACGTCTAGGATTGAGAGCGAGACCGGAAAACGTCTAAGAGAGGGGACAGAAGACGGTGCGAGAGGAAGCGTTATCTATATTTCTAGGGAAGTGGCGGATGCGCTAGAGGGAAGGATTGAGGCTACTTCTCTAGGGCCGATTGCTTTAAAGGGAAAAGCGGCATCAGTAGAAATCTTAAGGGTGGAAAAACTATTATAAGAAAAGAGGTAGAGAGATGATTTTAGCAGTAGATATTGGAAATACAAATATTGTGGTTGGGTGTATTGATGGAGAGAACATATGTTTTGTTGAGCGGCTGTCTACGGTGTCGACGCGGACAGAACTAGAGTATGCGATTAGTTTTAAAAATATTTTAGAATTGCATGATATTTCAACAAAGGAATTAGACGGCGGGATAATATCTTCTGTGGTGCCGCCAGTGACCAATATTGTGCGCCGTTCGATGGAAAAGATTTTAAACCGGGAAGTGATGGTGATTGGGCCTGGAGTAAAGACGGGGCTGAATATTCTAATGGATGACCCGCGCCAGGTAGGAAGCGACCGTATTGTTAATGCGGTGGCAGTGGTACATGAGTATAAAGTGCCAGCAGCGATTATTGATATGGGGACAGCGACAACCATTTGTATTATTGATGGTAAGAAAAATTATATTGGCGGAGCGATTATTCCAGGGGCCAGAATCTCAGCAGATACGTTGACAGCTAAGACCGCACAGCTTCCAAAGATTAGTATTGAGCCACCTAACAAGCTGATTGGAAAAAATACGGTGGATTGTATGAAAAGCGGGGTCTTCTATGGAAATGCGGCGTTGCTTGATGGGATGTTAGAGCGGATGGAAGAAGAGATGGGAGAGAAGCTTACCATAGTTGCTACGGGCGGACTTGCAAAGGCTTTGATTCCACATTGTAAGCATAAGATTATCTTGGATGATGCGCTTCTACTAAAGGGGCTTAAGATTATCTATGAGAAAAATCAATAAAAATGCTGCCTGGCAAATCCTGACCAGGCAGCATGTAAATACATAGAACAAATTAGTTTAAATCGCTCTCAGAAACGAGCTCGTCATACTCCATGGAGTCTAGAAGTTCGTCAAAAGCATCGGATACGGCTTCGTATTCGTCGTCGCTTTCGATGTTCTCTAGCTGTGGATTGCCAGAGGGGTCGACGAGATAACGATAGAGGTATACTTCGCCGTCAGAGTTCTGACCGTTTTCATCGAGTGGGAGTAGAGCGATATATTCTTTGTTGTTAGCATCGAAGATGCCGACGATGGCACATTCTATGGTGCTGTCGTCGTCCAGGGTTAGAGTAACGGTAACGCCTTCACCACCGCAGGAGGCGCAATCGCCGTTGCATTTGGTTTCATCACATGTATTAGACATTTGGTAGACCTCACATTTCTTCTAAAATTGATAAAGTTATTTCCTTATCACTGTAGCAGAATGTGGAGCGTTTTGCAAGTGTTTTGTGGCAAATACAGTAGGTGCTGTTGTGTAGGCGGACGCCAGGAAGGGGCAGATATTCCTTCCAGACCCCCGCTCGCGCTTAATGAACGCCTGTAGCGGTACTAAGCTCGCGACTGCGCGTAACCGCTTGCGCTCGCTAAGTGCCGACGACGTTCAATGGGTCTTGCAGGAACATCTGCCCCTTCCTGGCTGTGAATAACAGAAGAGAAGGGATTTGTCGGGATGGAGGGGAGAGATTGTTTTAGAGATGGGAATAAGTTGTATTTTGATTGGCTGGCAGTATGTATACGGGTTTTATATTTGGATAAAAGAGAGGAGAGTTTTACAATGGAGATTTGTTTTTCTAAGAGGGCTGAGAGGATTGAAGAAGGGATTTTTACGATATTGAATGAGAAGAAGGAGGCGCTTCTTAGGGAAGGGAGAGAGGTCTTTAACTTTTCGGTGGGGACGCCGGATTTTCGGACGCCGGAGCATATTATAAGGGCAATGGAAGCGGCTTGTGGGGAACCTGAGAATTATAAGTATGCGTTGACAGACAGAGATGAGATGTTAGATGCGGTGCGAATGTTTTATAAGAAGCGGTTTGGAGTGGAGCTTTACAGGGAGCAGATTATGAGCCTGTATGGGTCGCAGGAGGGGATGGCGCATATCGCGTTGGTGCTTTGTGACCCGGGGGATGTGGTGTTAGTGCCTAATCCGGGCTATCCGGTATTTGGGATGGGGCCAGAGCTTATGGGGGCAAAATGTGTGGGGTATCCGCTGTATGAGAAGAATCATTTTCTGCCGGACTTTGAGGATATTGAGGAGGATGTGGCCAGAGCAGCGAAGTTTATGATATTGTCTTACCCGGCGAATCCGGTCTGTGCGGTGGCGGATGATGCGTTTTATGAGCGGGCGATTGCATTTGCAAAAAAGTATCAGATTGTGCTGCTGCACGATAATGCATATGCGGATATTATCTATGGCGGGAAGGTTGGGAAGTCATTTTTGTCGTATCCGGGGGCGATGGAGGTTGGGATTGAGTTCTATTCGCTTTCAAAGTCCTACAATATGACAGGGATGCGGATTTCTTTTGCGATTGGAAATGAGAAGGTGATTCGGGCTTTTAAAAAGGTGCGTTCACAGATTGACTATGGGATTTTTCTGCCGGTACAGTATGCGGCGGTTGCGGCACTTACGGGGCCACAGGAGAATGTACTAGAGCAGTGTCGTCTGTATGAAGAGCGGTGTCTGGCACTTTGCAGAGGACTTCGAAAGATTGGATGGGAAGTACCAGATGGGCAGGGGACGATGTTTGTGTGGGCGCCGATTCCGTCAAACTATACAAGTAGTGAGAAGTTTGCGGTGGATCTGGCAGAGAAGGCTGGTGTGATTGTGGTGCCTGGGACAGCGTTTGGAAGCTTAGGAGAGGGATATGTGCGGATTGCGCTTGTATATCCGGTGGAGAAGATAGAGAAGGCTGTGCAGAAGATTTGGGAGAGTGGGATTTTAAAGGCATGAGTATTGTAGAGGTGTATACGGATTTTATTTTTCTGGAGGATACGCTAGAGGCGGCAGATGTTATCTTTGTGCCAGGGTCTTTGGAGGAGGCGCTTCCTGTGCAGGCGGCTAAGCTTTGGAAGGCGGGATATGCACCTCTTCTGCTGCCATCTGGGAGGTATGCGAAGTTCTCAAAGGGATTTGAAAAGGATGCGACTTTTGAGACGGAATGGGCGTATTTTTGCCATATTTTACAGAGGGAAGGGGTGCCAAAGGAGTGTATCTTGCAAGAAGATAAGGCAACTTTTACCTATGAAAATGCACTTCGATCCAGACAGGTGACAGACAAGATGGGGCTTCAGGTAAAGAAAGCGATATTGTGTTGTCAGGCGTATCATGCGCGCCGGGCGAGTCTTTATTATCAGGTCTGTTTTCCAGAGGCTAAGATTATGGTGTGCCCAGTGGTGACAAAGGGGATTAGCAAGGAGAACTGGCATCAGTCTAAGGAGGGGATTCGACTGGTGTTAAATGAGGTAAAGCATTGTGGTTCGCAGTTTGAGGAAATTTTAACAGACTTAAAAGATGGCTGGCCACGTTCGGCGGAAGAAATCTTAGAAGGACTCTGAAAAATGTTTTGAGAAACGCTACTAAGACTTGAAAATTATTTTAATTGTGTTACTATTAAAGTGGTATAAATCTGGTATAGAAAAGGAGAGAGAGATGCAGACGTTAGAGTTACAAAAAATGGCTAATGAAGTCCGTAAAGGAATTGTGACTGCTGTGCACAGTGCAAAAGCAGGACATCCAGGCGGGTCTTTGTCAGCGGCAGATATTTTTACCTATTTATATTTTGAGGAGTTAAACATTGACCCGAAGAATCCAAAGGACCCAGACAGGGACCGTTTTGTACTGTCAAAGGGACATACCGCGCCTGGTTATTACAGTGCGATGGCACATCGGGGATATTTTCCGGTAGAGGACCTTGTGACGCTTCGCCATGTGGGTTCCCATCTTCAGGGACATCCTTGTATGCAACATATTCCAGGAATTGATATGTCTTCTGGTTCTCTAGGACAGGGTATCTCCGTGGCAGTTGGTATGGCGATAGCCGGAAAGCTAGATAAGAAATCCTATCATGTCTATACACTGCTTGGAGACGGCGAGATTCAGGAGGGACAGGTGTGGGAGGCTGCGATGTTGGCTGGTCACAGACATCTGGATAACTTGACAGTGATTGTGGATAATAACGGTCTGCAGATTGATGGAAAGATTGACGATGTATGCTCTCCATACCCGATTGATAAGAAGTTTGAAGCATTTAATTTCCATGTGATTTCTGTGGCGGATGGCAATGATATGGAACAGCTAAGAGCTGCATTTACAGAGGCTAAAAGCGTGAAGGACAAGCCAGTTGCGATTATTGCCAAGACCATCAAAGGAAAAGGGGTATCCTTTATGGAAAATCAGGCATCCTGGCATGGAACAGCGCCAAACGATGAGCAGTATCAGGTGGCGATGGCAGATTTAGAGAAAGTGGGTGAAGCATTATGTCAGAAGTAAAGAAGATTGCAACAAGAGAGAGTTATGGAAATGCACTGGCAGAGCTTGGAGCACAGTATCCGAATCTGGTCGTCTTAGACGCAGACTTAGCAGGAGCAACAAAGACCTCTGTCTTTATGAAGGCATTTCCAGAGAGACATATTGACTGTGGAATTGCAGAAGGGAATATGATGGGCGTGGCAGCAGGACTTGCTACGGCGGGAAAGATTCCGTTTGCTTCTACTTTTGCGATGTTTGCAGCAGGCAGAGCATTTGAGCAGGTAAGAAATTCGATTGGTTATCCGCATCTGAATGTAAAGATTGGTGCAACACATGCGGGCATCTCAGTGGGTGAAGACGGCGCTTCCCATCAGTGTAATGAGGATATTGCCCTGATGCGGACGATTCCGGGAATGGTAGTTATCAATCCGGCAGATGATGTGGAAGCAAGAGCAGCTGTCAAAGCAGCGATTGAGCATGAGGGGCCGGTATACATGAGATTTGGACGTCTGGCGGTTCCTGTGATTAACGACCCGGCAAGCTATACTTTTGAGCTTGGCAAGGGAATTGTGATGCAGGAAGGAAAAGACGTGACGATTGTTGCAACAGGGCTTGAGGTATCAGAGAGTTTAGAGGCAGCAAAGATGCTTGAGGCAGACGGAATCTTAGCAGAGGTAATCAACATTCACACAATTAAGCCTCTGGATACAGACCTTATAGCAGCATCTGCAAAGAAGACAGGAAAAGTCGTGACGGTGGAGGAGCACTCGATTATCGGCGGACTTGGCGGAGCAGTAGCAGAGGCACTTGCAGAGAAAGCTCCGACAAAGATGCTTAGAATCGGCGTCAACGATACCTTCGGCGAGTCCGGCCCGGCTAAGGCATTGATTGAGAAGTACGAATTGGATGCAAAGAGTATTTATAACAAAGTAAAAGCATGGCTGTAAAAGCGATAAGATATAAGAAGCTAAAAACAGCATCCACCCGAACAATGCCCATAACGATATTTGAACACCTAGCGGTCAAATGTCGTTATAGTCAAAGGGCATGGTAAGCGGCGGATGCGGAAGCTAAAAACAGCATCCACCCGAACAATGCCCATAACGATATTTGAACGCCTAGCGGTCAAATGTCGTTATAGTCAAAGGGCATTGTGAGCGGCGGATGCGGAACTATAATAAGGAGAGATTATGAAAATCGTAATTCTAGATGGCTACACAGAGAATCCTGGAGATTTAAGTTGGGCAGAGCTTGAGAAACTTGGAGAAGTGACCGTATATGACAGAACCTCTTATGAGGAGAGTCCATTGATTGCAGAGCGCATTAAAGATGCAGAGATTGTGATTATGAACAAGACGCCAATTTCCAAGGCAACGATTGACAAGTGCCCGAATCTGAAGCTGATTGCGGTACTTGCAACTGGCTACAATGTAGTTGATTATGATTATGCAAAGGAAAAAGGGATTCCAGTAGTAAATGTACCTACCTATGGTACACAGATTGTTGGACAATATGCAGTAGGTCTTCTTCTGGAAATCTGCTCTCACTATGGACATCATGCACAGACAGTACAGGAAGGAAAGTGGGAGAACTGTGAAGACTGGTGTTACTGGGATTATCCAATGATTGAGCTGTATGGTAAGACCGCTGGCGTTATCGGCCTTGGAAGAATTGGACAGGCTACAGCGAAGATTTTAAATGCACTGGATATGAGAGTGTTAGCTTTTGATGCACATGAGAGCGAGTCTGGCAAGAAACTGGCAGAGTATGTAGACTTGGATACTCTTTTAAAGGAGTCTGATGTGATTTTCCTGCATTGTCCACTGTTCCCGTCTACAGAAGGAATGATTAATAAAGAAAGCATCGCAAAGATGAAAGACGGCGTGATTTTGATTAATAACAGCCGTGGACAGCTTGTAGTGGAGCAGGATTTGGCAGATGCACTAAATAGCGGCAAAGTGTATGCAGCAGGACTTGACGTAGTGTCTACCGAGCCGATTATGGGAGACAATCCACTTCTAAAAGCAAAGAATTGTCTGATTACACCACATATTTCCTGGGCAGCACAGGCATCAAGACAGAGAATTATGGATATTACCGTGAATAATGTAAAGGCGTTTCTGGATGGGGAAGCAATTAATGTTGTAAATAAGTAAAAGAACGGGGCGGTCTGGGAATTATGCTCCTAGGCCGCTCATTTTTATTCATGACAATAGATTTGCTGGCGAAGCCCGCAATCTATTGTTTGATGGACCAGGGGGAGAAGAACTTTGGTTGCACATAAGGATAGGACTTTGGACAGCGATGCGGAGGAAAAGATATGAAGGTTGTGGTTGCAATTGATTCTCTCAAAGGGAGTCTGACATCAATGGAAGCAGGACGGGCGATTCGGGACGGGGTTTTGAAGGTACTACCAGATACAGAAGTGGTGGTAAAACCGCTGGCAGACGGCGGTGAGGGGACGACAGAAGCGCTGGCAGAGGGTCTTGGAGGAGAGATGGTGTATGTGGATGTGCATGGGCCACTTGAGACACCAGTAAAAGCAGGGTATGGATGGATTCGGGAGACGAAGACTGCGATTATGGAGATGGCAGCAGCAGCGGGGATTATTATTATCGGGAAGGATAAAAGACCATTAGAAGCGACAACATATGGCGTTGGAGAGATGATGAAAGATGCCATTGGGAAAGGATGCCGAAACTTTATTATTGGGATTGGCGGAAGTGCGACCAATGATGGGGGAATTGGGATGTTGACAGCACTTGGCTATGAATTTTTGGACAGCGATGGAAAGGCTGTAGGTATTGGGGGCGGGGCACTGAAAGATATTGCTTCCATACGAACAGAAAAAGCGATGCCAGAGCTTAAAGAGTGCCAGTTTAAGATTGCCTGTGATGTGACAAATCCTCTCTGTGGAACGAATGGAGCTACCTATATTTATGGGCCGCAAAAAGGGGTTACAGAGGATTTAAAAGATGTGCTTGATAAGGCGCTTGCAAGCTATGCAGAGGTGACAAAGAAATGTCTTGGAACTGATTTTGCAGAGTATGAGGGCGCAGGAGCAGCAGGCGGACTGGGATTTGCATTTCTAAGTTATCTCGGTGCTGATTTGCAGCCAGGGATTGACTTGGTGCTTGATGCAGTAGAGATGGAAGAAGCGATGAAAGGTGCAGACCTTGTCTTTACAGGCGAGGGAAGACTTGACTATCAGACAGCGATGGGGAAGGCTCCTGTGGGGATTGCAAAGCTTGCGAAAAAATACGGGGCAAAGGTTATTGCGTTAGCAGGAGCAGTGATTGAAGGAGCAGAAGAATGTAATGCCAACGGCATTGATGCATATTTTCCAATTTTGCAACAGATTGTGACACTGGATGAAGCGATGGATCCAGAGCGGGCAAAACAAAATATGACAAAGACAACAGAGCAGATTATCAGGCTTTGGGCAGCAGCTCGATAGATGGCAGGAGTATATATTGATGGAAGAGACACTGATTTTACTGGGCACTGGCAATGCAACGGTGACAAAATGCTTTAATACTTGTTTTGCGATAAAGACAGGAGAAGAATATCTCTTAGTGGATACAGGCGGTGGCAATGGGATTATGGCGCAGCTTGAGAAAGCCAAGATTCCAATGGAAGCGATTCATGAGATTTTTATGAGTCATGAGCATACCGACCATCTGCTTGGGCTTGTGTGGCTGATTCGGATGATTGCGACAAAGATGAAGAAGGGGCAGTATGAGGGAAATCTAAACATCTATTGCCACAAGGAGTTAAAGGAAATCATACTGACCATTACAAAGCTGACCGTACAGGATAAATTCTATCGGATGATTGGGGAGCGGATTTTCTTCCATCCGGTAGAGGATAAAGAGGTACGCCAGATTCTGGGGTATCAGATGACATTTTTTGATATTCGTTCAACAAAGGCAAAGCAGTTTGGATTTACGATGCAGCTTAAAAATGGAAAGCGGTTTACCTTTGTGGGAGATGAGCCATATCAGGAGCATGAGAGAGAATACGCCGAAGGAGCGGACTGGTTCTTGCATGAGGCTTTCTGCCTGTATCGGGACAGGGAGATATATAAGCCGTATGAGAAGCACCATACGACCGTAAAAGAGGCATGTGAACATGCAGAGGAACTAAAGGTCAAGAATCTGATACTTTACCATACAGAGGATAAGAATATTGCACGCCGGAAGGAACTCTATACAGAAGAAGGACGGGCGTATTATCACTGTGGGAATTTGATGGTACCAGAAGATTTGGAGAGGATTGTACTTTGATATCTTTTGTTTTTCTTTTGCACAAGTTTGCAGAAGGATTTACATAGGATAGATTATATTTATGTTAAGGAGAGTGATAAAAGATGGGATTGAATGAAATACAAAAGAGAGAACGTTCAGAGTTTTTAGAGAAAAATCTAAAGATTACCGAGTGTTCTCAGAGAAAACCTTATGTTTTCATCAGTTATGCCAGCGATAATTGGGAGACTGTATTCAAATCTGCGGTAGTGCCTATGCAGCAGAAGTATGGTCTACGAGTCTATGCAGACAAAGCATTTGATAAGGTAAATGATAAGTGGATTGTTCCTATGTTACGCAACGTGCGCGGCGCAGATATGTTTGTGGCTTTTATCAGCCAGAGTTATATCGAGAGCTACGCCTGCTTTCTGGAATTATTAACTGCAATTAATAATAAAAAGCAACTTGTAGTGGTTACACTGGAGGAGAAACTCCACTTAGGTGATACTACCAGCTTGCCAATGGCGAACCGGGGTGTGAAAAATGAGATTCTCAACCAGGGAGCCAATATTGCTACTAATACAAATAATACTTCCAATGATGTTATGCGGGCAATGAAATCGGCTTTTACCAGTCTTTCTACCCTGTTAGAGCAAGATGCTCTGTCTAAATATGATATTTCTGATGCTTTTATCAATTTTTTACGTGATGCATCTCTCAATCAGAAGACTATCAATGACTTAAAATCACTGCAAAAGAGCATTAAGTCGGTTAGCAGCAATGTGTTTGATCCATCGCTGGTCGTTGAGCTGAATCAGAAAGCTGAACCAAAACCAGTTGAGGAGCAACCAAAGCCCGTCGAAGAACAACCAAGACCAGTTGAGGAACAGCTAAGACCAGTTGAAGAAGAACCAAAGCCTGAAGTGAAGCAGGAAACTATCCAACAAAAAGAGCCTGATGTACAACCTTCGCTAAAACCAGAGCCAGAACAAAAGGAGGATTTGCCTTTTCATGATGGCGACAACAAAGAGAAAGTTAAAAAACCGCTGAATGTAAAACTTATCGGAGGCGTGGCTGCGGCTTGTGTGGCTGTGATAATACTGGCAGTGGTTTTAACAAGCGGTCCAAAGCAAGTGACCGATATGGCATATCAGATTCCTGATGGAAAGTTAGGTATTTATACAGGTGAGTGGAAAAAAGATCAGCCGGAAGGGCAGGGAACCTTTACTGATTCCGATGGCGGAGTCTATGAGGGCGAATGGCAAGACGGTAAGCGTAGTGGAACAGGTACTATGACTTATGCGGATGGCAGAGTCTATAAGGGCGAATTTAAAGACAATTTACCTAATGGAATAGGTACTGGAACTAACGCCGATGGCGATGTTTATGAGGGCGAATTTAAAGATGGCAGATATAATGGAACAGGCACTATGACTTACGCTGATGGCGATGTCTATGATGGCGAATGGCAAGACAGTAAGCGTAATGGAACAGGTACTTATACATGGGCGGATGGTCAGAAATATGAAGGCGAATGGAAAGACGATAAGCGAGATGGAGATAGTGTCTTTACAAAGGCTGATGGTACCACAGAAAATCAAACATGGATAAATGGCCAGAAGGTTGAAACCCTAGAATTTGAGGACAGAACATATGTTGGCACCACAAAGGATGGTCAGCCTGATGGAACAGGTACTATGACTTATGCCAATGGTGATGTCTATGAGGGAGAATTTAAAGAAGGCAAGTTTGATGGAACAGGTAGTGGGACTTTTGCTGATGGTCGGAAAGTCGAAGGCGAATTTAAAGAAGGTAAACTTAATGGAACAGGTACTATGACTTATGCCAATGGCGATGTTTATGAGGGCGAATGGCAAGATAACAAGAAGCATGGCGAGGGTGTCCACACCTATGCAGACGGTACTGTGAAAAATGAAACATGGGTAAGCGAACAAACCATGGAATGGAACGGTGGAAGCTATACTGGTTCCACAATGGATGGCCAGCCTAATGGAACAGGTACTATGACTTACGCCAATGGCGATGTCTATGAGGGCGGATTTAAAGACGGTAAACCCAATGGAACAGGTACTGTGACTTACGCCAATGGCGATGTCTATGAGGGCGGAGTTAAAGACGGCAGACCTAATGGAACAGGCACTGCGACTTACGCCGGGGGCATAGTTTATGAGGGCGAATTTAAAGATGGTAAGCATGATGGAACAGGTACTATGACCTGGCCTAGTGGTCAGAAATTTGAAGGTGAATGGAAGCAGGGCAAACTCAATGGTCATGCTACGATTACCTATGCCAACAATGGTGGAGTTTACGAAGGCGAATTTGTGGACGGCGAGAAGCATAATGCTGGAGTCTACACCAGAGCAGACGGCACTGTGGAGAACCAAAAGTGGGACCACGGTACAAAAATTGAGGAGTAAATTTCTTTAAAATAGTAAAATCAAAAAATCCCTGTAAAATCAAAGTTGAGTTTATTTTTGATTTTACAGGGATTCTTTTGGTTTTTGGAATTGTATGTTACATTATATTTTATCAGGTTAAGATGGATAGACTAAGCGTTCTGCAGAAATATCATAGAGAACTTCATCAAGGTAACGCCTAGAAAGCCATTTTGCCATGGGAAGGCTAATATCTAAGTAATTACCACAATCTTTTGGAGTAGCACCAGGAACTTCGCCTTCATAATCACGGATAAATTCGTACATCTCGATAAGGAGGTTGACGATGTCAGCAGATTCATAATCTCCAGCAAGGAGCAGATAAAAACCTGTGCGACAACCCATCGGTCCAAAGTAAATCGTCTTAGAGCCAAAGACCGGATGATTGCGAAGGAAAGTAGCTCCAAGATGTTCGATAGCATGAATATCTGCGGTATTCATCACTGGTTCATCATTCGGACTTGTCATTCGAATATCAAAAGTAGTAACAATCGTATCGCCCACAGGGTCTTTTCTGGATACATAGACTCCTGGAATCAATCGAAGATGGTCAATCGTAAAGCTGGTAATTTTTTCCATAATGAAAATACCTCCTTGAAATATTGATAGTGTAAGCTTTTATTTGGGGTGAGAATGTAAATAGGGGGTTATATTATATGTTATTAAGTGACGCTAGGGCGGGAGGGCAGTAGGTTCCTTCCAGACCCCGCTCTCGCTTAATGAACGCCTATAGCGGTACTAAATTCGCACTGCGCGGCTTTACGCCGCTTGCGCTCATTAAGTGCCGATGGCGTTCAATGGGTCTTTCAGGAACCTACTGCCCTCCCGCCCTGGCTGACTGTGGCTACCGATAAGGTATATAACACTATCATGTAATATTGTGTAGGATATATAAGTGAAATGTTTCGCTGGAAGCGTATGTATCGGAGCCAACGCGCAGCTCGACATGGCCTGGTAGATGTTCCTGCAAGACCCATTGGACGCCATCGGCACTTAATGAGCGCAAGCGGAACGCGCAGTCGCGAATTTAGTACCGCTATAGGCGTTCATTAAGCGAGAGCGGGGTCTGGAAGGAACATCTACCAGGCTGTGGCGAGCGTCCCTTATATACTACACTACATCTTCCCCTTCAACACCCAAAAATAAACTTATACTATTCATCATATCAAAGTCTGTTGACAAAGGCAAGGAAGGAAGATAAAATTGAGATAGATTATTTCGGAGAGTTCGGAAGCAGATGACCCGAACTCTTATCTTTATGGGATTGGAGGGAACGAAGTGGAGAATTATAACATTGAAGAATTATTGCAGCACGTTGAGGAACACCGTTTCCGAGCCCTTCGAACCCAGTTGTCTGAGATGAATGAGGCGGATATTGCAGAATTTATGGAGGAATTGGACAACAATCGAAAGGTCTTAATCTTTCGGATGCTTCCAAAGGAATTGGCAACGGATGTATTTGCTTGCTTAGAGCCGGATATTCAGGAGCATATTATCAATAGTATCTCAGATGCAGAGATACAGAAGATTGTGGAAGACCTTTTTGTGGATGATGCGGTGGATATGTTAGAGGAGCTTCCAGCGACGGTGGTAAAGCGTGTTATGCGCACAACGACGCCAGAGACAAGAAAGCTTATCAATCAGTTTTTGCAGTATCCCGACAACAGCGCTGGAAGTATTATGACAGCGGAGTATATTGGTCTGAAGAAATATATGAATGTCGAACAGGCGTTTGCTTATATTCGCGCGCATGGTGTGGACAAGGAGACCATCTATACCTGTTTTGTAATGGATGGAGAGCGGCATCTAGAGGGCGTTGTCACCATCAAAGACTTGTTGATGAATCCATATGAGACGAAGATTCAGGAGATTATGGATACCAACATTATCAAGACCGTAACGACAGAGGACCAGGAGGAGGTTATTGATTTATTTAACAAATATGATCTTCTGTGTCTGCCGGTTGTGGACCATGAGGAACGCTTAGTCGGGATTGTCACCGTCGATGATGTGGTGGATGTTATGGAAGAAGAGGCTACCGAGGACTTTGAGAAGATGGCGGCTATGCTTCCAAGTGACAAGCCCTATCTAAAGACAAGCATCCTAGAGCTTGCCAAGAACAGAATTGTCTGGCTGACGGTTCTGATGTTAAGCTCGATGATTACAGGCAGTATTTTAACTTATTATGAGGAAGCCTTTGCAGCGCTTCCGCTTCTGGTAAGTTTTGTACCGATGCTGACAGGAACCGGCGGTAATGCAGGGAGTCAGTCAAGTACGATGATTATTCGTTGTATGGCGATTGGTGAGGTGGAACCAAGAGATACACTTAGAGTTATCTGGAAAGAGATTCGGGTGGCATTAGTTGTGGGATTGATACTGGGAGCTTTAAATTATCTTCGTCTGATGCTGATGTATCCGGGACAGCCGGTACTTTGCCTGACGGTGGTATTAAGTCTGTATGTTACAGTGATTATGGCAAAAGGGATTGGATGTACACTTCCGATTGCCGCAAAGCTTCTGAATCTGGACCCGGCGATTATGGCGGCTCCGCTGATTTCTACGATTGTGGATGCAT
The DNA here is from genome assembly GCA_910575445.1 of Lachnospiraceae bacterium. GTDB lineage: Bacteria > Bacillota > Clostridia > Lachnospirales > Lachnospiraceae > Hominiventricola. The sequence continues at coordinate 86,148 of CAJTFW010000007.1, read as the reverse complement.
GTAGTTTGATTATTTATTTTCGGATTGCATGTAATTTATTAAAGATATAGATATAGATATAGAGAAGGAGATGGAAGATATGCTAAATGAAAAGAAAGTGCTCTTTAGCGGGATGCAGGCGACAGGCAATCTGACGCTTGGCAACTACTTGGGAGCATTGAAGAACTGGGTAAACCTCTGTGAGGAATATGAGTGCTTTTACAGTGTGGTGGATTTACATTCGATTACGGTGCGTCAGGACCCTACAGTGCTTCGTCAGCGCGCCAGAAAGCTTTTGACTATCTATATTGCAGCCGGGCTTGACCCAGAGAAGAACTGTCTCTATTATCAGTCACATGTGTCAGGACATGCAGAGCTTGCATGGATTTTAAATTGTTTTACGTATATGGGCGAATTAAACCGGATGACGCAGTTTAAGGATAAAGCGGCAAAACATGCGGACAATATCAATGCAGGACTCTTTACCTATCCGACCTTGATGGCAGCGGATATTCTGTTATATCAGGCGGATGTGGTTCCGGTGGGTATTGACCAGATGCAGCATTTAGAGCTGACAAGAGATGTGGCGCAGCGCTTTAACGCGGTCTATGGGGATGTCTTTACCATACCAGAAGTCTATATTGGAAAGGTGGGTGCGAAGATTATGAGTCTTCAGGAACCACTAAAGAAGATGTCCAAATCCGACGAAAATCCCAATGCTTCTATCTATCTTATGGATGACCCGGATACGATTATGCGCAAATGCAAACGCGCTGTGACGGATTCTGAAGGCCAGATTCTCTACCGCGAGGAACAGCCAGGTATCAGAAATCTTATTGATATCTACAGCGCCTGCACTGGTAAAAAGCCAGAGGAAGTGGTAAAAGAATTTGACGGCAAAGGCTACGGAGATTTTAAAGTAGCCGTAGGAGAGGCCGTTGTCAGTGCTCTAAGACCCCTTCAGGAGCGCTATGAGGAACTTAGCAAGGACAAAGCCTACATCGACGGAATAATTAAAGCCAATGCAGAAAAAGCAAACTATGTGGCAACGAAGACCCTTAGAAAAGTACAGCGCAAAGTAGGCTTCCCAGACAGAGTGCGGTAGAGTTTTGGCAGTAAGGCAGAAGCGGAACTTAAAAACAGCGTAAGCCTTTGCAGCACCCAGAAGAATTTTCGGACACAGAGTGGTCGAAAATTCTTCTAGACAAGGGGTGCGGCGAAGGCTGGAGCGGAACTCAAAAACAGCGTAAGCCTTTGCAGCACCCAGAAGGATTTTCGGACACAGAGTGGTCGAAAATTCTTCTAGACAAGGGGTGCGGCGAAGGCTGGAGCGGAACTCAAAAACAGCGTAAGCCTTTGCAGCACCCAGAAGGATTTTCGGACACAGAGTGGTCGAAAATTCTTCTAGACAAAGGATGCGGCGAAGGCTGGAGCGGAACTCTAATAGGAGATAGATTTATGAGAGAGATTAAACCAGAAGAATTACAGAAAAATCCATTTCAGATGATTGGAAAGGAATGGCTTTTAGTGACCGCCGAGAAAGACGGCAAAGTAAATACCATGACTGCTTCATGGGGCGGTGTGGGGATTATGTGGCATAAGCCAGTGGCGTATATTTTCCTTCGTCCACAGCGTTATACAAAGGAACTGATTGACCAGACAGATACCTTTTCACTCTCTGTCTTAGGGGAAGAACATCGCGAGATGCTTCGCTACTTTGGCACGGTATCCGGCAGAGACGAAGACAAGATTGCCAAATCTAAGCTTCAGATAGCGCATGAAGGAGCAACTCCTTATTTTGCAGACGCAAATACCGTAATGATTTGCAGAAAGCTTTATGCACAACCCTACGACCCTGCCTGCTTTATTGATAAAAGCTGCGACGAGAAAAACTATCCCAACAAGGATTACCATACCATGTATATCGTTGAGATTGAAAAAGTTCTAATTTCCTAAAAGAGAAAGCCTATGGAGCACCAGTTTACCTATCGAATAGAAGCACAAGAAGCAGGACAGACGATAGAATATTTCTTAAAAAGGCGGGGCTATTCCCGCCAGATACTGATTCAGCTAAAAAAGACCCCGGATGGCATCCTTCGTAACGGTATCTGGGCTTATACCAGAGACCGCTTAGAAGCTTGTGATAAGCTTACAATTCGCCTGGTCGAAAAAATGTCATCTGAACAGATAGAGCCTGTTTTATTGCCCTTTGGCGTCGTCTACGAGGATACCGACCTTTTGGTTGTCAACAAGCCAGCGAAGATGTCGATTCATCCATCGATGAATCATCACAACGACACACTTGCCAATGCAGTAGCCGCATACGCACTGAAAAAGGGCGAGACCTATCCCTATCGCTGCATCAATCGTCTGGACCGTGATACCACGGGACTTTTGATTCTTGCCAAACATATGTTAAGTGCTGCAATTCTATATGAGCAGATGCGCGAGAGAAAGATTCAAAGGACGTATCTGGCTCTGGTAAAAGGTAGAATAGAAGCATCTGGCGTACTTGACCTTCCAATTGGCCGAAAGCCTGGTTCTACGATTGAGCGTATTATTGATTACGAACACGGTGAGCGTGCAGTGACTCATTATACGCCCATTCGCACAGGCGATAACTGGACACTTCTAAAATGCATCCTAGAGACTGGTCGCACCCATCAGATACGGGTGCATATGAGTGCGATAGGACATCCATTGCCTGGTGATTTTTTATATGGGCCAGAAGATACAGAAGCAGAACGCCAGCTGCTTCATTCCTTTCGATTGTCTTTTACTCATCCCATTACCAAAGAACCAATGGTATTTACCGAACCCCTTCCAGAAGATATGAAAGCCTATATGAATTCTGATAGTAAAGGAGATTACTTATATGAAATTTCAGATGATACACGAGAATTATAACGTAGCCGACTTAGACAAATCCAAAGCTTTTTATGAAAAAGCCCTTGGTTTAACTGAGTGCCGCCGGAAAACCGCAGAGGATGGCTCTTTTATCATTGTTTATCTAAAGAACGAAGAAAGTGACTTTGAACTAGAACTCACCTGGCTTCACGATATGGACCGTCCTTATAACCTAGGCGACTGCGAGTTCCATTTAGCTTTTCGCGTCGATGATTATGAAGCTGCCTATGCGCTTCACAAAGAGATGGATTGTATCTGTTTTGAAAATCCATCTATGGGTATCTACTTTATCCAAGACCCTGACGGCTACTGGCTGGAGATTGTTCCGACGAGGTAGTAATTCTTCCGTTTCTTCTTATATTTTGTCTGCATATGATAACTATATTGAGGTATGAGTACGATATTTACTAACATAAAAATCAATGCAGACTGTCGGTAAAAGTGTTTTCATCAGAAAGGGCTGATAAAAATGGCTGACCTTAATATAACTTCCTATGAGGATATCTATTCCAAAATAAAGGAAACGCTTTTGCAGTCACGCAGTCAGGCATACAGTGCGGTCAATTTTGCAATGGTACAGGCTTATTGGCAGATTGGCTGTATTATCGTGGAATATGAGCAGGCCGGAAATGTGCGGGCTGGTTATGGGAAATCTGTGTTACAGGAATTATCCAACCGTTTAACTAAAGATTTTGGCAAGGGATTTTCTGTGCGGACATTACAGCAGATGAAGAAGTTTTATGTGATGTTTCCAAATACGAACGCATTGCGTTCGCAATTAACATAGACGCCGTCGACAGACTGAAAGCACTGAGCGAGAAAGTGGTTGTTTATAGAGAGGATTCCATAGAGACTGTGTGGAAAGTGCGGAATCCGTTTGAAAGTGAAGTTTCTGTATGAAATACAGTTCCAATTTTGAAGGAGCAGTGGTAAAATATGAGCCATGGGCAAAGATGTCCATGGCTCAAAAAGTTTGATGAAATAATACTATTTAAAATCTTTTGATAAATAAGAAAGATAGGATTTGTTATTGGTTGACAAATCTTAATTAAGATAAATGAACTTATGTGAATACAAAGTAGGAGGAGGCTATGTTAGAAAATTCCAAATTAGTACTAAAAATAAAAGAGCTGGAAGAAGAAAAAAATTCTAATTGTTCCGCACCACAGTATACAATGATTGTAAATACTCTTGAAAAAGTTGCGACAGATTTATTAGCAACAATATGTGAATTTATGCCTGAATATACAAAACATAATATAGATCATTCTCTTAATGTGTTAAATATTATTGAAAAGATTCTGCCAAATGTAAATGCTTTAAATATAACGGAATTAGTCCTTCTTGTATATGCTGCGGTTTTACATGATATAGGAATGGTTGCTAATAGAGAGGAAGTTAGCTCGATTAAAGATAGCGAAGAATATAAGTCATTATTAGCAGAATATCAATTTGATGTTAAAGATGAGGAAGTGATTACAGAATTTATTAGAAGAAATCATGTGAAACGTGGTTTGGATTTTATAGATAAGGTAAAGGCATCTCCTGATATATATGGTTTATACTTTGAAATTGATAGTATTGATTTTTCATATTATTTAAAAAAAATAATTTACAGCCATGGAGTTGATATTAAAGAATTATATAATGAGAAGGAGTATCCAACAGAAATATTAATTGGTGAGGACTATGTGAATATAAAATATTTAAGTGTTCTTTTAAGATTGGCAGATGTTTTGGATTTTGACAAAACCAGAACTCCTAGGTTCATGTATGAACATATTGGAATAAAAAATAAAATTAGCATGGGAGAGTGGAAAAAACATTTAAGTATTGAAGGCCATCGTATAGAAAAAAATAAAATTGAATTTCGAGCAAGATGTAATAATGCTACAACAGAAAGATGTGTTAGAACATTCCTTAAATACGTCGAAAAGGAACGAAGTGATGATATTGTTTTGTTAGATAAGTGCAATTCAGATAAGAAGTTAGAACTGACTAGTCCGATAATATATAATGTGGAGAATAATGAAACATATTATTATAGCGATGTAGAGATATATTTTGATTATAAAAAAGTTCTAAATATATTAATGGGTACGAACATATATAGTTCACCAGAAATATTTTTAAGAGAACTTTTGCAAAATGCATATGATGCATGTAATACAAGAAGGGCATTTGAACTTAAACTTGGCAAATTTGTAGAACCATCTAAAATAAAAATATCTTATGATTCAAAAACTCAGATTTTGTCTATTACAGACAATGGTATAGGAATGACAGATGATGATATAAATAATTATGTTGTTAGAATTGGACATAGTTACTATGAGAGCAAGCAATATATTAGCGAGCAATTAGACTACAAGCCAATAAGCCATTTTGGAATAGGAATGTTATCTTGCTTTATGGTATCTGATGAAATTCAGATTGAATCACTTAAGTATTGCATGAACCGACAAAATATCGACCCAGTAAATATCATTCTTAAAATTAACGACTCTTTTATAGAAAAATATCCATCAAATTTAGATACTTTTGGGACTAAAGTATCTTTAAGAATCAAAGATGATTTTGCACAAAAACTTAATTACCAAAAAGTGATTAAAATTATCGAAGAAAATATGGCATATCAGAGTATACCCATCGAGATTGAATGTGATGGAAACTTAAAGACACTAGAAAATCAATCAATAACATTGCAAAACGGGTTGAAAAAGATTACTGGCATTCAAGTGATTGAAGTAGATACAGAATTATTAGAGGGATACATTGTTTTGCATGGTTATCAGCATCAATCAATGGTTTCTAGTTCAAAGTTGTGTCAGCAAGGTTTTAAAATTTCTATGAAGAATAGAGAACCAAATTTAAAACCAGAATGGTTAAACTTTTTGAAATATAATTTAAATATAAAAAAGAAATATTTAACATTAAAAGCCTCAAGGGAGAATGTAATTGAGAATGATAATTTTAATAGCATTAGAGCGGAAATAGGAAAATGTATAATCGATGAATATAAAGATAATCGATTAGCTTTATTGCAGTTTTTGGATACAGGAAGAAATAATGTTTTGTCTAATATTATAGAGGAAAATATTTTTCTGGCAAGTGTAGCAATGATATGCATAGTTTCTGATGATAGATATCGCAATATTACAATAGAAAAATTTCTTGATTCTTTCAAGGGACAGAGACTCAAAATCGCAATTATCGACCAAAAAGTTAATAATTGTTTTAAAAAAGATAAAGAAGAATATTCTCGCTTTAGCTCGAGTCATTTTATTATTTTAAATAATTTCCATATATATTGGTTTATGCAGTATGTAGATGCATATGTTGAGAGTATTGAAGAAGTGATTTCTGATTATCCTGGAGTAGTTTATGTAGAAAGCGTAATAAATATAAGCCAAGATTATCAAATTCCTACTAAAAATCCTAAATATTCATGGAGAAGTAAAAAGTGTTCTCGTGATGATTTGTTTTGCTATATTTTCAATAATCAACTTAATTATTTAGATATCACGCTTAACGAAAACAATTCTAATGTAAAGATTTTAAATAGTAATTTAGAAGACATAAGAGTGAAAGGACTCAAAGAAATTATTGAGGAGAATATTAAGCAAAGAGTTTTGAATCATAAAAATATATGGAAGTCTATTATTGATTATGGTGGATCATATTTTAATATATTAGATCAAAAGATAGTCCCTTCTATACAAGCAATTGGATGTCTTGAATTAGAGTTTGCAGAATTACTCAATGAATTCATACATAATAAATATTCGAATGATGAATTAGAAGAGATGAAAATTAGCAATATATGTTTTAAAAAAGAAGATTTTATAACTTGGTGGTATAAAAAAGTTTAGAATTTGGAGATATATTTAGTCCGATGAGATAGTATAACAGAAATTTTTTATTCCTTACTTGACACGAGCAGACTTTGTGTTTTATCACAGCATTTTGAAATGTCATGTGTTAATCGACTTGAAGGTTGGAAAACTAACACATGGCAATATTGTACAGATGGACAGTTACATTCAGATGTTCGATGCGCTTTACAAAAACGAGGATGACAATCCTACTATTATTGTAGTATGAGATTGAGGTTGAGCACAGACGGATTGAAGAACGAAAGGACTAACTGTGAATTGCTCTCCGCTCTCTAAGAGAATAGACACACCCACAGTAATCCTGTCGGTACATGCCATATTCTTTTGATAGCTCTGTGGAGCGTTTATATCCATTTTTCTTTTTAAAATCATTTGGAAGCCAGCTTATTCCATATTCTTTGGCAAGCTGTTCTCCGATTTCGTTTAATCTTTGTGAATTTTTTAATGGACTAATCGAAAGGGTCGAGGCAAAATAGTCGAGACCCTTTTCTTTTGCCATCTGAGCCGCTTTTTCTAACCGAAGCCGATAGCAGGCAAAGCAGCGTTCGCTCCCTTCTTTGATATGCTCTAATCCCTTTACACAGCGATAAAATTCGTCAGGAACATACGTTCCTTCTGTAAAAGTCACTGGATACTTGGTTGGAAGTGATTGAAGAAAGCGCATCTGTTCCTCTGCCCGCATATGATATTCTGACTCCGGGTAAATATTGGGATTATAATAAAATACCACAATCTGAAAATACTCTGACAGATATTCCAAGACATAACTGCTACACGGCGCACAGCAGGAGTGAAGCAAAAGTGTAGGAGCCTGCTCTCTTTGATAAAACTCTTCTAACAATATATCCAGCTGTCTTTGATAATTTCTCTTGTTCATATTTTTATCCTCTGTTAATACCTTAAAAGATAAGAATTGTTTCGTCAAGTCTAAAATTTTCAAAAATAACAGTTGACAATGTTTCTAAAATGTTGTATCTTTGTATTAAATAAGTAATACAACAATACAGCTACAGAAAGGAGTGCTTAAATGGAATGGAAACTGGATGACAATCGCCCAATTTGGATGCAACTGCAAGAACAACTCACTAGAAAAATATTGTCCGGGTGGTATCGGGCAGGGGAGAAGTTGCCAAGTGTCAGGGAGTTGGCAGCAGAAGCTGGCGTCAATCCCAATACCATGCAAAGAGCTTTGGCTGCTTTAGACAGCGAAGGGCTGACCGTAACGAACCGGACGACCGGAAGGAGTGTAACGGAGGATGAAGCTATACTAGAAGGGATGAGAGCTTCTCTGGCAGAAGGAATTATAAAACAGTTTTATGATTCTGCTGCAGAACTTGGCTACACCAGGGAGCATGCGCTAGAATTGTTAAAAAGGAGAGAGAAATAGATGGATAAAATGTTGATACAATGTCAAGATGTCTGGAAGCGCTATGGAAATAAAGAAGCGCTTCGTGGACTGAACCTTCAGCTAGAGGGCGGAAAAATTGTGGGACTTCTAGGCCCAAATGGCTCTGGTAAGACTACTTTGATTAAAGTGTTAAATGGTCTTTTGCAGCCAGAACAAGGACTCGTTCTTATTGATGGAGAGACGCCAGGACTTTATACAAAATCTTTGATAAGCTATCTTCCAGATAAGCCGTATTTCTCAGGATGGATGAAAGTCAACGATTTATTTGAGCTTTTTGAGGATTTTTATGCAGATTTTGACAGAGCAAAAGCAGAACAGATGTGTAAAGTATTGCAGATTGACAGCAATCTTCGGATGAAGACTTTATCAAAAGGAACCAAAGAAAAAGTGCAGCTGATTTTGGTGATGAGCCGAAAAGCAAAGCTCTATCTCTTAGATGAGCCTATCGCTGGTGTAGACCCGGCGGCAAGAGACTATATTCTTACTACTATTTTAAATAACTATAATCCAGAAGGAACTGTGCTTATCTCTACACATCTTATCTCCGATATTGAAAGGGTACTAGATGAAGTTATCTTTATTCAAAATGGTCAGGTGATTCGTCAGGAATTAGTGGACGATATTCGGGAAAAAGAAGGAAAATCAGTGGACGAATTGTTCCGGGAAGTCTTTCGGACGATACCTTATGGCGGAGGTGCATGGTAATGCTTAGAAAATTAATCAAATATGATATAAAATCCATCTCAAGAGTCTTTATCCCTATGTGGATATTGACGCCGATTGTGGCGCTGATGCTAAGTTTTTCGATTCGTGGAATGTCAACCTGGACCCAAAACATTATATCATCAGGTTTTATGGTTGCTGGTAATGGGATTTTAATGATGGTGATGATGCTGTTATTTTTTGGCATTATGGTAGGATTTTTTGTGATGACTATCTTATTTACCATTCAAAGATTCTGGAATGGTCTTCTAAAAGAAGAAGGATATCTGATGTTTACCTTGCCGGTAAAGGTGTGGGAGTTGATTGTCTCAAAAGCTATTACAGCCACCATAGTCAGCTGCATCAGTATTTTAGTAGGTATCTTCTCTAGTATGATACTGGCAGTATTTTCAACGGATGAGTTTATTACTTCCCTGGCATATGCATGGAAATATATGTTTGGAGTTGTCTGGAAAATAGATGCCAGATTTATCGTAAATTTTATATTGTGTATTATCTTGTTTATTGTAATGCTGGTAGAAAATGTCTATCATGTCTATACCGCTATGGCAGTTGGACAGCTTTGGCAAGAACATAAGATACTAGGCTCTTGTCTCTCCTATGTGGGAATTTCTATGATAGTTTCTATCTTAGGTAATGTAATGGAGACCATTTTTGTGGAGATTTCTCCATGGGACTGGGATTTTTATATCAATGAATATATGGATGTGATTTATCTTCTGATACTTTTATTTATCTCTGTCATGCAGGTGCTGATTTATCATGTGATTACTGAACGGATTCTCTCTACCAAATTAAACTTAGAATAAGGTTTTTCCCTGGAGGATGTCGCAATGTGCGGCATCCTCTGCTTGATTTTGTCGACTTCTCTATCACAAAGGCGAAAATTTGTTCGATTTTTGTCTTGTTATTTTTATCAGGATTTTGTATAATGGGTCTTGTATTTCATTTGGGAAATCAGAATTTGATAAAGTGAGGAGTACACATATGGCAAACAACACTTATGATGCAGGCAGTATCTCTGTCTTAGAAGGACTTGAAGCAGTCCGCAAAAGGCCAGGTATGTACATCGGCAGTGTTTCAACAAAAGGTCTGAATCATCTCATCTATGAGATTGTGGACAATTCAGTAGATGAACATCTGGCAGGATTTTGTAGCCAGATTGAAGTATATCTGGAAAAGGATGGCTCCTGCACCGTGTCAGACAACGGACGTGGGATTCCGGTGGGGATGCATGCCAAGGGAATGTCCGCAGAGCGCTTGGTCTTTACGACTTTGCATGCCGGCGGCAAATTTGATAATTCTGTCTATAAGACAAGTGGAGGACTGCATGGGGTTGGCTCGTCGGTTGTCAATGCATTATCAGAATATTTAGATATTGAAGTCTCCCGCGATGGATTTATTCATCATGACCATTATGAGCGTGGGAATCCAACGATTGAACTGATAGAAGGCCTGCTTCCAACGATTGGCAAGACAAAAAAGAGTGGAACCAAGATTAATTTTCTGCCGGATGCAGAGATTTTTGAAAAGACCCGCTTTAGGGCAGAGGAAGTCAAGAGCAGGATGCATGAGACTGCTTATCTAAATCCTGAACTGACAATTATCTTTGAAGACCGTCGTGGGTCTGAGATAGAGCATATCGAATACCATGAGCCAGATGGACTTTTGGGCTTTGTAAAAGATTTAAACCAAAGCCAGGAGACCATACACGATGTAGTCTATTTTAAAGGGGAAAATGAAGGTATCACCGTAGAATGTGCATTTCAGTATATCAATGAATTTCATGAAAATGTTCTGGGCTTTTGTAACAATATCTATAATGCAGAAGGTGGCACGCATATCACAGGCTTTAAGACTATCTTTACCTCCGTTATCAACAGCTATGCCAGAGAACTGGGTATCTTAAAGGAAAAAGATGCCAACTTTACCGGTGCCGATGTCCGAAATGGTATGACAGCTGTTATCTCCATCAAGCATCCTGACCCTCGTTTTGAAGGTCAGACCAAGACAAAGCTTGACAACCAGGATGCCGCCAAAGCCTCTTTAAAAGTGACAGGAGATGAGATACAGCGCTATTTTGACCGAAATATCGAGACTTTAAAGGCGGTTATTGGCTGCGCAGAAAAGGCTGCCAAGATAAGAAAAAGCGAAGAACGCGCCAAGACCAATCTCTTAACCAAACAGAAGTTTTCCTTTGATTCCAACGGAAAGCTGGCCAACTGTGAGAGCAAGGATGCCTCCAAATGTGAAATCTTTATCGTAGAGGGTGACTCTGCCGGTGGCTCTGCCAAGACCGCGCGCAATCGTGCCTATCAGGCGATACTGCCCATTCGCGGCAAGATACTGAATGTTGAGAAGGCCAGCATTGACAAAGTTTTGGCAAACGCCGAGATTAAGACGATGATTAATGCGTTTGGCTGTGGCTTCTCAGAGGGCTATGGCAATGATTTTGATATTACAAAGCTTCGCTACGACAAGATTATTATTATGGCCGATGCCGATGTGGACGGCGCGCATATCAGCACGCTTTTATTGACTCTTTTCTATCGTTTTATGCCAGAGCTTATCTATGAAGGACATGTCTATATTGCAATGCCGCCACTCTACAAAGCGATGCCATCTAGAGGCAAGGAAGAATATCTCTATGATGACAAGGCTCTAGAACGCTACCGCAAATCCCATCGTGCTGCCTTTACTTTGCAGCGCTACAAAGGGCTAGGTGAGATGGACGCCGAACAACTCTGGGAGACGACGATGGACCCAGAGCAGCGAAGGCTCAAACAGGTGGAGATAGAGGATGCAAGACTTGCTTCTTCGGTGACTGAGATGTTGATGGGGACAGAGGTTCCGCCAAGGAGAAGATTTATCTATGAAAATGCCGTAGATGCAGAGCTTGATATCTAGGGCAGGAGGAAGAACATGAATGAAGATAGGATTATTAAGACAGAATATTCGGACGTGATGCAGAAGTCTTACATAGACTATGCAATGAGCGTAATTGTAGCCCGTGCTCTGCCAGATGTACGAGATGGCCTGAAGCCTGTACAGCGAAGGACACTCTATGATATGCATGAGCTAGGTATCAAAAGTGACCGCCCCTACCGCAAATGCGCCCGCATCGTAGGGGATACCATGGGTAAATATCATCCGCACGGCGACAGCTCTATCTATGAAGCCTTGGTTGTAATGAGCCAGGATTTTAAAAAGGGACTGCCATTAGTAGATGGACACGGCAACTTTGGCTCGATAGAGGGCGACGGCGCAGCAGCGATGCGTTATACAGAAGCCAGACTTCAGAAAGTCAGCGAAGAAGTGCTTCTTGCGGACTTAGATAAAGATATTGTAGACTTTATCCCCAATTTTGACGAGACTGAGAAAGAGCCCAATGTCCTGCCTGCCCGGATTCCACATCTCTTGATTAATGGAGCCGAAGGAATTGCAGTCGGTATGTCAACAAGCATCCCACCACATAACTTAGGAGAGACCATTGATGCAATGAAAGCCTATATGAAGAATCCTAAGCTAACCGTTGAAGATTTATTACAGATTATGCCAGGACCAGACTTTCCAACCGGCGGTATTGTTGTCAACAAAGATGAGCTGACCGAGATCTATAAAAGTGGCAGCGGTAAGATTAAGCTTCGCGGAAAAGTGGAAGTGGAAAAAGTAAAAGGTGGCAAAGAACAGCTGGTAATCACCGAGATTCCCTATACGATGATAGGAGCCAATATTGGCAAATTTTTAAATGATATCGGAACGCTTGTGGAGACCAAAAAGACTACAGATATCGTGGATATCACGAACCAGTCTTCCAAAGAAGGAATTCGCATTGTCTTAGAGCTGAAAAAAGGCGCTGACACAGAGCTTTTGACCAATATGCTCTATAAAAAGACCCGCTTAGAGGATACGTTTGGCGTCAATATGTTAGCTGTGGCAGATGGAAGACCAGAGACTTTAGGTCTTCTGTCTATCTTTGACCATGTGATTGATTTTCAGTTTGAGTTAAATACCAGAAAATACCGGACACTTCTTAACAAAGAACTGGATAAGAAAGAGATTCAGGAGGGCCTGATAAAAGCCTGTGAGGTCATTGACCTGATTATCGAGATACTGCGTGGAAGCAGGGATATCAAGATGGCAAAAGCCTGTCTAATCAGCGGCCAGACCGAAGGGATTGCCTTTCGGAGCGAGCGTTCTAGAAAGCAGGCAACAAAGCTTCGCTTTACCGAGCGCCAGGCAACAGCGATATTAGAGATGAGGCTGTATCGACTGATTGGGTTAGAGATTGAGGCGCTTATGAAAGAACATGAGGCCACAATGAAACATATCGCCCGCTATTCGGAGATACTAAATAATTACGATGAGATGGCAAAGGTCATTATCAAAGAATTAGACCAGTATAAGAAGGCATATGCCACACCAAGAAAGACGGTAATTGAAAATGGCAAGGAAGCCGTCTTTGTAGAGAAAAAAGTGGAAGAGATGCCGGTGGTCTTTTTGATGGACCGTTTTGGATATTGCCGGACGGTTGACCAGTCGACCTATGAAAGGAATAAAGAAGCCGCAGACAGTGAGAGCCGCTATGTGATTTCCTGTAAAAATACGGACAGAATATGTATTTTTACCGATAGCGGTAAGCTTCATACAGCAAAAGTTTTGGATTTGCCATTTGGAAAGTTTCGGGATAAGGCATTTCCCATAGATAATTACAGCAATTTTGACAGCGGGCAAGAAGAGATGCTCTGCCTTGTCAGTATGGAAGAACTGCTCCAGAAAAAAATGCTCTTTGTAACAAAGCAGGGCATGGGAAAGATTGTGTGCGGGCAGGAGTATGATGTGCGCACAAGGACGAGTATGGCGACAAAGCTTTCAGAAGGCGATATGGTGCTGTTAGCACAAAAGATAGAAGAGGAAGAGAGCCAAGTGGTACTTTGGTCAGAAAGCGGATATTTTCTTAAATTTCTAACAGAGGAGATTCCCGAGAAGAAAAAGGCAGCTGTAGGTGTAAGAGTGATGAAGCTACAGACCAAAGAGCATATAGAGGGGGCTTGTCTGTTTGCAAAAGGAGAAAAGGGAAGTATTTGTTACAAAGAGAAAAATGTGGAATTACAAAGACTACGCCTAACCGGACGCGATCAGAAGGGAACAAAGCTTCGGGTATAGGAAGGAGAAAAGGGATGCATTTTAGGTATGTAATTTTTGATATGGATGGTACATTGCTAGATTCCATACCATATTGGGAGAAGTTAGCGCTTGGCTATCTAAAAGAACTAGGGATTGAAGGACCAGAAGGGCTAGATAGAAGACTTTCGATGATGTCAATACAAGAAGCAGGTGTCTGTCTGCGGGAGGAATTCCTGCTACAAAAATCAGCAGAAGAGATATGCTATGAGCTTTGTGAAAGAATTCACAAAAATTACAGAGACGACATCCTACTAAAACCAGGTGTAGCAAAGTGGTTATCCCATCTAAGAGAACAAGGCGCGCATCTATGCGTAGCCACCGCTTCTTCCGCCAACATCGGAAAAGCCGCCCTAGAGCGAAACAAAATTCTTCCCTATTTTGATTTCCTAGTTGACTGCGAGATGGCCGGTATTGGCAAGATAGACCCCGCCGTCTATCACCTTGCTGCCCGAAAATTCGGAGCATCCCCTAACGAATGTACCGTCGTCGAAGACGCTGCCTTCGCCCTGAAAACTGCCAAAAAAGCAGGCTTTTTCACCATCGGCGTCTACGAACCCTCCGAACAAGACCAAGAAAGCATGAAAACATACAGCGACCTCTACATAAAAGACTTTCACGAATTATTATAGATTTTTCACTTTTCCTATCTCCTATCAACACCCAGGGTCAGGCAATGGCAAGGGGCTTGGGGGTGGTACAAATAGTGCTGTGTAGATTGGAGCGGACAGTTTGCCGTTTTTGTATGAGCCAGACGAACACGCTTGCGTGTACGAATGGAGCATACAAAAGCGGTGAATTGTCCGATACATTCTATGCAGACATTTGAACCACCCCCAAGCCCCTTGCCATTGCCTGACCCGTCCTCCCTATTTTTTTTAAAGCCAGTGAAACTTTTCGCTTACCCAGCCGGTCTAACTTTCAAAACCACAAGAGAAAGGAGGATTTCCCATGAAAGCTACCGACAAGGAAGCCCTGATTCACGAGCAATTAATAAAAAACTACGAAAAATATTACCGGATTGCCTACAGCTACACCTTCCAGGAGCAAGATGCTATGGACATCGTTCAGGAAGCTGCCTATCGTGCCATCCTAAAAAGTGAATCTCTTAGAAATCCCGAATACGCAGACACTTGGATTTGCCGTATTATCAAAAATGAAGCAGTACGCTTCCTAGAAAGATACAAAGGCCGCACCGTCACGATGGAAGAACTTCCAGAAGAAGGAAGCGAAGACCAAATCGAAGACTTAGACCTAAAACAAGCCCTTACCAGACTCAATAATGAAGAACGCACAATCGTCGTCCTAAAATATTTTGAAGAAGAAAAGCTGACAACTATCGCGCAGATTATGGATCTGAATCTAAATACCGTAAAAAGCAGACTGTACCGCGCGGTAGAAAAACTAAAAAAATATATGGAAGGAGGAGCAGAACATGGAAAGATGGAAAACGGAATATCATAATATCCAAGTCCCCAAGGAGGTCAGAGAAAAGATGGAAGAAGCTGTAAAAAGAGCACAGGAAAGCAAAAAGAAAGCCAAAAAACGCCGCACTATCCGTTACCTGCAAAGTGCCGCAGCGGTTATTGCGATTGTACTTATCCTTCCCAATACAAGCCAGACAGTTGCCGCTGCTATGCAGCAGATACCACTTTTAGGGAATTTCTTTAAAGTGGTGACGGTACGGGAATATCAGGTGGAAGAAGACCGCTATCAGGCAGATGTCAAGGTCCCGGAAGTAGTGCCAGAAAGTACAGATACTATTCCAGAAGAGACCAAAGAAGAAGCACAAAAGAGTGCAGAAGCCATTAACTTTGATATTCAGAAAGTCACCGATGAACTTATCGAAGAATTTAAAAGCACCATGGAAGAATTTGAAGATGGCTATGGAGATATCTATATAGACAGCAAAGTGCTTGTCGACAATGAAAAATGGTTTTCCCTTGATTTGGTACTCTATCAAGGCGCCGGCAGCGGTTATGAGCGTCACCGCCATTATACCATCGATAAAACCACTGGTAAGCGCGCCACACTTTCTGATTTCTATGAAGAGAACTATATCGAGACCATCAGCGAAGAAGTCAAAACGCAGATGCGCCAGAGAATGGCTGAGGATGAAAATGTCGTCTATTGGGTTGACAATAAAGATATACCAGAGTGGAATTTTAAGTCGATTGCAGAAGACCAGGATTTTTATGTAAACTCAGATGGAAAAGTTGTTATCTGCTTTAACGAATATGAAGTCGCTCCAGGATATATGGGATGTGTGGAATTTGTGATGGATAATTAAAAAAGTTCTGGTATTTTGACGGCTTTAAGAAATTTTTAAGAAGAATTAAGAAGATTTTCCTTTCGTCTTGTAGTAGAATAGAAGAAAACTGCGTTTATATAGTGTAAATGCATTTACCGGGAGGATAAATTATGTTTCTGTTTCTGGCGCTTCTAGACAGTATGGAGGAACAGGAGAAATTTACAGAGCTTTACCAGCACTACAGACATTTTATGTGGTATGTAGCCAATCAGAAGCTGCAAGATGACTATTTGGCAGAGGATGCGGTGCAGGAGGCGTTTTTGGCACTGACAAGACATCTTGATAAGGTGGAAGACGTCTATAGCCCGCGCACCAAGAAATTTTTGGCGACGATTGTAAGAAGTAAAGCCGTGGACCTCTTAAGAAGGCAAAAGCCAGAAGAAGAATTTGTCGAGTATCTGGCAAAAGAGAGTGGAAGCGCAGATATCTTAGAGCAGTATCTGACAAAGGAAAATTATAATTGTCTGATTTCCTGTATTTTAGAGTTGGACGACAGCTACCGCGTAATCTTCGAGTACAAATATATGTACGAGCTAAGCGACGCACAAATCGGGGATATTCTTGGAATTTCTGCGAAAAATGTAAATGTACGGTATTTTCGCGCAAGGAAGAAATTACAGGAAATGATTTTAAAGGAGGGCGACCGCTTTGAAAGAGCATAATGGATTTTCCGCAGGGGAAGAACTGCTGTCACAGGTACTAGAAGAATGTTTGGAGGAAGATTTAAGCTTTGTTCCACCAGAAGGGGAGATTGCCAGAGGACATCGGTTTTCTGATAATTTTGAAAAAAAGATGCAGAACATCTTTGACGACTCTTCTAGTCATATACAGAAAAAGAAGATACAGAGACATTTTTTACCAAGCTATCGACAGGCAGCAGCGTGTATTTTGGTGTTTGTAGTCTGTGGAGGACTGTTTTACTATATGATAAAAGATTCTGTAAAAAGTTTTACTTCATTTGACGAGGAAGCTTCTATGGAGGGGATAGCAGAAGACAGCAGTGAAGAGGTAACTGCGGGCGCCATGGATGCAGGCAACGGTCTTGCAGAAGAAGATAACGCAGCACCAGCTTCAGAGACAGAATCTCAAAATGAACAGACAAAGGATTATTGTGGTAAGACCGTCTATCTGGCCAAGCAGCAGGAAGTGCCGGATATGTTGGAAAACATAACAACTCTGGTGAATTGTCCTGTACTAGATGAGGAGAATACGATACTGTATCTAACCATTGGAAATACTGGAGAAGATGATTTTCAGTATTGGAGTCAGTGCGAGCTGGAAGTATGGCTTGTGGATGGATGGTATCGTATTCCTCTAGAACAGCAGGAAGAGGGAGAATGGATTACACTAAAAGCAGGCATGGCTGTTGACGAAGAGGTTGATTTGGCATTGTATCAGATTGATTGCAGTGCAAAATACAGGCTGGTCACATATGTCGGTGAAGAACTCCTGGGTGCAGAATTTACATTTGAAGAAACCTTTATAAAAACGATGGAAGAACTGGAGGAATAGGGCTTCAAGAACAGGAGGGAAAGATGAAAAAGAAGATTTGTGTGGTATGTTCGTTGGCTGTATGTTTGCTGATGGCAGTATCAGGCTGTGGAGGTGGTGTAAAGGAATTTGCGGCAGATACCGCGGCGTCTGCAGTGCAAAATGCGAGTGGGGGCAGCTTTGCAGAAGAGAGCTATGAGATGGAGGCAACAGCTGAAGACGGCGGAGGGATTACATCCGAAAATGGGATTGAGCCTGTATCACAAAATGGGCGAAAACTGATTAAGACGGTGCGCTTAGAGATGCAGACCAAAGAGTTTGACTCGGTGGTGGATGGCATCAGCAAAAAGGTACAGGAGATGGAAGGTTATGTGGAGAGTTCTTCGGTATGGGGCAACAGCTATTACAATACCAACAATACCAGGAACTCTGACTATACGGTGCGGATTCCGTCGAATCGGTTAGATGAATTTATTGAAGTGGTCAGCGGGCTTGGAAATGTCACTTATAAAAATGAGAGCGTGGAAGATGTAACGCTTCAGTATGTGGATGTTGAGAGTCGTCAGAAAGCTTTAGAAACTGAGCAGTCTAGGCTTATGGAGCTGCTTGAGAAGGCAGATAATCTTGAGGATTTGCTGACGATTGAAAGTCGGCTGTCAGAGGTGCGCTATGAGCTTGAGAACTATGGAAGCCAGAAAAGGCTTTTGGATAACCAGATTGATTACAGTACCGTGTACATTACCATTACAGAGGTGGAACGGATAACAGAAGTTGGAGAACGTACGTTCTTTCAGGAGATTGGAGACAGATTTAGTGAGAGTCTGTATATCGTTGGAGTCGGAGTCAGAGGCTTTATTATTGGAGTGATTGGCTCACTGCCACTGCTGGTTGTGTGGGGGGCTGTGATTGCTTTGATTGTGTGGATAATTCGAAAGGCTTTCTATGGCAAAAAATGGGAGAAAAAACCGAAGAAAGAATATAAGATAAAGATTGAAGATGAGCCGAAAGAGTAGATAAGTGACAAAGGGCTGCCAGAAAATGTGATTTCTGGCAGCCCTTTTCTGTATGGATAGACAACGGATTAGTTTTTTTGGAGAATTGTGCTGCCGTGAAGGTCTAAAAGAGGGATAGGGAGCAGGTGTTTCTCTTTACAGAAGAGGTCTACGGCTTTTTTGGCACCTTGAAATTGGGTGCTGTTGTAGTCATGGATTAGAAGGATACCACCAGGGACTAATTTGGGCCAGAAGGCCTTTAAGCCCTGCAAGGTGGGCTCGTAGAGGTCGGCATCCAGACTTACAAAGGCGAGCGAAGAAAGGTCCTTTGGAAGGGTCTCTGGGAAGTGGCCTTTACAGAGGATGGCTTTTTCAGGGTAAGGAAGACGGGATAGAACTTCTTCCACACTGGTGTCATGAAAGTCTTTTTTTATAGGGGCAGCGTCTTTTAGCGTCTCTTTTTCGATTGCTAGGTCGGATTCCATAAAGCCTTCAAACGTGTCAAAGAGATAGAGCGGGCGGTTTGGAAAGAGACGATTTATCTCAGCGGCAAAGGCTCCTTGATAGACTCCAAGCTCGGCGACAGCGCCTGGAAGATTTCTCTGGTTGATTTCCTTTGCCAGAAGGCGCAGATGGGCTAGGCGCAGGTCCATTAACTGCCGGAAGAGGTTTAGATTCTGGACAGGCCCCTGATAGCCTAATGCTCTTAATTGTTTTTCAATGGTGAGCGCAGCGTCTTTGTTTAGAATCGTGATAAAGACAAGGTCTGGGTTTAGACTGGGAATCTCTTTTGGGTCTATAACCGGGATTCCCTGTAGGGATTGTCCCCATTTTTGGGAATTGTTGTCAGCGATAGCGATAAGCTTACTGTCTGCAAGAAGCCAGTTGGCTGCCATCTGTCCACCCTGACCACTTCCAAAAAATATGATGTTCATAAGATGCTCCTTTCGATTCTATTATTCTTGAATTAGAATAATAAATGATATTGACCACTTGGTAAAAATCAACTATACTGGTTTTGTAAAACAGTAAATATTGTGCATTTTAACGGTGAATATCGTAGGGATTTGCCTTGGTTATTTTGCAATCTGTTGTTATTGTAACAGATAAAAGAAGCTTTGAACAGTAATTTTGCGGTATTGGGGGAAATGTACAAAAACAGCATCTAGAAGTACCATAAGGGGGACAGATGCAGAACAAAATAAGGAGGTTTTTGAATGGTTAAAAGAGTTCTAATTATCAACGGAACAGAACGCACCATCGTGGTTGAGGGAACAGAGTCACTAGCTCAGGTGCTTAGAGACCGCTTACTTTTGACTGGTTGTAAAATCGGTTGTGGAGAGGGCCATTGTGGTGCATGTAACGTAATTATGGATGGGAAAGTGACCCGTTCTTGTATCACCAAGATTTCCAAAGTGCCAGATTATGCGAAGATTGAGACGATTGAGGGTATTGGAACCCTTGATAATCTGCATCCTCTGCAGGCTGCATGGGTGGCACATGGCTGTGCACAGTGTGGTTTCTGTTCACCTGGATTTATTATGAGCGCAAAAGTACTTCTTGAGAATAACCCATCTCCGACAAGAGAAGAAGTACGTGACTGGTTCAACAAGAACCGTAATCTCTGCCGCTGTACTGGTTATAAGCCACTTATTGATGCTGTTATGGATGCAGCAAAAGTGCTTCGCGGTGAGATGACAAAAGAAGATTTGATGTTCGTTCCTACGGACAATAAGATTATCGGCACAAGTTATGCACGTCCATCAGGTGCTGCAAAAGTAACCGGACAGTGGAACTTTGGTGCAGACGAGATTAAGAATCTGCCAGAGAACACCTTGCAGATTGCACTGGTACAGGCAGAAGTATCTCATGCTAATATCAAAGGCATTGATTGCTCTGAAGCAGAGAAGATGCCAGGTGTTGCCAAGATTATTACCTACAAAGATGTTCCAGGTAAGAACCGTATTACAGGTCTTATCACCTTCCCAACCAACAAGGGAGATGGATGGGACAGACCGATTCTCTGTGATGAGAAAGTATTCCAGTATGGCGATGCTATCGCAATGGTCTGTGCAGATACCGTAGAGCACGCTAAGGCAGCAGCTAAGGCAGTAAAAGTAGACTTAGAAGTACTTCCGGCTTATATGTCTGCTCCAGAGGCTATGGCACCAGATGCAATTGAGATTCATCCAGGTACGCCAAATGTCTACTATGAGACCAACTGTATCAAAGGCGATGAGACCGCTCCGATTATGGAAAGTGCTCCAAACGTAATAGAGGTAGAGGCATATTGTTCTCGCCAGCCACATCTTCCAATTGAGCCGGATGTTGCATATGCATATACAGATGAGCAGGGTCGTATCACGATTCACTCCAAATCCATCGGTATTCATCTGCATCATGCGATGATTTGTGAAGGTATTGGTGTTGCTCCTGAGAAATTAAGACTAATTCAGCTTCATGCAGGTGGAACCTTTGGTTATAAGTTCTCCCCGACCATCGAGGCTTTGACAGGTGTTGCTACTTTAGTAACCGGTCGTCCAGTGGCACTGAACTTTGATATGTATCAGATGATTACATACACTGGTAAGAGAAGCCCAGGCTTTATGAATATCAAGCTTGCAGCAGATGAAAAAGGTAAGATTTTAGCACTCGAAGGCAACAACTATATTGACCATGGTCCATACTCTGAGTTCGGTGACCTGTTGACTCTGCGTCTTAGCCAGTTTGTAGGCGCTGGTATGGATATCAAAAACATCCGCAATAAGTCACAGACCGTATGTACGAACCATGCATATGGCGCAGCTTTCCGTGGCTATGGTGCACCACAGTCCTTTATGGGCGGCGATATTGCACTTGATGTAATGGCAGCAAAGATGGGTATTGACCCATTTGAGTTCCGTGCAATGAACTGCTACAAAGAGTCTGAAGGCTCCACAACGCCAAACGGCTGTAAGCCAGATGTCTACTGCTTAGAGGATTTGTTTGATTTGGCAAGACCAAAATATCAGGCGAACAAAGCTTATGCAGAAGAACTGAACAAGACAAAGAGCGAAGACGGCAAGTATAAATATGGTGTTGGTGTATCCCTTGGTATCTACGGTTGTGGTCTAGATGGTGTAGACTCCTCCGAGGCTTGGGCAGAGCTTAATGAAGACAATACCGTTACTATCTACAACTCCTGGGAAGACCATGGACAGGGTGCAGATATTGGTACATTGACTCATGCACATGAGACGCTTCGTCAGGCAGGTATTACTCCAGACAGAATTAAACTTGTGATGAACGATACTGGAATTACTCCAAACTCTGGTCCGGCAGGTGGTTCTCGTTCAAACGTTATGTCTGGTAACGCAACACGCGTAGCTTGTGAGCTTCTGATTGATGCAATGAAGAAGGCAGATGGTACCTTCCGTACCTACGATGAGATGAAGGCAGAAGGCCTGGCTCTGAAGTATGAGGGTAAATGGGTAGCTACGGATTGTTCCGATTGTGATATGGAGACTGCACAAGGAAATCCATTCTCTGTCTATATGTATTGTATCTCCCTTCCAGTTGTTCGTGTAGAGATGGCAACAGGTAAGGTAAAAGTTGTGAAGTTTACAATGGTATCTGACTTTGGTACCATTATCAACAAGATTGTTGTAGATGGCCAGGTTATGGGTGCGATTGCACAAGGTATCGGTCTGGCATTGTCTGAGGACTTTGAGGACCTGAAGAAACATACAACGCTTCAGAAATGTGGTATTCCATACCCGAATGATATTCCTGATGATATTGAGCTGGTTTATCAGACCAACCATCCACGTCCATTAGGACCGTATGGTGCAGCAGGCTGTGGCGAGGGACCACTCGCAGCTCCACATCCGGCAATTCTGAATGCAATTTACAATGCAACCGGTGCACGTGTAACGAAGATTCCTGCACGTCCAGAAGTTGTAAAGGCAGCAATTGACGCGCTGTAAAAAAGGATAGAGATAGAGCTGTCGCAAGTGTGGCGGCAGCTCTGTCTTTTTATGTTTATTATCTGATTTGAGAATAATAGGGGGACAGGATGGAAGAGAAGGGGTTTGTAGGAAAGCATTATTTGATGAAGCAGGCTTTTGGGCAGGAGGAGCTGCATAAGAGAGAGGCGGTCTGTACCAGGGAGGATTTGCCCGCTTGTATGGATACCTGTCCGTTAGAGATTGATATGCGCAGTGTCTGTGCCTATGTGGCAAAGGGAGATTTTACAAAGGCAGCGGGAGTGATTCGCACAGCGACGCCTTTTTTGTTTTTACTTTCAAAAAACTGTGGTGGAGCGTGTACCAAAGCGTGTATACTGTCTAAGATGGGAGATGGAATCTCCCTTCAGGCATTAGAGAGAGCCTGTGCGCTGTATGGGGGCGCAGGGACGATAAACCGTTTTATGCTTCCAAAGAAGAAACAGAAAGTGGCAGTCATTGGGGATGATTTGTTTGCGCTTGCATGCTGTTGGGAACTTGGGAAGAAGGGTTATGAAGTATTTTGGTATACGGTGTGCATTACGATGGAAGAAGCACTGAATGGTTGGGGGCTTACAGAAGAAGAGAAAAAGTTAGAGCTTCGGGCTTTTGGCGGGCTTCGGATTGAGAGAAAGACACAAGAGCAGCTTCTAAAAGAGAATCTGCCAGGATGGGCAGAGGGAATGGATGGCGTGATAGTATCGCCAGAACTTTTGTGGACAGGCATTTTAGATGGGATTATAAAGGTAGAGAGAAGAGAAAAAGCAGAGCAGATACTGGCGGAAGCCAGATATGCGGCGCTTATGACAGACCGGCAGATGCAAGGAGTCCAAATAGACCAAGAGAAGAGAGAAAAAAAGGAGAAAAGCCGGCTTTTTGTGACCTTAGATGGGGTGGAAGGTTCAAAAACCGTGACAGATATAGAGCATGTGACAAAGGAGGGCGCGGTAGAGGAGGCAAAGCGGTGTATCCAGTGTCAGTGCTTAGAGTGTGTCAAAGGATGTGCTTATCTGCAACACTATAAGAGGAATCCAAAGGCGGCAATTCGTGAAATATATAACAATATGTCCATCGTTATGGGCAATCATATGGCAAATGGGATGATTAATGCCTGTGATGAGTGCGGACAGTGTAAAGCGGCATGTCCTAATGGATTTGACTATCCCGATGTATGTAAGATTGCAAAACATACAATGGTAGAGACAAAGAAGATGCCACCATCTACGCATGAATTTGCACTTCTAGACCAGGAGTTTTCCAATGGGGAGGCTTTTTTGGCGAAGGCGCAGCCGGGGTATCAGAAATGCAGATATCTGTTCTTTCCAGGGTGTCAGGCAGCAGCCGTATCACCAGGGACTGTGGAGGCTGCTTATAAGGATTTACTTCATCGGTTAGAGGGCGGCGTGGGACTTTTGCTTGGCTGCTGTGGGGCGATATCAAAATGGGCAGCGAGAGAGGACCTTTTGAAAGCTTCGATGGAGCAGTTTACAAAGGTATGGCAAAAGATGGGAGAGCCAGAACTTATCTGTGCCTGTCCGACTTGCAAGCAGGTATTTGAGGAATATACAAAGGTCAGAACGGTTGGCATCTGGGAGGTACTGCTTGATTTGGGTGTGGAGAAGGTGACATCTAAGAAGGTGGCGCTTCATGATGCCTGTGGGGCACGTGGCAATCAGAAGATGCAAGAGGATGTACGTGCGTTTGTAAAGGCACTTGGCATAGAGGTGGCAGAGGTTCCGTTTGAAGGGGATTTGGCTCCTTGCTGTGGCTACGGGGGGCTTGTAAAATATGCAAATAAAGAGGTCTCTATAAAAAAGGCAAAGTTTGCAGCAGACAGAAGTGCATATCCGGTGCTAACCTACTGTATGGGATGCAGGGACCAGTTTCAGAGAGTGGGAGCAGATAGCTGTCATATCTTGGAGCTTTCCTATGGGGTGGAGCCTTTGCCCGTGCCGGATTTGTCAGCAAGAAGAGCGAATCGGCTTTTGCTAAAGCAGAAATTGCTAAAAGAGATTTGGAATGAGGACTGGGAGGTGGATGTGATGCTGCCAGTAGTGTATCAGGATGGCGTAAAAGAACAGATGGAAGAACGGATGATTCTTGAGAGCGATGTGCAGGAGGTGCTGAAGGCGTATGAGGATTCTGGTGAAGCGGTATTTGATGAAGAGAGCCAGTGCCTGGTGGCAAATTATCGGATGGGGAATGTGACGTTTTGGGTGAGATTTACCAAAAATGAAAAAGAGTATGTGGTGCAGGGAGCGTATAGCCATCGGATGACGGTGGAATAAGCAGGAGTGTGTGGAACTATAGATGACGGGATTTGGATATTAGGAGAGTTTGGGTATGGCGGAGAAGAATTATTATACAATTGACCCTATGGGGAAGCTGACTTGTACGAAGTGTAAGATTGCTCTGGTGAAGGGAAAGGCTACGTTTGGGTATCTGGGGAATGCGTTTCCGGTGGAGCTTCCGGTCTGTCCTTCGTGTGGGTATATCTATGTACCAGAGGAGTTAGCGGTGGGGAAGGTGCTGACCGTAGAACGGAGTCTGGAAGATAAATGATAGGGTCACATCCTGGTGGAATTGGTTTGACACAGAGGTTATTTGGATTGGCAGAAGGAGAATGTCTGGTTAAGGGGGTGGATTTGGGGGCGGGAGATGGAACGTCAGTTCGATATCTAAGAGAGAAGGGGTATCAGGTGACAGGAGTGGATAACCAGGAGTTTGATGGAGAAGCTGTGATATGGGGGGATATGACAGCGATGGATGTCTTGGAGGGGAGTCTGGATTTTTGTCTGGCAGAATGTAGTGTCTCTGTCTGTGGAGATGGAAGGAGCGCTCTTTTAGAGGCGTATCGGGTGCTTCGGCCAGGGGGAAGTCTTTTGTTGTCCGATGTGTTTTTTCATAAAGAGGAAGCACCATCGCTTTCGATGCCAAAGCCTTTGACGTTTGGTTGTTGGGAGAGGGAATTTGAGAAGGCGGGTTTTGAGATAAAGGCGATGGTGGACGAGACCGCTCTTTGGAGAGAATTTTTTCTGGAGAGTCTTTGGAATGGAAACGCAGATGCGGAACTTTGTGAATTTTTTGGCAAGGCTGGAAGGGCGCAATGTGGGTATTTTCTGGCTTGGCTTAGGAAAGGAGAAGGGGATGGATTTATTTGACCGGATGTTAGAGTTGTCCAACCAGGGATTTTATTGTGCACAGATACTTTTGATTCTGGCATTGGAATCGGAAGGGAAAGAGGATTCGGATTTGATTCGGGCGATGAGCGGATTAAATGGAGGATTTGGATTTTCCGGGCATACTTGTGGGGCGCTTAGTGGCGGGTGTTGCCTGTTGGGGTATTTTTGTGGAAAGGGCGAGGCAGAGGAGATAGAGGAACCTCGGATGACAGAGATGATACAGACATTTGTGGAGTGGTTTCACAACAGTGTGGGCGAGACGTACGGAGGGTGTAACTGTACGGATATTTTAGAGGGGAATCCGATGAATAAGATGCAGAGGTGCCCGGAGGTGGTAGAAAGTGTCTTTGCAAAATGCATGGAGCTTTTGACAGAATATGGGATGCTTGCTTTATGAGATACAAAGGGTTGATTGCGGCAGCAGGGCGTTCAAGCAGGATGGATGGATTTAAGCCGCTGATGAGGCTCAATGGATTTCCAATGATTCAGATGACGGTGCAAAGCCTAAGAAATGGCGGGATTGAGGACATTACGGTGGTGACAGGCTGTAGGGCGCAGGAGATGGAGGAGGTACTTCGACCGCTGCATGTACGGATTGTGGAAAATAGGGAGTTTGCTTCAACAGATATGCTTGCATCGGTTCGTATGGGGCTTTTGCAGATAAGAGATGCAGATGCGGTGTTCTTTTTGCCAGGAGATGTACCTTTGGTGGCACCCAAAAGTATTCAGAAGATGAAAGAGAGGCTTTCTAAGGTAGGCTCTAGTGAACTTCAGGTGTTACAACCTGTGGTGGGAGAAAGGGAAGCGCATCCTCCGGTTCTGTTAAATGGCGGGGCAGATATCGTACTTGCCTATCAAGGAGAGGGAGGGCTTCGGGGAGCTTTTAACTCCATGCGGATGGAGCAGATGGAGTTTCTGGATACAGGGGCTTTGGCAGATGCAGATGTACGGGCAGATTTTGAGCGGCTTTTGGATTATGCCAAGAAGAAAAGGGGAGTTTCTCTATCTGTCTGTGAAGAACTGTATAAAGAAGCAGGGCTTTTGGAGCATATCAGAAAGCATGGTAAGGCGGTCGGTGATTTGGCTGCTTCTATGGCAGAGCGGTTGATTGCACATGGAGCATGTCTGGATGTGGAGCTCTGTAGAAGTGGGGGGTATCTACATGACCTCTGTAAGCTTTCTAAAGAGCACGAAGCGGCAGGAGGAATCTTTTTAAGGGAAAGGGGGTATGAGGCGTTAGCAGAGGTGGTAGAGCGCCACAAAGGGTTTTTTGAAAAGCCCGCTACGGTCTGTGAAGAGTGGGTGTTGGTATGTCTGGCAGATAAACTTGTACAGGAAGAACAACGCGTGACAGTTGAAGAACGCTATCAAAAAGCGTTTGGTCACGCGTCAATAAAGCCATGGATTGTGAAAAATATAACAATTTGTAAAGCATTAATCAGAGAATTCGAGGTGATAACAGGTGAGCGATTATAAGGCGTATATCTATATGAACAATGCAGCGACATCCTGGCCAAAGGCGCCAGGGGTGGCAGAAGCGATGGCGGAATCGGTATGTGCGATTCCAGGAGAGGCGAACCGTGGAGGGGTTGAGGATTTTGATGTCTTTATGGAGGTGCGTAAGGAGCTGGCAGCTTTGATGGGAGTTAGCGATCCTTTGCAGATTGCGCTTGGCTGTAATTCCACCTGGGGGCTAAATCAGGCGATATTTGGATATCCACTTTCTAAGGGAGATACCATCCTCTATACAAAGGCAGAGCACAATGCAGTGCTTCGCCCGGTACATAGGCTTATGCAAAAAGGAATACAAGCAGTAGCGCTGCCAGTGAATCAGGTGGGAAGACTAGAGATTTCGACTCTTAGAAAGGCATTAGAAGAATATAAGCCAAAGCTTTTGATACTCACGCATGCTTCGAATGTAACAGGGGCAATTCAGGATGCAGAGGTGCTTGTAAAAGAAGCAAAAGAAGCAAATACAGCGGTACTTTTAGATGTGTCACAGACCTTGGGATGTGTGCAGGTGAAGTTAGAAGAGTGGGGGGTAGATATGGCGGCATTTACGGGGCATAAGTATCTGCTTGGGCCACAGGGGACGGGCGGGGTGTATGTAAGACCTGGTCTAGAGCTGATTCCTCACATTATAGGGGGCACTGGTATAAAAAGTGATCAAAAAGAGATGCCAGAAGAGATGCCGTTGCATCTGGAGGCAGGTACTGGAAATGAGCCGTCTTACCATGGACTTTTGGCAGCGCTTCGATGGAGTATAGAGCATCCAGCAGATGCAGAAGCTTTACATGCACGAACAAACAGACTTTCCCGGGGGTTAGAGGAATTAGGATGTAAGGTGATTGTGCCAGAAGGTGTTACAACGCCGGTGGTATCTTTTATAATACCAGGAATTTCTTCTGCGGATGCGGCGGATATCCTGACCGGAAGTTATGATATTATCCTTCGCACAGGCCTTCACTGTGCACCGGATATTATGGAAGATATTCAGATGCCAGGCGGAACGATTCGTCTAAGCCTGTCACGTTTTACCACAGAGGAGGAGGTAGAGACGGTGCTTGAGGCAGTGCAGGAGCTTGTGGAGAGCGGAGTATGAATTATATATGTAAAAAAGTGGAGAACTGCTTTGCCGAAGCCAGGACCTATGAATATAAGCTTCCAATCACCGGGGCAGAGCTTCTTGTCTACTTAAAAGATTGGGAAATCCGGGAAAATCACAAGTTTCGCCGCCCGGTGTTTTCGGCGAAGCAAGGAGCTTTGGAAATCAAAGGAATCTTAGCTTCCAATGTGGTAAAGGTAAATTATACTGCCAAGGGGTGGGAAGAAGAAAAGGAGCAGATAGAGGCATGGATGGAGAAGATAGAAGTGGAGTTGTAATAGGAGAGACAGAAAGTATCTGTCCAGAATGTTTGGAGGTCATTGCTGCAAAAAAGGTGGTAAAAGAAGATGGTATCTATTTAGAGAAGACATGTAAAGAGCATGGCACGTATTCAACGCTTATCTGGGAAGGAACACAGGAGTCATATAAGGAATGGGGGAGCGATATAAAGCCTTCAGACCAGATACCAAGTGCCAGAGTAACAGAAAAAGGATGTCCTTATGACTGCGGGCTTTGCAAGGCGCATGAGCGCAGAGGATGTTGTGTGCTTTTAGAAGTGACAAGCCGCTGCAATCTGCATTGTCCGGTCTGTTTTGCAGCGGCTGGAGAGGCTGAGAGTAAAGAGGTACCACTTGAAGAATTAGCAGAGCAGATGGATGATTTGATGGCACATGGGGGGCCATTTAACCTACAGCTTTCTGGAGGGGAGCCAACGATGCGGGACGACTTGCCAGAAGTAATCCGTATCGGCAAGGAGAAAGGATTTTCTTTTTTTCAGTTAAATACCAACGGACTTCGTCTGGCCAGGGAGAAAGGCTATGCCAAAAAATTAAAAGATGCCGGGCTTTCCTGCGTTTTTTTGCAGTTTGATGGCATAACGGACAGCGTTTACCAGGTGCTGCGCGGACAGGCACTCTGGGAGCAGAAAAAGGCTGCGATTGATGCCTGTGAAGATGCCAAACTTGGGGTTATCTTGGTGCCTGTTATCACGCCAGGAGTCAATGAGGACCAGGTAGGAGCGATTCTAAACTATGCCAGAAGCAGGATGCCAGTGGTACGCGGCGTGCATTTTCAGCCAATCAGCTATTTTGGAAGGTGCCTAGAAGCACAGGGAAGCTACCGGATTACCATTCCTAAGATGCTAAAACTGATGGAAGAACAGACAGAGGACTGGATTGAACATACACATTTTACCGGGGGAAATGCGACGAACCCGTATTGTACCTTTCAGGCAAATTATCTGCGGCAGGCAGATGGAACGATGAAGCCTATGATACATGGAACGGCCAGAGCATATGCGACGTCAGAGCAGGCCAGAGAGTTTGTGGCCCGCCAGTGGGTTGGACCAGATGATGGAGGAGCGTGCTGCTGTGGCGCAGAGGCAGAAACGTCGAAAGTGAATGATTGCTGTCAGCCCGAAACACAAGCCCAAACCTGTTGCTGCGGCATAGAGCAAGAAGTGGCAAAAGACAACGAAGAATGTTGTTGCTGCGCAGAACAAGAAGCTTCTAATGGCAGCTGTTGCTGTGGCGAGGATACCGCACAGATGCAGCTTGACACTTCTTCGCTTGACAAATTTTTGACGAACCTGCACAACAACACCTTTGCCATCTCAGGTATGCTGTTTCAGGATGCCTGTAATCTGGATTTGGAACGGTTGCGCCGCTGCTATATTTTAGAGACTGACAGCCGCTATCATATGGTGCCTTTTTGTGCCTACAATCTGACAAGTCTAAAAGGAAGGACGCTTTATCGATGAATCTGTCAAAACTGGATCTATGGATGCAAAAACAAGAACATGTAACATCTCTAAGCCGCATAGAGATAGAACAGATACAGTTTTGCAAGTTAAATCATCTGCTGGCGCGTGAAAAAGCAAGAGGAGGCTTCTATAAGGACCTTCCAGAGAAGCTTTCCAGCCTTCGCGAACTCTCTATCCTTCCTTTTACAACGGAAAGTCAACTGAAAAACTATGGAAATCAAATGCTTCTTTTAAGCCAGTCCAAGGTCGACAGAATCCGCACAGAAGAGACATCTGGCACCACCGGGAAGGCAAAGAGACTCTATTATTCAGCAGCAGACAATGAGCGGACGATTTCTTTCTTTGCAGCAGGACTTTCAGAGCTGGTATATCCGGGAGAAAAGACGATGATTTGTATGCCTTTTTCCGGTCCGGGAGGTTTGGGAGAACTGATTGCAGAGGCGATTTGCCGCCTGGGGGCAAAGCCAATTCCAGCAGGGATTCAAAAAAGCTATGGTGAGTTGCTTTTTTTGCTTGATAGCGAGCAGCCAGAGACTTTTGTGGGGATGCCAGTTCCGCTTCTCTCCCTTCTTAGGCTCTCTCCAACATGCAGCTTAAAGCGTGCCCTAATCAGCGCAGATGCCTGTCCAGAGACGGTAACAGATGCTGTGGAAGCTTTCCTTTCGAGCCGGCTGTATCCGCATTATGGTTCCCGTGAGATGGGACTTGGAGGTGCTGTCACCTGTCCGGCTTTTTCCGGTATGCATCTTAGGGAAAATGATATTATTGCAGAGATTGTTGATAAATCTTTAAAGCCTGTAAAAGATGGGGAATGGGGAGAACTTGTCATTACTACCATACAGGCAGATGCAATGCCTCTGATTCGCTATCGGACAAAAGACCACGCAAGGCTTTTGAAAAAGCGCTGTCCTTGTGGAAGCATGATTGCCCGCTTAGATACTGTAACAAGGCTAGGGGAGGCTTCTAAGATTACAAAGCTTGACAATGAGGTATTTCAGATTCCGCAGATAATTGATTATCGGGCGACACAGACAGAAGAAGGATTATTGATAGAAGGATATAAAAAAGGAGACTGCTTTGCACTTCCTGACAGGCTTTTAGGGTATCCTGTGATATGGAAGCTCTGTCAGGTGTCAAAGAATCATTATCCATGTTATCCGGCCAAACGTTATCTTGTCAAAGAGACAAAGTAAGGGGTGAAAGATGTGAGGAATTTTTACTGTAACACGCGTGTACGTATTAAAGGGAAGGATTCGGATAGCAACGCTTATTTTGGACGGGGCGTGGCGGACCTTCTGCATGGAATTGAGAGCTATCATTCGCTAAATCTTTCCGCACAGTATATGGGGATGGCATATAGTAAGGCGTGGCGGATTATTCGTCAGGCGGAGGAGACACTAGATGTACAGCTTCTGTATCGTATGGGAAAGAAAGGGTCGAAGCTAACGCCAGAAGGGGAGCGGCTTTTAAAGGTGTATGAGAGAGCAGAGGAGGAAGCTTCCAAAGTGGTTTGTGGTATTTTTGAAGAATATTACAGAGAACAGGGGAATGTAAACATATAGAACATGTAAAGAAAACAGGGTGGATTACTTTTTTGCAATCCACCCTGTTTTGACAAGTCTTTGGATTAAGAATAACAGACATATTAGCGCATAGTTGTATTATAAGAGATTAATAGTATGAATTTTAAGGGGAGAAAATGGACAAATTGATTGCAAAATAAGAATAGGGGTGCTATAATACCTTATAATTGGGTTAAGTGTCGATTGCTGAAGGGAAAAGGTAAAATATGTTTGATTATCGCATAGGAGCTGGAAATCCGGCTTATTTGGGAGTGACAAGAATAGGTAAAGACATCAATTTTGCGGTAGTAGTGCGTGATGAGCGAGATTGTCGTCTGCTGTTGTACAAAAAGGATACCAAGGAGATGATTGCAGAACTTCTGTTTACAGAAGAGATGCGCTTTGGTGATATCTATGCTATGAAGATTGAGCAGTTTCCGATGAAGGAGTATGAGTACCATTACCGGATAGAGGAAGAGATTGTGATAGACCCGTATGCGAAGTATGTAAGTGGGAGAGAGACCTATGGGGTCTGTGTGGACGAGCCTTTGACACTACGTTCGGGAGCATCTTTGGAGAGATTTTCCTGGCAGGGGGATAAGCCTCTTAAGATTCCTTATGAGGAGTGTATCTTGTATGTGACACATGTACGGGGATTTACGATGGATACTTCGGCAAAGGTACGGCATCCGGGGACATTTGCGGGAGTTCGGGAGAAGATTCCTTATCTGAAAAGGCTTGGAATCAATCAGTTGGAGCTGATGCCAGTATATGAGTTTGCAGAGTTAGAAAGAAGGGCTCCTGTAAGAAAGCATATGCCACTTGACAAAATAAGCGAAGAAAGGGTGAATTATTGGGGATATAAGGAAGCATATTATTTTGCACCAAAGGCTTCTTATAGTGCCTCTAAAAATCCAATTCGGGAATTTAAGGAGCTGGTTCGGGAGCTACATAAGAATGGAATTGAGCTGATTTTGGAATTTTATTTTCCAGAGAGGACAAGTCCGCATTTGATATTGGATTGTATACGATACTGGGTATCGGAATATCATATAGATGGTGTACATGTAAGTGGGAAAAAAAGTGTACTTCTTCCACTGGCAACAGACCCGCACCTGTCAGGGACAAAGCTGATGAGCGAGTATTTTCCGGTCTCGGAAATCTATGAGCCAGCGTATCAACCAACCTGTCGAAGGCTTGCAGAGTACAATGAGGATTTCCTACAAAAAGCCAGGCAATTTCTAAAAGGGGATGAAGGAATGTTGTCGGAAATTGTCTGTAGTATGCGCAAGAATCCAAGGCAGCAGGCCGTGATTAACTATATGGCAGGGCATAATGGGTTTACGTTCCTTGATATGGTCTCTTTTGATGTGAAGCACAATGAGGCAAATGGAGAGGAGAATGGGGACGGAAGTGCATATAATTATAGTTGTAACTATGGAGCAGAAGGTCTAGAGGTCTCTAAGGGGCTTCAAAAATTAAGAAGAAGACAGCTTCGCAATGCATTTTTACTGCTTTTGTTGTCCCAGGGAGTTCCTGCTATCTATGGCGGGGATGAGATGGGAAATTCGCAAAAAGGGAACAACAATGTCTGGTGTCAGGACAATGAGCTGTCCTGGATACAGTGGAGCCGCAAAAAGGATGATAAAAGACTGACCGCATTTGTACAGGAGGCGATTCGGTTTCGGAAAGCATCTAAGACTTTTGGGCGTAGAGAAGAATACCGGATGAAGGATTATCTTTCAAAAGGGATGCCGGATTTGTCGTATCATGGAAAAAAGGCATGGTATGGAGAATTTGAACACTACAACCGGCAGATAGGGATTCTCTATGCAGGCTGTTATACCAGAGAGGAGACGTGCTATGTGCTCTATAACATGCATATGGTAGAGCATGAGCTTGCGCTTCCAATGCTTCCGCCTAAAGAGCGGTGGTATGTCAAGGCGGATACCATGCAAGAAGAGGGTGCTTTTTATCAAGAGGGTGAGGAGCTTCTTCTTGAGAATCAGAAGATGGCCAGTGTGCCACCTAGGACAATTATGATACTGGTAGGGAAAAAAGATGAGACTGATTAATATATGGAAACATTTTTATACGATTACCGAACATAAAGTAATGGTAGCAAGACACTGTTTTCGAGTGGGAATGTACTGGCAGGGGATTACCCATGATTTGTCAAAATATACGCCAGCCGAGTTCTTACAGGGCTGTAAGTATTACCAGGGATTTCAAAGTCCGAATAATGCAGAGCGGGAAGACAAAGGATATTCTGCGGCATGGTTGCATCACAAGGGGCGCAACAAACATCACTATGAATACTGGATAGACTATAGCCTAAAGCCAAGACGCTGCATGGCAGGGATGAAGATGCCTATGAAATATTTTAACGAGATGATTATGGACCGGATTGCAGCGTCGAAAGTATATGAAGGGAAAAAATATACGCAACATTCACCGCTTGCCTACTATGAGCAGGGGAAAGGCGCATATCTGATACATGAGGAGACAAGAGAGCTTTTAGAATATATGCTTCGGATGCTTGACCAAAAAGGAGAAGAAGCAATGTTTCGTTATATGAAAAAATACATGATTGGAAAGAAACAGTATCCAAAGATTAAAAGACACAGAAAAAAGGGGGGACTCTATGACCATCCGGGAGAAGACTGAGTGCTTTGAAAAAGAGCATCTAAGCCCTTATGCAGCACTTAGTACAGCGTCAAAAGGAAGGGAACGAGAAGAACTCCCCTGCGATATTCGACCCGTCTATCAAAGGGACCGCGACCGGATTCTCCACTGTAAAGCGTTTCGAAGGTTAAAGCACAAGACACAGGTGTTCTTAACGCCCAAAGGAGACCACTACAGAACCCGTTTAACACATACGCTAGAAGTTGCGCAAAATGCAAGGACGATTGCAAGGGCACTGCGGCTTAATGAGGATTTGACAGAAGCGATTGCACTTGGACACGACCTTGGGCATACGCCATTTGGACATGCCGGAGAGCGGGCGCTAAATCATATCTGTAGTGAAGGATTTGCCCACGATAAACAGAGTGTCCGTATTGTGGAACGCTTAGAAAAAGGCGGGATGGGACTCAATCTGACCTGGGAAGTGCGAGATGGCATCCTAAATCACCAGATGACCGGGTGGGCGGCGACACTAGAAGGGAGAATCGTCCGCTATTCGGATAAGATTGCCTACATAAATCACGATGTGGATGACGCCATCAGAGGTGGCATTATAAGGGAGATTGACTTACCTAGAGCATATACAGATATCTTGGGGCATACAACAAGAGAGCGGCTAAATACGATGATACATGATATTGTGGAGCAGAGCCTTGATAAGCCCGATATCAGGATGTCAGAAGAAGTCGAATATGCATTTATGGGGATGCGTCGGTATATGTTTGAAAATGTATATACAAACGGCAAGGCAAAAGGAGAAGAACAAAAGGCAGAAAATATCGTAAAAGAACTGTTTTTATACTATATGGAGCATCCTGAACTCTTGCCAAATGAGTATGTAGAACGGATGTGGTATACGGGGGAGACACAGGAGCGAAGTGTCTGTGACTATATCGCCGGGATGACAGACCAGTATGCAATATCCAAGTTTCAGGAATTCTTTATCCCGGCTTCTTGGAAAATATAAAATGTGAAAACCTTAACAATCTTAACAGGAATCAGGTGAGATATGAGTTTTTATTCGCAGGATTTAGTGGAGGAGATTCGCGCCAGAAGTGATATTGTAGATGTAATCTCCAGCTATATCAAACTGCAGAGAAAGGGCAGCAATTATGTGGGGGTCTGCCCGTTTCACAACGACCGCAATCCGTCGATGTCTGTGAACCAGCCGAGGCAGATTTACCATTGCTTTAGCTGCGGGGCAGGTGGAGACGTGTTTAAATTTGTGATGGAGTATGAGAATCTGACGTTCCCAGAAGCGATGAAAGTGCTTGCAGAAAGGGCGGGGATTAGCCTTCCCAAGAGGGAGACTTCAAAGGAGGCAAGGCAGCAGGCGGATATAAAGGCACAGATTATGGAGATGAACAAGCTTGCAGCCAAATTCTATTACTATACTCTGCGCCAGCCGGCAGGCAAAGTAGGACTTGACTATCTGCTTCGCCGGCAGCTAAGCCAGGAGACGATTCACAGATTTGGCCTTGGGTATGCGGACCAGTACAGCAACAGTCTGTATCAGTATCTGAAAAACAAAGGCTATTCGGATCAACTGTTAAAGGAGTCCGGGCTTGTACAAGCAGATGAGAAAAGGGGGATGTATGACAAATTCTGGAACCGGGTAATCTTTCCGATTATGGATATTCGCAACCGGGTGATTGGCTTTGGAGGCCGGGTGATGGGGGATGGAAAGCCCAAATATCTAAATTCACCGGAGACAAAGGTGTTTGACAAGAGCCGAAATCTCTATGGACTTCATCTTGCACGTCTAAGCCGTAAGCCCAATATTATCTTGTGTGAAGGCTATATGGATGTGATTGCGATGCACCAGGCGGGTTTTCCACAGGCAGTAGCATCTCTAGGAACTGCTTTTACCGTACAGCAGTCCGCGATTCTAAAGCGCTATACCAACGAGGTACTTTTAACCTACGACAACGATGAGGCCGGTGTGCGCGCAGCACTTCGCGCGATTCCAATTCTAAGGGATGCAGGGCTTAGTGCAAAGATTATCAATATGGAACCTTATAAAGACCCAGATGAGTTTATCAAAGCCATGGGCGCCGAGAGCTTTCAAAAGCGAATAGACGAAGCCGAGAGCAGTTTCTCTTTTGAGCTTCGCACAATGGAGCGGCAATATGACTTTGAGGAGCCGGAGAGCAAGACCGCCTTTTATAAAGCGCTGTCAGAGAAGCTTCTGACCTATGAGCAGGGCATCGAGCGAAACAACTATATCCAGGCGGCAGCCAAACGGTATCATCTAGGCTATGAGGAACTGTCAGATATGGTCAACCGGATTGGAAAGCATCTAGGGGGGCTTACCAGGGCGCCAGCGCCCACCAAACCCATAAGCCAACGAAAAAGGCCAGAGGACCTAAGTCTTCGCTCACAGCGTCTTCTGATTACTTTTATGAGCTCTGAAGAACGTATGTTCTTGGCTGTCCGCAGATATGTGGAACCGGAAGAATTTACCGACCCTCTGTGTCGGAAAGTGGCAGAGCTTTTAGAAGAACAGCAAAAAAAGGGACATCTGAATCCGGCCGCTCTCTTTCAGTATTTTACAGAGGAAGAAGACCAGCAGAACTTATCCGCGATGCTGCATGGTACACCTCTAGCCCTTTCGGGAAAAGAAGAGGAAAAGAAAGCGCTTCAGGAGACGATTCTTCGCGTAAAGCAAAGCAGCATTGCTTATCAGATGACGCATATGGACCCAAACAATGTGGAAATGCTGCAAAAAATTATACAGAAACGCCGGGAAATAGAGAAATTGCATATTTCTTTGGATTAAGGATAAAATATGAACAATTATGGAAGGAAGAACCAGTATGGAAGAAAATATCGTGAAATTCAGTGAAAAGTTGAAAGAGCTGCTTTCGATTGCAAAAAAGAAGAAAAATGTGTTAGAGTATCAGGAAATCAGCGATTTTTTCAACGATATGGATCTGGATGCGGAAAAATTTGAGAAAATTCTGGATTTTCTTGAGCAGAACAATATCGATGTGCTTCGGATTACGGATGATGACGATGACAGCAATATTATCTTAAGCGATGACGATGATGTAGATGTAGAGCAAATCGACTTGTCTGTTCCTGATGGTGTCAGCATCGAAGACCCCGTTCGTATGTATCTAAAAGAGATAGGCAAAGTCCCTCTTCTAAGTGCAGAGGAGGAAATCGAGTTGGCAAAGCGGATGGAGCTTGGAGACGAGGATGCAAAGAAACGCCTAGCAGAGGCGAATCTTCGGCTTGTAGTCAGCATTGCCAAGAGATACGTGGGTCGTGGGATGTTGTTTTTAGACCTGATTCAGGAAGGAAATCTAGGTCTTATCAAGGCAGTGGAGAAGTTTGACTATCGAAAAGGCTATAAATTCAGTACCTATGCCACCTGGTGGATTCGTCAAGCCATTACAAGAGCAATTGCAGACCAGGCCAGAACGATTCGGATTCCGGTGCATATGGTGGAGACCATCAATAAACTGATTCGTGTGTCAAGACAGCTTTTGCAAGAGCTTGGCAGAGAACCACAGCCAGAGGAGATTGCAGTAGAGATGAATATGCCAGTGGAGCGGGTGCGTGAGATTTTAAAGATTTCCCAGGAGCCGGTTTCTTTGGAGACTCCGATTGGCGAAGAGGAAGACAGCCACTTAGGCGATTTTATTCAGGATGACAACGTTCCGGTTCCAGCAGAAGCTGCGGCATTTACTCTATTAAAGGAACAGCTTGTAGAAGTACTTGGAACCCTTACGGAACGGGAACAAAAGGTACTGCGCCTGCGTTTTGGCCTCGATGATGGGCGGGCACGTACCTTGGAAGAAGTCGGCAAGGAATTTAATGTAACACGTGAGCGTATTCGTCAGATTGAGGCGAAAGCACTTCGAAAACTCCGCCATCCAAGCCGCAGCCGAAAGTTAAAGGATTTTCTGGACTAAGCGGTATGCAGTTATCAAAGCGGATGCAAAGGCTGGCTTCTCTGGTGACAGAGGAGAACCGGCTGGCGGATATTGGAACTGACCATGGTTATATTCCCATCTATCTTATACAGCAGAAGAAGATTCAAAGTGCACTTGCGATGGACATCAATTCTGGGCCACTGTCGCGTGCGAAGGAACATATCGAGGCATCAGGACTTACTACATATATTGAGACCCGTCTTTCTGACGGACTTTGTAAGCTAGAAGCAGATGAGGCGGATACGGTCCTGATTGCCGGGATGGGCGGGATGCTGATGGTTTCTATTCTAAATGGTGGTGCTCATTGTCTAGATACAGTGAAAGAACTGATATTACAGCCACAATCTGATATCCAGGAAGTGCGCCGCTGGCTCTACCGGCACAATTACCGAATCATCGTAGAGGATATTGTCTTTGAAGATGGAAAATATTATCCAATGATGAAAGCCATACACGGCCAGGATGAGAAATTCTCAGACGAAGAACTCTACTATGGCAGGACAAGCCAGCAGCGTTCAAAAGAGGTATTGCTTTCTTATCTTCAGAAGAAAGCGTATGATGGGAAGAAGATTCAGGAGATATTGCAAAAGAATGGTCAGGAACACTCCGTCCGTATGAAAGAACTAAAAAAGGACGAGAAACGAATTCGACGATTTGTTAAAAAATTAACAGAACCATCATCAGTTGTATCAAAAAAGGAGGAGATGTCATGAGATGCAGAGAAATCTGTACACTTATCGAGCAGGAATATGGCTTAGAATATGCCTGTGACTGGGATAATGTGGGACTTTTAGCAGGCAGAAGGGATAAAGAAGTCAAGAAGATTCTGTTGGCACTAGATGCCACCGACGAGGTGGTACATATGGCAGTAGAACAAAAAGCAGATATGCTAATTACGCATCATCCGATGCTGTTTTCTCCGATTCGGAGAGTGACAGATGAAGATATGAACGGCAGAAGACTACTTCTTCTGATACAAAATGATATTTCTTATTATGCGATGCATACCAATTATGATACAAGGGGGATGGCAGACCTAGCGGCAAGGCTTCTAAAGCTTCAGGAGTGTACGGTGTTAGAGGAGATAAAAGATGGGGAAGGCATTGGAAGAGTCGGCGTGCTGCCAAGGCGCATGACGCTTAGAGAATGTGCCGAGCAAGTAAAAAAAGCCTATCAGATACCCAATGTCAAGCTCTTTGGGCCTCTTGATAAGGAAGTCTATAAAGTGGCCATCTGTCCCGGCGCTGGAAAAGGCACGCTGAAAGAAGTCTTTCGTTTTAACTGCGATGTCTATATTACAGGAGATATCGACCATCATTCGGGAATTGACGCAGTGGATATGGGACTTTGCATCATCGATGCAGGACACTATGGCATAGAACATATCTTTATGGAGGATGTCAAAGCATATCTTGAGAAAGTGCTGACAGGCGTACATATGGACTGCGCTCCTATAAAGCATCCATTTTCCGTTCTGTAATCTTAATGCAAAGGGGGTATACATATGAGGCAGATAGTAATCGAGGGGAAAAAGACAGAGGTAGTAGACGG
Organism: Lachnospiraceae bacterium; assembly: GCA_910575445.1. Classification (GTDB taxonomy): domain Bacteria; phylum Bacillota; class Clostridia; order Lachnospirales; family Lachnospiraceae; genus Hominiventricola. The sequence continues at coordinate 45,986 of CAJTFW010000007.1, read as the reverse complement.
TACAACATATCTGGAGTTAGCGAAAGAGTACCAGAAGAATTATCCACATGAGATTGTCCTGGCACTGGAAAATGGCAAAATGCGGGAGCTTTTTCGGGAAGTAAAGGATGAAAGTATTGTAGAATTTTTAACAACCGGACATCTAGACGGTTATAAGACATACAAGCGCAGCACCATACTGCTTCTTATGAAAGCAATCTTTGATATAGGAGGCACAGAGGTGGTAAGCGGCATCAAGCTTCATTTCTCTGTAAGCAAGGGATATTATTGTACCAGCAAGTACCAGATGCCAGACGAGGCATTTTTAGAGAAAGTGCAGGCCCGTATGGAAGAGCTTGTGCGTCTGGCACTTCCGATTCAGAAGAGAACAATTCCTGTAGATGAAGCGATTGAGAAATTCCATCGCCATGGGATGAAAGACAAGGCCAAATTATTCTGGTTTCGCAGAAGCTCTACCGTGAATATTTATGAGCTGGATGGATTTGAAGACTATTATTATGGGTATATGGTGCCAAATACCAGCTATCTAAGATATTTTCAGTTACTTCCTTATGATGAGGGATTTGTGCTGGAATTCCCACCAGCGAAGACGCCAGAGACATTTGAAGCGTTTAAGCCAGAGTACAAGTTATTTATGACACTGAAAAACTCTACAAAATGGAGTGAGGTCTTAGAAGTTGCGACGGTTGGCGCATTAAATGAGCAGATTGCCGATGGAAAAATAGGGGATATTATCCTGGCGCAGGAAGCCATTATGGAGAAAGAACTGGGAAATATTGCGATGCGGATTGCATCAAAACACAATAAGAAGATGATTATGATTGCCGGACCTTCTTCTTCCGGGAAGACAACATTTTCTCACAGGCTTTCCATACAGCTGTTGGCACACGGACTTAGGCCGCATACGATTGGAGTGGACAACTATTTTGTAGAGCGCGAGGACACACCCAAAGACGAAGACGGCAACTATAATTTTGAGTGTCTAGGCGCGATTGATGTGGAGCTGTTTAATGAGCATATGAGCGCACTTCTTAGAGGCGAAGAAGTCTCGATGCCAACGTTTAATTTCCTGACAGGTAAGAAGGAATTTAAAGGAAATACCCTCCGGCTTGGGGCAGAGGACGTGCTTGTAATTGAAGGAATTCACTGTCTAAATGATGCACTGTCCTATGCACTTCCAAAGGAAAGTAAGTTTAAGATATATTTAAGTGCATTGACACAGCTTAATATTGACGAGCACAACCGGATAGCAACAACCGATGGTCGGATGATACGACGAATGGTGCGTGATGCAAGAACAAGAGGAGCAAGTGCAAGAAAGACGATATCGATGTGGCCATCTGTGCGGCGTGGGGAAGACGAGAATATCTTTCCGTATCAGGGGGATGCAGATGTGATGTTTAACTCAGCACTGATTTATGAACTGGCAGTGTTAAAACAGTATGCAGAGCCACTACTTTTTGGAATCCGACAAGGAGAGCCAGAGTATCTAGAGGCGAAACGGCTTTTAAAATTCTTAAACTATTTCCAGGGAATTGACAGTAATCTGATACCCAATAATTCGATACTTCGCGAATTTATTGGGGGGTCATATTTTAATGTATAAAAAGTAAGTGATGCTTAACAGGAGCCAGAAGAAATATCTGCTGGCTCCTGTCAGGCATCGTTTATATTAAAATAATTTTTCTTGTTTTGATAAAATATCTATGGCGAATTCTAGCCAGGTAAATTCTGAGATTAAGTTATATTATGTGGTATAAGGGACGCTAGGACGGGAGGGGAGTAGGTTCCTTCCAGACCCCGCTCGCGCTTAATGGACGCCTATAGCGGTACTAAATTCGCGACTGCGCGGCTTTACGCCGCTTGCGCTCATTAAGTGCCGATGGCGTCCAATGGGTCTTGCAGGAACCTACTCCCCTCCCGCCCTGGCTGACTATGGCTAGCCACAAGGTATAAAACACTATCGCGTAGCGTTGTGTAAGATGTATGGGGGAGTGTTTCGCCCAAAGCGTGTGTATCGGAGCCAATGCACAGCCCGACATGGCCTGGTAGATGTTCCTGCAAGACCCATTGGGCGCCATCGGCACTTAGCGAGCGCAAGCGGATACGCGCAGTCGCGAGCTTAGTACCGCTATAGGCGTCCATTAAGCGAGAGCGGGGTCTGGAAGGAACATCTACCAGGTCGTGGCGAGCGTCCTCTTATTAGAAAACGAAAGTTATACTATCAAAATTAGCAAATACCATGGACAAAAGCAGGGAAGTGGAGTAGAATAAGGATACAGCAAGTAAGACAGACAATCGCAGCTGATGATTCAGGTGAGGAAAGTCCGGGCTTCACAGGGCAGGATGCCGGATAACGTCCGGTGGAGGTGACTCCAAGGCTAGTGCAACAGAGATATACCGCCGGTGGTATCGCCGGTAAGGGTGGAAAGGCAGTGTAAGAGACTACCGCCCGCCTGGTAACAGACGGGGCAGATGTAAACCCCATCCGAAGCAAGACCAAGCAGAAGCATATGGTGGCCCGCCAGCTTCAGGTAGGTCGCTTGAGCGTACTGGCAACAGTACGCCTAGATAGATGATTGTCCAACGACATAACCCGGCTTATCGTTTTGCTTGTTGTCTATGAGTAGAAAAACAAAGAGCCGCAGCTTGCATGTCAGGCTGTGGCTTTTTTGTATATGGGGAAGGGGGAGTGCAAATGGTCTTATATAGACCCGTAGGGGAAAGGGAAAAAGTGTTGATAGAAGAGAGTGGTTATCGGGCATTTCCACCAAGACTGCCTACACAGCCTATCTTCTATCCGGTGTTATATAAACGCTATGCACAGGAGATTGCTAGGCGATGGAATACCAAAGATAAAAACTCCGGCTATAAAGGATATGTGACTCGCTTTGAGGTGGAGGATAGCTATCTGTCTTTGTATGAGGTTCATACGGTGGGGGATGTATATCATCAGGAATATTGGATACCGGCAGAAGAACTGTCAGAATTTAATCGGCATATTATTGGGAAGATTGAGATAATAGAGGAATTTGGCAATTCTTAAGGATTTATTTTACAATAAGATTGTGAAAAATATATCATACATTGTGTGGAATATGTGATGAAAAAGGAGGAAATTTTATGAAAGCAGCAATTATTACTGCCAGCGATTCTGGCTATGCAGGACAAAGAGAAGATAAGAGTGGCCCGCTTATCAAACAGATATTAGAAGAGAATGGTTATCAGGTGGTGCATGAGATTCTTCTTCCTGATGACCGCACACGTCTCTCTCAGGAGATGGCCCGTATCGCTGATAACGAAGTTGCGGAACTTCTGCTTACCACCGGTGGGACTGGCTTTTCCCCGCGGGACTGCACCCCGGAAGCCACGATGGATATTACCGAGCGCATCGTTCCTGGTATTCCTGAAGCTATGCGTGCCTATAGCCTGACCATCACTCCCCGCGCGATGTTAAGCCGCGCCACTGCCGGTATTCGCAAATCAACCCTTATTATCAACCTTCCCGGCAGTCCCAAAGCCGTAAAAGAAAGTCTGGAGTACATCCTTCCGGCTCTTGCTCATGGTTTGGAAATCCTAACTGGCCAGTCCACCAACTGTGCTCGTTCATAAAAATATTTTCCTACAAAATGTATTATAAGAAATAATTGACAGCTGTTATTTTTCCAATAGCTAAAGTTCGGGAAAATAAAAGAATGGTCTATCAAGTCAGAAGCTTTGATAGACCATTTTTATTTCTCTAGGGCATTGCCACCTTCTCTAGTATTCCTGTCAGATGTGCAATTGTTACTCCGTAATTGGTCATAGGCACTCCTTGCGCTTTTGCCCGCTCTATCCGTGCCATTACATATTTTCGGTTAAACATACAAGCTCCGCACTGGATAATCAAATCATATCCGGTTAAATCCTGTGGAAAATCTGTTCCGCTTACAATATCTACACGTAGAGATTCTCCAAATCTTTTCTGAAGCATCCGTGGAATCTTTACCCGTCCGATATCCTCCTGAAGCGGTGCATGAGTACAGCACTCGGCAATCAATACCTTGGAATCTTTATGCAGTGCATCAATCTTTTTTGCACCCTCCACGTAATAAGGCAAATCTCCTTTATAAGCGGCAAAGAGCACCGAAAAAGAGGTCAGCATACTTTCTTTTGGCTTTTGTTCATAGACGGTTCCAAAGACCTGTGAATCTGTAATTATCAGCTTTGGCGGTCGCGAAAGTGCCTGAAGTGCTGCCAAAAGCTTATCGGTTGTCACACTTATCACCAGACATTTTTTATCTAAAAGCTCCCGAATCGTCTGTACCTGCGGAAGAATCAACCGTCCTTTTGGCGCCTGGATATCCTGTGGCATTACAAGAAGTACAAGGTCTTCCTCTTGTACAAGCTCTCCGGTAATCAGACGGTCTCCATAATTCTCGGGAAGCAACCGAACAAGCGCTTCCTTTAGTGCTTCCATCCCTTCCCCTGTCACTGCACTGACACAGAGTGCATCTCTGCCAGTAGCTTTTTTTATATTGGCTAAAAGCTTTTTTGTATCTTTTCTTATATCTGCTTTGCTAACCACGAACAAGACTGGTGTCTTTCGCTCCTGAAAAAAGCGATACCAGGAAAGTTCTTCTGTAAAGTCTGTATCCTCCTGTGAAAAAAGCAGAACTGCAAGCTCTGTCTTCTCTGCTGCAAGCCTTGTCTTCTCCATCCGAAGTTCCCCAAGCTCTGTGATATCATCAAAGCCTGCGGTATCAATCAGCACACAAGGGCCAAGAGGAGAAATCTCCATCGGCTTGTAGACGGGGTCTGTGGTTGTACCAGCCACGTCTGAAGTAATGGATACCTGTTGCTTGGTAAAGGCATTAATAAAAGATGATTTTCCGCTGTTGGTTCGCCCAAATACTCCTATATGCAGCCGGTGGCTGCTTGGTGTATCGTGTAATGTAGTTGCCATGTAAAGACTCCTTTCCTATCTCTTAAGATTAGAAACGGAAATCCCGTTTTCCTTCGGAGATATCATGGATATGCTCTCTGGCAATTCTCTGTACCTTTGGATTGGGGATATTTTCAAGTTCCCGCTCAATCAGTGCCATACCAATCTTCTTTGTCTCTTCGCTTGCGTAGTCTTCCAGATATTCTTTTAAAGTCATCAGTGCATTTGGATGGCAACAGTTTAATATCTGCATATTTTTACAGAGGGACATAAAGCGGTCGCCTGTGCGCCCTTCTCTATAACAGGCAGTACAAAAGCTTGGAATATAGTCCATCTTCATCAGCCAGTTGACAACTTCATCAAGCGTACGCTGGTCACTGACATCAAACTGTGCGCTTGTTACATCTTCTTCGGTCTCTGGCTCTGCATAGCCTCCAACGCTGGTACGGGAAGCTCCGCTTATCTGAGAGACACCTAATGGAAGTACACGCTCTCTGACTGCCTGACTCTCCCTTGTGGAGATAATCATACCTGTATAAGGTACGGAGATACGAATAAGCGCACAGATTTTAGCAAAAATATCATCACTGATACCATTGTCAAAAACGGATGGGTCGATATCATCGGCGTGTTTGATGCGTGGTACGCTGATAGTATGCGGACCGACGCCATGAACGGCTTCTAGATGCTCTGCATGCATCAAAAGTCCGGCAAATTCATAGCGGTACATCTCAAGTCCAAAGAGGACACCAAGTCCGACATCGTCGATGCCGCCTTCCATCGCACGGTCCATCGCCTCGGTATGATAAGCATAATCATGCTTTGGCCCGGTTGGATGCAGGGTCTCATAACTCTTTTTATGGTAGGTCTCCTGGAATAAAATATAAGTTCCTATCTCAGCTTCTTTTAATTTGCGGTAATTTTCCACCGTCGTAGCTGCGATATTGACGTTGACGCGGCGAATCGCACCATTTTTATGTTTGATGCTGTAGATGGTGTGGATACATTCTAGAATATATTCGATAGGATTGTTGACCGGGTCTTCGCCGGCTTCGATAGCTAGGCGTTTGTGTCCCATATCCTGCAGGGCTGTTACTTCTTTCACAATCTCCTCTTGTGTCAGCTTCTTACGTGCGATATGCTTGTTCTTTGCATGATATGGACAGTAGACACAGCCATTGACACAGTAATTCGACAGATAAAGCGGAGCAAACAGGACAATACGGTTGCCGTAATAATCCTTTTTAAGCTGCTCGGCAAGCGTATACACCTCGTCGATTTTCTCTGGTATCTCACAGGCAAGAAGCACGGATGCCTCTCTGTGAGTCAGTCCTTTGCGCTCTTTGGCTTTGGCAATAATCTCGTCTATCAGAGCCACATTGTCCTTGTTGGCGTCTGCATAGGCAAGCGTTGCCTGAATCTCTTCGTCCGAGATAAATTCTTCTGCTTTTAATGATGTTACGTTGTACATAGTATGTACGCTCCTTTCTTTTTGGTCAGATGACACGTTTGTGTACAGCTTTCCAATTAGTAGATTGATAGAAGTCATCAGGGGCAGTTATTTTGGATGTTAGAGTATACAGTCTTTGCACTGATGCCAGGAAGTCTTCCAATCTTCCCGGAAAGTGCGTTAATGGTATCTTGTGGTGCATCCATAGCCACACTGATGATATTGATTTTCTGCTCCCGGTAGGGAATCCCCATACGTCCGATAATATAATTGCCGTATGCATGCAGCAGTTGGTTGAGCTTTTCTACCGACTGTGTGTCCTCGACGATAATTCCAATCAGTGCAATTCTGGTCTTCATAGATTCCCTCCTGGTATATGCGTTCCTATTTTAGCATAATTTTATAAATTTTACAATAAAATAATCACTTTGGACAAGTTCCTATGCAATCTACACAAAAAAAGGGATTGAAAAAGAAGAGATGATGTGTTATGATGACGTCATAATAAATCCGAGTCTTGTTCAGAGGGAACCTGACCATTGGGTATTGACCGTTTTAATCAATGCCTCCCGTGTTTGGAAAGGATTTAGTCACCAGATAATTTCATATGGAGATGTTAAGGAGGTAAGACTATGAAGACATCTTACAATGGGAAGCTGGCGCGCATTAATCTAAGCACAGGAGAGATTAAAGTGGAGCAGCTTGACATGGAACTGGCAACGAAATTCATCGGAGGGCGCGGGCTTGGCACGAAGATACTCTATGATGAAGGCGTAGCAACCGTAGATCCGCTGTCTGCGGACAACAAACTGGTCTATATCACCGGACCTATGACCGGTACGGCATCCCCGACATCCGGGCGCTATATGGTTGTGACCAAATCCCCTCTGACTGGCATGATTGCTTCTTCGAACTCCGGCGGTGTATGGGGCGCGAAGCTGAAATATGCTGGCTGGGATGCTCTTATCGTGGAAGGAAAAGCTTCCGAGTGGACCTATATCAATGTGGTAGACGACAAGATTGAACTTCTTTCTGCTAAGGATTATGTAGGGCTTATGAGTGAGGAAGCAGATGAAAAGCTAAAAGAAGCACATCCGGGCTGTAACGTTTTAAATATCGGGCCGGCTGGTGAGCATCAGTCTCTTTTGGCAGCAATTATGAATGACAAGGACCGTGCAGCTGGCAGAAGTGGTGTAGGTGCTGTTATGGGCTCTAAGAATCTAAAAGCAATCACGGTAACTGCAACTGCTAAAGTGATTGAGCCTTTTGATGCAGACAAATTAAAAGAGGCTACCAAGGCATGTAACGCAAAGATTCGTGAGAACGGCGTAACCGGAGGCGGTCTTCCAACTTACGGAACGGCAGTGCTTGTCAATATTATCAACAATACTGGTTCTTTCCCAACCAAGAACTGGCAGGAGTCCTATTATGACAAGGCAGATGATATCTCTGGTGAGACCTTAAAAGACACTTACCTGGTGAAGAATGCTGCTTGTCACAGATGCCCGATTGCCTGTGGACGTGTAATTAAAGTAGGCGATAAAGTAGTTGGCGGACCAGAATATGAGCCGCTTTGGGCTTATGGCGGCAACTGTGGGCTGCATGATTTGAACGCGATTGATGAGGCTAATATGTGGTGTAATGAGTATGGACTCGATGCAATCTCCACGCCTTGTACGATTGCAGCAGCTATGGAGTTATACGAGAAGGGATATATCAAAGAGGACGAGTGTGATGGTATTCCACTGACCTGGGGCAGCAGCGAGGCGATTGTGGAATGGACAAAGCGAATGGGTGAAGGCAAGCTGCCACTGGCAAAACTGATGGCAAATGGCTCCTATCGTCTGTGTGAGCACTACGGACATCCAGAATTCTCTATGAGTGTTAAGAAGCAAGAGATGCCAGCATACGATGCAAGAGGTATCCAGGGAATCGGTATTACATATGCGACCAGCAACCGTGGTGGCTGCCATGTACGTGGTTATCTGATTTCCCCAGAGGTATTAGGCCTTCCAGAGCAGTTAGACCGTACCACGACCGAAGGCAAAGCACAGTGGTGTAAAATTTTCCAGGATTTGACCGCCGTCATTGACTCTATGGGTCTGTGTCTGTTCTCCTCCTTTGCATTAGGAGCACCAGAATATACAGCACTTCTCAATGCTGGTACTGGAACCAACTATACGCCAGAAGAACTTCTGACCGTAGGAGAACGTATCTACAATATCGAACGTCTGTTCAATAAGGCGGCTGGCATGAAGCCTGAAGATGACAGACTTCCAAAACGTTTGACCGAGGAACCAATTTCTGATGGTCCATCCAAAGGACAGATAAGCCAGATTCATGTTACTTTGCCACAGTATTATGAAGTAAGAGGATGGGAGAATGCATTCCCAACCAAAGAGACCTTAGAGAGATTAGGATTGAGTGAGTAAATAATAAGCCATTGGCGAAGGGGAGTACTCCCTTTCGCCTTTTTGGCGTGGAAATTGTGGAGAAAAAGCATGATTGAAGTAAGACTGTTTGCCACTTTTCGAGAGGGAAGAGAGAAGATTGTCTATTTTGAGCCAACAAAGGCAGCCTGTCCAGCGGACGTGTTGGACGAGCTAGGGATTCCTTATGAAGAAGTTGCGATTTGTTTGATTAATGGATTTCACAGTGGACTTAGAGATGCCATCAAGGATAAGGATGTACTTGCGCTCTTTCCTCCGGTTGGAGGAGGCTGAAAGTGGCAGAAGACAGCCGGTATATCCGGCAGACGATGCTTCCTCAGATTGGGGAAAAAGGACAGAAAAAGCTTGCACAGAGCAAAGTGGCAGTCGTTGGCTGCGGCGGCCTTGGAGCCCCGGTGCTGACCTATCTGGCACTTGCAGGTGTAGGAAATATACGAATGATTGACGATGATACGGTCAATCTAACGAACTTAAATCGCCAGTTTTTTTATACAGAATCGGATATCTACCAGGAAAAATGTAAGAAAACGGCAGACTTTTTACAGGAGCGAAATACAAAGCTAACCATAGAACCATTCTGTGAACGTCTGACTGATAAGAATGTTAGAAGACTTTTAGCTGGCGTAGATGTGATTGTGGATTGTGTAGACAGAATTGAGACAAGAAAGCATGTAGGGCGCGCGGCTTGTGGCTTTAGAATTCCTTTTGTGGAAGGCGGCGTACATGGCTTTTATGGTTATGTGTTGCCTGTTTTGCCAGGAGAAAGTGCTTGTTTAGAGTGTATGGCAATGGGAACGATAGAAGAAAAGCCTCCCATTCCGGCGCTTGGGGCAGTGGCAGGTGTGATTGGAAGCCTGCAGGCGGTCGAGTGTATCAAGATTTTGCTTGGCCTTTCTCATGTGATGTATGGGAAGATGCTTCAGTATGATGGGTTATATGGGGAATTTACCGAAATACCGGTGCATATACGGGCAGATTGCGACTGTCAAAAATTTAACAAGATTGTAAATGACGAAAGTCATATGCAATAGATTTTTATTTATATTTTTATTCCAAGGAGGACAAGATTTATGAAAAAGCAAAGACAATGGCTGGCTGCTGTGCTGGCAACAACCCTGTTAGCAGGTGCTATGACAGGCTGTGGAAACAAAGAGGCAGAAGCACCAGAAGAGACATCTACAGAGGCAGAAACACCCGCTGAGACGCCTGCTGAGTCAGAAGCAGAGGCACCAGAAGACGCCACCGAAGCAGAGCCAGAAGCAGACGAAGCAGAGAGCACACCAACAGAGAAAAAGGGCGTGCTGATGATGGCGACTACTACAAGTACTGCAGATACCGGGCTTTTGGATTACCTTGCACCGATTTTCTTAGAGGAGACCGGATGGGAGCTTCAGTGGAATGCCGTAGGAACCGGAGAAGCGCTTAAGATGGGTGAAAACGGAGATGTGGATATTGTTCTGGTTCATGCAAAAGCAAGCGAAGAAGAGTTTGTGGCAAATGGATTTGGTGTGGAGCGTTTCCAGGTAATGTATAATGATTTTATCGTTGTTGGACCAACAGAGCCAATCGCGCATACCGACGATATTGAAGCTACATTTAAGACGATTCAGGAAGAGCAGCTGACCTTTGTCTCCCGCGGTGATGATTCTGGAACCGACAAAAAGGAAAAGGGCATCTGGACCAAATTAGAGCTTGACCAGACACAGAATCCAAACTATCTGGAGTCGGGACAGGGTATGGGCGCTACCATTACCATGGCAGATGAAAAAGGTGCTTATTGCTTAACGGACAGAGGCACCTGGTTAAAGATGAAAAATGATGCAGATGTAGAATTACAGTTAGATGTTGTCTGTGAAGGCGCTTCTGACCTTCTGAACCAGTATGGTATCATCGCTGTCAACCCAGAGAAATATCCTGAAGTCAACAATGAGGCAGCAAACACCATGATTGAATGGATTTGCTCTGAAGAAGTACAGGAGCTGATTGGAAATTATGGCGTAGAGCAGTATGGAGAGGCACTATTTACTCCAAATGCGAATGAGTAGAGAAAGGGCAGGGGCTGTAGAGACAGCCCCTTTTCTGAATCAGGTGAAAAGATGCAGGTGATAAAGGAGTTTCTAGATACATTCTTTTCGGATGTAGGAGTGTTTGATGCCATCTGTGTAACATTTCAGATGGCATTTAGTGCGACTTTTATTTCTTCGGTTCTGGGGGTTCTTTTGGGACTTTTGTTGGAGCGTGCAGAGTTTATCGGTAAGAAAATCGTGATTCGTATCAATCGCACACTGATGGGTGTACCGCCGGTAGTGGTTGGTCTTATCGTCTATATGCTTTTGATGAGAAGAGGACCGCTAGGAAAGCTTAATATGCTTTTCTCAATTCAGGGTATGATTTTTGCCCAGGTATTGATTATTACACCGATTATCTGCGGGATGACCTATACAAGCCTGGTATCTAGGGCGCCAGCTATACGGGCATTTGCAAGGACGATGGGAGCCACTCCGATACAGACGCAGTGGCTTGTAGTCAGGGAATTAAAAAACGAATTGTATTTTGCAGTGGTGACAGGATTTGGACGCTCTATCAGTGAGGTTGGTGCTGTGATGCTAGTAGGCGGCAATATTAAAGGGCATACCAGAACGATGACAACGACGATTTCCCTTTTAAAGAGCCAAGGTATCTTTACCGAGGGCCTGACTCTTGGAATCCTGCTGCTTTTGATGGCATTTATCATTCAAAGCCTGGCAGATTTCTTCCAGAGAGGAGAAAAATCCGATGAAAATTATTGACCTTATAAAAAAGCAGGGGGATTTTGAGTTAAGAACCAAAAGCGTTACCATTGAGGAAGGGAAAATCCATGGAATTATCGGGGGAAATGGATGTGGAAAGACAACACTTTGTAAGTTGATTATGGGGATGATATTGCCAGATAGCGGGAAGATTGATTATGAGGGACTTGATATCAGAGAGATTACCATGACCGCGCAAAGACCTTATTTTATTCGGGGGAGTGTGTATGAAAATATCTGCTATCCGCTAAAAATACGCCATATACAGCCTGACGAACAGAAGATTGACGCATGGCTGTTTCGCTGTGGTCTAGAAGGAAAGAAGCGGCAATATGCAAGAAGTCTCTCAAGTGGAGAACAGCAGAAGGTCTCTATGATTCGGGCGCTGATATTTGACCCTAGATTTATTATGATTGATGAGACGCTGTCAAACCTTGACCCGGAGAATCTGGAGTTATTTGAACAAGTTATTTTGGAAATACAGAAGGAGCGGCCAGTGACTTGGATGTTAATCAGTCATCGGCTGGCACATATCTATAAGATGTGTGAGGTACTGCATTTTATGTATAAAGGAGAGATATTAGCAAGCGGAAGCAAGGATAAGATATTGTTTGGCACAGAGGATGAGAGAATTCGCCGATTTGTGGCCAATGAAGTGATAAAGATGGAGGGGAATCATGCAGCTTTTAAAGGTTGATACATTGGAGCAGGCAAGAGAAAAGCTGATACAGGCAGTAGGCAGCGATTGGCTTAAAGTCTGTGAAGTGGCAGTGGAGGACGCAAGAGATAAGGTGCTTGCAGAAGATATCTATGGGGTACAAGATATTCCAGAATTTCGCCGTTCGATGGTGGATGGCTATGCAGTGCAGGCAAAAGATACAATGGGCGCCTCAGACAGCATACCAGTCTTTTTAGAGGTGATAGAGGATGTGGCGATTGGGACAAAGGCGCAGTCCATGATTGTGCCTGGTACTTGCGCCTATGTACCCACTGGCGGGATGCTTCCAGAAGGGGCAGACAGTTGTGTAATGGTGGAATACTGTGAGCAGTTTGATAAGACCCATATTGCGGTCAGTCAGCCGGTCTCTCCAGGAAGACATATCGTGGATATTGGAGAGGACAGCAAAAAAGGTGCATTGATTTTTAAGAAAGGCAGAAGGCTTCGCCCGCAGGAAGTCGGGGTATTGGCAGCGGAAGGACTGACAAAAGTAAAAGTCTATGCACCGCTTAGTGTCTTTGTTATCTCGACAGGGGATGAGTTAGTCACACCTGGAGAAGAGCTGCCAATCGGGAAAATATATGATATTAATACCCAGGCATTAACTGCACTGGCCAGAAAGCATGGGTTTTTCATAAGTGGTACAAAAACAGTGCCAGATGTATACGAGGCACTTCGAGGGGCTATAGAAGAAGCACAGAAGATAAGTGATATTGTAGTTATCTCCGGCGGAAGCTCCAAGGGAAAGAAAGATATAACTGCACAGTTAATCGATGAATTATCAGAGCCTGGCGTCTTTACCCATGGACTTGCTCTAAAGCCTGGAAAGCCAACGATTCTGGGGATGGACAAAAAAAGCCATACATTGATGGTGGGCCTTCCAGGGCATCCCGTGGCAGCGATGGCAGTATTTGAGATGCTTCCTGTGTGGTTAAAGAAAGAACTAGAAGGAGAAACAAAGAAGCTTTTACTTCCAGCCGTTTTAGATGGAAATGTTCCGGGCACACCAGGCAGGAAGATGCTTTTATTTGTAGAGCTTACCAGAAGTGAAGACGGATACCAAGCCCGCCCGATATTTGGAAAGTCAGGCCTGATGTCAACGATGACAAGAGCAGATGGTTATGCGGTCGTGGACCTAAACCAAGAAGGCCTAAAATCCGGCGACAAAATATGGGTGGCACAACTTTAAATAAGGAGAAAGACTTATGGGGAAAAGAAATCTATATCTAAAAACAACTCCTGTGGAGGAGGCGAAAAAAATATATTTAGAGGCGCTAAAAAAGATATGGGAGCCAGCGTATGAGACAATTCCAGTGATTGAGGCATGTAAGAGGGTGACGCGCCATGCTACCTATGCGAAGAACAGCTCACCTCTTTACAATGCTTCGGCGATGGATGGAATCGCAGTTATCTCTTCTAGGACTTATGGGGCATGTGAGACCAATCCTGTGCGCCTAAAGGAGGGAGAGGACTATGTGGTGGTGGATACTGGAGACCCGATTCATCATCCATATGACGCCGTGATTATGGCAGAGGACCTTTTGGAGACTGGGGCAGAGGATGAGGTGGAGATTACCGCTTCTGTGGCTGCCTGGCAGCATATACGGCCTGTAGGAGAGGATATTGTGGCAGGGGAGATGATTTTGCCAAGCTGTCACAAGATTCGTCCGATTGACGTTGGAGTGCTGTTATCCGCTGGAATTACCGAGATTGAGGTGGTAAAGCAACCGAAAGTAACTATCTTTCCAACAGGAACAGAGATTATCGAGCCAGGAGAGGCAATTACAGATGGCAGTATCATCGAATCCAACACCAGAATGTTTGAACAGATGGTGATAGAACAAGGCGGTCTGGCTAAACGCTGCCCTATCCTAGAAGATGTATATGAGAAGATTTTAGAGGAAGTAAAAAAGGCAGTTGCAGTATCCGATATGGTGATTATCAATGCCGGCTCAAGTGCAGGACGCGATGACTATACAGTTCATGTATTAAGAGAATTGGGAGAAGTATTGATTCACGGTGTGGCGATTAAGCCTGGAAAGCCTGTGATTCTTGCTATCGTAGACAAAAAGCCTGTCATAGGACTGCCGGGTTACCCGGTGTCTGCTTATATTGCCTTTGAGAACTTTGTCTCCCCGGTGCTTGCAATGATGGGACAGCTTCCGGTAAAGACCGATTATGAAGTGCCAGCAGTTGTCTCTAGACGTCTGGTCTCAAGCCTTAAACATAAAGAATATGTGCGTATCAAAGCAGGAGTTGTGGGAGGACGGATGGTGGCAGCGCCTTTGGCACGCGGAGCAGGCGCGGCAATGTCCCTTGTAAGGGCAGACGGATTCTGCGTGATTGACCAGAACTGCGAAGGAGTAGAGGCTGGAGAGGAAGTAAAGATTTCCCTATATCGGGACCCAGAGGAGATTGCAAATACAGTGGTGGTGACAGGAAGTCACGACTTAATCCTGGATGTCGCTGCGGATTTGATGCCACTTGTACACAGCAATATGCATCTTTCCAGTACGCATGTTGGAAGTATGGGCGGACTTATGGCTCTAAAGCGCCAGGAGGCTCATATTGCACCGATTCATCTGCTAGATGAGACCAGCGGCATCTATAATGACAGCTATATCAGACGGCTCTTTGAGGAGCCGGTAGCGATTGTCACCGGGGTACAGAGGATTCAGGGGATTATGGTCAAAAAAGGCAACCCGCTTGGCATCAAGAGCATTGAAGATTTAACCTCTTGCCGCTTTGTAAACAGACAGCGCGGCGCAGGAACCAGACTGCTTTTTGACTACCAGATGCAAAAAGCAGGGATTTCACCAGAGAGGATAACAGGCTATGACAGAGAGGCTTCCACACATATGGCAGTTGCCGCCTTGGTAGAAGGTGACAGTGCAGATGCAGGAATGGGTATTTTCTCTGCAGCGCAGTCCATGGGGCTTGATTTTATCCCGGTGGGAGAAGAATGGTATGAATTTGCAATACCAGAAGTATTTATGGAACTTCCGCATGTACAGGCATTTTTAGAGGTGCTGAAAAGTGAGCACTTTGCCAGGGAAGTGCAAAGGCTTGGCGGCTATGGAATGGAGAAGACAGGAGAAATCAGATGGATCAGATAGGAAGACTAGAAGCGATTGTATATGTTCCTGCAAAAGGAGAGCCTTCGGTTTCTGTGACAGAGCGAAACGTGTCAGAAGCCTATGGGTTAGAGGGAGATTATCATGGAGCCAAAGGGGACAGCAGTCTGATGGTATGGACAAAAGAAGCAAGGGATAAGTTAAATGCTCAGAATTTTTCAGGTATCTGCTTTCAGCGTTTTCGGGAAAATCTCTCACTCTCTGGGCTTGACCTTTCTAAAGTAAAAGCAAAAGACAGATTGGTAATTGGAGAAGTAGTCCTAGAAGTAGAGCCTAGAAAGAAAGCATGTCACCCTGATATCTGTCCATTGACCGAAGGCCGTGCAGACTGCTTATTAAAAAAGCAGAGTCTGTATGTAAAAGTAATAAAACCAGGACTTTTATTAAAAGGTGCAAGTGTTTGTATAGAAAGATAGGGGGAAGTTCTTTATCCCCCTATCTGTGACATTTTTCTAAGTTCTTCGCTTCCTTCTAATGCAGAGTGATAGAACTGATGTTCGGAAGGCTTGTGGAAGATAGCTTCCTGCATGGCAGATAAAAGCTGTTTTTCGCTTGCCTGCTCCCGAAGCATTTTTTTAAGGTTGATACCATTGTTGTAGTAGAGACATAGCTTTAACATTCCATCCGATGTCAGACGGACACGGTTACATTGGTGACAGAATTTTCCATGAATGGCGTCAATAAAGCCAATACTCCCCAAAAAGCCAGGGATAGATACATAGATGGCTGGCCCATTGCCATGCGTCTTGGTGGAAAAATGATAATCAGGATATTTGGAAGCAAGAAGTGGAAGCAGAGCATTTCTGTCGTACCCCTGATATTGTCTTCCATAACCAATTGGCATAATCTCAATAAAACGGACATCAATGGGATAGTCCTGTGCAAGTTTTAGCAAGTTCCAGAATTCATGGTCGTTGATGCCCTTTAGAAGAACCGTATTGACTTTGGTGCGAATTCCAGATGCCTGACAGGTAAGGATGGCATCCATCACCTGGTCAAAATCCGGGCGCCCGGTAATCTGATGAAAAGTATCAGGATGCAAGGTGTCAAGACTGATATTTACACCGTTGATACCCAGTGCTTTTAGTTCTTTTAGATGTTCTTTTAGATAGACACCATTGGTGGTCAGTGTGACTTGTTTGGTATCTGGAAGTTCTTTTAATGCTTTTAAAAAAGACAGACAGCCTTTGCGTACAAAAGGTTCTCCACCTGTCACTTTAAATTTGCAGATACCAAGTCTTCCTGCAAGACGGGCAATCGTAAGAATATCTTCAAAACGCATGATTTCATCGTGAGAGATAGAAGGAAGGTCTTCTGGTGTACAATATTTACAGCGTAGATTGCAGCGGTCCGTGATAGAGATACGCATATAGTCGATGGTCCGTTCGTGGGAATCTTTCATAGATAAAATACCCCTTTCGTAATTTGTTAATATTATATCAAAAATCAAAAGGGAAAGATATGTTTTTTGTGGAAAAAAACAGAGATAAATGGCGTGTTTTTCTTGAAAAATTATGCAATTTTACCAAAGAATAGGTTTATTATTCTGGAAAAAATATAATAAATAACTAAAAATATATGCAGTATCTGGAAAGAAAAGGAGGTACTTGTGGAAGCTGAGAAGAAATTCGAATGTAATATTCATGTATTGGTAAAAGAAAAAGATTCAGAAGTTGACAATTATTTTGGACATGGGGTAGCAAAACTTCTCTATGGCATAAAGGAGTATCATTCTCTGCGTGTCTCTGCAAAACAGATGCGGATGGCCTACAGCAAAGCGTGGAGGATTATTAGGGAGGCAGAAGAAGGGCTTGGGATACAGCTTCTGTCCCGTATGGGGAAAAAGGGTTCTGAGATAACAAGAGAAGGAATGCTTTTTTTAAAAGCCTATGAAGAGATTGAGCGGGAGACAAAAAAAGTGGCACAGCGAATCTTTCGGAAATATTATATGGAAGAAAAAAAGAATCAAGAGATACTAAGAGAGAAAGAAAAGTCTTAGAAGGTATAAGTAAAAATCATAAAAAATAGCAGAAAAAATTCCATACAAATTGTATATTGTGCTCAAAGAAAAAAGATGTTATGATAATGTATATGTGTGAAATACATAATTAATCAACAAGGAGGAAAAACGAATGCTGGATCAGTCTTATTATCGTAAGACAGACGAGATTATTGAGCATTACGGACGTAAGGCCGGCTCATTAATCCCAATCATGCAGGATATTCAGGCAGAATACCGTTATCTGCCAGGAGAACTGCTGACCTATGTGGCAAAAGAAATCGGAATCAAGGAGGCCAAAGCATACAGTGTGGCAACCTTCTATGAGAACTTTTCTTTTGAAGCAAAGGGCAAGTATGTGATAAAGGTATGTGATGGTACCGCTTGTCATGTGCGTAAGTCCACCCCAGTATTAGAAGCACTGTGGAAAGAATTAGGACTGAGCAAGAAAAAGCATACAACCGATGATATGATGTTTACGGTGGAGACCGTATCTTGTCTCGGTGCATGTGGACTTGCTCCTACGATGATGGTGAACGAAGATGTATACCCTTCTATGACACCGGAAAAGGCACTTGCAGTAATTGAAGAATTGAGAGGTAAGGGCTGATGATTAAAAACAAAGAAGATTTATTACAGGTGCGCGAAGCAGCCAAGAAACAGGTCGAGGCTTATGACTGCAGAATTCTTGTCTGTTCCGGTACGGGCTGTATTGCCACAGGATCAATGAAGATATATGAAGAGTTCCTAGAGCTGACCAAAGATGCTCCAGGTGTGACTCTGGATTTTGCACCTCATGATGAGGGGGAGCATGTGGGCGTGAAGAAGACCGGATGTCAGGGCTTCTGTGAACTTGGACCTCTGGTGCGTATCCAAAAAGGCGATGAAGTTATCCAGTATGTAAAGGTACAGATAGAAGACTGTAAAGAGATCTTTGACAGCAGCGTTGTCGGCAACGAGGTGGTAGAGCGTCTTCTGTACTCCAAAAAGGATGTACATTATAAGCATCCAGAAGATATTCCATTTATGGCAAAACAGACCAGAATCGTCTTAGAGAACTGTGGCCGTGTAGATGCAGAGTCTCTTGACGAGTATATTGCAGCTGGCGGATTTGAAGCCCTTACAAAAGCGATGTTCGATATGACCAAAGATGAGGTTATCGATGAAGTAGACCGCTCAGGACTTCGTGGACGTGGAGGCGGCGGCTTCCCATGCGGCAGAAAATGGAAACAAGTAGCAAGACAAAAAGAGAAAATTCGCTATGTCGTATGTAACGGTGACGAGGGCGACCCAGGCGCATTTATGGATGGTTCCGTTATGGAAGGTGACCCATTCAAGTTGATCGAGGGTATGATGATTGCTGCTTATGCAGTAGAATCCACCGACGGTTATATCTATGTGCGTGCAGAGTATCCAATGTCCGTTAAGAGACTGCGTCATGCGATTGCACAGTTAGAGGAGAGAGGACTTCTTGGTGACCATATTCTGGGCACTGATTTCTCCTTCCATCTACATATTAACAGAGGAGCCGGTGCATTTGTCTGTGGCGAGGGTTCTGCTTTGACCGCTTCGATTGAAGGTAACAGAGGTATGCCTCGTGTGAAGCCACCTCGTACCGTAGAAAAAGGTCTGTGGGAGAAACCTACGGTCCTTAACAACGTAGAGACCTATGCAAACGTACCAAAGATTATCCTTCAGGGCGCTGACTGGTATCGCACGATTGGTACAGAAGGCTCACCGGGAACTAAGACATTCTCCCTGACTGGTTCGATTGAGAATACCGGTCTTATCGAGGTGCCAATGGGAAGTACGCTGCGTGAGATTATCTTTGATATCGGCGGCGGGCTGAAAAACGGTGCAGAATTTAAGGCAGTACAGATTGGTGGTCCATCCGGCGGATGTCTGACAGAGAAGCATCTTGACGAGCCTTTAGACTTTGACTCCGTCAAGAAGTTCAATGCTATCGTTGGTTCTGGTGGTATGGTAGTTATGGACACCAATACCTGTATGGTAGAGGTTGCCCGCTTCTTTATGAGCTTTACCCAGAGAGAGTCCTGCGGTAAATGTGTACCATGTCGCGAAGGTACCAAGAGAATGTTGGAAATCTTAGAGAAGATTGTATCTGGTGAAGGTGAGTTAGAAGACCTTGACCGTCTTGAGGAGCTTGCAAATATGATTCGCAGCATGGCTCTGTGCGGTCTAGGAAAGAGTGCTCCGCTTCCAGTTATCAGTACACTTAAGACATTCCGGGAAGAATATGAAGAGCATATCGTGGATAAGAAGTGTAAAGCTAAAGTCTGTCAGGCAATGCGTCGTTTTGCCATTAACCCAGAATACTGTAAGGGCTGTGGCAAGTGTGCAAAGAACTGTCCGGTCGGTGCAATCACCGGTGTCCGCAAAGAATGTTATCATATTAACCCGAAGCTTTGTATCAAGTGTGGCGCTTGTAAAGACAACTGCGCATTTGACGCGATTTATATCGAGGAATAGGGGGGACAGATATGGGAACAATTACAATAGATGGTAGAAAAGTAGAATTTACCGATGAAAAGAATGTCCTGTCTATTATTCGTAAGGCTGGCATCGACATTCCTACATTATGTTATCATGATGAGCTTTCCACCTTTGGCGCTTGCCGTCTGTGTACGGTAGAGGACAACAGAGGAAGAATGTTCGCATCTTGTTCTGAGGAGCCAAGAGATGGTATGGAAATCTTTACCAACACTGGCAAGCTCAAAAAATATAGAAAGATGATTATTGAACTGCTCTTAGCAGCACATTGCAGAGATTGTACGACTTGTGTCAAGAGTGGTGACTGTAATCTTCAGGCACTTGCACATCGTTTTGGTGTGACAGAGGTTCGCTTCCAGAATTATCGTGAGGAGAGACCGTTAGACTTTAGTTCTCCATCCATTATTCGCGACCCGAACAAATGTATTCTGTGCGGCAACTGTGTACGCGTCTGTAGCGAGCTGCAGGGCGTAGGCGCGCTTGGATTTGCACATCGTGGTTCTGAGGCTATGGTTATGCCAGCGTTTGACCGCGAGATTGCAACCACAGAGTGCGTCAACTGTGGACAATGTCGCGTCTTCTGTCCGACAGGTGCAATTAGCATCAAAGACGACAAAGATGCCGTATGGGATGCATTAGCAGACCCGAATGTAAGAGTAGTAGCTCAGGTAGCTCCGGCTGTCCGTGTGGCAGTGGGTGATGCCTTTGGTCTTCCAAAGGGCAAGAGTACCATGGGTAAGATTGTCAGCGTTCTTCATAGAATGGGCTTTGACGAAGTATATGACACCACCTTTAGTGCGGACCTTACAATTATGGAAGAAGCCGCAGAGTTTGTAGACAGAGTAAAGAACGGCGGAAAACTGCCGCTTCTCACCTCCTGCTGTCCTGCATGGGTGAAATTCGTAGGCGACCAGTTCCCGGATTTCCAAGAGAATGTATCCACCTGCCGTTCTCCACAGGGTATGCTCTCTGCAGTAGTCAAAGAATATTTCCGTGATCCAGAGAAGAGTGGAGGAAAGAAGACTATAATGGTATCCTTTATGCCATGTACTGCAAAGAAGATGGAAGCAAAACGCAAGAACAGCTATACTGAGGGCGAGATTGATACCGATTATGTTATCACAACAACGGAACTGATTCAGATGATTAAGACAACAGGTATCGACTATGCAGAGTTAGAGTCGGAGTCTTCTGATATTCCATTCGGCCTTGGCTCTGGCGGTGGTGTTATCTTTGGTGTTACTGGTGGTGTAACAGAAGCAGTTATCAGAAGACTGGTTCCAGGACATGACAAGGCAACACTAGATGGCATCGCAGAGTGCGGCGTACGTCAGGATGGATTTATCCGTGAATTTACCATTCCTTACAATGGTATGGATGTAAATATCTGTGTTGTCAGCGGACTTGCCAATGCAAAGACCGTGATGGAGCAGGTACAAAGCGGCGAGAAAAACTATCATCTGATTGAGGTGATGGCATGCCGTCGCGGATGCGTTATGGGTGGTGGTCAGCCACGTCTTGCAAATGACAAGATTAAAGCTGCAAGAACCACAGGTATCTACAACGCAGACAATGTATCGGTTATCAAGAAATGCGATGAGAACCCAATGGTTATCTCCTTGTACGAGGGCTTCTTAAAAGGAAAAGAACATAAATTGCTTCACAACGAGGAATTCTGTTCGTCATAATCTGTGAATTTCCTGTGAAGAAGATTGGAAGTTTTCAGGTTCTGTGCTAAAATACAGCCAGACAGCAAAGACGGAGCGCGTAAGCTGCTCCGTCTTTGCTGCATTAGGAGGTAGCTAGGATGCCAGGAAAAAAGATTAAACATTCTATCAAAACAAGAATGATTGTGTTGTTTTCTGTTGTATTAATTGCTGCATTAGTGACGTGCTGGCTGATGAATATTGTATTTTTGGAGCGATATTATATAAGGAACAAACAGAAAGTGTTAATCGAAGTCTTTCAGATGCTAGATGAGGCATCTAGGCAAGAAGAGATGGAGACTAGCGAATTTCTTCAGCGTCTAAATACCATCTGTGAGCGAAATAATATCAGTCCTTTTGTGATGGATGCCAGCGGACAGGTAAAAATTTGTACCAAAAGAGATTTTGAATTAAACCAGATGAGTCATCGACTCTATCGGTATCTGTTTGGACAATTTTCGCCTAATGACAGAAGCAAAATCCTGTTGGAAGAACCATATTATATGGTATGCATCAATATGGACAGTTACACCAATGCAGAGTATATGGAGATGGTTGGCTCCTTGGCAGAACAAGAGCTGTTCTTGATACGTACTCCACTAGAACCAATAAGAGAAAGTGTATTGCTTGCCAATCGCTTTTTGGCATATGTGGGAGTAACGGTGCTTTTGATGGGGGCACTTATTATTCAGATATTGGCAAAACAGCTTGCCAGACCGCTTCTAGAGCTTGCCAGACTCTCTGAACGGATGAGTAACTTGGATTTTACAGTAAAATTTTCCGGGAAAGTGGACGATGAGATTACCTTTCTTGGCAATCATATGAACCAGCTTTCAGAAGCCTTAGAGCACACTATCTCAGAGCTTAAAACTGCCAACAATGAACTAAAGCGCGATATAGAGCAACGGGAGAAGATTGACGAGATGCGAAAGGAATTTCTCTCCAACGTCTCTCATGAATTAAAGACGCCGATTGCTCTGGTACAAGGGTATGCAGAAGGACTGCAAGAATGTATCAACGATGATGCAGAGAGCAGAAATTTTTACTGTGAAGTGATTATAGACGAAGCCTCCAAAATGAATCAGATGGTGAAAAATCTGCTGGCACTTAACGAACTGGAGTTTGGCAATGAAGTAGTAACCATGGAACACTTTGACTTGACAGCGATGATTCACAATATCTTACAATCTGCACAGATTCTGTTTGAACAAAAGCAGGTGCGTCTGGTCTTTGAAGAACAGGAAGCTATCTATGTCTGGGCCAATGAGTATAAGCTTCAGGAGGTCTTTCACAACTATATCAGCAACGCGCTGAACCATGTAGATGGTGAAAAAATTATCAAAGTCACCATACAAAGACAGAAGGAACAGGTGCGCGTGGGTGTCTTTAACACAGGAAATCCGATTCCCAAGCAGGATATTGAGAAAATATGGGATAAGTTTTATAAAGTAGACAAAGCCAGAACAAGAGAATATGGCGGCAGCGGGGTGGGCCTGTCGATTGTAAAGGCGATTATGGAGTCGATGCATCAGGCGTATGGAGTTATCAACTTTACAAATGGCGTGGAATTCTGGTTCCATGTGGATTGCAGTAAAGTGGATTGTAGTAAATAAAAAAGGAGAGAGAAAGATGGCGCAGACATATTATTTGGCAGTGGATATTGGCGCTTCTAGCGGGCGGCATATATTGGGACATCTAGAAGATGGAAAGATGATACTAGAGGAGGTGTACCGTTTTGAAAATGGTATGATACGAAAGAACGGACATCTTCTCTGGGATACAAAGAAATTATTCCAGGAGATTGTAAATGGTATGAAGCGCTGCAAGGAGCTTCAGAAGATTCCTAAAAGTATGTCTATTGATACCTGGGGTGTGGACTATGTGCTGCTTGATGACAGTGGAGAGCTCTTAGGAGAGACTTATGGCTATCGCGATAGCAGAACCATGGGGATGGATGAAAAGGTCTATAAGACGATAAGTGAGAAAGAGCTTTATCAAAGGACTGGTATCCAAAAACAGATGTTTAATACCATCTATCAGCTGATGGCACTAAAGGAGCAGGAGCCAGAGATTTTAGAACAGGCAGACACGCTTTTGATGTTCCCGGATTATTTTCAGTATTTACTGACCGGGAAGAAGATGTCAGAGTATACCGATGCGACCTCTACGCAGCTGGTAAATCCAATCAGTGTACAGTGGGACTTAAAACTGCTTCAGATGCTTGACTATCCTGACTATATCTTTTTGCCGCTTCAGATGCCGGGAACAGAAGTGGGTGTATTAAAGCCTCAGATAGAGCAAGAGGTAGGATTCTCCTGTAAGGTAGTGCTTTGTGCAAGTCATGATACGGCTTCTGCGGTGATGGCACTTCCCAAAGAGGAGGGAGAGGGACTCTATATCAGCTCTGGAACCTGGTCTTTGATGGGAATTGAGACATTAGAGCCATATTGCGATGAGACAAGCCAGAAGGGCAATTTTACCAATGAAGGCGGGTATGAATATCGGTTCCGTTATCTGAAAAATATTATGGGACTTTGGATGATTCAGTCCGTGCGCCATGAGCTTGATGACCGGTACTCTTTTGCCAAGCTTTGTGAGATGGCAGAGGAAAATAAAAACTTTCCGTCAAGAGTGGATGTCAATGCCGAGGTCTTTATGGCACCTGAGAATATGACAGAAGCGATTCGAAAATATTGTGATAAGTCAGGACAACAAGTGCCAGAGACGACAGGAGAGATTGCGACAGTTATCTATCAAAGTCTTGCTATCTGTTATCAGAAAACCGTCCAGGAGATAGAGCAAAATACCAAAAGGCAATATGACAGTATTCATATTATTGGAGGTGGCTCCAATGCTGCATACTTAAACCAGTTGACAGCTAATGCAACGGGCAAGACGGTATATGCCGGGCCTTCAGAGGCGACAGCAATTGGCAATCTGATGGCACAGATGATAAAGGATGGGGCATTTACAGATTTAAAAGAGGCCAGAAAGTGCGTACGCCATTCTTTTGAGATTAAAGAATACAAACCGTTAAAAAAATAACAATATAAAAAGGAGAATATGATGCAGAATATTTTAATTGTTGTGGATATGCAAAATGATTTTATCGATGGAGCGCTAGGAACAAAAGAAGCTGTGGCGATTGTACCAAAAGTTAAAGAGAAGATAGAGCATTTTCAGGGACGCATTATCTTTACCAGGGATACACATACAGAGAATTATATAGAGACACAGGAAGGGAAGAAACTTCCAGTTCCACACTGTATCAAAGACAGCGATGGATGGCAGATAAGCCCCGCGCTTACCGAATTTTGTCAGGAACCGCCGATTGACAAAGTAACCTTTGGGTCTTCAGAGCTTGGGGCTATATTACAGAAAGCCGACCAGGAAGAAAAAGTAGCCAGCATTACATTTATCGGACTTTGCACGGATATCTGTGTTATCTCCAATGCACTCTTGGCCAAAGCATTCTTGCCGGAGGCTGAGATTATTGTAGATGCTTCCTGCTGCGCTGGTGTATCACCGAAGAGCCACAAGAATGCATTGGAGGCGATGAAAGTCTGCCAGATTTGTATAGAAAATGAATAGTATTTAATAGCTTTTTGGAATATCCATCTCTATACTGACTTCTTCGACAAGACCGTTGTTATCAAAAGAGATAGAGTAGTTATATTTTCCATCTACATAATAGAGAGAACCGCTGTCGCCTTCGCTGTTAAGCTTGTATTCCGACATGGCTTCTTTGACAGCCGCAGAATCCATTCCATAGAGGTTGATACCATTGAAGACGATATTGGATGTTGTCCAGTAGTCGGCTTCTTCGGAATTCATGGTAAAGGTCACTTTGTAGATGGTGGCGCCTAGATAGTAGACATCCTCTTTACCTGGATTATATACATATAAATATGCATAAGACTCCCCATTTTTTCTGGCAGTCAAGAAAGAAGAAAGCCAGCTGTTGCCAGGCATTTCTCCAAGAGGAACCCCGCCTCCTGGAACGCCGATTTCAAAGTCTTGGCTGCTAAAGCTAGAGGGAGTACACTCTCCCAAAGTAAGCTCCATACCATCTACGCTAAGAACAGGTGGTGTACCTTTATCAGAAGAGCATCCAGTGATGGAAAATAGCATGGTAAATATTAATAGGATAGATAAAATTGTACGTTTCATAATCACGAACTCCTTTACTTTTCTGCGATTCCCGGAAGATTATAACATAGATGCAAAAAATGGGCAATTATTATAATTTTGATTAAGAAACCGCAATGGGATAGTGATTATTAAAGCACGCCGTACAAAGGGGCAAACCATCAGCGATATAGGAGAGGTCTTCGACGCGTAGATAAGCAAGAGAGTCAGCACCGATTAGTGTTTGAATCTCCGCTAGAGAGTGAGAAGCAGCTAAAAGCTGTTTGTTAGAAGGGACATCTGTGCCATAATAACAAGGATATAAAAAAGGCGGCGAACTGATACGGACATGGACACTTTTGGCACCGGCTTTTTTCAGAAGACGGATAAGTTTGGCCATTGTAGTACCGCGTACTATCGAATCGTCTACCAGTACAATATGCTTTCCATGTACTGTCTGTTCTATAACACTTAGTTTAAGCTGAACGCTTTGCTCACGTTCTTTTTGGGTAGGCTTGATAAAGGTTCTGCCCATATAACTGTTTTTATGAAAGACAAGTTCAAAAGGAAGTGAGGAAGCTTTGGCATAGCCTTGTGCAGCGGTGATACCAGAGTCAGGGACACCAGTGACCAGGTCTGCTTCGACAGGAAAAGCTTTGGCTAGGGCAGCGCCTGCCTTTTTGCGAGACTCATAGACAGAAACACCATCTAAGATACTGTCAAGCCTTGCAAAATAAATATATTCAAAGATGCAGTGAGCCTGTCTTGTCTGCTGCAAATCCAGATTGGAATGGATGCCGTCTTTAGAGATAGTTACAATTTCACCAGGAAGAATATCTCTTAAAAATTCCGCGCCAATGGCAGTAAGAGCGCAGCTTTCCGATGCAATTATATAGGAAGATTCTCTTTTGCCAAGACACAAAGGCTTTAGGCCAAGCGGGTCGCGTACACCAATAAGCTTTCTGGGGCTTGCAATGACCAGACCATAAGCTCCTTTTAGTTTAGAAGCAGCATGCTTGATAGCGTCTTCTACCGTTTTTGTATGGACACGCTCTCTTGCAATCTGGTAGGCAATAATCTCAGAATCTGTTGTCGTCTGAAAGATAGCACCGGTTTTAGCAAGCTCGCTTCTTAGTTCTTCTGTATTGACAAGGTTGCCGTTGTGAGCGAGGGCCAGCGTTCCCTTTATATAATTTAATACTAAAGGCTGCGCATTTTCAGGCGTAGCTGCTCCAGTGGTAGAATAGCGGACATGGCCAATACCCAGATTGCCTTTTAGGTTACGAAGGGTATCCTCTTTAAAGACTTCATGTACCAGTCCCATACCTTTGTAAACGTTCATATTTCCTTTAGGTCCTGTAGTATCACACACCGCAATGCCACAGGATTCCTGTCCCCGGTGCTGAAGGGAAGCCAGCCCGTAATATATCGAGCTGGCCACCTCCTCTCCATGGGGATGATAGATTCCAAATACACCGCATGCTTCTTTGATGCGTTTCTCAGTCCATGGTTCCATATATCATTTCCTTTATAGTGAGAATAAAAGCTGGTCGTAGGTCGGATAGGGCAAAAGCTCATCCGGTATCAGAGCTTCTGCAGCATTGGCTAACAAGCGAAGTGTTTCCATCTGACCTAGGATATTTTTCTGACAAAAAGTTGCCATAGCATACATATCTGTTATCTGGTCGGCTTCTTCTACAAGTGCCATTAACTTGGCGATACCTTCAGTAAGCTCTGTGTAAGTATTGGTAAGCTTGGTGACTAAGGCTTCTTCTGAAACTAATGGCAGGGACGGAAGGAATGCTTTTTTAAAGCTGGCATGTTTTGCAGTCTGACCAGCGTAGGTATCAAGTGCCAGAAGAAAATCCTTTGTCAGCATCTCGCTCAGTGTACGCGCTTCAATCTTAACTGTCTTTGCATAATTTTCCAGCAAAATCTCATAGCGGGAGAAGATTTCTTCCCTGGTAAAAATATGATGATTTGTGAATAATTTCACATTCTTTTCTTTGATAAACTGTGGCAGACAATCAGGGGTTGATACCAGGTTGTAAAGTCCGCGGCTTTGGGCTTCTTTAACCCATTCGTCAGAATATCCATTGCCATTAAAGATAATCTTTTTATGTTTTTTAATCGCACGTTTTAGAAGTTCGTGTACCGCATGCTCCATATCTTCTGGTTTGGTGCCTTCTAGCTCCTGATAGAACTGGGATAATGCTTCTGCAACAGCAGTATTTAGCACGATATTTGGCGTAGCGACAGAAGCAGAGGAGCCAAGCATACGAAATTCAAATTTATTTCCTGTAAAGGCAAATGGAGAGGTACGGTTGCGGTCGGTACTGTCTTTGACAAAATGGGGCAGGACATGAGCACCAATATCCAGCTCTACTTTTTCCTGTTTGCCAAAATAGGTGTCATTTTCAATAGAGTCAAGTACAGCAGTCAGTTCATCTCCAAGGAAGATGGATATAATAGCTGGAGGTGCTTCGTTGCCTCCTAAGCGATGGTCATTGCCAGCACTTGCAGCGGAGATACGCATCAGGTCTGCATAGTCATCGACGGCTTTTATCACTGCCATTAAAAAGACCAAAAACTGAATATTCTGTGCCGGGGTACGACCTGGATTTAGAAGGTTGACACCTTCGTTGGTGATTAGGGACCAGTTGTTGTGTTTGCCACTTCCATTGATGCCTTCAAATGGTTTTTCATGGAGCAGGCAGACCATATTATGCTTTTCTGCCACTTTTTTCATAATTTCCATCGTCAGCTGGTTGTGGTCGACTGCGACGTTGGCAGTGTCAAAGACTGGTGCAAGCTCGTGCTGTGCGGGTGCAACTTCGTTGTGTTTGGTCTTGGCAGGGATGCCTAACTTCCAAAGTTCAATATCCAAATCGTGCATATAGGCACAGACACGGGGCTTTAGAGAGCCAAAATAGTGGTCTTCCATCTCCTGACCTTTGGGTGCAGAAGCGCCAAAGAGAGTTCTGCCACAGAAAATCAGGTCTTTTCTCTTGTGATATAAGTCTTTATCCACAAGGAAATATTCTTGCTCTGGACCAATCGTGGTGGAGACTCTGGTGACGTTTTGACTGCCAAGAAGCTTTAGCATCTTAACAGCTTCTTCATTCAGCGCTTCCATGGAGCGAAGAAGTGGCGTCTTCTTGTCTAGGGCTTCGCCGCTATAGGAACAAAAAGCGGTGGGTATGTAGAGGGTCTGGTCTTTGATAAAGGCCGGGGAAGTCGGGTCCCAGGCAGTATAACCTCTGGCTTCAAAAGTGGCTCTTAGCCCACCCGAGGGAAAGCTTGAAGCGTCTGGTTCGCCTTTTACCAGCTCTTTGCCGGAGAAATCCATGATGACTTCCCCATCTTTAGAAGGGGAGATAAAGCTGTCGTGCTTTTCGGCAGTAAAGCCAGTCATAGGCTGAAACCAGTGTGTATAATGAGTAGCCCCATTTTCAACAGCCCATTCTTTCATGGCGACAGCTACAGAGTTAGCCACGTCTAATTCTAGGTGGGTGCCATTTTCGATGGTTTTTCGAAGAGCTTTGTACATATCTTTGGGAAGTTTTTTGCGCATTACTTTGTCACTGAAAATCATACTTCCGTATAATTCTGGGATTTCTTTGTTCATTTGAGGTGCTCCTTTCTGGAAAAAAATAAAAAGGCGCCTTGGACTATCCAAAGCGCCTTTGCTTATGGGGTGTAGTATACACGAAAATTGGGGAATGTCAAGAGGTTTTTTGTTTTTGGGTGATGTAAATGACGCTAGGGCGGGAGGGGAGTAGGTTCCCAAAAGACCCCGCTCTCGCTTAATGAACGCCTATAGCGGTACTAAATTCGCGACTGCGCGTTCCGCTTGCGCTCATTAAGTGCCGATGGCGTCCAATGGGTCTTTCAGGAACCTACTCCCCTCCCGCCCTGGCTGACTACGGCTACCGATAAATATAAAACACTATTGCGTAATACTGTGTGGGTATATAGGTGTAAGTGTTTCAACCGCAACGTGTGTATCGGAGCCAACGCACAGCTCGACATGGCCTGGCAGATGTTCCTGCAAGACCCATTGGACGCCATCGGCACTTAGCGAGCGCAAGCGGTTACGCGCAGTCGCGAGCTTAGTACCGCTATAGGCGTCCATTAAGCGAGAGCGGGGTCTGGAAGGAACATCTGCCAGGTCGTGGCGGGCGTCCTTTGTATCAAAAATCCTTACACAAAAAATAATTTGACAAAAAGAAATCTTAGAGGCATAATGATAACGTGATAAAGACTGACAAAGAAGTCAGAAGTCCGTAGGGGATTTCTGGCTTTTTTTGTGTGGAAAGGTGGTTAGAAGTAATGAAAGATAGAGGATTATACAGGCAGCAGTTTGAGCATGATAATTGCGGAATTGGGGCGATTGTAAATAGTAAGGGAATGAAAAGCCATCAGACGGTGGAGAATGCACTTCGGATTGTGGAAAATCTGGAACATCGGGCAGGGAAGGATGCGCAGGGGAAGACAGGAGATGGTGTGGGAATTCTTTTACAGATTTCGCATCGGTTTTTTCAGAAAATCTGTAAAAAAGAAGGAATTTTGATTGGGGGAGAAAGGGAGTATGGAATTGCACAGCTTTTCTTTCCACAGGAGGAGAAAAAGCGCAATCAGGCGAAGAAGATGTTTGAGATTATCGTGGAGAAGGAGGGGCTTCGGCTTCTTGGATTTCGCGAAGTTTTGGTGCACCCGGAGGTCTTAGGAGAGAGGGCAAGGGAATGTATGCCTTGTATTGTGCAGGCTTTTATTGAGAAACCGGAAGGGGTTGAGAAGGGGCTTCCATTTGATAGAAAGCTGTATATTGCGCGCAGAGAATTTGAGCAGAGTAATGATAATACCTATGTGGTGTCGATGTCTAGCCGGACAATTGTCTATAAAGGGATGTTTCTGGTAGGGCAGCTTCGGACTTTTTTTGCAGATTTGCAGGATGAGGATTATGAGTCGGCGATTGCAATGGTTCATTCCCGGTTTAGTACCAATACCAATCCAAGTTGGGAGCGGGCACATCCAAACCGTATGATAGTACATAATGGGGAGATTAATACCATTCGGGGAAATGCAGATAAGATGTTGGCAAGAGAGGAAACAATGGAGTCTGGACATCTTGCGGGAGAGCTTCATAAGATTTTGCCAGTGGTAAATACAGGGGGCTCAGATTCGGCAATGCTTGATAATACGCTGGAATTTTTGGTAATGAGTGGGATGGAATTGCCGCTTGCGGTGATGATTACGATTCCTGAACCATGGAGTAATAATCAGACACTTACTCAGGATGAGCGGGATTTTTATCAATATTATGCGACGATGATGGAGCCTTGGGATGGGCCGGCAGCGATTGTGTTCTCGGATGGGGACCGGATGGGAGCAGTCCTAGACCGCAATGGACTTCGGCCTTCAAGGTATTATGTACTGAAAAATGGAGATTTGATTCTGTCTTCGGAGGTTGGGGTCTTAGATGTGCCAGAGGAGCAGATTGTCTTAAAAGAGCGGCTGCATCCAGGAAAAATGCTTTTTGTTGATACCGTTCTTGGAAAGATATGGCAGGATAAGGAGCTAAAAGAGGTCTATACGATTAATCAGCCCTATGGCGAGTGGCTTGACAGCAATTTGGTGGAGCTTAAAGACTTAAAGATTCCCAATATCCGGGTGGAGGAGTATACAAAAGCCAGAAGGAGACAGCTTCAGAAAGCGTTTGGTTATACGTATGAAGAGTATCATGATTCCATTCGGGAGATGGCGCTAAATAGCAGTGAGTCTACTGTCTCGATGGGTGTAGATACACCGCTTGCAGTGCTTTCAGAGAAGAAAAGGCCACTGTTTGACTATTTTAAACAGTTATTTGCACAAGTGACAAATCCGCCGATTGATGCGATTCGGGAAGAGATTGTGACAAGCACTACTGTGTATGTGGGGAAGAAAGGGAATCTTTTAGAAGAGAAGGCCAAGAATTGCCAGGTCTTAAAGATTCAGAATCCAATCTTGACCAATACAGATATGTTAAAAATTAAACATATGAAAAAAGATGGCTTTTTGGTGGCTGTAGTGCCGATTATCTACTATAAAAGTGCAAGGTTAGAACGTGCGATTGACAGGCTTTTTGTGGAAGTGGATAAGGCATATCGGGATGGGGCAAATATTTTGGTGCTTTCAGACCGGGGAGTAGATGAAAATCATGTGCCGATTCCTTCGCTTTTGGCAGTGTCAGCAGTGCATCAACATCTGGTACATACAAAGAAACAGACATCGCTTGCACTGATTTTAGAGTCCGGGGAACCAAGGGAGGTGCATCATTTTGCAACACTTTTAGGATACGGTGCATGTGCAGTCAATCCATATCTGGCACTTGACAGTATCCATGAGTTGATAGAAGATGGAGAACTTGAGAAAGATTACTATGCGGCGGTAGAAGACTATACGGCAGCGATTCTTAATGGAATTGTTAAAATTGCGTCAAAGATGGGGATTTCTACGATTCAGTCATATCAGGGAGCGAAGATATTTGAGGCGATTGGAATATCGGAAAAGGTGATGGAGGATTATTTCTCAGGGACGCTTAGCAGAGTGGGCGGGATTACATTGGAGCAGATTGCGCAGCAAGTGGATGAGTATCATTCGTTGGCTTTTGACCTTTTGGAGACAAAGAGCAATCTGACACTTGACCATCTAGGAAAACATAAGCGTAAAAGTGGAGGAGAAGAGCATCGCTATGACCCTAAGACGATTCACCTTTTGCAGCAGTCTACATGGACTGGAAATTATGAATTATTTAAAGAATATAGCAGTAGGGTGGATGAAGAGAGAAATGGATATCTTCGGAGCCTGATGGATTTTCGGTATGCAAAAAAGGCGATTCCTTTGGAGGAAGTAGAGCCAGTGGAGGAGATTGTCAAGCGTTTTAAGACAGGAGCGATGTCGTATGGCTCTATCTCTAAGGAGGCACATGAGACACTGACACTTGCGATGAACCATCTAAAGGGTCGCTCCAATGCCGGTGAGGGAGGTGAGAGTGAAGAACGTCTGGATTCGGCGGGAAGCGACAGGGATTGCTGTTCGGCGATTAAACAGGTGGCATCCGGGCGTTTTGGCGTGACTAGCCGCTATCTAATCAGTGCAAAAGAGATTCAGGTTAAGATGGCCCAGGGCGCAAAGCCAGGTGAGGGTGGACATCTGCCGGCAAAGAAAGTGTATCCCTGGATTGCACAGACCAGACACTCAACACCAGGTGTTAGCCTAATCTCTCCACCGCCGCATCACGATATCTATTCGATTGAAGACTTGGCACAACTTATCTATGACCTGAAAAATGCCAATAAATATGCAGAAATATCTGTAAAACTGGTATCAGAAGCAGGTGTTGGAACAGTGGCAGCAGGTGTTGCCAAGGCTGGTGCACAGATTATCCTAATCTCAGGATATGATGGTGGTACAGGCGCAGCGCCGGAGAGCTCGATTCACAATGCCGGACTTCCTTGGGAGCTTGGCGTGGCAGAGACGCACCAGACCCTTTTGCAAAATGGATTAAGAACACATGTTCGTATAGAGGCGGATGGAAAGTTGATGAGCGGACGGGATGTAGCTGTAGCAGCGCTTTTGGGTGCAGAGGAATTTGGCTTTGCCACAGCGCCGTTAGTGACACTTGGATGTGTGATGAAGCGGGTCTGCCACTTGGACACTTGTCCGATGGGTGTTGCAACACAAAATCCCAAGCTTCGCAAAAAATTCAGAGGGAAACCAGAATACGTTGAGAACTTTATGCGGTTTGTGGCAGCAGAGCTTCGGGAATATATGGCAAAACTGGGGGTTCGTACGGTAAATGAGATGGTTGGAAGAAGCGATTTGCTTAAGAAAAAAGAACATATCACATTAAAGATGGCAGAAAAGATGGATTTGTCACAGATATTATACCAGCCAAAAGAGGGCACAAAGACAAATGTTATCTTTACACCCAAAAAAGCCTATGATTTTCATTTGGAGAAGACACTTGATGAGAAAGTGCTTCTAAAGAAGCTAAAAGTGGCAGTAGAGCAAGGAAATAAAGCTTCTATAAAAATAAAAGTGGGAAATACAGACCGGGCATTTGGCACGATATTAGGGGCAGAGATTACAAGACACCATAAGGAAGGGCTTTTGGAAGATACGATTACTGTGGATTGTACAGGCGTTGGAGGACAGAGCTTTGGCGCATTTATTCCCAAAGGACTGACCATTACACTCTGTGGAGATACCAATGATTACTATGGAAAAGGGCTCTCTGGCGGAAAGTTAGTTGTCTATCCGCCAAAGAACAGAGGATATCTTGCAGAAGAAAATATCATCGCTGGCAATGTGGCACTGTATGGGGCAACCAGCGGAAAGGCGTTTATCAACGGGATTGCCGGAGAGCGCTTTGCAGTGCGCAACTCCGGGGCTTATGCAGTGGTAGAAGGCGTAGGTGAGCATGGCTGTGAATATATGACCGGAGGACGCGTGGTGGTGCTTGGCAGAACCGGTAAGAATTTTGCAGCTGGTATGAGTGGTGGTATTGCTTATGTATTAGACGAGCATAATCATCTGTATCGAAATCTCAATAAGGATATGGTCTCGATTGAAAAGGTGGAAAATAAATATGATATCAAAGAACTTCGCTCGATGATTGAAGAACATGTGGAGGCGACAGATTCTGAGAGAGGAAGACGGATTCTGGAACAATTTGAGACTTATCTTCCTAGATTTAAGAAGATTATTCCTTATGATTACCAGAAGATGATAGCATTATCTTCAAAACTAGAGGATAAAGGCATGAGTACAAAGCAAGCGCAGATGGAAGCATTTTATGAGAGTTTTCAAGTATAAATAAGTATTAAAAACAGCTGCTAAAAGTATGATTTAGCAGCTGTTTTTTGACATTTTTGTAAGAAATTACTAAAAAATGTAAACAAATTGTAAATGCCGATGACATTTTTTTAGAAATAGTATATGATAGTTTTACAGCGGTTGCTGTATCTGGAGGTCTCCAATTTTTCCAAGAAACCAATCATTATATAGGAGAAGATGTATGAAAAACAGAAAGGCAAAAAAGGGCCTGGCTTTCTTTCTTGCATGGATGTGTCTGTTCCTTTTATATGGAAGAAACACAGGCATTGTATATGCAGAGGAGGAAGCTAAGACACTTTCTAGTTCTAATCTTGAAGTGCCAGAGGCTGAAGAAGATATTATGGTGCAGGCAAGCACAGATGGATGGCTTCGATGGCTAGGAAAGAATGTGGTGAAATATATAGAAGAAGTGGAAGGTATAAGTGGAATACCAGAAGGGATTACTTATCCAGGGGAGGAAGCGGCAGTATTTCCAAGAGACAAAAAGATAACGATTTTATATAAAATTGATGTCGAAGGAACAGAAGGAAAAAGTTATACCCTGATAGAAGAGGGAGCCTTTTGGGTTGCTGGAGGAGTCGCGCATCAGATTGTGGATGGAAAACTCTATGTGGCAGGTGTGGTGCCAGAGAGCAAGAAGGATTTTGTCTATGTAGCCAGGACTTTTTATAATACAGATATCATTGGAGGACGGCTGAAAAGCTCTGTCTTGATAGTACCAGGCTGCAATGGCATGAAGAATACAACCGCAGTCAGAACTCTTCCAGTAGTTGACCCTCCAATCACAGATGCAGGAGCAGTGGATGAAGATTTGACGTTTCAAAAAACTGCTTTGTTAGATGGGACAGAGGTCGATAAAGTAGTAATTGGAACGGTGTATCAATATAGAGTGACCGTTACCAATCATCTGTCTGTACCTGTGAAAGAGTTAGAAGTCTATGAGAGGCTAAATCAAAATTATGTAAGCTTTTTAGATGCGGAACCAACGGGGCAATATGATGTACAAAGAGGAGTCTGGACGATTGAGACAATGGGGGCAGAGGATAAAGCACAAGCAGAAGTAAGGATTGTGGCCGCAGAGAGTATGTACACGGTTTACTATCACTATAATGACAAGACGGAAGAGACAGAAGAGAAGATAGAAGTAGTGACAGGAACTGGGAAAGTGGGGGATAAGATTCCTTATGATACAGAAAAGAGAGAGTATGAAGGGGAGAGTTATGAGTTTGTGTCAGTTAGTGAGAAGGATAAAGTGATAGAAGAAAATAGTGAGGAGAATGTATTGCATGTGTATTATGTAAGGGAGGAGATAGAAGAACCAGAGGAGCCAGAGCCCGAACCAGAGCCCGAAGAGCCAGAGCCGGAGAAACCAGAACCAGAGGAGCCAGAGCCTGAAGAGCCAGAGCCGGAGGAACCAGAGCCTGAAGAGCCAGAGCCGGAGGAACCAGAACCAGAGGAGCCAGAGCCGGAGGAACCAGAGCCCGAAGAGCCAGAGCCGGAGGAACCAGAGCCCGAAGAGCCAGAGCCGGAGGAACCAGAGCCCGAAGAGCCAGAGCCGGAGGAACCAAAACCAGAGGAGCCAGAGCCAGAAGAACCAAAGCCAGATAATTTTGAGACACCAGGACCAAAGAATCCTCCTCGAACACCGCATAGACCAGAAAGACCTTCAAAGCCAGATTTGCCAGAGTTACCAACGATACCTGTCAGCGTTCCCGTTGTGATACCATCACTGCCTGTGACTCCACCGAATACAGAAAAAGTTTTTTCACCACCAGTTCTTCCTGCTCCATCTGTTCCTGTTAAGGCTGAGATAGCAGAAGTTGTAGAGAGTGTAGAGACAGAGGTGAAGACGCCAGTGAGGGTATCTATAGGAGCAGAAGAGAAAATCCCACTTGGAAGAGGAAGACATAAATGTTGTATTTTGCATTTTTTTATTATGCTGGTAGCTTTTATAACAGAGTGGCTTTACAGAGTGAATATGAAGCGGCACCAGAAGCGAATCTTTGAATTGCGTAGAGAGATAGAAGAGATAAAGTAGGAGGTTATTTTAGATGGTACAATATATTTTGGAGTATATGTTTTCGCATAGTTTTTGGGGATTGTGTGCATGGGACCTTCCGGCATTGATTGTGCTGGCATTGATGATTTTGATTTTTGTAATTCACCGGGACAAAATGAAAAAAAGGGAGGAAGAATTTGAAGAAGAATTAGAAAAGATACAAGGGGAAGAAGCTGTGGATTCTATATAAAAAGTAATCTGTCAAATGGTTATGAATTTAGATTTTTCAACAAATATTTCTTTTATTCTTAGAAAAATATGATAGAATAAAAGCATGGAGTTGTAAGAGAGGAGTGACCATATGCAGCAGATTACGGAACAGCAGATTCTTGCTCTAGCACCAAATCCGACGGCAGCTGCCAATGGGCGTAAAATTGCGCAAAAGGGTGGTTTTGTGCGATTAGAGCGCTCGGCAGATGATACGTTTTATCTAGGAGAGTGTAGCGGGAGCGGAAAAAGCAATTATATTACGTCAGCAGATTTTATTGATAAGAAGGCGCCAGTATTTCGGTGTTCTTGCCCAAGCCGGCAGTTTCCTTGTAAGCACAGTCTGGCCTTATTGTATGAGATGATGGGGAAGAAGACATTTCAAGTGTGCGAGATTCCAGAGGATATTGTGAAAAAAAGGGAGAAAAAGCAGGCACGTACAGAGAAGGCTGCTTCTGCTCCTGCCGCTAAGAAGGCACCTTCTAAGAATCAGAAGGCAGCCAGAACGAAGAAACTTAAAAAGCAGTTAGAGGGGCTTGATTTGACAGAGAAGCTGGTTTTGGATTTTGTAAAGGCTGGTATTGGGACGATGGGAGGTACTTCTCTAGATGCTTATAAGCAGCTTTCAAAGCAACTTGGGGATTACTATCTGCCGGGACCACAGAGACTTTTAAATCGGTTGATTTTGGAGATTGAGGCGTTTCAAAAGGATGCCAATGAAAGCCACTATGAGGATGCGATTGAGGTCTTAGAGAAGCTTTGGAGTCTTGTAAAGAAATCTCGTGTTTATCTGACAGGAAAGTTAGAAAAAGACAACCCAGAGCAAGATGACAATCTACTCTATGAGGAGCTTGGCGGAGTCTGGAAACTGTCGGAGCTAGAGGCACTTGGGCGCTGTAAAAAGGATGCAAAGCTTGTGCAGTTATCTTTTTGGTCTTCTTATGATGCAGCTAGAAAGGAATATATTGAGAGTGGCTGTTGGGCAGATATAGATTCTGGAGAGATAAGTCTTACTTATAACTATCGTCCTGTAAAAGCATTAAAATATGTGAAACAGGAGGATACGGTCTTTGGAGTGGCAGAGGTTCCTTTGGCAGTATATTATCCAGGAGAAGGAAATCTGCGCGTTCGATGGGATGGCATGCAGATTCGGGAAGTAAAAGACAGTGACCTTCAAAAACTTCGCTCGTTTGCTTCTTCGGATTTAGCAGCGGAAGCAAAAGTGGCAAAGAACTTTCTAAAAAATGCGATTGCATCTCCTATGTTGCTTCGGTTGATTGCTTATGAGGAGATTGGGCAGACAAAAGAAGGATATGTGCTTCGCATGGAAAGTGGACAGACGATTTTACTAGGGGACTTGCCAGGGATAGAGGAGACAGTAAAGCGGCTTTCCATACTTCCTGATGCTAAGCTTTTTCATCATCAGGTATTGCTTGGCGCATTTTACTATAGTGTACAGGACAGAAGACTTCGGCTGAAGCCTTTTAGTATCCTTACCGAGTCTGAGATTGTCAGGCTGCTATATTAAGATAGGAAGGGAGAAGAAAAAGAGATGGATATTGCACCATTATATGAGCTTCGCGTCCGCCTGAAAAATGCAGTAATCTCAGGCAGTGAGTTGCTTTCGGAAGATTTTCGTCTAGAGCGTGCAGTCTTGGATATAAAGCCTTTAGAGGCAGCATCGCCAGTATTTGCTAAGATTGGACAGCTTTTAAGCCTGCTTTTGTCTAAAGATTGTAAAGACCGTCCGGGAACACTGTTAGATGCGATTACGCTGGTGGATGCTGTGATTTGCACACAAGGGGTAGTTTCTGTATCAGGAGAGTTAGAAAAGATTCATACATATAATTCTGGCAGTGCTGTGACAAACGCGCCATATTCGGTATTAAGTAAGCTTTTAGATGCTTTGGGAAATTCTGGCGGGGGAAGGTATGCATATGTGATAGATACCAGAAAAGAACATCCAGAGCTTTTTGAGGACTATCGGGTAAAGCATGCACTGGTTAAAGCACTTGGAGCCAGCTATGCAGAACTGGCAGAAGAAGTGACTTCTTGGTTAAAGGAGAGTGATGCATCGATAATTCCTCTGTTAAAAGATGGATTTGACCCCAAAGGAAAAAAAGAGATGGTTCGACGTCTGCAAGTTATCGAGGCGATAGCGAAAGAAGATGAGAATGATTTTTATTTAGAGCAGTTAAAGAATGCACAAAAAGATGTAAAAAATGAGTTGATTTATGCACTGCGCTATACAAAGCAGAATCTTTCCCTTCTATCAGAGCTTTTAAAGACTGAAAAGGGTGCTGCAAAAAAGATGGCATATTGGGCACTTGCTTCTATGGAACATGAGGAGGCTAGGGAATTCTGGACTGCATATGTAGAGAAGAACCCCAAAGAGGGGATTGCCTATCTGGCGGAATCAAATGCTGTATGGGCTTCAGAGCTTGTGGCAAAGAAATTTAAAGAGCAGCTAGAGCCTTGGGTTTCGGTAGGAAAAGAACCGATAGTGGGCTCGCTTACTAAGAGGACCGTAGAGATTCTTCGTGCCTGTATCTTGGCTCTTCCTGGAAAGACGGGAGAGAGCATCTGTGAGTGTTACAAGATGGCAGCACAGATTGGATGGAACTTGGACCGACCAATCGAAGGAGAAAAGGTTATCTGGAGTGTTCGGGATTTGATGCCTTATTTTTATAATGGCAGTGGAACTTTTAAAGAGATTATACCGCAGATTATGTGTCAGACACTTCAGATGACTGCGGACCAATCACTTGGAGAGACTGCGATTGAGATTTGGAATACACAGGAGAAGTCTCAGCGGATGAGATGGTTTGCTTCCGCTTTTACTGCACAGATTTTGTTTCATACAGAAAAAGAATGTCGAGAATGGGCAGAACATTTTATTTATAAAAACTCTGCGATTTGGGGAAAAGTCGTAGAATCACAGCAAGTAAAACAGGAGATAGAGAAAGTTTTTCGACATATCTGGAGAGAAGAGGAACTTTCACAGGTATTGAAAAAGACCAATGCCAGAGTGCTTCAAAATTATTGTTCTTCTATTTATTATAGAGAAGATATGGAAATGTTATCAGAGGATGTAATAAGTGATACAAAAGAGGATGCTTATGTTATATGGACACAACGGCAAAGTCCTGTAAATGGTCAGGCGGAGACGTTCAGGCAATCACTTCCCTTCTCATCGGTAGAGGGGTATTTAACAGACCTGGTGATGGACTGTAAGGACCGAACACTGGATATGCATCTGGGACATTGGATACAGCCAAATCATCCTGAATACTGTAAAAGATTAGAACAATATTTTTATCACAGAGCTAAAGTGGTAGACAATAACTTAGATTATCTAAGGCTTTTGAAAAAATGTGGTTCTACGCAGTGTGCCGGACTTGCGGAGAAATTTTTTGCAAGTGGCAAGTCGATTGCTGTTTGGGAAGCACAGATGTATCTAAAAGAACTTCCTGGAGGATGGAAAGAGAAGTTAAAAGAGATTCAGACTGTACGAAGCAAAGTAAAAAGCGGAAAAATCAAGATTCGCAATTCAAAAATAATAGATATTTTCGATACATACATAGATGAATTAAAGACCATCGGTGCGGGGGAGGAAGAAAGATGAAACAGGAAGTATTACGGCTGCCTGCAGAGCAGCTTTTTCAAAAAGAGATTGATGCCTTGATTGCGGCAGAAAAGGACCCGGTTCCAGCAGGATGGAAGATGTCTCCTCGCTCAGTGCGAACTTATATCTGTGGAGGCAAAGTAGGAAAGACTGTGATTACTCCAAAGTATATTGGGCATGAGCGTCTGGTGGAGATTGCAATTGCAACTCTGGTAACAGACCGGGCACTGTTGTTGATTGGAGAGCCAGGAACAGCAAAAAGTTGGCTTTCTGAGCATCTGACAGCAGCGATTAACGGTGATTCTACCAAAGTGATTCAGGGAACGGCCGGAACGACAGAAGAACAGATTCGGTATTCCTGGAACTATGCAATGCTGATTGCCAAAGGTCCATCCCTAGATGCAATGCTAAAAAGTCCTGTATTTCATGCGATGGAGACTGGAAGCATTGCAAGGGTAGAGGAGATATCAAGGTGTGCATCGGAAGTACAGGATGCGCTGATATCAATATTGTCTGAGAAGCGCATCTCTGTCCCAGAATTGGGACTAGAAGTTCCGGCACAGAAAGGATTTTCCATTATAGCCACAGCAAATACCAGAGATAAAGGCGTCAATGATATGTCAGCAGCTCTTAAGAGAAGATTTAATATTGTGGTACTTCCTTCGCCAGCCAATCTGCATGCGGAGATGGAGATTGTGCGTACAAGAGTTGAGCAGCTCTCTGGCAATCTAGATTTAAATGCAAAGCTTCCAGACGAAGATGTGGTTGAGAAAGTATGTACGATATTTCGGGAACTTCGAAATGGAGAGACATTGGACAGAAGCCAGAAAGTCAAAGGACCTTCCGGGGTACTCTCTACAGCGGAGGCGATTTCTCTACTCTGCAACAGCATGGCACTTGCCGGAAGTTTTGGAAAAGGAGATATTACCGATGAAGACCTTGCGGCTGGATTACAGGGTGCAGTGGTAAAGGAAGAAGAAAAAGATATTGTTATATGGAAAGAGTATCTGGACAATGTGATGAAAAAGAGGGGGTCTCGCTGGACGGGACTCTATAAAGCCTGCAAGGAGTTGAATCGTTGATGGGAGCAGGGATACATTTTTTTGGAATCCGTCATTTGTCTCCGGCTGGTGCCTATTATTTAAGAGAGTATCTAGAAGAAAAGAAGCCAAAACTTGTGCTAATAGAAGGACCATCTGATTTGAATGACCAGATAGAAAATATGACGCGACCGGAGACAAGACCTCCAATAGCAATTCTGGCATATACCAGTGAGGCACCCGTGCGCACTATTTTGTATCCGTTTGCAGAGTATTCACCAGAGTATCAGGCCATTGTCTGGTGCCGTGAACACAAGACAGATTGTCGCTTTATGGACCTTCCTTCAGAGGCTTTCTTGGCGATTCCTTATAGAGATGATATCGATGAAGAGGAAGGCGAAGAAGGTAGACAGAGTGTCTATCAGGGACTTGACAGGGCAGCGAAAGAAGATGGATATGATATGTTCTGGGAGAGAACACTAGAG
This sequence comes from Lachnospiraceae bacterium, assembly GCA_910575445.1. Classification (GTDB taxonomy): domain Bacteria; phylum Bacillota; class Clostridia; order Lachnospirales; family Lachnospiraceae; genus Hominiventricola. The sequence continues at coordinate 3,881 of CAJTFW010000007.1, read as the reverse complement.
CATGTGGATAGTACAGAAGGCTATCGGCAGGGGGTCTATACGTTTGGTGCAAAGCTTCGAAAGCTGACCGAAGGAAAAGAAAGTGACTGGATGGAGACGCTTGTAAGAGAAGCTTGTATGAGAAGGCAGATTCGCCTAGCCGTACGGGAAGGCTTTTTGCCAGAAGAAATTGTGGTAGTGACTGGTTCTTATCATGTAGAAGGTCTGAAGAACTGGGCAGAAGATGCAATGTCAGAGGAAGAATTTCTGGCGCTGCCAAGGGTCGAAGCCAGCCATACCTTGATGCCATACTCCTATTATCGGCTCTCTACAAGAGCTGGATATGGAGCTGGCAATAAGGCGCCGGCGTATTATGCACTTTTATGGGAAGCATTTTTATATCAGGAGCCTCTTAGAGCTTCTTATAGTTATCTCTCTCGCATTGCCGGATACCAGAGGGAAAATGGAACACCTGTCTCGTCTGCACAGACGATTGAGGCGGTGCGACTTGCCTCTTCACTTGCACAACTTCGTGGAAGCAAAGCACCTTCCCTTCGGGACCTTCGGGATGCAGCGGTGACACTTATGGGAGAAGGCCGGTTTTCGGCAGTGAATCTGGCTGTGGCAGATACGGAGATTGGAACAACGATTGGCGCATTGCCAGATGGAGTAAGCCGTACCAGTATTCAGGAGGACTTTTATCGTCAGCTAAAGGAGTGGAAGCTTGAGAAATACCGGGATTTGACTGCACAGGAACTGGCGCTAGATTTGCGTGAAAATCGCAATGTTATCTCTGAAAAATCGGCATACTTAGATTTGTATCGTTCTTTTTTCCTGCACAGACTTCGAATTTTAAAGATTAGCTTTGTGGATTGGCAGCAGGTAACACAGGATAATGCCACCTGGGCAGAAAGGTGGATTGTGCGCTGGACACCAGAAGCAGAGATTGAGCTTGTGGAGGCAGCACTAAAAGGAGATACCATTGCGCAGGCAGCATCTTTTGCGATGAAGGAACGGGTGGAAACTGCTCAGAATATGAGTGGAATTGCATCCGTAATAGAGGATGCTTTTACTTGTGGAATGGCAGAGGCTGTGCGCTATGCGCTGACAGCTCTTCAGGCGATTGCAGTAGATGCAGCGTCTCTAGAAGAGTTGGCTTTGACTGCTTCTAGACTGTCAGTCGTGATTCAGTATGGAAGTATCCGCAGACTGGATGCTTCGCCACTTATACCAATTTTAACACAGATTTTTTATCGGGCTTGTCTGCTTCTTCCAGGTGCCTGTGTCTGTGATGACAATGGAAGCAAGGGAATGCAAGCGGCGATGGAGCAGCTAAATAAAGTGGATTTAGCCCATGATTTTCTAGACCATGAAGCGTGGCTTTTAGCCCTTCGGGAGATTGCAAATAGAGATGATTTAAATACAAAACTCTCAGGATATGCAGCAGCGATTCTTTTAGAGCGTGGAGAGATGGATACAGAGCATCTAAAATTAGAAGTAGGGCGGCGCTTGTCAAAAGGTATTCCAGCAGATCTAGGAGCTGGATGGTTTGAGGGGCTTGCGATGAAGAACCGTTATGCGCTGATTGCCAGACTGTCTTTGTGGGAACATCTAGATGAGTATCTAAATACATTGGATGATGAGGAATTTAAGAGAGCACTGGTGTTCTTGCGACGTGCCTTTGCAGATTTTTCACCGGCAGAAAAAGACAGTATCGCAGAAAATCTAGGAGAAATCTGGGGCTTTCATGCACAGCAGGTCAGTGAGGCAATCAATCGTGAGGTGAGTCAGGAGGAGCAGGAGCTTTTGGCTGGTCTGGACGATTTTGATTTTGATATCTGATAAAGGGGTGGTAAGATGGATATACAGACACGGCTTGGCCGTTGGAGGTTGATTCTGGGGCAGGAGAGTCAGTCACGCTTTGGGCAGATGGGGGGAGAAGAACCTACAGGAGAGATGGATTTGATGGACCAGGCGCTTGCTGCTATCTATAATCGGGTAGAGAGTGGTGGTTTTGGCAATAGGGCAGGTCAGGCAAGAGGCGCTGGCAATGGTCCTTCTAATCCACAGATTAGTCGATGGCTTGGAGATGTAAGAAGCCTGTTCGATAAAGATTTGGTGACTGTGATACAAGGAGATGCAATGAGCAGATGTGGCTTAAAACAGCTGCTTTTTGAACCAGAGCTTTTAGAGAATCTAGAGCCAGATGTCAATTTGGCGGCGACGATTCTTCTATTAAAAGACCAGATTCCAAAGCGTTCTAAGGAAAGTGTACGGGCATTTATCCAAAAGATAGTGGAAGAGATTAATAAGCTTCTAGAGCAGGATATTAGGCGTGTGGTGACAGCAGCGATTAATAGAAGACGTCATTCGCCAATTCCATCGGCTGCGGCGCTGGATTATAAGTTGACGATATCTAGGAATTTAAAACACTACCATAAAGAACTTGGGACAATTGTACCAGAGCACTTTTATTTCTTTGACAGAACAAGTACAACAGCAGCCAATAAATGGAAAGTAATATTAGATATTGACCAGAGTGGATCGATGGGGGAGTCTGTGATTTACTCTTCAATTATGAGTTGTATTCTGGCGAGTATGTCTAGTCTTAGTACACATGTGGTGGCATTTGATACAAGTATTGTGGATTTAACAGAGAAATGTGATGACCCGGTGGATTTGCTTTTTGGTTTTCAGCTAGGAGGCGGGACGAATATTGACCGGTCGGTGGCGTATTGCCAGGAGCTGATTGAGAATCCGGCGAAGACATTGTTTTTCTTGATTTCGGACTTAGAAGAAGGTGGGAATCGGGCAGCACTGCTTCGAAGATTGGAGGAGATGAAGGAGTCAGGGGTGACCGTAATTTGTCTTTTGGCTCTGGCAGATGGAGGAAGACCTTATTATGATACGCAGATGGCGCAGAAGATTGCAGGAATTGGAATTCCTTGCTTTGCGTGTAATCCGCAGATGTTGCCAAGACTGCTGGAATTGGCGTTTAGAGGGCAGGATTTAAGTGGAATGAAGAAAGAATTTGAGAAGATAACATAAATGGGTAAAGGGGCTTATACAAGCCCCTGAAAATAGATGACTTTCGTGAAGGCGTTTAGAGGGATGCTAAAAAAATATAAAAAAATGTAAAAAAAGGGTTGACAGAGGAGGAAGAGTTTGGTATTATAAGCGAGCTGACTTGAGAGAGCGGCAGATATACTTATCAAAAGTTGTCGACTTCAAAAAGTTTTTTAAAAAAAATGAAAAAAGTTGTTGACAAATGGAAAAAAGTTTGATATGATAAATAAGTCGTCGCGAGAGCGAGGCAGAACAACATGAACTTTGATAATTGAATAGTGCTTTGAAAAGTCTTCGAAAATTCTTTGAAATAAGATTTTTGAGAACAGCTTTAACTTAAAAAAGCGACCTAAAACAGTAACGGATAGAACAGCTAACGTTGTTCTGGAAGGGACAAACTTTTGAAAGGTTGGAGTAACAGACTCCAGAAAACATTCTGTTTTCTGTCGTTGGTCTGAAAAATTACTTCGTAACTTTTCAAACCAAACTTTTATCGAGAGTTTGATCCTGGCTCAGGATGAACGCTGGCGGCGTGCTTAACACATGCAAGTCGAACGAAGCACTTGGGAAAGATTCTTCGGATGAAAGCCTTTGTGACTGAGTGGCGGACGGGTGAGTAACGCGTGGGTAACCTACCTCATACAGGGGGATAACAGTTGGAAACGACCGCTAATACCGCATAACCCGCTAGTATCGCATGATACAGACGGAAAAGATTTATCGGTGTGAGATGGACCCGCGTCTGATTAGCCAGTTGGCAGGGTAACGGCCTACCAAAGCAACGATCAGTAGCCGGCCTGAGAGGGTGAACGGCCACATTGGGACTGAGACACGGC
>CAJTFW010000006.1 GCA_910575445.1 Lachnospiraceae bacterium | reverse complement strand
TTTGCTTTTTATTTGGATATATCCGATACTTATAAGCTTTTTCCACGGACTTCACCTCACTCTCTTTTCTGATTTTGAATGTACTTCCTAATTTGTTCTTCTGTATTTTCAGATACGGTTGCTACAAAATAGGACGGATTCCATACGTGTCCTTCCCATAATTTCTTTCTTAATTCTTCTTTGTATTCTTTCATTAAAATCCTTGCAGATACTCCCTTTAACGCTTTTATCATATCTGGTATATAGTGCTGTGGAGAACAATTTATAAGTAGATGGATATGGTCTTTATCCGTGTTACATTCTAGTATCTGGAATCCATTATCATTCGCTATTTTATTTAGTATTTCTGCTAATCTTTTTTCTATTTGTCGTGAAATAATTTTATGCCTGTATTTCACACACCATACCATATGATACTGAATGGAATATACATATCCTCGCCCATGAGCCACTTCCATATATTATCACCTCATGATTATAATAACATATGTAATTTGTAAAATCCAGTATTTTCAATACAATACAGCATATTTTCCATTAACATATGTATGTCAATTCATCCCATGACTGAAGTCACAGGTGTTCTTGACATACTTTCATAAAAAAGGAGCTGCACACTAATTGTTTAGTGGGGCAGCTCCTTCCTCTACCATCTGTTTTAAAATCCTTTTTGTAGTGGAATCCGCAAATATATAATTAAATGACTTGTTAGTTAGTATCATATATATCACGTTCAGAGTGCAACGTCTATTTTGTTAAATTATTACTCAATACTTTCAAAGCTAGAATCTTACAAAGGTTAAGCAATACCTCTCGCCTTACTTCCTCCGACATACTTTCCCTATTTTAACTTATACACCCTCCCCTTTCTCTCTCCCTCCACCTGTAAAATTCCTTCCTCTACCATCTGTTTTAAAATCCTTTTCGTAGTGGAATCTGCAAGATTTAGAAGTTCTCTGGCTTCTTTATTAGAAATGCTTCTATATTTTTTTATATAAGTGATAATTTGTTGTTGTCGCTCTGTTGTTATCGGCTTTTTATCGGCTTTTTTATCGGCTTTTTTATCGGCTTTTTTTATCGGCTTTTTACCATTTAGCCGATATAAATTTACGCGAAACATATCTCCTATTTCCAAAAATTCTGGTTCTTTGAGTCCATATTCTCCTGCTCTTTTTAGAATTCGCCGGATACCAGTCCCCCATTCTTCAATCAATTCCATACGGCTAAAGACTTCAGCAACTGCACGATTGCGGATTTTGGAACGCCCGCTTAGAGCTTCTTCTAAAGTCAATCCTCCATAAAGCATCCCAGGAGATGTAACTTCTAGCCGGTCATCATATAGCGCTACCTGAACACAAGAATTATCCATAAAATTTCTGTGACATTGTGCATTGATAATCATTTCACGAACTGCTCCAACTGGCAACTCATATTGTTCTTTTCGAATCAGCCCATCAATCTTGGCACTTTTGTTAATATGGCGCAATACAAATTGATAAGCATTTTCAATCTGTTCATATAGAGGACCTGTATATTCTTTTTTATCAATAAATTCATCCCTGTCATTTCCCTTAAAAAGCGCACATTGTATCTTAGCAAAGCGAAAAAAATCGCTTGTCAAAAGTGCAAACGCATTTGTTGCATACAGTTTATCATCCGTCTTTTTTAAAATCTTCCAGTTTATAAGTTGTGCTTCTGTCACTATAGGAATTGTTTTTCTTTCTTCTTCCGAACTTGCAGCAACAAGCATATAGGTATATATATCTTTACACAATTTTTCCACTGCCTGTTCTGTAACTGTATATCCTATACAAAGCAATTCATCCCAAGACCAATTTCTTCCTTCTATCTCCAGTTCTTTCACTTTTGTAATGTCAGCAGGACGTGATGTTCCGGCAATTCGAATATATGTACCATTCTCTTTTCCTGTCTGTTTTAAATAATATGGACGATTCGCTCCCGGATAAATCTCCACAATAACAATGCATTTTCCATCTAGTGTCTGAAAAGTAATATCTGGAACAATCTGAGGCTCACAACAATCAGAGATAGCATTGGCAATGCCATCCATAATCTGAAATACAGCTTCTTTGTTCACCCCTATAATTTCTCTAGTAGTATCATCAATACCAATTATCAGTTTCCCGCCACTTGTATTAGCAAATGCAATGATTGATTTAATATAACGTTCACTCTTTTTAGGAAGTTCTGATTTAAACTCTATATTTTTAGATTCACCCTTTAAAATCTCATCCAAAGTCATTGCATTCTCCTTTTCTATATATTCTAATAATGATATCTGCAAATATATAATGAAATAACTCATTAGTTAGTGTCATAATATCACATTCAGAATGCAAAGTCTATTTCGTTAAATTATTACCAATTATCCTAGCTTCTTCACTCCTGATACCGTATCACATCTCTGTCCTCTATCGCCTCTGTTGCATGGACGATTATCTCTGTCTCGCGGGTAATCAGGCCTTCTTCTAGTGCGGCGTAGGTGTTGTTTTGGTCCAGGACTCGGACATAGACCATCTCTGCCACCAATTCAGAGCCTAAGATTCCTGCGCGCTCGCTGACGATATAGACAAAGATTCGTCGGTTGCTGTCTTCGTAAAGAGCAGTGATGGGAATACAGCAGGGGAAAGTGTCAGACTGTGCATCTAACTGAAAACTGCCGCTTTGTCCAATCGTACCTATGCCGTCTGGGAGGAACATATGTACGTCGTAGAGTTCTGGATTTACCTCATTTTCTGCCACATAGTCCACAGGTAGTTCCTGGTCTGAGGAACCAAGGTCTAACTGAACCATATCTCCTTGATTGACATATTTTTTCTGTTCTTTGGTAATCGAAGTGCGAAACTGCATCGGACTTTCTAGGTCTGCATAGACGATAGCTGCACCATCTGCGATGCGCTCGCCTGGGCTTACCTGTATCCGGGTGACAATTCCGCTTGCTTCTGGGTAGATTTGTCCGCCGCTTTCTAGTGCTTTTTGATAAGCAGCAAGTTTTGTCTGCATCGCCTGGATTTCTAGTTGATTTATCTCGATGGTGTTGTCCACATTAGAAGGCAGACTGGTATCCTCTACTTTTCGGCCAGCTTCAAGCATATTGTCTGTGCGGGAGCGTTCGGCATCTTCTAGTGCCCGCTCGGCAGAAGTGACGGCATCTTCTAACGACTGTTTTTTCTCCTTCCAGGCAGATTTTTCCTGGTCTTCTGCTGCAAAATCTGGCTTTTTCACTTCTTTTTTCAGATGCTCATCGTAAGCAGTCTGTGCTTTTTCAAGCTCTGTGCGGGCAACTTCGGGGTCTTTTAGTGCATTTTGGGACAGAGATGCCTGTGCGCGCTCCAAAGCACTTTTTAGTTCGGCTTCTCTTCGTGCCCAGGCTTCGTATGCCGCCTCTTGTGCTTCTCGCTCGGCTTTGGATGTGGTCTTGACAGGTTTTTCGGTATGGGTGTCGTAGTCATCTTCTGCCTTATCTAAGTCTTCTTTTGCTCTGTTCAGTGCTTCCTCTGACTTCCCTTCTGCACGGGTATAGTCCTCTGCTGCACGCGTATCTTCCAGCCCTTCTCTCTGCGTGTCCAGATAGCGGTTCTGCTCCATCGCTGCTGTCTGTAGCTGTAATTTCTTTATCTCTAGCTCCCGCTCCTGTATCTGTGTTTTCAAATCCTCCATATCCAGCTCAAAAAGTAGTGTAGAAGGCTCCACCCGGTCTCCTACATTGGCATATACGGTCTTGACCCGAAGTCCAGAGAGTGCAGTCACTGCATACTCTCTGCCCTGGTGTACGATGCCATCTGCCTCCACATGATGATTAATTGCCATTCTCTGTGGTGTGCTGACTGTGACCTGCGGCAGCTTTGACACATAGACAACGCGGGATATCAATGTACACAAAAGCATAAACGTTAAAAAAATAACAAATGCAATCCCTATCTTTTTCTGCTTTTTCCATAATTCCATCTTACACTCACTCCTTCATCGCCGAGGCCACAATGCCTTGCTCTAGATATTCCCGTCCAAGCAAGAATACAAAGACTGCCGGTATCAGTGTAATCACCGAAGCTACAAAAGAATACCCTGCTTGTTCCAGACTAATCTCCGGCAGATACAAAGACAGTGGCCACAAGGACTGTGTCTCTAAAAATGCCAGTGGTTGTTCAATCAGATTCCAATACTCTAAAAATCCCAACACGCCAGCGGAGAGAATCCCACCCGAGGAAAGCGGCAAGCCAATTTTTACAAAAATCATCCACTCGCTTGCCCCGTCGATACGTGCTGCTTCGATAAGTCCTTTGGGCAGGTTACAGAATCCCCGGTAGACCAAAAAGACCGGAAAGGTCGAAAAGACTGCTGGCAGGATAATCGCCTGGTGTGTATCGATAAGCGAGAGATTATCAAGCACCAGATAGCTAGAGAGCATGGTCACCTGGAAAGGCATCAGCATCAATACAATATATAAAGTAAATAATACTTTCCGCAGCCGAAAAGGATACACCGCAAACGCCCACGCTGCCGGCACTGCTATCAACAGCTGTCCGGCTAAAATACAGACCACAAGTTTCATCGAATTCCAGAATACCACAAAGAACTGCGGCGTCTGAAAGAGAATCCGCGCATAGTGCTCAAATGTCGGATACTTTGGGATAAGATGCCAGGAAATCAGTTCTTCCCCATTGTTCATCAGAGAAGACAGACTCTCTCTTAGTTCATAGCGGCTTAACAGTGAGCCACTTAACAGATATACAAGCGGCGCACAGCATACTGCGCCTAATAACAGAAGTGCAGCTTTTATTGCTGCTTTTGACATCCATTTTCTCATTCTTTTTAGATACACTTATCTTTCCTCCGAATCCCACAGCCTTTGCAAAAGCAAAATTGTGGCAAATAACACAAGTCCTACACAGACAGCTGCCGCCGCCATCTTATCCAGCTCCAGATTGACAAACCAGTTGTTAAACAGATGTTGCAGCAAATACATACTCTCATGCGGATAGGAGCCCGCCACCAGATAAGCTTCCCGAAAGACTTTAAAGGAATTTAAAAAGGAAAGCACCGTAATGGTATAAAGTGTTCCTTTTAGATTGGGAAAAATCACCCGCCAGAAGCATTGTCTTTCGCTGGCTCCATCTACCCTTGCTGCCTCGGTAATATCCGTAGAGACCGAAAAAATCCCGGCAAGCCAAAGCACTATCGTATACCCCATATTTTTCCACAGATAACTAAATACCAGTACCCAGAACGCAGCCTTCGTACCCATATAATCAATCATCTGCCCTTCTTCTAGCCATCCCATCCCTGTAAGCCATCCATTTAGAAAGCCCTGCCGCGCAAAGAGCATCTTCCAGATAAGCACTACGGTCGCTGCTGGCATCGCAAGCGGAAAGAGAAACATGGATTTTATCAGTTGAATCTCTCTTAGCCGGCTTAACTGTATAGATAAAAACAGAGAAATCCCTATCAGAAGCGGCAGACAGACTGCCGTAAAGCGAAGGGTATTCTGTATCGCCAGACGAAAAGCCTGATTTGCAAAGACAATCTGATAGTTGCGTATATCAGACCACTCCTGTGTCACTGCCGTCAGAAAAGAACGGCGCACAACATCTAAAAAGGGAAGCAGTACAAAGACCGTCACACCAAACAGGCTTGGCAATAAGAAGAACACCCATGCACAATTTCTTCCAGACTTATTCCGCCAGATAGATTGCTGCTTTTTTAACAATCTCAGTTGCTGCATGTTCTACACTTACCTCTCCTTCTAATACCTTTGTCCCTTCTGAATATACCAGCTCACACAGATAATCATTAGTCAGTGCCGGTGTTGTCAACGATTCCATAAAGGCAGTAAATTTCTGTTGTTCTTCCTGATTTGGCCAATAAAGTTCAAATTCCTGCTCGGTATCATCTGTCTTCTGAAGCGTCATGCTGCCGTTACTTTGATTCTCCTCAAGAAAAGCAAAATGTGCCTGATATGCGGTACGATTGACAGGGTATCCATCATAGATTTCCTGCTGTGTCTCGCTTTCAAACATCAGTTTAACAAATGCTTTTGCATCCTCGGTTTCTGTACTTTTTGCACTGATACCAACCATCGCTACGGGGATAAAGAGATTCTTGCTCTGCCCCTGAAAGACGCGGTAATCTAAGCTGTCATCAATGCGAAGCAGTGAGGTAACACAGTCCAAATCCAGTTGTATCCCATCCGACGCTCCGGCTGCTATCTGCGCATAGCCCATTGGCAGATAGAGTACATTATCCGAGATATTAGCACGCAACTCCAATACATCTATGCCATAAGATGCCAGCTCCTCTGCCTGCGCCTGTAAAGCCTGCTGCTGTTTTGGCACTGCTCCTGCAAGCTCCAAGTCATACATCTTTTGGGTAAGTGTTAAGAATTCTTTGACTGCCTCGGCATCCATCCCGCCTTCTTTGTCCACCCAGGCAGAAGAAGATACGCTTCCAAACAATCTGAGAAATGCCTCTGCATCATAGATGCCAAAGAGTCCGCCTTCTGGATAATCTGATCTTAGTCTCTCCACCTCTGCTACCAGGCTTTCCAAATCTTCTGCCTGGCTGATGCGCCCGCCATCTCCTGCCAGAAGTGGTATACGAACTCCCATAGGCATTGCATAGATGCTTCCATTCTCCTCTGTAAAGCCTTTGACAATATTTTCAAAGAGTTGTTCTTCTCCTTTTAGCCCCTGAAAAAGTGTATGTATATCCAATAACATTCCTTTTTCCTGATAGGTGTCAAGCGGCAGTCCATCAAGCACCAGCACATCTGGTCCTTCCCCCGCCAATATCTGCGTATTGAGTTTTTTGATGGCATCTTCTGCTGTCAGAGAGTTGTCACTTCCCAGTCCAACCTCATAACGTACATAGACATCTGTATGTGCTCTCTTATATGCAGTCACTGCCTGACGTACACTGTGATTTTCCTCTAAGCTGTAAATCTGAAGTTCCTTGTCCGGCATCGCTGGCACATCTTCGTTAAATGTATAACGAACCATGCCAACAGACGGAGAAAAAGCCACCAGAAATTCCTGATTTTCCAGTGCGCGCATCTGGTAGATGCTGATATAAGAATCGCCAAAGATACTAAGTGCGCCGTCAATCACCTGCTCCATCATACTGCCATTTAATATATGGCGATACATACCATCTTGGCAGGCCAGGTAGATAGCATCCGGCTCATCACTTCCTATCACTGCCAGCGGATAGCCTCCACTTGTATAAGAGACACTCCCATCGGCAAGCACCTGTCTGATAAATGCATCCACCGTCGCGTCCGATGGAAGCAGCACTTCTTTTTCAAGATCATACAGATACAGCTGGTCATACCCTACCGCCATCAAAATCTCCCCGGAAAAGCTTAGATACCCCACTGCCCGCTCTGCCATAAAAAGTTCACGAAGACTCTCTTTCTCAATATCCACTTCATAGACTCGGCCTTGCATATCTTTAGCAAACAATCGTCCATCTTCTTTAAATACAAAGGATGAGATACAGCTTCCATCTTCCTGGCTAAAGCCAAAATCCACCACTTTATCTGTGCCGTCTGGCAGGGAAAATACACAATAATTACCTTCCCAGTCTTCTGCCACAGGTTTCCCATAAGCAGTCTTTACCACCTCTGACATCTCGCCTGAACAAGTCGCTGCCACTGTGCCATCTGGCCCCATCACGGCAGAGAGGCAGTAGACACCTTCTAACATTGGATACCAGGAAGTATCTTCTCTATTCCAGCTCTGCCCATCGTCCAAAGAGCGATACAGACCAGAGTTATAGTCAATCAGTGTCAGGCTTCCATCATCCAGCCAGTTGATACCACCATTTCGATTGATTTCTTCTGCATATGGGTAGATGGTCTCCATATACCGCCCCATCGCCCCTGCCGAAGAAGCACTCTGTGCGTTATCGCCATCTATGATTTTACTATCTGGCTTTGGTCCTGCGCATCCTGACAGCAAAGCCACTAATATCCACAGACCCACTATCTTATTCTTTCGCTTCATATACAACACTCCTCTGATTTTTTCTTTCTACTCTGCCAGATAGATTGATGCTTTTTTCACAATCTCTGCTACCGCTTCTTCAGGTTCTTCACTTCCATGTAACACCTTTGCCCCAATCTCACATACCAGTTCTTCTATCCTTCTGTCCCGCTCGCATACATTGGTAATCTCTTTTACATAACCCAGAAGTCTTGCAAAATCCTTCTCACTGCTCCACTGTACCTCTAAAGAGAAGATATCTTCTGCACTGTCTCCAACAAGCACAATTCCAGCTGCTTCCTCTTCTGGTCTGGGATTCTCCTTTAAGCTGGCAAAGGAAGTTTCATTTACCGGAAATCCAGTAAGCATATCTAAATCCTGAACGGTCTCGCTGTACAAGAAGTGAAAGAATTCCAGAACCAGAGGATTCTTCTCTGCACCTTCACAGATGCCGACCATTCCCACAGGAAGAAAGCCTTTCTCCACCTGCCCCTGCCAGAGCTGATAATCAAAGTCTTCTTTCTGATTCGCCAAGGTACTGATAAGATTGAACTCACAGTTCATTCCATAGCTAAGCCCTACTCCCACCTTTTGAGCCTCTCTTGCAATATCCACCGCATGCGTGGATGCCACTGCATAAGGCATTTCTTCTGAAGCAGGTCCCGTATTCCATTGTTCCTGATAATTCTCTTGATAGTCCTCAAGCTCCTCTTTGCTGTATCCTGCAATTTCTGCCTGATAGATGCGCCTGGCCTGCACGAGGAAATCGGTTAATTTTTCCTCATTCAGTGCTTTATTTTTCTTATCTATCCATGCCCCTGAAGAAGTCATCAAAAGGGTGCGAAGCACTTCCTCTTCTGTCAGAAGCCCGATAATACCACCTTTTTCATTCTCTTTTCTAAGCTTCTCCACAGCATCTGCCAGCGAAGACAAATCTTTGATATGGGCAAGTTCTTCTTTGTCTCCCACCAGAAGCGGAAGCTGAAAACGTACCGGCACATAGAAGAGCTTTCCTTCATCCCGACATGCATCTAACAAGTTGGTAAAGAGCTTATTTTCTTTCATATCATAGACTATCCCGCTTAAATCCGTAAGCATTCCTTTCTCCTGATAAGAATCTGCTGGCAGTTTGTCTAGCACCAAAAGACTGGGGCCAGAGCCAGACATCAAGCGGGTATTGAGATTTTTTAGTGCATCTTCCGCAGTCAGAGCGGTATCCTTTGTAAGTCCTACTTCATAGCGAATATATACTTCTGGATGCTCCCTTTGAAACAGACTGACGGCTTGTCGGATGGTATAGTTTTCTTCTAAGCTGTAGATACTGATTTCTTCTTCTGGCACACTTGGAATATCAGGGTCAAAGATATAGTGACACAGCTTTGGCTCCTGGTAGAAAATGATAAATTCATTGTCAGGAAGCACCAAAAAGCCTTCTAAAAGCATCATAGGATTTCCCAGAGAATTCATCGTCCCATCCATCACTTGTTCCATTGCAGCGCCGCCGATAACATGCCGATACACGCCACCGCTATATGCTACATAGATAACATTCTCTTGCTCTCCTTCTGCTGCCACAACACGGTAACTGTTTGCATCAACATTCTTGTTGCTTCCCACGTTGTCTTTGACAAAATCCTGAAGAATCTTATCTTCTTTTGCCAGCATCCCACCTTGGATATCATAGACTACAACATCCCGTGTCCCGAATATCACCATATACTGCTTGGTAAAGCACACATATTCCGACAGCCCTTCCATCTGAAACAGCTCTTTATGTGTCTCACCTTCTAAGTCCATCTCATAGACCTCTCCCTGAATCGTATATGCATACAGCCGGCCGTCCTTTCCAAACCAGAACTGATAAATATAATTTTCTTTGCTCTCCCATGTGAATTCTTTCACATTCCCATCTGCATCCACATAACAATACTGTGGCACATATGCATCATATATATCACCACTTTCTGTCTCCTCAAATGAGGAATAGATAACCGCTGCTCCTCCATCTGGTGACAGTGCAATCATTGAGATGTAGGCATTGCTGCAATAAGTCTCAAGCCAGGGCGTCTCTTTGGGCTCCCAAGTCGCCCCCTGGTCTTTGGAGAGATACATGCCATTTGCTGTATCCATAACTGCCAGTTCGCCGCTGTCTAATCTCTGCATATAGTGCCTTTGTGTGTACTCCGAATGAAGCATTGCTTCTGGAAGCGTTATCTCATGTTCCAGATAACGCCCCATACTGCCTTTTTCTCCATTTCCTTCAGAAGCCGCCAGGGAAGAGGGTGCTTCCGATTGTTCTGTCTCATCTCCACCTTTTGCACACCCTGATAACAAGGCTATCACCACGACCAACAGACACGCAGTCCACCTTTGCATCCTTTTTTTCATCCTTTTTACACCTTTTACCCCTTCTGCAGCTGACAGCTGCTAAAATACAACTTTTGTTATCTGAACGGTCTTCGCATACAGGACATCCTCCTCATAGCTTCCCCATGCCTTTACAGAAACACCCTCTGTAAGGTCTTCTATCACTGCATCCGAATCCTCATACCGCTCACCGCCATCATAGATAGTTCTTGTATAAAATATCGTATCCTTATCGCAGACCATTAGGACTTTCGCAAAGTCTGCATCATCTCCACCAGCAGCTGGAGCTATCATAATGTCTCCATCCTCTGTCTTCTCCGTCTTATCTTCCACCACAGTAAACTGCGTCCCATCGACTTCCTTTATCGTCCCTGACAAGTTAGGTTCTCCTAAGTCTTTTTCAGCATCTGGCGTTTCCTCCGATGGATGCTCGCCTTCTCCTTCAAGCCCCTCCTTCTCTTCTGTATCTGGTTCTGCCTCACCTTCTGGCTTTGTCTCATCTGGTTCTTCTGTTGCAGGCGTCATCACTTCTTCTGTTGTATTACTTCCACCGCTGTTCTTATCTCCACATCCAGATATCCCAAAGCATAACATACAAAACACTCCCATTGTTATCATCCATCTCTTCCACTGTCCTATCATCTTTTGTTTCCTCCTTATATCTTATGTGGTATCTGCATCATACCAAACAAACCTCTAAATTTTCTCTAAATTTCCATCCATTCTTAAAAATTCTCGATTTCTCTTATGAAACACTCATATATAGGCAATACAAGGGACAAATCCATTATTTTTTAGAGATACTTTCCAGATTCTCATGTTATAATATACTTAACCAAAAAATAAAAGAAAGGCTAACTCCCCTATGCGAATCCTGCTTGTAGAAGATGACCAACACCTAAATGACTCTCTTGCCTTTTCGCTCACTTCTGAAGGTTTTCAGGTAGACACCTGCACAGATGGCGAAGAAGCACTCTATTATATAGAAGAGAACATCCATGACTTAATCCTTTTAGACCGGATGCTTCCTAACCTAAGTGGCACCGAGATTTTGCAAAGGATGCGCCAGTCCGGTAATCAGACACCAGTTCTTCTTATCACAGCTCTTGGCACGCTAGATGACAAAGTCACCGGTCTTGACCTTGGTGCGGATGATTACCTTGTCAAGCCCTTTGCCTTTCAGGAACTGATGGCCCGTATTCGCTGTGTCTCTCGTCGTCCCAGACATCTTCAGCTTGGCGAAGCGCTTACTTTTGGCAATATTACCTACTCGCCTGATGAGAACATGCTAAAAGGCCCCAAAAGCTTTTGTAGCCTCTCTAAAAGAGAAGCCACGCTTTTAGAGGCCTTCCTTAGAAGTCCTAATCAGACGCTCTCACGTACACTTTTATTGACCAAAGTATGGGGGATGGACAGTGATGTAGAAGAAGGAAATCTGGACAATTACATCCATTTCCTAAGAAGACGCTTAAAGACCATTGGAAGCTCAGTGCGCATCCAGACCGTTCGCGGTATCGGCTACCGGATGGAACAGTAAAAGAGAAAGGAGGTATTTGATGTTTCAAAAAGTCCATATCCGGCTTGCATCCTTGTGTGCTGGCATTACGACCTTTATCTTGCTTGTAATGTCTTTCGGATACCTCTATATCTCCGAACAGGGCTTACGACGCAGCCATTTTATCTCTTTTCAAAACGATATGAATACGGTTATCAGCAATCTGGAACAGCAGACCATTATCACTCACGAATGGCTGACCCGTATGGAAGATAATGGAAAATATCTGATTAATATTATCGATAATGGTGCCCCTTTTCTCTACAATGAGCGAAGCACCTCCGAACAAAAACAACTGTTTCATATAGCCTGGGAAGTCTATGAGCGCACCTTTGAGATTACTTCCCTTACAAACACGCTTGCTACTTATCATGAAGATTTTTTATTTTCCTCTAAGGGTAGCAGAAGCAACGACTACTACGCCTGTGTTGCCACCTCTGAGCGAAGCAATGGCACCTTTCAGGTGATGCTTTTATGTTCTATGGAACCACTTCTGAGGCAGATACGAACACAGCGTATTTTATTTCTTACCCTTGATATCTTTGCTTCTTTTTTATTAGTGTTGTTTTCCTTTTATTTTACCAAACGGATTCTAAAGCCCTTAGAGGAGAATCAAAGGCAGCAAAGCCAGTTTATCGCCTCTGCCTCCCATGAGCTTCGTACGCCGCTTGCTGTGATTCTCTCCTGTGCTTCTGCTTCCCTGAAGGCCTCAGAAAAAGAACAGGTGCATTTTATAGAATCTATCCAGTCTGAAGGACTTCGTATGTCCCGTTTAATTGATGATATGCTTCTTCTTACCAAAGCTGACAGTTGCAGATGGAGCATCCAAAAAACACCGACAGAGTTAGACACATTACTTCTGGACACCTTTGAAGCCTTTGAGCCAATCGCTTCCGAAAAATCCATCCGGCTCTTTATCAGGCTCCCGGAGGAAGCGGTTCCTGCTGTCCTCTGTGATAAGGAGCGCATCCGTCAGGTTCTTGCGATTCTCTTGCACAATGCTATCAGTTATACGCCGGAAGGCGGACGTATTGAACTTCTTCTAACATATGACAGCAAAATGCTTCAACTGTTGGTATCAGACAATGGCATTGGCATCCCAGACGACAAAAAAGAACATATATTCGAGCGTTTTTATCGCGCTGACCAGTCCAGAAGTGACAAAGACCACTTTGGCCTTGGTCTCTGTATCGCCGCTGAGATTGTCGCAGCTCATAACGGGCAGCTTCTAGTCAGCGATACGCCCGGAGGAGGAAGCACGTTTACAGTAGTTTTAAGCAATCGACTTCGCTAAGTCAGCCACCGCCCCATACACTCCATCAAACATTTCAGATCTAATGGCTTGCTGATATGCTCATTCATCCCTGCCTTTTGGCTTTCGATGGCATCCTCTGCAAAGGCATTGGCTGTCATTGCCACAATCGGTATGGTCTGGGCATCTGCTTTCCCGGAATTTCTTATGGCACGAGAGGCTTCATGCCCATTCATCACTGGCATCTGAATATCCATAAAGATTAAATCATAATATCCGACGTCCTTTTTAATATACATCTCAAACGCCTCTTTGCCATTCTCGGCAACTTCCATCTCCACTTTGGTGCTTCCGATAATCTCAATGGCAATCTCCCGATTTAGCTCATTGTCTTCTGCTAGAAGCACCCGGCAGCCTTCAAATGAAGCATCTAGAATATCTTTTCCCGAAAGCACTTCTATCTCATCTTCTATGCCGGCTAAGCGCTGGAACAGATAGATTAGACGCGATTTAAACAGTGGTTTGGAGATAAATTCATCCACTCCTGCTTCCCGTGCTTCTTCTTCCACACTACTCAAGTCGTATGAAGTCAGGACAATATGAATATTCTCTGTTCCCTTCTGTGCACGAATCCGTCTTGCGGTCTCTACACCGTTTAAGTCGGACATTCTCCATGCAAGAAATACTGCAAAATACTCATTATCCTGTGACATTCCATGGATACGTTCTAGTGCTGCATAGCCACCTGGCACCCAGCTTGCATTCATCCCCATCTTATTGATAAGCTCACATGCTGCCTCTGCCGCACAGATATCAGTATCTGCCACTAACACCTTATAGCCTGCAAATGACTCCATATTAGGCTCTATCGTATGCTGCTGTTTTAAAAATATTGTCACGGTAAACTGTGAGCCTTTATTCTTCTCACTTTCCACCTGAATATTTCCATTCATCAGATGCACAATATTCTGTGTAATCGCCATCCCAAGCCCGGTGCCTTCAATCTTGCTGACACGGGAATCCTCTGCACGGCTAAAAGGCTCGAAGATTTTCTTAAGAAATGCTTCGTCCATGCCGATACCATTGTCCCGGAATACAAATTCATAACAACCGTATCCATAGACCTGCGAGAATTTCTCAGAAATCTCCAACTCTAACTTGCCGCCTGGAGGCGTATATTTGATGGAATTTCCAAGGATATTGGTAAATACCTGCTGAAGTCTTACCACATCCCCAATCACATCTTCATGTTCTACATTTAAAATATGGAATTCTAACGTATGTTGCTTTTCCTTGGCAGAAGAGCGCACCATCATAATCAGGTTTTGTATCAAATCCGACAGATTAAAATTTTTCTCTGACAGACTGATTTTACCAGACTCAATCTTGCTCATATCTAACACTTCATTGATAAGTGACAAGAGATGCCTGCTGGATACTGTGATCTTATTTAGACAGTCTTTTACGCGCTCCTGCTCGTCCAGATGCGCACCCGCTATCGTTGTCATCCCGATAATCGCATTCATTGGTGTACGGATATCATGACTCATTCTGGACATAAAATCACTTTTGGCAGCATTGGCCTGTGTCGCGGATTCACATGCTTCCACCAATACCTTGCGCGCGTGCTCTTCTTTTTCTTTGCTCTCTGTTACATCCTGCGCCACATAGAGTGCTGTCTTCGCGCCATCTTCTCCCATATCTGCCAAGATAACGGTCGCACGAATCCAGCTTTTTTCTACCGTTGCATATCTGCCGTCTGTTTTACGATACTCTACCGCCACAAAAGGATGTTCTTTTGTCAAAGTCTTGATAAGA
The DNA here is from genome assembly GCA_910575445.1 of Lachnospiraceae bacterium. Lineage (GTDB taxonomy): Bacteria > Bacillota > Clostridia > Lachnospirales > Lachnospiraceae > Hominiventricola. The sequence continues at coordinate 262,498 of CAJTFW010000006.1, read as the reverse complement.
TTTTCACGAGCAAACGTTGTCAGATATTCTTCCTGGTCCTCTGGATGTACAAAAATCCTTGCATAAGTCTGGATTGCTTCCATATAATTACGCTTATTTCCAAGTACCTCTCCGACTTCTTCACTCTGGGAGACAGTCTGAGAGATATTTTCTTCCAAGTTGACATAATACGACGAGAAAAACAGACTGCTAAGGCTCTGAATAATCACTGCCCGCTCCTGTCGCTCCTGCGAAGTTCTCTCTTCTAATAATTTTTCTTCTGTAATATCCCGACTTAGAATATTGACAATCACATTGTCTTTTTGCCTGATATAATAGATATGTTCTTCTACCCAGGTAAGCACATCATCCTTTAGACGATACTGGCAGACTTCTTCCCGGAAATGCTGCACTTTTTCTGCTTTATTTCTAAGACGCGCCAAACTAAATGTATGAAAAAAACGCTCTCTGTCCTCTTCATAGACATTTTCCCCAAACGTCTTCTGGATAATCTCCTCATAGTCTCCGGTAATCGACCAGTCCAGATTGCCCGCTTTGCTTAAAAATACCCGCTCACTCATCCCGGTATCCAAGTAGACGGTATTCATAATCCGATACTGTGACCGGATAATTGCTGCTAACCGCTCCTGGTTCTCGATGCTAATCTCCTGGCGCTCTAGCCCTTCCTGATAGGCGTCGTGAACATCTTTGGCATAAATCATCACACTCTGCCTGTCATTCGTATACTGATAATCCGGCACTACTTCTAGAGAATACCAGCGATATTTCTCCCCCACCTTGCGACGGTAGTTGCAGCTGACCATTGTCTTTCCGCCGCGAAGTTCTGCACTTAGATATTCCAGTTTAGAGAATTCCCAAAAGCGTCTTCTGTCTTCCTCAAAGACCACACCGCTCTCTCCAAATCGTTTCATATATTCAGATAATGTATCGGGAAGCTCTCCTATTTTTTCAAGTTCCCTCTTGTCTATCTTCACTATCTCATATGTATTATCTGTCAGATTTCCTCTGATAATCTTATAAAATGTATAATTCGCCACTTCCATATGAGGTGTAATTGTCAAGATAAAAGCCTTTGTCTTCTTTTCCCATATGGTTCTGACTGCGGTAACATCCACCGCATCCCCAAAAGGATTATCATAATTAATTGTCCGACATTCTTTTTTATCTTTGATATATTGAAGCGGGCAATGCGCACAGCTCCCTGCCCATACCTCATCACAGACCATCCCTATCTCAATACGAGGCATCACTTCTTTAATACAACGGTTATAATATAAAATCCTATGGTTGTCCTCTCGTATCACATACACTCCCGTACTTGGAAGAGAATCTAGAATCACTTTATAATCGTCTGTTCGCACTACTTTTGCCTCCTGAAATCATTCCTATTTTCATCACCCATTCATTGTACCAAATTCTATTCCAAATGACTATAGACACATGAAAAAATTGGCCATAATCTTCCTAAGAATTGCAGAAAAACCAAGTCTTTGCGTTTTGACGGCATATATGGGATAGGATGATGCTAGACAGTCTATAAATTTTGTGCGCCACAGACGGACAGTTGTATCCAAATGAGGCGCACAACGTTTGTACTTGTTACTCTCCGCACAACACGATAACTTTATCAGGTGATGTCTGTGGCGGTACGCTTCTTGTTGTGGCACTATATAATACCACCAGCGTATTTCCTCCGGGATTTCCATAATAAGTCTGGTTATTTCTTGTCACTACTTCTGTAGCTGGTGAGAGATTGAGCTTTAATGACTGGTCAGAAGCTAACAGCACATTGTTAAAATAAGCCACAGTCACCATCTGTCCTTCGACTTGCGGCGCAACCACTGCTGCCACAAACTGCGGCGGATAGATAAGGGGCGCTGGCTGTGAGCCACTGTAGAACACCGTTACAGGCATCGTCTCATACAAGGTCTCGAAGTTGACCACATACGTATTACTGCTGACTATAAAGTTGGTAATCCCTCCTTCTTCGTCCTCCACAGAAATCATTCTGGTACATCCACCATATCCGCTTCCTCCTGTCGACATCATCTCCATCTGCACAATCACTCCAGTCACTGACAGATACACTTGCCTTCTGTTCCATCCTCTTGTATTAAAATCCATTGCCATAAGTATTCAACTCTTTCTAAGTATCTTCACCATATCATATGCCAGAGTGTCCAATCTGCTAATCTTTCTCATATCCAAAATAAGCCACATTCAAATCGACCACCGTCTGAATTCCCTGTACCCTTCCCTGGTCTGTATACTGCCACATTGCATATGCTCTGTTGTATTCCGGCTTGGCAAGCGCTACAGAAATCTTATCAAGATATTGTGCCACCCAGATTCGATAGCGTGCTTCTAATCGGCCTGTATCCCAGTGCAGATTGTCCTCAAGTTCTCCCTTGGCTGCATAGAACATCCCCGTATAGCCTGCGTCTTCTACCTGGTCTAAAAATATCTGTGCCAGTGTCGTACGCTCCTCTACGCTCATTCCATACTGTCTGCTTGAGGTTCTCTGAAAGCCTTCACAGTTATAGACCACTGGATAGGTAATCGGATAATCCTTTAAAAATGTACAGACCCAGTCCGCCTCTTCTCTTACTTCCGCTTCGTCGACCGCCGTGGAGAAAAAATATGCGCCCAAATAGATTCCGTTGGCCGCTGCTTCCTGAAGATTATATCTGGCGCGCTCATCCTCCACAATCTCTCCGGTTGCCGTCTTGCGATAGCCAATACGCACCATTACAAAATCAATCCCTGCCTCTGCCACCTGCGCCCAGTCTATCTCTTCCTGAAACATAGACACATCGACCCCAAAGGTAAGCTTCTCTACCTCAGTTGCCATCTCCTTTGGCGTCTTACAGTCTTCTTGTGTTTCTTCCTCTATCTTCTCACTTTCTTCGATATTTTCTGGTTCTTCTGCTATGACTGCTTCTGTTATCACCTTTCTCTTCTTAATGTCTTCCCTGCGTTTCTGCGAATTCTGAGAGATTGCCAAGAAAATAACAACTATCAGAACACAGAGAAAGGCTCCCATCAGTCTCTGGAAGCCTCTTTGTTGATTCGCTTTCTCTTTGGTCATCTGCGCCCTTTCACCTCTGTTTTGTCTGTAGATATCTCATATAATCCGATACCATCATAGCAATCTTAAAGGTCATCGCATCTTCAAACTGCCGAATATCCAATCCAATGGTCTTTTGTAGCTTCTCTAAGCGATAGACCAGCGTATTTCTATGCACAAAGAGCTGACGGCTTGTCTCTGACAGATTCAGACTGTTTTCCATAAACTGATAGACCGTCGTCAATATCTCATCATCTAGGTTGCTTGGGTCATACTCCCCAAACACTTCTTTTAGGAACATCTCACACAAAGGCGTTGGAAGCTGATAGATAAGTCTTCCAATGCCAAGTTCCTCGTAAGTAATCACCGTCTTAGAGGAATAGAATATCTCTGCCACCTCTAAAGACATCTTTGCCTCTTTATAAGAGCGTGAGACTTCCCGAAGCGAATGGGCAATCGTACCACAGGCAGTACGTACTTTGCAAAGTGTCTCCGAGCTGACGGTATCTGACAGAATATGTGCCATCTCCTCCATCTCGGTCTGGCCTTCCCGCTCTTCTAGACGCCGTACCACTACCACACAGTCTTCTTCCATCGGCGTAATAAAATCTCCGGTCCGGCTTGCCAGGATATTTTTTAAAATCATCTGTATATCATATGCATCACAGCCAGAGCCTTCTACCAGAAGTATCGCCCAACGACAGTCCGGCCCTAGATGCATCTGTTTGGCATAGCTTGCAATATCCACCGGAAGCAGGTTGTCAAGCAACAGATTGTGTATAAACTGATTCCTATCTTCCCGGCTATATCCCATCTCCAAGATACGCTCTAGCTGGCGCACAGCCAGTTGTCCCATCGGATATGCATCCTTTGAACCTCCGCTTACCGACAATACGTATCCCATCTCCTCATCTCCAACCTTGAACAGATAGCGATTCCCAAGTGCTTGCATATCTGCTGGCGACTCACAGAAAATATCAAAAATATCCTCCTGAAGCACAAGCTCTTCTTCTCCGGCGACACAAGTTCGATTTCTGTCATATAAAGCCATCGACAGCCGCATAATATTAGAAAAGTCTTCTAGGCACTCCTGTAGTAAACGATTAGAAACCATATATACCTCCCGATTGTTGCATTTATAAACAGTATAGCTTCTGAAAAGAAAGCTGTCAATTCAGTTTTTTAAAAACCGATAAAGAGACGCCGCAATTTGCGGCGTCCCTCTATATGTTAGGATATAGTCTAGTTGGTAATGGTAATCTCTTTCTCTTTGTCAAATACATGAATCTTCTCAACATCGAGAGCAAATCTGATGGAATCACCTGTTCTTGCCTCGGTGGTCGGGCTGACTCTTGCGGTAAAGTTAGAGCCTTCTACATCAAAATACAGATATACTTCTGCACCTAACAGCTCGTATACATTAATCTTTGCTTCTACCACGCTGTTTGCATATTTTGCAAGCATCTCATCAGAATCATACAGGTCTTCTGGACGAATACCCATTACAACTGTCTTATTTGCATAACCGCCATCAATCAGTGCTTTTGCTTTCTTCTCAGGAAGCTCGATGGAATATGGGCCAACCTTTAAGACAACTTGTTTGCCATTGACCTGGCACTGTGCATCTACAAAGTTCATCTGTGGAGAACCAATAAATCCAGCTACGAACAGGTTTGCTGGTGCATTGTAGAGATTTTGCGGAGAATCAATCTGCTGTACCACACCATCTTTCATAACAACGATTCTGGTTCCAAGTGTCATAGCCTCGGTCTGGTCATGGGTAACGTAGATAATCGTGGTGCCCAGTCTCTGATGCAGCTTGGAAATCTCGGTTCTCATCTGAACACGAAGCTTTGCATCCAGGTTTGACAGCGGCTCATCCATCAGGAATACTTTTGGCTGACGTACAATTGCACGACCCATAGCAACACGCTGTCTCTGACCACCGGAGAGTGCCTTTGGCTTTCTGTCAAGCAGCTTCTCAAGGTCTAGAATCTTAGCTGCCTCGCGCACCATTTTGTCAATCTCATCCTTTGGTGTCTTGCGAAGTTTTAGTGCAAATGCCATATTGTCATATACGGTCATATGTGGATACAGAGCGTAGTTCTGGAATACCATTGCGATATCGCGGTCCTTTGGCTCTACATCATTGACTCTGCGGTCATCAATCAGAAGGTCACCAGAGCTGATATCCTCCAGACCGGCTACCATACGAAGTGTGGTAGATTTACCGCATCCAGACGGGCCTACAAAGATAATAAATTCTTTGTCCTCAATCTCCATATTAAAGTTTTTAACTGCCTCAAAACCATTGGGATATTTTTTACAAATGTTTTTTAAAGAAATGCTTGCCATAGTTTACTTGGACTCCTTTCTGTGCTGTTCGCTTTCACTGATTTAGAGTATAACGCTTTTCCTCACATTTGACCATAGAGGCATCCTACAAATATTTCTGCAGACCTTTGTATAAATGGACAACACTGCATAACGCATATGACTATTTCACGAAAAAAGTGTTATGCTTCTGTCTATTCTGACGAAAGGGCTTCGCATTTTCTCTTTTCTGTATTATAATAAAGCGTGCAACAAAAGGACACATGCAGAAAGAAGAGGAGCTATGAATAAGAAAGAAGTATTGGAAATCAGAAAACAATTTACCAATGAAAACTGCGCCATCACCCGCATCTGCGGATGCTATGTAGATGCCGAGAAACAGATTCGCACAGAGCTTAAGGAGGCCTTTCTCTCCCTTCCAGAAGAAGAAATCTATAAATATTTTGAGATTTTCAAAAAAACACTCTCAGGAACGCCAGGAAAGAACTTGTTAAATATGGAATTTCCGCTAGACCAGGAGATGCCAGGCGGCACGCAGGCCTGGCTGTTAAAGCTTCGCAACAGCCGTCTGACCGATGAGATATTGTTGGAGGAATTCTATGAAAAAATCATAGGAAGCTATGCATATGGAGAAAACTATTATATTATCCTGATTCATGCCGCTTATGATATCCCACGCAAGGCATCGGACGGGGCAGAGATGTTTGATGCTTCGGAGGATACCTATGAGTATCTGCTATGCAGCATCTGCCCGGTGAAACTCTCCAAGGCCGGACTCTGTTATAATGCGGAAAAAAACAGCATTGAAGACAGAGTGCGCGACTGGATTGTAGAAGCTCCTGCTGCGGGATTTTTATTTCCTGCGTTTCATGACAGAAATACCGATTTACATAGTATGCTCTACTATACCAAGAACCCGGAAGCCTTGCAGCCGGCGCTGATGGAAGAAGTCTTTGGATGCCGCGCACCGCTGTCCGCAAAAGAACAAAAAGAGACATTTGGAGAATTTTTAACAGAAGCACTTGGGGAGAACTGCGACTATGATACCGTTGTCACGATTCATGAAAGCCTGAATGAGATGGTTGAGGAAGCCAAGGAAGAGCCTGAAGCACCGGTATTGACAAAAGTTCAGGTAAAAGAGCTTTTAAGGCAAAGCGGGGCTAAGGAGGAGGTTCTGGAGCATTTTGAGGAGCAGTATGACCAGATACTTGGAGAGGAGACGGAATTTGTCGCTACGAACTTGGCAAGTCTTAAAGCGCTTGAAGTAAAGACACCAGATGTAATTGTAAAAGTAGACCCGGAGAAGTTAGATTTGGTACAGACAAAAGTGATAGATGGAAAATCGTATCTTATGATACAGATTGATGATGAAATTGAAGTAAACGGAGTGGTTGTCAAAGGACCAAAAGAGGAAGAATAAGATATATTTATATTTATAAAAGAAATGGGGAAGATTATGAGGAGATAGAAAATTTGCAGGAGGTTATTTGATGAGGATTCTTTTTTATGATACGAAAAGTTATGATGAGGATTCTTTTACAAGGGAACTTAAGAATTATCCGGGGGTAGAGATTAAGTTCTTAAAGGCAGACTTGACACGAAATACGGCAGAGCTTGCGCATGGATATGACGCAGTCTGTGCATTTGTAAATTCAGAGATTGGAACGCAGACCGTAGAGACGCTGCACAAAAATGGAATTCGATTGATTCTGATGAGATGTGCGGGATTTAACAACGTGGACCTTGAGACCGTGGAGAAGCTTGGGATTCGGATATTGAGAGTGCCAGGCTACTCACCGGAAGCAGTAGCAGAACATGCAATGGGACTTGCACTGACCGTAAACCGAAGACTTCATAAATCCTATCTGAAAGTGCGGGAGAATGACTTTAGTCTGGGGAGTCTGATGGGATTTAATTTTTATCAGAAGACCGCTGGCGTTGTAGGGACTGGAAAGATTGGTGCAGCAATGGCACGAATTTGTTATGGATTTGGAATGAAAGTCTTAGCTTATGACGTATATGAGAATCCTTCGCTAAAGGATATTGTGACTTATGTCTCGCTGGATGAGTTGTTAGCGCAGAGTGATTTGGTTACACTGCACTGTCCTTTGATGGACAGCACCTATCATCTAATTAACCGCGAGACCATTCAGAAGATGAAAGACGGCGTAATACTGGTCAATACTTCCCGCGGAGCACTGGTAAAAACAGAGGATTTGATTGAGGGAATTCGTGCCCGCAAGTTCTTCGGGGTAGGATTAGACGTCTATGAAGAGGAGGCTCCTAATGTCTTTGAGGACCGTTCCGATGAGATTTTAGAGCACTCGGTCACAGCAAGACTTCTGTCTTTTCCAAATGTAATGATTACTTCTCATCAGGGATTTTTCACAAGAGAAGCACTCTCTGCCATTGCAAGAACAACACTTGACAATGTAAAAGTCTTCGAGACTAACGCCGAGAGCAATAATGATGTATTGAAAGCACGTTGACTTTTTCGGCGCTTCGGGAGTAGAATAAGAGAAAAAACCGGAGGATAAATATTATGAAGATTATCTCAACCAACAACGCACCTGGAGCTATCGGTCCGTATTCTCAGGGCTATGAAATCAACGGCCTTATCTACACATCCGGTCAAATCCCGGTAGACCCGGCCACTGGCAATATCCCTGAAGGCATCGCTGCCCAGACCGAACAGAGCTGCAAAAATGTCGGTGCTATTCTAGAAGCTGCTGGTTCTGGTTTTGAAAAGACCTTTAAAACTACTTGCTTTTTAGCCAATATGGAGGACTTTACCGCTTTTAATGAGGTCTATGCCAAATTCTTTACCTCCAAGCCAGCCAGAAGCTGTGTAGCCGTCAAAGAGCTCCCCAAAGGCGTTCTCTGCGAAATTGAGGCAATTGCCCTAAAATAACATCCCAGACAGCCCTGTAGCGCTTTCTATTAGACGTAACAGGGCTGTCACTCTTCTTCATCCTCTACAGGTCTCCAGGCCCTTCCAAATTTTACATCTTTAAAAAGTGCTGTCAGTCCTGTAATCTGCTTTAGTCTTAATATCTCATCCTCATCCATCCCTAGATGTTTCGATATCCATGCATCCGTGCGTCCAAGCTCATGCAGTTCTTTAATAATATTGCTCATCAAATCTACATTATGTGTTCCTCTTGCCCGGTTATGGCGTATGGTGCTTGCCATCCTCTGGTCAATCGGCTTATCAATGATGGATACTGGCAGCATACCATTTTCACGCTCATAAATATCGGGGTGGTCTAACATAATCCGATACCTGTGAAATCCATCCACAATAATATACTCATCATTCCCCTTATCATAGTAGCAGACAATCGGCATGGTATAGCCATCCTCTTTGATGCTGTCATAGAGCAGCTTCATCTCTGGCGGCGCCACTGCATTGGGATTGTAGGTATTGGCTTTAATCTTCTTAATCGAAACCGGAATCACATGGTAAGCCGGACTCTTATGCTCCATAATTCATCTCCTCTATGCTTTTATATTTTTTGCGAATTGCATCTATCCGTTTCTGCTGGTGCCGGTTCATCCCAAAGCCCATAAAACGGCAGATATGGTCATTTTTCAGGATACAGTAACACATCCTCTTCCAGCTTGGAATATCTTTGGTTGACTTAATATCATCGGTATCATCTGGAATCCGCTCCAGAAAGATAATCCGCGACTTCTTATTTAACGTATAATTCGAGACTCCATTTCTGCGAATCTGATAACCGCGCTCCTCTAACTCCTGAATCGCCTCCTCGTCAAGTCCACCACCTGTCTTGTGCCAGAACTCAATCGAAGTATTAAATTTACTTACATAATTATTGCGAAGCTTTGTCGGCAGCGTATCCAGAAGAAACATCGTATATTCTTTCCAGGTATACCCTTCAGGCAGTGTGATATTGCGATACCCCATCGCCTTTGTTCTGCCATAGATACATGCAAAATTGGCACCTCGCACCCTTCCTACAAGCTTTACCCATATCTTGGGGTCAATCACCCGATACAGATTCAGAGAATCCTTGCTATAGTCATTAAAAGGCGAGGCCACACGCATCTGTGAGACCTTAAGACCAGCCATATAGTATAAATCATACAGACGGTTGTAGTCATACCCCAACACAGAATTGGCATGCCAGACGTCCTCAACGGTCCAGTCATACATCGGAGAGGCACACCAGACATCCTTAAACTGCCGGCTAATCCAGCACTCCTCTTTGTAGCCATATTTCTTATTCAGGAATCCGCTGTAACGCTGCAAAGACTCATCTGCACGCATCCCAAGAAGACATACCGTTCTCTTTCCTCCATGAGAGATGCGATACCAACGCCCAAACTGCTTTGCCAAATCCTCCTGCGGCATCCGATACCGATAGGTAGTCATCGGATTATTTTCCATGTGAATCACATAGTCTTTCTTAGGCATCTCACGAACCCACTGTTCTTTTTTTGTATCATCCCAAGGATACCAATACATCTCATAGCTGCTAAGTGCTGTACGTGTTGCCATCGGAAGACAGACCCAATAGAGCTCTGCCTCATACTGATAGCGCTCAAAAGTCCTCTCCACGTATTCTGTTGTCACAGTATACTGTGCCTCAAAATCCTGGTGAAACACGCCAACATTCTTCCATGGAAAATACCTTCGCCTAAAATCCATCAGGATATTTAGAAGCAGGCCGCTGTCCTTTCCACCAGAAAAAGAGATATAGATATTATCAAATTCCTCAAAAAGAAATCGAAGCCGCTCCTGCAGCGCTTCCCATACATTCTGTTCTAAATATTCTTTTACCATACTTGTCACATTTCTATTAACTGAGATAACAATTCTGCTACTTTTTCCTGCTCCTTAAGCGCTTTCATCCAGCGTATGGGAATATCTTGCACCCCATAATAGATGCCTGCCAAACCACCTGTTACACATGCCGTTGTATCTGTATCATCCCCTAGAAGCACCGCCTGCTTTACGGCATCTTCATAGCTGTCTGCACGCAGAAGAATCATAAATGCACTGCGAAGACAATCCACCACATAGCCAGAGCCTTTTCCTTCCCAAATATCTTCCGGGCGGATGCTCCACTCTAACTCCTTTTCATACTCTGGCAAGTCCTGATAGATATCCCGAAGCCTTTCCACAGCTTTCTCTATTGCCTCTTTTCTCTCTTTTCCTTCTAATAAAAAAAGCGCTGTCAGGCAATACAACGCACAGCATACCTGATTGCAGATATGTCCATGTGTAATCAGACATTGCCGATGTGCATCTAGCACTAACTGCTTGTCGGATACTTCCTTTTGGCAACTGTGCCACAAAGCCAGTGGAAGCACCCGCATTAGTGCACCATTGCCTTTTCCTTCTGGTATCAGCATCCCACATTCTTCTGCCGGGACACCTCTTTGGTAGGCATTGAGCGCATAGCCTGTCTGATTCCCCACATCAAACACCACTTCATCTACTGCCCAGGTTCCCATTTCATACCAGGAAGATAAAAAATCCGCATAGTCTTCTAAAGAAAACCGCCGCTCCCCTAACAGACTGTCCAAAAGGCAAAGCGCCTGTGCCCCATCATCTGACCAGGTTCCTGCTTCTACTTCTATATAGGTCTTTTCAAACCACTTTGGCGGAACCATCTCTATCTCTTCATACGCCGGAAGCTCCTCTGCTCTATGAAATTCATATGGAACCCCAAGCGCATCTCCTATCAGAAGCCCATACAAACCACCCGCAATCCTGTCCTTTTGCCTCATATATGATTACCCCTATCATTAGAATACTCATATTGTATCTTTTTTTGGTAAAATTTGTCAATAGTAGGATAAAAGAAGGCTCAATAGGAGAGAAATTCCTGTTGAGCCATATATAAATGATGATTATTTTGTTACATTAAGTCTTTGCTTTCTACCTTAAAGACGCTTAAGAAAGCGAAGATTAGAGAGACAACCGTCAAGAAAACCGGGAAAAGTACCTGGTCTGACATTGTGAAATCTCCCACATTTGCCTGTGTGAAAAAAACCAAAAGGAATGAAGATACAATCGTTGCCTTAGAAGATTTCATCGCTAATCCAATAAACAATGCAATAAAACTCATGGTAACAATCACAAAAGCTTTTATTAACAGCTGTACATAAAATCCCACATTTGCCATACTATAATCAATCGGAAACGCCGATATCATAAAGTTAGAGCCTAGCAAAATGCATCCATACATCAAAAGTTTGGTAAGCACCAATGCAATATAACTGAAAATCCATACCGCTAACATCTGTGACACAATTATCTTCTGCCTCTTAATTGGATAAGAAAACATCAGATTCATCGTTTTATTTTTATAAGCGCTGACAATAAAGGACGACAGCATCACACTGGTAAAGATTAGATAGGTCATACTGCTAAAAAGCTCTATCGGTGCAGAAATCATATTTTTCCCCTCTACCGCATCCGGCACTCCAGTCTCCGCATCATTGGCAATCCCAAGGTAGGCTAATGCATAGACAAAAAGGCAGAGAAGAACAGCTATCACCACTGCTTTTATAACATATTTAAAAATATTATTTTTCTTCCACTCTAATCGAATCAATTTCCACATTCCTTCTACCCCTCCTCTGTCAATTTCAAAAAATAATCTTCGAGTGTCTCCGCCTTTTTAGAAAGCCCAAGCACTGGGACTTCATGAAGTGTTAATGCCTTTGATAGCTCTGGCGTAGAAATCTGTGCATCATAGATACGGATAATTCCATCTTCTAATATCTTAAAATTCATAAGCCCTAGCATATCACTTAGAACGATGGAGGCCCTTTTTACATTGGCTACAGCGACTTCTACATAGGCGAGATTATCTTCTTCCATCTCTTTAATACTGATCTCTTTTTTCATCTCTCCATGATGGATAATCCCGATGGTATCGGCAATGCTCTCAATCTCTGAAAGCATATGGCTTGATATTAGTATCGTGGTGCCATATTCAAGACAGAGTTTCTTTAACAAATCCCGAATCTGTTTCATACCCGCGGGGTCAAGACCAGTGGTTGGCTCATCTAAGATTAATAATTCTGGCCGCCCAAGAATCGCACGGGCAATACCCAGACGCTCTTTCATTCCCAATGAATACGCCCGTACGGGCTTTGTGGCTGCATCGCTTAGATGTAGAAGCTCTAGTGTATCTTCGATATGGCCATGGTGATAATAGCCCATATATTCGCTGTGCAGATACAGATTCTCATATCCTGTCATATGTTCATAGAATGTTGGAAATTCAATGATACTTCCGATTCTTTTTAGAACTTCGTAGGATTTATCGCTTAGTGTCTCGCCAAAAATCTCAATCGTTCCATAGGTTGGTTTCCAGAGATTGGTCAGCATCTTAATTATGGTCGTCTTGCCAGCTCCGTTCGGGCCAAGAAACCCATAGATTTCTCCCTTTTTCAGATGAAGGTTGACATTTTTTACCAATTCTTTGCCGCCAATGGTCTTTGTAAGGCAGTTGGTCTGTAATAGATAGGTCATCTTCTTTTCCCCTCCTTTTTCTACCATTATAGCGGCACAGATTTTCAAAACTCTTGCAGAAATCTTACGAATTTCTTTCGCAGTTATTTTTTAAGAAATAATTTTTGGAAATTGAAGAGTAAAAGTGGTGATAACGCCTGGGGTACTCTCTAAGGTCAGACTTCCCTGAAGCTTTTCTGTTAAATTTTTGGCAATCGTAAGCCCCAGTCCATTTCCCTGCACTTTGCGGCTTCTCGAATCCTCCATCGTAAACAGGCGTTCAAAGACACTGTCTGCAAAAGCTTTTTCTATCCCTTTTCCATGGTCTACTACTTTGACAATGACTTTCTCTTCTTCTATTATAAGAAAAAGTCCCAGATAGGCTCCATCTGCTCCGTAGCGAATAGCATTGGAGATAAGATTGGAGAAGATACGCTGCAAGGCTTCTGTATTTCCCATCACATAGACGGGCATCTCTGGCACTTTAATCTCCACCTGAAAATGGTCATTTGTTAATATCTCATAAAAATCCAAGATACTTTCGCGACAGATTTCACTGAGATTGACTTTGGAAAGTTCTATATCTGTATCATTAGATTCTAACTTAGACAATGTAAAAAACTGGTCGATAAGCTCCATCACCTGATTGGCTTTTAGTTCCGCCTTTTGGAGCATCTCATCAGATGCGCCCTGTAGCCGCATCAGTTCAAGATAACCTAGAAGAACGGTCATAGGTGTTTTAATATCATGGGAAATATTCGAGAGCATCTTTTTAGAAGCCATTAAAGAACGGCGGTAATCGACTTTGATTTTCTGATGTTTTTCTAACAGCGCATTAATCTGTGCAGATAATTCCATCAGTTCTTTTTGGTCAGTAAAAATATGGATTCTTTCATCACTGTCAGTTCTGGTGATTTCTTCTAGCTTTGTGCTGATGATTTGTAGCTTTGTCCGGGTGTCTTTCTTCATAAGCCTTCCCCCAATTTATAGCCAATCCCCCAGACGGTTATCAGATACTTGGGATTGCGGGAATCCTCCTCAATCTTATTGCGCAGTCTGCTGATATGTACATTGACTGCATTTTCATCGCCCAGATACTCGTCCTGCCATACCAGACTGTAAAGCTGTTCTTTGGTGTAGACTCGTTTTGGATTTTTAAGTAACAGCTTTAGAATCTCAAATTCTTTTGCAGTCAATGTGACAGGAGCTCCATGTTTGGTAACGGTATAGTCCGACAAATTCATCACCAAATCCCCCACCTGCAACAAATCTGGCGCTTTCTCTTTGGTATCATCATACTGCGTAGTCCTTCGGATATTGGCCTTAATCCGCGCTAGGACTTCCACCACAGAGAAGGGCTTGGTAACATAGTCATCTGCTCCTAAGCCAAGTCCAAGCGTCTTATCTGCCTCACTGTCCTTTGCCGAGAGAATCAGCACTGGAACTACACTTTGCTTACGAATATACTGCATCACATCCAGACCACTTACTTTCGGAATCATCAAATCTAAAAGAACCAGGCTAAATATATTTTCGTTAAACTTTTCACAAGCTTCTTTCCCGTCAAATGCACAGACTACATGGTAGTTTTCTGCTGTTAGATAGTTTTTTAACATTTCACTAATCTCTGCATCGTCTTCTATAAGCAGAATATTGTGTTGATTGGTCATTTCTTTGTTCCTTTACTTTAGAATTCTGTTATGTCTATATTTTGTCAATTATGATTCCGTTTTATAGCTGCTGGCTTATTCCCTGAGCTTGCTCGATCATGACAAGATACCGGTCAAGCTGTACTTCCTCTAACTCTGCGATCATCTCTGCAAATGGTGCGATATTTCCCTCCACCGCATAGGCTTCCAACGCATTAAAGTAGTCCAGACGGTTCTCCTTTGCGATGGATATGGGCGCGAAGCCGTTTGCCATCAGCTGATAGTTCATGATAAGCCTGGAGGTTCTGCCGTTACCGTCTGGAAATGGATGAATCTTTACAAACTCCGCATGGGTCCATGCCGCCAGCTCGATCAGGTTCAGCTGCTGTTCCTTCCAGGACAGATCCGCATAAAAATCTTTCACCTGGCGGTACATATCGTTGGGAGAAGGCGGCATATGCTGCGCACCGGAAATGTATACATCCACATTCCGGTAGACTCCGCCTACCAGGATATTTTCCATCAGCATGGCATGGATATCCTTGACGGTCTTTTCATCCAGAGCGCACCCTTCTTCAATACGGTTCTTCACATACCGGAATGCTTTTTGGTGGTTCACCTGTTCGTAGATTTCCCGCAGGTTCTTGCCGCCCACACTAATCCCGTCTTCCAGCACCAGCTTTGTCTCCATCAGCGTCAGAGTATTCCCCTCTATGGCCGTGGAATGATGGGTATATTCTATCTCAAACGCCCGCTCATAGCTGGTAATGGTCAGCTCTGGTATAAGATGCTTTCCTTCCTGATAAGCATCCCGTTTCCGCAATAATTCCTGATAATCCATGGGCTCTCCTCCCTTCTGTCCTCTCCCAGAGTATACCACACTTTTGCCAGGGCAGTAACCCACTATTTTTCCTTAATCGTTTGAACATCCAGGTAAAAAAGACGTGGCAAAAATTAGAACGACCCATCCCGTCCTAGTGTCCCTTTTACCACAACTATTCTTTAAAAAAATTTCCCATTTGCAAATTCAAAATCTAATTGTATTTTGTATGGAAGTAGCCGGGACGATTGCTTTTGTTGGGATTCGTCGGGGGATGGATATTTTCGGAATCTGTGTATTGGGAGTTGTGGCATCAGTCGGCGGTGGTATGACGCGGGATATTATCCTCGGCAATGTGCCAGGCGCATTGATAGACCCTATCTATGTTGTCGTTGCATTGTTTACCACGCTTACGGTATTCTATTTTAAGAGGACATTGCCACGGGGGAGACTAGGGATATTTTATGAGAGAGCGATGCTTGTGATGGACTCGATTGGTCTTGGCATCTTTACAGTCGTAGGAGTTACGACAGGGATTCGATATGGATATCTTGATAACACCTTTCTTTTGACCTTTCTAGGGACACTTACTGGTGTTGGTGGTGGGCTTCTGCGGGATATGATGGCTGGTGTACCGCCCTATATCTTTGTCAAACATATCTACGCCTGCGCTTCCGTCGCTGGCGCGATTAGCTGTATCTATATCTACCGGGAATTGGGCATCCGCTCCACGATGACATCCAAAAAGCCAGTCTATAAAAAGGGGGATTGCTATAAAAAGTTTGAAAATCATTTGAACCGGGAATTTCATGCAGAAAAACCAAATGAGAAATGGTGTATGAATTTTACCTATATTTTGATGGAAGAAAGCGTTATAACTGCAGCATCATAGACCTGTATGATAGAGCTGTGGTGGCAACTTTAAACAGCAGCCATATCGATGCAGAGCTGGCTGTACAGACGCTGAAGATAGGCTTAGAAAGAAATCATCATCTCCAAGGTCTGCTGCTGCACAGTGTTCAAGGCTCACAGTATACTTCACGTACATTTACCAATTTCTGTAAAGAAGCTGGAGTATTGCAGAGCATGAGTAAAGCTGGGTGTCCTTACGACAATTCACCAATGGAACGTTTTTATGGAACATTCAAAGCAGAATTTATTCGTAAACATCGTTTTTCATCAGATGAGGAACTAAATAAAGCAACTATGGAGTATGTATATGTTTATTACAATCATACACGTCCCCATTCCTTCAATGGATATCAGACACCATTTGAAAAGAAAGCACAAGCATAATTACTGGCAATTATTTCCTTATGAGTGTTACAAAAATGCTTGACCATCTCAAACAAATCCTAGCAGGCTGAGAACCAGCCCAGGGAATCCTTTATATTTTTTGCAGAAAGCATGGTTTATATACTCCATTGCAATTGCCGCTGACAATGCATTTATAATATATCCTGTAATTTTATCCTGTCCTCTCTTTCTCTTGTTTTACCAATTCTGCTATCTTCTTTCTCCTGTTTTTCCCCATATCCAACTCTATATCATTAGAAAGCCTTATTGTTCTGGCACCAACTTCCATGATGTATTTTACATTAACTAAGTAATTTTTATGTGTCCTGAGAAAGCCGTAGCTACTCCATTCCTCTTCATAGAATTTCAGCGTCCCATGCATCTTGAAATGCAGTCTGATCCCTCATATGAACGATGTCCGTATGTCCGCTACATTCCGCATACATAATGGATTCCAGACGCACATCACGAAGCCCGAAACCATCTGTCATCCGGTAACGAAGCTGTGTTTTAGCTGTCATATTAAAATATTTTTGTAATGCTTTCATCATATCCCGCGCCAGAGCACTTTTCCTTACAAACTACAGAGGCGTATACTCATAGGCATCAAATACCATAAGTTCCAACATCTCCCAGTCTCTGCCTTCTCCAGTCTCCTTTAAAAGTGTAGTCTTTTTAATTCACTTTTATTATGTAGCCCTTTTTCATAACTCGTTTTTTCTATATTATAACGATTTTTTCTGCTTTCCCCATTTTCTTTTATCCAGACGGTTTTCACACAAGCTATAGAGATAACAGATATCCTGAATCTGCACAAACCATCTATTGGAGTGAGCTAGGAGTATCATCGTCCTGGCAGTATGCCTGCGATTTCCTGCATTTTATTCCCATCATACAGATGATAATTGGGGGCCTATTATATAACAATTATTTTTATCTACCTTGCTTAAAAATTTTTTTAATTGTACTGCACATTGCGGTATTCTCTCCTCAAAATCATTCCAGTTTATAAATTCCAATCTTTCTGGAAAAATAATATCATAATACAAGTCATTCATTGCCATCCAATTTAATCCTGATAATGTTGATAAATTTAATTCCTTTTTTAATTGCCTAATAAATTCTTCCTCTGTGTTTATTTTTTTGCAATCTATTCTGATACTTTTCTTTGGTTGGTATCTTTTCTTCAATATATCAACTATCTCGCCATTATTCTTTTCTATAAACCGTTCAATATATGCATCAGATATCATATTATATAAAGTAGGATTATTTGATAAAATATATTGTTTCAAAAAAGTCACCAAACTTATACTTTCGATTTTGGATGAAAAATTTGTACATAATAACTCCTCATATACTAAATCCGGCAATTCATTTTGAAACTGTTCCATATTATTATAAAAATAATTTTCAAATTCATCAGTAGTTAAATATCCATTTAAATACAAACATATAACCATTTGGCAATTCATCTTTATTTCCTTTCTGATAATCCACTTATTCTTAGTGTACTAACCTGAGATGGTCAAGCATTTTTGTAACACTCATAAGGAAATAATTGCCAGTAATTATGCTTGAGCTCTCTTTTCAAATGGTGTCTGATATCCATTGAAGGAATGCGGACGTGTATGATTGTAATAAACATATACATACTCCATAGTTGCTTTATTTAGTTCCTCATCTGATGAAAAACGATGTTTACGAATAAATTCTGCTTTGAATGTTCCATAAAAACGTTCCATTGGTGAATTGTCGTAAGGACACCCAGCTTTACTCATGCTCTGCAATACTCCAACTTCTTTACAGAAATTGGTAAATGTACGTGAAGTATACCATGAGCCTTGAACACTGTGCAGCAGCAGACCTTGGAGATGATGATTTCTTTCTACGCCTATCTTCAGCGTTTGCACAGCCAGCTCTACATCCATATGGCTGCTGTTTAAAGTTGCCACCATAGCTCTGTCATACAGGTCTATGATGCTGCAGTTATAACGCTTTCTTCCATCAAAATATAGGTAAAATTCATACACCATTTCTCATTTGGTTTTTCTGCATGAAATTCCCGGTTCAAATGATTTTCAAACTTTTTATAGCAATCCCCCTTTTTATAGGCTGGCTTTTTGAGTGTCACCGTGGAGCGGATGCCCAATTCCCGCATATATTTTAATATCGTTGCATAGCTCAGGCTTATTTTTGCCCGCAGCAAATAAACCCTCATCATCCGGTATCCTGGATTTCCAGAGTATTCATGATATATTTTGAGAATCTTATCTTTTAACTGTTCTTTTTGCTCTCTATATTCCGCTTTTCTATCCTTTCTGTAATGATAATAGGCATTTGGGCAGATACCCATCCGGCGCAAAAGCCAGCAAACACCGAATGTCATCTTATGTTTGTCAATAAACTGGTACTGGTCTCATCGATTTCCTTTGCGAAGAATGCAGCTACTTTTTTAAGAATGCAATTTCCTTTTTCTTTTCCTTCAGTTCTCTGCGCAGTTTGCGGTTTTCCTCATAAAGATTTTTCGTATCGTTTAAGTCTGGGTCAGTTTCGCATTCTTCCTGGAAAGCCCACACCCATTTACGAACCGTTCCATCATCTAGCTGGTATTCTTCGTTTAGACTTTTTATTGTGCGTCCTTGTTCTAAATATAGCTGTATGATTTTCTTTTTGAATTCTGGTTCATAGACCTTTGTCTTTGGCATGTGTAACACCTTCCTTTACCTTTATTGAAGTATATCATTTATTTCCTGTTTCATGTTACAACTTTATTATAGCATCTCATATAGGAGGTGCGACCGAAGAACTGCCTGCCGTCTTCCTCCGGGATCGGTTCCGCTTTCTCAAGCAGGTTCCCGGACAGATCATACCAGTAGTAAGAAAGCACTGTTCAGCCAAGCGCTAAGTTTTTGTCAGCAAGATCAAGATCCCGAAAGCCTACTTATCCTATATATACTTTTACGCTCTCTCTTGCATTTTCTAATAGTAAAGTTAATTCTTTACTTAAATTATCCAATCTTTTAATCATTTGTTTCCCCCTTTCATTATTCATATTTTTACCGATCCACAATTTGATCTCTTCAAGTTCTTTTAATATTGATCTAAAATCCTCTTTCCCAACTTCTATTCCACCTTGAAAACATTTTACCCACTGCAAATCCAACATTTCAATTATTGGCATCCAAAACTCTTGAAATACCTGTTCAGTTGCAATAGGCACATAAAATTCATCTTCCTCTTTACTAATAGGATTACTTACCATTAAACATACTGACATACGATTATTTCCTCTACCCAGAATAAGTCAAAACAAAATATTGCGCATGAAATTGCTATTAAATATCTAATGATTTCCAAATGTTGCATCAAATGTATAATCTGGAAATTCTACTTGCAATCTTTCTATACTCTCTTGTACAGCTGCTCTTAATTCAACACTATCTCCATCCAGCCGGAAAATAAATGTTTTTATTTCTTACAATTCTGTTATATCAGGTACATTATCAACTTTGTTCGTCTTTGCTTTCCGAGTTCCTGTCGAATTAAACAGATTAATAATCCTGTTCTTTGTCTTCCCATATATCTGCTTAAGAGCAAATTCAAGGGCAGTTTGAATCGGTTCACCAGTTCTGGGGTTAATAACATCTAAACCTTTAGCAGTCTTATCTTCATAAAATATCTTATTATCAAGATCTATCTCATCTAGTTCCCCTAAGCATTTTCCCCTTGAATCATAATACATCACAGGATTGGCTTTCTGTTCCGCCTTTTGGAGCATCTCATCAGATGCGCCCTGTAGCCGCATCAGTTCAAGATAACCTAGAAGCACAGTCATAGGTGTTTTAATATCATGGGAAATATTCGAGAGCATCTTTTTAGAAGCCATTAAAGAACGGCAATAATCGACTTTGATTTTCTGATGTTTTTCTAACAGCGCATTAATCTGTGCAGATAATTCCATCAGTTCTTTTTGGTCAGTAAAAATATGGATTCTTAAGTAATAGCTTTAGAATCTCAAATTCTTTTGCAGTCAATGTGACAGGAGCTCCATGTTTGGTAACGGTATAGTCCGACAGATTCATCACCAAGTCCCCCACACACAACAAAGCTGATGCTTCCTCTCTGGTATCATCATACTGCGTGGTTCTTCGAATATTGGCTTTAATCCGCGCCAGGACTTCCACCACAGAGAAAGGCTTGGTAACATAGTCATCTGCCCCTAAGCCAAGTCCAAGCCTCTTTCCTGTCAAATGAACAGACTACATGGTAGTTTTCTGCTGTTAGATAATTTTTTAACATTTCACTAATCTCTGCATCGTCTTCTACAAGCAGGATATTGTGTTGATTGCTCATTTCTTTGTTCCTTTACTTTAAAATTCGGTGAAGCTTTTTATTACTTTAGGAAAACGCTGAATCAATTCATAAGAATCTCCCTTTTTTCTCATATTATAATATGTATTTTTTATGGAATCTCCTTTATTTTTCAGGAAAAAGCCTATCGTATCCATTACATTTTCATAACTTTTATTCGTCACCAGAAATCCTCTTAACCAAATCAGACCATAATGCAATGTACGCTCTGTCCTTGGCGGAATAAATACTACAAAATCTTTTCCATTTAATGTAATTAATGCACGCTCCTCTTGTAACGCCAGTTGAAACACATCTTCATCGCTTCTCCCTGCTTCAAATCGGTGTAATACATGAATTACATCATGTCCATATTTCTCTAATACAGGAACTGATTTTGTAGTAATATTTTCATCAAGTAGTACCTTCATTCCAATCCTTCCTGATATGGAGTATCTAAAATTTCAATAACATATTCCATCGCAGTTATAACATCTTCTTCTGTCAACTGATACTCCTTGCAAATCTCCTGAATAGTCATCTCATCTTTAAAACACGCAACAATCAAGCTTACTGGTATTCTGGTATTTTTTATCACTGGCATACCTCCAAGCTTTTTATCGTCAATCTGAATTTTTTGAAATCCTTTTGCAATCTTTTTCAAATATTGTTCAATTTGCTGATAATTTGTACTCTCATTTTTAAAAAATATGATTTTACTTTTCATATTTTTATTATACGCCTGCTGCTCTTGCTCTAAACCAGAATGAAATTCTCTTTTTCTTTTATATGTATATTTCCATGTCTCAGGAAAAATCATTTGAGAATCTTCTCTCAAAAGTTCTTTCATACTCTCTTCCTCTTCTATATAGAATCCAGTTTTTCTTTTAATTCTGTTAAATAGTCTATCATCTCTCCCAAATCTCTTCTAGAGATTTCAAATACACAAGAAGTATCCTCATCCTCTTTCTCTATAAGCATCCTTATAATAGCGGAATCTGCTTCAATCTCTTTGGGGTTTTCTTCTTTTCTGTAACTAATAATCTGGCTTTCTAAACGTTTAAAACAATGAATTTTGGTATTTCTTTTTATATAGAGATGATTTTTTAAATCCTTTTCCTGTTTGTAAATTTCCCTGGCAATCTCCAAATCAGTCTCGGACACATCTTCTATAGTTTCTTCCTCTGCCAGTTCCATAACTATTTTAATAATAGAAAATGCATAATCTATAAATTCCTTTTCTTTTAATTCGGAAACTATTTCCTTTCCGTTAGGATTCATTCCAAGCGAAAAGCCAGATATTGTCCATACAATTTTAAGAAGACCACTCTGATAAACATGAAGCAGCACTTTTGCATATTTGTCTTTTTTCTCTTGCTTCAAAATACTAACACCTCTTTTCCATTTTTTCTGTATTTAATTATAACACAGTTATTTTTCACCTGCAATTATCGCGGTTCTCTAAAAAATTCCCATTTGCAAATCCCCTGAAAATATCATAAAATCTTTCTATAATAAAAGTTATTGGAGAATATATAGCGATGGATATTCAAAGTCTGATTGTATTTTGTATGGAGGTTGCAGGAACAATTGCTTTTGCTGCATCGGGCGCAATGGTGGGGATTCGTCGGGGGATGGATATTTTTGGAATCTGTGTATTGGGAGTTGTGACATCGGTTGGCGGTGGGATGACAAGGGATATTATCCTTGGCAATGTGCCAGGCGCATTGATAGACCCTGTCTATGTTGTCGTTGCACTGTTTACCACGCTTATGGTCTTCTCGGTATTCTATTTTAAGAGGACTCTGCCGCGGGGGAGACTGGGGATATTTTATGAGAGAGCGATGCTTGTGATGGACTCGATTGGTCTTGGCATCTTTACCGTCGTCGGAGTTACGACAGGGATTCGATATGGATATCTTGACAATACCTTTCTTCTAACCTTTCTAGGGACACTCACTGGGGTTGGTGGAGGGCTTCTGCGGGATATGATGGCTGGTGTACCGCCCTATATCTTTGTCAAACATATCTACGCCTGTGCTTCGGTTGCTGGTGCGATTAGCTGTGTCTATATCTACCGGGAATTTGGGCAGATTCCAGCGATGGTGATTGCTTCACTTCTTGTAGTGTTGATTCGCTTTTTGGCTGCACACTACCGCTGGAACCTGCCGCGTATCACGTTGCCTTCTGAAAAATAACTTAAAAGCAACCGTTATTATCTATACAACATATCAAAATTTATGGTCTGATAGAAGCCTTCTCGCACCGCATGATAATCGGCGCCGTAACATTCCATTAAGTACATAAGCTTTGTTACGGTTGCCTCTAGTGTCATATCGTAGGCTTCCATCAGGTCAAAATCCTGTTTTACCCTGCGCCCCACCTCGTAGACCTCCATATTGCTGCCCTCTTTTACCACCTGAGTCGCCATCACAACGATTTTACCTTTGGATATCCACTGCTTCATCTGGTGATAGAACTCCTCCTCTAGCTTCTTAGGAATCCCGCCCACGCCAAAGCTCTCAATCACCAGACAGTCATAGTTATGGAACAGATATTCCAAAAGCTCCGGTTTGCTGCCTGGAATCAGCTTAAACACTACAATGCTGTCAAAGACCTTCCTTGTAAATTTCACTGGCTCCTCAAATGGTGGCTGTGGAATATAGCGAATAATCTTTCCCTCCTGAATCACCGCAAGATTGGGAAAATTCACGCTGGAAAATGCATTAAAGCTTCTAGCCCGCATCTTCTTCGCCCGTGTACCAGCAATCACATCACCGCCAAAGACAAGACTTACTCCATGTGAATCTTTATCTGCTGCATAGAGAATACTGTCCATCAGATTGGTCTTGGCATCTGTAATCTCCAAATCCATTGGCTTCTGTGAGCCGGTCACCACCACTGGCTTGTTAGAATTCTGCATCATATAAGACAGAGCTGATGAGGTATACGCCATGGTATCTGTCCCATGACAGATAACAAATCCATCATATCGCATATATTCCTTGGCAATCACATCCACCATCATCGTCCAGTGCTCCGGGGTGATATTGGTACTGTCAATATTACAGACCTGCACCACATCTACCTCATAACAGTCTCTGACAGAAGGAATATAGGATAATAATTCATCCCCATCCATCCCCGGTGTCAGACCATCACTTTTCTTCTTTGAGGCAATCGTTCCGCCTGTGCAAATCAACAAAATCTTTCGTTTTTTCTCCATTGTTCTCTTATCCTTCCACACCATAAGATTGTATCTTCCAGCTAATTTCTAATCTCCTGAGAATCCTCCTCTTTCAGAGATTCTTTTGTATTTTCTCCTTCTTTAGAGAAAAATACAAAAGTATCTGTAATCAACGAAAGTTCTCTTCCCCATCCTTCTTCTGCCTCGACGGGATAACAGTAGAAGACTCCCCATCTGTCATCTTCAAAATCTTTCACTTTCACATGATATATCTGGTCTTCTTCCTGTTTCCAATGATGATGCGCTTCCTCTGTTATATAACCATCATCTGCCAGTTCCTGTTCAATAACATCCATCGTTTTACCTTCAAAATGGGTTATCCAAAGTTGAACCTTTTCATTGTCTTTTGCTGTCCAGGTATTGACATCTGTTGCTTCCCATTCATCGTCAAACAGATAGAGCGAATATCCATCTCCTACTACAATTGTAGCCTCTTTTTGCTCCTCCACTCCTTCTTTAGAGAAAGTAAGTGTGCGTGTATTATCGTCGTTAGAATCATCTTCGAACATCTGTTCTTCCTGTGTTTCTTCTTTTTCTGATGCATCAGATATATTTTCTGTCTCCGGCAGAGCTTCTGCCTCTTCTTTTGTAATAGAGCATCCTACCAGTGTTCCAAGACTGACGGTTAAAATCATTGCACCAAGCAATACAGAAATCCCATTTTTCTTTCCATTTTTTATTAAAATATTTTTAAAACGTTTTTTCATAATCTCTGTCCCTCCATAAAATTGTGTGGATAATATTGTTCTATTGGTACATCGCTTATGAAGCATAGATAAGAGTGTCTCGGTGTAAGCTTTACGTACTGCATAACTGCTGCCCTTTGTAACGCGCTCATCGCAGGACAATTCCATATCAATCACTGCTTCTTTTTGCATCATCCAGATACAAGGATTAAACCAGTGAAGTGCATTTGCCACTACAAAAAGTAATTTTGCATATACATCTTTGCGTCTTAGATGCACAAGTTCATGTTTTAAGATAAAATATAATTCTTCAGAACTATATTGCTCTTTTGGCAACACTAAAACAGGTCTTAAAAAGCCAAGTATCATAGGGCTTTTTGCTTTGGAATATTCTACTATCTGTATGGCATATTTGATATGCAATTCACGTTTTAGTTTAGACATCTGATGCAAAATATGTACATCCTTTATTGTCCTTCCCTTATTCATCACCTGTCGCTTATAGTAAAGATAGCTGACAAGATGAACCGCTATCATAAATAAGCTGCCAATCATCCAAACAATAGCCAGAATATCAAGTATTGTAATCTCCAGATTGTTTTTCTCAGACGGTGTTGTAATGGGAGTGGTCATCTGCGTTGGTATCTCAACGATAATCCGCCTAGATGATATCACCCCGCCATCCAAAATGTCTGTATCTTTTTCTTCTGCTCTATGTACAGTCTGCGGTCTTATCTGTGAGAGTATATCCATAACCAACGGTCCATTAGCTCCGCTAACAGGAACTAACAATCGCAGTGCAAGAAATATCCAAATCAAATAGGTCCATTTTGCAGCATATCTCTTATTTAAAAATGGTGTCAGTAAAATCAGTGCCAGGACAATCAAGCTAATCGATGCAGAAATTCCCAAAAAGGATAAAAATACAGTTGTCATCATTCATCCTCCAATTTATCCAAAAAACTTCTAAGCTCTTCAATATCCGAATTCTTAATCGTCTTGTTATTATATAGTGTCGCTATCATATTCTGTATCGAATTATTGTACAGCTTTTCCAGAAAATGGCTGCTCGCTTTTGCCTTATACTCCTCTTCTAATATCACTGAAGTATACAGATTACTGCCTGTAGAACGGTCACAGTGGACAAACCCCTTATCGGACAGCCTTGTTAAAGATGTCATCAGCGTAGAAAGCTGCCACCTTCTGCGTCCTTGTAATTCCTTTAAAATATAGTTTGAAGTTACCGGATGTTCACTGTCCCAAATCACCTGCATGATTTCTAGTTCAGCTTCCCCCAACTTTTTTAAAATGTTTCCCATAGGATGATTCCCCTCCCCTCTTTGTTATACCTTTGTATAATTCATTATACGGCCGTATAGTCACATTGTCAAGTCTTCATTCCTCCTCTTTATGAAAAAACGCAAACACCTGCCTTGCCACTTTCTGGTTCAGTCCTGGCACCTTTGCAATCTCTTCTTCGCTCGCATTCTTAAGCTGCTCTAACGTCTCAAAGCCTTTCATAAGTGCCTTTCTTCTTGCTGGTCCGACTCCTGGAATGTCATCGAGTATCGAGTGTACTTGTTCCTTGCTGCGAAGGGAGCGATGATATTCAATCGCAAAGCGGTGTGCCTCGTCCTGAATCCTTGTCACCAGTCGAAAGCCCTCACTGTCCCTGTCAATCGGAAGCTCTGTGTTGTTAAAATAAATCCCCCTTGTCCTGTGCTTGTCATCTTTTACCATCCCGCACACCGGTACACAGACGCCCACAGCCTTCATCACTTTGCGCGCAATATTAACCTGCCCTTTCCCTCCATCCATCATAATCAAGTCAGGATAGTTCTCATAATGCGACAGTCGTCTTGTCAGCATCTCCTCCATACTTGCATAATCATCCACACCTTTTACCCCCTGAATCCGAAACTTCCGATAGTCTGAGCGCTTAGGCCGGCCTTTTTCAAAGACCACCATCGAGCCAACGGTCTGAAAACCACTGATATTGGAGATATCATATGCTTCCACTCTATCAATCTTAGGCAGCTGAAGAAGCTTTGCAATCTCCTTCATTGCCCCAATCGTGCGCCCCTCTTCTCTTCGAATCCGCTCCTTATCCTGTGTCAGCACCATCTGCGCATTTTTCATTGCAAGCTCTACAAGCTTCTCTTTCTCCCCTTTTCTTGGCACCCGAATCCGAACTCTTTGTCCTCTTCGCTTACTTAACCACTCCTCGATTAACTCCTGTTCCCCAATCTCATACTGAATCATCAGCTCCTTGGGAATATATGGTGTCCCCGCATAAAATTGCTTAATAAAAGCCAAAAGAATCGCCTCTTTCTCTTCCTCCCCCGCAATATGCAGACAAAAATGGTCTCTTCCTATCAGCCTTCCATCCCGAATAAAGAACATCTGCACCACCGCATCTTCCTTATCCGTGGCCATCGCAATCACATCCTTATCCTCCATATCACTGCTTGTAATCTTCTGCTTCTGTGCAATCTTTTTCACACTCCCAAGAAGCTCCCGATATTCAATCGCCTTCTCGAACTCCAGTTCTTCCGATGCCTGCTGCATCTTCTCCTCTAATTCCTTCTCAACCTCTCCATAATTTCCATTCAAAAGCAAAAGCGCCTTCTTCACCGCTTCCCCATACTCCTCTTTAGAAATATATCCCTGACAAGGCGCAGGACATTGGTGAATATGATAATTCAGGCAAGGTCTTTCCTTTCCCTGCATCTTAGGAAGCACCTTATTACAAGTCCGAATCCCATACAACTTATGTATCAAGTCAATCGTATCCTTCACTGCCCCGCCACTTGTATACGGTCCAAAATATTTTGCCTTATCCTTCACCATCCGCCGTACTAACATCACTCTAGGATAGTCCTCCTGCACCGTCACCTTAATAAAAGGATATGTCTTATCATCCATCAGCATGGTATTATACTTTGGCCTGTGCTCCTTAATCAGATTACACTCCAACACCAAAGCCTCCAATTCCGAATCCGTAATGATATACTCAAACCGCGCAATATGTGTCACCATCTGCTCAATCTTTGCACCCTTATTCCGGCTGCTCTGAAAATACTGTCTTACCCGATTCTTAAGCGAAATCGCTTTCCCCACATAGATAATCACATCCTTCTCATCATGCATCAGATAAACTCCCGGCTTCGCCGGCAACTTCCGAAGCTCCTCCTCAATATCAAACGCCATATCTATCCCTCCTAGAGCCATTCTATCCCATATATTAATTTTCGTTAACATTCAATTCCTTACCGCTAGCAACTCTCAGGAGCCACCACACAGATAGCATGAGGGGGCCTAATCAAATAGTGCTGTGTAGATTGGAGCGGACAGTTTGTGAAGTCTGTATGAGTCAGGCGAACACGTTCCCGTGTACGACTGAAGCATACAGACTTCACAGACTGTCCGATACATTCTATGCAGACATTTGACTAGACCCCCTCATGCTATCTGTGTGGTGGCTCCGTCGCCTCTTTTCTCTACTCTGCGAAAATAAGCTCCTCCTGCTGATACTCTCCTTCATTCTTCACCTTCCTAAATATCTCCATAAACTCCTTCCCTGTAATCGTCTCTTTCTCAATCAAAAACTCCGCAATCTTATCTAAGCACTCCCGATTCTCCGACAACAGTTTCTTTGCCTCTGCATAAGATTCCTTCAGAATCCGCATTACTTCGCTGTCCACATCTGCTGCCGTCTCATCGCTGCAATTTAGCACCGTCCCATTGTTCAGATACATACTTTCTTTGGATTCAAGCCCCATCAGCCCGAACTTATCTGACATTCCGTACTGTGTTACCATCGCTCTTGCAAGCTTTGTCGCCTGCTGGATATCATTGGCTGCACCTGTGGTCACCGTCTCGAACACCAGTTCTTCCGCTGCACGTCCACCCAGATATCCAACTAGCATCGCTTCGATCTCTTTTTTCGTATTAAGATATTTCTCCTCTTCCGGCACATGCATCACATATCCAAGCGCTCCCATTGTACGAGGCACAATCGTAATCTTCTGTACTGGCTCTGAATCCTTCTGCAGTGCGCTTACAAGCGCATGCCCCACTTCATGATAAGACACAATCTTGCGTTCTTCAGCGCTTAATATCCGGTCTTTTTTCTCTTTACCCATCAAGACAACTTCGACTGCCTCAAAAAGGTCTTTCTGTGACACTGCCTGTCGTCCGTTTTTCACTGCCAGAATTGCTGCTTCATTAATCATATTGGCCAGGTCAGACCCCACCGCGCCACTTGTCGCCAGTGCAATCCCCTCTAGGTCCACAGTCTCATCTAGACGCACATTTTTTGCATGTACCTTTAGTACATCCACACGTCCCTTTAAATCCGGGCGCTCCACCACAATTCTTCTGTCAAACCGCCCTGGACGAAGCAGTGCCTGGTCTAATATCTCTGGTCTGTTTGTAGCTGCAAGCACCAGACAAGCCTTGTTGCTCTCAAAGCCGTCCATCTCTGCCAACAGCTGATTCAGTGTCTGCTCCCGCTCGTCATTTCCTCCAAGCTTAGAATCCCGGCTCTTGCCAATCGCATCAATCTCGTCAATAAAGATAATACAAGGCGCATTTTTCTTTGCCTCATCAAAGAGGTCGCGGACACGGGAAGCTCCCACACCCACAAACATCTCCACAAAGTCCGAACCAGACAGCGAGAAAAATGGCACATGCGCCTCTCCAGCCACAGCCTTGGCAAGAAGTGTCTTACCTGTACCAGGCGGGCCAACTAAAAGTGCTCCCTTTGGAAGCTTCGCGCCAATCTGCGCATAGCGCTCCGGGTTATGCAGAAAATCCACCACTTCCACCAGAGACTCTTTCGCCTCCTCCTGTCCTGCCACATCCTTAAAGGTCACTCCGGTCTCCTTCTCGATATAGACCTTTGCTTTGCTCTTGCCAACTCCCATCATACCGCCGCCGCCCATCCGGCGCATCAGATATCCAAAAGCTACCCAGATTAACAACAGCGGCAGAAGACTCCACACCACCTGCCAGACCAGTGTCGAGATGGTGTCCTGAATATATGGTGTAATCTCCACACCCTTTTCCTTTAACATAGGAAGTAGTGCCTC
The DNA here is from genome assembly GCA_910575445.1 of Lachnospiraceae bacterium. Lineage (GTDB taxonomy): Bacteria > Bacillota > Clostridia > Lachnospirales > Lachnospiraceae > Hominiventricola. The sequence continues at coordinate 232,461 of CAJTFW010000006.1, read as the reverse complement.
GTCGTCCATCTTCCCAGTGTAATAGGTCATCTCCACATTCTCAAGAGGTTGTGTCTTAGGCGTAATCTTCCAGGTAAGGCCGGTATCCTCTACCTTCTCAACCTTATCTTCCTCTAACATCTCAATAAAAGCATCATAGCTGATTTCTTTTGTGCTGGCATCCTTTACCATATTTTGTATAAAACTCAGCACCAAAAAGCTAACCAGCATAAAGACCAGAAATACGATAATATTCTGCCGATTCTTTGGTTCTTTACGACGGTTATCTCCATTTCTGTCTGGAGTATTATTATTACTCATCTCTTTCCTCCTTGCGCGTAGCACTTCCTATTATAGTGAACCTTCATTTTAAAATCAATACACCTTCTGAGAAATTTTGTCTTCTTTTTATAAAATAAATATAAATTGTGAAAATATCCTTTTCTTTTTCATTGTGTTTTACTACAATTTATAGTATTATCAAACCATCTGTCGCATTAAAATAGCGCCTCTGCTTTCGTAATACAAGGCGCTGTATAATCATTGTTGCAAAACAGCCAACATCTGTACTATGACAATAAAATAACACATTTAACTCTGAAAAATAAGAAATAGCCGTCCTGCTCCTAGTAAAGTAGACGGCTATTTTTAAAGTTCTATAGCGCCGGGTCGGGTGACTCGCACTCACCTTCCGGCTCCCTTGTTAAGTGTATTATAGATGTTTTCTCTAACATTGTCAAATAAAATCTTCCCTATCCAAAAAAACAGATGGATTTTTTACTTCTGATAGGCTATAATGAAAAGAGTTTTCTATTATTGTACATTCAGTTAGCGGAGGAATCAACAATATGCCAGTCAAATACGTATTTGTTACAGGTGGAGTGGTGTCCGGCCTTGGAAAAGGTATCACTGCAGCATCTCTTGGACGTCTTCTAAAGGCGCGCGGTTACAAGGTTACCATGCAGAAATTCGACCCTTATATTAATATTGACCCAGGAACCATGAATCCGGTGCAACACGGGGAAGTATTTGTCACCGATGACGGAGCCGAGACCGACTTAGACCTTGGCCATTATGAGCGTTTTATCGACGAAAGTCTCGATAAGAACTCCAATGTCACAACCGGCAAGGTATACTGGTCTGTACTGCAAAAAGAGCGCCGCGGAGACTATGGCGGCGGCACGGTACAAGTCATTCCTCATATTACCAATGAGATTAAAAGCCGTTTTTACCGGAATTTTACTTCGGAGGACATGCATATCGCCATTATCGAGACCGGCGGTACAGTAGGCGATATTGAAAGCCAGCCTTTCTTAGAGGCGATTCGTCAGTTTCAACACGAGGTAGGCCACGACAATGCCATCATTATCCATGTGACGCTGATTCCTTATCTAAAGGCTTCTGGTGAGATGAAGACCAAGCCCACACAGGCATCTGTCAAAGAACTACAGGGTATGGGAATCCAGCCGGACATTATCGTATGCCGCACCGAGCTTCCCCTGGAAAAAGGGATCAAGGACAAGATTGCCCTGTTCTGCAATGTCCCCAAGAACCATGTTCTGCAAAATCTGGACGTGGAATATCTATACGAAGCGCCACTTGCCATGGAAGAAGAGCATCTGGCCCAAGTAGCCTGTGAATGTCTAAATCTTCCCTGCCCGGAGCCCAATCTGACGGACTGGACCGAGATGGTCAACAAACTGCGCCATCCGGTAACCGAAGTTAATATTGCTCTTGTTGGCAAATATATCCAGCTTCACGATGCCTATATCTCTGTTGTCGAAGCCTTAAAACACGGTGGAATTGACAATCGTGCAGTCGTCAACATCAAATGGATTGACTCAGAGCTTGTCACAGAAGAAAATGTAGCCGAGCAACTAAAAGATGTCACAGGTATTCTGGTTCCAGGTGGCTTTGGTGACCGCGGCATCGAAGGAAAGATCACGGCTATCCGTTACGCCAGAGAACATCAGATACCATTCCTTGGTCTGTGTCTTGGAATGCAGCTTGCTATCGTCGAGTACGCCCGTCACGTTGCCGGTTTAGAGGATGCGCACAGCATTGAACTCAATCCGAACACTCCTTATCCGGTTATTGCTTTGATGCCTGACCAAAACGGTGTGGAGGATATTGGAGGTACTCTGCGCCTTGGCTCTTGCCCTTGCGTACTGAACAAAGACTCCAAAGCCTATGCCTTATATGGTACTGCCGAGATTCACGAGCGCCACAGACATCGCTATGAAGTCAACAATGACTATCGTTCTGTCTTAACCGAGCATAAGATGATGCTCTCCGGTCTCTCTCCAGACGGACGAATTGTAGAGATGATAGAGTTATCAGAACATCCGTTCTTTATCGCTACGCAGGCACACCCCGAACTAAAATCCCGCCCGAATCGTCCGCATCCGCTCTTTAAAGGCTTTGTAGAGGCTGCTTTAAAGACCAAAAAATAAAAGGATGCTAAAATTCTCTCCTCCTCTATTTCGTTTTATTGACAAACAGAAATAATTATGGTAAACTTTGGTACAAAGAGAACTTTTGACAAGAGTTATAACATTTGTATCAATCGGAGGGCAACATCGTGGAGAGAGAGGACTACGAAGAGAAACTGCTGACAAAAGTCGCATGGTATTATTATATTGAAGATTTTACACAGCAGCAGATAGGAGAATATCTGGGCATCCCAAGGCTCAGGGTCAACCGCCTGTTAGATAAGGCACGCAAAAGCGGCTTTGTTCATTTTTCTATTCGGGACGGCAACAGCAAGAGAACACAGGCAGAGTTAGAACTGATTCAGCGCTTTCATCTAAAGGATGCATTTGTTGTTCCATCTGCTGTCGATGACAAGGATATCAACGAACGGATTGCACAGGCAGCTGCCATGTATATCCATGACCGCTTAGACGAATCTAGTTATATTAATATGGGATATGGAGATACTCCTGGCAGAATTCTCAATCATCTGGCCAATATGTCCGAATCCCCAGTCAATGTCGTCTCCCTGACAGGCGGTGTGCGCTACTATCTTCCCAATGTGCGCTCTAATGTATTTAATGCCAAGCTGCATCTGCTTCCCACACCTTTACTGATGAAAGATGCTGCGATGGTCAGCGCCATCGAGAAAGAACCAAGTGTGCAGGAAGTCCGCAAGATGGCCACCTTAGCTCAGATGACCATCCTAGGTATTGGAAGCCTAAGCCCCAAAGCGACCACTATGACCAGCAATATCCTGAATCATACAGATTTTGTTACCCTTACTGAACAGGGTGCTGTTGGCGATATGCTCTGTCATTTTATTGATGCGAACGGCAATCTCGTCCCTTCGGACTTGGAAAGCCGCCTTATTACAACGCCTTTAGAGGCGCTAAAGACCTTAGACAATATCATTGGTGCTGCTGGCGGCTACTATAAGACAGAAGCAATCTTGGCTGCCCTTCGAGGCAATTACCTCGATATTCTAATCACCGATGAAGCTGCAGCTTATCAGATATTAGAGATTATTAAAGATGAAGAATAATTAAGTTTATCTCCCCGCGTGTCTGGGCCTTTGGTCATGCGCGGGGATTTTTATTATACCATTCACCCGTTCTCTAATAACCACGCCTGTATCTCCTCTTTCCGTCCAGACAAAGCCCCCTGCACCATCTCTGCTTTTCCGCCGCCTTTTCCCTGAAATCTCTGATTCATTTCCTTCGTTATACCTCTTACATCCATATGCTTACTTCCTAAGATATAATGATATCCATTCTCATCATTTCCTACAAAAGCCCCGCAGATGCCCTTACAGCGCTCCATCGCCCCATTCACAAAATTCCTTACTGCCACTCCATCCAAATCTTCTTCAAAGATGCAGACCTGTTCTGCGTCTTCTCCAATCTCCATAAGCTTCTGCTCAAGGTATGCTGCCTGCATCCGGTTCAGATGCTCTCGTATTTTCCCCTGCTGCTCCTTTAGTCGAAGCACCGCTTCTTCAATCCGCTCCGGCTTTGCCGACAGCAGCACCGACACCTCCGAGACGCTCCTTTGCTTCTGCCGATAATCCATAAGCGCGCGCATCCCGCACGCAATCGTCATGCGGCATCCCCCTCTGTGCCGCTCACATCCAAGCACCTTAATCAGTCCTATCTCTCCCGTTCGCTTCACATGCGGCGCACAGCAGGCACAGACATCATACCCTGGTATCGACACAATTCGAATCTGTCCCTCAATCTCTATCTTGCTTCGATACTCCATCCCCAGAAGCTCCTTCTTAGAAGGATAGCAAACCTCCACTGACACATTTTCAAACACTGCCCGATTCGCAAGCTTTTCAAGCTCTTCTACCTGCTCCTTTGAAAGTTCCCCGTTAAAATCCAATGTTGTCGCATCTTCCCCCAGATGAAATCCCACATTCGCATATCCATACTTCTTATGTACCAATCCCGATAAGATATGCTCTCCCGAATGTTGCTGCATCCTGTCAAAGCGAACCTCAAAATTCACCTTTCCACAGATATGCGTGCCACATGGAAGAGCTTCTTTTGTCCTGTGATATACCACACCGCCTCTTTCTTTTGTATCAATTACCTCTACTCCCTGTATCCATCCCACATCTCCAGACTGTCCTCCCCCTTCCGGGAAAAATGCCGTTCTGTCAAGCGCTATCTCATATCCCTCTTTTTCCCCTTTTTTAGAAATGCGCGCTTCACACCCAAGCACAACTGCTTCAAACTCCTCTATATAACTATCCTTGTAAAATAGTTTCTCTGTCATCCCTTGTCACTCCTTACCCAAAAATCATTTTTTTAAATATTTTTCAAATGCTTTATGTGCATCCACATGCACATCTCTAAAAAACAAAATCCCCCAGACCACATACGCCCCTATTGCCATATATGCTGTCAGTAGCCAAGAGAGCAAAGCTCCTATAGCCATAATCCCTGCCCACAAAAAGCAAGAATTTCGTATATCTCTAGCCATATACGCCTTATCATACAATTCCTGCTCTTTATTAGGAAGCATATTAAACCCTGAAATAAATCTTGCTGCCCTCTCCTTCCCAATGCCAAATAGTACCCCTACCAAGACAAATCCCGGAATCACACATATACAACACCAAACTCCAATATTCATATTTCAATTAAACCCTTTCTATGCTTCTGCTGTTCTTAAAGTTTTGCATCCTCATACAAAGTCTGCCGTAAAACAGGCGAAAAACCTTATTTTACGGCAGACCCGTCCCCTTTAGCAACTCATCCAACGTCTGTCTCAGCCCAAACGCCTTTTTTAACTCTTCTACTTCCTTGCGTGCTTTCTGCCGCACTCCTTTTGGCATCACGGTACGTACCCCGCGTATCAGCACATTCTTTGGCGTATGTGACAAATCCACAAACTCTAAAAGCTGTGTCTTATATCCGCTCTCTGTTAGCAGGTTTGCGCGTATTGCATCTGTCATAAGTGCTGCCATACGCTCTTTTACAATCCCATACCGTGTCAGAATTGACAGCTCCTCACTATGTATCTGCCCATTCAACTCATGCTGACAACAAGGCACCGAGAAAATCAGCTTAGCCTTCCACCTTATTGCATGATAGAGCGCATAATCCGTCGCCGTATCACAAGCATGCAAAGATATTACCATATCCACCGCCCAGGGAGCCTCGTACCCTTTCACATCCCCCTGCTCAAACGTAAGCCCATGATACCCATACGTCTTCGCCGCCCGATTACAGCTCTCAATCACATCTGCCTTTAAATCAAGCCCCATAATCCTGACATCAAAGCCCTTTATCTCCACCAGATAATAATACAAGATAAATGTCAGATATGATTTTCCGCATCCAAAGTCTATCACATGAACCGTCTGCCCTTTGGGAAGCGCTTCAATCTCATCCTCAATCATCTCCACAAAGCGATTAATCTGCCTGTACTTATCATACATCGAACGAACCACTTTCCCTTCGGCGGTAAAGATGCCCATATCAACTAGAGGAGGAATCACTGTTCCCTCCTCTAAAAGATAATTCTTCTTCCGGTTGTGCCCGTTCTTCTGCTTTGGTGCTGCCTTCGCTGTCATCTTCTGATAGCTTGCCTTCCCGCCTTTGGAGATGCGAATCATATGCTCCTGCTCTTTATCCCACGCATTGCACTGCCGAAAATCCGTCTCCAATTTGCCAAGCAGATACTCCTTTACTTCGTCCTCTGAGAGATTCTCATGAAATACCTGCGTCTTAGTGTACTTCTCTGCCTGCCATCTAGTCTCAAGCCTTTGCAGCACTATCTTCTGATAAGAGTGCTCCTGCTTTCTTCCATTGCTCAGTATCACTTTATATGGACCTGTCTCCCAGATAGACTCTACCATCTGTTTTAAATCCATATGTTTATCATTTAATCCCATTCGTCCAGCTTCTCCAGAAATTCAATCAATTCCCGCTTGGTATCTGCAATCTGCTCTGCATCATAGGAATCCAGTGCATGTTCAAATTTTCGAAGCACCTGTTCTGCCTGTACACGCTTCATGCCAAGACTCTCCTCATAGACCCTCTCTCCCCGGAGCAAAAGGAACTTATTTTCTTCTTTCTCCCGCGGATGAATCTTGAGATAGGACAATGTCTCTAAGCGCTCCTCAATCTCCTCCTCGCTCATATCAAGCCCTTGGTCTTTAAAGACCTGGCGAATCTTCTTGCCGCTTGATACCACCTTAACTTCCACTTCTAGAATCGAATTAATATCATACGTATAGGTAACATCCACCGCTTCTTCTCCGGCTTTTGCAGCTGGCACGTCGATAAGCAGCTCTCCAAGAGACAGGTTATTGACCGCAAAACGGCTCTCTCCTTGCAGGATATGTACCCGAATCTTGTTCTGGTTATCCCGCACGGTATAGAGTCTCTCTGTCCTGCTTGCCGGAATCACAGTGTTCCGCTCGATAATCGGAAGGAAGACACCATTTTCAAAGCGATGCTCCTCATACTCGCGCACGACCTCTGTCCCCAGTGTAAATGGACAGACATCGGTTAATATCACTTCCCGAATCCCGTCTCTTCGCTCCTTCATCGCCGCCTGAATCGCTGCGCCAAGTGCCACCGTCTCATCAGGATTGAGATTGGTATCTGGTATCATATGAAACAGCTTTCCGGCAAATTTACGGATAACCGGAGATTTGGTTGCTCCTCCAACTAACACTACCTTATCAATATCCGACAGGCGAATATGTGCATCCTTTAAGCTTCTCTTAACGGGTTGCCGAATCCGCTCTAGAAGTTCTTCACATGCTTCTTCATAGTCTGAGAGCTCTACCGGGAAATTGTATTCTTTTCCGTCAATATTACATTTCATCTCAGAAATGCGGGCTTTTCCAAAGCCCATCTTACATAACTCGGCCTGCTTACGGATATGCTTATTTACCTTCTCACTTAACTGAAAACGATTAATCTCCGAGAATTTCTCGTAGAACATACGTTCTAATACTGCTGTAAAATCCTCGCCTCCTAGAAAATTATCTCCGGCTACGGCGTGCACTTCTAATATCGTGTCATACAGCTCTAGGATAGACACATCAAACGTTCCGCCGCCTAAGTCAAATACTAAAAAGCGGGCCTGTCCTTTCTGCTGCCACAAGCCATAGGCAATCGCTGCCGCGGTTGGCTCACTGATAATTCGCTCTACTTTCAGTCCTGCCAGCTCTCCTGCACGCTTTGTCGCCCGCCGTCTGGCATCGTTAAAATATGCCGGCACGCTGATAACGGCCTCTGTCACTTCCTCGCCCAGATAATTCTCTGCATCCTCTTTTAGAAAACGCAGTACAAAAGAAGACAATTCCTCCGCGGTAAATTCTTTCTCTAACAAGGAGAATTTCTTATTGCTTCCCATACTTCTCTTAAACAGAGAAGCTCCGCTGCCCGGATAGAGCAGCATCCGTTCTGCTGCTGACTCTCCCACATAGATCTGCCCTTCTTCGTCGATGCTGACCACCGACGGTGTCATCGGCTTTCCTAGCCTGTTTGGAATAATCTTTGGTCCTTCTTCCGTATAATATGCCACAAGACTGTTTGTTGTCCCAAGGTCAATTCCTACTATCATCTATCTTCCCAACTCCTTACGCAGTTTTCTTACCATTTCTACAAGTTCTAACTCGGATGGACAAAGCCGAAGCGCCTCCTCATAGTTTTCCAGCGCATTTTTCTTAAATCCTTCTCCAAGTCCCAAATAATAAAGTCCAAGATTTCTATATTTCTCATAGCACTCTGCACTTCTGCAATGCTCACACCGATAGCCAATCCCCATCTGGCAGAACATCTCATAGGCTTTTTCCATCTGTCCCATATAGAGATAACATTCTCCTGCTTTCGACAGATGCAGGGGCCTCTCTGCCGGATAGTCCAGATAGACCTCCTCAGAATATGCTTCTTCTAGCGCGATAGCAAGCGCCTTTTTGGCATGCTCCGTTGCCTTTTTGGAATCTTTCATCAGATAATATGCTCTTGCCTGCAGCCGCTCATTAAAGCTTCTCATATTTTTCGACGCATTCCAGTCATGCTTTTCGTAGCCCTCAACGGCCTTCTCCAAAAGCGCCAACGCAAAACTATACTCAAAGTATTGATTTAGTATGCGTTCCGCATAGTCTGTATATCTTGCAAATGCATCTTCGTAAATATTGGCACTTTGTGCTGCCTTTTTATAAAAACTCTTGGCGCGTTTTACTTTTCCTTGTGCAAACCAGACATCGCCAATTTTTAACAGATACTCTTTGTCATTCCATTTACAACCAGCGGTCTCATAGTATTTAATTGCATTTTTATAATCTTTTTTGTAATAATACAGATCCCCAATCTCCTCGTAGAAGACGGTTCGCTCTGGATACCACTCCAAATCCTTCTCATAGCACTCGATGGCCTTGTCATACTCTCCTAATATCTCATAGCAGTCTGCCATATTGCTATAGGGAAGTACCCGTTTGTCGTTATTCTCTATCAGTATCTCTAACGACTTCTGGTACATCTCAATACTTTTCTCGTACTCTCCCATATGCTTATAGCTGTAGCCAATATTGTTAAAGGCCGCCCAATCCTTTGGGCGGTAAGTCAGTGCTTTTTCAAAATCGGCAATCGCCTTTTGAAGCTCCATCGCCGCACGATACATCAATCCCCGATGTACAAGCATATAACAGTTTTCATCGTTCTCTATCTCACGGGAAGCAAAGAGAATCGCATCGCTGTACTCTTTGGGATTGCAGGTTCTCTTGTAGCGCTCCATATAGATATCTCCGATTTTCTCATTGACATCCCGGTATTCTCCATCGTACTCTGCTGCTTTTAACAGATGCGAAAGCGCTTTTTCCTCCTCATCCATCTCCAGATAGCAGCATCCAATCCCATAGTAATAGCCTGCGGTATCGCAGTAGTCTTCTTTGGCTGCCTGGTATGCCCCTAGCGCTTCTAGATACTTTCCTTTCTCTCTTAGTATCTCGCCCTTTACCATATAGTATTGGCCCCTAGAGGGATTCTTCTTGGAGGCATCTGCCAGATGCGCAAGCGCCGTATCCAGTTGGTTATTGTCCCAATATAACAGAGCAATCTCATATTCAAGCTCTGATAAATCCTCAATATCTGTCTGCTCTGGATTGATAGCAACCTGAAGGTCCTGCAAGATATGCATTGGCACTTCCCGGTCTTCTTCGCTCTCTGCCAGATTGCGAAGCACTTTTACCTGATAAAGCTTCATCTGGTCGCTAAATTCCACCTGATTCTCCACGGCGCACTCTAATACCTGCTTAGCATCTTCATACTGGTGATAAATCAAAAATACTTTTAAAGCGTACAGATATGGCTTATAAAACCCACTATAGATATCGATGGCCTGATAATAGTTATCCACCACCGCCTGGGGATTACGCAGCTCATAATAGGCCTCCTGGCGAATCAGATACGCTGGATAATATCCTGCATCCTGACGGATTATCTCATCACACTGGTCGACGGCTTTTTCATATTCTTCTCTTTCCATATAGACATGTGCCAGGTTGTCCATCGCTCCAAAGCGTTCTGAGGTATCTGTTGTCACTTCTTTTGCCGTATTTAGTATCTCTATCGCCTCGTCATATTCTTTTGCCTTGGCCAGACAATACCCTAGCATCAGATAGGCTGTCCCTTTTCTGCCGATTCTCTTTTTCGACTCCTCGCTTCCATCATCCATCGTCTCTAATATCATCGACAGCCAGAGACGAAGCTCTACAATCGCTTCTTCATTTCGTCCAAGTGCTGCCAACACCCGGCCTTTTAGATTATGATAACTATAATAGATATCTTCTCCTGGTGTGATAATATCTAGCATCTCTATCGCCTTGTCTGCATGTTTATTCTGATATTCGCACCAGGCAATTTCCAGACGCACCGAGTCTTTTTCTTCTTCACTTTCAAGTTCTTCAAGCTGTCGGTTGTATTTTTTTAGGAGCAACTGGTTGGCTTTATCAATATACTCATCTGCTCTGTGGCCGGAACCATCTTCTTCCCAGATATCAAGCGCCATCTCCTTTGCCTTCTCCGCGGTATCTTCACTCTCCAGATAATATTGAATCATCCCAATCCGGCAGCCATATGCTTCCGGTACGCGGTTCCAGATTGCAAAAGCCGTTTCTTTATCACCATTTTCCCAGTAGACCATACCACCTTCCGAGGCAATATAGCCATCATCTTTATAGGCTTCTGACAGCCTGTCGGCAATCACAAGCGCCTCTTTTAGCTCCCCTGCTTCTTTTAGAAGCTTCATCTGTTCAACATCTTCCCAGGGGTACCAGACGCCGTAAGCCGGCATCTCTGAGAGCTTCTCTTTGGCCTTGTCATATTCCTTCTGGTCGCACAAATCCCTCAGTTCCATATAGGCTCTGATATAGCCATCCACATTGACATCTGCCATCTGCACTGACGCATCCCTAAGCGTCATTCTGTGAAAACGGATAAAATAGTCATTCTCTGTATAGTGCTGTACATATGACAGAAAATCCGCCGGATAGCGCTCTTTTAGTTCCTCTTGTTCTTCCACAAACTGCAACTCCCGGTTCAGACGCTGCCACACGTTTCTTGGCAGATAAAAATGCCCTAACAGATACTGAAACAGTGCATCCCTTGCGTCTAGAGAAGTATCCAGACTCTGGCACACCTCATCTTCTAAAAGTTCCTCCCATGCATCCACATCTGCGCGTTTTATAAAATCCTGATACACCTGGTCAATTCTGTCAATCCACAAATCAATCTCTGTCTTTTCTTTAGAAGAATCTTCCTCCTCTTCTGCCTCCTGAAGCATCAAAAGTGCCTGCTCATATGCCTCCCGAAGCTTTCGAAACCCTTCTGGGTCATCTTCTGGATTTGTCGCTCTTAATTTTTTCATATAGGCTGCTTTTACAGCTCTTTCGTCCTTTACTTCCTTTACTTCCAATATATGAAATACAAGTTCTTTTTCCATAAATGATTTACCCCTTTACTCAAGCTAAATGGATGCCTTTTGACAGTATACCACTTTTCCCTCAAAAAGGATAGTAATAATCAGAAAAAAAGCAGCCCGCCTTACGGCTAGGCCACTTTTCTATTTCATCGCTGACACACGTTCAAATTCTTCTTGTACTTCCTGTGCTGGCGGTGCAGTTAGCAGACTTACAACAACATTTGCCAGAAGCGCTACTAAAAATGCCGGCAAAAGTTCATAGATGCCTAAAATTCCACCCATTGGCCTTACCAGGAATTTCCAGACAAATACCATCACGCCACCACAGACCATACCGGCAAGTGCTCCTTGCATATTTGAGCGTTTCCAGAACAGTGCAAGCAATACCAGCGGCCCAAACGAAGCTCCAAATCCCGCCCATGCAAACGACACAATCTGAAATACAGAACTGTTAGAATCCCTTGCAATAAATACGCCGACTAATGAGATAACAACCACGGTTATACGGGCTACTAATATCCCGGTCTTTTCATCCATATCTTTTACAAACACTTCTTTTAAAATATTCTGCGAAGCACTAGAAGACGCTGCCAGAAGCTGTGAGTCTGCAGTCGACATCGTCGCTGCCAGAATCCCTGCCAGTATCACGCCAGCCACCAGTGCAGCCAGAACACCATGCTTAGAGATTAAATCTGCAATCGTAATAATTACAGTCTCTGCATCCTGAAGTTCTAAAAGAGAACCAGCTTTCGTCATCGCATTGCCAATCACACCGATAAAGATAGCAACTGTCATCGAGATAACTACCCAGATAGAAGCAACTCTTCTAGAAAGCGCCAGTTTACTTGCATCCTCAATCGCCATAAAACGAAGCAACACATGCGGCATACCAAAATATCCAAGTCCCCATGCTAACATCGAAGCAATGGTCAGTGCCCCATAAGGAGCTGCACTTTTTGTCACCGGGTCATATATCTGTGTCAGACTAAAATATCCAGCCATTGACTTTGCATTGTCTATTACAGCCCCAAAGCTTCCTACATTGCTGATACCAAAGACAAAGACCACAATAATCGCAATCGTCATAATAATACTCTGTAAAAAGTCCGAGGTACTTGCCGCCAAAAAGCCGCCAAGCGTTGTATACGCCACGATTACCACTGCGCTAATCACCATCGCTGGCATATAATCCCATCCAAACAGACTCGAAAAGAGCTTTCCACAGGCTGCAAAACCAGAAGCTGTATAAGGTACAAAGAAAATAATAATCAGCACAGCTGCAATCACTGACAGTACCTTTTTCTCATCCCGATACCGGTTCGAGAAAAACAGTGGAAGCGTCGTTGCATTGCCGCAGGCATGGGTATAGTGGCGAAGCCTTTTGGCTACCACAAGCCAGTTGATATACGTTCCAATCACCAGTCCTATCGCCGTCCAGGCCGCATCCGCAAGACCAGTGACATATGCAACACCTGGAAGTCCCATCAAAAGCCAGCTGCTCATATCGGAGGCCTCTGCACTCATTGCAGTGACAAAAGGTCCAAGCTTTCTTCCTCCTAAGTAAAAATCCTCGGTCGTCTGGTTTCTCTTGGCCAGCACCACGCCGATACCAACTACAACAACCAGATATGCCAGTATTGCGAACAACATAAGTACACTTGTAAATGTCATCTTTATTCTCCCTCTTATTCTGCTTTTTTCACACCATTTATGCATTTTAACACACTCTATACAAGAACACAACGCAGAATAGAGTACAGACTTTATTCTAGTATTTCGTCTGTTAATTAGTCTGTTTTTCGCAATCCTCCAATCATCATTGGAAGCTTCTTATCCGCATCTTCTAAAAGCGAATACTCTCCTTTTCTTAGACACCACTCATATAAAAATGCCCGCTCGCACATCGCATAGTAATGTACCATCTCACCAACACTCCATACCTTTGTAAGCTCTCCCTTTTTCTGTCCTTTTGTAATAATCTTTCTAAGCAGCTTATAGTAAGTACGTCCATGGTCTAAGAGCGGCCGCTCTCCTCTTGTCGTCAGCTGTGTAGAATATAGCCTGGTCAAAAGTTCCATATTGATGGTCTCCTCAATCATCGATAAAAGCTCATGGCTTAGATACAAAAGTGCCTCAAAGCTGTCCATATCCTCTGCAATCGTTGGCTCTAGCTCTTCATATTTTTCATCCATCATATAGGCAAGTGAGCCAAGAAGCGCATCTTTTCCTTCAAAATAATGATAAAAAGAGCCTTTTGATGTCCCTGATTCTTCGATAATCTCCTCTATCGTCGTATCCTCATACCCCTGCTCATAGAAAAGCTTCCAGGCTGCAGATACAATCTTGCTCTTGGTCTTTTTGGTATTTTTCTTTGCCATCTATCTTCTCCTTCTTTGCTGCTTTTGCTTCATTATAGAAAATCCCAATTAGAAATTCAATCGAAAATTGCTCTTGTACTTTTCTATAAAATCGAGTATCTTTAGATGGAAATTACAGAAAGGATAATCAGCATGTATACAAAAGAACAAACAGAAACAATTGCTCACCATGCAATCGCTGTCGTAGGCGGCTTTTTTGGTGTCTATGCACTTCTGACCCGAAGTGAGACTTTTGGTTCTTCAGAGACTACCAATCTTATCTATCTGACTCTGGCCGGACTAGATGGTTCTTTCTTCTCTTTTATCGTCCGTCTAGGCGGTACACTCTGCTATATCTTTGGTATTGTCTTTGCAACACTTGTACCAAAATACATAAAAAAGACCGATTTTCGCTATCTTTCTATTGGAATTGATGGGATAGCCTGTCTAATACTTGCTCAGATTCCCGGAGGTGTTGACCCGGTGTTCGCTCTCTATCCGATGTTTTTTGCCACGTCTGTGCAGTGGCTCGCCTATACACAGGCCGCCGGATACAACAGTGCGACCATATTTTCCACCAACAACTTACGCCAGTGTTTTGCTTCTTTTGCAGAATATCTGCACAGCCATGACAGAAAGCAACTTAAAAAATTTCAGTTCTATGCAGGAACACTTTTGTGTTTTCATATTGGCGTTATCTACTGCTGGTTCTGTATGAAAGCCTGGGGTATTAAAAGCATCTATGCCTGCCTTTTTCCTCTCTTTCTTGCATTTCTTGCCACCAGACAAGATATACAAAAAAAATAGGACTTTTCAAGATTTCTATTGTACTTTTCTTTTGTATCATGTATCTTAAAAAAGAAAATCATTACCATCTTAGAGAAAGGATTGTCTATGGAAAACACACATTCAATCATGGATATTTTTGGAACAAATGTATTTAATGATAAAGCGATGCGCCAATATCTTCCAAAAAGCATCTACTATGAGCTTCGGAAGACCATTGAGGGCCGCAAGGAGTTAGACCCGGCGATTGCCGACGTTGTAGCCGCAGCGATTAAGAAATGGGCGATTGAAAAAGGGGCTACACACTATACGCACTGGTTTCAGCCGTTGACAGGATTTACCGCTGAGAAACACGATTCTTTTATCACGCCTCCCAAGGAGGACGGCTCGGTTCTGATGGAGTTCTCTGGCAAGGACCTGATTAAAGGAGAGCCCGACGCTTCTTCCTTCCCTTCCGGGGGCCTTAGAGCGACGTTTGAGGCACGGGGCTATACCACTTGGGACTGTACTTCTCCTGCCTTTGTCAGAGAGGATGCGGCGGGCGTTATCTTATGTATTCCAACAGCCTTTTGCTCCTTTACCGGAGAGGCATTAGACCAAAAGACTCCACTTCTTCGCTCGATGGAGGCGATTCAGGAGCAAGCCCTTCGGCTGCTTCGGCTCTTTGGCAATACAACCGCGCAGAAGGTCACCCCTTCGGTTGGAGCAGAGCAGGAATATTTTTTAATTGACCGTGAAAAGTATCTGCAGAGAAAGGACTTAATCTATACCGGGCGTACACTCTTTGGTGCAATGCCACCCAAAGGACAGGAGTTAGACGACCACTATTTTGGAACGATTCGCCAGAAGATTGCAGCCTATATGCGGTGTGTCAACGAGGAACTTTGGAAGATGGGCGTACCAGCCAAGACACAGCACAATGAGGTGGCTCCTGCACAGCATGAGCTGGCTCCTATCTATGCAGAAGCCAATGTAGCTGCGGACCACAACCAGATTATGATGCAGACATTAAAGAGAGTAGCGAATCAGCAAGGGCTTGTATGTCTGCTGCATGAGAAGCCTTTTGCTGGTGTAAATGGTTCTGGAAAACACAATAACTGGTCACTGACGACAGACGACGGACAGAATCTTCTCGACCCAGGAAAACGGCCACATGAGAACCGGCAGTTCTTATTGATTCTGGCTTGTATTTTAAAGGCGGTGGATACACATGCAGACTTACTTCGAGAATCGGCCGCCAATGTGGGAAATGACCACCGTCTAGGAGCACACGAAGCACCACCGGCGATTATCTCGGTCTTTTTAGGCGAGCAGTTAGACGATGTGTTAGAGCAGCTTCTAAGTACCGGAAATGCAACGCACAGCTTAAAAGGCGGAAAGCTGCATACGGGAGTGCGTACACTTCCTGACCTTCCCAAAGATGCTACAGACAGAAATCGCACATCGCCGTTTGCATTTAATACCAATAAGTTTGAATTCCGTATGGTTGGCTCTAGGGATTCGATTGCACCTTCTACAGTGGTGATGAATACGATTGTGGCAGAGGCTTTTGCGGATGCGTGTGAGATTTTAGAGAAGGCAGAGGACTTTGACACGGCACTGCATGATTTGATGATTCAGTATTTAGCGGAGCATCATAAGATTATCTATGGTGGAAATGGCTATGCAGACGAATGGGTTGCAGAGGCAGAGCGGCGCGGACTACCAAACTTACGTTCGATGGTAGATGCAATACCAGCGCTGGTAACGGAGAAATCGATTCGGATGTTTGAGCGTTTTGGAGTGTTTAGTGAATCAGAGCTTCATTCAAGAGCAGAGATTAAATATGAGACCTATAATAAGGCGCTGAATATTGAAGCACTTACGATGATTGATATGGTGGTAAAACAGATTATACCGGCAGTTATCGGGTATACAGGGACACTCTCCGGGATTGTGCAGTCAATGAACGCGATTGGGGTCAATGCGACGGTGCAGATGGAGGTGCTAAAGGATATTACAGCACTTTTAAATGAAGCAAATGGGGCGCTAAAGATATTGCAGGGCGTTACGCAGGAAGCTGTGGGGATTGAAGATAATAAAGTGAGAGCACACTTTTACCGGAACTATGTACAGCCGGCAATGGAAGCACTTCGAAGACCGATTGACAGACTGGAGATGTTGGTTGATAAAGAAGTATGGCCGATGCCTTCGTATGGAGATTTGATGTTTGAAATATAAAATATAAGTGACAAAGCAGGCGGATAGTATGGTGTGTGCGAGACCACAAACCATACTATCCGCCTGTTTCTGAATTTCTAAAGATTGGAGGGAATAAGCCATTCTGGAGGGATGGTAAGGGATTGACCAATGGTTAGTTGGTTGGGGTCACCAGGGTATATGGTGGCTATTTCTGGGTAGCGGGCAAAGGTGCCTGTGTAGGTCTTGGCCAGAGACCAGAGCGTGTCACCAGGAGCTACAACAATTTGCGCGGGGAGGGGGATAAAGTTTTCCAGAGCTTCTTTGGCAAAGGACAAAGAGGGGCGGTAGTTATTTTCGTCGGAGGTAAAGAGGAGGAGCCAGGGAGTGGTGTAGCCGCCTTCTGGGGTGCTTTTTAAGGGCAGGGCAGCGATATTGTCAATCATTCCTCCTTCTTCCTGGACAGCTGCATAGGCCAGAAAGTCGTCGCGGTAGTGGATAAGTGTATAACCTGTGGTGAAGTTCTGAATGGTAGGATGCGTATAATCCGTGTAATCCAGGTGACAGTCATCCGCGTAGCTGTGAGCCGGATGGAGCCAATGGGCTCCGGGAATGTCTAACCAGGCTTCATGGATAGCCTCTTTGTCAGGGTAGGAGGGGAGTTTGGTAAGGTTGTCTTCTAAACGCATCAGCCAGATTTGACAGTTTTCTTCGGCAGGCAGAAAAGTGGATGGTTCTATGCAGATGGCGTAGGGGGAGACTTCTTCTATTTGATAGCCTTTAGGAGCCTGTAAGTAAAATTCATCGCAGAGCCACAGGTCTTTCTGGTCTTGTGTCAGAGAAGATTCTATTAAATTAAGTGGGACAATCGGAAGTTTTTCTTTGGCTTCTTCTAGGTCAAATTTCCAGTTGTTGGGGAGGTAGGGGACTTCTTCCTGGTGTTCTTTCCAGAACGTCAGTTCTTCCTCGGTGAGCTCCATTACACTCTCATGGCGCATATGGCCGGTGGCGGTATCTGCCAGTGTGACACAGTTTGCGACGGTATTAATCCAGAAAAGGGTATTGCCGGCAATGGCATAGGTAGCTTCCTCTCCATCTTCCTCAATGGAGATTTGTCCGGTATTGTAGCAGTTTTCAATATTGTTCCAGCCCATATCGCCACAGATACCAGCTGCCATGGCAGGCTCATACCAAGTGGGTTCGTCGGGGTAGATATAGCCTTTTTGATATTGTACAGTGACGCTGCCTTCATTGCCGCAAGTATAGATATTGGCACAGTCATTGCGGGCACAGATACCGCCGGCTTTCCAGGGGGCATAGATGGTGCCATAGTTTATGCAACCTTCGATTACAGGGACAATGGGATTTTCTTCGCTTTCGCCTTCTAATACTTTGCATTTATTAAGGCCGGCGATACCGCCAGCACCGTAGTCTCCGGTCTTATTTAGAGAAACATTGGCATAATTTTCACAATCTTTTATAGTGCCCCGGTTGATGCCCGCAAAGCCACCCGTGTAACACTCGGTTCCGGTTAGGCTGCCTTTGGTTTGGCAGTTTTCTATTGTGCCATAGTTTAAGATACAGAACATTCCAACTCCATATTCATCCAAATCCCATGTAAGTTGTGTTGCATGGAGAGTCAGATTGCGAATGGTGGCATCTCTTTCCAAGGTGACAAACATACCATTTTTGCCATCTTTAAACCAAGTGATAGTATGACCATTCCCGTCAAAAGTTCCAGAATAACTTAAAATAGCCTGGCGGATATAGGGATGGCCTTCAAAGCTTTGATATTTGATAAAGCTTTTTTTCAGAAATGAAAGTTCTTTAACCGGACCATATTTAGTGTCTGAAAGGTCGATATCTGCCATCAGAACTGCATCAATGGCAGTCGCTTTGGGATTATTAGGATCTCTTTTATGATTGCGATTCAGATAACCGACAAAGCGCGCATAATCTCCGGGTTGATAGATAGTAAAGACCCCATCTTGATAGCAGGGGTCCTTTTCAATAGATGTATAGAGTGGATCATAATTATCCAGATACTGCTTTCCGGCTATAAATACATGAAGGAAAAGCAGGAGAACGACAAGCCACTTTGTACGCCCTGTTATCCCACCGATATTTTTTATCCATCTGCACTTTGCTCTAAACATCCTGTATGCCTCCTGAGATATTTATATTGCTTAGTCTACCTCTTAGGGGCGTCAGAATTGCATCATGTTATACTTATGAATATTGAGAACAAAGGTCAATATTCCAGCTTCGACCTTAAATGCTTGCGGTGCTTTGGAAATTGTGAAAGCCTTTCCTGCACAAATCATTTCACACCCTAAATTCCGTATTTGGCATCCACTTCATTAATACAAAAATGCAAAAATCCGATATAATAAAATAAGGTTTTTGCCTATATATCTTATAAAAGTGAAAGGAAGTTGAATAGCTGATGAAGATTGCGGTTTGCGATGATGATATGGCTACAAGGGAGCATATTGCTACACTGGTAAAAGAGCAAATAAGGGATACCGCAGTTGTGACATTTGTCAGCGGAGAGGAAATGCTAAAGGCAAAGGAAAATTTTGATATTTCATTCCTTGATGTAAAGATGAAAGAACTATCAGGAATGGACGTTGCAAAGCATATTCGGCAAGAGCAGGAACAAAATGGCAGTAAAAAGAGTATTATCATTTTTGTAACAGGCTATGAAAAATATATGAATGACGCATTTGATGTATTAGCGTTCCATTATCTGTTAAAGCCGATTGATGAAGAAAAATTTCGTACCGTTTTTGGACGTGCACTGAAAGAATTGTCGGTTGCAGAAGAACGGACAAAAAGGTATATCTTAGTGAAAAGTTCTGGCGTTCAACAAAAAATGTATGTAAAGGATATTTATTATATTGAGAGCGCAAACAAAAAAGTCATTATCCATACAGGACCGGGAATACTGGAAAGATTTATCTGGTCAGTTTTTTGTAACGGTTAGCTTCGTTGCTGGAAAAGAGATAATAAAAACAGAATAACCGCCGCTACATAGAACAGCACACCAAGACAGGAAACCAAGAAAAGGTTTCCTGTCTTTTTGCGCCTATTTTGGCTCGCGCCGCTTGAAGAAATCAACAGGGATTCTTTCTACATCGATTTTATTATCCGGGGTCATCCATATCCCCCAACAGTTCCATCACTTCCGCCTCAGTCATATAGGAAACGCCTGTGATTTTGTTTTCCACATCACGGACAATTTTGATATTGACAGTTCCTTTTGGGTTCATATTCAGGGTGTGAAAGGATTTGTTGGACCGGATGTCTAAAAAGATATTGACAAGCTGGCCCTGGTAGTAGTAGTCCTTTCCATCCATTGTAACGCCCACAGCCTGGTATTCCGCCATCTGTGCTTCAGCCCATTCTTTCTCCCGCTTTTCTTCCAGCTCGTCAAATTCTTCGCCCTGGTTCAGTTTATCAAAGAGCATAGATTGAAATGCCCAATTTCCATCTTCCAGTGCCCTGTCCAGCCAAAGTTCCAGCTCCGCTTCGCCCATGCAGTCCGTCAAAACGGAGAAAAACGCCAGTTCTTTATTAGTATATGCTTTTTCTGCGAAGTCAGCAAATAGAGAAGAATTTGTATCAAGTCCACGCACAGAGACAGAGAAGAAAGAAACGTCACCATCCGCATAGAGCTTTTCAAGCCACATCTTTTGAGTATTTTCATTCAGTCGGGGAAATGTGATTTCAAACAGTGGCAGGCTGTCGGCTTTGTAGTACTGCTCCGCCTGAGCCGCATAGTCCTCACTACTTGTGCCTGTGCTCCCTTGTGCGGGAGTTTTATTCACAACCACCTGAAGCTTGCCTGCTGTACGATCAACTGCTGCGTCAACGGGATAAACGCCAACAAAAGCCGCCCCGAACATCACACACAGTGTCAGTGCACCCGTCAAAAAACGTATTGCTGTTGACTTCTTCTTAAAGTTCATAATTGCGTTTATCCTTTCTTTCAACAGATGTTTATTTTCGCTTAATGTGACAGCTCCGAAATTTTCCTTGTATCTCCCTACTGCCGCCATAGCGTCAAGCAAGGTTTTCCCATAGTCCTGTGCATTGCCACTCCCCATTTTAGTGAGGACGGCTTCATCACAAGAAAATTCACAAGCCTTGGTAATTTCCCGGCTCATAAGATGAACCAGCGGATTAAACCAATGCAGGCAGACAGTAACTTGAACCAGCCATTTATAGAACATATCGCACCGTTTATAGTGCGTCAATTCATGCAAGACAATATAACGAAAATCCTTTTCGAGAATATCCACACGGGGGAGTACGATACATGGATGGAAAAGTCCAATCAGCAGCGGGGAAGAAACCAACGGATTGACGCATAACTCAACCGGCTTTTTAATGCCTGACTGCTCTGCGACAATAGAAAGTTCGTCTAACTGCTCAATATCAGAAACCGGGGTTAATCTAGCCTTGATATATCGTACAAAGCCCTGATAGATTGTTATTTTTCGTATCAGCAAGCCCAGTGCGACCACCAGCCAGATATGATTGATTAACAATACTCCAATATCTTGAAATGGGTGGGTAGTTGTTACATCATCTGCCGGACTATTCAACATTTCCTTGCGATGTTCCGCCCCAACAGCGGGAACAAGATTGCCTCCTGGAACGTTTAGCGGGGGCTGTTGCTGCGGTGGTAAAAGAGCAGCCTGGGATATTGCCTGATCGACAGTCCGATATGTCTTTCCCATCAGGCTTACTTCCGGTCCGAACGGGAGTAGCAGCCGCAAAACAACAACCAGCCAAATGTAATACTGCCATTGCCGGCTGATTTTGTTTTTCAAAAACTGTTTTCCCAAAAGCAGAATCAAAATAAGCAAGCTGCCGGAAAAAGACATGGACAAGAAAATTTTCAAAACTGCGTTCATTGTTGCTCTTTCCCTTTCTCCAACAGCTTTTTCAAGTCCTCGTATTCCTCGTCTGTCAGCAGGTCGCCCATAATCAGATTGGAAACCAGACCTTTTGCGCTGCCCTCATAAATCTTGTCCAAGAAATTTTTTGTCTGTGCTGTCTGATACTCCGCTTCCGAAACAAGCGTGGTATATTCGTTGTGGCGTCCGATTTTCTTGGCACTCAGAAAGCCTTTGTTCATCAGCCGGGACAGGAGTACAATCAAAGTATTCTTTTGGCACGGTTTGCCTCTTGCTGCCAGCCCGTTCATGATATAGGGAAACAATGTCACATCTTCTGGGTTCCCCCATACGATTTTCATAATTTCAAGTTCGGCGTCGGATAATTGCTGTAACATGATTTAGCTCTCCCTGTTGTATAACATGATGTTGACTTTTAAAGTATAACATAATGTCGTCCTTCTGTCAAGTCTATAATTTTACAGAAGAAATTAGGAATACGCTTTTTCCCATCGACCAGCGTTGACTAGTTTTCGGGGCTGCAAGGCATAGATTTTTAGCTGTTCATAGATGATTCAGATGTTGGCAATAAATGAAGCACTCTCAATTTGATTATCGCCACTATATTCTTTAAAGTTGAATATTTTTTGTCTTTTCTGCCTTATCTGAAATAGATGGTTCATATATCAAAAAAGTGTATTTATCTTCTATTAACTGAAGTTTCTCAGTAATAACTTTTTTTACAACGCCCCAATCAAGGCCACCATTTCCACATCCTAATGCTGGTATAGCAATCGTCTGCGGATTATGCTCAATAATAAAGCTCGTAAGTTGTTCTAACCCCTTTTCAATATAATCTATTTTGGATTTTCCTCTCCACTTGTCTTTAGTTGGAAAATTTACAATCCATACCCCATCTTCTTTATAATAATGAATTGTCCCTATCCTTAAGTTTCCTGTTTTACATGCCTTTACATAATCACGATTATTTTCGGGAAATCGCATTTTAAATTGATATGCAATCCCTTTCCCCATAAATCCCTCACAATTAACAGTATTAATTAGGCAATCTGCACCAGATTCAAAAATATTACCTATAACAAATTTTATCATAACTGCCTCCTTTATTTGTGCAGCCAGTATAAGTAGCCATTCATCATCTGGCATTTTTGCGAAACTAAAAATCCACTGTCCAGGATAAAAGTTTCTCTGCTTACCATACAGCAGTCCTTACAAGTCCCGTTTGCTTTTTCTTCTTCAGTATGTTTCAGCCATCTATCTAAAAATGGTTGGCCACCACTTCCAGCTTGCATATTAGACTCTATTTTGCTGTTGCTTATTTCTTCTTGTGATAAATGAAGAATATCATTTAAAAATAAATCCATCTAGTCACCACTTATTCATTACTGGTTTTAATCTGTTCACCATCAGGTAGAATAAAGGATTGCTCAAATGTAACTTCCATTACATTAGCTATCTGTTTCATTTTTTCAAATCTGTCTGTGAACAGATAGGAAAATCCCGGACTGGATGCCGAATATCCTGCTCCGCGCCGACGGATGCGAAACACAGTTTTACAAGAAGCCATCATTACTGTCACCTCCTTTGCCTAGCTATAATCATCCTCATGGAAACTACGGCATTTGAGGATATCCTTTCCGTTTCGGTTTTGTATTTTTAATTTCACATAAAACTGCTCACTGTCAACAGTTTTCTTAAACTCCCATATATCACCAGGCTGGCTTCTGTCAAAATCTTGCCCACTCTTCTGATAACTTCTTCTCCATCAGCATTTCCTAGATGCGCATCGAATCAGTCTTCCAGGCTAACCCCATAACTATTAATCGTCTGCTCAGATCCTTTATCTGATATAGGCTTCTCCATAGCTCCCTCAATTACAGTCATAATGGCCTTAGCTCTATCAATGAAGTATGTATCAAAATCATCATTGATGAAAGAATTGTAGTCTACAAGATGCGATTCCACTCTGGATTTCAGCTGTTCCTCATCAATCTGTGCAGCTTTCATGATCTTCTGACTGTACTTGCTCGGAGCCTCTCCACCGATCTGGCGATTAGATTCCGGAAGCAGCGGAGTCTTATTTATAATTGAATTCCATTTGGCCTTCGGATACCCCTGCTTGATACAGTATGCTTCCGGGAAGATGTGATGGATGTCCGGAGATTCATCCATGCTCTTAACGATATCCATTGTGGTACCCTTCATAAAGTCTCTGCAGCTCTCGCGGTATACAAGAGCCATTATTCCTTTATATGCTGCACTGTTTCTGGTTTGCAGGGACATCAGTCTTGTAGCTGAGAAGTATGAAGCATTGATAGTGCGGTTCTGACTCTCTTTTCCCTGAATAGCTGCAACGACATCCTCTATATCATTAGCAAATCTGGTCTCATTTGCACCGCCGTACATCTCACCCATAATTCCGCACCAGAACCATCGCGAAAGTATATTCTGTGTCTGAGGCAGATTAAAGCTGCTCTTGCCGATTACAGCACATATAGCTACAAGAGGAATAAGCTGTGTGGTATACGGAAGATCTCTCATTCTGAACACATATTGGCTAAACAGGAACTTCCTTGCCATCTTATAGCCTTCAAGAACAGCAGTCTTGTTTGCCTGGTATGATTCAAACTCCAATCCAAGTACATCCTTTTTCTTACAGGTTGTCGCGGTCTCTGCAAAATAGCTGGTGTAAAGCGTAATTGTTGTTAAAAATGCGGTCTCATCAACACCCTTCATAACATCAGTATTCAACGGCTCATTCTTACCCCAGATAATATCTCTGCACTCTTCCCAGTCTTTTCTTAGATCGAATTCATAAGTAGCAAAGGTCGCCGTAACCAGCTCGAATACTGTTAACGCAACACCGCCGGTATTCACATTCTCAAACACCTTACATACAGCTTCACGTGGTGTTTCTCTCCCTAGCGTAATTACCGGAAGCTTATAACCAGTAATTGTCTCAATAACTTCCGTGCGGAACTGCTTGTAGCGTTCCATGAATTCCTTGCCATACTCGTGATATTCCTTGTAACTATCCGCCCAGTCTTCGCGCGCACTTCCGTCAAAGATAATATTGATTGGGAACATCTCGTTTTCATATTCCAGTTCCTTGGTCGAAAGATCCAAAAGCACCTTACGATCAAAATCCATTTTGACTTTTCTATCTTCCGGAACCGGAACAATAGCATCATACCGATCCTCGTTATCGTCCAAGCATTTCTTCATGTCCAGATAATAGAACCTTTTTATTTTTTTGCCCTTATCAGTTTTGGTGAGAACCGCATCTGTCGAGCATGTAGTACGGTACATAGAAGTAAGGCGCTGTTGTCCATCAAGAATAAGATAATCTGGTGCTACAGTAACGTTCTTTACACCCTCAATCGGGCGATATTTGAACTTCACATTTTCATTCCCGCATTCCAGGCGCATAATCGCACCCATAGGATATCCCTGTGAAAGACTGGCTAAAATACCTCTGATACGTCCGTCGTCCCATGTCCAACTACGCTGAAACTCCGGAAGCTGAGCCTTACCCGAAGTTACATCGCGCATGAGCTCGCTCAGTTCCGTATCCAATGATTTGGGTGCTATATTAATCGCCATTTACATTCTCCTTGTCTTTTATTCTCTTGCGTTTTTAATCTTCATTATTCCGCCGGCGAACTTCCAAACGGCAGATAACCGTTCGCCGCCAGCATCTCATTAACCTCGTAAATACTCAGCTCTGCGCATGATCCAAGCGTAAAGCGATAAGCATTATTTTCTGGCGTTGTACTCTTCAGACTAAACTCCGTTTTCCCCAACAGCATTTCCGCCTCTGGTATGGTCAGCTTCAAGCCATAGCATAATCCCAGAACAGTCTGCTTTGTTGTCGGGTACTCTTCATTGTTTCTCAAGCGCTGAATTGTCTTCTCGCTGACCAATGATCCATCCGCAAGTTTCTTTGCAGACAGCTTTTTGTCTTTCATCAACTGCACAAGCGTCTCCGAAAACGATCCGGGATACCGCAAATCATACCATCTTTTCCACCCGATTTCAACCTTAAAATAGGACATGCCTATGTCCAGGGTTTTCATTTCATTTTTTTCCATAATACATCTGAGCATAAGAAATATGCTTGTTTGTCCGGTCTCGGCACTCCCTGTTCAAGAGCGGTCCTATCCGGATCAGATAAACGCATACAATCCAAAACCAGCCTAATAGGACAGCTGGCTACTGCAAACTAGGAGGAATCCGAAATGAATAGCCATCTATTAAAGGCACTCAAAATCGAATATCGCCATGCGGATTTCCTCCGTGCCAATCCAAGGAGGAAATCAACATGGCAAGAAAAGCAGATTACAGTAACCCACAGAAGTACAGCAATCGCCGTTCGTTTGACGGCACCCCTATTGAATCAGGCAAGGTTCTGGTTCCTTTCAGGAAAGATCAGTATGGTCTGAGCAAAGGGGACTACATCCAGGGCAACTTCACCACCATGCATCTCGGGGAATTTACCGTTAAGATCGGCTTCATGTCCATCAGTGCGGATAATTATGCTTCCTACATGAAAGACTTTTGGGACGAGCTTAACAAGGACATGGAAATGCGCCACGAGGGCTGCTGCATCATCGGAAAGAACCCGGATGGATCAGACAAAGGTTCCGGTCGGCAATCTCCGTATTGTGAATATATCAGATATGATGAGTATTATTGCTGATCAGAGTCACATCATAGGCATCTGCCACAATCACCGTGAAATATTTCCTGTCGATAGACTGCAGCTCTTCCGTGATAAACATGCTTACCACCTCGCTGCTCGCCCAAAAAAGCTGCCAATGCTTTGTTCGCATCAGCAGCTTTCGCTCTTAGTTTGGTGTTTTATTTTCAGTTCTGATTCTTCTTTGCGTCCTCGATATGGTAGTAGTCTTCCAGATCCACATCGATCCTGACTTTCGTATCAGGTTTTCGGTTGCTCAAGAGACACACAGTCTCCACATATGTCTAAGCTACTATGTAATCGCAATTTTTCAACCTCGTCACTTGTATAGGAATACAATTCTATCTTATCATTTTTTTGCATTTTTCTTTGCCGTACTATGTATGTTTTTAATACTTTCTAAATATTCTTCTTCAACTGGTGATAAGTTCTGAACCTGATATTTTTTATATTCTTCTGTTGCTTTATCGATTGCCTGTGCATGGCTAACTGTTCCTGCTCCCTGCAATAGTTTTTCTCCAGTCGTTTTCAATACATTATCAAGATGCTCTATATAATCAGACATATACATGGGATTATGGCGCATAGCCTGAATTTCTGCAAAATCAAAATATCCCGATACAATATTGTTTAAAATCTTCAATTCTTCCTCACTTAAATAATTCTTTGCAATACCAATATCTTTTAATGTTGGAAAATCGCCAGAAAAACTTTTTAGCCCCATAAATGGCTTTTCTGCATTTGCACGCTCATATATTACTTCTGCTGCTGTATGCCCATGCGCTGCATAATGAAGCTTATTTTGAACCATTTTAAAAAACGCAATAGATTCATTGCTTTTGGGATTATAATCCATACTGGTAGCGTAAAGGTCAAGCACCTGCCGGTACATCACTTTTTCCGACGATCGAATATCCCGTATGCGATCCAATAATTCTTTCCAGTAATTTCCACCTCCCAAATTTTTTAATCGCTTATCATCCATAGTAAAGCCTTTTATCATATATTCTTTCAGACGTTCTGTCGCCCAACGCCGAAATTGTGTGGCAATAAAAGATTTCACACGATATCCGAGAGAAATAATCATATCAAGATTATAATGTGTAATATTATAATTCTTGCCATCAGCGCCAGTTGTTCGGAATTTCCGAACAACTGAATCCTCCTCCAATTCTCCTTCTTCAAATATATGTTTAATATGCTCGCTAATATTGGATTTACTGGTTTGATATAATTCACATAATTGAGCTTGTGTAAGCCAAACCGTTTCATCCTGAAATTTAACATCTATTTTTGTATTTCCATCCTCTGTCTGGTATATGATAATTTCACTCTGAACTTCTTTTTTGTTATTCTCCATATACTACTCCTTTAAAAATTTAGTTTCTAAATATTTATAAAGCCGTTACCAATCTCAAGCTATTATCTTTTCATTAATTTTCTGCTAATCTCTCTTACGGAACCTAATTATTTTTCAAACATAATATCCCATAACTCCAGACATTTTTCCGCAGTTTGATTATCAGCTCTTTTTTCAGAATAAGCAGTTTCATCATACAAAGAAATAATTAACTTTGAAATTTCGTCCTCTATCCCCATTGGTTTCTTAATTCTTCTGTTTCCATCCACAAAATATTCTCACATAATTTTATAATAATATCTGCATAATCAACAAAGACAATGCATTTTCTTCTAAATAACGAGTAAATGACCAAACTATTTTTTTTTACTTGTCCTTGAACCTGCAATTGCCTGTAAGAACTTTTTATCATCTTCCAGCTTAATATACTCTTTACTGAAAATGCGAATTAATGGAAACTCTAAATCCAAATTACTATTTACAAACTTGAGAATAATATCCTTTGCAAATTCCCTATAATTACCAATAGCTAAATATATAATAGCCATTTCCAGGATAGCTTTTGTTTGTTCTTCAGTTAATGTTTCAACATGAAACATAATATTGTCAAACTTCCCATATTGAATATAGAATTCACACACAGCATGTCCACCCACCTCAATAAGCTCTTTGTCAAGGGGGTGTCGCAAAATCATCAAATTAGCTGATTGAGCGATGCCCTCGCTATATATACAAAAATTCAAAAAGAATCTTCAGTTTTACTTTGGTTTTTCCACGGAGTAGAAATCTCTGGAATTCATAATCACTTTTTAGAACCCCTTTTTCGCTCAGGATATTTTCATAGGATTCCTGACGTTTCTCTAAAAAACTTTTGGAAATATACAGGCGTTTGTTCCCTTTGGCACGTGTGCATTTCTCTTTATACAGACAGCCTGTACAGTTTCGGAAATCCTAAGTTATCTATGATTGCTATGCTGACCGGAAGTTTCTCAAACATTATTTTAGATTATATATTTATCTTTCCCCTTCGTATGGGAATATTTGGTGCAGTATTAGCCACAGGGTTAGCGCCTGTTATTAGCTTAATTGTTTTATCCAGGCATTGGTTTACAAAACAAAACCAGTTTCATTTAGTACAAATAAATCCATCCTTTAGACTGACAGGAGCTATCATTTCTTTAGGTATTCCATCTTTCATCACAGAAATGGCTTCCGGTATTGTAATAATAGTCTTTAATGCCATTATTCTGCACCTGCAAGGGAATATTGGCGTAGCTGCCTATGGTGTAGTTGCAAATCTCTCACTGGTAGTTATTTCAATTTATACTGGAATAGCACAGGGAACACAGCCAATTTTAAGCAGAGTATATGGATATGGAGAACATGATAGTCAGAAGCAAATTTTAAAATATGCCTTAAAAACAATGTTGGTTATATCATGCGGCATATATTTAATTTTTTTATTATCTGCCAATCCAATCGTAAGCGTGTTTAACAATGAACAAAATGTACAGTTACAACGGATTGCAGTAACAGGATTAAAATTATATTTTACTGCTATTCCATTTGTCGGGTTTAACATCATTATATCCGCATATTTTACATCAACAGAAAAAGCCTTTCCTGCACAAATCATTTCACTGTTGAGAGGTTTTTTAATTATAATCCCTATGGCTTTTTTCCTGTCTTTTTTATTAAAAATGACAGGAGTATGGCTGTCTTTTCCAATTACTGAATGTTTTGTCACTTTAACTGGCATTGCATTATATATTAAATCAGAAAGAGGTAAGAAAAATGTTTAGAGAAATGAGAAGGAAAAAACAAATCCAAACAATAACTTTCACATCTGATACTATTGACAAATCAAAATTCTATTTTAAACATATTCCTTTTGATTTTGTACATACTATCCATGAATACGTTGTACGGGTCGTGATGACATATTTTCTAAAATGTGAACATAATTTAAAACTGCCTGCGTATATACGCAGAACAAAATAGCAAGCACTGCCTAATAATATATCTCATATGATTTGCTCTTCTTCCTCAAGTAGACTCTCCGGTTCCCCTTTTATACGTTGCCATGTCACGCGCTCCTTAGGAGTAAGCATTTTTTCCACAACAACGGGCAACGGTATCTTCTTATCTGTATTAACCTTCCAAAACAGAGTATCAATTATGAAACAGTTTCCGCATGTCCTCGGACCAAGCAGGCCAAAATGCCCCATATTCGGAGGATAATCCCATCCGCTATCAAATGCCTCCTGTGCTGTGATAAACTCTTTCTTACCGCAAACCTCGCAATAATGCCAGAATGGTCTTGTATTCATGCTTCCTATAAGTTCTTTTCTTCTGCGTTTTGCTTCGTCCTCGTTTCGTATACGTTCTGCTTCTTCGGCAAGTTCCTCTCTAGCCTTATTTAGTAATTCCGGTCTCGGAGACTCCATCTGTAATTGAATCTCATCGCCATCCACTTTATAAATCATATCTATCCCTTCAGCCGGATTGGGAAATTCTATTGTGCTGACAGCCTGCTCTTTATAGTACTTAAGTCTTCCTTCCATATTTCTTTTTTTCAGATTTGATTCCCACAATTCATCATTAGGGCACATAACATAAATTTCAATTGTAACATCTGCTGCTTTCCTGATTTCATCAATATATGCTATACGTCGCTTTGCTTTAAAAAAGGTCTGCTCGACGACCACATATCTGCCCTGTTTCAGTTTCTCAATGATATCCGAAAGAAGCATGTTGTTAGCTTTCATAAGGCACCTAAACTGAGCACCCAAAGGAATACTATCCCCAAAACCCTCCTCATCATAAATGCGCTGCTGATAGTCATACACATTTAAAATATCTACATCCTTATCCCTATAATGTTTGTCAATAAAGTATGTTTTTCCGGTAGCCGTGGCCCCAATCACAAATATTAAGTTCTGCATAACTCGCATGCTCCTTCCATTCTGTCATATTGAACCGCATTCCTTTCCGCCCCTATAAATACTCTTTGAGTTCTCTTTCAAACAATAGCTTCAGCGTATTTAGCAGTTCCTCCTGAAAAAATCTATCTTTTGACCAATTTAAGTTTTCCCGCTCGTTTTGCTCTTTGATTTTTTCAAAATAGGCATTTCGCTCTGCGACAAACTCTGCGCCAGGCAGCTCTGTGCCAAGGGGAATGATTTCCATATAAGTCTTCGGATATTTTTCCATCAAATCAAAAATACGATTATAATAAACCAAATTAGGATTAACTGCTCCCCACCAAAATACTACATTATTCGATAGCGCATTCCGGTCGAAATACCTATTAAAAAAATATGCTGTATCATTATAAATCTTATATAACTTATCAAAAGTTTCCTCTACTTCTGGGTCTGCAGCTATACATGTATATTCCGGGTCAATAGCCATTAATCTGGGCTTTAATCTCTTCACCTCTGCAATCTCCTGTTCATCCATATATAAGTAAAAGCTGTCTTCAATTTTTTTTATTTCTCCCATTTTTCTCTTTACGAAATCCTGTGGATTTTCTTCTGCCTCTCCTTCCGGCACCCTGTTAAAGCCTTCTGTTTCTGCATACAGGGACAGCAGCTCCCATATTTTTTTATACACATCATTTACCCATTGTTTGATTTCTTCTTTTTTTATTTTCATATACATACTTCTTTCCACATAGATACTATCTTATCATACGTTATCTTAATTCTTTCGCCAAGACAATTACCATTTGTTCCGTTAAGAACGAATCCATTATATTGTATTGGGGATTAACAATCTCCCTGAGGTTATTCTCTATACCGATTCCGTACATATACAAGCTGTCATACTCATTTGGAATGTCTTTTCTTCATTCATATTTCATAAATATAGAGATTATCGTATTTTCCAACCAAAATGTCCGAAACAAGCGTATAATTATCAGATATAGTTGTAGCATACAGCTTATCTAGAATCAGTGCAGATTTTGCCCCATCTTTATCTATCCAATTAAGATTCCCGGCAAAAAATTCTGAAATCTCCGTCTTTACGCAGCATCTCCAAAAAACTATCATTATCCCTTTCACTATTTCCCGGAAGTAACAGTAAACGCTTTGTCACAAACTGTCTATCCATAAATATCCCATACCCCCTATCTCTGCAATCTGTTATCGCTCATTTTTTCTCAGCCTTATCAACATTCTTGTACTGCGGGCTATTATGAAACAGGATGTATTGACGCAGAATTGTTCTATCTGCTCTATACCATCCGGCAACACTATCCCACCTTTAAAATGCCCCTGCCATAATTCTTTGGGAATACCATAACTGCCATCGACATTCTGATTTACAAAATCCTGTAAATAGTTTTTCTCAACGAAGCACTGCCAGCTTCCTCTTACCGTATCATCAACCCTAAATGAGCCTAACCATTCTTTATATAGCTCGCTGTTTGATTCTCCTACAATCTCCTTTATGTTGTCTTTTCCGTAAACGTAATATTCATATATAATCTTTAATGTCAAATCCCAATAGTCTTTCAATCTACCAGTTCCTCTTGGTGCGTTGCAATATCATAACACCCGCCTTACCCTCTTCATAGCAGGCAAGCGCCAAAGCTTTTTCAGACATATATACAAAAAATTTCTCATAAGTATTCTGAAAACCATTCAACGCATGATAGGCCTTTTTTGCCCCATCATTGGAAAAATCATATCTGTCCGGTGCCTCCAAGGCAAGATACTCTTCTATACTCATCTTCACTTTCTCCTCACTTCTAAAGCCCATACTTGACATTCAGGTTTCTTATCTTCTCTTTAACACTATTCCTTACCTCTTCCGGCGCAACCACCTTCACCCTATCGCTGTACTGGAGCGTCCAGTGTGTCATGACAAACGGTGAACATTCCACTTTTATGATATCATCATATGGCGCCGTTTTTTCGGTTTCCACAACTTTAAATTTATCTCCAAACCAATCATGTAAGAAAGTATAATCAGCCCGGATTCGTCTTGTGGGATTATCTTCCTGCTTGGGGCTTTTTATTTTTAATGTAATCCAGTCCGGCTTGTCATAGGACATATTTAGATGCTTCAGTTGAAAATCTTCTGTCCATTCCAGCTAAAAACAGTTGCTTATAACGAAAATTTGAAACCTTATCATGATTCCCTTTTATAAGAACTTTTTGTCTTTTCAGTTTCGCCACAGAAGCTATCCGTTCCCCATTTGTACCGCGCATACTGATATCTTCAAGTATATATACGGTATCTTCGTTCGTGATGGTATCATTCCAATTTTTCATGATTACACTATGCATTTCTTTCAATGTACAAAATGGATGATTATCATATTCCCAACATCCTTTCACTTGTTCATATCTAATATAATAGTCTAATGGTCGATTTTTTCCGCCTTATGTAATAGCATATTTTAATTTACCTCCACCTCAATATGATGCTCGACATTTAGTTTGGACAATAAACATACCGTCTCATCGGGATTGAGGTTATCAATTTCCTCAATCAGCTTCGATTTGATGGCGTAATCTTGACGGAGCTGTTTTTCATAATTGGTTATTTCTTGGTCTATGGCGGTCGTATCAACTTTCATGTTGATTTTTTCCTGCATCATTGCCGCAAAATGGGGATTGCTGACCAGCTTTACTATCACTTCGGCTACGGCATCGTCCAGAAGTTCTTCCCGTATCTGCTTTCTGTAATCGCATTTATGCCCCCGCTGCATACCACGGTGTTTACACCCATAATAGAAGAAATCCTTGTATTTCGTTCCGTCCTTTTTGTATTTGATGCTCTTGTTCCCATACATCCCCGCTCCGCATATGGGACACTTCACAATCCCAGAAAGCAGGTGCGTCCGCTCGTTTTTCCCCTTATTGACGTGTTCATACTTCTTCGCCTGTGCAATCAGTTTTGCCTGCGCCGCATTCCAGACATCTTCTGGAATAATGGCTTCATGCAGTCCGTCTACCAAAAGAAAATTTTCCTGCTCCACAAGATGGTATTCATTCCGTGTCCCGTGGACTTTTTCTGTTTTTCTGCGTCCATAAGCAATTTTACCGCAATAGACTGGATTTTTCAATATCAGTCGGACTAAGTGGGCATCAAAAAGAGGGTTCTTCCCATTCTGACGCTGTATCTTGCGGATGCCGTGGTTTTCCAGATATTTTGAAATCCCATTTGAGCCAATATCCGTATTCACATACTGGTCATAGATGGTTCGGATTGCAACCGCTTCTTCTTCGTTAATTTCCAACTTACCGTTTACGAGTTGGTATCCATAAGGGGCAAATCCGCCGTTCCATTTCCCCTCTCTGGCTTTCTGGATTCTGCCCTCCATTGTCTGGACACGGATATTCTCACGCTCGATTTCAGCTACCGCCGACAAAACGGAAATCATCAGCTTGCCCGCATCTTTAGACGAATCAATCCCATCCTCCACACAGATTAGGTTCACGCCAAAGTCCTGCATGACCTGCAAAGTGGAAAGGACGTCTGCCGCATTTCTCCAAAACGGGATAACTTGAATACCAAGACATACGAGATGTTGTCTTTTCCCGACTTCACATCCTCCATCATCTGTCTGAATTGCATACGCCCCTCAATGGATTTGCCCGATTTCCCTGCATCCTCATACTCTCCTACAATTTCATAGTCATTGAAATCTGCATACGCTTTCATCCTTGACCTCTGTGCGTCCAGTGAATAACCGTCAATCTGCATGGCGGTGGAAACCCTCTTATAAGTGTAAACTTTTATTCTTTCTTTGTTCATAGTAACAGCAACTCCTTTTTTACCAAAACCGTGGTATTTATTTTCTGCACTTAAAATTGTATCAGCGATTCTCTGAAACAACAAATGTGCGATTTTGGTGAATATTAGAGTCGCTGCAATATTCTTTGTTATGACTGGCATCGGGCATACCGTCTATGCCCAGTTCGGAAGCGTATTTGGCTATCAGATTTGCCAGCAGGTCAGCCAAACCGTTCCACTCATCATCAATGAGCATATTCCGATACACCCCCTTATTTCTTTGTCATAGCAAGGCTAATGGCAAGAGCCTTGTCAACCCTTGCCATTATATTATTGGGCATTGTACCCATATGGTTTTTAAGCCTTTGCTTATCAATCGTCCGTATCTGTTCAAGCAGGATAATAGAATCCCTGTCAAGCCCCTCAACATCTTTTACCTCGGTATGTGTCGGCAGTTTTGCCTTTGTCTGCGTCCTGCCTGTGATTGCCGCAATAATGACTGTCGGGCTGTGGCTGTTGCCTATATCATTGGAAATGATAAGTACGGGTCTTGTTCCGCCCTGTTCCGAGCCGATAACGGGATTAAGCTCTGCGTAGAAAATGTCGCCACGCTTAATAGTTCTGTCCATAATGTCGGAGTGTTCAATGTGCCTGCTCACCCTGTTGAGATGGGATATGTCCTCAAGCTCAAATCTGTCAAACGTCTGGTACAGCATTTCGTCAATCTCAATATTCTGCTGCTTTCCACGTCCGTCCTTAAAAGAGAGATAATAATGCCCCTCGGCTATCGTCAAAGTGTACGGATTATACTTGTCCTTTTTTCGGTTTGGATGCTTTTCAAGCATTGTAATTTTCTCCAATCAATCTGAATTTTTTTGGAAATCCAGATTGACGGGCGGAGAACGGCATCCCACGTTAAAAACAGCCCTGCGGCATGTTCTAACAAAAAACGACAAAAGAAAAACCGCAAAGGCTGTCACGCCCTCACGGTTTATAGATATAATTGTTCTTATATGTAGAGATTTAACTTCTACTTCTTGGGTAGAAAGCCCCCTTGCATTGACAAGGATTTTTTTAACAGGCTGTCCACCCATCCCCGATATGATATATGTAAATTGAAATTGCTATTTGCAGGCAATAAAAATCCCTCCAAACTTGAAACAGGTTTGGAGAGTGCTTGTTAAGTCTTTCGGGCATAGCAATACCGCCCACCAAATCGCCGTTTTTTTTAATTTGGTGGACGTGCCTACCTCTGGTTATGTAAAAAGAAAAGCCGACAAACTGTGATTGCTCACACGTTCATCGGCTCTGCATCTATGTGTCTGGTTCTGTGATGACTGTTACTCGTAAATTCTTTGCTTCAATCAATGTTTCCTGCCTGCATTTCGGGCAGTAGAGAGGATAGTTTATCAGAACAGTATCCTCCCTGACCTTGTTACGGGTTTTGCTTCCGCAAAGAGGGCAAAATATCCATTCAATGCTTTTTGACAACTGCCTGCCCTCTCATTTTTAAGTCATGCAGTCGGTTGTCCATCATAAATTTCTTTTTTCTTGGGTCGCCCTCCGCGCGGTAAACAGTTAAGCTTTCTAAGTCAAATACGGAACTCCAGACCGTTTCAAAATCTGGCTCATTGTCATACTGGCACATAAAGCCATAATCGCCCTTTAAAAGCTGCTTGGTGGTTTCGATATAATCCTCTTTTATCCGTCCCGAAGCAAAACCGTCCATGACAACTTGATACCGTTTATGGGAATCATAATCATCCCCATTTGCATCATCATATTGCTTCATTTCATTGGATGTAAAACTGTTGACGGTACAAATGATTCTGCCATTCCCAAAACTTTCCGCATCTCGGATTTTTTTCATGGATGGCGTACATTCAACCACTTTCATATCACCGCTTTTATCTGCAAGCAGAATATTACAGTTAGAAGCGATTGGAAGTTCCATTAGCAAAGAAACTGCCTGCTCCGTATTATCCGCTTTTTCAAGCAGATACCGCACGATGAAACAGGAATTAAATCCCGCCTGTATTTTATCAAGGCTGGTCATTACAAAAGTCATTGCAACTGCAAGCCCATGTTCATTTATTCCCTCCTCCCCGTTAATAAAAGAGGATGTCGTAATTTGAAATCTATTTCCGTTTTTCGGGTCATAGATTTCACTTTTGCTCCCCTCCCGCAAATAAGGCGGCAAGTCATTGTTTCTGCCATATAGGATTCTTCCGCCTTTTGCATATGCGAAAGCAGTACATCCCCGAACTTCAACGGGAATATTACTCTCCAAGTTATACATGCAGCATCCCATACATAGCATCCAAGAAGCAAAACGCAGATAATCCGCACCTATGGCGTCGCTCACCCCTCTGATTTCCTCACATACCTCTGGGAAATATTTTCTTAATGCCGCTTCGCTCCGTTCCCCATGTTCCAGTTGA
The DNA here is from genome assembly GCA_910575445.1 of Lachnospiraceae bacterium. Lineage (GTDB taxonomy): Bacteria > Bacillota > Clostridia > Lachnospirales > Lachnospiraceae > Hominiventricola. The sequence goes on along the minus strand of CAJTFW010000006.1, from coordinate 195,568 downwards.
AATCCATCCAAATGGAGAGGGAAAGAAACTTGACATTTTTTGAATATTCTTCCACGCTTCACTCCCATTTCATAATGGTCGCCCTTTAACCTTAAATGATACACCGTTTAATCATCCTCCTTACTGACTGCAATCCATACTTCGGAATGTCCGTTTACTGGCTGTCCGCTGCAAATCGGATACACTTCAATATCTGGCAGCTCCGCATATTTATACCCAGAGAACGGCAGCCATTCCATATAGAACCGCTTGAACACACTCTGCACATCTTCCTTAAAACGCCCATTGTTTTCAAATATCACCCATGTAGCCGCAGGGATTTCACATTCATACATGCCCGCAGGAGCAGAGGAATTTGTAGCAACACCGATGTAGTAATAAATATCTTTCGGGTTTCTATATACGCTGATTCCTAAAATTCCTCTTGGTTCTCCATTAGACAGCCTGCATATTTCCAAAAATTGTTTTCCCTGCAATGACGCTTTCCAAAACTCTGGGACTATTCTTAAATTATTTTCCATATCCGAAGTCAAAGGGATACGGATGCCCACAATACGCAGGGGCGGCTTTTCCGCAATGCGATATGCCATAGCGCTTCCTCCTGTGATTTCAATTTTAAACTGAATTGACGGATATGCTTGCAGGACATTTCCCCCTAGCTTAGCTGCTGTTGGCGTGATGCCATGAACATTCTGAAAAGCCCGATTAAAAGAAGTCGGAGAGGAATATCCATATTTTAATGCAACGTCTATTACCCTGCTGTCTGCCCGCTGCAATTCAAATGCCGCCTGCGTCATTTTTCGGCGGCGTATGTATTCCGCCAACGACACACCCGAAACATAGGAAAAAACACGCTGGAAATAATAGGGAGAACAACACGCAATGAGGGCTGCTTCATCATACGATATTTCTTTGTCCAGATTATCTTCTATGTAATCAATGGCTTTTCCAAGCTTTTTCAACCATTCCATCCTTTTACCTCCTTGCCGTTAAGGATAGCTTAATCCGATTTATATTTCCTCTCTTTTTCTGCTATCTTTTGTAAACACAAGTATAGTGTATAAGAATAAAAATTTGATTTCAACCATGCAGCCACGTTACCAATTCAGGAAGATTCCAATACTATAAAAGCCGACAAACCGTGATTTTCTCACACGTTCATCGGCTCTGCATCTAATGTGTCTGGCTCTGTGATGACTATTGTTTGTAAATTTCTCACTTCTATCAATCTTTCCTGCCTGCATTTCGGGCAGTAGAGAGGATAATTTATCAGAATAGTATCCTCCCTAATTCTGCTGCGGGTTTTGCTCCCGCAGACAGGGCATAATATCCATTCTGTCTGTTTCAATTTCTTGCCTGCCTTTCTTTCAAAAATAATGGTACTGTTTCCGATGCCTGCATATCAGATATGCCGTCAGCATAAGCGTGAAAAGCTCCGCAAGCGGTACTACAAGCCATACGCCCGTTACCTCTAAAAATCTCGGTAACGCCAAAAGGAACACCGTAATAAATCCAAACGTCCGCAGGAAAGATATGGCTGCAGATGCTTTCCCATTGGATAGTGCCGTAAATAAAGCGGATGAAAAAATATTGCATCCAGAGAACAGAAAGCTGAATGAAAAAATGGTAAATCCGTTCTTTGTAATCTCAAAAACATTCTTGTTATCCTCGGCAAATACCTTTGCAATGCTTTCCCCACCAAGCAGGGAAAATAAAAATACAAATATGGAAATCCCCGCTATAAAGCCGAAACAAATATGGACGGTCTTTTTTAGCTGTTTTACATTCCCGCTTCCATAGTTATAACTTACGACGGGGGCTGTTCCCATAGAGAAGCCAATATAAAGCGTTGTTAAGAGGAACTGCGAATAGATGAGTACCGTAATCGCAGCTACGCCGTCCTCGCCTAGCAGCTTCATCATCGTTACATTAAACAGAAATGTCGTTACAGCAGTCGAACACTGGCTTACCATTTCCGACGCACCATTGGAACAGCTTTTCAGCAGAACAGATGCGTCCATGTCAGGCTTACAAAAGTGCAGCTCACTTCTTTTCATCAGAAAAAATATTGTACCGATAATTGTCGGTATCATATATCCGATGCCTGTCCCAATAGCAGCTCCCTTGATTCCCATTTGCAGTAAAACGATAAAAACATAATCAAAAACAATATTGGCAATCCCCGCCAGAACAGCAAGCACTAAGCCTAATGTTGGTTTTCCCGCCGTCACAAACAGATTCTGATATAGCACCTGCATCATGTTAAAGGCGGCGAAAATGAGCTGTATGGTCAGATAATCCCTGCAATATGGGAACAATATTTTACTCGCACCCAATCCCCAGATGATTTCATCCAAAAAGAGAAGCCCTGCCGCTGTAATCAGCAGACCGATAACCGCCCCTGCCACGACAATCAAAGTAAAATTGCTTCTGGCTTCCTCTGTGTTTCCATTCCCCATTTTCTTCGCAACAACCGCACTTCCTCCTGTCGCAAGCATCGTCCCCAGACCGACAATCAGATTGATGACGGGGCAGACAATATTGATGGACGACAAGGCATTCGTGTCTACAAACCTTGCTACGAAAATCGTGTCTACAATGGTGTATAATCCCATAAACAGCATCATCACCATGCTTGGGAAAGCAAATCGGATAAGGGATAGGGCGTTAAAGCTCTCTGCTAACGGATTTTTCTGTGTTTCGGTCATTCCTTGTTTCCCCTTTCCTGCCCGTATTTTCGGGCATAGAGGTATACCCTTGCGGTATTTCCTCCTTGTTTTTCGGTGGAAGCACGAAACGCTGCGTCGGATAGCCATATTCCACAAGCAGTTCCCGTTCTGCAAATCCAAGACGGCGGTATTCTTCCCGCCAGCCCGTATCTGCCTTATCGCCTGCACGGTATGTCGTCAACGTAATCTCTTGCCCATAGAGCAACTCGTCTGCCAGCTTATCAAGGAACAGCTTTGTAATGCCGAGATGCCGATACTGCGGATGGACAGCCAGAAAGTCTATGCTGCCTGTGTCGGGCGAAAATCCCATCACGCCAATAGCCATATCATCATCCCGTAAAATCAAAGCCTTTTTATCCGCAATATACCGATGCAGGTTTGCGGCGTAATCTTCCTTATCCAGACATGGATAGCCGTCAATCGTAAGGCTTACCAGTTCCATCCAGTCATCCGCATCTTCGGGCGTGGCAAATTTAATATTGTCTTTTGTCAAATCTATTTTTACAAGTTCCTCCTTCAGATAGATTTCAAGCTGTAACGGGTAGAAGTTTTCCGTTTCCCGAAATTCCGCAGGAGAAGTCTTATACATCGCCTTAAAAATATCCGTAAATGCCTGCTGGCTTTCATACCCGCTCATAAGGGCAATCTCGATAATCGGTTTTGCAGAAAACACCAGAAGTTTTGCCGCTTCTGTAAGCTGCCGCCGTTTTGCGTAATCATGGATAGTCAAGCCGACGGTCTTTGTAAAAATCCGATGCAGATGATATTTGGAATAGTGCAGTGCCGATGCCGCCATATCTAAATCCATCTTTTCATGCAGATGTTCTTCGATATAGCGGATAGCCTGTGAAACAATGCGTACTGTCTGACCTTGCATTTTGCGACCTCCTTTCTTCATTCTCACCCATGCTTTATGGGCATAGAGGTACACCCTTGCGGTGTTTCCTCGTTTTCACCCACATTTTTTAACATTACGAAATGTCAAATCAGGGGTTCAATGAGATATTGTAGCACAAGGAGTTTTCTATCTTTTCATCATTCTTGCTATGTTTTAAATCATCCACATTTACAGCAGTTCTTCTTTCAATGCCCTTATCCATTCTTCGATTGCCTGCACTAATCGAAATTGCTGATGCAGAACCGCCATGCCCGTCGCAGGAATATCGGGGGCATTTTCTTTTAAATCTACGTTCTCCTCAAGATAGGATTTCAGCACATTGATATTACTCTCAATGTTATCCAGACATTCCCTCTGTTGTTCCTTTTCCATGCTTTCTAAATTAACGATAACCGCATTAAAATCCAAGAATATGTTAATCGGCTTGCAAGATATTTCGAGCATCAGTTTCTCAAATTCCTCATTTCCTGCATCCGTCAAGGAATATACTGTCTTTTCGGGCATTTTTCCCTCTTTCTCCGTGCGGCTTGTGATAAGCCCCTTTTCTTCCAACTGGATAACCTTTTTATAGATGGATGGTGTGCTGATTTTTACCCATTTTGAAATGTTGCGGTATTCCACCAGTTTCTGAATATCGTATGCACTCAAGGATTCCCGTTTCAACATTCCCAATACAATCAAGTCAATGGTCGCCATTTAAAATCCCTCCTTTTTCTATTGACAACTACTATAAATTATAGTATTATAATTCCTGCAACGCAAATACTATAATTTATAGTAGTATAAATAACACTATTTGTCAAGAGAAAGGAGTTCAAAATGAACAGTCAAAGCAAAAAGATGGAGCTGCTCGGCAGCACATCCATACCAAAAGCACTTTTAGCAATGGGCATCCCAACAATGATTGGCATGTTGGTAAATGCTTTCTACAACCTTGTTGACGCATATTTCGTCGGCGGGTTAGGGGAGAGCCAGATGGGGGCAATCTCCGTGGTCTATCCGCTCGGACAGGTCGTTGTCGGTCTTGGTCTGCTGTTCGGAAACGGTGCGGCTTCTTACATTTCCCGATTGTTAGGTCGTGGGGATAAGGAAAATGCGGATAAGGTGGCAAGTACCGCTTTATACAGCAGCGTATCCGTAGGGGCGGTCATTATTATCATTTCTATGGTGTTCCTGCATCCCATACTGAAGCTCTTAGGGGCAACCGACAGCATCCTGCCTTATGCCGCCACATACGCAGGCATTTACATTGTTTCCTGTATCTTCAATGTATTCAATGTCACGATGAATAACATTGTAACAAGCGAAGGTTCCGCCAAGACAACAATGTGTGCCTTACTCATGGGGGCAGTACTCAATATCGCCTTAGACCCGCTGTTTATCTATGTATTTGACTTAGGCGTGGCGGGGGCAGCGATAGCAACAGCAATCTCCCAAGTAGTTTCAACCTGCGTTTATCTGACCTATATTTTACGGAAAAAAAGCGTATTCCATTTTAAGATTAAGGACTGCACATACACAAAGGAAATCATGTCTGAGATTTTCAAAATCGGCATCCCGACATTGGTATTTCAGATATTAACGAGCGTTTCCATTTCCTTAATCAACAATGCCGCAGGCGATTATGGAGATTCCGCCATTGCAGGCATGGGCGTTGTTACACGTCTTATTTCTATGGGCAGCTTGTCTGTATTCGGATTTATTAAAGGCTTTCAGCCCATTGCAGGATACAGCTATGGAGCAAAGAAGTTTGACCGCCTACGTGAGGCAATCAAAACTTCCATTGTTTGGTCTACGGTTTTCTGTGTGATTTTCGGCTTGGTACTGGCTCTGTTCCCTGCGGCTATTGTTTCCCAATTCACAAAAGGTGATGCCGAGATGATTCGCATCGGAGCAGCATCTTTAAGAGCAAACGGCATCTCCATCATGCTCTTTGGATTTTATACCGTATATTCCTCGCTGTTTCTCGCTTTGGGAAAAGGCAGAGAGGGATTTATCCTCGGAGCTTGCAGGCAGGGTATTTGTTTCATCCCTGTTATTCTGCTCCTGCCTATGCTCTGGGGGCTTAACGGCATTCTATATGCCCAACCGATTGCCGATGTGCTTTCCGCAGTCATAACGGTATTCATGGCTATACCACTTCATAAAAAACTGAATGATATGCAGAAACAAACTGCTACAATACGCACGAACACCAACAACTAAATATTTATTCTTTCTAAAAATAGAGCCGACGAGCTGTGAGGTATCTCACAAGTTCATCGGCTCTGCGTCTAAAGCGTCTGGCTCTTTGATGACTATTACTTGCAAATTCTTTGCTTCAATCAATGTTTCCTGCCTACATTTCGGACAATACAACGGATAATTTATCAAAACTGTAACTTACCTCATGGTTTTCTTTCAGAACTTTATGCTGATCTGGCAGGATAATCAATTCGCCATTTTTTATCTTCCCCTGCTTTCCCTCTATTGTTTCATCAATGCTAATATGCGCTCCATTTACAATCTCTATTATTTTATCATATATTTCCTGTTCTGGTTCTTCCAAAGAAATAACGAGTAATTTTATCATATCACTTAACTCCCTCTATCAACTTCTAATCTTTTATAAAACTATCACTGAATGCCAGATATATTTAAAGCAAAACCAACAGAACATTATTTTAAGAACTGTTGGTTTCACTTATTTGCCTACATCAATGCGCACTTAAGTTTCCTAAAACTTTCTTCACTTATATCGTGTTCCAACCGGCAGGCATCCTTAACTGCAGTTTCCTTAGATATGCCAGCATTAGCAAAAACTGTAAGAAAAAAATCATACCGTTCATATACTTTTTGTGCTATTAATACTCCTTTCTCAGTAAGACACAAGCTGGAATCTGGGTGCTTTATCAGAAACCCCTGCTCTCTTAGCTGTTTTATTGCTACACAAACACTTGCTTTAGAAACCCCCATATATTCGGCAACATTAACCGAATGGACATTCTCAAGTTTTCTCTGCAGTACAAAAATTGTTTTTAAGTAGTCTTCTTTAGATTTTCCTAATTCCAAATCAATCTTCCCCCATTTCAATTTCTGTAGATAAAGTATGGTTTATTCTTACTGCAAAAACTATGGTAAGTATTGTAGTCAAAAGGTCGGCCATAGGCTGTACCCATACCACCCCTGTTAATCCCATGATATGAGGCAGTACCATGACTAAAGGAAAAAAGAAAATTCCCTGTCTGCTCAAGCTAAGTACACTTCCCACTAAGCTTTTACCAATAGCTAAATAAAGTGACGCATACACCATTTGAAAACCAAATGTAATAAATAACACTGCATTAAGTCTGAGTGCCTTTGCCGCTATACCAGCCATTTCTATGTCTGTACCAAAAAGGGAAACAATTGGATCTGCAAATATGAAAAGTACAATAGCTGCAGCAATACAAAACACTGTCGACCATATCATGCAAAGCCTAATAGATTTCTTTAATCTTTCATATTTTTTGGCTCCATAGTTATATCCTGCAAAAGGCTGAAACCCTTTCAAAAATCCGAAAACTACATAAGTTACAACTGTCATGATACGGGTAACTGCTCCCATAGCTGCTACTGCATAATCTCCATAAGGCTTTGCTGCAGTATTGATGCTTCCCATAGCTACACTTGCAAGCATCTGAAACAGCAATACAGGAATGCCGATTTTCAGAACTTCTGCATAAATTGTCTTGGACGGATCTATGTTTCTAACTGAAAATCTCAAAACACCTTTCTTTTTTGCGATATATCCAATGTAAAGTGCCATATTGATACATAATGAGATAACCGTTGCAATAGCTGCCCCTTCAATACCTAAATCCATGCCATAAATCATGACAGGGTCTAAAATCACATTGGCGATACTTCCTGTAAGCATGGCTATCATTGTGAACTTCGTAGCTCCCTGAGCCGTAAGCAGGTTATTCATCATGACAGTAAAAACATTGATAATTGAACCAGTTACATAGATTTTTGCATAGGCTCTTGCATAAGGCAAAATTGTTTCCGTTGAACCTAATGCCGTAAGTACCGGGTCAAGAAAAACCATAATGCCTATAATGATAATTGCCCCAACCAGAAGCCCCGAAAAAAGTGAGGTAGAAGCTGTTTTGTCTGCTTGTTCGTTATCTTCCTTCCCCAACAGCCTTGATATGTAAGAAGATGCTCCTGCCCCAAACATCATCCCCAGACCTATAATGATCTGCACAATCGGGAATACAACGGATACGGCTCCCATCTGGCTCATGCCAAGACCGCCTACAAAATACGCATCAATCGCATTATACAAGGCTGAAATCAACATACCGACCATTGTCGGTATCCCTAACTTAAGTAACGCAGAAGCAACACCTGCTTCTTCCAGTAAATAGATACGATTTGACTTTTCTGCCATTTCAATGTCCTCCTTAAACTTAATATAATTGTATACGCATGTCCGCTTTGCGAATATGCTTTATTATCGGTGTAAGCGAAAACGCTCACGCCGTATAATACCTTTAATAACAGTACGGCATTTTGAATATTCTGATTCGATTTCTTTTTTAATGTCATTACAGATATCCTCCTCACTTTTTTGCAGTTTAGCAGGATAGACCATGTCAAATGCAACATTGACATAAGGATCACTTTCAATCAGCCTGAAATTATTTATTTCAATCTCGTCGCTATATTGATTGAGGACAGTATATATTCGTTCCATAAGACCGTCCTTCAATGTCTTATCCTCCAACACATAGTCAACTTGTATAAAACTGTCACAATGAAATTTTTGTTTTAAATCATAAGCTATCTGGTTTGCTGCGGTGTAAAGCTGCCGACTGTTTTCCGAATACCCTTCCGTATGCATGGATACCACAAAATACCCAAATCCATAATCATGAAGCATCAAATCATGGACAGCAATGATTTCTGGATATGATCCGGCTATCTGCAAAATAGCGTCTGCCATCTCCTGGTCTGCTGACTGCCCCATGATCCGCCCCAATACTTCCCATAAGCTTTTTACACCTGCAAAAATAATGAAAACGGACACCAGCACACCACAATAACCATCTATTTCAAGGTGCGTTATATACGAAATTGTCGTTGATATGAAAACGGCTGCCGTTGATAACGAATCACTTATACAGTCTGCTGCGGTTGCCTTTAATGTTTCCGAGCCAGTTATTTTTGAAAACCGTTTATTGTAACAATACATATAAACCTTTACCAAAATAGATACCAACAGTACCACCAGAGCTGGCATACTGAATACCGGACTGTCCGGGCTGGCTATAGATGCAGCAGAGTCCCCCGCCAGCTTTATTCCCATAAGCAGAACTGCAATAGATGTAAAAATACTCATAATCCATTCAATCCTGCCATGTCCAAAAAGATGCGTATTTCCACCGCCATATTTTGCAATCTTAAATCCCAAAAACGAAACAAGTGAAGTCCCTGCATCCGACAGGTTGTTAAAACCATCTGCTGATATGGCAACAGAATTACTAAAAAGCCCGATAGTTATCTTGGCTGCACACAAAAATAAATTTAGCAGGATGCCAACAACACTTGACAGGACAGCATACGCTTTTTTTACATTTGGGTTAGAAACCTCATCCCTGTTTTTCACAAACCATTTCACAAATAAAGTCATCATTTTAATTTCCCCTTTCAAAATTGAACAACAATTCAATATTGTTCGGTAAAAAAAGGAACTGGCTCCTATAAACCAATTCCCGACAAATACATTTCCGATAATTTATGCAATATCATCATCGCCCATTCCTTTCCCTTATAATGGTACATAACCTGCATCAGCCCATCCACAAAATTATTGGCAATAATATGGATGAATATTTCATCCCCATCTGTATCCTTTTTATGTTTATTCAGATGCTCTTCTATTGCTGCAATAAACCGATCCTTTTCTGTTTCATATTTTGTACCGCTGCTTTTATCAAATAAAATAATGCATTCCTGCCTGTGCTCGAATAAATTCAGCAGGCATTCTGTTTCTGCCCTGCTTAATCCATAAATCACCTCTGAATGCCCGTCATCCCTGGCAGTGAGCACTCTCTCCCAATCATACAGAACCGGACGGAGGACAGCATCAAAAAGAGATTCTTTGTTTTTATAATAAGAATAGATCAGCCCTGTTGGTATCTTAGCCCTGCCTGCGATCTCACGCATAGCTGCTGGTCTGTATCCCTTTTCATAGAACTCCTGCAACGCTGCCTTCAAAATATTTTCCCGTATTTCATCTTTTAATACCTGAGCCATGTCCCTCTCCAATCTTGAACTTTTGTTCAATTATAACTCGTGTTTATCTTTTTGTCAAGATATACCCTCATTTTTATTTTATATTTTTCTCCATTCCTGCCGGATGAATCCCTGCCTGTATTTTTTCTTAATATATCTTATCCACTCAACCTACCCTTAACAATCCTATCTCCACAACATACCCCATATCTGTCCTGTCAACTCAACTATCCCTCCCAAAAAGCAATGGATATGTGTCCGCACAGTACAACAGACAAAAAATCCGAGAGCCGGAACAATTTTTCCAAACTGTCCCAACTCCCGGAAATCCCTTGTTTTCTGCACTTTTCCGCTATTCTATTTTTCAATCCGTGACATCAACACGACACACTCAACATGTAATAGTTAGGCTATTCCAAGAAATATGTTTATGGTTTGAAAAACTCTTGATTCCACAGCATTTTTTAATCACCCTGGCATAACAACCTATACTTTTTTGATTAGGCTATTTTAAATAAAAGCTATTTAAAATCAACATATTAGTTATTTCGGATCCACTTTTTGGGAAGATTTATAATCTACCACTGATTGTACAAATTTTCGTGCATCTTCAAGTTTCGGCTCCTCCGCCAAATTATAATTTTCTAATACATTGTAAACCCAATCTTTCTTTTCCTTATTGACGGTTTTATCAAAACACTCCATTTCACCGACTGGAACAACAAAAAGTCCTACCGATTTGCATACAGCCTCTACTCTTTCATATGCAGCTGGTGCATCACCTGAAAAACCAACCTTTCCTATTTTTTTGATTTGAGTCCATGCATCATTTTCGCAACTGCTTTTTGCGTTCATACTATCATAAATAATTTTCATATCTGCAGATAATATAGTTTTCCAATCCAGACCAAACGATGCAATAATCGGTTTAAAGTTTTGACTTGCATTAAGTAAATCAAAATCACAAATGGCAACTACAGGAACATCAACCGCTTTTAATGCACTTACAACATCTTTGATACGCGTCTTTCCTCCACAATGTGTAAACAACACATCTGGGGCAATTTCTTTTTTATGTTCATAAACTGCATCCATTATTGCTTGATAAAATAGACAATCATAGTCACTTTCACAAACAACAACTTTTTCATGAAATAACCCACTCAAAATATTAGAGTAACGCAAAAGCGGATTACTCCATAACTTTTTTATTTGATTATTCTGAAGGATACTCATAATATTAATATTTTTCTCACGATGAATTCTGATAATTGTAACATTTTCGTTATCTGCATCAAGTAATCCTTGTAAAAAATCCTCACTATGAGTAGAAATTAATAATTGCCGATTATCCGAATTGTTTTTTGCAAGCATTTTACCCAATATTCTTGCCTGTGGTGGATGTAAGAAAGCTTCTGGTTCGTCAATCAAAGTAATAGTGTGATCAGATGTGAATGTATCAAGTAAAATACTCGCAAAGCTACGCATACCATCTCCTTGTTCCTGAAGCTTTGGAAGTGTGGAAATCTGATTATAGTAATCATCCTGTTTATCAATTGTGAATGCTGTCTTATCAGGTGCTTGTCCAATATGTAATGGAATAGTTCGCATTTCATTGCGATTTACAATCAAATCAACGTCAAATGCTTGACGAAAATAGTCCGACAACTTTTGAGCAAGTGATTCATTATTATTAAATTTATATAGGGTGCTTTTCGGGTTGATCACTCCTATTTAATGCATTTGATGAAATTAATCGAATTTCTGTATTAAGCCGCTTAACAAATAACTTATGAAGCCCATTATGTAACGTATGGCTTTTCCACCACGCCTGTAATGTACCCAAATCAAAAGAATAATCTAATTCAAATGACTGATATTCCCCTCGGTCATTCATATAAAAGCGCTTGTTAAAAAATGTTTTTTCGGCGATTGTTCCACAATACTCGCACTCTGAATCTTTCACAACAATGCGAGGTGTTTTATTTGATGCGTTCAAAGAGTTCTCTATATCTTTCAATACTTAGCTCTTACCGCTATTATTAGCACCAGTAAATACAATAATGCTGTTATGTTTAAACGATAACTGAGTATCATCGTTAAATGTTATATTTTTGAAAAAGACCTGCGGTTTTTGCATAATGTCTTCCGTAGCATCTTCAAGTTCCATATTCATAATATTCTCCTAACATTTTTTTATTTTCTTTATAATTTGACAATCATCTATTTCTTCGAACTATACTTTGTATTCTTTCTTTTCCTACCACCTTTACCATCTATAATATTACTTCTCCGTTTCTTTTCAATCTGCACCGCCTCAAACATTTCTTTTGATATTATAGCAGGATTGTTCCCCGAAGCCAAATAATGAACTTCGCTTTTGCCGGATTTCAAAAGTTCTACATCACCAGTATACTTTTCATTACTCAGCATAACATCAATAGTTCTCTTACACCACTTCGCTTTTCCAGTTGGCGAGAGAATTTTACGTTTTTCAAGTTCCTTGATGATACCTACAACACTCTGACCACTAAGATACAGATTAAAAATCAGCTTAACATTTTTAGCTTTCTCTTCATCAATTACTAAATGACCATCTTTATCATGCTTGAAACCATAGCACTTTCTGTCATAGAACTTTGAAGTTCCCTGTGCTGCCCGTTGCTTAATTCCCCATCTTATATTTTCGCTTCTTGATTCATTTTCGGCTTGTGCAATGGATTCCATTACAGCCACCATCAAATCACTATCAGTATTTGCGGTATCTAAGCTATTCCCCTCAAAGATCACACGAACATTTAATGCTTTTAATTGATTAAAAGCATCTAAAACTTCAACTGTATCCCTTCCGAACCTACTAACATCTTTCGTTATGACTATCTCCAGCTTATGTGATTTACAATCCGCCAGCATCCGATTAAATTCTTTTCGTGATGAACTTGTCTTGCTTGTAGCAATATCCATATAAACATCTGACAGAAGCCATTGCAGTATAGTAGCTGTTAATCTTGTCAAATGTGATACCTGGGCAACCAGGCTTTGGAGCTGCTCCGTACTGTTTGTACTTACACGGCAGTAGATTCCAACCCGCTTTTCTCTCTTCGCAGGGTTTGCAGGAATGTAATGAACCTTTGGATTATTTGGCATATTTTATCACCTATCCATTCTCGACTAATTATCATTTATTAGTTTTTCCCAGATGATGATTAGCCCATTCATCAATCCTGTCAATTCAACATATTCAATATCCATCCTATCTTCACAACATACCCCATATCCTTTCTGTCAACTCAACTATGCCATTTGATATGTTCCCAAAGCCTTGATTTTACGGCATTTGACAGGATTATTAACATTGAAAAACGGCCCTACAAATCCCACAAATCCCTTGAAATCAAAGCCTTTTCACACACCTACTTTTCCACCCTTGACATCAACACGACGCACTCCACATGTGTCGTCACCGCCTAATGAACACGTTTCGTCCACCACGTCACTCTCACATGAACACAAACTTAATTCTGTGTCCACTTCCACAATTACAGTCTTATCAACAACTTCTGCCAGCCTGCTCTCCATCTTATGACACCCTCTTTTCTTCATTTGACTTCTTTGCCTTTTCCTTAAACTGCTCCTTAGCATGTGGCACTGTTCCTGTTTGATTACCTTTTAACACAAAGGTCAGTTTGTAAGGATCGGGTGTCCCGTCTTCCTCATATCCTCCGACAATTACCTGTCAATGATACTCTCAAAAACCACCCTGTCAAATTCATCAAGGACTTGTTCTTTTTCAAGTGTGTCACGGAGTTCTGACATCCGCCTGTTTATATCTTTCTGTGTGCAGATACTGTCCTCAAGAAGTGCTTTCCTCTCGGACAGTTTATGAAGCTTTCTGGTGAAATCCACCATTTTTTCCTCGTACACCTCTTTGGATATTGTACCATCAATCAACATATCTGTCATCCGCGATTTTTTTGATTCCAATGAAGAAATATCCTTATCAATCTGCTGTTTTTTACGCATATTTTCATCACTGTCAGCCGATTCCGCCACATATGACAATACCACATCCAGCACATCATCAAAATTACCTGCCAGCAGTCCAAAGGCATCCCGAAAAGCTCCCTCTAAAATTGCTTCATCGACTGCTTTACAGTTCGGACAGTTGGCAATGCCATTCTTAGTGGCATTCATACACTGCCACACCGGTTTTTCATAATCAGACCTGCTGTGTCTTGTCCTGTGTGTGAGCTTATGTCCGCAATAGGCACATTCGCACATACTGCTGAAGGAATACTGACGTGTATAACGTTCCCTGTTTCCGGTTGTTTCAACTACTTTATTTCTGGAACGCTTCATGCGTATTTCCTCTGCTTTATCCCATATTTCTCTTGAGACAATCGGCTCATGATGATCTCTGAGATAATACTGGTTTTCTTCTCCCATATTTGCAAGCCTGCGTTTGGAAATTGGATCGGTAGTAAATGTCTTTCCCAGAAGAATATCCCCTTTGTACTTTTCATTCTTAATCATCCCCATAACACCATGCGTATGCCAGCTTACTTCTCCTTTTTTATTCTTAATTCCAAGTTCCATTAACCGTTTTGCAATCGTGGTCGTTCCATAACCCTCCAGATACATATCATAAATCATACGGACAATCTCCGCTTCTTCCTCATTGACAGTTATGCTCTTGCCCTTGGTATGATAATCATATCCATAACAGCCATTGAAACCGATCAATTCGCCACGCTTCATTTTCATCTGCAATCCCATCTTGACATTCTGTGAAAGTGACTCCACCTCTTGCTGTGCCAGGGAACTCATAATAGTCAATAATAGCTCGCCGTTCATATCAAGTGTATTGATATTTTCCTTCTCGAAAAATATGGCAATATTCCGGTCGCGTAACATTCTCACATAATTCAGCGTATCTACCGTGTTGCGGGCAAACCTTGAAATAGACTTTGTAAGTATCATATCTATTTCGCCATTATGGCAATGAGCAATCATATCCTGAAACCCACTCCGCTTATCCGTCTTTGTTCCTGTGACCGCTTCATCCGCAAATATTCCTGCATTTACCCAATCTTTATTTGATGCTATCTTTTGTTCATAATACAGTTTCTGTGATTCAAAGCTCCCTAACTGCTCATCATCATCGGTAGATACACGGCAGTATGCCGCCACCCTGATGCGGTCAATCTTCAGTGCTCCCGTACTTCCCCTGTTCCTGCCATTCGGAACAATTTTTGTCTTTTGCAATACCTGTACTTCGCTCATACAATTCCTCCAATCTTTTCAATAATCTGCATATTGATTTCTGTCAGTCCTATATGGAAAATGACAGTTGCAAAGGATTTTTCTTTTTGAAACATCCTCTGTATGCTGCCATCATATACTCAAACTTAAATATTAACGAATGTACCGAAAAATTTTATGCTGCTTCATCGGTATTTTCCACAATCATAAATCTGTCTTTCAGTTTCCCCTTTGTATATCGATACTCTGATTCTGTAATATTCCCCTTACGGTAAATCCTGCGAAGGACTGCCATACACTTTGCATACTCCATTTCTCTTGTCATCCGACTCCTCCTCATTCTAATATTTTCACTATCGGTTTCTTTATTGATACATTGAATTTAACAAAATGAACATCTCTGGCAAAAGCGTTGACCCTTTCGGCTTCCATTCGCATCCCATGCTGTCATTGCTGACCTTTAGCAACGATCTCTGTTTCAAAATCTGCCTGTGGGCTTCCCCTGCTCGGAATATTCCCACCCTTTCGGAAGTGTCTGCCTGCTCCTCTTTTCCTGTAAAAGTGTCTTTGCAGGTCTGTTGGCATGAAATACAGCTCATGAATCCGTTTTGGCGGATTGTTTATCAATGTTCTTTTGCTACTTCCAAAACCTTCTTCCAATTTTTTCAAAATTCGACACAAGATTTATCCGCGGCATGATATAATTCTTTTGTAACCGGCTTGTCTGCCTGATAGCTTTAAGCGGCTACGTTTTTATGAATTGATGATACCAATACAAAGAGTGGAAAAACATTGACGGAGACTTGACCATACATTGACATAGAAATTTTTGAAGGGGAGAATCATTTGAGAAACCGACTTACCTTTGCAAACATAATAAGCATACTGCTTGAGAATAAAAAGAAAACCTATCAACAGCACCAGCTTGTCCGTAACCTGTTTTCTGCATACCTGAACGATGAACTTCCAAGCGGTGAAATATATGCAGAAGACAACACCATGTACAGCCGCTGGTGTACCGGAACAAGACCGATACCTATGGAAATCCTACACATTTATGAGGATAATAATTTTGAGGTCATGGAAGAAGATTTCCGGTGCAAGATCATTCCGAACCTAATAAATGAATCACAGGCACGTTCCCAAATAGAAGAACTGATCAATGACAGCCGCAATATCATCGGTAACAAAACCGCAGATGAAATGCTTGCACTTACCGATAATGCAGCATTTTTTGTTGCCGCGATCCGCTATGCCATTCTGTCAGACCACGAACACAGCGGCTTATTTTCACCTAATTTATCCAATACCATACAAAACAGCCGCCTGCCTTCCATTGCGGAAGAATTTGTAGGACGTAAAAATGAGCTGAAAGAATGCGGAAAACTGTTGCAGGAACGCCCCACGCTTTTTATCAGCGGCGTGGCAGGGATCGGAAAAAGTGAATTTGCAAAATATTATGCGGACAAAAACCGTAAGAAATATACAAATATCATTTACCTCTATTATGCAGGAGATTTAAAGAAAAGCATTGCAGGCATGGGATTTGACGATGATACCAGTGAAATGACCGAGGAAATGCTTTTTGACAAACACTATAAAATATTGAAAAAGCTGCACCATGACAGCCTTATTATCCTTGATAATTTTAATATACTCCCGAAGGATGACAGCTTTTTTAGGGAATTTGCGCAGAATGATTTTCAGCTATTGATAACCACCAGATGCCGTCCCACGCAGTACCCCATTATGGAATTAAAAGAGCTGGATACAGATACCGAACTGCCGGAACTGTTTTACCGTCTGTGCCCTTCCGCAAAAAAAGATGCACTGGCTACAAAGCAAATCATACAAACCGTACACAGCCATACGCTGACTGTTGTGTTGTCTGCTTTATCCTTATCCGCAAACGGTATGGAAGCAGAAGAACTGCTATATGAATTACAGACCTGCGGACTGAGTATTTCTTCCGGTGAAGCTGTTGAACTATATAAGGATGGAGATTACACTGACGGACTGTTGGCAGAGCATTTAAGGAAACTGTTACAGCTTGGGAAACTGTCTGATCCCTGTCTTGATGTCCTGCGTAATCTTTCCCTGCTCTCTGCCTCCGGCGTATTAAAAAATGCTTTTAAGAACTGGCTGAAACTACCTTCATTAAATGATGTGAATTATCTTGCCAAATACGGTTTTATTCATGATGACAAAGAAAACCGGAAAATCAGTCTGCACCCACTGATAAGAGAGATTGTTGCACTGGAAACTTTGCCGTCCGTATCAAACTGCCATACACTGCTTGACAGTCTGCATTGTATCTGCCTTGTTCATGGACTGGAAGTTAAAAGACCGCAGAATGTGATTGATTCTCTTATCAGTATTACAGAAAATATTTTGGCAGACATAGCAGAGAATTATCTGCTGTTCCTTCAGGATATGTTCCCATATCTTGAAAAATATCTTGTAACGGACTATCTGCCAAAACTTGTAGAACGGATAGAGTATGTAATGAAACAGGATACGCATTCCTACTGCGACAGGGCGTTGCTTCTTGACTATAAGGCAGAACTGTTTCTTATCAAAAATGATTATAAAAATGCCTTGAAGAAACGGTTAAAAGCTGTCAGTATCTTAGAACCATACCATACAGAAGATGCTGACCAGCGGACAGCAAATCTGCTTTCAAACCTGTACAACAATCTTTCCAATACATACCTGCTGATGAAAAAGACAAAAGAGGCTGCTGAAATGCTCCATACTGCTTTAACCATCCGTCAGGAATATGTACATCTTGGACTGGCAGAATCACATGATATGCTGCAACAACTGATGAATCTGACCAATATGCTGGTTCTCTCCAAAAATACGGATATGGCAAAACAGGTTCTTTCCACCTATGAGAACCTTGTTTTGGAGCATGAGGAAACGCAAACTTTAGATAATGGAGTTTGCCAGATGATGTATGGCGCAATTGCGCTTTCCGAAGGCAATGCTAAAGAATCCGAACTTCATCTTTTATCTGCCGAGAATATTATTTCGGAAGTCATGGGAGTCGATAACGATTATGCCAAAACCGTTTATTTGTACCTGAATAACCTGTACGCCCGATGGCAGAAACCGGAGCAAGCTTTGGCATATAAAAATAAATACATTGAATGTTCCCGCCATCGTCAATAACATTTTGGTCGCCATGAAAGTTAGCGAAAGTTAAATTATGCCCTCGAATGTCGTGCTATTCAAATCACTCAGTTCGCCCAAATATTCAATCAGCACCTTATCATTAAAACACACTATCTAAATTTGTTCCTAATTTTCTTCGTCATCTAAAATATCTTTGACCAATTTTTCAAGTTCTTTTCGATTTGGTAAGTATAACTCATATTTAGATACAAATAAATTACTGTCCATTCCATACGTTGCATATTCTACCAATAATTCATCCTTGTTTTTGCTTAATATAATTCCAATAGGCGGATTATCATCTGGCATATTTTCTTCTATTGCAAAATAACCCATATACATGTTCATCTGCCCAATATCTTCATGTTGAACAGAGTTTTTCTTTAAATCTATCAGAACAAAGCATTTCAAAATTCTATGATAAAATACTAAATCCACATGGTAATAAACATTATTGATTGTTAAAGGATACTGCCGCTTAACGAATGTAAATCCTTTGCCCAATTCCAACAAAAACTTTTGTAAATTGTCTATAATTTTTTGTTCCAAATCATTTTCACTATACTTTTCCTGCTCTGGAATATTTAAAAATTCCAACGTATATGTGCTCTTTACAATATCTTCCGGACTTTGGCACTCAATGCCATTTTGGGCCAACTTTAAAATTCCTTCTTTATCCCTGCTGGAAGCCAATCGCAAAAACAACGCTGAATCCATCTGTCTCCGCAATGTTCTGACATTCCAGTTTTCCACAACACATTCTTTCTCATAAAAGCTGCGTTCGAGTTCATCATCTATTTTTATCAATTCGCATATATGGGACCATGATAATTTGTCAGACACTGTCTGACAATTTGAATATTTTAAATAAAACTTTCTCATATTATTTAAGTTTGGACGACTATACCCTTTTCCCAAACGTAATGTCAGCTCCTTTGATATTGTGGAAAGCAAATTTTTTCCATATGCTGCTTTCGCATTGCCATCCTGTTCAAATTCAACAATGTATTTTCCAATGCTCCAGTAAGTCACCGTCATCACTTTATTTATTGATGTCGCTAATTCATTTTTTGATGTATTTACCAATGCTTCAATATCCGAAATCATTTTTTCAAAACCTGCTGAATTTTTTACCAATTCATCCATAGCATTTCCTCTCTAAATTTGTCAGACACTGTCTGACAAATCACACATTATTTTTTTCATTCATGCCATATACTGAATCCTCTGCCACCATCAAAGGTTTTGTCCTTGGTTGAAAATCATAAACTACTGATTCAGGCTTAATATTACTGCTCATCAGCTCCGCCTGCTTAATCACGATGTCAATAGCTCCTTTAGCTTTCTCCGGCGGATACTTATACTTTCTCAGAAGATGTTTTACCTGCGTTCGCATATAAGCACGAGCAGACTCTTTCTTATCCCAGTCAACCGTCCTGCTCCTACGAATTAATTCAGTCAATTCCTGTGCCATTTCCACTAAAACCTCATCTTGCATCTTTTTAAAGACTTCGGGATCTGCTGCCAGCGCATCATAAAATGCCAGCTCCTCCACGGACAAACCCTTTTCATCCCCAGCCTTATAAGCTTCTGCCATTTCTCTTGACAGATTCAATAATTCTTCTATCACCTCTGCACTGGTAATCAATCTGTTATTATACATTTTTAATAAGTTCTGCATCTTCTCCGAAAAAAGCTGTGACTTTACAACACCCGTCCTTGCAAATACACGAATGTTGTCCTCCAACAATTTACGCAGCATTTCTGCCGCTATGTTTTTATGCTTCATCTTACGGATTTTGTCCATGTATTCATCAGATAATATTGAAATTTCAGTATTCTTCTTACCAGCCTGTGCAAATATATTATACACTCCGTCCTGTTCTATTGCCTGTTCAAGCATTGTCATTATTCTCGCATTGATTTCATTTGAGGTAATACCTACGCGTCCTCCGCATTTGCAGAGCCCAGCCTTAATGCTCTTAAAAAATTCAATTTCCTGCTTTGTGGATGAATCAAACAGACTTCGGCATAACGTTTCTGCCTGACTGAGTGCAGTAGCTTCTTTGATGTACTCTTTCTTTTCATCTTCTTCAAATTCAAGGGCAAAATTTACACCATCAGCAATAACAGCCAGTCGTTCTGTATCTGAATCTCCAAAGAACGCTGAATAGTCAAATCCGTAAAAGAAATCTCTCATAATTTCAAGTTTTCCAATCGCAATCGAATAAGCCTGTCCTAAGTCAGGAATTTTGTCCTGATCCCTTTTGGTGTACTGGCTCAGTGCACTTTTTAATTCTGCCGCCATACCAATATAATCAACAATCAGTCCGGCTTCTTTATCCTTATACACTCTGTTTACACGCGCAATCGCCTGCATCAGATTGTGACCTTTCATCGGCTTATCTATATACATGGTTGCCATTGATGGAACATCAAAACCAGTCAGCCACATATCCACAACTATGGCAATCTTGAATTCGTTCTTTTCATCCTTAAATTCAACCATAAGCTGATCCCGGTATGCCTTATTTCCAATAATATCATGCCATTCTTCTTCATCCTTATTACTGGAAGTAAGTACTACCTTAATCTTATTTTTCCATTCAGGGCGCTTTTCCAAAATGATTTTATACAAATTAATGGCAATCCTGCGTGTCATACAAACAATCATTGCCTTCCCCATCAGAACATACTGCCTGTCTTCATAATGCGCAATGATATCATCCGCCAACATACCCAGCCGTTCCTTTGATCCGATGATCGCCTCTATGGATGATAAATCGGATTTGGATTTCTCTATGGTAATCTCGGAAGCCTCTGCTGCCAGTTTATCATATTCTGCATCTATTTTCTTTAACAAGTCTGCATTCAGCTTGAGCTTTGCAGTACGGTTTTCATAATAAATAGGCACCGTTGCGCCATCCTCAACCGCCTGTGTCATATCATAAATATCTATGTAATCACCAAAAACTTCAACCGTAGATTTATCATCAAAATCAATCGGTGTTCCGGTAAATCCTATGAAAGTGGCATTGGGAAGTGAATCACGCATATATTTTGCCATTCCATACTTCCACTCGCCTGTATTTCTATCCAATTTGCCATCAAGCCCATACTGTGACCTATGCGCCTCGTCAGCCATAAAAATAATATTGCTTCGCTCGCTTAGAATTTCACTGCTTTCTTCAAACTTTTGAATCGTGGTAAATATAATCCCGCCAGCATTTACCCGTAGCAGCTCTTTTAAATTTTCTCTGTTTTGTGCCTGCTTTGGCGTCTGACGCAGCAGTAATTTTGAACTGGCGCAAAATGTCCCAAAAAGCTGGTTGTCCAAATCATTGCGGTCTGTAAGGACAACGATAGTTGGATTATGAAATTGAGGATCGCTAACAATGCATCCTGTGTAAAACACCATAGACAGGCTTTTGCCGCTCCCCTGTGTATGCCATACCACGCCAACCTTTCGGCTGTTTTCTTCTATTGATTTCTTAGTACGTTCAACTGCTCTCCTGACTGCAAAATACTGATGATAGCCTGCCATTATTTTCATTGTCTTTCCTTTGCTGTCTTGAAACACAATAAAATTACGGATAATATCAAGTATCCTTTCCTTCGGAAATACACCATTAATCAGCGTTGTAAAGTAATTTACACCGGACTCTTCTGGTCTTTCCCCGTTTTCTAACTTCCATGTCATGTATCTTGTAAAATCAGATGTTATCGTACCCACTCTTGTATCCAAGCCATCACTGATGACATTGAAAGCATTGTAATAAAACAATGTAGGAATATCCAACTGATAATTTTTGATCTGTTTATAGGCGTCCTCTACCGTAGTATCAGCATTTACCATATTTTTTAATTCAAAAAGCACCATCGGAATACCATTAATAAAAATGAGTACATCCGGTCTTTTGTTCTTGTATTCTATGATGGTATACTGATTGATTACCTTGAAATCATTTAATTGCAGATTTTCAAAATCAATCAGATGCACTGTAAAAGTGGACTGCTCGCCGTTTGCACGATAAGAAACGGGAACACCTTCAATCAGATACTTATGAAAGGCGGCATTCATATCTTCTAACTTTAGCAGTCCGAGGTTTTTTATTGTTTTATAGGCTTCTTCTATAATCTCCATTGTAATGCCTTGATTGATTTTTAACATAGCTGCATCAAAGTAATCCCTAAGAATTACTTCATGATAATCTCTGTCAATGTTTGGCCCATAGAGATACTCGTAGCCTTTTTCCCGTAGTTCTGATATGATAACCTGCTCTAACGTATTTTCATTAATTGGCATAACTCCCAATCCCTTCATAGCTATATTTCTGCACTTATCATATGTTTTTCATCATATTCCATACACTGTTTTATAGGTTCTTTAATATTAAATACACATACTTCTGGTAAATCCAACTTTCCTATTGAAGAATTTACATATTTAAACGGAGTATACCATATCAAATAGTCTATGCTCGAATTTTCAAATACCCTAATAAAATTTTTATCCCAAAAGTGAAAATGTGGTCTTCCTAAAATCATATCACCAATATGTTTCTCTTTTGTGGCATCTTCTATATTCTCTGCTACAAAATACGCAAATGATTCATCCATAATAAAAAATATCACTTTATAGTTGGGATGATTCTTTTTGTACAAATCAATACTTTTCTTATGATGCTCAACTACACGTGTAAAATTTTTATAATAGTACTGATAATTATGATCCTCATCAGTTGGTAAATTTGTATGTGCATTTATTATGAGTTCTGCATTGGGACAAAGTTCCATAATTCCAGACTGTATAATTTCTTTCTCTACATCCCGAATATGACTATTAGTTGGATTGACTACTTTTCCCTTTTTATTTTTATAGGAATGATCATCCACTCTCATGACATCCATCATATACATATATGTATCTGTGAAAAAATCTGGCGGTGGATCAGATTTTCCAGCACTTTCTATCCATTGTTTCCAATTTTCTTGATCATGAATTGATTCAAATACTTTTATGGATTCTTCATTTTCCATTAAAAAATATACAGATTTTGGATTTACCATCTGAAATTTTTTGATTATTGATTTCTCACTATCTAAATAATACATCCTATGATTTCACCTCACAATCAATATTGCTATATCATAATAATCGGTAAAAAAGTTGCTCGTATCATTTAATATTGCAAAATTGCCTGTGTCAACTTAATAAGCTCTTGTTTAATTTGGTCAATACGTTGTATATTAGATACTCCGTATTGCGAAACTAATTGACTTATCATCATTTTTGTTGACATAATAACATTAAGACCTACATGATTATATGAAATATCAAGTACTTGATTTGCATAATTCACCCATGTGCTAAGTTCTTGCATAGACACATCATTTGCTTGATATGTTTGAGGGGACAAATAATTTCTCTGAGAATACAATGCAGGCGCAGAATTAACCACTTTATATAAAGCATCAATCACCATTTGTTTACTTTGCTTATTCATTTTGACTACTACCTCCATCCATTCCATCTGAATTTTGAGATTGTATAGTATCTCTTAAATTATTTATTTGTTCTTGTATATAATTTAAGTCAGCATTTTCATATAGTTTTCTCGTATCTTCTATTCCCTTCTTACGAAACTTCCATCCTTTTGCTTCTACATCATAAAATGGTAATATAAGCAACACAATCCAAATAAGAAATAGAATATTATTTCCATCAAATTGTTCAAAAAAAGTCATTGTAACACACATCTCCCAATTAATTAATATGTAGGCGGAAAGAAGAGCCAATAATAAAATATACATTATTTCGTAGATATGAAGTTTTATCCACCTTATAAATCTCTTAAACATATTATTCATTATAATGAACACCTTTCTTCACCATTTATTTTCTCTAAATGGTTCATAGTAAAAATGATAATTAGTGGCTTATAGGTCAAGGTCGGAAACATCCAGTTCACCGAACATAAGTTTAGGTAACAGTGAATCACGCAGTTCTGCAAGTTTTGTTGTTTGAATATTGTTCTCCTGCATTGCCTTATACATTGAGGATACTATTGTTTCAAATTCTTCGAGTTCAGCTGTTGAAGGAATAATTACCTCCATTGCGTTCAAAATGTCTGTTGTCATACTCGGAACCGCTGACCCAGCATTCATCGAAGCAAGATTTTTACTTTTTACAAAATGGTAGATAAACTTTGCGATATTTGGCATCCGCATCTCGGTGTAGAACATTGTGTCAACAGACCAAAATGGATGATTAGCATACATGACATTGTTGAGTGTGCCTTTTCTCGGTATAAGAACAGATTCTTTATCATATAGAGGACGCTCAACATAACGCATAATGCCACCAGACCCATACACAGGATAATTTCCGTCAGCCAGTTTCTTATGGTCTTTCCCATACTTTATAGTAATAAGGTCAGAAAGATGACCTTGCTGCCAATCAGAACTGGCGTTGGTAAAGAACATATAATCATAAACTGCTTGCGCCTGCTGCTCTAAATTATCATTTATTTTTCTATTTACAGCAATTTTGTCATCCAACAATTTTAGGATACCTGCTATGGCTTTCTGTTCCTCCAGCGTCGGAACCATCACTGTTATGCCCTGCACTACATCTGTTTGAACCCTCTGTCTTCCAGAAGATCCTACCATTGACTTGATTGCTGGTTCTCTAACTAATGGGCTTGTTATCAGATAATAAACAAAGTCTGCATCTACTCCCTCTTTTGCCCTAAAAACAATATACTCGGTAGAGCCAAAGCCAACCTCTCCATCATCTAAAACATTAACCTTAGCCGTTTTCCCATTTTCCAAACATGGTGTTATTCTTGCCATAATAGTGTCACCATTTCGGAACTTTGTTCCACCAGAAAAAGGTTCTAATTCAAATTCTGTGATATCCCTACAAAAAGGCTGCAATTTATCCATTGCAATTTTCTTTGCAGTAACACCTTTCTTAATTGTTTCACGAGGATTGAATTCAACAATTTCATCTAATCTTTTGGGAAACCATTCTGCCATATAATCGCCACCTTCATCTACCTATTTCTTATTCGCCTTATTAACATTGCTTTTTGCCCATTATAATTTCGACCTTTTCAAAATCCCATTTTCCGATTCAAATAATCAGAAATTCCTTTCCTCTCCAATGCAAATAATGGAATATGTTGATTGATATATTTCAAATCATTCCATAAAATCTTTGGTGGCTTTGAAATGGGTTGACTGGTTACACTCATGTTATTTCCATAAATACAAGCCAACATATTAAGTTCAATTCGATACTTGGTTGTGAGTTTCGATATTTTCTGTTGCGCTTTCTGCATATCAAATGGAATCTCATT
This sequence comes from Lachnospiraceae bacterium, assembly GCA_910575445.1. GTDB lineage: Bacteria > Bacillota > Clostridia > Lachnospirales > Lachnospiraceae > Hominiventricola. The sequence continues at coordinate 169,877 of CAJTFW010000006.1, read as the reverse complement.
TAAAACTTTATCATTCTCATCAATTTCATCCTCATATTCTTTAAAATCATGTTTTTCTTTTACATTCTCATATATTTTGTAAACCTCTCTCAAATCAAAATTCATACCCAATCGCCCCCAATTTATTCCTTATTTCATCTTCCAATTCATGCGATTTTGCAAACAATCCTGACAACTCAAAAGTCAGTCTCTGCATTTTTTCCTCAAATGGCTCCCCTTCCTCTTCCTCCTGCTCTACCCCAACATATCTTCCCGGAGTTAAAATGTAATCTTGTTCCTCTATTTCACTTAATGACGCTTCCTTACAAAAGCCTTGAATATCCTCATATTCTTTTCCCTGTCTCCAATTCTGGTATGTATCAGCAATCTTTCTGATGTCTTCTTCCGACAGTTCCCGAACCTTCCGATCTATCATATGCCCTAATTTTCTTGCATCAATAAAAAGCACTTTATTTTGGGATTGTTTTGTCTTTCCTCTCCGCATTATCCATAGTGAAACCGGAATACCTGTAGAATAAAAAAGCTGGCTAGGCATCGCTACAATACATTCCACAACATCACCTTTTACCATATTTGCACGAATATTTCCCTCGTTAGATGTATTGGAACTCAAAGAACCGTTCGCCAAGACTGTACCACACACACCTCCTGCCGGATTCAAATGATGCAGCATATGTTGAAGCCATGCAAAATTAGCATTTCCAGCAGGTGGAATGCCATATTTCCAACGAATATCTTCTTGTAACCGTTCACCACCCCAATCTGAAATATTGAACGGCGGATTCGCCAATATGTAATTTGCTTTTAACGTCTTATGTTGATCGTCATGGAAGGAATCCGCATTATGCTTTCCGAGATTCGCCTCCAACTGCCTGATTGCTAAATTCATCTTTGCTAATTTCCATGTAGTAGGGTTGCTCTCCTGCCCAAAAATAGAAATATCCCTGACATTTCCCTGATGTTCCCTGACAAACCGTGCCGACTGACAAAACATACCACCACTTCCGCAAGCCGGATCAAAAATCTGTCCTTCAAATGGCTCTATCATTGAAACAAGGGTACGAACAATACAAGAAGGTGTATAAAATTCTCCACCCAGTTTTCCCTCTGCGCTTGCGAACTTACTTAGAAAATATTCATATACCCTGCCTAAAACATCCCTTTCCTGCGCTGCTGTTGAACCAACTTCAATATTCGTAAAAAGTGTCACAAGTTCTCCAAGTCTTGTTTTGTCCAACTCTTGACGGGAATAATTTTTAGTCAAAACACCCTTTAATGAATCATTCTCCTTTTCTATTGCATCCATTGCATGATCTATAACCTTGCCAATATCCGTACTGGTGGCATACTTTTTAATTTCACTCCATCGAGCGTCTATAGGTACATAGAAAATATTTTCTGCTATGTATTCGTCTCTATCTTCTTCATCTCCATAACCTTCTGCTAATAATTGTTGGTATTTTTCTTCAAATGAATCAGAAACATATTTCAAAAATATAAGCCCTAATACTACGTGTTTATATTCTGCTGCATCCATATTGGAGCGTAATTTATCTGCTGCCTGCCATAATTTCTCTTCAAATCCTATATTGGTAGTTCCTGCTGCCATAATTAGCCTCCATATTTATCATAAAATTGTATAAACATCATTTCCTAAATTGAATTTTATCCTAAAGTTTGTTTCGATTTCCAACCTTTTCTATATACTCCATTGTAACATACGGTATATTAAGTTCAGCAAATCCCTCTTCGATTTGCTTATCCGTAAACTTTTTTATGCTAGGTTTATCAATGACTAAAATCAAATCAGACTTAGAACGGGTAAGTGCTACATACAGACGCATCATTTCTTTATTTGTTTCCTGTTTCTTTCCAAATAAATACTCTAACATCGTATTATCCATAATAAACATACACAGCTCATTCTCAAGTCCTTTTATTTTATCAATACTTTTGACCTTAAGCTTTTTCTCCTTATTCTCAATCTTCAGATCATTAATTAACTTTGCATATTCATTGTTTTCCAATGTTATACCAAAGTGTTTTGTAAAAGACTGGATTGCTCCTTTTTCTCCTTTTTTCAAAGTCAAATTAATAAAATATTTTTCTATAGACTTCACAAAAGCATCACTATCATAGTCGGAATTAATTTTTTCCAATAACTTTTCACGAACGGTTTCTTCTAACGAAAAAAACGATTTAGAATCTTGCGTTGTAAATGTATCTGTTTCCTGTCTAATGTAAATTAATGCTTTAAGAAAATCAAATGATTCATATAGCTTTGAAAATTTCTCATCTGTTGAATATAAGTAATATATTTCTCCCTTTACATCGCTTATTGTAGTTTGCCGTTCATCCGCTGGACAAAATAGATTTGATATTCTTAAATGACATTCAGGCATTCTTCTCGTAATTGTATTTGGTGAAAGCATATGGAATACCGAGTTATTCTCTCTAATACGTTCTGTAAATTCTCTAAAATCTTTAGGATATTTAATAGACTGTTTTGGATCGCCTACGATATATGAATATATACTTTCAGATAATTTTCCAAATAGAACTAATGCATCAGCATCTAAATCCTGCGCTTCGTCTATAAACAATGCATCAACAGATGCTTGCAGGTATTCTATAATCAGTTCTTTTTTTCTATGCTTCGCTTTTGTTTCTCCCTTTCCGTCTACAATCATTTGTTTTGCTTTATTAAAAACCTGCGAATTATGGATAATACCTCTTTCATTCACACGTTTTAACTGATATTTTTGTAGTTTTATTTCAATAGGCAATTTCATTGATGTAGCTTTTGAAAAAGCTTTGCCAAAATAATACTGGCTAAACGGATATATTATTTCATTCAATAAAAAACTGTGAACTGTCTCAATGCAAATATCTGAAGGCATTAATCCATTGTTTAATTCCGCTACTCTCTGCTCAATATTACGTTTCGCATAATTTGTGAAAGAAATTGCATATATTATTTTGTCATTATCCTTTTTATGATGACGCACTAATATTTTCTCTGCTAATGTATATGTTTTTCCTGCACCTGCTCCAGCAATTTGTATTTGACTTAGTAATTTTTCACACACTCAATTATTTCTCCTATATGTTTAGGCATTTCTATCACTATTTCATTTTCAGAGATAGCTTCACATAACCGTCTCATATTATCTGCCTTGCTGTCTTTAAGAAATTTTGCAGCATCCTCGTCCGTATCAAAATAATCTTTTATATTTTGTTCATTTGCACCTGCCGCTGCCAAGTCATCTTCTAATGTATATTTTTCTGTTGTTCGCACAAATATGTTTTTATATGTATCATCGTACACTTGATGCTCATTTTTCGCATTTGGCTGATCATCAAAATCCCTTACAACACCTATACAACTGGTGGGATCATCTTTATGAATTAACAGCCAGATGTCCAAAAAGGTTTTATATCCTTTATGTCCAATTGCAATAACTTCTATTTCATTTAAAATTCCTACTTCTTTATCGAGCATAGTATTTATAAACATTTCTTCCGTAGGTCCTTCAACCAAAATCAGACGTTTGGAAAATAAAATCTTTAATATATCAAAATTAGGACGTTTTGCCAAATAATTAACTAATCCAACATCCACCTTATCCAACGATATTGCTATCTGATTTTTCAGAATAACCACATTATTCAATTTCAATTTATTGATTACTTTCGGATTATGAGAAGTAATCAACAATTGCATGAAATCATTTTGCACTTCCGCACTCTTTTTGATAAAATCCAAAACCAAATTGAAATTATTGACACACAGGTGCGCTTCGGGTTCCTCAATACATAGTAAATTGAAAATCTTATCATTATTTTGGAAATAACTAAATAACAGAACCAAATACATAAAATTCCTTGTCCCTAATCCCTTTTGGTAAAGAAATTCTTCTCCATATCCAATATTTATATTGGTAAATATATTTTTCAAATTAGGGAAATTAGGTATTAATTTCATCTCGTCAAAGAAATCTTTTAAGTTTTCAAACTTTTCATTCTCCTGCATCTTTTCAAATATTTTTTTGAAAGACTTTATATCTTGAATTTCATCAAAAAATTTATTGTAGGAATCCTCAATCTGTGCCCTATCCTCTTTCGTGATGCTCCTCTCTATCAACGAACTTACTATTTTATATGAATTTTGCTTATCGCTTTCCGAAAATGTATCTCTTTCCGCATTTATAACACTTATGTTGAAATTCTTTAATTTATCTTTGTTTATCCCCTTGAAATTATTCACAGAATAAATTCTGTACTCATATTTTTCGACCGGAAGCATAAAGTTTTCTACCTTGTCTTGAAGAAAAAGGCACTCCTCTATAAATTCCCTCAATTTTGTCGGAGCAAAAGAATACTCTACTTCAAAGCATATTTCTTCTTCATCAGTCAAATTAATCCAGTCTTTCAATAGTTGTTTTTGATATTCTGTCTTTGCATCTGCGAAGCTAATTCGAACTTTTACTATAGGAATTTTTTCATATACTGCTTTCATAAATTCATTATCATTCAGATTTTTAGTTATTTCATCTGTGTTATCTTTCAAATAATTTACAAATACGTCAGCAGAATCTTTATTTATATCTGTAATGGATAAGGAACGAGAAGAATACATAAAACCATTATTATTTAATACTAATCGTACCGCATCCAAGAAGTTTGTTTTCCCTGCATCATTTTCACCAATAACAATTGTAAGCTTTTTTAACGGGATATCTATACAATGGAAATTACGAAAATTCTCTATATGAATATTTTTAATATACATCATTATCCTCCAAGCTGAATAATTTGCTAATAAACACATCAAATGATTTTTGCACTTCTATAGTTTTTCTAATGCAGATATCACATCCTTATCTACTGAATTATTTCTGCAAAAATCTATAATACATCTTATCGTCAATTTTGCAGGAATTCTATGTCCATTTTCCCATCTATTGACTGTAGAAAAACTTACATTTAACTCATGAGCCAGCTCCTCCTGCGTAATTCTCAATTCTTGCCTGATATGTTTAATTATTTCACTAAAATGCATATGTCCACCCCTCCATGCTAAAATATAGCATATGCTATAGCATTTTTCAATATTTTATGTCTTGTGATTACTTTTTTCGTTATAATATTCTTAGATCTAATATTTGAAAAAAGTCTTTCAATACATTGATTTCCATTCCGAATATATATTAAACATCTAGAGAACAGTTTCTATATCAATAGCACATTTACTAATAATAGAGAAATTCGCCATTAAACAGCAATTTGCATACTAAACTTACAAACAAGCTTTTCGTTGAAAATCATCGTTCCCTATCCCTCCGCTTTTTCTGGACATTATCTTTCACTCCATAATGCTTTTTCCGATACTCATACTCTTTCAAAAATTCGTTATAGACTGTCATCTTATATTTCATACTTTTTATTTTACTTTCATCGTATCCCATCCGTTTTTGATACTCTTTCAGTTCTGCCATTTGATCACTTGTCGGCGGAGGAAGCAGCTTTGCACGTTCTTCTAAAGAAAGCTTTGAAAAATCTACTTTTTCCTCTTTGCTTACTTCTGATTTTTGCTCTGAAACAGCTTGGTTTTTCCCCTGCCATTGTTCATTGAACTCCTGAAAAACACTTCCGTAAAAGATTTCTTCATCATTTTCAGATACATCATGATCTGCCTGAAAGTGGTCAAATGCTTCGTAAAATGAATCTCCGCCTTTTTTCGCCTCCTCCCGCCAATCCCCATAATCATCAATATACTGCTTTGCTTCCTCAATATCCTTCATGGTACGCCTGTATTCCACCTGCTTCTGCTCTTTTTCCTGCATATACTGTCTGATCCCCGCCACTGTAAAACGACTCCCAAGCTTGCTTCCCCTGACCGCTTGCGCTTTTCCTGTTTCACCCGCATGGTACGGAAGCGCATAACTAATGGTATTCCCTTTCAATCGTATATCCATGAGATATATTTTCTTTAACATCTCCACCACATCCTCAAGCGTTCTTGTTTCAGTGCTGTTCATTGCAAGGCGTACATAAGCCTTGATCTCTTCCTTAAAAGACAGCTTATCATGCTTCTGCATCTGGCATTCCGCAAAACTTTTCCGTTCCTGCGTCCGTTCCTCATTATAGAATGTATCCCTGACCGAATGTGTCAGCCCCCGTTCCATGCACTGTTCCCCGAAAAACTGTGACATCTCCTTCAATTCCGGCATCCCCCTGCGGAAAGATTTACCAGTCTTTACATTACAGTTGCTCACAATAAAATGAACATGGATATGCTCTGTGTCCGTATGCACCGCCCACATTGCTTCATATCCCTTGCTCCAAAAGAATTTATGCGCAAATTCCCTTGCTATCTTATCTGCTTCCTCATAGGTCAGCTTATCGTTATCATCCGGATGAAAAGAAATCGACATCTTATGTGCCAGAATATTTTTCTGCTTGTAACGTGAATACTTTTTATCGTGCATTTTTCTTGTTATCAGCAGACTGTTAGCAAAATTATCCCTGTTACATCCAAACGCTCCGTACAAATCCGGTCTTGTCTTACGGATTCCTTCTTTTATCTGTTCTTTTTTCGTTCCAAGAATATAATCTGTCGCACTTTTTAACTGTGCGACAGATTTGCAGTAACTGTAATTCACATTAACATTTCCATAAACCCCTGCCATAGACCATATCCCCCCTTTATTCCCGATCAGGCTATTTTCTCCCATATGCAAAGCAGTCTGTTTTCAATTTGTTTATATCTGTATTCCGTATATTCAAGCGGCTGCTTCATATCCATGCCGCCATAGGTATTAAGGATCTTTGCTATTTGGTTGATATTGACTCCCTGCTTTTTTAGTTCCACTGAAAGCTCTGACAATAAAATCCGCACAGCTTTCAGCGTAACGCCATCCACCTGTTTTCCTTCACTTACTCGCAATAGATAATCTATAAAATCTGCATTGCTGCCATATCCGCTGGCTTCTTTTTGTTTTTCAAACTCTGCCTGCAGCCTTTCATCGGTTCGGATATAGATTACTCTATCCCTTGTCCTGTTTCCCATAAGTTTCCTCCAATCTGATAATGATCTCTCTATCTTCTAAAAACAACCTTGCATCAAAAAAGAACCAGACACATTCTTCTCAACGTGTATGGCTCCTAAATTCTCACTTCCTGTATCCACCTTTATTCAATTGGCTACTGACATTTGCAGTAGTGGCTACATTTTCAATATCACGATTTCAATTCAAATATTGGCTGCAATCCCTCTTTCCTTTGTCTCCATTCGATACCATTCACCGCATTTTCTGTAGCCTTGTCGTAGAAATGCTCCGTAAGCAGGACACATCATTCCCATAAGTCTGTCCGCTGCAAAAAACGCAGCTTCCAGACGAAAGCCTCCCCTCGCTCTGCGCTCCGTCCGGCTTTCCCACATCGCTTTCCCATTCAGGCACTTTTCCACCTGCCGCCGATGTGGTGGGAATGATATAGGCAGGTAGTACCGTTGGCTTGCCAGCTCGTCAAAAATAAAAACCGGAGTGCCTGCCGGACACTCCGATTTTTATTTCTTCCTCACTGTCTGCGCCACCGGTGCTACCTGCTCAGGGGGCTTTGCCCCCTAAGAACCCCCATTCCGGCTATCCTCCAAAACTGAAATCAAGGAACTCATTCTCCTCCAGTTCCTCTGTTTCAGCTTCCCCGCCATTTTGCAGAATACCACCGCCGGAACTTAATACCTGCATCTCCCCATTTTCTTTCAAATAATTTTCCGCTCGTGCATCATTTCCTGTTGCCAAGATATTCTGCTGCAAAAGGTAAATGCCGATAAGCTGTGACAGGTTGCCAAGCACTTTCTGTTCCACCTTTTCCACGATCCTATCTGCAAAGGCATCCTCTTTTTCCCTTGTTTCCAGATAAGGATCATCCGATATTGCCAGATGCCTGTCATAAAAATCATTGATTGCCTGAATGATAAAGTCATTCTGCGAGGGAAATGCCCTGACAGCTTCTGAGTGAAGTATTTCCCATGCCCGTCTGTCAGCTTCCTTTTCCTCATAAAACCGCACATTGCGGTTACGGATATTTCCTGTCATTCCTGCACCTTCTTTCTAGCTGCACTTTTTGTTGTGGCGCAAAATCATGTAACAGTAATATTCATATCCCTTTGCAGTCGCACAGATATCGTGATTAAAATGCGTCCTCTCCCGGTTATATTCCCCGACAACTTCCACGATTCTTGCGCCGCCGCCCATAAAGTGAAGCTGCATAAGGCTTTCATTATATTCATAATCCTTCAGCTTCTGAAAAATCTCCTGTACATAGGAAACTGCTGCTTCTTTCATGAGTGAGGCATAAGGCTCTGCAATATCCGTTTCCCCTGTCCTCAGATAATTTTCAATGACCTCGTTCATCAGGTTTGTTCCCGTTTCGTCCAGCACCTTATTGCGGATACGCTGCATGCACTGGAAAACACCGAGTTTCTCTGTCCATGATTTACTCTCCATCGCCCTTCCATTGTTTAAATACATGATGTTCATTGTTCCGTTGCCAATGTCGGCAAGTAAATTCATCCCTTTAAAATCTTTCAAGTTTTCCGCCACCGCAGAATAGCATTGCGGCATGACCGTACATCCGGCAATCTCAACCTCGTACTGTCTGCCTTTATAACGAAATTGCACAATCTTATTCTGCATCAGATATTGACGGAAAGATTCTCTCTGCGCCTGCACCCACTTCAACGGAAGTCCTGCTGCAAGATGCACTCTGGCAGAGGTTAATTCCCTTGCGTTCAGTTCTTTTGCAATTGCCGCAAGCGTCAGGATATAATTATCATCATCCGACTGCTTTTCAGCGATAAAGCTCTTATGACCTTCCCCGATAATATAGAAATGTCCATCATACTCCAAATAATCTTTACTGAAAGTTGGCGCTTTCTCACTCTTGATCAGCGCTGTTGGAAATACCCTGTGTGCTGTTTTGATATTCCCATATCCATGATCAATTCCTAAAATCAATGTTCCATTCATGTTATATTCTCTTATATTCGCCATAATTTTTCCCTCTCTTTTCGTTTTGATTTAGTGATAGCAGTAGACAACATCTTGAAGAACCACTTCCTCTGCCATTGCCTTAGCCTGTTCCCGAAGCTGCCACATTTCCATTGTAGAATCTGGATTCTCCGGTTTATGCTTCTGTAAATACTTTTGCATAATCCTTTCCAGCAATTCATTTGCTTCTTCATTGATTTCTGCCGCTTTTTGTCTCAACTGCCCTAAATGAACCAAATGATAATATCTTTCCGGCTGGTTTTCTTTCAGATACTTTTTCCATAAATCTCCGTATTTTCCTGAAAAGGTATTCTGCATTGCTTCTGTTTCTTCTTCGCCAATACGGATATTGGGATATAAGATACCGTCTTTTTCTGTGTAAGTGCCACCCATTTGTTCAAATATTGATAATTCTTTTTTCTGCCTACCCATAACTTTATCCTCCAATCATCTGTTTCTATCGTGATTTTTCCACTCTTTTAGCTGAACGATTATGAATACCTGTTTGTTTTTCATGCCAATCCCTGACCAATTTTTCTATCAGTTCCACTTTCTGCTTTGGTGTGAAATCTGCGGGAAAATACTGCGATAACGAATCTGCCCTAATTTTAATCTGTTCTCTCTGATTTGCTTTTTCCTCTCCCAAAATATCATACATTTTATCCATATCAATCCCCTTTGACTGACTCAGGCGTTTCATTCTGTTTGCCTGTGAAAGAGACGGCGTACACTGCTCCAAATCCATTACCGCATGAAGCTCATACTGCTCCTCTTCCTTCAGATAAGAAAGTTCCACCGCTATAGTAAACGCTATTTTCCCTTCATCCACCATATCAAGAATCTTGGGAATAAGATTTGTCAGACGGATATACCTTGCAATCTGGTTCCGGCTCTCCCCAACCTGTTTTGCTAAAAGCTCATCCGAACGAAGTACGGGCTTTCCGGTTTCTCCCACATTCTTTAACAGCTTCGTCCCAACTTGAGACATAGGTTCAGTAATTTTCTTTCCCTGCTGCTTCATGGCTTCCAGCTTCATTTTATAGGCATAAGCTTTCTCACTAGGCTTGATATGCTCGCGCTGTAAATTACTATCCACCATCGTTATCGTTGCTTCTGCATCATCCATCTGCACAATCATCACAGGAACCGTGTCTATACCTGCCCATTCGCTGGCTGCTTTTCTTCTGTGCCCTGCAACGATTTCATACCCTGATCCAATTGGGTTTGGTCTTACAATCAAGGGAACAAGCACGCCCTTCTCCTCAATACTCTTCGATAATTCAAAGAGCTGCATATCATGCTCTACCTTAAACGGATGCCCCTGAAAATCATGCAGTTCGCTGATCTTTACATTTTCCGTCTGTACATTGTGGGCGAAAATCCCACATATACTCTTTTTGCCTGTCTGCTCCATCTGTTTGTCCTCCTACTTTTTAATTTGATTATCAAGGTGTCTGATGAATGCTGGCAGTTCTAAAATCAAAAAAGACCGCCTGCTCCATACCACAAAAATATAGAAAACAAGCGGTCGTTCGACTTACCTATTATTCAGTTGTTGATAAGATTTTTCTGTAATGATTGAGTTTGTGAACGATACATTTTTGTGTCCACTCATACGAGTTCCATAACTACGGACACTTTAATCTCGTGAGAAATCTCTTTTTTCTTTCCGATTTTAGGTGTTCGGTTAAACTTAAAAATCCTCGCAAAGTGCGTAAACTCAAGGACTTCTACGAATCCTTCCTTTGTAGACAACATGCGACTTCCACATGCACCGTCCACCCAAACATATCACACCCCGTCACCTTCAAAAGCTCATACCCTCTCTCACACAGATACTTTAAGTCCCTCGCCAGCGTTGCGCTGTCGCAGCTTACATAGACAATCCTCTCTGGCTGCATCTGAATCATAGTCTCAAGTGCTGCCAAATCGCATCCTTTTCTAGGAGGGTCGACAACGATAACGTCGGCGTGGATTCCTTCTTTTTTGTATTTTTCAGGAAGGACTTCTTCGGCTTTGCCTACATAGAATGTTACATTGCCTATCTGATTTAACTCTGCATTTCTTCGGGCGTCTTCGATGGCTTCTGGTATTATCTCCACGCCATATACTTTTGCGGCTTTTTGTGCCAGGAAGAGAGAAATAGTTCCGATACCGCAGTAAAGGTCCCATACGGTCTCTTCGCCTTTTAAGTCAGCATATTCCAGGGCAAGGCGGTAGAGCTTCTCGGTCTGTATGGGGTTGACTTGGTAGAACGATAGTGGAGATATCTGATATCTGATGTCTCCAATCTGGTCTGTAATATATGCTTGTCCAAAGACAGGTATTATCTCGGCTCCCATAATAACATTGGTATTTTCGGTGTTGACATTGATGGTGATGCTTTTCATCCCTGGTATTTCTTGAAGAGATGTTACAAGTTCTTCCATGGCCTTTAACTTTTTTCCATTTAGTATCAGGCAAACCATCAGTTCATTGGTAAAGAATCCTTTTCGAATCAAAATATGTCTTACCAGACCATGTCTAGTGGTCTCATCATAGGCTGGTATCTGATATTTTTGCATATGGGAGAGGATTTTCTCCAATATTGTTTTATTTTCCTCTACTCCTAGTTGGCAATCGGTGCATGGGATAATGGTGTGACTTCTAGCGGCATAGAAGCCGGTCACCAGATTGCCTTCTTTATCTGTACCAACGGGAAATTGTGCTTTGTTGCGGTAGCGCCAGGGGTCTTCCATCCCGATAACTTTGGGCCTGTCAATATTGGTAAAGCCTCCAATGCGCATTAGATTATTTTGAATTTTCTTTGCCTTAAAGGCAAGCTGTGCCTCATAGGAGAGGGCCTGTAGTTGGCAGCCACCACACATCTTGGCATATGCACACCGGGGCTTGCAGCGCACCTTGGAGGGTTTTATTACTTTCATCAGGCGCGCATAGCCATATTGTTTTTTCAGCTTTGTCACTTTGGCTTCGATGGTATCTCCAACAACTGCGTCCTTTACAAAGAATGGAAAGCCGTTAAGCTTTCCAATACCTTCTCCGCCAACACCCATATCTTCTATCTCTAATATAAAAGTGTCATTTTTTTTCATCATTTTATTTTCCTGTACGTCGTATGTTGGACTCAAAGAGACGATTATAGCCAAGCCATCCTTGGTTGTCTCCGCCGGCTTTTAATGCTTCTAACATGGTCTGCATATGTGCATCGGTATTATCTGCAAAATTCAGTGCCACAGCTTCTAACAGTGCTGGCTTTTTGGGTGAGCCATATTCTAATTCTCCATGATGTGATAAGATACAGTGTTTTAGTTCGTTGCCAAGTTTCTCTGGAAATCCTGGAATCTGCCGGATTTTCTCACCGACTAGCTCGGCGCCAATCATAATATGCCCTAAAAGTTGCCCAGCATCTGTATAGTCATTTTCTGGAAATGGTGAAAGTTCTTGTACTTTTCCAATGTCATGGCACATAGCTGCGGTAAATAGCAGGTCTACATGTAACATAGGGTACGCTTTTGTATAGTATTCACACAATTTGGTCACGCTTAGGGTATGCTCTAACAGTCCTCCGACAAATCCATGATGCACGCTTTTCGCTGCACTGCTAAATGTGAAAGCTTTCACAAACTTTTTATCTTCTACAAAAATCATCTGAAGCAGTCGCAGAAGATAGGGGTTTGTAATACGCTCGATATAAGAAAGTAATTCCTGATACATCTCATGGATGTCTTTTTGGCTAACCGGAAGGTAATCTGCTGGTGTATACTCTCCCTCCTGTGCTCTTCGCGCCCGTTTGATATTTAACTGAAGTTGTCCTTGAAAGCTTATAACATCTGCTACGATTGCCACATAGTCCAGGCTTTCAAAGGTCTCGATGCCATAGGAATTAGGGTCCCAGATTTTGGCATCTACAGTTCCGGTCTTATCTTGCAGAATCAGATTCTCATAGGCTTTTCCGGCTTTGGTCATCGCCGTCTGCCTGGATTTGCACAGGTAAATACTGGAAACGCGTTCACCCTCCCTCAATGTCTCAATATATTTCATACGCTTTTTTCTCCCTATTCTAATATTTTCAGTTCCACAGGCAAAGTAAGTTCTTGATATGCAGTCTTATCTGGACGCTGGCAGATAACTTGTATACTCTGGCCATTGGAACATTTTAGTAAAATTGCAGACACATCTTTTAGATTGGTAACGGGCTGGCCACTGATAGAAGTAATAATATCGCCTGGCTGAACACCAGCTATAATCGCCGGAGAGTCCATCGCCACTTCTGAGACATAGACACCAACAGGTATCTGCTCAGATTCAGAAATTGCCGTTGTTACATCTGCTCCTATAATTCCCATATAGACAATATCCTGGTTATTAGACAGATGTTCAATAATATTTTTCATATCTGAGATGCCATAGGCTTGTATGGTATTTTTCTGCCCGGTTACTTCATAGTGGTCCTGTAAGATTCCCACAATCTGCCCATTCCAGTTTACCAGGACACCACTTCCAGAGTTGGCTTTGACCATATCCGTAGTCAATACACTGCAACTTCCATCATAAATCCCGGCTACCTGAGAGACAGATGTCAGATTACCAAACAACAGCGAATCATAACTCCCGGCTGGACTTCCAATCGCAAGCACAGGTTCTCCGCTTCTTAGCGTCTTAGAGGAGCCTAAGTCTGCATATAGGATAATCCCCCTTGTATTCTCTGTTATCTCACTTAGATTGACACCTAGTACAGCAAGTCCCGTATTGCGGTCATATTTTTTCAGAACAGCGGACGCAGTGGTATGGTCATAGAAAGTCACAAGAAGATTCTCTCCATGTTCCACTTTTCCATAGTCTGTCAGAATCAGAAGTTCTACGCCATTGTCTCCTATCAGCATACCACAGACCGAGCTTTGACTGGTATAGGTCTCATCAAACCAGTCCGTATCCACGGTCATAGCTGAGACATTTACCAGACTTTTTTCCACCTGATTGCTAATCTGTATCAACTGTTGATACATCTTCTTATAGTCTTCAAGCTCCATACTAACCGTCTCTGTAATATAGACCGGCTGTTCTTCATAGGTCTCCTCGACAGGTTCTTCTTCAGGAATCGTAATCGGCACTATCTCTGGCTCTGGCTTCTCCATAAGCTTTGGCAAAAAGAAAGCCATTACACAAAATACAGGCAGCGCAAACAACACGCCGGAGGCTATCGTCCATATAAGTTTACGCACTACTTTGTTTTGATAAAACCTTTTTTGTTTGATAGTTTCCTGAATAAATGAAAAATCGGAACCCTTTTTTCCTTTTTCTTCTACCATAACAGCCTCCCGGCAAGAAATCGTTGTCTTGTCTGTTACCACGAATATTATACTATTTTTTCTCAGAAGTGTCTACTGCCGGGCAAAAAGTCGGAATAGAAGTTTTAGAGGACACTAGAACGGGAAGGGTGTAGTGTTCCTCCTGCAGCGTATGTATCGGAGCCAACGCACAGCCCGACATGGCCTGGCAGATGTTCCTGCAAGACCCATTGGACGCCATCGGCACTTAGCGAGCGCAAGCGGATACGCGCAGTCGCGAGCTTAGTACCGCTATAGGCGTTCATTAAGCGAGAGCGGGGTCTGGAAGGAACATCTGCCAGGTCATGGCGAGCGTCCTTTGCATTAAAAACATTTCAACTATTGTCCCCAAAAAGCAAAGTTACACTATCGCCAAAAAAGTTCTACTTTTCAATCTCTACTAAATGGGGTAAAATAGAATCTGCACAGGAGGATTTTATGGAAGCAAAAACATTAAAGAAATTAGAATTTGATAAAATTATTCATATACTATCTACACACGCGGCGAGTGCCGGTGCAAAAAAACTCTGTGAAGAGCTTGTGCCAATGGATGAGCTTGCCCCGATTGAGCTTGCACAACGGGAGACCGCAGATGCACTTCGGCGCATCTATAGAAAGGGCAGTCTCTCCTTTGGTGGTATCCGGGACATCCGCGATTCTGTCAAACGTCTAGAGATTGGTGGTATCCTTAGTATGGGGGAACTTTTGCAGATAATGTCTCTTCTGGAGACTGCAAAGAAAGTAAAGCACTATGGAGAGCGCGAAGCTGACGAAGAAGGCATCCCAAAAGATTCCCTCGATGAATCCTTTGAACTTCTAGAGCCGCTGCCCTCGCTCGCTTCAGAAATTCAACGCTGTATCCTCTCTGAAGAAGAGATGGCCGACGATGCAAGTAGCACACTTTCGCAGATTCGACGCTCCATGCGACAGATGAATGACAAAGTGCACAATACCCTAAATGCAATGGTCAATGGTTCTGTTCGCACCTATCTGCAAGATGCAGTTATTACTATGCGGGATGGCAGGTATTGTCTCCCGGTCAAAGCAGAGCACAGAAGCCAGGTTCCGGGTATGATTCATGACCAGAGTTCCACAGGCTCTACGCTGTTTATCGAGCCGATGGCTGTTGTCAAATTAAATAATGATTTTAAAGAACTGCTTTTAAAAGAACAGCAGGAGATAGAAAAAATACTGGCTGC
Organism: Lachnospiraceae bacterium; assembly: GCA_910575445.1. Lineage (GTDB taxonomy): Bacteria > Bacillota > Clostridia > Lachnospirales > Lachnospiraceae > Hominiventricola. The sequence goes on along the minus strand of CAJTFW010000006.1, from coordinate 154,295 downwards.
ATTAAGTGAACAGGCGGCAGAGTATCTTGAACTTTTGTCGGATAATTATCAATTGTTAGTTCGTCTGGATTTTATCTTTGCTAAAGCAATGCTTGCCAAAGAGATGAAAGCCACAAGACCACGCTTTAATACAAAAGGGTATCTGCGCATCAAGGATGGACGCCATCCGCTTTTAGAGCCTTCCAAAGTCGTACCAGTCAATATCTGGCTTGGCAAGGATTTTGACCTTTTGATTGTTACAGGCCCCAACACAGGTGGCAAGACGGTCTCTCTTAAGACCGTTGGACTTTTTACGCTGATGGGGCAGGCAGGACTTCATATTCCTGCATTTGACGGTTCTGAGCTTACGGTCTTTGACCAGGTATTTGCTGATATTGGCGATGAGCAAAGTATTGAACAAAGTCTTAGTACTTTCTCTTCACATATGAGCAATATTGTCTCTATCTTAGAGAAAGCTACCCTGGATTCTTTGGTCCTATTTGATGAACTAGGAGCTGGTACAGACCCAACAGAGGGCGCAGCTTTGGCTATCTCCATCTTAGACCATCTGCACCGTCAGGGCATCCGTACGATGGCGACAACGCACTACAGTGAGTTAAAAATCTATGCCCTCTCCACAGACGGCGTTGAAAATGCCTGCTGCGAGTTTGATGTGGAATCCCTTCGTCCAACCTACCGCCTTCTCATCGGCATCCCAGGCAAAAGCAATGCCTTTGCTATCTCTTCAAGACTTGGCCTTCCTGACTTTCTGATAGAAGAAGCAAGAAAGCAAATCAGCGCCCAGGATGAAAATTTTGAAGATGTTATCGCTGAATTAGAGAGCAGCCGTGTGACCATGGAAAAGGAGCAGGCGGAGATTGCCAAATACAAAGAAGAAATCCGTTCTCTTAGAAATGCACTTCAGAAAAAACAAGACCGCATAGAGGAGCGCACAGAAAAGATTATCCGCGAAGCCAATGAAAAAGCCAATGCTATCCTTCGGGAAGCTAAAGAATATGCCGACGAAACGATGAAAAATTTCCACAAGTTTGGCAAAGCTAATATCTCTGCCAAAGAGATGGAAGCAGAGCGCGCCCGTCTAAGAGAGAAGATTCAGTCCACACAGACTGGTATGACGCCCTCTGCACCTAGACCTAAGAAGAAAGTAAAAGCTGCGTCTCTTCATATTGGAGACCGCGTTCGCGTCTTAAGCCTGAATCTAGAAGGCACTGTCAACTCACTTCCCAATGCCAAAGGAGAACTCTTTGTGCAGATGGGGATTTTGCGCTCTCAGGTCCGCGTAGATGACCTGGAGTTTATCGGCGAAGCAGAACAACCAGCCTATCAAAAAACAACTTCTGGAAGTGGTAAGATTAAGATGTCCAAATCCACCTCCGTAGGCACTGAGATTAACTTAATTGGCAAGACGGTCGACGAGGCGATGGCAGAGCTTGACAAATATTTAGACGACGCCTATATTGCCCATGTCCCCAGTGTGCGGATTGTCCATGGAAAAGGCACCGGAGCGCTTAGAAATGCTGTGCAACAACATCTAAAGCGCTGCAAATATGTAAAAACCTACCGACTTGGGACATTGGGAGAAGGGGATGCCGGTGTCACGATTGCGGAATTCAAATAGACAAAGGAGACCAGAATATTATGGCATCTAAACAAAAAATATTGATTGTCGACGATGATGCAAATATCGCCGAGTTGATTTCCCTATACCTGACCAAAGAATTTTATGAAGTACAGATTGTAGAGGACGGCGAGAAGGCACTACAAGTCTTTGATACCTTTCAGCCAAATCTGATGCTTTTAGACTTGATGTTACCTGGTATCGACGGATATCAGGTCTGCAGGGAGATTCGGACCCGCTCCAATGTACCGATTATTATGCTCTCCGCCAAAGGTGAAATTTTTGACAAAGTGTTAGGTCTTGAATTAGGCGCCGATGACTATATGATTAAACCCTTTGATTCCAAGGAGCTAGTAGCCAGAGTTAAAGCCGTTTTGCGCCGTTTTCAGCCTGTGAGACCGGATACCGCTCCCACCTCCCGTCTGGTGCAGTACCCGGATTTAATTATCAACCAGACCAATTATTCGGTTATCTACAAAGGAAACACGGTAGATATGCCTCCAAAAGAATTAGAGCTTCTCTACTTTCTTGCCTCCTCTCCAAACCAGGTCTTTACCAGGGAGCAGCTGCTTGACCATATCTGGGGATATGAATACATCGGCGATACCCGTACTGTCGATGTACATATCAAAAGACTGCGGGAGAAAATCAAAGACCACGCTTCCTGGCGCCTAGCAACGGTCTGGGGTATTGGTTATAAATTTGAGGTGAAATAATGCGTCTGTCTCTGAACATCAAATATATCTTTCTCTATCTTCTGTTTGCACTTAGCAGTTTTCTGTGCATCTCCACGGTCACCTCACAGCTTATGATGGAGAATGCAGTCACAGAGAAAGCAGACGCCTTCTACCGGGAAGGACTCTATCTGTCTGAGCAGTATGTGGGAAATTATTTTGAAGAACCCAAAAACCGCAAGACACTTTCTACCATTCACTCTCAGTTAGCCTCTCTAGACGTTTATCTAGACGCCCGCATCTGGCTTATCAGCAAAGACGGCGAAAGGATACTAAGCTCTAATTCCTCTGGCCTTCAAGAAGAACATGAAGAAATCAAAGGCTTTAAAAGTGTGTTGCCAAGTGGCAAATATTATATGATTGGCAACTTTTTTGATACCTTTAGTGAAGAGACCTTAAGTGTCCTTATTCCTGTCTCCCACAACTATCATGTCCGCGGCTATATCGCCATTCATACGCCAATGTCTGTGATTGTCCGGGAAAAAGAAGGATACCTTTTTTCCTTCTATATTACAATGATACTTTTGATGGGACTAGGACTGTCATTTGCGGTTGCTAACTGGTTAGTTATCTATCATCCGCTTGGCAAGCTTCGAAAAGGGGCTTCTGAATATGCTCTTGGCAATTACAGCAAACCCATTCGTATGGAGCGTGATGATGAGTTAGGCTTTTTAAGTGATACGATGGATTTTATGGCAGAGTCTTTAAAAGACCACGATGAAGACCAGAGAAAGCTTATCTCCAATATCTCCCATGATTTTCGTTCTCCTCTGACTTCTATTAAAGGATATATCGAAGCGATGTTAGATGGCACCATCACCTACGAGATGCAGGAAAAATACCTTCAGATTGTCCTTCGGGAGACGGAGCGCCTTACCAAGTTAACAAGCGGACTCTTAACCCTTCACTCGATGGACCCAAAGCAAAACCGCCTGTGTAAGACCAAGTTTGATATCAACACGGTAATTAAAAATACTGCTGCCACCTTTGAAGGCACCTGTACTTCCAGACGTATCTCCATAGAGCTATTATTTTCCGACCGGGAATCTTATGTCTATGCTGATATGGGAAAAATCCAGCAGGTGCTCTATAACCTGATTGACAACGCCATCAAATTCAGCCAGCCAGATTCTGTGATTACCATAGAGACCACCATCAAATATGAAAAAATCTTTATCTCCGTACGGGACACAGGCATTGGCATCCCCAAAGAAAGTCTAAAGAAAATCTGGGAGCGCTTCTATAAAAGTGACGCTTCTAGAGGCAAAGACAAAAAAGGAACCGGTCTTGGACTTGCTATCGTCAAGGAAATCATACAGCTTCACAATGAAAATATCAATGTTGTCAGCACAGAAGGTGTTGGAACAGAATTTATCTTCTCCTTACAGCGGGCAGAAGAAGACACCGAACATGCATCAGAAGATAGGATTCCATAAAAGTATAAAGTTACACTATCATTATGAAGTTTTTATAAGGAGCAACGCTAATGCATAGGAATGTTAATATTATAAAGGATGCTGATGGTAAAAATATTGTAGTTATCAATGACTTGCGTTTTAAAGGAAGACGAAGTATAAACTGGAATATTGTTGAAGATTGTCTGAAAGAATACATTGGTCAGTATGCAGAAATTACAGAAACACTAGATGTAGTATATATAGGTACAGATTTTCCAGACGAGTTTGCACATTCCAAAGATACCAAGGAACTAAGAGGCGCAAATATGCATGCAAAGGCAAATTCTTCAAGTATTATCAAAGAAATGATTGAAATTGCCACAAATAAAACTTTCTCTGAGAATTATGCACAAAAACATAACACAGATGCAAAATTCGGCTGGTATAGGTATGATACACGTTTTGCAATACCTATTTATGATGATGCTGGCGAACTGGTTAGATACAATGTTTTTAAAGCCAGAATACTAGTGCGCCATGCAAAAGATGGAAAGCTGTATCTATATGATATTTTAAGAACAAAAAAAGAAACGAGCAAGCCGCTTGAGCAATAGCCGTACGGTCGAAAAACTCATTTCTTTATAGTCCAGATTATAAAATCATACAATCGTTTTGTCAAGTGTAAAAATTTTATAAGATAGCATAGTTTTACTTTTGGATTTGAAAACATGGAAATTTTTTGATGTGAGGGACGCCCGACAGAGTCTGATAGATGTTCCTTCTAGGCTCTGCTAGGCGTCCCTTACATTATCTAAAAACGCTTATCCTGTTAATATTTTATCAATCACACACGATTATAGTTAATCAAACATCCCTTTAAGATAATCTGGCGTTCTTCTTTGGTCATCTCTGAAAGTCTTAGTGTAAACTCCAAAAGCTCCTCTTTCACCACATAAGCTTTCACTTCTGTAGCTCCCTCTTCTATCGCTTTTGCAATCTCAGGAATAAAGAGATAGTCCCCATTTGTAAATGGCAGTTCTCCTTCATCAATCAAAAATGGAAGCATTCCCCAGTTAATCAGATTGGAGCGGTAGCGCTTGGTCGCATATCCATGGGCAATATTGGCCCAACCGCCCAGGACTTTCTGGCAGGAAGCCGCCTGCTCTCTTGCTGAGCCATCGCCTGGTTTGACTGCAAAGATAGTGCTGCCCACACCGCTTGTTGTCCGGTCTACATCGGGATAAGCCTTACAGATTGTCCGATAGACTGGCTTTAACTCTTCCACTGCCTCCACCGGGCAATTCCCGGCTTCGATAGCTTTCTGTGCCACCTGTATGGCCTTTGCGCGCCCTACATACTCCGGGTCCTTCCTGGAAAGTGTAAACTCTGCAAGCCCCAGTGGATTCGAGCGATATGAGGAAGTCTCACCCGATGGAATCAGTTCATCAGTTGTTGTCACCGGGTCATGAATCTCTGATACCACCTTTAGAATCAGATATTTAGGAAGCGCACTCATCGCCGGCCAGTCTTTGATATTTGGCCCAAAATGAATCTCGGTATCTGGGTCCGCCACACCTTTACTGTCAAAGACACGATTCTCATAGATTTGCTTATCAAAGAAATATTTTGGCCCCCGGTATTCCACATCCATCTCTGTAGCCGCTGTCAGATAGCCCTGGTTTGCTGCTGTTGCTGCAATCGAGCGGGCATCCATCAGTGCCACGGAAGCAATCTGTCCGCTCTGTAACTTAGAACCTTCCCGATTCGGGAAATTTCTTGTGGAATGACGAATACTAAAGCCATTATTGGACGGCGTATCTCCAGCCCCAAAGCAAGGCCCGCAAAATGCAGTCTTTAGCACTGCTCCTGTCTGCATCAGCATCGCCGCAGAACCATTTTTCACCAGCTCCATATAGACAGGCATGGAAGCAGGATAGACACTTAGTGTAAATGCATCTGCTCCAATACTCTTTCCATTTAGAATATCGGCTGCTGCACAGATATTTTCAAAACCACCACCGGCACATCCTGCGATAATTCCCTGGTCCACATACAGTTTCCCATCACGAACCTTATTCTTTAGCGAAAACTCTGCCTTCTCTCCAAGACTTACCCTTGCTCTTGCCTCACAGTCTGCTAAGATATCACTGAGATTGTTATTTAACTCCTCAATCGTATATGCGTTACTTGGATGGAATGGCATCGCAATCATCGGCTGAATCCTAGAGAGGTCTACGACAATCATTCCGTCATAGTACGCCACTTTGCCAGGATTTAACTCCTGATACTCTTCTTTTCGTCCATGAATCTCATAGAACTCCTCTATCTTCTCATCCGTTTTCCAGATAGAAGACAGGCAGGTAGTCTCTGTTGTCATCACGTCAATTCCAATACGGAAATCTGCACTTAGATTGGCTACGCCATCGCCGATAAACTCCATCACTTTATTATTGACATATCCACAGTCAAACACTGCCTTAATAATTGCCAGTGCTACATCCTGCGGTCCTACTCCTTTCATAGGAGCACCTGTCAAATATACACCAACAACTTGTGGCATAGGGATATCATACGTCTGATTTAGCAGCTGTTTCACAAGCTCCGGGCCACCCTCACCCATTGCCATCGTTCCAAGTGCTCCATAGCGTGTATGACTGTCTGAGCCCAGTATCATCTTCCCGCCTCCTGCGAGCATCTCTCTTGCATACTGATGAATCACTGCCTGATGTGGTGGTACATACACTCCACCATATTTTTTTGCGCAGGAAAGGCCAAACATATGGTCGTCTTCGTTAATTGTCCCTCCAACGGCACATAGACTGTTATGGCAGTTTGTCAGCACATATGGCATTGGAAATTTTGTAAGCCCCGATGCCCGCGCTGTCTGGATAATTCCCACAAATGTAATATCATGAGAAGTCAGCTTGTCAAAGCGAATCTTTAACTTCTCCATATCCCCAGACGTATTATGACTCTCTAAAATTCCATAAGAAATCGTCTGCTTTTTTGCTTCCTCTTTGGTAGGAACCCTGTCCATCTTCTTTGCCAGTATCGCCTGTGCATCCTCTGTATCCGGCACAATCCTTGCCCCATTCAGCACATAGACGCCACTTTTGTACAACTCAACCATCTCTTATCCTCCATCCAGATTCTTATAAATTTTTTCATTGTATACAATTATACAATTATTCTCCCCACTTTTCAATACATCCTTTATCCTATCTGCTCCGGGTTTAAGCCCATAAGCTCCGGCAGTACAAATCTCCCGTCTTTGCGAATCAGTACATCATCAAACCATATCTCTCCTCCGCCATAATCCTCTCTCTGAATCCACACCAAATCCCAATGAATCGCGGATGCATTTCCATTTGATGCTTCTTTATAACAATTTCCTGGCGTAAAATGTATGGACCCCATAATCTTTTCATCAAACAGTGTATCTTTCATCGGATGCAGCACATAGGGATTTACTCCAATCGCAAATTCTCCTATATAACGTGCTCCTTCATCTGTATCAAATACCTTGTTAATCCGCTCGGAGTTATTTGCCTTAGCCTTTACAATCTTTCCGTTCTCAAATGTCAGGCAGATATTCTCATACGTAAATCCCTGATACACAGAAGGCGTATTATAGCAAAGTGTTCCATTGACAGACTCCCTTACTGGCGCGGTATATACTTCTCCATCTGGAATATTCATCCTTCCTGCACAAGGAATCGCGGGAATTCCCTTAATCGAAAAGGTTAAGTCCGTTCCCGGTCCTACAAGCCGCACCTTGTCTGTACGCTCCATCAACGAAACGAGTGGCTCCATGGCCTTCTCCATCTTGCTGTAATCCAAGTTACAAACCTGAAAATAAAAATCTTCAAAAGCTTCTGTGCTTGCCCCGGAAAGCTGCGCCATTGCATCATTGGGGTAGCGAAGCACCACCCATCTGGTCTTTGGCACCCGAATCTTGTGGTGTACAGGCGTTGCGTAATATTTCTCATAGATAGCCATCTTGTCTGCTGGCACATCTGAGAGCTCTGATACATTGTCGCTTCCGCGCACTGCAATATAACAGTCCATCTTTGACATCTCTAATGCGTCCACTTCTGCCATCAGCTCTATCTGTTCCTTTGTACACTGCATCAGCTGTGCTCTTTGCAGCTGCGGGTCGGTATAGTGAACAAAAGGTACGCCTCCTGCCTCATATATCTTTCGCACCAGTTCTTTCGCCAAATCCTTTGTACTCTCTCCAATATAGTGCACATAGACCTTATCTCCTGTCTTTACCTGGCAGGAATACGATACCAGATTGTGTGCAAGTGTTGTAATTCTTTCATCCATTGCTTGTCTCCTCCTTTATGGCAAATAGGTAAAAAACAGATTGCCTGCCGCCTCAAACATCTCAGTGGCATCTTTTAACCCGGCTCTGCTTAGAGTCGTCTGTCCTGGTTCATAATAAATAATATTTTGTGCGTCATATCCTACCATCAGCACAGCTTCCCCGGATTCTGTGATTCCCATAACCGGAGCCCCTCTGTCCACATAGTATAACGTACTGCGAAGATTGCAGCCCGGAAGCAGACAACTGCTCTCAGACAATTCTTCTGACAGAATCTCCCATACAGCCTGTCCCTCATTAAGCTTTGTCTCCACATCTGTATAGAGCTGCTTTTGGCGAAGCAAAAGCTGCAGGCACTGTGCCAGACTGCTGCCTGTTGGTTCCGCAGTCTCAGCCCCCAAAAAGCCCTCAATCTGTGCTCGTGTCTGCCGCCGCCACTTCTGCCAATAGCGCTTAGAGCCATCCTTCCAGACGCTCCCCATTCCATCATCCGTCCCTCTTCCGTCATAAGCATAGTTGATGGCTTCTGCCAATGTATTAAATCCTTTGGCTTCACCAGTAAAAATCCATGCAAACCAGTAATTGGCTCCACCATCTTCTAGCGCAAGTGTCCGGTTATCTTCAAACAGTACCAGCTTTACTTTTGGCCGCTTCATCGAACCTGACTTTATCGTTCCCTCATAAATCAGATGATATTCGTCTCTTTTTACTTTGTCATTGGCAACCCTAATGGACAGCTTCTCCTTGGCCGGTTCACTGGTATATGTGATTGGCTCTGGCAAGACTTCCTGATAGGAGCCATCTTCTCTAAGAGCAATACAGGTAAGGTCAATCCGATTCTCTACAATCGTAACTCCTGTTACATATTTTCCTTTGGAAGCATAGTCAAACTCCCGCACTTCACTGCCTCGTTTATCGCGGATAACTACCCGGTGCAGCGGAACAATTCTTCTTCCTGCAAGGTCTGTGCGAATATCCTGCTGATATGCGGTCCCATAGATAAAATCTTCTTCCATAAAACCAAGTGCCTGCAAAATCTCACCTGATTCGGTAGTAATCTGATTGATAATACCATTTCTGGTATTTAAAAGACTGATGCTTTTCTCTCCTTCTTCTGTCCACGCTGCCAAAAGCCCGCTGTCAGATACCTGAAGCTGTTCTTCTAGGATATCCTTAGCAAGTATCTGCACAAAGCGGTCTTTTAAATCCACCTGCAGAATCATCCCGCGGTAGGAGAGCCATGCAGTCCCTGTCTCATTTTCCACCGCAAGCTTTCCAATCTCCTCTTTGAGCACTTCATAGGGATGGTCACTTGGAAGAAAAAACTGTTCTTCTACAGTATTTAAAAGCGCATCATAGTGACAGAGTAAAATACCGCATTGTCCTTCATACTGTCCGCGATTCATATAACCATAGACCAAAAAATCCATACTGCCTGAATCTTCTACATCCATAATCCGAAAATCATGAGCCTGATAGAGTCCTCTTTTGTCATCGTCATCTTGAAATCCATAGACCAGGCTTAGACGATTCTGGCCGAAGTCAAAGCTGTAGAGCTGTCCTTGCTGTACAAAGCCAATCACATCTTCTTCATCATTTTTCCGGTAATTCAGTTCCTTTCCCTGAATTCCAAATGAAATCTGTCCATCCTCTAGAAGCTGTCCGCCAACAGTAAAGATACGCTGCGCTGTCCGTTCATAGGCAAGCAGGGCAATACGACTTGTTCCATACTGAAGACAAAAGGCTTCTACGACTTGATACGTCTCCTTTGTGTCCGTATTTCTAAGTTGATAGCGTAACACTAAAGAAACGCGCTCTCCATAAAAATCCGTATAGGTAATCTCAGTATCTGTCACTTGTTCAAGTGGCATCTCTCCCCAGGTAACAGGACCTGAATTCGAATGGATATTGACATATCCTAGATTCTTGCCATCCATCGAGCCATCTACTTCTAGATATTCATAGAGACTTTGGTCCTTCTCTAATGTCCTTCTGTGAAAATCCTCTGCAAATGCGGTACATTCTTTTACATGGTTCTCTCCTAGATAACTAATCTGTGCATAGAACATCACCTCACCATGTTCTTGTGTCTCCACCTTTAGAAGAAGCAGATAACGCTCCCACCTTTCTAACAGGTCTTTAAGCTGAAGCGTAACTGTTAGATAGGTTCCATCATCCTCGTAAGAAAGCTGCTCTCCTTTCTCAATCAGCCGACTCATATCAAGGCTTCGCACCTCATAGGAAATCCCCCTGATATGCGCATTGTATTTCTCCACCGCAAGCGAAAGTGTATGCTCTTCCATAATGCCAATTACGGACTCCTTATGATAACTTGCATCAATAGGTTTGACATAACCATGCATCTCATTATAGAGCCTGTTATCTTGCCTGACATAGGCTACCGGAAGTGTTGCCCCCGCCATCACAGCAGTCATATCCCGATTGCCCATATAAGTTGCATAACTCATAAAACCAGCTCCTGCCAAAAAAGCCAGCAGGATTGTTACAATCTTAACAAGTAGTTTCTTCATAATATATTATCTTCTCCAAATTGGATTCTTGTAATCAATTCTTAGTTATTGTAACAAGCTTTTTTTCTGTGGTCAATACACCATACCACGAAAACGAGTGCGATTCTTCCTTCTGCGCCTTAACATTTCCTGAAGAAGCAGCACACCTATCAAATCCTGAAGTTCTTCCCAGGCAGGCTCTTTCTCCCCAAAATTTTCACCTTTTATTGTATTTTCCCATACTTCTTTTGCCTTTATCCGCAGGGATAGATGGTCTGGGTATTCATCATACATCATACTTCCTGGATATTCTAGGCTTGTGCATACCTCTTCCACATAAGGCTGAAGCCGCCTGGCCATCAGAGGATACAGTTCCCGCAGGCGTTTGGTATCCACCTCATCCTCCATCCGCTCCGGGGAATTCCACAGATTCCAGTAATTCATCTGGTTTCCGTAAGGATACAGCCATGGAAATGCCCGCTGTTCATAGTTTATCGAATAGGGATTCCATTCCCGATGCTCCTTCATGACATCAAACTCCAATCTGTCTTATCTATATCATCAATATATGCAGAGAAAAGCTCCATTGTCAAATCTCGTCAAAAACGTTATACTATCGTTATAATTTTTACTCTAAAAGAAAAGGCGGTGAATTTGTGATTCGATTTGCAATCTGTGACGACGAGCCCTATATGCTAGAAGAACTCTCAAACAGACTTACAGATTATATGAAAAAGAGACAGATTTCTTCCTATCAGATTACCTGCTATCTTGACGGACAATCCCTGCTAGAGAGTGACTTAAACTTTGACTTGCTTTTTCTGGATATTCAGATGGCAAAACCTGACGGTATGGAGGTTGCCAGAAGGCTTAGAAGACTTGGGAATCAATGCCTTCTTATCTTTGTCACGGTCTTAAAAGAATATGTCTTTCGTGCTTTTGAAGTAGAGGCTTATGACTATCTGGTAAAACCACTTGCAGAGCGCCCCTTTCAGAAGACAATGAAGCGGGCCCTTCTCTCTCTTAGACAGCACGCCAAACAAAATCTTCTGATACAAAGAGGAAATTCCTGTCAGGTTATTTTATTATCACAGATTTTATACTGTGAGGTGCTTGGGAGAAAAATCTATGTTCATCAGACTGATGGTACCGTTTTGGACTATTATGACAGATTAGAACATCTAGAGCAGCAGACCGATGGACGTTTTTTTCGATGTCACAGAAGTTATCTGGTCAATCTTGACTATGTACGAGGATGCCAAAAAGGACAGGTATTTTTGCCAAAGGACATACAGATTCCAGTCTCAAGACTGCGGGAGAGAGCCTTGAGCGAAGCACTTTTGCAGCATATGAAAGAGAGGAATATCTGATATGGATTGGTTCAGTTTTGGGATGGATGGATTTTCTTTGCTTGCGCTTACGCTTTTGCATATATGGTTTCTCTGTCGTTTTACAGGAAAAGAGATACGATTATCCTATTTCCCCATCTATTTTTCTTTTATTTGTATTATTCAGATAGTCTCTTTGTATTATTCCATTCCATGGATACTGTCTATCTGTGCCGAATTGTGGGCACTTTATGGCATCAACCGATATCTTTTAAACAATCGGCGTATCCTCTCCTTTGCCGCCTCTATGCTTGCAGTATGTATCTCACAGCTTTCTTCTGGTATTGTCAATTCGCTCGAATCCATATGGATTCCTTTCTCTCTTAGAGGGATTCGGCTCTATCTTATCCTTATCTTCGCAACACTTTTTTCTTTTATGCTTAGCTTCTTCTGCTATTGTATTGCGCTAAAATTATTATCTTTTCAGGATGATTTCTTTACTCCGCATATCTGGCTTTTACTAATGTCTGTCTTGTTCTTTTTTTCAGTGGAACTATATATTATACAGACAGCCTACCAACATTTTCTCTCCAGACTTGAACCGACCAAACATCTGCTTTTGTTGTCTTTGCAAATACTTGGAGCTCTTGCATTGTTTTGTATGCTCTATGCCTATCAGCGCGTCTGCACTGCATTTTTAACACAGGCAGCGATTACCTCTTTGACACAAGCAGCAGAGGCACAAAAAACATATATTGCAGAAGCAAGGCTTCGCTATGAAACAACACAGTCTTTTCGGCATGATTTGAAAAATCATCTGTCAGTGTTACATGGCCTTTTATATACTGACCGGACAGAAGAAGCCAAAGAGTATCTTCGTAAGATGCAGCAGGCTTCCATCTCTTTGTCTTTTCCCTGTCAAAGTGGCAACCCAGTTGTCGATATTCTTCTTAGCGAAAAGCTTGCACTGGCAAGACTTTCAAATATCAAGACCGAGGTCTCGCTTCTGCTTCCAGGCACTTGTGCCATCGATGATTTTGACTTATGTGTTATCTTTGCCAATGCACTTGACAATGCAATAACCGCTTGTCAGTCCATCGAAGATGCTATGCTCTCTGTAGAAGGAGAACAACAGGGGGATTTTTATCGGCTGGAATTTTGGAATACCTGTAGAAAAGGGCCTCTTCCACTTATGGGAACGGGGCTTAGCAATATCAAAGCCGCTGCTGAAAAATACCACGGTGCAATGTTGATGGAACAGGTAGAAGATACCTTTCATCTCCATGTACTTCTCAACATTTCATAACAGGCAGAACACCATTCATAGCATTTCGCTTGTAATTCTACAGGAAAGCATTACACTAATCTTAACAAGCAAAAAACATCTAAGTTAGCAGGAGGTAGGATATGGAGATGATTTCAAGAGTAGATGAACGACGAATGGAATGGGAGTACAGACAAAAAGAAGCGCAAAAAGCATCTGACGCCGAGAAGTCAGAGGAGGCTAAGAATCCAGAAGAGCCTTCAAAAAGCACGCCTTCAAAGCCATCTAGAGATGAATATATCCCGGAAAAAAAATCCAAAGATTCAGAAGCAGAGCGCTGCGTTGGAAACACAGACAAAGTAGACCGTGAGATTGAGAAGCTTAAAAAGAAAAAACAGGAATTAGAGCAAAAGCTTCGCACAGAGACCGATGAGGCCAAAGCCAAGAACCTAAAAAGTAAACTGGCACAGGTGGAGAGTGAACTTCGTCAAAAAGATAACGATGCCTACCGCCGCCAGCATACTGTATTTTCTTAAAATTATAACAAGCACCTTAGCTATGCACTTTACATAAAGCTAAGGTGCTTTTTTCATGATGATTCTTTTATATTACCTCTGATTATACTTGATTATACTTGATTTTCTTGGTATCCTGCTTTAAAATAATTCTTAATGGGAATAAAAATTTTAGGGTAACTATAAGGAGGCAATCATATGCGCAAACGTATTTTGGTCGTTGATGATGACGCAATGAACTTAAAGAGAACAAGGATGATTTTAGAGAAGCATTATAATGTATTGCTTGCGGAATCTGGCAGAGAAGCACTGTCTAAAATCAAAAGTGAAAAAATTGATTTGATTCTACTGGATATTGCTATGCCTATTATGGATGGTATCGAGACCTTTAAACGAATGAAAGATTCTTCTGTAGAGATTCCTGTAATCTTTCTGACCGCATCCGGCTATGAGGATGATGTCAAAACGGCTATCAGTCTAGGAGCTGTAAACTATCTGAAAAAACCGTTTTTCCCACAGGAATTATTAAAGCGAGTTGCTATGGGGCTTGAAGAACAATGAGAGCAAAAAGACAGACCAGCATCCACTTGCTTCTAGCCAGCATCGTCACTATGTTTGGCACCATGTTGATTCTAATTATTCTGGCTATGTCATGGGAAGCCTGGATGGTCCCGGTTATCTTAATCGGCAATACGCTTGTCTGGTTCCTGCATATTGGAAGGGCTGGCTCAGATACTTTTTATGAAAATCTGTGTGCCGGATTATTGATGGTCGGATTTTTTTTCTTTGGGGTACATGTGATTACCCTTTTTGATATACCGGCAATAGCCTGTATGTTATTACTTGTATTCTCTATGTTTGACAAAAAGCGACTGTTATATATGACAGTCGCCTTGTACGTGTTAGAATTGTTATATCATTGCTTTATTCTGCACACCCTCAATCCTTATATGGGCGTACAGAATATGATTCGGATAGGGTTTGGTATTATAGTAGTGCTCGGTTCCACTTCTATTTCTATCTACCGGATTAACAGAAGACTAGAGTCAAGACAAAGATACGATGCCACTCTTGCAGAACTAGAGAAATCCGGCAAACAAAATGCGGAATTTCTATCCAATGTATCCCATGAGCTTCGCACGCCTATCAATATGGTTCTTGGCATCAGCGAAGTAATTCTGGAAAAAGACATCTCCCCAGAAGTCCGCAAAGATATGCAATCGATTAAGATGGCCGGCAAACGTCTGTCCAATCAGATTAACAATATGCTTGACTATACAGAGATTGTAGAAGGCACACTGACTCCAGCCAAAGAACCTTACCATATCACTTCTGTACTAAATGATATTATCACAACAACTGCCATGCAGAGCAACAAGCATCAATTAGAGATGGTATTTGATATGGACCCGTCGATACCTTCAATTCTTATTGGAGATGTGGAGAAAATCTCTCACGTTCTAAAGATTCTTCTGGAAAATTCCATCAAATTTACAGAAGAAGGTGGTCTGAATGTCTGCATCAAATACCGGTCAGAAACCTATGGTATCAATCTAATTATTGATATCTATGATACGGGAATTGGTATGACAGATTCACAGCTTACGCAGATGTGTGACGATTTTTACCAGGCGGACTCTGGAAGCAGCCGCTTTGCCGGTGGCCTTGGACTTGGACTTCCAATCGCCAGGGGACTGCTTCATGCTATGGGTGGATTTATCTATTTTGACAGCCAAAAACAGCAAGGTTTACAGGCTCATATCACAATCCCCCAGGGAGTAGCAGATAGCACGCCAGCGATAGTGCTTGACCATCCAGAACGTCTCTGTATTGCATGTTATTTCCGACCAGAGAAATATAACAGCGATGAAATCAGAAGATATTATGATAATATGATCCTACATATGGTAGAAGGACTAAATATCGAAGGATACCAGGCTCACAACTTTGAAGGACTGTTAAAGCTGCAAAACAACTATGCACTGACCCATGTATTTATCGCGCAGGCAGAATATGAAGAGAATACCTCTTATTACGAAGAACTTGCCTCTACGCTTCAAGTAGTCGTTATTGCTGAACAAGACTTTATGCTAAGTGCAAACAGCAAGCTTTTAGTGATTCGCAAACCATTTTTTGCACTTTCTGTTGTCAACCTCTTAAATGGTGAGATAAAAGAGAATGGATTTGGAGAAGCACAGGCCGCTGGCCGCAAGCCATTTTCCTGTGAAGGCATCCGGGTTCTGGCTGTGGATGATGAAGAGATGAATCTTGTGGTAGCCAAAGGTGTATTAGGCAGCTATGGCATTCATGTAGATACCTGTCTTAGCGGAAAAGAAGCGATAGCACGTTGTGCAAAGACTCCTTATGATATTGTCTTTCTTGACCATATGATGCCAGGCTTTGATGGGGTAGAGACCCTAAAACAAATCCGTGAGATGAAAAATGGCGTCTATCAGGAGCTTCCAATTATCGCTTTGACTGCCAATACCATAAGCGGTGCCAGAGAGATGTTCCGAAATGAAGGCTTTACAGAATTTATACCAAAGCCTATTGAACGGTCTGTTCTAGAACGAGTATTACGCAAAGTATTGCCAGAACAATCTGTTCAATACAGTGACGCACCATCTCTTGCAGATGATTCCTTTGAGGAGACACAAAAACCGACCAATACCAAAAAGAAAGCTTCTAAAAAAGCGGCACCAGAGAAACCTGCCTTGGCAGATGATATCTTTGAAGAGGAGATTCTCAAAGAGGATATCCTTCAAGAAGACATCCTTCAAGAAGATAGCCTTCAAGAAGATAGTTTTGAAGAAGATAGTTCTGCAACAGACAGAGCCTACATACAGGAGGAATCCTTCTTAGACGAACCACTCTTAGAAGCAGAAGGAGAGATTGAGGACGAAGATCTGACAGATGAATACTTGTCAGAAGATACAACTTTGACAGATGACGCCTCTTTATCCTTTGCCCCACTTGCTAAGATAGGTATCAATATACAGCTTGGACTGGATTATTGTTGTGGCGAAACAGACTTTTATTTAGAGATGCTCCAGATGTTCTGTACGCAGGCTGTTGATAAGAAGACAGAGATTATCTCTTTATATGAGACAGAAAATTGGAAAGATTATACGGTCAAAGTCCATGCATTAAAAAGCACATCTATGACCATCGGCGCAGAACGGCTTGCAGACCAGGCAAAGCTGATAGAGCAAGCCGGAAAAAAAGGAAATATAGAATATATCCGGCACAGCCATCCTATACTTCTGCGCCTGTATGATGAAGTCTGTGAAACGATTCTCGGATTATAATGAAAAACAGGAGGGGGCACAAAGTGTTAAAAAAATGGTTTGAAATCATCTTTAACCAAAAAATCAGCCTTCGCGAACGTATGTTCCGTGTAGTCACAGGCATCTGTATGGTTGCGCTGATTATTATATTGCCTATGGGAAGGAATCTTCTCAATCTGCTAATACTAGCAGCCAGTCTTATCTTTATGGCAGCGGTTGTCAAAATCAGTATTCAAAAAGAATGTATCAATGCGGGAGCTACCCTTATCACGATACTGCTTCTTTTGCTCTTCCCAATAAGCTTTTTTACATCGGGTGGATTCTATAGTGGTATGCCGCAGTGGTTTGTCTTACCTTTTATCTACATCAGTATTACGCTAGAAGGCAGACGAAAGATAAACTTTTTTATACTTTGCATGTTAGAGACATTGCTCTGTTATTGTACAGCTTTTTATTTTCCACAGTTTGTCTCGCAAAACACACAAATGCATTCCTTTTTTGATTCTGCCATTTCCGTTGTTTTTGTCGGTGTATTGACAAGCATACTGCTCTTGTCTCTCAATAGGCTTTATGAGAGAGAAAATGAACTTTCTAAACAGCAGAAAAAAGAAATCGAAGAATTAAATAAAGCGGAAAATCATTTTTTCTCCAGTATGAGCCATGAGATTCGTACGCCCATCAACACGATTATCGGGTTAAATGAGATTATTTTGCGCGGAGATATTCCTGAAGAAATTGCTGAAAATGCAAGAAATATTCAGGGAGCTAGTAAATTGCTTCTAACGCTTATCAACGATATCCTAGACTTGTCCAAGATTAAATCTGGAAAGATGGAAATTGTCAATGTCTCCTATGAGACCGGTGCGCTTTTTTCGGAAATCGTCAATATGATCTGGATAAAAGCCAAAGAAAAAGGGTTAGAATTTCGTCTGCATGTTGATTCTTCCATCCCAAGTATGCTCTGCGGGGATGAAATACGTATTAAGCAAGTGCTTATCAACCTCTTAAACAATGCCGTAAAATATACCAGTGAAGGCTCTGTTACCCTTTCTATCCGGTGTGAACGTCTGACCTTAAACCGTGTACGCGTCTGGTATTCCGTAGAGGATACCGGTCAAGGAGTAAAAAAAGAGAATATCCCCTATATTTTCAATGCATTTAAGAGGGTGGAAGAAGAAAAGAACCGTCATATTGAAGGCACCGGACTTGGCCTTAGCATCGTACAACAGCTTGTGAAACTGATGGGGGGAGAAATCAGTGTCAACAGTGTCTATACCAAAGGTTCCACCTTTATTGTTATGCTTGAACAAGACATCGTAGATGACAAGGAACTGGGTACTTTTACATTGACTTCCCGCGCAAAGGCTCATGCCAGTGAACAATATCGGCAGAGCTTTGAAGCACCCAATGCACATATACTTGTAGTCGATGACAATGATATGAACCTTATGGTAGTGCGTAAGCTTCTCTCGGCAACAAAGATTCAGCTCGACACAGCCTTAAGTGGTGCAGAGTGTCTAAAACTAACACAGACACAGCATTATGATGCCATTCTCATGGACCATTTAATGCCGGAGATGGACGGAATCCAGTGTCTTCATGCACTGCGCACACAGCCTGGAGGCCTGTGTCAGAATGTACCAGTTATTGCACTGACTGCCAATGCCGGAAGCGACAACCAACTCCTCTATAAAAAAGAAGGCTTTAGTGGCTATTTAGCCAAGCCTGTCAGTGGTGCCTTACTAGAAGCAGCTGTACTTAGCATCCTTCCAAAAGAGCTTGTAAAACTAAGTGAGGAAATGATAGAATCAGAGATTGGTAAGGATGTCTTAATCTTTGAACAGACACAGAGACGGTCTTTGATGATTACTACGGACAGTGTCTGTGACCTTCCAGAATCTCTTAAAAAAGAATTTGATATCTCTGTATGTCCTTACTATGTCTATACAGAAGAAGGCCGGTTCTTAGATGAATTAGAGCTAAAAGCAGATGAGCTGCTATCGCATATCGCCATGGGAAAAAATGGATATTCTCAGGCTCCAGATGTAGAGGATTATGAGAGATTTTTTGCTCAAAAACTGACAGAAGCTCAGAATATTATCCATATTACAATGGCCAGACATACCAGCCAGGGTTATGCTAACGCCCTTGAGGCGGCAAAATCCTTTGAGAATGTTACCGTATTAGACTCTGGACATCTCTCCAGCAGCATGGGACTTATGGTGCTCTATGCCGCCTCCATGGCAGAAAATCATGCGACAAGAACAGAAATCGTAAGAGCTATGAAAAAGTTAAAATACTATATCTCTTCTGATTTTATCATTGACAGCACACATATGATGTGTCAGGCCGGACAGATTTCCAAGCGAATACAGATTCTCTGCGATGCGCTGCTTTTGCATCCGATTATTGTACTGCGAAAAAGCAAAATGGTGGTTGGTGGTATGGAGATGGGAGACTTCCCACATGTTGCCAAGCGCTATATCCGAAAAGTCTTATTAAACAACCGAAATATTGACCGACGTATTTTATTTATTACCTATGCCGGGATGGATGCCAAAAAACTTCAGTATATCCAGGCTCTTGTCAAACAGTATTGTCCTTTTGAAAGAGTCTATCTGCAAAAAGCATCCTCTGCCATCGCCTGCAACTGTGGTCCTGGCTCCTTTGGTCTGTTGTTTATGAAGAAAAATGAAGTGGTGATTTCATTTTCTGAGACTTCAAAACCAGATATCTCAGACTAAATATTTTCACACTTATCACCCATCGCACAAAGGAGCATTTATGAACTGGCAACATCTTGTCTATTTTCAGTCCCTTGCCAAGACACAGAATTACGCCCAGGCATCAAAAGAACTCTATATCAGCCCTTCCACCTTAAGCAAAGCAATCACTTCGCTTGAGGAGGAACTGGGCTTCCCTTTGTTCTTAAAGTCTGGACGTAATTCCATTCTGTCTGAATATGGCAAAGAATTTATCTACTTTAACTATTTTTCTTCCATACCATAGTCCAATATCCACATTACAATGCTCCTGTATTTACCATAAAAAGTATCTATTATACAAAAAAATTCTGTACCAAAAACATATAGAAGACGGTTCCAAAACCGATACTAAGCAGTGTATTTTTCTTCCATTTATGTAAAATTCCAATACACACAATCGCCATCAACTCTGGCAGACCATGATAGGCAGAAAATACAGCATCCTTTAAGCAATAGACTACCAAAAGACCAATCACCGCATATGGCAGAACCATTCCAAGCCAAGTGATATAAAAAGGCGGCGTCTTGCCTTCTGGAAAGATAAGAAATGGAAGAAATCTTGTCAACATCGTTCCAGCCACCACAGCAACAATCGTAAGAATACTTTGCATAGTTGTCATCTTGTCTCCTCCCCTCTGTCTTTCTTCCGATAAAAAGTAAAACACAAAATCATCAGCGCCATAGCAGGCAAGAGAAAGCTCTCTTTGCCAAAGATAAACAGGCAGAGAACAGAGCATCCGAATCCTGTAAGCGCCGACCTGTGTTCTGTCGCTTCTTCCCACTGATTTATAAACATAACAATAAACAAAGCTGTCATAACAAATTCAATCCCTTTGGTATCAAACTGTATGACATATCCAAGAAGTGCTCCTAGCGTTGCACCCGTCACCCAGTAGATATGATTAAGTAATGTCACAAAAAACATAAACCATCCCCGATCCACATCAGATGGGGGCGTTACCGTACAGTTGACCGTAAAAGATTCATCACACATTCCATAGATAAGATACAGCTTTTTCCATCCCACCCCTTTGTATTTTGAAAGCATAGAGATACCATAGAACAGATGCCTTGCATTGACCATCAGCGCCAAGAAAAATGCATACAGTGGATGAAATGCTGACAATAGCAGATTTACGGTCACAAATTCCATCGAGCCCGCGAAGATAAAAAGGCTCATCAGCATCGGATAGATAAAGGAAAACCCCTTGCTTCGCATCAAAAAACCATAGGACATCCCAAGGAACAGAAAACCTATCGCAATAGGGATTGTATATGGCAGGGCGGCTTTTAGTGCTTTTCTTTTCATAATGTATTCCCTCCTTGTACCAGAACTATTATAAGGCAAAGAAGGGGATGTGTAAATTTTATATTAAAATTATTGGTGAATTTAGATTATCTCTTTAGAAGTTCTTATATGTCGGTATAGCCCGTATTTTCGGGCTTTCCCGGCATTTTAGATATGGGGAGAAGTTCTTATATACCCTCATAACCTTTTAGATTTTCCCTCTCAATGGTAGTAAAAGAAGTAGTAAATTGTTCTGTGGCTATGCTGCAATCAGCCTTTCCATTTCAGCCCTTGCGGAAGCGAATGTTGCGTGTGCGTAATAGTTCAGCGTCATGGTAATGTTGGAATGTCCCATGATATACTGTAACGCTTTCGGGTTCATGCCCGCATTGGCTAAGTTGGTGCAGAACGTATGGCGCAGGGTGTGGGGTGTCATTACTTTGGGTAACCTCCTTTAGCCGCCGCTTTTAACAGTGAAACCGCGTCATTCCTTGAGAAGATAAAAAAGAAACGGCGGCTTTGATCTCTCAAAAGCCGCCGTGTATGAATAGGCGTGTGAAAATACCTCTGCTGTACGACGGCTTTTTTTCTTTTGCCGTCGTGCAGCAGATTGCTTTATCATTCAGTTTTTTATAAGCTGTTCTTACAAGTCCGTATTAAGAAGTTCAATTACAATGACTTCCGGGCGGTGTGAAAGTATTTCTATTGCTTATTTATATGCTAACTGCTAATTTTGTGGATTTCATAAAGATTTGAAAAAAAGACGGCTCGCAAGCCATCCATAATGTCAATATGGAATTTTGATTATAACCTGTGCGCCGCCAGTCTTTTCAGAGTTGCTTAAAATAAGCTGTCCGCCATGTTTGG
Organism: Lachnospiraceae bacterium; assembly: GCA_910575445.1. Classification (GTDB taxonomy): domain Bacteria; phylum Bacillota; class Clostridia; order Lachnospirales; family Lachnospiraceae; genus Hominiventricola. The sequence goes on along the minus strand of CAJTFW010000006.1, from coordinate 132,395 downwards.
CTATTATGGAGTCTGCTACATAAAGACCTATTCCATAATGCGATTTGGAATGTCTGCTTTGTTCGTCCATATAAAATTGTTCAGTCGCATGTTTTAACGCTTCGGGAGAAAAACCACTTCCCATATCAGTGATAGAGCATAGGATTGAATTATCTTTTTCATATACTTCAAAGAAAACTGTTTTTCCTGCTGGTGTATATTCTATTGCATTTGAAAAAACATTTGCAAAAACTCTTATCAGTTGTTCACTGTCTGCAAAGATATATTCCCGATCAACATTCTCCCTCCATTCCAAATAGATATTTTTTACAGCGCACAAACCTTTTGCCTGTGTACGGATTTCCTGCAATAAGGAAGATAATTTTACATTTTTACGGTGAAAAGGAAAATTCTCTTTTGCTTTTGTCATGTCAATTAGCGTTTCAATATAGTCCTGCATTTGAACAACACTGCCCTCGATATAGTCCGCACATTCTTTCTGATTATCGGCAAGTATCGTGTCATACAGCAGCTCCGTATTTCCACGGATAATAGTCAGTGGTGTTTTCAAATCATGTGCCAAAGCTGAAATCTGCTCCTGCCTTAATTTATCCGCTTGCCATTGCTCGGCAAGCGAATTTTTTAGTGCCTGTTTCAAGTGTTCCAATGCGGATAAGGCGCGGTCTACTTCAAATATGCCACTACTTTCAATCTTAAAATCCAAATCCTGCTTCTCAATTTTCTGGGTTACGATAAGCAGTTTGTCAATTTTCCTGCCCGTATATTTCCCAAACCAATGAGAAACAAGGAATAGCAAAACGACAATCTCAATTATTATCAGCCCGACAAGCAGAAGATCGGATGCCGGGCAAATACGTCGAAGTGTAGTATTGTTGAATTGCGAAGTTAAACGGTAGCGCAAAAGAACGACATCATCCACACGCTCAATAACCCGAACACGGTATGGGGGAATTATATTCTTTCCATTTGTAGTAGCTTCTTCCCAAAAGGTGTTGGCTGTATCTTCTGATAAAGAACCGTACTGGAACACGCCTGCGGGGGTATAAACGCCATAATCACAAAAGTTTGGAATGTCGGCTGTATCAAAAAATTTACTTGTCTGTATTTCTTCTGCTGCGTCAGCAATCCTATCCTCAATATTCATAACAGGAATAATGACCTCTGTATTTATACAAAACATATATAGACCAACATTGATAGCGATAATGAAAAGAATACCACCGGCAACAGTGAATATATACCGCATGAAGATAGAACGCAGTTTTTTTACTCCCATTTATAACCCACCCCCCAAACCGTTTCAATAGGGGATAATTTGACAGCCGCTAACTTACTGCGGATATTTTTTACATGAGTGGCTATCACACTATCGTCACTTTCTCCCTCAAAACCAAAAACAGCTTCATAAATCTGCTCTTTTGAAAAAACCTGTCCCCGGTGCAAAGCCAGATATTCACATATTTCATACTCACTTTTGGTTAGAGGGAGTTTATTCCCATTGACTTCCGTTTCCTTTGCGTTGATGTGAAAGATAATGCCCGAAATGGATATGGCATATTTCTTTTCTCGGTTATCTCTGCGTAAATGTGCATTTACACGAGCAAGCAATTCATTTGTACCAAAAGGCTTTGTGATGTAATCGTCGCCGCCAATTCCCAAACCACGAACAATATCACTTTCCTGTGTTTTTGCAGTCAAGAAAATAATAGGGCAATCCACAAGGGAACGGATTTGATCGCATAATTCAAAACCGTCCATATCCGGCATCATAATATCCAGCAAAATCAAATCATATCGTCTGAAATCTATATCAAGAACGGCTTTTGCATTTGCTTGAAGTGTTACGGTATGGGCGTCTTTTTCGAGAATGCGTTTTATCAGTTGAAGCATTGCGTTTTCATCATCAACAACTAATATATTCGCCATATCAATCCCTCCTGTCAGACTTCATTTACGGTCGCCCCAAAAGGCATAAGGGCGAGTTTTGCAATCTTAAAGCATTGCATACCAAACGGTATGCCGATAATTGTACAGCATAGCAGTATTCCATTTATGCACGCTGTTATGGCAAGCGGAATACCACTGATTATAAGCCATACAAGGTTTGCCAAAGTTAAAATTGCATTACCGCCATACTGAATTTCTTTTCCAAACGGGAAAAAGGTAAGAGCAGTAAATTTGAAACATTGCCGCCCAATCGGTATTCCAATAATGGTTATGCACCAAAAAATGCCCGATATTGTCCATGCCAAGCCCTGCCATAATCCTCCGCACAGGAACCATATCACGTTTCCCAAACAACCCATATTATATCATCTCCTCACTCATTTGTACACTTTCCCTCGTACCGCAAAAACCACACGAACAAAATTACAATAAATAAAACCGTCATACCCGCGCACATACTTATCCCGAATTTAAGTTCTGCACTAACAGCAGTTGAATCCTGCAAGGCAAATTGAAGTGCGAAATCACTAAGACGTATTCCAAAGCCGTATGGCAGCACAAACCACAAGCCTGTACCTAAGCCCGTTTGGAGCAATGCAGCTAATAAACTGCCAATAGCTCCCATTCCTATGCAGACCGTTCTTCCAAACCGAAATGCCAAAATAATAGAAAGAGCATATAGCAGTATATTACTGCTCCACAAGATCAAAGCCGGTAATACAAGGGATGATGTCGGCAAAAGCAATTTTATTCCTGTCGCCGGAAGTAACAAAGCAAATAGAAATATGCTCAATAATACCGCAAGCAATCCGGCGGCAATCAGTAACAAGAATTTAGACAAAATGGCTTTCGTTTTGGAACGCAACACTAAAATATTCTGATAATGCCCCGCCCGGTTTTCCTGTCCTGCGATAATCTCACAAACGATACTAATAACAAAAGGATATGCGATTGCGAAAAGCTGAAAGAATACCGCAATTTTGTTTATATCGTTTACAGCCGCAAATGTCGCATACAGTAAAACAAGTGCTACTCCCAGAAATGGGAATAAAACATGTACCCAAAAGAACGAAGAATTGCGCAACTTGTAAAAATCGCTTTTTAGATAATGATATAACTCAATCATGTGTTCTGTCTCCTTTAGTGAAAAGCCATGCTGTAAGCAAAAAACACAGTACCGCCAAAATCAAGCTAAGCAAAACGGCAGGAATGATTGTTCCAGTATTCAGCAGAAAAGAACCATTTTCAATAGGAATACCGTTAGGGTGCATTTTGAAAAAGGGGCATACAATGCGTGCTGGAATGGCAAATGGATTGAGATAAAACAAATCACTTTCTGCTCCAATCGTAGATAAAATGTTGCAGCTAAAGGAAATTAGTACAGCAGTAAGATAATTTGTTTTTTTCGCAAGCAACATAATAAGCGGAAGCTGCCAAACGTAAACAAGAAACAATAACATACAGCCCCAAAAACCATTAAGCGGGTCAATGTTCATCACGGTAAAAACACCAAAAAGCGTACAGCCACCCCACATTACAAAATTGGTTAATAAAAGCAGCACAGCAACCGCAAACAGCTTGCCAATCCAGATTTTCTTCATGTCAACAGATAAACAGAGAATATTCTGATACTGTGTGCGTTTTTCACAACTGATAAAGCTGGCACACCAAATAGCAATCGTAATCGGCAGTATCAAAATATACCACCAATTATAGGCTGTAAACTGAACAAATTTTCCACTCAAGATGTATCCTAAACTCAAAGTAACGATAGGAGCCGCAACAAATAGCTTTAATGCAAATGTATGACGTACTTTTAATAATTCAGAATGTATAAGATGAAACATTATTTTTCCCCCTTTTCGTTATTAGCAGCTACAACACGCATAAAAATTTCTTCTAAACTTGCGCCTTTGTTTATTTTGCTTTCATAGCCCAGCTTCCCGGCAGAAATAATTCCAATGTGATCCGCAATCTGTTCTACTTCGGATAAAATGTGGCTGGATAAAATTACTGTAATTCCATGCGCCGGGAAAGAACAGATAAGTTCCCGTAATTCTTGAATACCAATAGGGTCTAACCCGTTTGTCGGTTCATCTAAAATCAACAATTTAGGTGATGATAACAACGCAAGCGCAATGCCAAGCCGCTGTTTCATTCCCAAAGAAAAATGTCCCGATTTCTTTTTTCGAGTGTCTGTAAGGTCAACAATCCGTAAGACTTCCTCAATGCGGGTATCGGGAAGTCCGAGCGCAAGGGTTCGCACTTTCAGATTTTCGTATGCGGTCAGATTTTCGTATAGGGGCGGCATTTCAATCAATGCGCCAATAGATTGTAAATCGCTGCGGTTCCATGCGTGACCGTCAAACTCAATTTCTCCCGATGTAGGGCGCAAAATGCCAGTGAGCATTTTAAGAATGGTAGATTTGCCTGCTCCATTCGGTCCCAGCAATCCGTAGACAGAATTTCTCTGAATGTTCAAAGATACATTGTTTACTGCTGTCTGCCCTTTGAAATTTTTACAGAGGTTTGTTGTTTTCAAAATCATATCCATAATCATCATGTCCTTTCATTTAATTCTATCAATAGCATAGAGGATATTTTTGAAGATTTCATAAAGAAAATGGAATTTTGACGAGAAATCAAAAGGAATTATTTAAGTCAATATATAGAATTGTGTAGACATATCCAAAAAGAAAGGTGAACAGTAAAATGTAATAGGGTGAATGAATATGGCAAAAAGACCAGTACCACGATACGATTTTAAGGCTTTTGGGGAAGCGATCAAGACAGCCCGGAAAGGGCGCAAAGAGAGCAGGAAAAAGGTATGCGACGAAATGTATATATCCCCGCGCTACCTTGCGAATATTGAGAATAAGGGGCAACACCCCAGCTTACAGATATTCTTTGAGCTTATGCTGCGTTACAATATCTCGGTAGACCAATTCCTTTTGGAGCAACCCGCCGGGAAGAACACCCAGCGGCGGCAGCTTGACGCCCTGCTGGACGATATGAGCGATACAGGAATACGGATAGTCACCGCTACGGCGCGGGAGAGCGCAGAGGTTGAGGGTGAGGGAGAATAGCCCTTGTCCGGCTAAAATTGAATAGGGACTAAGAAGCGTTGCAATTATTTTCAGTTGCAGCGTTTTTCTTTTGCGGAAATTCGCCAAATCAGACAATCCCGGTGTTGTAGGTAGTAGGAAGAACTTTCGTAGCAAGCATAGGAAAAGAGTACCCTTTTCCGTATTTCTGCCCGCCCGGTCGGTCAGAAATTGCTTGTTGGGAAGGGCATAAAAAAAGCGGCGTTCCTGTTCTCCCTGTATAGGGATAGAGAAACGCCGCGTATGCGTCGTATTCAGTTTTCATTTATTCTTTCTCAATGCTGTGTGCTGGTGGCTGGGCTGGCAGGGTTCCGGGCGGCATATCAAGGCTCTTTCCCTCAAAAGTAGTAAATTGGTAGTAAATTCAGCTTGAAATCCTGCTTGTATGCCCGTAAATCAAGGCTTTTTTGAGATAATCAACCATTTTCAAAAGAAAAAATAGATACATAAAAGACGCTAGGATAGGAGGAGAAGTAGGTTCCCAAAAGACTTCGCCCAAAGCATATGTATCGAAGCTGATACACAGCCCGACATGGCCTGGCAGATGTTCCTGAAAGACCCATTGGACGCCATCGGCACTTGGCGAGCGTCACTTCTATAATTAAATAAAACCGGAACTTGAAAGCTTCTTAATTCATGAGCAAAGAGGAGAAAAATAAGTTATTTTTCCCCTTCTTCTAGATACGACAATATCCCCATCGACACCGCCCAGGCAATCTGGTTCTGATAGCTGTCATCCTGCAATTTCTTCGCTTCCTCCCAGTTGCTCAAAAAGCCGCACTCCACAATTACAATCGGAACCTCTGTCTTCTTCAACAGATAATAGCTCTCATTGGCTTTCGCCTCTCTATGGTTCTCTGGGTCGACGTAGGAAATTAATCTTTCCTGTAGTGTCTCTGCCAACCGTTTTCCTTCTTCAGAAGTGCCATAGTAGAAGACCTGCGCTCCATGGACATATTCTTCATGGTAGCTGTTCTGATGGATGCTTACAACGCAGTCGGGTTGTGTCTCGTTGATAAGTGCGCAACGATTTTTCATATCTTGCACTTTTTTATTGGAGGTCTGTTCTTCATAAAGTCCTTTATCAGATTCCCGTGTCATTACCACTTCTACATCTTGCTGCTCTAAGATTTTCTGTACTTTTCGTGCGATGATAAGATTCAGGTCTTTTTCTAAGGAGTCATCTATGCCAATCTTTCCTGGGTCATTGCCTCCATGCGGCGGGCATGACAACAGACCGAAAAGTGGGGATAAACTAGATAGCAAGCTGTGATATGTTCTATACTTCAATAACTACTCTGCTTCTGGATTTGATTCCTCTGTCATATCAGACTCTGGGACTTCTGTAGACTTGGAGTCGTCCGATTCTTCGGGTTCTGGAGTTGCTATGACATCATCTGGCAAATCTTCCTCTTTTATGTCCTCTGCTATATCCTCCTGGGGACTGTCTGTCTCGGTTGTACCTGTTTGTAAATCACTATTATTTTTACTGCCGCAGGCAGAAATCGCCAACATAGCGAAGGAAAGGACTGCCAACAACCATATTTTTCCTTTTTTCATCTTCTGTAAATCTCCTTTATCATCTTTGTTTCTACTTCCAAATTCTGCAAACCAACGCTGCATCAGACAAAATCCGTAAACAAATGGTCAAACTCATCACTGAACTTATACACAATCTCAATATGTTTATCCTCGTATACATAAATCTTCTCAATGAACTCCACCACGGTCACCCGGTCAAGCTCTGTAATTTTACCATTCTCCAGAAGCTTCTGTATCCACTGGTTTGAAAACACCGCTGAAGTAGACATGGTAAGTTCTGTCAGAAAGTGAATCTCTTTCTTAAAACGTTCAATATCGTTTTGAATGTCAGCAACATCACTTTCATACTCGTCTCTGTTGATAATTCCATCATAGAGCATACCCCTGGCTGTTTTCATGCGTTCCTGATACTTCTGGATTGTTTTCGTTTTATTATCAATCTCATGTTGTATTGTATTTGTTTTATCATCAGACAACCTATCCTGATACTTTTTCACCATCTCGTTTAAGTTTTCCACCTGACTGATGATTTTATTGATGTCATCGATAACAATACCCCTGAGCATTTTATCCGATATATAATGACTGGTACACTTGGGCACATTCTCTCCCATCCGCTTATATTTCTGACTGTAGTCACGATAAGTACCACAATTATAATACAGATACTTAGATGTCCCACCGTTTACCACATTGATATACTTATCATACTTTTTCCGCATAGCATGTTTACAGTCGCCGCACTTTAGCAATCCTTTAAAAATTGTTATCTCGTCTTTCTTTGTCGTATCGCGCCTGATGTTTTTCATCATGGATTGAACAATGTCCCATCTCTCTTTGGAAATCAGTGCCTTATGCGTACCTTCACAGCGAATCCACTGATCTTTTGGCAGTTGAGAGGGTCTGTTGTCAGTGAGCTTCCGCTTCACCTGCTTATGTTGAACCAACGTGCCAGTGTAGACCTCATCCATCAGAATACGTTTGACACCATCTCCTCTCCAATGTACCTCCTTATCAGAAATCTTTGCACCGCATTTGAAATTAGATCCATGCAATCTCTTATATGTGGAAGGATTGACAATTCCATCTGCGGTCAGTCCTGCGGCGATCTCCTTTGCAGAAACGCCGGACAGATACTCCTCATAAATCCTCTTCACAACCTCAGAAGCTGTAGGGTCTGGAAGCAAATGGTGCCGGTCCTTTGGGTCTTTGATATAACCATATGGAGGAAACGCACCCACAAACAGCCCCTTTTTCTGCATGGCATGCATACCAATACAGACATTACGATGCTGTTGCTCTGAATACTCACGGTTCAGAAGCAGTATCACTTTATCAATGACTCCGATCTCCTTATACAGACTGTCATAATTATCCCCAATGGCGACCAGACGGATCTCCCTGCCATACTGCTCAAACTCATCTTCCAGATACTGCTGCATCTCTTTATCATATCTGCCCAATCTTGATAAGTTTTTCACAATGATACAGTCAATTAAACCTGCTCCTGCATCCCTCATCATACTCTGAAAACCATCACGCTTAAAGTTCATACCTGTATGGTCATCATCGCAATACACTTTATATTCTTTCAACCGAAACACTTCCTCAGAACTGTCATTCAACATCTCTATATAGCTTCTGATATAGGCAATCTGATTGATGATACTTTGGCTTAAGTCGGTCTTCTCTCTTTTGTCTCTGTCTTCATCAGACAGACGGACATAGATGCCAACGCTCCATGTATCTTTATACAGCGAATTATGTACCGAAAATCTGATTCGTCTATTCGCCATAATTAATTCCCCTTTATATTGCTGTGAATCTCAATCAGTCTCTCAACCGCCTCTATGCAAGAGAACTTTGATGTATAGCTTCTGACAACTCTCCATTTCTTTGTCTTATTCTGTGTGCTGATCTGATGGCTCATTTTGTTAGAGTCCATTCTGTTTTTTAACAGCATATTCTCTTTATTAACAGAATATGAATCAGGTGTAAGACATCCAAAAATGTTATGCCTCACTGATTATCTTACAATAAATTTCTTCAGCTTCTGCTTTAACGATGCCAAATTTTTTGCAAACATTTTCTATAATCAAATTTCTTTCTATCTTATACTCAATGCCTGTCTCAATCGCAGTCTTTATTGCTACCTTATTTGCATATTCTTTCGCATATTCTTTTGCATATTCCTTTGCATATTCTTTCACTGCCTGACACACAACCGCTCGACCTCCTTCTTCCTTAAAATGTCTTACTCCATTTGCTAACTGCGAATAATAAATATCTTTTGAATCTTTACAGTCAAAATCATGCATTAATCTTCCAATCGGATCATCACCTCTATAACTTCCATTCTCTAGTAGATATGGGGATTACTCCCCATACCCCTATACAAAACCGTACGTGCGCTACTAACGCATACGGCTTTTCACTTTACATTCATACATCATCTTCCTAACAGACTTACCCTGATTTGTGGCTGTATTAACGGAAAAGTTCTCAATAACCCCTTTGTAAAAGCCTCCCAGGTATAACTCCTTCTCTGACTTCTACGGTTTAGCCACTTAAACAACAGCCGCTTTGTGTTGTGCAGATACAGGCACATTTCCTCCATGTTATCCGTCACCCCGTAATACTGATAATGTCCCCTTAGCTTGGCATTTATCATTTTAAATATCCATTCCAACGGCATATCTCTGTGGTTCTTTATCCATTCCTTCAGCGCTTTTGTCTTACTGCGCAGTTTCTTCCGGCTTGTCTTTACCTTGCATCGGAAGAAGCGTTTCTTCGCATCTGTACTACAGTAAAACGTAAAACCCAGAAAATCAAATGTTTCCGGTTTTCCCTCCCCCCTTCTTTTCCTGTCTTGCTCCGCAAATCTTCCAAATTCCAATATTCTGGTCTTTTCTTCCGCCAGTTCCAGTCCGTATTTGGCAAACCTTTCCTCCAATCTCTGGCGGAACACTTCTGCCTCATACTTTCTCTGAAAACAGCATACAAAACAAACCAGTTATCCAGTACATAATGCAGGTATATATTTGCCAGTATTGGGCTGGCACCGTTCCCCTGCGGAGTACCTTTCTCACTGTCCAGATATTTGCCGTCTTCCATGATTCCTGCTTTTAGAAACTTCTCTATAATTCCAAGAAATTTCCTGTCCGCTATGTCATGTGCAAGCATCTTCATCAGCCATTCGTGGTCTACATTATCAAAGAATCCCCTGATGTCCGCCTCTACCACGTAATTCGTTTTCTCATATCTCACTGTCTCTACAACCTTCTTTACTGCCTTGTGACAGTTCCGGTTTGGCCTGAACCCATAACTCTCATCATAAAATTTCGGCTCATAAATCTGTTCCAGTATCTGTGCAATCGCATTTTCAACCAGTTTATCCTCATAACAGGATATTCCCAACGGTCTCATTTTGCCTTTTGTTTCTTTCGGTATATAGACCCGTCTTATTGGATTTGGCTTATAGCTTCCGCTCTTCATTCTTTCTATGAGATTTTCAAGGTTTTTTCCAGATTCTGTTCATATTCTTCTTTCGTCACCCTGTCTATACCACCAGCCTTATTCTTATCCATAGTTTTATGGATAGCTTTCAGGCTTTCAACATTGATATACGACGCCAGATTCTGTACTTTCCTGTCCGTTGCGTTCGCTTTTGCGATATTGTACTTTATTCCAAGTAATTCATTCACCATGTCCTCAGCTCTCCCTTGTCTGCATGACCTTGATTTACTTGAAGCTGTAAAGTGTACACCCCTTCCCTCCACTGTGATTGGCAGTTTCTGTGGTACTATGAGTGTATCGGACTTCCTGCTGCCCATTTGGATTCCTGCCTCATTCCTTCGGTTTGGTTTCCATACCCTTTTCAGGGAGACATCAGGACCTCGGCTGTTCCGTATAATATAATTATCAGCAACCTCGCCAAGCTCTCAGACTGGGGGATGCCTCTATTCCCTCGCCCTATCGGTCATAGAGATATTGTCTGCTGTGTATGTAAGCACATCGACCATTTCCGACCCTATATCTATTTCCCATCTCAATCACTTCACTTTCGTTTCGGCTCTGTCGCTCCCTGTCCTACGCTTAAATCTGACGTTACCGCTTCGACTCCAAGGACTCGGTACAGGCGGTTGGCTAAACCTTACCTGACAGGATTTTCCTGCTTTATATTATCAGCTTACAAAGACAGACAAAACCTCTGTCTATCAGTGGAAATCAGCTATGCTGATTTCTCAGCCCGCGCCACATATATAATATGTGAACCATCTTCAAATATCCGGTCAATCTCTTCAAAATGACGATGAATCGTATAAATTGGCAATCCACAACCAAAATAGTCTTCTTTTGTTATAAATATAATATAAGACTCTTTTAATTCTTTGAAATCTTGTCCAGCCTTTAACATACGGATATCAACCATACTACTATGAAATCTTGCACGTCTTTCATCGCCTCCAGAGTTACTCCTTTGAACTTCTACATTGTAGGTTCTGCCTGTATTGTCTCTAGCAAGTATGTCCAACCTGATATTTCGCCCTGTGACCAGTGGATTCTCCAATTCTTTCTGTCCAATTACATTAACGACTTCTATATCATCTTTTCTCAATATAATCTTCAAAAGTAATTCAGTTGCTAAATTGTTTCTGTCAAACACCAGCGACATCAGATCATCATCAAATAAGGTAAGATTATCTACCAATCTTTCTACACTTACAGTATCTTGTCCTGCCTCAAATTCTTCTATCTTTTTGTCACCTCCTTATACTTAGATTTGTACCTCTATTATAACATGCACCACACACTGTGCAATCTGATTTTTTCGGTCTGATAAAAGTCCCTCCATGTCCGGCATCTAGTACCACGGTCCACTTTGCATCCTCTGCTGTAACCTGGCGACTTGAGGCACGTTCCCATCCTTTCTCTGCAAGAATACATGCACAGAAAATCAATACCACCGACATCAATAATTCCCATTTTTTTCTTTCCAATATATAAAAACCGCCGCATATACTTTACCAAAATATATGCGGCGATTTGATTCCTATTCCATCTATACAAGCCCTGTCAATTTACATATTTTAAGATAATGTCCCAGATGCCAGCTCTCTCTAGACCTAGTTTCCAGGAGGCAACGCCGGCAAGCTCATACTGTTTGATTAGTTTTAATTTCTCCTCAATCGAGCGTTCTTCTTCCATCCACATCTGATAGATGCTACCCTCGTATTCAAGTTCCAGATAGTATTGCTGTGTTGTCTCATCCCAGACAGGCTCTACCTCGTTGTTGACTGCTTTGGCATCTGCACTGTTCATACCAAGCGTCTCCTGGCTCACTTCCCCATCTCCATTGGTCTTCCAAAAGCGGGTGTAAAATGGCATCGCGTTAATCACTTTTTCCTTGGGAACTTCTGTGAGGGTATCTTGGATTCCTTTTTCCACAAAGCCAAGGGATGCCACACTTCCAGCCACATCTGAATTCGCTGGCGTCTCATCGTATCCCATAATAATCACATAATCCGCCACAATTCCCTGCTCCTTTCTGTTATAGAACAGGTTATGTGCAGCCGGTACATAGTTATCAATCGAGAGCACAATCCCATTTAAGCGGCACATAATCGACAGCTCGCGCACAAATTCTATATAGGCTCTTGCACTTTCTTCGTTGATAAATTCCATATCCAGATTGATGCCGTCTAAGTCGTATTGAATTGCCTGTGCTATCAGATTGCTGACAAGCTTCTGCCGGCTGGATGTTCTGGAAAATATCTCAAGGTCTTTAATTGTATCTTTATGTCTGATATCTTCGACAAGTCCCCATACTTCAACGCCGTTTTGGTGACAATGGTTGACATACTCCTGACTAGCTAGCGATTCAATCCCACCATCATTGTCACTTAGAAAGAACCAGGTCGGTGAAATCGTTGTCAGACCTTTCGTATCTGCCAGAACGCGGTAGATATTTTCATTGGCATCCTGATTCGTCACCTGATGCCAGGACAGATTGATGGTATAGTCTTTGGAAATATTGGAATAGACTGGCTCAGAGAACTCTGGCTCCGTCACAGTCTCCTGTGTTACAGATGATATCTGCTTATTGCGCACATAACCAATATAGCCGTCTTTTGTCAGTACCTTCGTCCATTCTCCAATATCCTCGGATTCCTCTAGCACATACATCGTTGTCCCTTTGTCCGCTGTGGTCAATATCGGACTCTTAATCCCGGCCTGATAGCGTACCTGTGTCTTTTTCTGTGCAGTTACAACATCTTTATTGCCAAATTCGCTGACAATATGCACATGATTGGGGTCTTCCCAATATTCATAGGTAAAGTTTGTATATTTATTCACAAAATCTAACGCCACAAACGCACGTTCTCCGTCTGCCCGCAAGATGATATAGTCTTCACTCTGCTTTGCCTTGGAGACAGTATATTCATTGCTGCCCACCCCGACACTTACTAGCTCTGTTGGAAGCGCATACAAATACAGATTCTCTGTTGCGTCCCAGTAAAATCTAGGATTTACATACTGATAGACTGTCTCGACATCCAGATAGACTCTGTTATCAATCAGTCTTCCCTTGTCTTCAAGCAGAGCATTGTTGTATAAGATGGCAATCTCCTGGTCATCTGTCAGCTGAAAATATTCTGTGGTATCAGCCAGTTCTTTTGATGGAGAATATTTATCATACAGTATCTTGCCAACCAAGATACCGCCAATTAGCACAATCAATGCCACAGCAATCAATACTGGGAGAAACTGTGGATTGCGTCTTCTTCTGCGTCTTTTGAAACGTTTCCTTCTGCTTTTTCTATTTCTTGGTGGTCTCTTTGGCCGCTCTTCTTGTTCTTCTCTCTCGTCGTTGTCTTCTCTTATCATAAACGTCCTCCTAAACACTTTATCCCTTGTGAAAGGCTGCGTTTTACACACCCGTATGGTATAGTATACCACAAAGCTGTCATTCCCACCACCACAATCTACAGGACATAGAGACTTTTCTTCTCAACTTTTTAATACTGTTGATTCCCCGACAGCCTTGTTCTCTCTCTAGCAGTATGCACATGATTCCAAAAGAAGATTCTGTGATATATTATTTTTGATAAATATGTACAGACTGCCCTTTGTAGCATCCCTCCTTTTATCTGATAAAAACAACTGGATTTTTCTCACAGAACTGTGAAAAGAATCAGAAACATAGACTTACAGTTCCATTATACACGACATTCTTCCATTTTCAAGGAGATTTCACAAAAATTTCAGAATATTTTCCTTTATTAACAACAAGCTATACTTTACATATTTCTATTTTTTGTTTATACTATACTAAACTACAAATATTATATAACAGGTTGTGAGCGCATGAAAATCGAAAAAATCAATGAAAACAAAATACGTTGTATTCTGACACGTGATGATTTGGAAGTTCGTCATATCAAGCTCAGTGAGATCGCCTATGGTTCTGAGAAAGCGCGTTCTCTTTTCCGGGATATGATGGAGCAAGCCTCGCACCAATTTGGCTTTGAGGCCGATAACATTCCATTGATGATTGAAGCAATACCTATGCCGAATGAGTGCATTATTTTAGATATAACAAAAGTGTCAGACCCAGAGGAGCTGGATACCAGATTTTCCAGATTCTCCCAAAGTACATCAGATTCGTTAGACGAATCTGTCAAAGACTTTTTACCTGATGGTGCAGATGAAGTTCTGGATTTGTTCCAGAAACTTTTGGAGCATCGTCTAAAGAACACGCCCAAGGAGACCAGAGAGCAACAGGCAGCTACACTGGCCAATGAGCTGGATATGCGTAAGCTCTATATCTTCCTTCGGTTAGAGTCCCTTCTAGAGGCCTCCCGTATCCTCAAAGGAATCTATCACGGCGAGAACCGGCTGTATAAGAATCCTGATACGACGCAGTATCATCTAGTTATCACCAAATCCGACCATACGCCGGAAGAATTCAACAAGGTCTGCAATATTCTCTCTGAATATGGGGCCAGCAGCAAATATACGATATCTAACGAAGCCTATATGAAGGAGCATTTTTCCATCTTGCTTCCGGCTAAGGCATTGCAGTCCCTCTGTGAGGTATAGAGGATAACCATAAGAAAGGCTGCCGCAGATTGTCTGTGGCAGCCCTTTTTGGCTTATGCTTCAAGAAAATTATTTAGACGTGCAACCAATACATCAGGGTCCATCCCATGAACGACTGCTGCTTCTGCAAGACTCTCTGCCTGTGCAGACGGGCATCCGATGCAGTGCATACCTTCTCTCATCAGAATCGGAATGATATTCTCATCCATCTTGACCAAATCCGCAATAATCATGTCTTTTGTAATCTTAGCCATCCCTAATTACCTCCTGTTGTTATTTTGCGTGTCACAAACAGTCGAAAATCATCTGCAACACTTTAGAACATATTATAAGCCTATTTACTTGCAAAATCAAGGGAGTATGGTATACTGAATATGTATAATTCTTACAGTTCACGCCAGAAAGTGAACTGCAACATACAATTTCATAAGGTGGAGGGATGTATATGGATGCAAAGCGCTATATGATCTCTGACGCTGCTAAGATGGTTGATGTGGAATCTCATGTTCTGAGATATTGGGAAGATGAGCTTGAACTGCCCATCGAGCGCAACGAAATGGGTCATCGCTGCTATACAGAAGATAACATCCAGATGTTTCATCAGATTAAGGAGCTTAAAGAACAGGGCTTTCAGTTAAAAGCAATTAAGGTGCTTCTGCCTGAGATGGAACAGGGTAATGTGCCACCAGCGATTGTCCGTGAGCCGGAGCCACCCGTAGAGCTAGATGACAAGATGCAGCAATTCCAGGTGATTCTTGGAAAGGTCGTATCTCAGGCAATACGGGAGAATCAGCAGGAGATGGGAAAGGAATTAAGCCACCAGGTCTCCACGCAGGTTGTTAAGGAGATGGATTATCTCTTCAGGCTTCAGGAAGAACGGGAAGAACACCACTTTAAAAAATTGGACGAGCTGATTCGCTCCTCCCAAAAACAGCGAAAGATACTCTCCCTTGGCAAAAAGGCAACAAAAAAAGCCAAGGAACCCAAGATAAAAGAGATAAAACTAAAAGAACCCAAAATAAAAGAACCTCGCAAAAAGTCCTGGCCTTTTGGGGACAAACCAAAAAAAGACATAGTCCTGTAGGACTATGTCTTTTATGTTTGAATGCTTTTCCCCTTATTCAGCAGAGATTGCATCGTTCGGGCACTCTGCTTCACAGGTACCACACTCTAAACAAGCATCTGCGTCGATAACGTACTTTCCATCCCCCTCAGAAATAGCATCTGCTGGACAGACATCTGCGCAAGAACCGCAAGATACACACTCGTCAGAAATAACGTATGCCATGGTACTTATCCTCCTTAAATATTTTTTGATACCTTCTTTGGCTCTTTCCTTATTTTAATATAAAAAGGGGTAAGATGCAAGCTTAATCTTGAAAATGATAGTGTAACTTTATGGATAGTTCTGGCTCTTTTCCTATCTAACGACAAGTAAAATATTGCGAAATGGTGCTGCTGCGACGAAGGACAGCTGCTGCGTTATTCCGTAGACTTCAAAGAAAATTTGTGGAAATATTTACGCCTTGGAAAAATAGTAATATTTTTTGAAAAAAAATTGCGTTATGTTGTAACAAACACCGCTATTATGTGATATAAGAAATAAGTTATAGCAAATATCCTGTATAACTTAAAAATTTACTTATGAGGAGGTGAAAAAGTGCAGGATTCTTGTAAAAATATAGACATGGATTCGGTTTATCAAGAGTATGCGAGTTTAGTTTACCGTTTTTTATATTCTTATACGCAGGATGTAGAATGGTCTCAAGAACTGATGCAGGAAACATTTTTACGGGCGGTAGGCTCCATTTCACGTTATAACGGCTCTTGTAAATTATCTGTATGGCTCTGTCAGATAGCAAAACATGTTTTATATCAGGAGCTTCGCAAAAAGAAGCGTTCGGAAACGGTAGAACTGGCAGATTACTTACCGGATGATTCTTCGCCGGACGGAGAAACCAATATACTGAAACAGGAAAATAAAATAGAGCTTTATCAGGCAATCCATCATTTGCCAGAGTTGGAACGGGAAGTTATTTTATATCGAATTACGGGTGAACTTTCTTTTCGTGAAATAGGAGCAATTTTAGGAAAGAGTGAAAATTGGAGTAGGACAGTTTTTTATCGAGCAAAACAGAAAATCAAAAAGGAGTTGAAGGCACATGAATAGCAATTATTCCTGCGATATCATAAAGGATCTGCTTCCCGGATATATTGACGGAGTTTTAAGCGAAGCAGGAGAAAATGTAGTAAAAGGTCATTTAGAAGAATGTGAAAAATGTAATAGAGCCTATCTGGAAATGAAAGAAGAATTGAATACTGGAATGGAAGAAAAAGAACAAATTGCACTTGACGGATTTAAAAAATTGCGACAACATACCAGAAAATTGAAAATTGTCATTGGAATCGCTATAGGGTTGCTGGTATTTCTTTTATTATTCGCTTTTGCAAAAGTCTTTGTAATTGGCGTTCCTGTATCTACTCACGCAATGAGTATAGATGATCTTTCATACAACGAAGAAACAAATTGTCTTGAAATAAGTGGTACCGTCAATTTTGCTTCCTGCCGGGTCAGTCACGTGGTCTGGAAACAGAGTGAAGAAAACAGTAACGCTGTAAATGTGTTTGTTTATGGAGCCGAAACATTGCCTTTTCAATCTGAGAAAAGAGAGTTTAACATATCAGTTCCCAATATGAAAGGCAAAACGGCGTATCTTGCCTGTCCAGATTTTGACCAGCGAGAGATATATAATTGGAAGCATTACCATAACGAAAAACTGATAGAATTGGAGAATGAAATATACGATCATCTTACAGAACTGGACAGAACCAAAGATGCATTAAGTTATAATGGTGGGATTGAAATCGTAAATGGGGCAGAAGGAATCTGCTATTCTGTTCATTCCGTAATTGGTGAAAACGCAACCTTTTGGACGTTGAATGACCAATTGTTTACCGACGGCGACTTTGAAAGCAGAGACTTTGAAATCTGGATTTCTTTAGACAAGCCATATCAGATTTTAATTAATGATTATCAGTCAGGAGAATATACAGATGACTATTCCATTATCAGCAGGCACTAGAACAAGAGATTGGGGAAAATCATTCTGGAATACTAAATATTCTGTTTTCAGACGAAGATGTGTTATTAGTGTTTGAATGGGATTGTTTGAATTTATCTGTTTATAACATGACAGAAAACATGAAAAAAATGGCAGAGAAAATAGCATTATCAGAAAGGTTTTCAGAAAACATGAAAAAAATGGCAGAGAAAATAGCATTATCAGAAAGGTTTTTTTGCTGGAAAGGAGCAGATTAACTTCTGGTTTGTAGAATTACAGCCAGTTAAAAACTGAATAACCGCCGCTGCCACCTTTGACGACTATTCCTCTCTGCTACTTTGGGAAGAATAGTCGTCTTTTGTGTCCATCCATAGAGATTATCCATCAATTCACTCTTTGAGATTCCACCTAGACGGGATAACAAAAGCATCTTTCTGTTAAATGTCACCCTCTATCTAAGTCACTAAATTTTGTCAGTTCTGGTATCCATAGAAGATTCACGGTTCCAATCGGGCCATTTCTCTGTTTTGCAATAATCACCTCAGCTACTCTCTGTTCTGCTTCCGATAAATCCTTGTTGTAATACCCTTCCCGATATAGGAACATCACCACATCTGCATCTTGTTCAATCGCTCCCGATTCCCGAAGGTCTGAAAGCATCGGTCTGTGGTCCGGTCTTTGTTCCACTGCACGACTAAGTTGTGAAAGCGCCACCACTGGCACATTGAGTTCTCTTGCTAATGCCTTCAGTCCTCTCGATATCTCTGATATCTCCTGTTGCCTAGAAGAAGCATTGCTGTTATGGTCTCCGCTCATCAACTGCAGATAGTCAATAATCACAATCTTAATATCATGCTCTAGCTTAAGTCTGCGACACTTCGAGCGCAACAATGGAAGTGTAATTCCTGGTGTGTCATCAATAAAAAGCTTTGAATTTGCAATATTGGCAGACCCTTCCACCAGATTCATCCACTCTTCATCGTTCAGACGCCCGGTACGAATCTTTTGTGCATCCACATGTGACTCTAACGACAACATACGATTTACCAGCTGCTCCTTTGACATCTCCAAGCTAAAGACTGCCACTGCATGTCCTTTCTTAAAAGCCATATGTTGTGCCAGATTCAACACAAAAGCCGTCTTTCCCATAGACGGCCTTGCTGCAATCAACACCAAATCCGAAGGCTGTAATCCAGAAGTCTTGTAGTCCAAATCCATAAATCCAGTCTCCAGACCTGTAACTCTTCCTCTCGCCCTTGAAGCTGCATCAATCTTCTTCATTACATCGATGACCACCTGGCGAATCGGCACCATATCACTTCTTCCGCCTCTTTGTGCCAAATCAAAGACTCTCTTCTCCGCCTCCTGAAGTGTAAGCTCTACCTTTTCAGCTCCGGCATAACAGACGTTGGCAATCTCTTCATTTAGACGAATCAACCGTCTAGAGACCGCCTTATCCGCTACAATCTCCGCATAATATTCGATATGGGCAGAAGTCATCGGCTGCGTCATCCAGCGCAATATCTGCTCTGTCCCACATACCTCTTCTGGCATCTCTTTTTCCCGAAGTCTGGTATGCAAAAGCACTGGCTCTACGGGTTTGCCTTCGTTATACAACTCCACCATTGTATCAAAAATAATCCCAAGCTGCCTCTGGTAGAAATCCTCTCCCCGTATCATCTCTGAAGCAACCATAATCTTCTCGTTGTCGATAAGCATCGCGCCAATCACCGAGTTTTCTGCCTCCTCATCGTGAGGCATCACACGTTTTATCAGTGCTTCTTCCATTCGCCTAACTCCTTAAGCTTCCTGTACAACGACTTTTAGTTCCCCTGTTACCTGTGGATGCAGCTTAATCGGGACTAACGTGGTTCCTACGGATTTAATCGGGCTTGGCAGTACCAGCTTTTTCTTATCGATGTCTAAATTCAGCTGGTCCTTAGCCGCCTGTGCAATCTCCTTAGAGGAAATCGAGCCAAACAGCTTTCCACCCTCTCCGGCTTTAATTGTCAGTGTTACCTGAACTTTTGTCAAATCTGCCGCAAATGTTTTGGCATCTTCTAATCTCTGTGCTGCTAATTTATCTTCATGTGCTCTCTTTAGCTTTAAATCGTTTAGATTCTTAGGAGTTGCCTCCACACCAAGCTTCTTTGCAAAGATAAAATTTCTGGCATAGCCATCGTTGACTTCTACAAGCTCACCCTTTTTTCCCAAGGATTTTACATCTTCTAATAATATAACTTTCATTCTAGTTCTCCTTCCTCAATCATTTGGTCAATCAGCTTTCGTATGGTCCTCATCGCTTCTTCCACAGAACACGTAAGCTGTGCACCGGCAATATTTAAATGACCGCCGCCGCCTATCTTCTCCATCATCACCTGTACATTGACTTCATCAATCGAACGGGCACTGACATAGATTTTATTGTTGTATTCGGTCAGCACCATGGAAGCCCGCACGCCGACAATATTTAACAGTTCATTCGCCGCCTGTGCACCGACTATTGTAGGACTAATCAGCCCTTTTCCAGGACAGGTGGAGAGTGCAAATCCCCGATAGACTTCTGCATGCCGCACCGCCTCCGCACGCGCTTTATACTCTGCCATATCGTTGCGGAACATCTTTCTGACACGTGTTAAATCCGCACCACACCTTCGCAGAAAAGCCGCCGCCTCGAACGTACGTACGCCCGTCTTAGTCATAAAGTTGTCGGTATCAATGACAATCCCTGCATACATGCAGTCTGCTTCTCCGCCCTTTAGACGTACATTGTCTGCAAAATACTGCAAAATCTCTGCTACCATCTCACACGCAGATGAAGCATTAGGCTCTATATAAGAAAGCGCTGCATGTGCGATTGCCTCATTACCCCTTCTGTGATGGTCAAATACCACAAGGGTAGACGACATCGACAAAATCTCTTCGCACTCCGTATAGCTAGGCCTATTGGTATCCACAACGACCACCACGGTATTTTTATCGACAATCTCTTTTGCCTGGCTGCTGCCAATTACAATCCCTGGCTCCTGGCTGTTTATCTCAGTAAAAAGATCTAACATCGGACGCACAGATGTTGTCACCTCATTGGCAACAATATAGGCCTTCTTATTGAGTGTCTTAGCCGCCCTGTAGATACCCACAGCCGCACCAAATGCATCAGCGTCAGGAAGTTTGTGGCCCATAACCACAACCTTGTCCTTGCCCTCTACAAGCTCTCTAAGCGCCTGTGCCTTGACACGCGCCTTGACACGGGTATTCTTCTCCACCTGCTGTGTCTTGCCGCCGTAGTAAGTAATCTGGTCTTTGACCTTTACCACCGCCTGGTCGCCGCCTCTAGCAAGCGCCAAATCCATCGCGCTTCTTGCGTACTCCATACAGTCCATATAAGAGCTGCCACCAGAACCAATGCTGATACTCAATGTAATCGCCATCTCATTGCCGATATTGACGGTCTTGATATCCTGCAAAAGACTGAACTTGTTTTCCCGAACCTGTGCCAGTGCCTTCTCCTGCATCACCACAAAGAAGCGGTCCTTCTCAAGCTTTCTGACAATCCCATCATATGCATTGAAATATTTATTAATCTTTCGCTCAATCAGCGCAACCAAAAGAGAAGCGCGGACTTCCTCGACGTTCTCTAAAACTTCGTCATAGTTGTCAATATAGACAAGCCCTGCTACCATACGCTGCTCTTGATTCTCCCGGATATAACGGTTAATCTCTGTCACATCGAAGAGATAAACTGCTATCAGGCTTCCTTCAAATTCCAATGCACTCACCAGATGGCTTGACTCTATCCGTTCTTCTAACGTAATCAATTTCATATCCACACGATAGTCCGCAGGGCCAAACACCAGTTCCGTCTCTGTGTGTGGATTCTCTTCGTTTGGCAACAGTGTACGACCAATCTGCGGGAAAATCGTACTGATGCTGCGGCTGTATGCCGGACCTTTATCGGTAATCTTCATAAATTGCTGATTCATCCATATGATTCTTCCATCTTCTGACAAAAGTGCATAAGGAAGTACCAGCTCTTTTAAAAGATTCTTCTGAATCTGCCCATAGCGCGTCGCAAAAGAGACAAGCTCTGTATAAATCACTGGCTTGTTACGCACATAGAGAACTCCGGCAATCACTGCATAAACTGCTACAAATCCCGCCATTACCATACCAGCGTACGGCGAAATCACATAAATCCAGACGTTCATGGCAATCAAAAGCACCGTCAAATAAAGTGGCCACCGCACATACAGACGAAGCTGCCCTTTTAATTTGATATCTTTTTTCATATCATGGTTTCCTTGATTCCTGTTATAGTACCTACGTGGCTATTATACCATCAACCTACCCATTGGACAAGGTAAAAAAACAGACACCGCTAAAGCGGTGCCCGAAAAGTTGTTCTTATTCTGCTGTGTATGGCATCAGCGCAATATGTCTTGCTCTCTTAATTGCCACGGTAAGCGCTCTCTGGTGCTTTGCACAGTTGCCGGTAATTCTTCTTGGAAGAATCTTACCTCTCTCGGAGACATATCTCTTTAATTTATTTACATCTTTGTAATCAATCTCATTGTTCTCTTTGCCACAGAATACGCAAACTTTTTTTCTTCTGCGTCCGCCTCTTCTCATCTTTGGAGCGTCGCCTTTTTCATTTTTGGTGTAAGCCATGATGCTTCCTCCTTTTCCCATTTCTTATCAAATCCGATTGTTAATTAAAGGGTAATTCCTCATCGATTCCATCTGGGATGTTCATAAAACCATCTCCAGCTGCTCCCATAGGACTTGGCATTGGTGCTGGAGCTGGTGCGGACTGCTGATAGCCGCCTCCCATACCCATGCTTCCACGGTTCGCATCCGAAGCGGCCTTGCTCTCTGCAAACTCAATATCCTCAAGCACTACATCCGTGGTATAGACTTTTTGTCCCTCACGATTGGTATAGCTTCCGGTCTGAATTCTGCCAGTCACAGCCACTTTGATACCCTGACGCAGATAGCGCTCTGCAAACTCTGCGGTCCGTCCAAAGGCCACGCAGCCGATAAAATCTGCGCTCTGCTCGCCTTCTTTTTTGCTAAATCTACGGTCTACTGCCAATGTAAATCTGGCTACCGTTGTCATGGTCTCACCATTGGCAGTGCTGATATTCGGGTCTCTCGTCAAACGTCCCATTAAAATCACTTTATTCATCAACAATCACCTCTTATATGCTCTCTTTATGCATCCTTGCGCACACACAGATAGCGGATGACATTATCCAGAATACGTACGCGTTTCTCGATCTCTGCCGGGGTAGTGCTCGGCGCATCGAACTGAACGAAATAATAGAATCCTTCTCTCATTTTCTGGATTTCATAAGCCAGTCTCTTCTTGCCACTGTCTTCCACTTCCGTTACAGTACCGCCAAAGCGAGTAATGATTTCTTTCGCTTTTTCTACGGTTGCTGCTCTCTCATCATCTTCGATTTTTGCATTCACAATCAATACTAATTCATATTTGTTCATGCGTTTACCTCCTTTTGGTCTCTGGCACATGGCTTCTGCCATGTACAAGGAATGTTCGGCTTATCCAAGCCATAATATATCACGAAGCAGAATTATAACACATTTTTCCTTATATTTCAAGCTTTTTTCCGAAGACCACGGGTATTTTTTTCTACTAATTTTCTTGGAACCATAATCTGATGACCGCAGCCCTCACATTTTAACCGAAAATCTGCTCCCACCCGCAGTATCTCCCACTCCTGGCTGCCACAGGGATGGGCCTTTTTTAATTTTACAATCTCACCAACCTGATACTCCATCTTTGCTCCTTTCTACGATAACTGGCTGAAAATCTCTCCAATACTTCCCTGTAGCAGAAGGTCAGCACGAGAATCAAGAGGTGTAACGGATTTATTAATCAGAACAAGACGATGTCCCTGATAGTAGTCGATAAGCCCGGCTGCCGGATAGACAGTCAGAGAGGTTCCACCGATAATCAAAAGGTCTGCGCTGCTGATAGCCGCTGTCGCCCCTTGCATTGTTGCCATATCCAGCCCTTCCTCATAGAGCACCACATCCGGCTTGACGGGGCCACCACATTTCTCACAGACTGGCACACCTTTAGAGTCAAGAATATAGCGGGCATCATAGAGTGCGTGGCAGTGCTCACAGTAATTGCGGTGCACAGAGCCATGAAGCTCATAGACCTTTTTGCTGCCGGCCGCCTGGTGCAGACCGTCAATATTCTGTGTGACAATCGCCAAAAGCTTTCCTTTGGCTTCCCACTCGGCTAACTTCTGATGCGCAGCATTGGGCTTCGCATCAAGCGCTAACATCTTAGCGCGGTAAAAACGATAAAATTCTTCGGTCTTTTTTCTATAGAAAGTATGACTTAATATCGTCTCTGGCGGGTAGTCATACTGTTGATGATATAATCCATCCACACTTCGAAAATCTGGAATCCCACTCTCTGTCGAGACACCAGCTCCTCCAAAAAATACAATCCGGCTGCTTTCTTCTACCCATGTTTTCAGTGTGCTTTGTGCTTCTGTCATATCCATACCCTCCTTTTTCCTGGTGGACGTTCAAAATTACAATGCTTCAATTCTTACCTGGTCTAATTCCTCTCGTTCTTCTCCTTCTACACAGAGCGCTGCCATATATTTATCATCCATTGGCAACAGCCGGCAGTGATAGAGACGCCCCTTAGCCCTCTGTACGATTCTAGGATGGCTTTTATCCATCTCTATATAAAAAGAAGCCAGCGATGTGTGAAATCCTGTTCCAAGGGCTTTTAGATAGCTTTCTTTAAGAGTCCAATATTGGTAAAATACCTGTTTTCTCTGCTCTGATGGAAGGGTCTGATAAAAACAAAGTTCTTCTGGCTGAAGTGTTCTTGCCACTAAGGCCTCTCTTGGCTCTTTTTGCATCTCTTGCAAATCAATTCCCACTTCCCGGTCTGAGAGCGCACAAAGTATCGAGTCTCCCGAATGAGACCAGTTTACATAAAGTTCTGCCGGTGGAAGAAGGTATGGTTTTCCATAGGGATTTCTTGTATAGGCAGCCGGAAGCATTATATTGGCTTTCACTGCTTCTAGACTACGATTTAACAGCACCTCGGCAGCCAAAAAGAGACGACGGTCTCTGTCACTTTTTCGCTTCTTTGCTTCTTGTTTTCTTGTCTCTGACAGATAGGCCTTACACCATCTGTCCGGGATATCCTTTGTTACTTTCATGGAAAATACTCTAAGCATCGCTCTTTTTATCTTGTATCAATACACCCTTGTCTTTATCATGTTCTCCAAATCCATCGAAGCGTCAAAATACCGTTCTTCTACATACTGAACCTTCTCCACAGGCTCTCCCTTTTCAAGCAGCTTTATAATCTGTGCAACTCTGGGGCCAAGTATGGGATTACACTCAAAATCTGCATTAATCTCCCCGTGCATCATCGCTTCTAGTGCTGCCTTTACACAGTCAAACGAAATCACAATAATCTCTCCGTCAGGTCCGCAAGTCTTCCCGGCTTCATGAATTGCATCAATAGCGCCAAAGGTCATATTGTCATTCTCACTGACCAGAACATCTATCTTCTCATAGGTCTCAAGAAAATACTCCATCACTTCCTGCCCCTTTGCCTGTGTAAAATCCCCTGAAAGCGACTCTAACATCTTCCAGTTCTCTTGTTCTTTTAGAACACTTGCAAAGCCCGCTGTGCGCCCAATCTGCGCAGTCGAATCTGGCGTTCCCTGAAGGGTCACAATCTGAATCGTCTCCTCACTTCGCCCTTGTTCTTCAAGATAATCTATCAGCCATTCTCCGGCACTTCGTCCTTCTTTTTCAAAATCACTGCCCACCCAACAGGTATACAGTCCCTCATCCTCCACCTCTACAGAGCGGTCTACCAGGATCACTGGAATCTGTGCATCTTTTGCTTCTTGTAAGACTGCATCCCATCCAGTCTCCACAATAGGGTCTAATATAATATAGTCCACTTCCTGAAGGATAAAATTGCGAATGGCTTTTAGCTGGTTCTCCTGCTTTTGCTGTGCATCCTCATACAATAGAAAATACCCGTTTTCTTCTGTAAATACACTGCGAAACGATTCGGTATTACCGGCGCGCCAATCCGACTCTGCTCCTACCTGGGAAAAGCCTACTACAATGTAGTCATCGTTGTCTTTTACTTCATCTGGATAGAGCATTGCATCTTCCGGGCTCTCTGTCGCACCCATACAGCCTCCAAGCGTCAGCACAACCATCAATATCCATAGTAGCTCTACAATCCTTTTGGTCCGGCCTAGGTGTCTCTCTCCCATAGCTGCCTCCTTTTTTATTCTACTATAAATTTAGAAAAAAAGGAACCGTTAAAACGATTCCTTTTTTCTTCGCTATGCAAACGGATTTTCTGTTGGATACCGTACTTGCGCCGGCTGGTTGTACCCGATTTCGTTCACATCCACGCCAATATATTTAAATACTTCAAACAGCGCCTTTCCATGATGTCCAAATGCCACTGCTCCGTGATGCGGATAATTTCCCTGAATCAATACATGGCGGTAGAAGCGCTTCATCTCTGGAATCGCAAAGATACCGATGCCTCCAAAGGAGCGCGTTGCAACCGGAAGCACTTCTCCATTGGCCACATAAGCACGCAGCTTGTTGTCTGCGGTACTTTGCAGACGGAAAAACGTAATATCTCCAGGCGTCAAATCTCCTTCTAGTGTTCCCTGTGTCACTTCTTCTGGAAGACTTCTGGCCATAATCAGCTGATATTTCATCTGACAGGAGGAAAGCTTCTTGGTATTGGTATTGCCGCAGTGGAAACCCATAAAGACATCGCTGCTGGTATAGTTATATTTTCCTTTGATATCTTCGTTGTAAAGGTCATAAGGAACGGTGTTATTAATGTCAAGAAGCGTCACAATATCTTCGCTGACACAGGTTCCAACAAATTCGCTTAAACAGCCATAGATATCCACCTCGCAGGATACCGGGATGCCGCGTCCGGTCAGACGGCTGTTGACGTAACACGGCACAAATCCAAACTGGGTCTGGAAAGCCGGCCAGCATTTACCTGCGATAGCCACATATTTGCGGTAGCCTCTGTGCTCTTCTATCCAGTCTAAAAGCGTCAGCTCATATTGTGCAAGCTTTGGCAGAATCTCCGGCTTTTTGTTGCCTTCTCCAAGCTCTGCTTCCATATCAGCCACCACTTCTGGAATCCGCTTGTCACCTTCATGTTTATGAAAGGCCTCAAATAAATCCAGCTCCGAATTTTCTTCAATCTCCACACCTAAGTTGTAGAGCTGCTTAATCGGCGCATTGCAAGCTAAGAAGTTCAAAGGGCGAGGGCCAAAGCTGATAATTTTTAAGTCCGAAAGGCCTGCAATGGCACGTGCAATCGGAAGAAATTCGTGAATCATATCTGCACATTCTTCGGCGGTTCCTACTGGATATTCTGGAATATAGGCTTTGATATTTCTAAGAGCCAGGTTATAGCTTGCATTTAACATTCCACAATAAGCATCGCCGCGGCCCTGAATCAGATTGTCTTTGGATTCCTCTGCTGCTGCCACAAACATCTTAGGGCCTTCAAAATGCTTTGCAAGTAAGGTCTCTGATATCTCTGGACCAAAGTTGCCAAGATAGACAGCCAGTGCATTGCAGCCAGCTTTCTTGATATCTTCTAACGCCTGCACCATATGAATCTCGCTCTCTACGATGCAGACTGGACACTCGTAGATATCCTCTGCGTTATATTTTGTTGTATATGCCTCTATCAGTGCTTTTCTTCTGTTTACAGACAAAGATTCTGGAAAGCAGTCACGGCTTACCGCCACGATGCCCACTTTTATTTTAGGAATATTGTTCATCATCCATTCTCCTATCTACTAATTTAATCTGCTATATTTATTGTACCGTCTGTTTTTTCCGCACAGTCATCACTATGCTCTGTACGACTAAGAACAGACACAGCATTGCTGCAATGGTAATTCCAATCCACCACGGCTCGTCAAGTCCGGCAGAGGATACGATATTTTGAATCGTGCTTAAAGACAGCACTCCAAAAAATGTTCCGATAATATTGCCCACACCACCGGTCAGCATCGTGCCGCCGATAATCGATGAGGCAATCGCATTCATCTCTGCGCCGCTTGCATGAGAGGCAGAGCCCGAACCCACATGCAGGAAATAGACAAAACCGCCGACACCTGCCAAAAAACCGCAGATAAGATGCGATAAAAATTTGGTTCTTTTTACATTGATGCCAAGCATCAGCGCGCTCTGGCTGTTGCCGCCCACTGCATAGAAAGAGCGTCCAAGCTTTGTCCACTTTAAGATGATAAACATCAAAATTACGACAAGAAGTGCCACGATAACGCCAATCTCAACATAGGCATTGACATATTTTCCAAGCTTATTGACAGAGCCAAGGCCAGGAATGATAATCCGGGTGCCCTTAAGAGCCACAAACGCTTCATTTTGTACATTAAATGGATTGCTGTTGACAATCGTTGTCATACCACGTGCAAAGAACATACCAGCTAAGGAGACGATAAATGGCTGTATCTCCAGATAGGCCACCAAAAATCCCTGTACGAGTCCAAAGGTCAGACCAATCAAAAGTGCAATCAGCACTGCCACAAAGACATTGCCGCTCTGATAGTCAAGGTAGACCGCACAACACATGCTGACTAATGCTGTGACACCGCCAACGGAGATGTCGATGCCTCCGGTAATCATTACAAGGCTCATCCCGCAGGAGAGAATAATCAAAGAAGCCTGGGCATTTAAGATATTAAAAAATGTCTGCGCCTTTAAAAAGCCGGCTCCCTGAAATATCATTGCTCCTAAATACATTGCAAAAAATACAACAATCGTAATACTAAGCAACAGATTGGTATCACTCATATTTTTCAGTTTTTTACTCATCTATGCCACCTCCTTTGCCACAGGCTTTGGCATCAAAGCAGATAACTTCTCTCTGACAATCGGTGCACTTAACACAACCAGTGCAATTACAACGATTGCTTTATAGGCAGGAAGTGCATCCGACTGTACATTAAATTTATACAGAGTTGTTGTCAGGCACTGAATCACATAGGCGCCAATAATAGATGCTGTCATATTGAATTTGCCACCGCTTAAAGCATTGCCGCCAAGTGCAACCGCCAAGATGGCATCCATCTCAATATCTTTGGCAATGACCGAATAATTAATCGTCTGGAAACGGCTTACTTTTATCAAGCCAACTACTGCCACACACAGTCCTAGAATGACAAAGGACAGGATTTTAATAAAGACAGGATTAAGGCCATTTAATTTGGCGGAATATTCATTGATGCCGACTGCCTGCGTATACAGTCTTAATGTGGTAAATTTCAGCGCCAGTGCAATCAAAATCACACAGATAATTGCGATAAAGAAAGGTGTTGGCACTGGAATTCCCGGGATAAATCCACCATAATAGCCAAAGGATGGCTCGCTGATAATCGGAAGTTCATTGTTGTTAATCCACGCAGCGATGGAACGCCCGGCGGTGTAGAGAATCAGTGTCGCAATCATCGGTTGTATCTGAAAGACTGCCACTAATACGCCGTTAAATGCCCCAAAGAGCATCGCAACAACACAGGTGATAACAAATGCCACTAAGACAGGCATCAAAAGCGTCTCCGGGCGGGTGTTGCTACCACAGAGCATACGCAGAAGCACGCTTCCGCTGATGGCGATTGCTGCTCCCACACTGATATCCTGTCCGCCAGTTGCTGCTGTCACAAGCGTCATACCAATCGCCAGAATCGCAAGCTCTGAGCCGCTGTCTAAAATCGTAATCAAAAATCCTGACAGCACAGGGTCCCCAACGCTGTTGTGGTCTAAAGTAATCTTAAAAAAGTTCGGGTCCATAATCAGGTTAAAGACCAGAAGCAAAAGCAGTGCTGCCACCGGAATAAAAAGCTGATTTCTGGTAAGATTCGCAAGGAAATTGGTTCCTTTTGCTGGTTTGTTCTGCGTCATTCTCTCTCACCTCCGGCAATGGTATTCATAACCTTGTTCTGATTCAGGTCTTCGCCTGAGAGTTCTCCTACCATCCGTCCATCTCTCATAACGATAAGTCTTGAGCAGGTACGGAGCATCTCGTCTAACTCCGACGAGATAAAGGTAACACTCATCCCTTCAGAAGCAAGTTTCAATACCAGTTTTTGTATATCAACCTTGGTACCAACATCGATACCTCTGGTCGGCTCATCCAGGATTAAATATTCTGGATGGGTCAAAAGCCAGCGCGCCAGTATCACTTTCTGCTGATTTCCACCAGACAGAGACTTGATTGGCGTATCCGCAGAAGCAGTCTTGACACTTAAAAGCTTAATATACTCGTCTGCAATCTTGTCTGCCTCTGCTTTCGTAAACGGCTTTAAAAAGCCCCTTAGAACCTGCTGTGCAAGCAATATATTGTCACGCACAGACAAATCTCCCACGATGCCATCGCGCTTACGGTCTTCTGGCAGATAGGCAATCCCCTGTTTCATCGCGTCGATTGGTTTTTTAATCTTGACAGGTTTTCCATTTACCTTGACATTTCCACCAAGGATACGGTCAGCGCCAAAGATAGCACGCACGCTTTCGCTTCTGCCAGAGCCAAGAAGACCCGTAAATCCATTGACTTCTCCTTTTCTAATATGGAAGTCAAAGGGCCGGATACCGGCGTCACTTGAGAGTCCTTCTGCCTCAAAGACCGGCGCCTCTCCTTCTTTGTTCTGATAGGTGGAATATTCTCCCTGGATATCTGACAGGTCATCTAGTTCCTTACCAAGCATCTTCGATACCAGCTGTACACGCGGAAGCGTCTCAATCTCAAATTCTCCCACCAGCTTTCCGTCCCGCATAACCGTAATCCTGTCACAAATCTCATACACCTGGTCTAAGAAATGTGTCACAAAGACAATCCCCACTCCGCGGGCCTTTAAATCCCGCATCAGCTTAAACAGCTTCTCCACTTCCTGCTCATCAAGAGAAGAGGTCGGCTCGTCAAGGATTAACACTTTACAGTCTGTGTCCACTGCACGCGCGATAGCCACCATCTGCTGCACAGCCAACGAACAGCTAGAAAGCTGCTGCGTCGCCTTGGCAGGGATATCTAAGGACTGCAATATCTTGTCTGCATCGCTGTTCATCTTCTTCCAGTTCTGATAGATGTTATCTAGGCGCCCGATATACATATTCTCGGCAACGGAAAGATTGGGACAGAGTGTAATCTCCTGATATACAGTGCTGATGCCGTTCTTCTGCGCCTCCTGGGGAGAGTGAATCAAGACTTCTTTTCCTTCCATGGATATCTGCCCTTCATCTTTGCCATAGACTCCGGTCAGAACTTTGATAAGTGTTGATTTTCCTGCTCCATTTTCCCCCATCAGAGCATGGACTTCACCTTTTCGCAGCGTAAAATCCACTCCCTGTAAAGCTTTGACTCCTGGAAAGCTTTTGTGAATGTTTCTCATCTGCAATACTACATTGTCTGCCACCTAAAGTTCACCTCCTAATATATTTTGGTTATGGTTTTCATAAAAGAAGCGCGGTGCAGTCCTGTAATATTCCTTACCGCACCGCGCTTTTTCACAAGCACTTACTATACAAGCTATGAACTTTAGATTCCGTAGGTATCAATATCTTCCTGGGTGATTTCTGTTGCATCAAAGCCTTTTTCTTCGAGAATAATCACTTTCTCTTCTAGAGTTCCGCCACTCTCAATTGTCTTGATAACTTTGTCGATATAGGAAGCCTGGAACGGATTGCACTGTCCGTCATAGTTCCAGTTCTGCTTCTGAAGCTCCTCTAACGCCCATTTATTGCAGTCAAAGCCCATCACGACAACATCTTTGCCTACGCCGTGAGAAATGTTAGCTTTGTCAAGTGCAGCAACCGCACCTTTTGCCATATCATCATTCTCTGCATAGATAACGTTAAAACTCTTGCCTGAGTCAATCACAGACTGCACAATCTGCTGTGCCTTCTCTGCATTCCACTCTGCGGTCTGCTGTGCAACCATTGTCCAGCCTTCGGATGCCACTGCTGCATCAAGTGCGCCGGAGCGTCCTTTCTGCGGTGCAGAACCCATCACACCCTGGATATGAATAATCTCATATTTGTCAAGGCCCTGTCCTTTGAGCCACTCCACAGCGGTCTCGCCTTCTTTGTCCATATCGGATACGATAGATGCCTCATAAAGACTCTCATCTGCATCAACCACACGGTCAAAGAGAATTACACGAATTCCTGCATCCTGTGCGTCCTGAAGCACAGTATCCCATCCTGCAGTATCTGCGGCAGAGAGCAGAAGATAGTCCACACCGTCCTGAATCATCTTCTGAGCTGCATTAATCTGCTCATCATTTTTCAGGCTGTAGAAGGTGGAGATGGTATATCCGTTCTCCTCAGTAAAGGTCTCTTCTAAGTTCTTTACGTTTGCTGTACGGTATCCAGACTCATTCGGGTCATTGTTGATGATTCCAAGGCTAATTAATTCTCCACTTGCTGCCGGTGCTGCTGCCTCGTCCCCGGAAGCATCTGTAGCGGTATCCTCAGCAGCATCACTTCCTGTATCTTCTTCTGTTGTATTGTCTGCTGGTGCATTTGCCTGCGTATCACCGCCGCCTCCGCATCCAACGACCATCGTTGCTACCATTGCTGCACATACCAATGCACTTACAAATTTTCTTTTCATCGTATATCCTCCCTGTGTGTTAGATTTGGTATCGCCTCTTGGCTACAATGACATCATACTATTTTCTAATGGGAGATAATACGGAGTTTCTTAGGGAATCGGTGTGTTTTTTTACTGACTTTTCAGAGAGAACAGAAAAAAGTTAAATATTTTCCGAAAAAAGTTTAATTTTTTACGGCTGGAATCACTACCTTTGCTTCGGTTCCTTTTTTATACTCGCTGTCAATCGTAAGACCATACCCGGGGCCATGGTTCAGGCGAATTCTCTGTTCCACATTAGAGAGTCCAAAGCCGGATGGGCTGTCCTCTGCCTTTTGTTCTCCGGCAATCATCTGGCGCACAAAGCACAGACGGTCTTTCTTCATTCCTATCCCGTTGTCCCGAACAGTGAACACCAGTTTGCCGTCCTCTTCC
Organism: Lachnospiraceae bacterium; assembly: GCA_910575445.1. Lineage (GTDB taxonomy): Bacteria > Bacillota > Clostridia > Lachnospirales > Lachnospiraceae > Hominiventricola. Next base: position 99,519 of record CAJTFW010000006.1, on the reverse strand, counting down.
TGTCCGGTCACAACAATATGTCCAAGCCCTCTTTTATTCTTGATTCCATGATAGAGTGCATTTTCCACTAATGGCTGAAGCGTAAGTTTCAGCATCTGATACCCATACAGAGTTTCGGGAATCTGAATCTTGTACTCTAAGATATCCCGGTAGCGAAACTGCTGAATCTGAAGATAGCTTCGGATATGTGCTTCTTCCTCCGCCACCGTTATGTAGTCTCTGCCTTTACTGAGCGTTGTGCGAAAAAAATCAGACAGTGACGAGACCATCATCACCACCTGCTCTGTCTGTCCGGCCTCTGCCTGCCAGATAATCGCATCCAAGGTATTATACAGAAAATGTGGGTTAATCTGTGCCTGAAGAAGTTTTAATTCCGTTGCTCTTAGATTCAGCTGTTCAATGCGGATATCCTCTACCAGATTGCCAATTTTCTCCACCATCTGGTTAAAACTTGTATTTAACACTGCTAGTTCATCCTTACTTCCCTCCTGGGCACGAACTGCAAAATCTCCGCTTCCTGCAAGGCGTGTAATCTCACAGAGTTTGCGAATTGGCTCTGTAATGCCTGTTGTAATCTTCTGACTAATCAAAAGCGCACCCACCAAAATCAGCACAAAGACCATCAGACTCATGCGAACCCCGGCATCAACGTCTGCGCGGATGCCTTCGCGAAGCACTTCTAAATTCGTCGCCTCATAATAGATATATTTCTGAATCTGTTCCTGAATCAAATCTGTTAAAACACGGATATTTAAGTCTAAGCTCTCCATATTTTTATCATAAGAGCCGCTGACTAATACATTCTGTTCAATATCGTCCACACGGTCTTCCAAGGTATTGAGGCTTTTCAAGATGCGGTCTAACATATTTCTGCCATAGTCAGTATCTGCAAGCTCGTACAGATTCTGAAATACCTCTCTGGCCTCCTGAATCATTACATGCGGACGCTCAGTGTCCACAAGCTCTTTGGCCCGCTCAGAGTTGACCACAATAATATACATCAGATAGTCCATGTCCTCTTTGAAATCAATATTGTGAGCATTGGCCATTGTGATTTTTTTAACAATAAAATCATACCGCTCAGAAAAGTGACTAATCAGTGACAGAAGATAAATGGTCAGGATAGTCAGCGGCACCAGACAGACAAAAATCAGCATGTGAAGTCTTTTTCTTAATATCGAATGTTTCATAATCTTCTGGATTCCTTTTATGAACCTGCCCGGAATTCCCGCGGCGTACACTCCTGTGTCTTCTTAAACAGATAGCTAAAATAATGTGCATCTTTATAGCCTACTGCATAGGCGACTTCTGCGGTCTTCATGGAAGTAGCCCTGAGAAGTTCTTTGGCCTTCTCCATCCGCACATAGGTCAGAAACTCAATAAAGGTCTGGCCGGTCTCCTGGCTAAAGATGGTACTAAAATGGTTGGGACTTAGATTGACACTGGCAGCCACACGATTTAAGGAGATATCTTCATTGTCAAAATGTTGTTCTATATAGGCTCTGGCATCCTTTAACAGCGAGCTGTATTTTCTCTGGGAGATGGTCTCGCGAAGGTCGATGGCAGTCTGGAAAATATTTTTCAGATAGCTTTTGGTCTGCTCTACCGTAGAGAACACGGTTGTCATCGTCTGAAAATCTCCACAACGCTCGATAAGTTCACCAGAGTCATAGCCTATCTGTTTTAACACGGCTACTGTTATCAGATAGAGGTCCATCGTCACATACTGGCGAAGCAGCAGGGATTTTATATTTTCCTCTCCAATGCTTAGAAAATATTCATCAATAAAATGTCTTACTTCTCCTTTCAGGCCGGTCTTTAGAAAGCGCTCGACGCTTTTACGGTCTAAGTTTTCGAGGTTTAGAGCACTTAGTGTCAGTTTTTCTTCTGTGGATTCTTTTGGCTCCTGGCCACTGTAGATAATTTGATTGCGGCTTTTCAAATAACGGTAGGAGAACACGCGGTTTGCATCTTCAAAGCAGCGATTTAACTCGCCAAGTCTGCCCACCGCCTTTCCTACGCCGCCAAAATATTCGATGTTCTGATAGCTTTTGGTGATATTTTGAAGCTTGTCCACAAATTCCTTCAGCGTATCTTCAAGCGGTCTGCCTTCTGCAATTTCCTTGACAATAAAAGCCCATCCTTCGATGCCAAGCTCTACCATCAGAACTTCTGGCAGCTCTTCTATCATATCCTCGATGGCTTTGGCTGCCATATTTTGTTCTTCGGAATAACCACCAACCTCTCCCTCCGCAAATATCTGAAGAAGCACGATATTATAGCGATTGGCTGCGAGGTCTAAGCCAACTTCCCGTCCAGCTTTTAGAAGTTCTGAGACGGATTTCTGACCGGAGGCTAAGCTTCTGAAGAGTTTCTGGCGGGCAAGTTGGGTATTTTCCAACCGTTCTTGTTCAAATTTTTTTAAGAATCTGTGTTGTTCTTGTTCTTCCAAAACGAGCTTCCCAACGTTTTTGACAGCTTCTAAGAGTTTGGCACCAGCGATGGGTTTGACTAGGTAATCGGTGATGCCAATGTTGATGCCTTCTTTGGCGTACTCAAATTCATCGTATCCACTCAGGATAATGATTTTAATATCGGGCATCTCCTGTTTAACAAGGCGACTTAGCTCTAAGCCATCCATAAAGGGCATACGGATATCGGTGATTAAGATATCGGGCCTGGTCTTCTGGATAAGGGGATATGCAAGTTCTCCGTCGCTGGCTTCGCCAACGAAAGAAAATCCTTCTTTTTCCCACTCGATATTGTTTTTGATGCCTTCGCGCATAACGATTTCATCTTCTACCAGGAATACTTTCAGCATGTTTTCATGACCATTCCTATCTGTTTGTTTGGGAGTATTATACTCTGTTTGGAAGGATTAGACAAGCAACGCCAAGATATAGGGTCTGATTAATGTTCCTTTCAGACCTTGTCCTGGCGTCGCTTCATATAAGTTCTAAGTTAGCGTTCCATACGGCTGATGGATTCGATTCCAACACTTCCGCCGCGGACAACTTCGATGTCTTTGAATTCACTCTTCATAAGCTGAACAACTGCGTCATTCTTGGTGGCAGTCTGAACAAATTCCAGCAAAAGGCTGTCTTTTCCGTAGTCGATAACACGGGCTTTAAAGGTCTCGGCTATCTGAAAAAGTTCTACTTTATCTGCGGCAGTGCAGTGTAGGACTTTTACGTAGAGGATTTCTTTCATACGCACAAAGATGTCGGTGAAGTCGATAACTTTGATAACTTCCACCATACGGTTTAACTGTTTTTTAATCTGTTCAAAGGTCTCGTCGTCGCTGACAGTGGCGATGGTCATGCGGGAAACGGTTGGGTCTTCGGTGGTGCCAACGGTCAGGCTGTCCATATTGTAAGATTTGGCAGAGAAAAGTCCCGATATTTTTGAAAGTACACCAACTTGATTTTCTACATATAGAGATATCCATCTTTTTTTAATCGTATTATCCATTGATAAGTCCTCCTATTTCGTTCATTTATTAACAATCCATAATCATATCTTCAAGTGTGCCGCCTGGCTTAATCATTGGATAGACCATCTCATCGGGGTCGATGATAAATTCGATAAGGGTTGGCGCTTTTGGGTTTTTCTTAGCTTCTTCAAAGGCAGCGGCAATCTCTTCTTTTTTGGTAACGCGGATGCCTTTGGCACCATAGCTTTCAGCCAAGCGTACAAAGTCCGGGGTATACTCAGGATATTCTTGTCGCTCACTGCGGCGGGAAAGTGCCCCGGCTTTTAGGTTGGTCATGCCATAGCGTTTGCCATAGAATAAATGCTGCCACTGGCGTACCATGCCCAGATATCCGTTGTTAAAGACACAGACAATAATTGGAAGTTCTTCTAACACTGCGGTCGCTAACTCCTGAATATTCATCTGGATTCCGCCGTCTCCCGAGATAGAGATAACCGGAACCCCTGGATTGCCAATCTGTGCGCCAATAGCCCCTGGAAGGCCATAGCCCATTGTCCCCAGACCACCGGAGGTGACAAGTTGCTTTTTCTCTGTAATATCAGCATATTGGGAAATAAGCATCTGGTGCTGTCCTACGTCTGTGACAATCAGTGCTTCGTCAAACTGACGGTTCATCTCACCGATAATGTCCATAGGACTCATACGGTTATTAGGACGCATAACAAGAGGATGTTCTTTTTTCCAGTCTTCAATCTTAGCAAGCCATTTGGTACAGTGATTTTCCTCTACATACTCTGCCATTCTGGTCAGTGCTTCTTTGGCATCTGCAACGATAGGGATATCGACTTGAATATTTTTAGAGATAGAAGCTGTGTCAATATCAATATGAACTATCTGTGCATTAGGCGCAAATTCATGTGCTCTTCCGGTGATGCGGTCGTTAAAACGGGTACCGATGGAGAACAAAAGGTCACAGTTACTAACTGCATTGTTAGCTGCAAAGGAGCCATGCATACCGAGATTTCCTATGTAAAGTGGATGCAGTGTGGAGATGGCACCTCTGCCCATAATCGTTGTAACAACCGGAACTTTTGTCTTCTCCACCACTTTGGTAAATTCTTCATTGGCGCGGGCAATATTTACGCCGCCTCCGGCGAGGAACAGGGGTTTCTTGGCCTTCTGAAGCAGTTTGATGGCTTTTTTCAGCTGTCCCATATGAATGCTTGTATAAGGCTTGTAGCCACGGATATTGACGGTCTTCGGGTACTCGGCTGGTCCCATCTGAGCCATCACATCTTTGGGGAGGTCGACAAGGACAGGGCCTGGTCTTCCGGTGCGGGCAATATAAAAGGCATCTTTGATAATCCTGCCAAGCTGTGCGCGGTCGCGGACAGTCACACTGTATTTTGTGATATTTCTGGTGATGCCTACAATATCGACCTCCTGAAAGGCGTCATTACCGATTAAGTTTACAGCCACCTGGCCGGTAAAACATACGAGCGGTACGCTGTCATAGTTGGCAGTGGCAAGACCGGTTACCAGATTGGTAGCGCCAGGACCGCTTGTTACCAGACAGACACCTACTTTTCCAGTGGTTCTTGCATAGGCGTCTGCCTCATGCGCAAGCGCCTGCTCGTGTCTTGGCAACACAACATCGATGTCATTTTGCCGATAAAGCTCATCGCTAATATCAATCGTACAAGCCCCCGGATACCCAAATACAACCTCTACGCCTTCCTCTTTCAACGCATTTACAAGTAATCTGTTCCCTGAAATCTGTTTCATTTTGGTTCCTCCTATTATAGTTTCGCTACAGCCTAGCCAATACCCCTTATCTAGATTAATTTCTGGCTGCTTTCACATCCAGAAATCAATCTGGGTATTATCTAGGCTTCCGCTGTTTTTATAGTTCCGCTACAGCCTAGCCAATACCCCTTATCTAGATTAATTTCTGGCTGCTTTCACATCCAGAAATCAATCTGGGTATTATCTAGGCTTCTGCTGTTTTTTATAGTTCCGCTACAGCCTAGCCAATACCCCTTATCCAGATTAATTTCTGGCTGCTTTCACATCCAGAAATCAATCTGGGTATTATCTAGGCTTCTGCTGTTTTTTATAGTTCCGCTACAGCCTAGCCAATACCCCTTATCTAGATTAATTTCTGGCTGCTTTCACATCCAGAAATCAATCTGGGTATTGTCTAGGCTTCCGCTGTTTTTTATGATTCCGCTATAATAAAAAATCGCCCCAAGCTGTTACGCTTAGGGCGAATATCATATCCGTGGTACCACCTAACTTCAGAATCACAATTCTGCACTTAATCAATACAGGTTCTACCTATATTGTCTCCCTGTAACGCGAGAACGCGTCGAAGCCTACTAGGACAGTCTTTCCTAACCGTTGGGTTCGCTGCTCAGAGGCTACTTCCCACAACATCATCACGGAGATTCTCAGCTGCCATCTCCTCTCTGGGCATCCGTATGTTGTGTACTCCTCCTCGTCAAAGCATTTGCACTTATAAATTAAAATTATTATAGAGGCATCTAGGGGCATCTGTCAATCATTTTTTGTTGGAATTCTTTTTAGCCACAATACCAGAAGATGATGCAAAAGCTGAAAAAAGATGATTTACTCTATATCAAAAGCATAGACCGCCTAGGACGTCACTATGCGGAAATCTTAGAACAGTGGCGGATATTAACCAGAGAAAAAGGAATTGATATTGTGGTTCTGGATATGCCGCTTTTGGATACCCGCCGTGGCAATATCATCTGTAATCCCAAGGAAGCCTCTGCCTACAGATGGGTAGATATGAAAGAACTGCTTAACGATATGGAAAAACACCCAGAAAACTACTCTGTATGGTTTTTAAGTGCATGTCCCAAAGTGGCTCAAATCATCTGGAATCAATAAAATCCAGCCGCAAAGGGACTTCTGTCAAAGCTAAGTCCTTTTGCGGCTGGATTGTTTCATCTTACTATTTTGCAACTTCTTTCACCAGCAATATCTTCTGTCCTGCCTTTAGAGGTTCCTCTTTTAGCTCATTTAGCTCTGTGACTGCCTCACAGCTTGTCGCATGTGCCTTGGAGATATCCCAAAGTGTCTCCCCTGGCTGTACTACATGTATCACCATCCCCGGCATCCTTCGTATCCGTTCCATATCAAGCGGCGCTTCTGTCAAGTCTTCCACTACCGTAAGCTCCTCTTTCTGTGTAAAAATTGCCTGCATCTGAAGAACTGCTTTCATCTCTAATTCCCTGGCGTCTAGCATCGCTACATTTAACTGGTCCAGACAAAGGAAAATCTGCCAGTCACAATCTTGACTGCCTTCTTGTAATTCTGCTACATGCTCAAATGGAAAAGCCTCTGTTGCACAAGCAAGCGGCTGGCTGTCGTCAGAAGTTGTATAAAGCACCCATAGCTCCACCATTCCCTGTGTCAGTACTCCCTGCTCATTGCCCTGTGTATGCTCTAGATGAAGTCTTGCACCTGTACTTAGAATCTGCAAGATACCAGGCTCTGTCTCTTTTAGTTTCATCCGTCCGCCAACTCTTGCTCTGGAATCTGAGATTCCCTGTACAAAATCCCATGGATACCTCTCTGTCTTCGGTACGATTTCCTTAGTCAGACTGTAGGCATCACAGAGCACTTCGCTTGTCATCTCCTCAAAATACCTCATCAGAAGCTCTAGGACGCCGTCTACCCGCACCGTTCTGGGTTCGCCGTCATAATCGGCCTGAAGCTCCAAATCGGCTCTTTGAAGGCTTACCTCCGCCTTTCCTGAAAGGTCACTGTGGCAGGCTTCGCATGCAATCTCCTGATGAAAAGGCAGACCTTGCTCTAACCACTGCAATCTTCCCGGCTCATCCTCACACTCATAGAGAAAGAAGACAATCAGTTCACCTTTTACCCGAAGCCGTCCCTCCTCCTGGCGCACCTCTGTATTTTGAAGCCGTGTCTCCTTCCAGATAAGACGCCGGATATTGGGTCGCCCTGGCGGCAGATTAATCTCCTCCCGGATGCGTATAGTATCTTTTTTATGTATCACTTCCTGCTGTAAGCGAACGGGACATGTCTTTACATACAAATCATCCGTCTTTTCTGGACTTACCATCAGTGGCACTGGCTGTTCTTTTAGTGCCTCTATGCTTAGAGACAATACGCTTTTAACATTGGCCTTTCTAGAATGAATCGCTGAGACATGCAAATCCTCCATCTCCCAGTGAAAGTCCACCGAATCGCTCTCTTCCATATCATTTAGGAAAACCGTCTCATCCACGGGAATACTTCCTTCTAGAAGCTCCGGCATCCGCTCGCTGCCCTCAGCAATATACAAGATGCGATATAAAAAGATTCCACGCACTTTGACTTTGCCGGCTTCTCCCTTCACTTCATCTGCCAAAAATTCTCCCTGTTTATGGACAATTCGGAAAATATCCGGCTTTTGGTCTGGCACATTTAAGTCTTCCTCCAAAGTCACCTGACTAACTGCTCTTCCTCTTCTATGGTTCAATGTAACATATTTTCTTTCTAGTTCCATATCTACCATCCTTTCTGCAACCTCTACTCAAATACTACTGGCATATTCAGATTCTCTAGCTTTAGTACCATATAAGGGCAAGTCGTAGCCGCTGCTGTCTCCTCTCCATTTCCAGGGCCAAGAAGCTCTGTATCCACACAGATGGCATTGCTCGTCAGATACAAATCCTCCACAATAATACTGTATCCGCTTGTCTTCTGCTCCCCATACCCAATACAGATATACAGATACCCTTCATCCTCATAAGTCACCTTAAAAGGAGCTGCTTTTTTCTCCTCTAGCACATTTCTAAGCTCCTCTGGAACCTTCTCCAAATCAAGCACGGTAAATTCCACATCCCCCACCCGCTCCGGGTCCTGTGTTTGCACCCCGCAGCCCGTAAGCATACTGATTATCAGCATCACAAGACACCATTTTCTCATACACGCATCTTCTCCTCCTCATTTATTCTATCCTATGTAAAACCCTGATATAAAAGACCAACATTCTCCCAAAATCCCCTGTTCTTCTGACAGGCATTGCTAAATATATGATATTTGCATTTCCACTTCGTTCTTCCTTGTATTCTTGTTTTCTATCTATTATAATAGATGGCACAGTATAAGATCAGGAGGAAAGTATCCCGTGCATTTTAAGATTTCAGAAGAAGACAAGACCAACCACCGTTACAGTGGCGTCCTTGCCCATCCTACGTCGTTTCCATCGCCTTATGGTATCGGAGACCTTGGGCAAAACGCCTATGATTTTATTGATTTTCTGGCAGCTTCCGGGCAGCATCTATGGCAGGTGCTTCCGCTTGGACCTACTACCGTTGGAGACTCTCCCTATCAGAGTTTCTGTGTCTTTGCCGGACAGCCGCTTTTAATCAGTCCTGAACTTTTGAAGAAAAAGAAACTTTTGTTAGAAGAAGATTTGGCAGAAGTTCCAGACTTTGACCTTGATAAAGTAGAATATGACGAAGTCCTTCTATACAAGACCGGACTTTTTAAGAAAGCCTACGCCAATTTTCTACATACCGCAGACAAGAACCTTCTAGAAGAATTCGACGCTTTCTGTGAGAGTAATGAATTCTGGCTGATGGATTATTGCCTCTTTATGGCTGGCAAAGACCACCATAAGGGGCTGCCCTGGTATGAGTGGGATGACACTTTAGTTGACCCTGATGAGGACGAGCGCGCACAGTGGACAAAGCTTCTTAAAAAAGAGATTGACTACTATCGTTTTGTGCAGTTTTTATTTTTCAGTCAGTGGTATGATTTAAAAGAATATGCCAACAAACATGGCATTGCGATTATTGGAGATATTCCTATCTTTCCATGTTTTGACAGTGCCGATGTATGGGCCAACAAGAAGATGTTCTGTCTTGACTCCAAGGGATTTCCGCTAGAAGTCGCTGGAGTTCCACCAGATTACTTTAGCGCAACCGGACAGCTCTGGGGGAATCCGCTCTATGACTGGAAAGCACACAAAGAAGATAACTACCGCTGGTGGATTGCGCGTATCCGCAACCAGCTAGACCAGGTAGATTATATCCGTATCGACCATTTTCGTGGCTTTGAAGCCTACTGGGCTGTTCCCTACGGCGAAGAGACTGCCCTAAATGGCAAATGGAAAAAAGGACCTGGAGAAGATTTGTTTCTTGCAGTGCGAGAAGCACTTGACGGAGAACTTCCTATCTTTGCAGAGGATCTAGGGATTATCACACCAGAAGTTGAACGCCTTAGAGATATGTTTGATTTTCCGGGTATGAAAGTGCTTCAATTTGGATTTGAAGGCGGAGAAAGTACATTTTTGCCACATCAGCTTGACACCCGCAACTGTATCTGCTATACCGGTACACATGACAACGATACCAGCTGTGGATGGTATGAGCACACATCTGAATATAATCGTGACAAAGTCAGACGCTATATGAACACCGACGCCGGAAGTGTCAGTTGGGATTTTATCCGCACCTGTCTTGGCACCATCGCAAAATATGCCATCTTCCCGGTTCAGGACCTTCTAAAACTTGGCTCTGAGGCTCGTATGAACATTCCCGGAAGCCCAACTGGCAACTGGGCCTTCCGCTTCCGTTCTGGACTTCTAGACAAGGGTATGGCAGAAGGATTGAAGCAGTTGACTGAGCTCTATGGCCGTTTTGGATAACAATATATACACAAAAAGAGGTTCTGCATATGATACGATTTATACTTGTTGTTCTAATCCTCTTTCTCTATCTTATTCTGGGTATTCCGGTTCTTCTGGTGGAATGGGTTATCAGCCGTTTCCATCCGCATTTTCGCGATATCAGCTGTCTGCGTATGGTGCAGGCAGCTTTTAAGCTGATACTCTTTGTCACAGGTGCCAACATCCAGTATATTGGATTAGAACATATTCCAAAAGACCAGGCGGTACTTTATATCGTCAACCATAACAGTTACTTTGATATTTTATTAACATACTCCCGCTGTCCGGGGCTTACAGGATATATCGCCAAAGCGGAGATGTTAAAAGCACCCCTGCTTAGAGACTGGATGAAGCGGCTCTACTGTCTGTTCTTAGACCGCACAGATATTCGCGCCGGTATGCAGACCATTTTAACTGGAATTGCATATATTAAGCAGGGAATCTCTATCTGTATCTTCCCGGAAGGCACAAGAAGCAAAGATGGCAAGATGCAGCCATTTCGAGAAGGAAGTATGAAGATTGCTTCCAAAACAGGGTGCCCGATTATCCCGATTGCCATCTCAGGTTCTGCTGAGATATGGGAAAATCATCTGCCTAAGATTAAGCCTTGCCAGGTGATAGTAGAGTATGGCGCACCTATCTACCCCAAAAAGCTTACCAAGGAAGAACAGAAATTTTTGGGAAATTATACGCAACAACAGATTCAGAAGATGTTAGATAAGCATAAGGAGCAGGAGGCATTTGCATGAAAATTGTGGTACTAGCCGGGGGCATCAGCACAGAGCGCGATGTGTCGTTAAGCAGTGGAAAGGGTATCTATCAGGCGTTAAAAGAAAAAGGGCATCAGGTGATTTTATTAGACGTGTTTCTGGGACTTCCTGATATAGAAAAGCCTCTGGCCGACCTTTTTGAAACAGAGATTGACTGGACTGCATCGGTCTGTGAAGTACAAGAACAAGCGCCAGAGCTTGAGAGAATTATCGCGATGCGCCCCAACTACAAAAGCCTGTTGGGACCACATGTTATCGAGCTGTGCCAACTGTGCGATATGGTCTTTTTAGCGCTTCACGGTACGAATGGAGAAGACGGACGTATCCAGGCGCTCTTTGACCTGATGGGAATTCGCTATACAGGAACTGGGCACTTAAGCAGTGCCCTTAGTATGGATAAAAATATCACCAAACAATTTTTCAGAAATTATGGTATCCAGACACCGCCTGGTATTACTTTACACAAAGGAGAGCCTGTCCATCTTCCAGAGGAGATTGGTTTCCCTTGTATGGTCAAGACCTGTTGTGGAGGCTCCTCAGTAGGCGTCTACAAGGTAGAGCAGTTCTACGAGCTTGAGAAAGCGCTTCAGGATGCTTTTTCCTATGAGGATACCGTGATTGTTGAGCGTTGTATTACCGGGCGGGAATTTTCGGTTGCTGTAATTGAAGGAAAGGCATTGCCGGTTATCGAGATTGCACCACTTCATGGCTTCTATGACTATAAGAACAAATACCAGGCAGGAAGTACCATCGAGACTTGCCCGGCAAATCTTCCTGAGAATCTCTCTGCAAGGATGCAAAAACATGCAGTGGAAGCCTGCCATGCTGTTGGGATTGAAGGCTATGCGCGTGTGGATTTTATGCTTGATGAGACCTCTGGGGAAGACTACGCGCTGGAGATTAATACCCTCCCCGGTATGACCCCTACCAGTCTTCTGCCACAGGAAGCCGCCGCACTTGGCTATTCTTTTGCTGAACTTTGTGAGTGGATATTACAAGTCTCGTTAAAAAAATATCAATCTTAGATTAGATACCGCACTTTGGCGGCCAAAAGGAGAGAATTATGAAGGATTTTACCATCAGACAGTTTGCCGATGCCTGCCAGGGTATCTGGTACGGACCAGAAGAATTGCTAGAGCATCCAATACAAGGGGTTGTCACTGACAGCCGGGCAGTACAAAAAGATTTTCTCTTTGTCGCTGTGGTTGGAGAGCGGGTAGACGGACATCGTTTTATCAAAAATGTATATCAAGACGGCGCACTGTGCGCAGTAAGCGAGCAAAAGCTTGAAGCACCTGTTGGGCCTTATCTTCTTGTCAAAGACACGTTACAGGCGCTAAAGGATGCTGCAAAAGCCTATCGGGAGACACTTTCGATTCCTGTGGTGGGTATTACCGGCAGTGTAGGCAAAACCAGTACAAAAGAGATGATAGCTTCTGTACTTAGCCAAAAGTACAACGTTCTTAAGACCCCTGGAAATTTTAACAATGAGATTGGGGTGCCGCTTAGTATCTTTATGATTGACAAATGCCACGACATCGCAGTATTAGAGATGGGCATGAATCATTTTAAAGAGATGCATCGTCTAAGTAAGATGGTACAGCCAACGCACTGTGTCTTTACCAATATTGGAGTGGCACATCTAGAACACCTTGGGTCAAGAGACGGGATATTAAAAGCCAAGCTAGAGATGCTTGACTATGCCGCAGAAGATGCGAAGATTTTTATTAACGGGGATGATGATAAATTAAGTTGTATCAAGGAACGAGCATTTTCCTTTGGACTATCTGATAAAAACCATATCTTTGCAGACCAGATACAAAATCTGGGATTAGATGGTATCCGCTGCCATATCCATACACCCAAACAGCCGATAGAAGTTACCATTCCTTTACCGGGAACGCATATGGTCTACAATGCGATGGCGGGGACAAGTGTAGGGTTATCGCTTGGACTTACCACCAAACAGATTCAGCAGGGAATCGAAAGCCTAAAGCCTCTAAGCGGGCGCAGCAATATTATGCATACAAAACATTATACGATTCTCGACGACTGCTATAATGCAAATCCGGCGTCGATGTGTGCAATGCTTGATGTGTTAAATGATACACGGGCCAGGAAAGTGGCAATCCTTGGCGATATGGGAGAACTAGGAGAACAGTCCGAACAGCTTCATGCTTCTATAGGAGAACATCTTAAAAAGCTTTCTATTGATGTTGTGATTACGATTGGAACGCTAAGCGAAGCTATTCATAAAGCTGCACTGCAGAATGTCCCGCAGAGTACCTGCCTTCACTATAAAGATAAGGCAACGTTCCTTACACAATATCAGGAGATTTTACAAAAGCGGGATGCTATTCTTATCAAGGCTTCACACTATATGGAGTTTGAAGAGATTGTTAAAATATTATCAGAAGATGAGCGTTTGGGGCAATAGCGTGATTTACTATGGGGGGATAATATTTTTGGTACAAGGGACGCTCGCCACGGCCTGGCAGATGTTCCTTCCAGACCCCGCTCTCGCTTAATGAACGCCTATAGCGGTACTAAATTCGCGACTGCGCGTTCCGCTTGCGCTCATTAAGTGCCGATGGCGTCCAATGGGTCTTGCAGGAACATCTACCAGACCATGTCGGGCTGTGCGTTGGCTCCTATACACACGTTTCGGGCGGAACACTTACACCTATATGCCTGCATAGTATTATGTTATAGTGTTTTATACTTATCGGTAGCCGTAGTCAGCCAGGGCGGGAGGGCAGTAGGTTCCTGAAAGACCCATTGGACGCCATCGGCACTTAATGAGCGCAAGCGGCGCTAAGCCGCGCAGTCGCGAATTTAGTACCGCTATAGGCGTTCATTAAGCGCGAGCGGGGTCTGGAAGGAACCTACTGCCCTCCCGCCCTAGCGTCCCTATATCACAAAAACATAAACTATATTTTACATTTTAAATAATATACAAGAAAGAGGATTCATATGGTAAATTTTCAATATTATGCACCTACAAAGGTGGTCTTTGGGAAAGATACAGAATTACAGACAGGAGCACTAGCCAAAGAGTTTGGAGCCAGTAAAGTGTTAGTACACTACGGCGGAAACAGTGCCGTAAAATCTGGACTTTTAGAGAGGGTGTGCAACTCGCTTAAGGGAGCAAATCTTCCTTATGTAACTTTAGGAGGGGTTGTGCCAAATCCCAGATTAAGTCTGGTATATAAAGGGATAGATCTGGTGAAAAAAGAGGGGGTAGACTTTCTGTTAGCTGTAGGAGGTGGAAGTGTCATTGACTCCTGTAAAGCGATAGGCTATGGAGTATATAACGATTGTGACCCCTGGCTATTCTACAGTAAGCAGGCGCAGGCAAAAGGATGTCTTCCCGTGGCAGCCGTTCTGACGATTGCAGCGGCGGGAAGTGAGATGAGTCATTCTTCTGTTATCACCAATGAAGATGGATGGTTAAAGAGAGGATACAGCACAGATTATGCGCGTTGTAAATTTGCAGTTATGAACCCAGAGCTGACGTATACTCTGCCCTCTTATCAGACGGCAAGCGGATGTGTGGATATTATGATGCATACAATGGAACGTTATTTTAGCCATGAGCCGCATACGGAATTGACTGACCGCTTCTGTGAGTCTCTGATTCGCACGGTAATGCACAATGCACAGATTCTAATGGAGCATCCCACAGATTATCATGCCCGCGCTGAAGTGATGTGGGCAAGCAGTCTCTCTCACAATGGACTTACTGGTTGTGGTACCGTTGGAGACTGGGCTTCTCACCAGATAGAGCATGAACTAGGTGGTATGTTCGATGTCGCTCATGGTGCTGGTCTCTCTGCCATCTGGGGCAGTTGGGCCCGCTATGTCTATCAGGAAAATATTGCTAAATTTGTCCAGTTTGCCACACATATTATGGACATCCCTGACACCTATGGCACTTTGCAAGAGATTGCCCTCGCTGGTATCTGTGCTATGGAAGACTTCTATCGCTCCATCCATATGCCCACTTCTCTTAGTGAACTAGGCATCCATCCCACGGATGCCCAGATAGAAGAGCTTTCCGAAAAATGCGTCTTCTTTGGCAAACGAACCGTAGGCACCTTTAAAGTCCTAAAAGCCGAAGATATCCAAAAAATCTACCAGGCAGCCCGCTGATATAATCTATCATATCCGATTTTTAGAACCGCACCTGGTTTTAGGTGCGGTTCGTTGGTGTTGTTATATATTCTGTAATAAATGTTCCCATCTCATCCTTTTTTTTCTTCAGGACAAAAGCCAGCTCACTATACAGTGCTTCTTCTGTCATCTTCAGATACCGTTCATCCGTCGCTGCCATCTTCTTCCCCTGTGCAAACCGGGCATTTCTTCTCTGATACAGCGTCTTAATCATCGCTACCCACTGTCTGTAATCCCCTGAGTCAAACGCCTGCTTATACGTATCCTCCCGAAATTTCTCATTTGAGACTCTTATCTCCTTAATATCCCGAATCTCATCTAGCAGCTCCCATGCTTCTGCTTCTGTAATCAGTTCTCTGGCATGTGCCTTTTTCTTCTCCACTGGAAAATATACCTTGCTTCCCTTACTGCTTAACGGAGCAAGTACATAATAAAGCTTCTTCTTATCCGCTCCTGCAATACTTAGATGTGTAATATCTTCAACTTTGCAGATTCCACTGCGCCCATAGATAATATATTGCCCTTTTTCGAACATCGCGTCTTCCTCCTTTCAGGCAATTTCATAAAAAAAGAACTGACATACTCAGTGAATATGTCGGTTCTTTTGTATTATTTTGCCCCGCTCTGTGAATTTATCAGACATTTTCCCTTAATACATATCTATCATATCAAATTTTCAAAATTTTTGTAAGTGCTTTTTCAATTTTTTCGAAAATTTTATGAAATCCTACCAAAATTCATCTGATATTTTTATGAATATTTACCAAAAATAATCATTCCAGATAGATATATCCTTCTAGCTCAGACAGAATCTCCTCTGCGGACATCGTCGGTGTCTGCTCAAAACTGGCATTGGCGCCACAGCTTGTCAGCACAAACTGTCCTCTCTGGTCTTTATCCACCACAAATAACAGTGTATACGTCCATTCTTCCCCATTCTCCATCTCTTTGAAAAAGTACTGCTTTCTGTCTTCTCCTTCTGTGTGAGAAGCCCCTTCTAGATAGACCGCTGAGTTATCCATCTGAAGATAATTGTTCTCTTCTGGTAGCGCCTGATAAAAAGCAAGGTCCCAGGTCAGCTTCTGGTCTGATATCTTCTCTACAGGAACTCTTTGAAAATCAAGTGGTATTTCCATCAAGTCATCCTTCTCATAGCAGTGTACTTTAATATCCACCTTTAGAATCTCCTGTTCTGCCGTATCTTCTGCAATTAACTGTCCATCTCTGTCATAATATTGTCTCTGATAGGATTTGAGTGTCTTATCCTCGTTAAGCCATCCGTCAAATCTGCTAAAATCAAAGAAATTTTCTTCCGAAAAGCCCTCAATGCTGTCCAGATACTCATACCCGGTTACCGTATAACCAGTGCCCCAATATTTTACTTCTTCTCCTACCGAAAAGATTTTATCTTCTGGGATACCAGCTGCCACAAGCTCTGTCAGTGTATCTTTTGCATGGGCGTTTTGCTGTTCTTCCTCTGCTTCTTCTTGCTCTCTTTCCTGCTTTTCTTCTTCGGTCTCAAAAGCCGCATCTCCTATGCGCTCAACACTTAGGCTATCTGCAAATTTTAAAAGTTCTTCCGTTGGCACCGAATAAGATGCCACTATCTGTATCACACAGCCTTCGGTTGGATGAAAGAGATAGATGTCTTGATCGGCTTTATATTTCTGTGCTTCCTGATAGGTGATAATATCTGCCTCCATACCACTTAGCGTCGTATGCTCCACTTTCTCTACACGTTCCATGGCAAGCTTTCCATCGAGTTTATCTAACTCTGCTGTTGTATAGATAGGCATAATCGTAATCCAGTCGTCTTCTCCCCGGTTATATTTCCCGTCTTTCTGGTCCGTATACCCTTCTGGAAGATAGGACGGCGTAATCTTATATTCTCCCGGTATCAGCTCGTAGTTCAGTGAGAACTGATAAGTGACTTCTCCTGCTTCCTGGTGTACTTCTTTCTGAAAATATGTCGTCGCTGCCAAGGCTCCTAAAGAGCCAACCACCAATATGGCACAGGCTGCTGCAATACCGCTGTAATGTTGTATCCATTTTTTCTTTCCTTTTCCTGTCATCTGCTTGGCCTTCCTTTCCCGAATCTCATGATATGCTTCTTGTAATCTGTCTTCCACCACCTGGGGCAGCCTCTCCTCTATTCTGTTTTCCATCTGTGTTACCCCTTTCTATTGATTTACTGTTATCTCCTGGCGAAGGATTTCCCTTCCCCTTTTTAGACGGGATGCAATGGTATTTTCCTTCATTCCCATACATGCTGCAATTTCCTTAATCTTCAGACCATACACATAGTATAGGGTAAAGATACTCTGGTCTTTTTCCTTTAAAGGTGCTACCAGTTCCTGAAAACTTTGAAGGTTCTCTTGATGCTCTAAACACTCCACTTCCGGCATCACCTCGATAGAGATGTCACCTTTTCGCTTTCGTATCATATCCTTACAGTTATTTATCAAGATGCGTATCATCCACGTCTTAAAATAAGAGCTCTGCTTTAGCGTACCGATTTTCTCATAACAGTCCAGAACTGTCTGAGCCATTGCATCTGCGATATCCTCCTCATTCCTAAGAAATCCTTTCGCAACTTTATACATGCTCTGCTTGTTCTCTTCTATCAGCGTTATAAAAGCCTCGGCATCTCCTTTTTTTGCTCTCTTTACAAGAAGCTCCACCACGCTCTCTCCTCTCTGTATTCCATCGGCCAATGTTATTTTACACTTATTAGACGCCAGTTGGGATGAAAATATTGCAAGGAAGAGAAAAATTTATAAAAAAATGGCTGCCGCAATCTGCGACAACCATTTTCCTTATACGGTTAAATGATAAAGCTCTAGTTTTCCACTTCCCTGCATCTTTTTCACTGCTACCTGAAGTCCTTTCATCGAATCATAGATTCTGGTGGTAAAAGTCTCTTCCCCGCCATTTACAAAGATTTCCAGGCTAGAAGTATCGGAGAGTATCTGAAGCTCGTACACTTCTGACAATAGAACTTCTGTAGTCTTTCTTCCTGCGCCACATCTTGTCAAATCCAGGCATAAGACACTATCCTTATAAGACAACACTGCGGATTCCCGAATCAGAAGTTCAAATGCCTCAGCTGGTTTATCCATCGTAAACTTCCACTCAAAGCAAGCCGAAACCGTCTTGTGAAAATCGCTTCCCGTCTGGAAGTTCTCTGTCAGACCCTCTGTTCGCATCCTTTGAAGCTCTTCTAAGGGGCGCTGACACAGCCTTCCTTTTTGATTGACATAAAGTTCTCTGGGAACCGTCATCGCATGTACCCATCCATGCTCCATGGTAACCTCACAGTCATATGAGGCATCTGGTGTAGACATCCAGCCCAGTAAAATCCATCTTCCTGCTTCATCCTTAAATACCTGTGGTGCATAGAAATCAAAGCCTCTGTCCAGTGTTGCAAATGCACCAATCTGATAGTCCTCTCCCAGAAAATCATACTGAAGTGGAAAATATCCACACAGATTTTCTTTGATATAGCGATTCTTCTCTTGCTTCATCTTCTGTGGACAAACAATCAAAAACTGTCTTCCATCCACACTCAGATAGTTGGGACATTCCCACATATAGCCAAACGTCTCCTCTGTCTCTAGGCGAAGCCGATAACTCCAGTCTATTAGATTCTCACTCTCAAAAAGCAGTGCGCTTCCACGCGCTTCTAGGTCTCTGGCACCCTGCACCATATAATATTTCCCATTTTCACAGAAAACCTGCGGGTCTCTTACATGCAGACTTAAGTCTGAAGGATAGTCCGTATTTTGCATTAGAAGACGTTTCTTGGAGAAATGAAAACCATCCTCTGAAGTCATCAAAATGGTATTCTGTTCCCTGCCATCTGTGATATAGTCATATTCTTTGTCTGTATGTCTGACATTCCCTGTGTAGTAGATATAGATTGTGTTTTCTTTCACAAAGGCAGAACCACTGTAGGTACCGTTTGCATCCCATCTGGTATCCGGGAAATTAACTGGCTCCTGTACCTGATAGTGAATAAAATCCCTGGTTGTCACATGCCCCCAAAGCACACTGCAAAGCTTGGGATAAAACGGCACATACTGATGATAGATATGATAGACGCCGTCTTTTTGACACAGACCATTGGGGTCATTGAGCCATCCAATCGGCGGCTGTATATGGTAGCACAGCCTAAGAGGGTCCGACGCTGCATATAAAAATGCTTCCTTTTTCTTATGTACCTGTTCTAAATAAGCGTCTTTGTCCATTGGTTTCTTTGTTAAAGTCATATCTGCCATACAAGTATACCTCTTATATTTTCTCTCCATGTGTTACACGGCGCATCTTCATCTTGCTGATATCTGGCTGATGGTCGGGGTCGGTAAATACCATTGGTATCACAGTGTCATAACCTGCTTGTTTTACCTTTTCAAGCTCAAAGGATACTAAAGGCTGACCAGCTTTTACCACATCGCCGTCTTTTACATAAGCGGTAAAATGTTTTCCTTGCAGATTCACCGTATCAATTCCAATATGAATCAGAATCTCCACGCCACCATCTGATATCAGGCAGATTGCATGTTTGGTGTCAAAGACCGAAGAGACTGTTCCATTGACTGGAGCACAGACCTCTCCTTCTTCTGGAAGAATCGCAAAGCCATCTCCCAACATCTTCTGGGCAAAGGTACTGTCTTTTACTTCTTCCATTGAAATCATCTGTCCGGTTGCATAGGCATAGAGACCATCATCTTCTGCAGATTTTTCTATTGTTTCTTCCTTAACTTTCTGTTGTTCTGGTGCTCTGACTGCCTCTGGTTGCTTCTGAAAGCCTCCTAGTATAAATGTGATAAGAAATCCAGCTGCCAGTGCCAAAAGATGTGCAATGATATAGCTGATATAGCCATTGTTCGCCGGGTCTGCCAGTGCAATGCCAGGAAGTACCGTTGTCCCGAATCCAAGCGCTGCTAAGTTGGTAAAATAGACTACTGCGCCACCAATCGCACCACCGATACATCCGCCAATCAGAGGATAGCGAAATCTTAAATTAATACCAAAGAGTGCCGGTTCTGTAATTCCAAAAAGTACCGAGATAAAACTAGGAATACAAAGCTCTTTTGTCCTGGCATCTTTATAGTTGCGGCTCAGATAGCCAAGCACTGCACCGCCCTGACCGATAATCGCCACTGACATCAGAGGATTCAGAATATTTCTTCCGGTATCTGCCAGAAGCTGTGCCTCAATCGCTCCGAAGATATGATGCAGACCTGTGATAACGATAAGCTGCTGAAAGCCAGAGAACACTGCATATCCAAAGACTCCAAGGTTCTGTGTCATCCACACCAGCGCGCCTGTCAGTGCAGAAGCCAGTCCTCTTCCCACGGGGCCTACAATCGTAAAGAGCAGAATCGCACTGACTAATGTTGTCAGAAGTGGAGATACCAAAAGTCTTACCACTTCAGGCACTTTCTTCTCAAAGAAAATATCAAACTTTGCTGTCACAACTCCCATCAAAAGTGCAACGATAATGCCACCCTGAAAACCTACCAAATCCACGCCAAGACCAAAGATATGTAAGGTGGTCACTTCTGCGGTTCCCTGTGCCGCTGCATAAGCATCTGTCAGGCTTGGTGAGAGCATAATACAACCAATCACAATGCCCAGTATAGGCCTTCCTCCAAAGCGCTTGCAGGCGCTGTAAGCCACCGCAAGCGGCAAAAAGCCAAAGATTGCGCCAGAAGATATATTAATCAGCCTTGTAATGCCGTACAGCGTCTCATTGTTCTGTACCACGTCCAGATTGGTCAGTACACCAGACAGGCCTGTAAGAAGTGCTGCTGCAAGAATACCAGGCATAATATCAATAAACACATCTGATAATGCTTTGATAATCCGCTGTATTGGGTTCATCTTCTTGTTCGCTTCGGTCTTTAGGTCGCTAAGACTCATCCCGGCAATCCCCGTATACTCCTTAAACACCTCATAGACATCATTGACAAGTCCTGCTCCAAAGATAATCTGAAGCTGGTCTCCAGCCACAAAGACTCCTTTTACTAAATCAAGGTTCTCAATCGCTGCCTGGTCTACCACGTCGTTATTTTCCAGCACGATTCTCAGTCTCGTTGCACAGTGTGCAATTCCCTGGATATTTTTCCTGCCTCCAACCAACTCTGCTAGTTGTTTTGAAATTGCAAGATATCTCTGTCTTTTCTTTTCGTCCATAGTTCCCTCCTGTATTGTATTATGATTCAAATGTGAAAGAGCGTCCAGTTATTTTTTCCTCCTTTCTTCTTTTCTCTTGCTCTTTCTTATGGTATTTACTATACTATATCCAGAAAATATACATATGGACAAATGTTGTCAAATCATGTACCTTTGTGACCAACTTTAAAATCCAATAACTTATGGAGGTTTCCTATTATGAAAGACTTTATCTTCTCCAACGATTTTTTCCGAAATCTGGATGCGTTTGTATACACCTGTGGCTATGAGACATGCAAACCATCTCATAGCTATGGCCCTGTACTTCGAAGCGGCTATCTGATTCACTATATTTTAAGTGGCAATGGTTACTACAAAGTCAGTCAAAAGACCTACCGTCTGGGGAAAGGAGATGCTTTTTTAATCTGTCCTGATGAATTAATCTACTACGAGGCAGATAAAAAGAATCCCTGGACCTATACCTGGATTGGGTTTCAGGGAGTGAAGATTCGGCAATACCTAGAGCGCACCTCTCTCCTAGAGAAACCCGTCTTTCACTATGAGCATGACGACCGCATCCGACTCTGCCATGAGAAAATGTTTGAAGCGAACCAGCTCTCTAGCAACCGCGATTTGATTATGAACAGCATTTTATATGAATATTTATTTCTGTTGGCTCGCAAATTTCCAAAAGAACATCGAAGCCCGCAGGAAAAGCAGGCCGTCTATGTAGAAGAAGCACTACATATCCTGGAATCCTGTTATGCACAAGAAGTCTCGATTCAGTCTATTGCCAATGAACTGGGCTTAGACCGCTCCTATCTGCATCGGCTCTTTAAATCTGCCACTGGTTTTTCTCTGCAGGAATACTTGCTTGATTTGCGAATCAGAAAAGCCTGTAGCCTGTTAAAGAGAACCAACCTCTCTATTGCGATTATTGCACTGTCTGTGGGATATGAAGATACGCTCTATTTCTCCAGATTATTTAAGCGCAAGAAGGGTATAAGTCCCACCAAATATCGTGCTTCTCACCAATAGACAGCTGATTGCATAAGATAGAATAAGAGTTTTATACCAAAGGATAGGAAGTGTTCCATGGAATCGGTCTACCCTCTAAACCATCTGTTGCCCGGACAGTCTGCAAGTGTATATCAGCTTACACTTACAGGGCCTATGCGCCGGCGCCTGCTCGACTTAGGACTGATTGAGCACACCAAAGTGATGTGCCTTGGTTTAAGCCCGCTAGGTGACCCGGCAGCCTATCTGATTCGGGGAGCCGTTATCGCCATTCGTGCCAAAGACAGCCAAAATATTTTAGTAAAATCAAACTAAGGAGTTTCTATGGGTCTAACCAATCGTTCTACCGGAACTTATGCTGTAGATTCCGGTCTGATTATGAAAAGGCAGTATCCTGATGAGAAAGTCATCGCTCTTGCCGGCAATCCCAACGTTGGCAAGAGTACGGTGTTCAATGGACTTACTGGTATGAAGCAGCATACCGGCAACTGGCCTGGCAAGACGGTAAGCAATGCTAAAGGCCGCTATACTTACAACGGACAATCCTATATCCTTGTGGATATTCCCGGCACCTATTCTCTGATGGCACATTCTGCCGAGGAAGAGATTGCCCGCAATTTTCTCTGTTTTGGAGACACGGACGCAGTTGTAGTTGTCTGCGATGCCTCCTGTCTAGAGCGCAATCTAAACCTTGTCCTTCAGACATTAGAAATCTCCTCTAATGTTGTTGTATGCATCAATCTGATGGACGAGGCTTCCAAAAAAGGAATTCAGATACACGCAGAGCTTCTCTCTAAGAAGCTTTGCGTTCCTGTCGTCACCACTGTGGCCCGTGAGAAAAAAAGTCTCTCTGCTTTGACAGAAGCCATACAGAAAGTCACAGAACAAAAAGCAGCTTCCGGTTACCAGGTGATTTATCCAGAGCCTGTCGAGGAGGCTATCGCCCTTCTACGTCCCATCCTTCTAGAAAAGGCAGGCAAACGTCTTAACAGCCGCTGGCTGGCCCTTCGCCTGTTAGATGCAGACACCTCCTTACTTCGTGAGATGCGCACTCTGCTTGGTCCAGATTTTTTAGAAGACAAAGTACTAAAAGAAGCACTTGCAGAAGCTTTGGCTCTGCTTTCCAAATATCAGATAACACCCAAGAATCTGCAAGACCAGATAACCACTTCTCTTATCCTGGCTTCTGAAGCAATCTGTCAGGATGTTGTCACCATGGAGCGGCCTGTCTATCAATTTACAGACTGGAAACTTGACCGGATACTGACCAGCCGTCTGTTTGGCTACCCGGCTATGCTTCTTCTGCTTGCCTTTCTTCTATGGCTTACGATTACCGGTGCAAATTATCCCTCACAGCTTCTCTCTTCACTGTTTCTCTGGCTTCAGAAACCTCTAAGTGCACTTTGTTATCTTTTTCACACTCCGGTCTGGTTACACGATCTGCTGGTTTATGGCGTCTATCGCGTCGTCTCCTGGGTTATCGCTGTCATGCTTCCGCCTATGGCGCTTTTCTTCCCGCTTTTTACGCTCTTAGAGGACATTGGCTATCTGCCAAGGCTTGCCTATAACTTAGACCGGCCTTTTCAGTGCTGTCATGCCTGTGGCAAACAGGCGCTTTGCATGGCGATGGGCTTTGGCTGCAATGCGGCTGGTGTTACGGGATGCCGGATTATCGACTCAAAGAGAGAGCGACTGTTAGCCATCCTGACCAATAGCTTTGTCCCCTGCAATGGCAGATTTCCAACACTGATTGCACTGATTAGTATCTTCTTTGTTGGCTTTCGCAGTGGTTTGTGGAGTTCTGTTGTCTCATCGCTCTTTTTGACAGCGGTGATTCTTCTTGGTATTGGTATGACCTTTTTGGTAACATGGCTGCTTTCCACTACGCTGTTAAAAGGCATGCCTTCTGCTTATACGCTGGAGCTTCCACCCTATCGAAAACCACAGGTTGGAGCCATCTTGGTACGTTCTGTCTTAGACCGCACCTTATTTGTACTTGGAAGAGCTGTCGCAGTCGCCATCCCCGCCGGACTTCTTATCTGGCTGATGGCCAATCTGTCTGTCCATGGCACAAGCCTTCTATCGCTGTGCGCTTTATGGTTAGACCCTTTTGCAAAGCTGATGGGGCTAGATGGTGTTATCTTGCTTGCCTTTCTCTTAGGCTTTCCCGCCAATGAGATTGTGATGCCTGTTATCTTTATGGCTTATCTGTCAGAAGGCAGCTTAATCGAGCCTGGAAGTTTAGAGGCTATGAAAGATTTGCTTCTCGCCCATGGATGGACGATAAAGACAGCGGTAAGTATGATGCTCTTTTCCCTCTTTCACTGGCCCTGCTCTACCACGCTTCTTACGGTCTATAAAGAGACCAAAAGCTGCCGCTATACTCTGCTCGCTGCACTTTTGCCAACAGCGGTTGGTGTTGGATTGTGTATGCTTTTTACTGGCATCTGCCATCTTTTCTTTTAAGACTTTAGAGAGCGCTCTGACAGCTCTGCAGCCGCAGCCAGTGCAGCTACCGCACCATCTGCGGCTGCCGTTGCAAGCTGTCGGACGGTCTTTGTCCGGCAGTCTCCGGCGGTATAGATTCCCCTTGTTCTTGTCTTACAGTCTTCACCTGCAATAATATATCCTGTCTTATCCACTTCCACTACATTTTCAAAAGCTGTATTATCCGGCATCTGTCCAATCGCCACAAAAAGAGCTGCTACAGAGAGTATGCGTTCTTCTCCTGTCTGTCTATGCACAACCTTAACTGCCTCCACATGCTCTTTTCCTATAAGAGCCACCACTTCACTCTCCAAAATAAACGCTACATTTTTCTTTGCCTGCAAGTTATGCACCAGCCTTTCTTCTCCCCGAAAAGTATCTCTTCGATGAATCAGATAGACCATATGACAATAGTTTGATAAAAAATTCACATCTTCAAGTGCTGTATTGCCACCTCCTACCACTGCCACATCCTTGCCACGAAAAAAAGCCCCATCACAAGTGGCACAATAAGAGACACCTGCCCCTGTAAGCTCCTTCTCTCTGTCAATGCCAAGAGGTCTATTCTTAGCACCTGTTGCCAGAATCACACAGTTACATAAATATTCTGCACGATTTGTAACCACTTTTTTCTTCTTCCCATCTTCTTGTATCTTTAAGACTTTTTCATATTTTATCTCTCCCTTTAGTGCGCTCACCTGCTGGTATAGATTTTCTGACAGCTCATATCCTGAGATTCTAGGAATCCCCGGATAATTCTCCACTTCAAGAGCACTTACCATCTGTCCCCCATATCCTTTCTCCTCTAAAAGCAACACACTTCTGCCAGCCCTAAGCCCATAGATTGCCGCCGACATCCCCGCAATTCCAGCTCCAACAATAATCAGATCATACATGTTTCTTCTCTCCTTTTCCTGTTCTCTATAACCAATGCCCAAAATTTATCTATCTATACAAAAAACCTCAAATTTTACAGAAAGTTATGTTATAATGAAAAAACAAGTCCAAAAAGTCTTAAAGGAGTTATTATGAACAAGCCCTTTTCCTTTGCTTCCTCTGAACTAAAGAAATTTTTAGATGAGATGCCTGGAGGATTTTTTATTTACCAAGCTGATGAACAGGAACAGATTCTTTATGCCAATAAAGCACTGCTTCGTATCTTTCGCTGTGATACCTTTGAAGAATTTCAGGAATTGACCGGGAATTCTTTTCAAGGTGTGGTGCACCCGGATGATTTGGAGAGTGTACATAAAAGTATCTGGGAGCAGATTGCTAACAGTCAGTATGATTTAGATTATGTAGAATATCGGATTATCCAAAAAGGGGGAACCATTCGGTGGGTGGAAGACTATGGACATTTTATCCACAGTGAGACAGAAGGCGATATTTTCTATGTATTTGTAGGAGATGCTACAGAGAAGAGACAGCGTCTGCTTGCAGAGCAAGAAGAAAAAGAGAGACAACTACAAAATCAGATTGAAGAATACAGCCAGGAACTAAAGCTTATTCATCAAGAACACTTACGAAGACTGGAAGTTATCGAAGGGCTTAGTGTCAACTATGATTCGATTCTCTACACCAACCTTGATGCTGATAGGATTCTGCCTTATCGTATCAGCGACAGAATCGAACATCAGTTCACTTCTTGTTATCAATGTTTAAGTTACTGGAAATTTATCATGGAATATGTCTCTACCTGGGTCTATCCCGAAGACCGCGCGCTTTTTGCTGAAGCCACCTCTCCTTCTTATATCCGGGAAAAGCTGTACCATGACCATTCTTATTATGTCAACTATCGTATTCTTAAAGGCAATGAGCAACGCTGCTTACAGCTTCGTATTGCAGATGTAAGCAAGGATGAACATGTCTCTAGAATTGTTATGGGCGCCCGCACGGTGGATGATGAGATGCAATATGAGATGAAACAGAAAAAACTTCTAGAAGATGCACTTCATCACGCCAAACTTGCTAATATCGCGAAGAATACCTTTTTATCCAATATGTCTCACGATATTCGAACTCCATTAAATGCAATCAGCGGCTATACAACCCTTGCCAAAAATCATCTAGATGACCTTGATAAAGTGCGAAGTTATCTGGAAAAAATCGAGTCTTCTAATGCCCAGCTTCTGCGCCTTGTCAACAATGTGTTAGAGATTTCCCGCTTAGAATCTGACAGTATTCGGATAACTGCACTCGAATGTAACCTGACTTATCTTACACAGGAGCTTTTAAGCTTTGTATCTTCAGAGGCCAAAGCAAAAGGTATAAAAGTCTCTGTCAATCTTAGTCAGGTCACACATCATCAAGTGATAACAGACCCATCAAAGCTAAAGCAGATTCTTTTATGCCTGTTAAACAACGCTATCAAGTACACAGAAAAAAACGGTGAAATCCTTTTAAGTGTTCAAGAAAAGCCAGAACTTTCCAATCATAGCATCTGTTATTCTTTTATGGTAGAAGACAATGGAATTGGCATCAGTGAAGATTTTCAGAAGGTTATCTTTGAGCCATTTGAACGGGTAAAAAATACAACACACAGCGGGGTGCTAGGTGCCGGACTTGGACTTTCGATTGCCAAAAGTTTAACAGAGATGATGGGCGGAACCATCACGCTTGACAGTACCCTTGGACAAGGCAGTATCTTCACCGTTTCCTTACACTTACATTTACCTTCTGCCTCACTGCAATCCTTAGCAGATGACCCAGAAGCTATGGCAGCGTTTATGAACGGGCGTAAGATTCTTCTTGTAGAGGACAATGAGATTAACCGTGAGATTGAGACGGAATTGTTAAAAGACTTAGGACTTCTTGTGGATTCAGCAGAAGACGGCAGTGTTGCCATAGATATTATCTCTCATGCGAAGCCCGATGAATATGCTTTGATTTTTATGGATATTCAGATGCCGGTAGTGGATGGCTATGAAGCCACCCGTACCATCCGAAATCTTAAAGAACCAGCGCTTGCCAATATCCCGATTATCGCTTTGTCTGCCAATTCTTTTGAAGAGGACAGGCAGCGTTCCAAAGAAAGTGGCATGAATGCGCACCTGGCAAAACCCGTAAATATCCCAGAACTTCTAGGATTGCTTACAACTATCTTAAGTCCCAAGCCTACAACATCTGCTCTAGATGCTCTCTCAGACACCGAATAAAATATCTGCCGGCGATGGGAACACTTCCGGTCTCTTTGTAGCCAATAGCCAGCGGACGCATCACAGGCGGGTCAAGCGGACGCATAACAACCTTATAATCGGTACGTCCAAGTGATAGTTTTGTTAAGATGCTAACGCCAAGACCGACTTCTACCATCGCCATAGCCGCACAGGCATCGTGTGTTGTATATTTTACATTTGGCATGATTCCCATAGAGCGCAGCATCTCAAGTGGCTCAAAATAGCGGCCCTCTCCCAATAGAATAAACTCTTCTTCGGCAAAGCGGGCAAGCGGTATGACATCTAGTTTTGTAAGCGGATGGTCTGTGGGTAGAATTGCAACCATCGCATTTTCTTTTAACATGACTGTTTTGAGTCCGCTAACCGCTTTAGGATTGACGGTCCCAAAGTCTACAGCGCCTGTCTTAATCCACTCCTGGATGCAGGTGTAATCACCTTGGCGAATGGTAAATTCTACATTGGGATATTGTTCTTTAAAATCTTTCAGAACTGTAGGCATCCAGTGGATAGCAATATCTGGCAGTACACCCATACGGATAATACTGCTGTTGAGTCCTTTGATTTCTTTTACTTTTTCCTGTGCAATCAGATAGTGATAGATGGTTTTCTCCAGATAAGGGTATAGTTTTTCACCTTCAATCGTCAACTTAATACCAGTACGAAAACGATTGAGGAGTTTAAGAGAAAATTCTTCTTCCAAGGAAGCTACCAGCTGGCTAATAGCTGACTGGGTGCACCCAAGGGATTCTGCTGCTTTGGAAAAGCTTTCAAGCTCTACTACTTTTTGTAAGGCAATATATCGATTCATAGATATAAGTATAGCTTATTGTTATAGGAAATACAAGGGGATATGACTTGTAAAATAACATACGCAAACGCCCGTCAGAGGCAGGAAATTCCTGCCCCTGACGGGTTGCGGTTTATGGTTTATATGTTGTGATTATCCTTGTTGGAAGATTCCTTTTTCTGAGTCTTGCGACGACGGAACCATAAGATAGCTAGAAACATCAGGGCAGCCGAAGCCGCTATAGCAATTAGAATAGAGCTTGGAAAAAGAAGTGTCTCGCCTTCTAAGAGTCCACGATTCAGTGGCACTTCTTCGTCCCCTTGCTCTACTAAGTCCTGGGGCCCATTGTCTAATGGAACTTCACCGTCTTCTGCCTCTTGAAGACCAGGAGCGCCTCCTGCATCAGGAGCAGCTGCTCCCTGGGCATCTGCGCCGCCATCCGGTACTCCCGCTGCTCCGCCATCGGCACCCGTTCCTTCAGCCCCCACAGCTTCTCCACCTGGTGCAGTATCACCACCTGTACCTGTAGTTCCACCCTCGCCTTCTGGCGCAGTTCCTGGCGTTCCTGTTCCAGTGCCTGTGGTTTCACCACCACCGCCTCCACCACCACTTTGTGGTCTGGAGTATTCAAAAGTAAAGATATTCTCAGCTGCATTAGCAGTTAGAGTTCTGGTTAAGTTGTATGCCTGTGGTTCATAGCCATCAATATAGAGAAAAGCTACCACTGGACGGTCTCCAACGTTGCCATAGTACGTACGGCTTGGTGCCAATGTCCTGCCAGAAGTATCCTGATAATGAACCGTATAAGAGGTCAGTTCTCCTCTTATACCATAGGCTACCACATAGTCCTGGTCTTTTTCTACCCGAAATGCTGAGAGAGAAACCGTGTCATTATCTCTTCCACTTTGACGGATTCCTTTCACATAATATTTGCTGTTCTCTCCTAAGTCTACCGCTCCCACAAGTGCCGCGTCAAAACTGACGACATCATTTCTCATTAAGCCACTAACCGTAACAACCGAACCGCCTCCGCTAATCTGATAGGAAGAACCACTTTTGCTGTTATCGACCATGACATGGTTTGTACCTGCAAAACTTCCATGATTCCCTGTATAGAAATTCACCGTATACGTATAGGCTTTTCTACCTTCTGCATAAGCTGGTAACGCACTGGTTGTAAAACACAGACACAGAGCGAAAAGCCCGGTCAATACTCTGCGAAATATTTTATGCTTCATCGTCGTTACCTCCTTTCTCCTGGCGCAGACGTGTAATCGCGATAATCGTCAAGATAAGACCCGCACCTAAAGCAATCGCAGACCACAAAAGAATATGAGAGGCATCTCCTGTCTGTACGCTTCCTACTTGATAGACGGTAGCGCTCGTTGGAGTAGCTGGAGGTGGCGTACGTGGTGTGTTACCATCATCTCCTCCAGAACCTCCTCCGTTTCCGCCACCACCACCAGCTACAGGCTCTACGGCAAAGGCAAGTTGTAGCTTGGCTAAAGTATTCTGATAGCCATTCCCTTGTGTCTCACCATCTAAAGCGACTTTTAAACCAATCTGTCCGTTCTCACCAGAAGCAAGGCGGTCCAAATAGAAAAATTCATCCATATTGTCTGTGACTTCATGCAGACCTTCGCCAGCTGCACTGCTCTTCTCACCACCTACATTTTCACTGCTATAGAGTGTAGATGTCTCGCCTTTGTGATTTACATAAGTCAGCTCATAGGTATAGGCTCCACCACTTGCAGAACTTTGACTGTCCTCTAAGCTGGAGAGAACCTCATTGGTCATATACCAGTCGGTTGGCTTGTTGTGTTGATTTTCAAGTGCTAACTGAATAGTAATCTGGTCTCCTGGCTGTAACGCATAGATGGCTTCTGCTAAGTCTGCGGACTCAAAGTTGCTCTCTAGCTTTTTGCCAGTAAATTGTGCCTTCCAATCATCCCGCCCGGTGTACTCCTCCGCATGGACGGGAAATGCGCTGCCAGCAATTAGAAGAACTGCCATGGCTAGACATCCATATTTATTTCTCATCATTTACCTCCTATTATAGTTCCGCTCCAACCCGCACAACACCCCTTTGTCTGGAAGAAATTTCAGCCATTTCTGTCTGAAATTCCTTCCGGGTGTTGTGCGGGTTTACGCTGTTTTGAAGTTCCGATTGAAGTTCCGCATCTGCCGCTCACAATGCCCCTTTGGGGTAACGACATTTGACCGCTTCACGTTCAAATATCGTTATGGGCATTGTTCGGGCAGATGCTGTTTTGAAATTCTTATTGAAGTTTTGCTCCAGTTCTTACTTTCTTTCCATAAAAGCAGCGATGGCTTGTAGTAGAAGGGCTGCTCCTATCACACAGGCAGCCAGGACTTTTCCCTGGTGGCTTGTGAATAGCTCGGCTGCTTTTCCTGCTTTTGGCACAGAGCGTACTACTTTTCCAATAAAATTCTCATACGGAACTGGATTCATATCCTGGGTCTTATTGGCATCTCCTTTGGTGATAAATTCACCCATAACTACCCGATTCTCCATGACTCGATGCGTGATGATGGATGCGGAATCTTTCACTCCATAAAAAGCGATAATCTCTTCTTCCTGAATCTCTTCTGGCAGTGCTTCTGCAATATATATCAGACTCCCTGTGGGGATTGCCGGTTCCATGCTGCCGCTGACCACCGAATAGATATGAACTCCAAAAAATCTTGGAACCGTCAGAGGTACACAGACAACTACCAGTAGAACTAGCAGACACATACTGCATGCGCTAAACACTGTGGCGACTGGATGGCGGGGATGCTTATGTTTCTTCTCTGTCTTTTCCTTCTTCACCGATGCACCTTTTCTATCTAAGACTTAAACTTCCATCGGCTGCGATATCTACATCAATCCCCCATGCACTCTTAATTGCATCCTGTGCATTGTGCGTCTGTACCGCATCTACCTCTGCATCTAACTGAAAACGATAATCATCATAGGTATAAGTCGTAGTAATCGTCTGATAGCCTTTTGCATCTGTGGTAATCTCCTCTGTTACTTTGGCGGTAACCTCTGGATTAACCTTTAATGTATCCGAAAAGGCTGGTGTACTCTGTCCTGAAGGAAGAATCCCTGTGTAATATAAGACCGTGCGCTCTGAAGTAGAAGCAGCCTCATCCTCTATCCAACCATTTCCAAGCTGTAAGTTCAGGTCAACCAAATCAGGAGAAAGCGTCGTGTCTACCTTTCCTTCCCTGTCTAACCAGCTCTTATTGAGAATCACTCTCACATAGCTGTCAATCGCTCCACTGTTGGCAACTGCCAGTACTTCCTCATAGCTTTTGCCAGGTGTAAGTTCTTCGCCTTCCTCTAACATATGAGCTAAAAGTTCGCCCCCACCTTCGTTCCATTTATCTTTATCATAATTTCGATAGCTTACCATCTCTCCATTTTCCAGAAGGCTTACACCAATACTAGAGACTGTCACCTCTACTGCATAATTTTCACTGTAATACGTAAGCGCTGCCCTGGTGCTGCCCACCGTACTAAGAAGAAGCAGTGCCGCTGATGCAGAGAGTAAAAGCGCTGGTTTTAATAATCTGTTTTTCATTCCTGCACCTCCCCGGTATCTGCTAAAATACTCCAGTCATAGTAAGGCTGCCCGTTCTCGTCATAGAGCACAGCCGTACACTCCTGTACGACAATAACGTTAAAGTCTTCCTCTCTGTTCAAATGGTCAATCTTAATCAAAAGTTCATCAGAAGACGCTCCTGGTGCCAAAATATCACGGTAATAGTAGTATCCGTCTTCCCCCGCACTCCATTTTCCAGAAGTATCGGTATAGGTTAGAGCTGCCTCATAAAGTTCTCCTGCAAACGCCTTTACCCTGACGTAACATTCCTTATCTCCGGTATTCTGTATTGACACATGCTTGGTCCAGTCGCTGACCTCCTCATCGGGAATCGTTGTGGTAAATCCCAGATGTAATACGGCGCTTCCAGAAGCCGCTGTATATGTGGTAAAATATGCTATCGCCTGATGAACGGTAGTACCTGTGACCATAAGAAATGCTATGATGGCCAGTATAAAGGTCTTATTCTTCCAATCTCTTCTCATCTTTATCCCCCCTATGCTACTCCTGTTCCCAATCAAAGCTTCCGTCTTCGTTATGGATAAAGCGGTTGACCACGCTGGTGCCGCCCCGCAGATGTTCGTCGTAAGTATTTTCAAAGGATACACTTGCAGGTGCTCCCTCCATACTATCTGCCACAATCACCGTGGTCTGTACCGGACTAGTCACTGCCTGGTAGCTGGCTCCTGTGTATACTTCTTTTACGGTTACCGTCGCACCTGCTGGAAGCCCTTCTAGTTCTATACTTTTGGTTCCTGGCCCGTCAAATACCAGGGAAACTACATTGCTGTAGACTTTTTCCCCGTCACGTACCGCTTCTACCTGAAAGATAAACGAAGCGCCCCCTAAAGTGGCATTATAGGAGGTTAAGGTCTTCTCTATGATAAGTCGTCCCAGGCGGTTATCTTGCTGTGGCTTTAGACCAATGGTCATATCATACTGCCAAGTGTCATCCCCTGTATCATAGTAATGATTTCCTGGTAAAGCTAAGAGATATGGCGTAAAAGAATAGGCATATTCTACAGATTCTACAGACTGTGCCATTACAAGATACATACCTGTGGATAATTCACTTGCAGTACCGCTTCCAGCTTCTAGCGTGATGGTTGCTGTTACATCTGGAGAAGTAGTTTCTACTATTTCAGCAGCTTTTGCGGCCATCATAAGCCAGGTATCTGCGTTTGTTAAATCATTCACAGATGAAAGCGAAGCATCTAATGCCTGATAGGCTGGAAGAGCCTTGTAAGTTCCATCTACAGTCACCTCTGCTATCCGATAGAGATTCACAGGTACACTCAATTCAGAAAGCTCAGGATAAACATCATCTAACTCTACAAAAATAGAGCCCTCCCTGTCTGTCTCTATCGCCACTGCCCCATGGACAACCCTTGGAGTAGCTGCCAAAAATAAAAGCAGGAAGGCGAAAATCCATGCGCCTGTTTTTCTCTTACTTCTTATCATCTCTCATCCCTCCTATTGAAGTTCTTATTTGAAGTTCCGCATCAGCCGCTCACAATACCCTTTAAGGGTAACAATATTTGACCGCTTGGCGTTCAAATATCGTTACGGGCATTGTTCGGACAGATGCTGTTTTTGAAGTTTCGCTCTAACATTTGCCTTTTTTATTTCCTTGGGCGAAATATAAATTTCATTATTAATATTACAAGCAGTGTTACGGATAATCCCATAATCAGATATAACATATAATAATTTTGCACTGCCTTTAGCATGGTATCTACTGGCGTACTTGCAATCTCTTCCTCTCCCTCATATGGCACTCTCGTTCCCCGCACCAGAAGGCGGTGGCTGTTCACACCATAGGGTGTGCAGGTAAAGAGGGTTACATAGTCCTCTCCCTCTGTAATCTGTAACGCCTCCGATAGTGTATCCATATCATCCTTATCTACCATCGGTAATATCTGGTCTACCTCATATGCCAGGATTTCATCTAAAATATGAATATAAAAACGGTCTCCTCGTTCTAACTGGTCCACATCTGTAAAAAGCCTTGCACTTGGAAGCCCTCTGTGAGCTGCTAATACACTGTGAGTGCTCTCACCCCCTATCGGAAGCTTTGTTCCGTCTAAGTGCCCAATCCCGGTCTGTAATACACTCTCTGCGGTTCCATGATAGACTCCTAAGCGAATATTAATCTTTGGGATAGAGAGATAGCCCATAATCCCATCTCCCGCTGCATTTAAGACCTTCCAGTATTCTGTATCTGTAATATCTCCCTCTGAAGAACCAAAGGCATCCCCATAGAGATTGTTCTTCTCCAAAGTATCATTAAATCCCCAAGCGGCCTCCCATTCCCTACTGTAGTCCTCTGGCTCCATCTCTGCCACGGCTGCCTCATAAGTCGAGATAAGTCTGCTTTGGCGATAGGTGTTCCATTGGTCAGAGATGGTCGGATAAGAAAGCACTCCAAAACCAACCAGAAATAAAAGACCAAAGGCGAGATTAATCAGTGTTCTTTTCATGCTTCTAAGTCCTGTCTTTCTGTCTCCTGTTCTGCACTGCCATCTGTAGTATCCTCTGGCGCTCCTTTTGCTGTCTGTACCACAGCTCTGTGACTTCTTTTATCATAGAGATACAGTAAGAAAATAAAGAGTCCAGTTGCGAAAAGTCCCACTAATACCCATAACAGATAGTTGGTATGAAGACTTGGTCCAAGGAAATTTGAAGCTGCTACTGCTTCGTCCTCAATCTCCTCATATGGCACCCGATAGCCACGCACCAGCAGACGATGGCTGTTCACACCATAAGGCGTGCAAGTCAGAAGTGTAACTAAGTCCTTCCCATCTTCTGCGGCAAGTGCTGTGGTGTCCTCTGGCTTTACGACTGAGATTTGGTCTACTTTATAACACAATACATCATCTAATATATATAATAAGAAACAATCCCCTTCACTTAACCGGTCCAAATCCGTAAAAAGTGCCGCGCTAGGAAGCCCACGGTGGGCAGAGATAACGGCATGGCTTCCTTCACCCCCTACAGGCAGCGAACTGCCTTCTAGATGGCCTGCCGCGGTCTGAAGCACTTCTTCTTCGGTGGTATGGAAGATAGGAAGCTTAATATTAATCTTAGGAACCTCTACATATCCCATCATCCCATCTCCGGTCAGATTCAGACAAGACATATAGGTCTCATCTGCACCCCCTTCCCTTCTGGCATTGGCAAAAGAATCTGGAAGAATATAGGGTTTTAAAGCTTCATTGTAACCCATTGCATGATTCTTTTCTGTGGTATAATCAATAGTTCCAGCTGCAGTCTTTTCTGCGATGGCTGCGTCGTAAGTAGAGATTAATCTACTTTGTCGATAATTGTTCCACTCATTGGATACCAATGGATACAGCAATAAGGACAAACCGGCTAAGAATAAGATTGGAACTATCAAAATCGCATAATTTTTTTTCATCCGAGCTCTCCTTGTTGTTGCAGATTTATATCCCCTCATCCCTGGCGACTATATGTTGGCCTATGGCTAAATCATACAGCCGCACAAATGATGGGGTTGGTTCGTTTTGTTTGCTTTGTTGTGTTTTTAACAAATACCAGGAACGGACGCTGCCGCCCTGGTATTCATCTTATGTAAAACTTACATCTAATGGTACGCGAAATTATTTAGCAGATTTTCTGCGAGTTGCAAAGTACAGACCTGCTGCAATAATCATAATTGCACATCCGCCAACTGTGAAGATAGTTGTACCGATACCACCGGTGGATGGAAGGGATGCAAGTTTGGTGTTTTTGATTCCAGTAACTCCCAATTCTGTTTTATCAATAGTTGTTACTTTAGTTCCATTGATAGAGTCATAAGTTGCTTCATATGTGGATGTTGCTTTGCTATCAATAGTAATTGTATAAGACTCTAACTTTCCTTCATCTTCTTTAGGTTCACTGTAATACTTAGCTGTAATTACTACTTCATGTTCTGTTGGATCAAGAGAATATCCTTCAGGTGCCTCTGTCTCGACTAATACATACGTACCAGCATCTAAACCTGTAAAACTTAAACTTCCATCATCAGCAGATGTTGCTTCATATATATGAGTTTCATCTAGGTTTCCATCATCATTCTTTTTCTGGAGTCTAAACTTTGCACCTGCCAAAGGATTCGTAACTGTAATTGTTTCACCCTCAACAATAGCTGTTCCATTTTCATCTAATTTATATAGTTCTTGCGTTTTTTCACTATCAGAACCATTCAAAGCTGCATCAATACCAAAGGTATAGGTATAAGTTTTGTCTTCAATCTCGTTTGTCTCACCGCTTGGGTCATTGGTGTATTCTAATTTTGCTGTATTATCATTAGCATCAAAGTTAAGGCCTGCATCTTCACCTAATACTGCATCATAGGTTACAACAACTGCTTCTCCGCTGTGTGCTAATGCATAAGCAGATACGAAAGAAATCTCAAAGCTCTTTTTATCATCAGCTTCTGTATAGGTAAAAGTACCATCTCCTGCCTCAACTTCAACATCATTAACCTTTACTACAAGATTAGCTGGGTCTGCCAATGTCAGACCTTTACCCATCTGGTCTTTAATCTTTACAGTTACATTAGTATAGCTCTTGCTATAGGAAGGAATCTTAGTATCAATCTCAAATTTTACAGTATCACCAATTGCAACGTCATTTCCGCTTTCATTACCATCACTTGTGTTTTTTCCAGTGCTGCCAGTGATTTTCTTATCAATAGTTGGCTGCTCAGACTTTGCATAAGCTGGTGTAGAATTAAGGCTCCATTTAGAATTTGCATCTACTGTACCATTTACTAATGTATTGTCATCACCGCTTCCTTCTACACGATAATAAATACCTATCAACATTGGATTATAAACTTCTTGTATCTCAGAGCCTTTAACAACAACTACCCAATAACCTGCTTCAAGTGCACCTGTATATGTTGTTAATCCAGCAGCACCTTCTGGTGCACTCAGCTCTTTTGAGGTTAAAGTAGTTAATAAATCTTTATTTGCAGCAATACCAGTCACTTCATCAGAAGTTGGCTTTAACATATCAACAAGAGTTACACCTTCAGCTACTTTATACCCTGTAAAACCTTTATCATTATAAGTAGGCTCTACAATCCGATAAGCAGTTACTGTTGCTCCTGCCTCTACATTTTCCACCTCTGCTTTTGCCACATCATTTTTAGTTGGTGTATGGCTTGGTGGTGTAAGTGGAGTTGATGGTACCTCTACCTCTGCTGCGAATGTCATCAACGACATTCCCATAACCATGACCATTGCTAACAGCATGGCTAAAAACTTTTTCATTTTTTTCATATCCTTTTCCTTTCTTTTTGTGGGCTTTGCCCATGGTTTACAGTTTTCTTTGTGCCCTGTGCTTTCTGCACATCTTTGCGGTCTGGAGGACCGCTGAAAATCTCATCATCTTTTGACCCTTTCAGCACCTCCCCGCATATTTTTTCTTATATAAAATCAGCACCCCTGCAAGCATTAGCAAGGTTCCACTGATCGTATACCAATAGGTTCCGATGCCACCAGCTTCGGGCAATTTGTAGAGTTTTTCATTCTCTACTTTTAGTCCAATTCCATTATTATTTTCTGTTAAAAGACTTACCAGATGCTTTTGTCCTTGCTCCTCAGAGAACTTCAGTTCGATAGTGCTCTGTGTCTCCTTTGTTGTCAAAACAAAGCTGACAGGTTCTCTTAGCAATGTATAGCCTTCTGGCGCTACCACCTCAGTGAGTGTATAGGTTCCTGGAAGCAGGTTATGAATGTTCAGCTTTCCGTAACTATCTACAGACAGTTCCTGAGTCTCTTTAACTTCTGCATTTCCACCTTTTTTCCCATACCCTTTTAGATAATATCCATCGTCTTCTACTGTAAAGGAAAGTGTTTCACCGTTGTCATTTTGAATAGTGAAGACAGCTCCTGCGAGAGTCTTTTCTCCATTTTCATCCACTTTCACTTTCTGAACCGCCATCCACGTATCAGGATAAAAACCACTGTCATGATGTTTGGACTCATACAACACGGTATTCATCTCCTCGGCCCTTGGCATCCCTATATTCAAAATCACCGTTTTCTGCAATTTACCATCCGTATCCAGAGTTGGAATACCATCAGAATCTATCTTATCATTCTCACCTTGATTACTCTTGGTTGCATTTAGTTCTGTGATTTTCCGGCTTCCATCTGTGAATCGTACAGCAAAGGTTCCAGGTGGTAAATCAAGGAATTTATAGGCTCCTTCAGAATATGGTTTTGCTTCGGTTTTTCCTTCTGTTGGTGCATTTGCTCTTACACTGATTTGTTCTCCAGTCTCTATCACAATCGGCGTAGTCGTGCCTGGATAACAAACATTTTCATAATGCGCCTCCTCTGTTGAGGTTCCACCTTCTATCAACTTCAGCAACTCCACTTTAACTCCCGGCATCTGAGGTTCGTTTGTCACATTCGCCTGTATACCATCCCTGTTATAGTCCCACCAGGTGACTCCTTCTAAGGTTCGCCTTAGCGTTGGATTCTCAGTTGTGATAGTTGTGTCCTTAGTAGAAAGACGGTTGACAAAATAATTGTAATCTGTATTATCTCTGTCTACTTCTGAGGCTCCTGGATCCAGCTTGATTTTCAAATCAATATAGACACTCTTTTTAGCATCTAATGTTCCAATTACTGCCCAGGCTACAGGATGAGCGCTACCATTTTGTGTAGGAATGTCAATCGTTCCATTATCTTTTATCGTAGCCTTCGTCCATGAACTCTTTACACTTTCTTCTGTTAGGATATTTTTTCCATCATTATCCTTACTCTGTGCTGTCATATCCTTATATTCTTCATTGAAAGTGTAATAAATCTCCAGTTTCTCTACATCACATGTATTTCTCTCATCTAGTTTCCAACCAGCAAAGCGATAGGTGCCCGTAAAATGACTACCACTTACTTTGTCTGCTGGCATAGTATCTACAAGGAAAACATCCGCTGATGTCTCTGCGTTGTTATTAAAGTAAACTACATAATCAATCTCACCATCTTCTTCCACTACCTTCTGCTCAGTATACTTTCCAAAAGAATCAGCACTTCCTCGGTTTACACTAATACCTGCTTTTGAATGTTTATCTGAAGTATTTAATGGGTCACGCAGGTCATATGGTGCCGTAATATAGGCTACATTTGTCAGGTCTTTTGTAGTACCTATTGGAACATCATTCTCTGGATTCCCTTTACTACCAATCTCTGCAGAATAATAGATAGGTGCCATAGCTTCTCCAATTGTATTTGGAATCTCCCAGGTCAGTGTTTCTGTACCATTTTCATTTTTGGTAACTTTAGGTTCAGTTAAGACAGGGGCACGAAATGGTGCGTCTTTATTCTTATCATCATAGATAATTGTTCCCTGAATACCTCCATTTCCTGGCGCTTGCTGATACACACCGCCAAAATATGCACTTCCTGGCTTATAGGTCATATATTCGGGCAAAGTATCTACAACTGTGATAGTTGTCTTATGCTTATAATCCACATTCTCTTTCTCATATGCGGTTCTAGGTTGTAGCCTAAAATCCACAGTTCTCTGACCATAATCCAGATTGAAGTTATTCTTTGCTTGACCATCAACCATCTGCATTAGGTTCTTAGTGATAAATGTCTTATAACCGATGACTAATAGCGTATCTCCCCAATGCTCATACTCAGAATTATGAGTACCTATTGGACCACTTCCATCCTCCTTGTAGGTTTCTCGATTGTACCATGTAGAACCTTCAATATTGGCACTCCTATAATGATTATCAGATAACATTTCTGAATCAACAATCCAGTCTCTGATATTTACTTCATTTTCTTTTCCCAAGTTAATATCTTCAAGACTTCTATCTGCATCATCAAACATTTTCTTGCTCCAGACGCGGGAAGTGGATACTAATGCAAAGCTCTTGCCAGCTAGATTCCAATCATCTCGAACCTTGGCATAATGATAATAATAGTAGCTACCCTCATCATTCTCTGTTGTTGGTTCAGGACCAGGTCCCACAAAACAAGTCAGGATTCCCACACAGAGATGACCTTCTGGAATCGCTTCTAAACTTTCATAGAAAATCAAATCGTCTTCATATGTGTGTTTAAGTTCCTCATCATCTTTCCAGTCTGTTCCATCCGTTTTAGTAGCATAATAGACACGAATATTTTCTTTAATTGGGTCTGGTTCCCACCACCCGTAGTCTATAGAAGGTACTGGTTTTTTATTTCCCTGTTCATCTTCTCCTCTATAGTATGGCTCTATTTGAGCAAGAGAAGCTCCGTCCATCAATCTTGAGACCCCTTCTCCCTCCAGTTCAATAGCACTTCCATAAAAACGGATAAGATTTGTACCTAAATACAGCTGATTGTCTTCATTTTTATTAGAGCCATAACTAAAGCCCCCCACCAAATACAGTTCGCTTCCTACTGCTGCATAATCATTACCATCAACTGTACTCTCTACACCTGAACCAAACCACCAATTATCATGGTTGCCAGCATACCGAACACGGTTCTGCATA
This sequence comes from Lachnospiraceae bacterium, assembly GCA_910575445.1. Taxonomy (GTDB): domain Bacteria; phylum Bacillota; class Clostridia; order Lachnospirales; family Lachnospiraceae; genus Hominiventricola. The sequence goes on along the minus strand of CAJTFW010000006.1, from coordinate 58,667 downwards.
CTTCCTGGTAAGTTCAACTCTAGTGTACGTACCTCTTCATCATCGTCAGTGACCATTTGTGTGGAAGTCTTAGTTCCGCTTACAGTAGTAGCTTCTAGATTCGTTGCTTTTACTGTAGTGGCAAAAGCGCCTGCCCCATGATCTTTGATAACATCATACTCTGGTCCTTCTGGAGCAGTTTCGCTTATCTTCTTGTTAAAAGGCTGTATCAGCCAGATTCCGCCAGAAGAAAAACATCCTACGTTCGCAAAGTACAGTTGTTCCTTACCAGTTGGAAAGTTCTTTATAGGCATATGGTCCAGATTGATTTCATAATCACTAACTGTAATATGGATTGTCTTGCCTTCTTGTACTGCATTCCATGTTCCGCTATCCCAACAATCACTGCCCTCTCTATCCTCATTATGTTCAAAATAAGGTGCAAGCTCCAGACAAGCTCTTTGGTCCTTAATCACACGTCCATCGGTATTTTGTTCTCCATATCGGATTTCTCTATTTTCTCCATAACTCCACAGAAGAGGCATATAATCTTCTGTCGTATCAATTTGTGTTCCCTGCTCACTGGTGGAAGTTGGCGTATATTGAGACAATAGTTCCAAATCAAAGCTGATGGGACCTTCTGGAAATTCAATTCCTTTTAAACCTTTAGCTGCATTATCATTATATAGCTGCAACGTAATACCTAGCTTCATCAGACGACCGGGGATAGGATTCTCAATATCTGTATTAGCTGCTTTCTCCCCATACTCTGCCATCCATGCCTCATTACCCTGGAAATCGAAAATATCACTGTAGCTGGTCTCACTGTCCAGCTTGATATTATACTTAGGAGCAGCTGTTATTGTAACAGGCTCTGGAATTACAGTCTTTTTCTCTATTGCTGCTTCTCCATTTTCTGTATGCTCTTCATTTTTACAGGGTCCATCCCAGGTTCCTCCTTCCATAGCCGCGCTGATGATAGGCGCAAAGGTCTCACCATTTTTCATGGATTTTACATAAACTGTAAGGTTCTCTCCAAAATTACCCGGAACAACTGATGTACTTCCTTCTGCTGGCTCTAAAAATTTATAACAAGTTAATACTTGACATTCTTTTTCTTTACCATCAATCGTGCGTGTTGTAGTAGTAAGTTCTGGCTTATACCCTTCTGTCTGGTCCATCCATGCCATATTAGCCTGGTCAAAAACACCTTCACTTTCTGTCAGAGGCAGCACAAACTCCAGCTTTACTCTGGCTCTCTCATATGTTGTAGAAGAATTCCAGGAGATCATATTTACCTTAAATTGGTAATTAACCGTATCAAATGTGCGGACAATATCATCCTCTGCGGCAGTGTCGTTGCCTAAGCCTTCTGTAACATCAAAATCTCCTGTTCCAGTTTCCACTTTTTCGATTGTGATGTCCTTCACATACGCCTCATCTGGCCCCATCATACCATTTTCTTCCAAAGTATTCGCTAACAGCCACTCAAACTGCTCCAATACCTCTGCATTAGTCACAGCCTCTTTCTGTGCATCTGTCAGAGCATTGTATGCTTCTTGTGCTGCATTTACCTGTGCATAGAGCTCCTGATAGTATGTAGCATAAGCATCGCCATCTTCTTCTAGTTCTTCAAATCTCGCTGTGATTTCTTCCATAGTTGGCAGAGCTTCGATAAGCGCAATTACTTCCTCTACCTGCTTTTGTTCTTCTTCAGTTAGGGCACATTCTACTTCTTCTGTCACATCGCCTTCTAACTCACCATCTGGGTTTATCTGAGAATTATCTGGATTCTCTGTGTCTGGATTTTCCTGTGGATTATCTGGCTGGTTCTGGTCTGGATTCTCCGGCTGTGTATCTGTCATAGTATCATCTGGATTGACAGTATCGCCGCCAGTTGAGTTGTCATTGGAATCCGCAGAAGCATCATCATCTGGAGTCTGTGAGCCGTCGTCCGTTGTGGCATCGTCTGTGTCTGGATTTTCTTCGCTTTGGTCCCCGTTATTTTCACCATCTAAAATATCTCCTGATGTTGTATCATCTGCGGGAGGCTGTACATCATCCGGGTTCTCATTGTCTGGTGTCTCTGTGCTATCGCCATCGGGAGTTGTTGTCTCATCGCCCGATGGAGTCTGGTCTGGATTTTCCGGGACCTCTGGTGTTTCATCAGGTGTATCTGTTAAAGTATCTTCCGAAGTACCATCTTCTGCTGGTGCCTGATTGTCATCAGATACATCTTCCTGCTCATTTTCACTGGATGGCTCTTGCGTATCAGCATCCTGTGAGCCTTCGTCCTCTGCTGGTGCAGCATCTTCTTCTGGAGCAGATTCTTCTTCTGCAGGTTCCACATCGGAAGAAGCTTCTGGCTCAGATTCTGCCTCTTCCTGAAGGAGCATTATCTCTGCCTCTGTTTCCTCTGCAGTGATGTCAAATTCACTAGTAGTTGGAACAGCATGGTCTTCTACCAGAAAAGGTGCCTGAGCATCCACTCTGCCAGCCATAGCACAACTGCTACTCATCAACACCACTATACAAAGCAAACATGCCATTGCCTTTTTTATCCTGTTATTTTTCATGACTCTCCTCCTTCATCTTCGATTAGAACTCCATCTATCATCTTTAACAGCTCCAAAGCGCTGCGGAAATATTGTACTTTCTGACGTTCTGCCCAGGTAACGCTGCCTTGCCAGGTTGCATTCTGGCTGTCAAGAATCTTCACAATAAATGTACCTGTGCCCTTCCCCCTGCGTATATCCATTCTTGTTCCCGCCTTCCTAAGAAGCATATTATACCTACTGTGAGAATCATTTTACAAAATAGACCATTACACAAATCATTACAGAACCTAGAAATTTATTTTTTTGTACAAAAAAAGAACTGCACGCTGGCAGTTCTCTAACTAAATACCTATGATATTTCTTCACATCGCCTCTGAAATTCCTCCACGGACATCAACTCTCTGTTCTTATATACTCTGGTATATTTTTTATCTCTTGTCTTAAGGATTCATTAATTAGATGCTGAAGCAATGAGGTCATCATCTCACAGTTTATAACATCTTCTATTAGTTCTTCTAATTTTTTCATTGTATCAACGGTAAAAACAGTATTTCTTTTTCCACTATACGCAATCGCCAATTCTTCATTCATCACTACAGTCGCAGGATAGGCGATGGCACTATAGCCAACAAACATCATTCGATATCTATAATATTCTAATCCTTTTACAGTAAGAAAGACTTCGAATTTGTTCTGCCCAGAACCTTGTTCTCCCAATTTTGTCTGAATATCTACTCTTATATTTTCTTCTGTTCCTTGTAACGCAGCAAAAACACCTTTAGATTCTCTCTTTTTGGTATAGGAAAGAATTGGGCCATCATATTTTTCTATATTCCCAATCACATATCCTCTTGTTGCTTCTTCAATCTGGCCTAGTAAATTTTTAATCACTATATCTGGCGTATATTTATCTACCAATTCAAAAGTAAATTTTTCCTGATTCATCATAGCCTCCATTCTAATGTTCTTCTATTTCGCAAACAATCGGAAAATGATCACTGATTTTTTTATTTGGATGTTGTCTGCTGTCCATTAAATCTGCATAACTACATGTTGTAATTATTTTTAAACTATCCTTTTTAAATAATGGTAACATATCCTTACTAATAATAACCTGATCCAGCAGATACCACAAAGGAGAATACAATTTTGCCTCATTTAAATAATAGGTACCTGGCGGATAGGAGAAATCTCCCATAATCTTGTAGCCTTATCTTTCACATTTAAGACTGGTAATCCATGAAAAGCATTTGCACTTAAACACCCTTTTCCATATGGTGTCTCGTTAAAATCGCCTATAATCATTGTCTGCTTTGAGCCAATTTTATCTTCATATATATTTATAGCATGCATCATCTGCTGTATCTTATCAGCCCTCTCATCACTTCTATCTCCATATAAATCTGACATCAGATGGACACAACATAAAATAAATTGTTCTTTTATTATCTGAATGGAATAATATGTATCTTGTTCTCCTGCCTTTATATCAGAATAATTACTCCATATATGAATTCTGTTACATCCTATCGCAGAACATTTTATAAAGTTTTCATTATATTCTTCTAATAACTTTATCAATTCTCCTTCATCAGCATCATATTCAGCCATAATCAGTATATCTATATGATACTCCTGAATTAAATTTACAACATATATATTAATCTTAGGATTTTGATAAGTGTTCCAAAATAATATTCTCATTTCGAATATCACTTCCTTTGCTTTTAAAAACTATTTTACTAAATTAATTCTAACTATAAAAATCTAAGATATTTCTTCACATCGCCTCTGAAATTCCTCCACGGACATCACCTGTGCAGCAATACGGCACCACTTTCTTAATACAGCAGGTTCTTTTTCTTCCATAATCTGTTCGCGCAGCTTCTCAGGCACTTGTCCAACTTCTTCTAATAGTTCTAGGATTAATTCGACTTTGCCTTCTTTTTTCCCTTCTGCTTTCCCTTCTATTTTGCCTTCTTCTCGTGTTTCCTCAAATACTCTCCACATACTCCCCTCTTCTTTCTCGCTTAAGGCGTGATAATCAATCTTACACTTTGCTGTCCCGGCGATTGCCATAATTACAGACTTATCTACGGAATGTTCTTTTACATACTGGATGGCTTCTGCTTTTACCTCTTTGGCTGACTTACTGGTGTCTAATAGAATTCTCAATAGACAAAACAAATCTACATTATTCATATTATGTAATTTCAGATGACTCTCTCGTGCTTCCACCAACAACATGGTATAATTATTAACATACTTTTTCATCTTGAACGGAATCTGAAGCATTTCATGAAGAGTTGTCGCTGCATCCCATGGCTTCTCGCCGTAATAGATAACGATAGTGATGACTGGAAAAAGTTGGTCGGTCTTATGTATACCAGACAGATACTCGTCTCCTTCTAAATCTTTTGCTCTTTTATGTCTATTTACAAGCTCTTGATATTGTTTCTGGTAAGAACTATAATCATACCCCATAATCCTCATAGGCATCGCATAATGGATATGCTCCTGGCTCTCTAACGCCAGTAATACCAAGTGTACTCCTGATATGGAAGATTTCTTTTGTATTTTGATATGGTCTCTGGAGGATTTTAATGCTTCTATATATCTTTTATGTTCTAATACAAAGGAGCTTTCTGTATCACCATCTTCTAGTTCTTCTGCTTTAATCACGGTCTCGCCCTGAAACAGAACTGCATTAAATAAATCCGCAAATTGCTCCTTGTTATTCCAATAATTTTTCAGTACAGTATCCGCCTTTAACTCTTGTACCTTTTTTGCCATATAGCGACACTATCCTTTCTTCTATATTACTATAGTTTTTTAAGGCACTCAAGATGCGCTTTCTATTTGGATAGTGTAACTTTACTTTCGGGTTTGACTGGTCAGAAACTCTGCCTTTGGACAGACTCCTCCTCTAACAAGATTAACCTTATGTCAACCTTGTAAAAACAATTATACATACGTGTAAAAGAGCCACTTGAAAAACAAGCGGCTCTGGTGTATAATCGAATCAGAAAGGCTTATCGGACACGAAGTTCCGATTGCCCTCAGTAAATTAAATATTTCAAAAGAAATAGCATCATACCTTGGGCGGTGGGATGCTATTTCTTTTTATGATTGTCTATGTAAGATAGAGCCGCAAAAATAACAAGCAATAATGTCAAAACTTCCATCACGCTCACGGGCATCACCCTCTTTCGTAAGACTAGAGGGCATCTATCAGAAAATCGCATCCTGCTTTCTGTTCAGTTATACAATCCCACTATAACATGAATAATTCAAGAACTGCCAACTACAGTTCTCACTCTTTTTTCTTTCCACTATAATAAGTAAATGTTCCTTCTGCTAACACCAGCTTATCATCCGCTACCACGCGAACTCTTAGCCACATCACATGTTTTCCACCTTTTATAATCTCTGCCTTGGCTGTCAGTACCCCCGAAGATACATTACTAAGAAAATGAAAATCACTGTCTAAAGTAACCGGAACATCTATATATTTCCCCGCTGTCAATCCAGTCGCTGTGTCTGCCATCGTATACATCAACCCACCATGTACAATCCCATATGGATTCAGATGTTCAGGAGCAATCTCTACCCTTGTATAATATCCCCCTTCTTCCTCAACCACTTCAATCCCACAATGCAAAATAAACTGTTTCTTGCTTGCTTCTTGTTCCATCATTATCCTCTCCTTTTGTAAAAGATTCTTTTCTTAATAGTATCGAGTATTTTATGTAAAGTCAAGCTGCCTCAGGGGGAATAAAATTTCATATTTCAAAATAAATAAAATCCCCCCACCATCCTCTGAAAAACACCTTGACACCTCCCCTTCTCCCATGTTACTATAGATTTACGAAAACGTTTCCGATGACTTCTTCACATCATAGATAAGGGAAAGATATGACCACGATTAAAGACCTTGCAAGAATTCTGAATATTTCACCGTCTACTGTTTCCCGTGCTATCAATGGAAGTACAGAGATTAGTTCTGAAACCACGAAAAAAGTTCTTGAGCTTGCCGAGAAGATGAACTATATCCCCAATAAGTACGCACAACAGCTTGTTGGCAAAGATGTACTGACGGTAGGATTTACAATTCCTGATATCAGTGATTCTTTCTTTTCGCAGTCAGCAGTTGGTGTGGAGGAGATTTTACATAAACATGGACATGATATCGCTTATCACACCATCCAGCGCAGTACCAAAAAATTGTGTGAATTTCTGATTCGTGCCAAAGAATTGCGCTACAGCAGTGTGATTATCACCCCGGAACACTGGGATGATGAGATTATCCAATATATCCATAAGACACAGCTTCCGGTTGTTGTTCTGCGGCGTAAGACGCCAGATAGCATCTTAAATCTTCCGTATGTAGATTCGGACCACTACGGCGGTGCCTGTGAATTGACTCGCTATCTTCTAGACCTTGGACACCGTCATATCGCTTTTATCACTTATGATGTATTGGTGTTTAATGAGCGAAGGATGGGATACGAAGACACGATGCTTCGCAATGCACTTCCTCAATATATCTATGAAAGTGAACCCAAGGTAAATTCCGACGACCTGATTCATCTAGGATACGAAGCAACCAAAGAGATTCTGCACTTATATCCACAAGTGACCGCGATTATCGGTGCCAACGATATGCTGGCGATTGGTGTTCTACAGGCACTATATGAAGCTGGCATCCAAGTTCCTGAGCAAATGTCTGTCGCTGGCTTTGACAATCGTTCGATTACAGACCTTTTTAATATTCAACTGACTACAGTCAGTCAGCCACTTAGAGAGCTTGGCAATCAGGCAGGTGAGATGGCACTTAAGATGGCACAATCCCCCACTTCGATTCCAACCTCTGTGGTACTAAAGACCAGACTGATTGTCCGCAGCACTACAGCATCTCCACCTATTTAGTAACTGTTTCAAATATATTTTTCACCAGATGTAATTCACATGATGTATACCTCTGGTGAAAGAATATTTTTTATTAATGCAAACGTTTCCGAAGATTGACAGCGTAGTTGCTGTTTATCTACATATGGTTTCTTCCCGATAACCGGTGATTTGGAATAGGCCATATGATATAACTCTATTATATGATGCCTTGGGCAAAAGTTCAAAAATCCAACGTGAGTAATTCCAAAAGAATCTTTGAACTTAAGACCTATAAAAACACTAAAACGCAGCTATTTTTGACAAGGAAAATAAGCAAACGTAAAGTGTTTTAGGATTACAGGCACACAAAATGCGAAGTAATCCGTGGCATCATAAGGGGCAACGTACCTTCTGCCCTGACATCATTACATTTATAAAATGGAGCACTTCTGGATACGCTAATCACCAGATAGCTCCCACAGAAAAGGAGAGGTGTAACAAGATGAAACAAAGAACAATAACTGTATTGGCTTCCATTCTCGTTTCTGCTCTGCTGCTTAGTGCCTGTTCTTCTACCGGTGAGAACGCTGCACAGTCACCAGCAAGCGAAGATAATAACACATCCGCTGCACAAGATGCGGACACACCATCAACCACTGAAGCAGATGCTGGCAGTACCGATGGATGGGTTCCTGAAAAAGATATTACCTTTTTGGTTCCCTTTGGTGCTGGAGATGGTTTGGATTTGACTTCACGTGCTCTGGTAGAATATGCGGATTTCCCGGTCAACACGATTGTCGAAAACGTTTCCGGTGGTTCTGGTACCATCGGTGTGTCAGAAGCTTATTCCAGGCCAGCGGATGGCTCTACCATTACAATGTTAAGTGTAGCTAATGCACTAAGTCAACCTCTGTTAAATGACACTTTGTCCTATACACTTGAAGATTGGAAACCACTACAGATTCTGTGTTCTCCGATTATCGCAACCTTAGCTTGTAATGACAGTATGGGCATCTCCACTAGCGAGGAATTAAAAGCATTTTTGGAGAGCGGGGAAACATTCACGGTTGGTGTTCCATCGATGAATGGTTTTGACTATGTTGCTGCTATTACGATGTTTATGCAGATGGGAATTCAGGACAATGTTACTTGGGTCACATATGAGGGTGCTGCCAATCTTTATCAGGGATATTTGGCTGGCGAAGTTGACTTTGCGGCGTTTGATGATATGTTCGCAGCAAAATATGTGGATGCAGGAGACAATGTCAATGTGCTTTTGACGATTGACAGTGAGAGAAGTCCTTTCTTCCCAGACCTTCCATGTGGTGCAGAATGGGGAATTGAAGGGCTAGAAGGCAATAAATGTCTGTGGGTCGCTGCTGTCCGCTCTGACACCCCACAGGAAATCTGCGACTATCTGACCGAAAAATTAAATGAAGCAGTCCTTTCCGAAGGCTATATCAAATGGAGTGAAGATAACTATCATGCTCCTTATACAGACTTGTATACTTCCGAAGAGATTATGGAGCTGCTCCTGATTGAGCGGGATGTCTATGCCAATGTATTCCGCCAGGCTGGCTTGGAAGTAGTTGATTATTAATTGCTGCCTGAAGTGGCGTTATATTATAGGGTAGCTGATGATAGTGTAAAAGTTTTATAAGAAGTTTATATTTGGTGATATGGAGGACGCTAGGACGGGAGGGCAATAGGTTCCTTCCAGACCCCGCTCTCGCTTAATGGACGCCTATAGCGGTACTAAATTCGCGACTGCGCGTTCCGCTTGCGCTCATTAAGTGCCGATGGCGCCCAATGGGTCTTTCAGGAACCTATTGCCCTCCCGCCCTGGCTGACTACGACCAGCCATAAGTTATATAAGACTATCATGTAATACTGTGTAGGGGGTATAGGTGAAGTGTTACGCCCGAAGCGTGTGTATCACAGCCGAGAAACAGCCCGACATGGTCTGGCAGATGTTCCTGCAAGACCCATTGGGCGCCATCGGCACGGGGTGAGCGCAAGCGGAACGCGCAGTCGCGAATTTAGTACCGCTATAGGCGTCCATTAAGCGCGAGCGGGGTCTGGAAGGAACATCTGCCAGGCCGTGGCGAGCGTCCCTCCTACTTATAAACGAAAGGATTTTATCTATGAAAGAAATCAAACGAGATTTAATCGTATATTGCATCCTGATTCTTGCAGCAATAATTGTCTATTTTTTCATTATCCCCAATCAGATATATGTAAGCAGTTCCGCGGCAGCTGAGGCCTTCTCACCTGATACATTTCCGCGCTTTGCCGCGATTATCTTCTTGATTGCGGCAGTGATTGGACTTCTGAATTCTATACGCCTGTATCTTGCCGCGCGTAACCTAGAGAGCACTTTAGAGGAGACAAACCATATACCAAATACGGCAAAAGAACGCTTAGCTTCTCTGATTCCCTACCTGGTATTTTTACTGATTCTTCTCTATGGCATTCTGTTTTATAAACTTGGGTTTATCTTGGCGACCGTTACCGTTCCTCCTGTAATTCTTCTGTCTATTGGATGCCGCAAATGGCATTATTATGGCATCTATTATGCATTTGCCTTGATACTGTACCTTCTGTTTCGTTATATACTTCTGGTTCCCATTCGCTGATACGAAAGGAGAGAATAAGATTGTTAGAAAGTATTCAAAATGTTTTGCTGCCCGCCAATCTGCTGATGATGAATATTGGCATCCTAGTCGGTATCTTAATCGGAGCTGCGCCGGGTTTAAGTGTCTCTTTTGCTGTGACGATTCTTTTGACAATGACTTTTCATATGGATTCTTTGTCAGCAATGTTTCTCTTGCTTGGCGCCTATTGCGGCGGTATGTATGGAGGCTCGATTACGGCTGCGCTTATCAATACACCTGGTACGGCCAATGCTGTCTGTACCGCGATGGAAGGTTATCCCCTCTCTAGAAAAGGGCGGGCAGGAGATGCTCTTCGCTGCTCTCTAGTCGCTTCCACCATAGGAGGACTGATAAGCTGTATTGCACTTGCTTTTTTTGCACCGCTTCTGGCAAAGGCCATCGTCAATGTCGCTTCCCCGGAATATTTTGCACTCTGCTGCTTTGGTATCTTTGCTTCGATTGGACTAGAAGGCACTGACTTAGATAAGTTGTGTAAGGGAATTCTCTCAGCTGCTTTTGGTCTTTTATTAGCCTGTGTCGGCGCAGACCCTGTCTTTGGTACGAACCGCCTGGTCTTTGGAAATTACTATATGGTATCTGGTATTAAGATGATTAGTGCACTTCTGGGCGCCTATGCCCTTGGACAAGTGTTAATCAACTGCAAAATGGTCTATCTCCATGGCGATGAAAAATTAAAAATTCTGGAGGTCAATAAGGCAACTATCTCTTATCTTGATATTTTGCGTCACTGGAAGCTTCTTATCAAATCTTCCTTTATTGGTATCTTAGTAGGTGCTGTTCCTGGAACCGGAGGCGCAGAGGGCGCAATGTTTGCCTACAATGAAGCCAAACGAAGCTCCGCTCATCCCGAAGAATTTGGTGATGGTTCTGTAGAAGGCATTATCGCTGCCGAAAGTGCCAACAATGCAGTCACCGGAGCTGCTATGATTCCTATGCTTACACTTGGTATTCCAGGAGACGGCGTTATGGCTATCTTATTGGGTGCACTGACTATGCAGGGGATTACCCCTGGTCCCAATCTGTTTACAGAGGGAAATACCTGGGTCTATGCAATTATGGGTGGATTGTTCTTTATCAATCTTTTTATGCTGTTACAGGGTTCTCTCTTTGTGAAACTTTTCACACAGGTGGCGAAGATTCCACAATCCCTGATGTCGCCTTGTATTATCGTTATGTGTATTATGGGTGCCTTTGCGATTGGCAACAATATCTTTGAAGTTTTTGTGGTGATTTTCTTTGGCTTTCTTGGGTTTGTTATGAAAAAATACGGATTTCCAGTTACTCCGATGTGTATTGCATTAGTCTTAGGTTCTCTTTTTGAGACTGCACTTCGACGTGCACTGATTCTGTCCAAAGGAAATGTGATGGTATTTTTCACGCGTCCAGTCTCCTGTGCGATTATCGTTCTTGCCTTTCTTGCACTTTTATATCCGATTATTGGAAATATCCTTATCGCCAACCGTCAAAAACAAAAGACCGAACATTAGGAGGTACCTTATGAATTTATCCACAGAAAACAGTTTCCTTCGCCCCCATGTAGGAGAGCGCGGTGCGATTGAATTATTAGCAAAAGCTGGCTTTGATGCGATTGACTATGGCTTTTCTCCGATGCTTGAACGAAAAGAATCGCCTTTTTGCTCCCATCAATATCTTACATATGCCGAAGAAATCTTAAAAATCGCCCAAGATAATGGCGTCTATTTTAACCAGGCTCATGGTCCTTTTGTCTTTGATACCAGTCTCTTTCCAGACTATGAAAAGGAAGTTCTTCCTTTATGTAAGCGCTGTTTTGAAGTCTGTGCAGCCCTGAAGATTCCACATGTTGTTATCCACCCTATCCATCATCTGCCTTACCAGGGCAATGAAGAACTTCTGTGGAACATGAATCTGGAATTCTATCACAGGCTTTTGCCCTACGCCAGAGAATTTCAAGTAAAAATCGCACTGGAAAATATGTACCAATACGACCATAGACGCGGCGTTATCACGCGTGATGTCTTCTCTAATCCTGAAGAATATGCCCGTTTTTATGATATGCTAGAGCCCTCTGACTATCTATGTTGTGTTGATACCGGTCACTGCAGTATCACAGGAGAAGACCCTGCTAAGACTCTTCTGACACTTAATGGTCGTGTCAAAGCGCTTCATGTCAATGACAATCTCTTTCGCACCGATGACCATATTGTGCCCGGACATGGTTTGATGGATTGGGAGAGCATTACAAAAGCCCTTGCCACCATCGATTATTCTGGCGATTTGACATTTGAAGTTATCAATCTCTATCGCTCCTATGATGTTGATTTTCTTCTTACATCTGCCAGATATTTACACGATGTAGGAAGATACCTTATCACCAAGATTGAAAAACAAAAAGTGCTGCTACAAGCAGGAGGTAAAAATTAGATGAAACTAATCGCAGATACGCACACCCACACTATCATCAGTGGTGATGCTTTCAGCACCCTATATGAAAATATCCAAGCTGCCAGAAAAAGAGGCATCAAATACCTGTGTCTTACAGAACATGTCTACTCCGCCTTACCTGGTGCACCAACTCCTTCTTATTTCAAAAGTATGCATGCTTTACCCCAGGAGATAGACGGTGTTCAGTTAATTCGAGGTGTTGAAGTCAATATCTTAGATTACAATGGACACTTAGATATGCCGCCTGACCTTCTAGAATGGTTAGAATGGGTTATTGCCTCTATGCATCCCACGGTTATTCAGCCCAAAGATAAAAAGGCTCATACCAAAGCCTGGCTCGCCATCGCTGAGAACCCTGCTGTCGATGTTATTGGACACTGTGATGACCCGCGCTATCCATTTGACATCGACCAGGTCGTACATATGTTTGCCCGTCATGGGAAAATTATGGAGTTAAACGAGCAGTCCCCTGTTACACGCCCCGGAGGAGATATTATGCGCCGCGAAATCCTTACCGCCTGTGTCAAACACTCCCTCCCTATTGTTGTATCCTCCGATGGACATTTTGTTGATAAGATTGGGGTCTTTCAAAAATCCATCGCCTTGCTTCAAGAACTGCATTTTCCAGAAGAGCTTGTCTTAAACGCAGACGAAAAGCGTTTTGCCAAAATTCTCTCTGAAAAACGCCACAAACTATAAGGAGACTATCTATGAACCCCCAGGAACTACTCTCCCTTAAAGTTATCACCACCCGCCTGTGTCTTGCCATGTTCGCCGGAGCCATCTTAGGCATCGAGCGCGAATGTAAAAACCAGCCTGCTGGCTTTCGTACCTATATGCTTGTCTGTATTGGCTCCTCCCTTATCATGCTTGCCAATCAATATCTTTATCTTCAAAATGGCACCGGTGACCCTGCCCGCATTGGTGCCCAAGTGGTCAGTGGTATTGGATTTTTAGGAGCTGGCACCATTATTATTACCCGCAACAATATTGTCCGCGGTCTGACCACTGCGGCTGGCCTCTGGGTCGCTGCCGGTCTTGGCCTTACGATTGGCATTGGTTTCTACCAGGCCGCTCTTATCGCTCTTATCCTTATTCTGTTTATTATGACTATTATGCAACGATTAGATGCTCTGATAAAAAGTTACAGTAAAACTCTGCATCTCTATCTGGAATACGACAACGACTTACAGATGCCCCACCTTATCAATATTATCCGTACTATGAAAGGAGAAATCTCTGAAATCTACCAGGATTCTCCCCAAGGGCGTATTCTGGGCAGCCACTCTATGAACCTCTCTCTAAAACTTGAAAAACACACCAATCATCAAAAGCTTATTACAACTCTGACACATACACCTGGAATCCTCTACTTAGCGGAAATCCGAAGCCCTATCTAGCTTCTTTTTTAAAAGCATATAGCCAAACTCCCCTTTTATATGTTACACTAATTAATATAACTCTTTTCAAAACAGCTGCCAGTTGTAAAATAGTCATCAAAAGAGTTATCTTTTACAAATTAAAAGGGAGGAAACTGTATGAGAGACATTGGAACCGAAGTAAAAGTCAAAAGTCTGCAAAAGGCACTCGATGTCCTTGGATGTTTTGTTGAAAAGCAACCATTAGGAGTAACCGAAATCAGCGAGAAACTGGGACTGTACAAAAGCAATGTCCACAATATCCTGATGACCTTTAAGGCTATGGGATATCTCGAGCAAGACCCGGATTCTGGTAAATTCCGCTTAGGTATGGCTATCTTCACTCTAAGTCGGGCATTAAGAGAGAATCTGGATATCAGCCGCATCGCACTTCCATTTATGCGAAAGATTGCGGAAGAATCAGGAGAAGTCGTCTATCTGACAATTCCAAGGGGGGATGAAGTCATCTATCTAGAAGCCGTCTATCCTGATTCACAGAAGTTGCCCGGAAGTATTGTCACAGGAGAGCGTGCCAAGATGTACTGCACAAGCGTTGGTAAAGCCATCTTATCTAAGATGGATAAGGAGGAGCGTGCCAAGCGGATTCAGGGGCCGCTAAAAGCTTTTACGGAATATACCATCACAGATATTGATGCACTTGAAGAAGAGATTCAAAAGACTCGTATACGTGGATATGGCTTAGATGATATGGAACTGATGTTCGGTATCAAGTGTGTTGGCATTGCTTTAATCAACCATGAAGAAAAGCCAGAAGCCGGATTAAGCATCAGCGCACCATCTCTTCGCATGAGCGAGGAGAAAATCCAGGCATTTGCAGGTATCCTGCAACACTATGGACAGGAAATTCAGAAAAGGTTATAAAAATCACCCCTATAATTTGTGCAATATGCCGAAAAACCAAAAGAGTGAAGTTAGGGATTGAAAATATTGACCAACAATGGTATGATGAATTTATAAAAAAATCAGAACGAAGTTCTCTTATACAGAACATCGGGCCCGGAGATAACTCGGTTTATACCGAGTTTAAAAAATCATCTGTACAGAGAACAAGGTTCTATAATTCAGAACATTTCTAGGAGGATTATGTATCATGGCTAACAAACCTTATGTAGTAATTGAGTGGAACGACACAGAGACAGACGCAAAAGGATGGATGTGTGCTTACAATTTCGTAGGTCACTACTGTGGTGGTGGAACCAGAATGCACCCAACCGTAACCAAAGAAGAGGTTATCCGCCTGGCTACCACAATGGGTTACAAATATAAAGCATGTGAATCTCAGACCACCGGCGGCTGCAAAGCTGGTATCGCTTATGACTACAACGCACCAGACGCTTTAGATGTACTTCGCAGATTCTTGACTGCAACTGCTCCATTTATCAATGCTGGTGTATCCATCGGAGGAGACTTAGGTGTAGATTACTCTGATGTACTTAGAATCTTAGATGACCTTGGTATTGGTATTCCACAGACCAAAGCAATGAAAGAAGACCCGGATATCCATGTAGGTATCGTAAACCATGACAGAGCAGAGAAAGAATTAACCTACGACGGATTCAAGATGTATGATATGATTACCGGTTATGGCGTTGCAGCTGCACTTGATGAAGCTTGGAAGATGAAAGGCGGCAAAGAAGGCGCAAGCGTAATTATCCAGGGCTTTGGCTGCGTAGGCGCAAGCTGTGTAAATTCTCTTAATAACATGGGCTATAAAGTAGTTGGTATCGCAGATGTCAATGGTCTGTTATACTGCAAAGATGGTCTGAACATTAAAAAATTAGTAGAGACCAGACTTCCAAAGGGTGTCCTGAACAAAGACGCTTTTGAGCCAAACTATCAGGTACTTCCAAACAGTGAGTGGATTAGCCAGGAGTGTGATATTCTGATTCCGGCAGCTCTTGAAGACGTTATCAATGCTACCAACGCAGACAAGATTAAAGCATCTCTTCTTGTAGAGGCTGCTAACATTCCTACCACTCCAGAAGCAGACGAGATTCTTCGCAAAAACGGCGTAGATGTAGCAGTTGACTTTATCTCGAACCTTGGTGGTATCCGTATCTATGAGGCAGTTATCTTCCGTCTTGTAAAGATTGAGAATATGAATGATGCAGACGCTGCTGCAGCTATCGTTAAAGATACCGTAGACTTAATCCGCAAGCAGACCAGATTAGTATTTGAAGAGTCCAAAAAGACTGGCGAATTTACCCGTGACGTGGCAAGAAGACTGTTTACACCAGACAAATCGGATACACCAGATATGTAACTGATTCACTAAGAGGGGCTGTGGAACACACAGTAGAAGGGGAATAAATATGGATTCAAAACTTAGAAAATATCTTACTATTGCAGCACTTGGGCTTGCCGGAGGCTCAATTTACTTTCTTCCTTATGTAAAATATATCTTTTACGATGCACAGATTGCTGCCATGGGAATCAGCAATACACAGTCAGGACTTTTGATGACTATGTATACCATTGGTAATATGATACTGTACATACCAGGCGGTATTATCGCAGATAAAGTATCACCCAAAAAAGCGCTGGTTATCTCCCTGGCTGCAACCACCGTATTAGCCTGGGTCTATGCCTTTACAATGAACTTTGCAGTAGGCATGGTTGTATGGCTTGGTCTTTCCTTTAGTACCGCTTTTGTTTTCTGGTCTTCTCTGATGAAAGCAGTTCGTATTATTGGTACAGAAGAAGAACAAGGGTTTATGTATGGTCTGTATTATGCATGTAATGGTATTACCGCTGCCCTGACCAACACCCTTGCACTCAATGTCTACAAGACCGCAGGTGGAGATATGGCAGGTGGATTCTTCCGTGCAGTTATCTCTGGTGGTTCTGTAGCACTGGTATCGGCAGTTTTGTTATTCTTCCTGATGCCTGAAAAGACAAGTAGTGGTGCTGCTGATGACAACGAACCGAAGTTTGAGATGAGTGATGTATTCAAACTGCTGAAAAATCCGGTTGTCTGGGTTGTATCGCTTACCATCTTATGTGGTTATGGTTTCTACAGCAATACTTCCTATTTCAATCCATATTTGACAGAAGTGCGTGGAGTTTCTCCAGAAGATTCTGGACTGGTATCAATTGTTCGTAACTATCTCCTTCTACTGCTTTCCCCAGTAGGTGGTCTGTTAGCAGATAAAGTGTTTAAATCTACTTGTAAATGGCTGTCAACAGCATTTATTATTCTTGCTGCACTGTTTGGCATTGTATTGATTCTGCCAGCAGGTATCAGCCCAGTAATGGCAAGTCTGTATACGCTGCTTCCGGGTGCGTTTGCTATGATGATGTATGGCGTAATCTTCTCAACGGTTAGCGAATCCGGTATTCCTAGAGCCATGACCGGTACGGTAATTGGTATTGCGTCTATTATTGGCTACCTTCCAGACTCTATCTACTCTGTATTATTTGGAAGCTGGCTGGACGCTCACGGAGCAGCTGGATACAATTATATCTTTATCTTCCTGGCAGTTTCAGGTATCGTAGGCGCTATACTGGCTATGACCGTTTACCGTCTTGGTAAAAAAGCGCAAGTATCATAAAAGAGAGGTAATCCTGTGATGGGAAAAGAAAAAAATGAAAAAGTATATACAAATCCCGTACGATGCAAAGGATGCGGCTACTGCATCCATGCATGTCCCAAAGAAGCAATCAGTGTCTCTGACCATGTAAATGCAAAGGGATACAATACAATTGTTGTAGATGCTGACAAATGTACGGTATGCGGGACCTGTTATCGGGTATGCCCGGATTATGTGTTTGAAATAAGATAAGGAGGTCAGCTATGGCTAAAGTATTATTAAAAGGCAATGAAGCGCTGGCCGAGGCCGCACTGGCTGCGGGCTGTCGCTTTTACAGCGGATATCCGATTACACCTCAGACGGAAATCCTAGAATATTTATCCTGGAGAATGGATGAGGTAGGCGGAGAATTTATTCAGGCAGAATCAGAGCTTGCTGGTATTAATATGGTATTAGGAGCAGCTGCGGCTGGTGCAAGAGCACTGACCACATCTTCAGGTCCTGGCTTTTCCCTGAAACAGGAAGGAATTTCCTACCTGGTTGCAGCAGACCTTCCAGCAGTTATTGTAGATGTTATGCGTATTGGTACTGGTCTTGGCGATATCGCACAGGGCCAGGGTGACTACTGGCAGCTTACTAGAGGCGGCGGACATGGTGATTATCACACCCTGGTACTGGCTCCGGCATCTGTACAAGAGAACGCTGATATGATGGCAGAAGCTTTTGATTTGGCAGAGAAATATCGCCATCCGGTTCTGATTGCTTCTGATGCAGCGATTGGACAGATGATTGAGGCAGTGGAGATTCCAGCATTTGTAGAGCATAATATCGATAAATTTGACTGGAGTATCAAAGGCTGCAAGAAGGGCTGTGAACAGAAGAAGATTCAGAACGTTTATTATACACATCCTGACTATGAAGGATATCTCGCAGACAAATATCGCCAGATGGAAGAAGAACAGCGCTATGAGAACATACAGGTAGAGGATGCAGAGCTTGTACTTGTCGCTTATGGTATCAGCTCCCGTGTCTGCCGTGAGACGGTTGAGATTGCCAGAGCAGAAGGTCTAAAGCTTGGCTTAATCCGCCCGATTACACTCTGGCCATTCCCAGTGAAAGCATTTAAAGAGGCAAAAGCTGCCAAAGCTTTCTTAACTGTTGAGATGAATATCTTAGGACAGATGATGGACGATGTAAAACTGGCTGTAGGCAGTAACTATCTGGTGGACCACTATGGCTCCATCTTCGAGATTCCAGAGACCGACGGAATCATTGCCAAAGCAAAAGAGATGCTGAAAAAGGAGGGAAAGTAATATGAGGTTAGTAGCTCCTGAAACAGTGACATTTACTCAGAGTGGTTTTTGCCCTGGCTGTGGGCATGGACTGGCAGTTCGTCTGATTGCCGAAGTTATGGAAGAGATGGAACTTAGCGAGAAATTACTAGCAGTTGTCGACGTAGCCTGCGGTTCTTTAAATATTGATTCCTGGAGATTTGACACTATTATGGCAGCACATGGAAGACCGATTGCAACCGCAGTTGGTGTCAAGAAAGTACGCAAAGAGAATCCGGTAATGGCTTATATCGGTGATGGTGCTGCTTATTCTATTGGTATGGCAGAGACAATGCATACCGCAATTCGTAACGACAATGTTGTTGCTATCGTTATCAACAACAGTCTGTATGGAATGACTGGTGGTCAGTGTGCACCTACCTCTCTTCCAGGACAGATTACCACTTCTACCCCAAAAGGAAAAGACCCCAAGAAAGCTGGTATGCCTTTTAGAGTAGAGCAAGCTTTTACCGGCTTTGATATCGCTTATCTTGCAAGAGGCTCGATGGCAGATGCCAAAGGTATGGTACAGAGCAAAAAATATATTAAAAAAGCTTTTGAAAAACATATGCGCGGTGAAGGCTTTTGCTTAGTAGAGCTTCTCTCTCCGTGTCCTACCAACTTAAATATGACACCAGTTAAGAGTGTAGAGCGCATCAAGAATGAGATGATTCCATTCTTCCCTCTGGGTGAATTTAAAGATAAGAAGGAGGAGGAATAAGACCATGGCTAAAAAAGAGATTATCTGTGCCGGTTTTGGTGGACAGGGCGTACTGACTGCTGGAATGTTGTTAATCAATGCCGGTATGGAGCAGGATAAAAATGTATTATTTTACCCATCCTACGGTTCTGAGATGCGCGGAGGTACTGCGAACTGTACCGTAAAGATTAGCGATGGACTGATTGCCAGCCCAATCTCCAAACAGCCGGACATTTTATTTACCATGAATACCCCGGCTATTGACAAGTTTGAAGAGCGCTTAAAACCAGGCGGACTTCTTCTCGTAAATTCTTCGATTGTACCAGAAGACCGCACTTACAGAAGCGATATCACTGTTGTAAAAGTTCCTGCTACGGATATTGCAGCAGAAGTAGCAAATCCAAAGGGAGCCAATCTGGTTATGCTTGGCGCACTCGCTGCCAACAGTGACCTGTTCTCGATTGAATATATGGAAGAAGCTATTGTCTCCTTCTTCGAGAAAAAAGGCAAGGGCAAATTCAATGAGAAAAACGTGGCCTGCTATCGTAGAGGCGTACAAGGAAAATAAGGGGAAAACCAATCATGAATCTGACAAAGTTGTTAAAACCACAGTCGGTTGCTGTTATTGGTGCAAGTGAAAAGGAAGGTTTCGGCGGAGATGTCTGCCGAAACATCCTTTCTTATGTAGAAGACAGAAGCCGTGTGTATTTTATTCATCCTAAAAGAGAGACTGTATTTGATATACCATGTTATAAAAGTGTAACCGATGTACCAGACACCGTAGATTTGATGGTGATTTGTACTTCCCAGAAGACTGTAATTCCGCTCCTTAGAGAAGGTGCGAAAAAAGGCTGTGGTGGTGCTGTTGTCTTTGCAAGTGGTTATGGCGAGATTGGCACTGACGAAGGCCGGCAAAACGAGGCAGAGTTAATTGCTGTTGCCAAAGAATTAGATATCGCTCTTATGGGACCAAACTGTGCCGGATTTGTCAACTATATCGACAATGTTCAGGCATTTGCATTTATCTCCGAGAAACGCGACAGAAAAGGCAGCGTTGGCGTTGTCTCTCAGAGTGGTCAGCTGTGCCTGTCCCTGATGGACTGCCCAGGTATGAGATTTTCCTACAGCATCTCTGCCGGCAATGGCAAGATTGTCCAGGTTGAAGACTATATGGAATTCTTAGTCAACGACGAGAATACCAAAGTAGTCAGTGTCTATATCGAAGGTGTTAAGGATGCTAACAAGTTTGCAGCTGTCCTTAAAAAAGCAGCCGAGATGAAAAAACCTGTTGTTATCCTAAAGGCCGGACGCAGTGCCAAAGGCGGCGCGATTGCCGCTTCCCACACCGGAAGTCTCTCAGGCTCTGATGCTTCCTTTGATGCAGTTCTGAAAAAATTTGGCGCTATCCGTGTCGATGACCTAGAAGAATTGATGGCGATGTCTCTGATGCTCTCCACCCTAAAGAAGATTCCAGAGCAGGCAACTTTTGCTTCTATGAACCTCTCTGGCGGCGAGACAGGTATCTGTGCCGATGTTGGAAGCTTAAATGGTGTCGAGTATCCTGACTTTACTCCTGAGACACTTGCAAGCTTAAAAGAACAGCTTCCATCCTATGCATCTCCAAACAACCCACTCGATATGACGGCTAGTCTTTCCTACGATGCAGACCTCTATGCAGGAGCGCTTCGCACCGTAATGGACGACCCCAATATCGGTATGGTTTTAATCGGCTATACGCTGCTTTTAGATATTGCAGACCCGGCTATCCACTATATGTATCAAGGTATTGAGAAAGTTGTCAAGGAAAAAGGAGACGCCTGCAAACCAATCGCCATGATTCCATTTGCAGAGAATACCAGGAACTTAGAATACCAGGATAAGTTGTTCCATATCGGTGTTCCAATCCTTCCTCCTCCTGTCTATGCTTTTAAGATGCTGCGTCATCTGGCAGACTTTATCTCTTATCGTCCAGATGAGAAGACCTTAGAGCTTGCACCAGGCGCTGCTAAGTCCAAAGAGACTATCGCTCTGTCTGAGCATGACAGTAAAGTAGAGCTTGGGAAATTCGGCGTAGCAGTATCCAAAGAAGTGATTGTCACCTCCGCAGAAGAAGCTGCCAAATTCGCTGCTTCCATGGAAGATGCGTTAGCAATGAAGATAGAATCCGCAGATATCCTCCACAAGAGTGATGTTGGTGGTGTGAAGTTAAATATTCGCGGTGCCGAGGCTGCCAAAGCTGCTTACGAAGAGATTATGAAGAGCGTAACCGCTAAGAAGCCAGAAGCCAAGATTAATGGTGTTCTGATGGTACCGATGTTAAAATCTGGCGTTGAGATGATTATCGGTGTGAACAACGACCCACAGTTTGGACCTATGATTATGGTAGGTATGGGCGGTGTCTTTGTAGAAGTATTTAAAGACGTAGCACTGTATCCGGCTCCTCTAAAAGAAGCGGAAGCAATGGAGATGTTAAAGTCTCTTAAATCTTTCAAACTCTTAAATGGCTATCGCGGCTCTGCCAAATGTGATATCAAAGCGCTGTGTGAGACGATTGTCGCTATTGGCAACTACGCAAGCGCAAATAAAGATACTTTAAAAGAACTGGATATTAATCCTCTGTTTGTATATGCGGAAGGAGAAGGAGTAGGCGTTGCAGATGCGCTGATTGTCAAATATAAAGAAGGTGTGTAATTCATGTTTCAAAACATTGAGAAAAAGATATTTATACCGGCATTTGCTATTCTTGTGCTGATTATGTTACCAATCTATCTGGTGCCGGATAAAGTAAACAGCATTATCTCCTTTTTATTTGACCTGTGTACCGGACAGCTTGGGTGGATTTTTCTGCTCACCTGTCTGGCATCCTTTGCCTTTCTAATCTGGCTGACAGCCAGTAAATATGGCAATATCCGCTTAGGCGGGGCAGATGAAAGACCTCAGTATGGCAATCTATCTTGGATTGCCATGCTGTTTACTGCAGGAGTTGGCACCAGTATTGTAATTCTTGGTTTTCTAGAACCAATCTACTATGTAAGCGGACCACCCTTTAATTTTGAACCTTTTAGTAAAGATGCCTATGAATATGCCCATATGTACGGACAGTTTCATTGGGGCTTTAGCGCATGGGCGATCTACAATCCTGCTATTGTAGCAATCGCCTATATTATGTTTGTCAGAAAAGAAAAAAGCATGCGTCTAAGTACCGCCTGTAAAAGTGTAATCGGAAAACGTGCGACGGGCTGGACTGGTCATATTATCGATATTCTAGTTGTCTTTGGCATTGTGGGCTCTATCTCCACCTCTCTTGGAATCGGCGCCCCAGTTCTCTCTACCATTATTCGGGAAGTTTTCAATATTCCTGTAGAATACGACTTTATCGTATCCATTGTCGTATTGATTATTTGGGTGTTAATCTTTGGAACTAGCGTCTATTTAGGACTAGACAAAGGAATTCAAAATCTTAGCAATATCAATGTTGTTCTGGCATTTATCTTTATGCTGATTGTGTTCTTTGTCGGACCTACGGTCAATATTATCAAGATGGAGGTCAATTCGCTTGGCTTGTATCTCTCTGAATTTGTGCGGATGAGTACCTGGATGGACCCCTTTGGAGATGGCGTCTTTGTACAGGAATGGACTGTTTTCTATTGGGGCTGGTGGCTTGCATTTATGCCGATGATGGGAATGTTTGTAGGTAAGATATCCAGAGGTCGTACAATTAAAGAGGTGATGTGGGGACAGCTTGTATGGGGAACTCTTGGCTGTTGTACCAGCTTTATGATATTTGGCGGATACTCTTTGTATCTGCAAAGTTCTGGACAGGTGGACCTGGCAACGATTCTTGCCACACAGGGACAAAGCGCTGCCATCGTTGCGATTCTAAAGACTCTGCCGCTGGCAAAATTTATGATGATTTTCTTATGTGTTGTCTGTTTTGTCTATCTGGCAACAACCATTGATTCCTGTGCTTATGTACTGGCCGGAACAACAACTAGGAAACTAGATGAAAAAGAAGACCCTGCAAGATGGAACCGGATTGTCTGGGCAATTCTGTTTTGTCTCTTGTCGATTGGCCTTATGGTAATTGGTGGACTTGAAGCAGTGAAGACCATCTCGGTACTCACCGGACTTCCACTTGTCGCGGTTATCTTTATCCTGATGGCCTCTGTAAAAAAGATGTTGCAAGAAGACACCACAAAAGCTGCTTCTAAAGAAAGTGAAGAATCATGAGTATCACAAATGCAAAACTAAATCAAATCGTAGAACAGTTAGAACCAGAAGTCTTTCCACTGAGTGAATATCTGACTACTCACCCGGAGATAGGCGGTGAAGAAAAAGAATCAAGTGCCTATATCGCCCATTTCCTGGAGAAATATGGCTATACGGTAGAGATGGATTACTGTGGGCTTTCGTATGCGTTTCGCGCCTATAAGCCTTCTGATAAGCCAAGGATTGCGCTCATGTGTGAATATGATGCCCTTCCTGAAATTGGACATGCCTGTGGACACTCTCTAAGCTGTGGCATCAGTGTATTATCTGCTTTAGCCATCAGCAAATGCTTCCCAGAACTTCCCTATGAAATTGACTTAATTGGTACTCCTGGCGAAGAAAATATCGGAGGCAAAGTAACACTCGCTGAAAATGGAGGCTTTGACCGCTATCAATATGCCATTATGGGACATATTTTCTCTAGTAATGTCCCGCAGTGGAGGATTTTGGCATGTAATGACCTCTATATCACCATCACTGGTAAGGGTACACATGCCTCTGCAACGCCCTGGGAGGGCCATAGCGCGCTCAATGCAGCACAGCTCTTTATGCATGGCATCGACCTTATGAGAGTGCAGTACAAGCCTTTTATGCAGATGCATGGCATTATCGAAGAAGGTGGTGTTACCCCCAATGTCATCCCAGACCGCGTGGTCTTAAACTACTATCCACGTGCAGCATCTATGGAAGATTTGGAGACTCTTGTAGAGAATACCCTTCGCCTTTTAAAAGGTGTCACCTATGGAACCAATACCGAGTACACTGCCATGCAGCGCTTTGATACTTATGCAGAGCTTCACTATGGAAAGACTGCTGTACATACGCTGATGGATATTTTTAAAGACTTAGGAATGGAAGCAGAAGAAGTTCCTTATCCAAGTGGTGCTTCCGATGCTGGCAATGTAGACCTTGTAATACCTGCCTTTCATCTAGGTATCAAAGGTTCCGACAGCTTTGTGGATATCCATACAGTCGAATTTGAGAAGCTGATGTATGGTGAACGCGCAAAACAGACCCTTCGAGACGGCGCCAAGGTTATCGCCAATTTCCTCTATCAGACTGCAACACAGCCAGAACTAATGGAACAGATTATATTAGACTGGAAGAAATATCGGAAAAAAGAATAGTAAAATAACAAAAAGTCCCTGTAAAAAGGGACTTTTTGTTAATAAATTGTCACACCGCCATCAAAGAGAATATCGGTTCCAACCATATAGGCACCAAGGTCTGTAGCCAGAAGCGCTACAGGACCTGTGACATCATCTAAGCTTCCAAAATGTCCTACAGGCACCGTAGATTCTTCAAAATCACAGCGCTCAGAGGGAAGACCCTGATGCAGTCCTGACCAGATATAGCCAGGGCTTATGCTATTGACACGGATACCATATTTTGCATAGTTAAGTGCCAATGATTTTGTCAGATGCAGTACACCAGCTTTACAGGTGGTATAGCAGGTAATGGCTGGTGCATCCTTATATGGAGGATTGATAATATGGGCAGACAAAGAAGCGGTATTGATAATTGAGCCTCCATGTTTATGTGCCTTCATTACATTTGCACAGGCGGTATCTACAAGCATTACGCCGGTTAAATTGACGCTTAACATCTTATTCCAGTGCTCTAAATCCATATCCGGGCCATCTCCATGTGCTCCAATTCCAGCATTGGAATGTACCACATCAATCGTACCAAAAGCAGCCACTACTTCTTCTACCATATGGTCTACCGATTCTTTACTTGATACATCGGTACCTACTGCAATCGTCTTGACGCCATAACGCTTAGCAATCTCTTCTGCCACTTTCTGGCTTTTCTCTAGTTTCTCCGGTATATCCACAATCGCCACATCTGCTCCTAATTCTGCAAATGCCATCGATGTAGCACGGCCAATCCCGCCTGCTGCTCCAGTTACCACTGCCTTTTTTCCCTTTAGTGTAAATCTGGCTAGTACAGAAGTTGGCTCCTTTACATTGGTTGTTGCTGTAATAATACTCATTCTTTATCTCCTATTTAAGTTCCGCATAGTTCAAAAATCCCCCTTTGTCTGGAAGAATTTCTGCCTACTTCGTATTCAGAAATCCTTCCGGGGATTTCTGATCTATGCTGTTTTGTTTGAGTTCCGCATAGTTCAAAAATCCCCCTTTGTCTGGAAGAATTTCTGCCTACTTCGTATTCAGAAATCCTTCCGGGAATTTTTAATATATGCTGTTTTGTTATATGCTTCCAGTTGCATATGTCATAATCTGCTCTTGTGTAACCGTCCGCTCATTCTGAAGCAGTCCTGTTTGTCTTCCTTCATACAGAACCATAATCGAATCACTGATTCCTAAAATCTCTGGCATCTCTGACGATATCATAATCACCGCCCGCCCATCTTTTGCCAGTTCATCAATCAGTTGATAGATATCTGCCTTAGCTCCCACATCGATACCTCTGGTTGGTTCATCAAGTATTAAAAGCTTAGGATTTCGCGCCAGCCATTTTCCAAGAATCGCTTTTTGCTGATTACCACCGCTTAAGTAAGTGATATGCTGTGCAGAGGAAGACATTTTGATGGCAAATCGCTCAATATACTGTGAAAATATAGTCCTTACCTGCTCCCTATCAATTACACCCAGACGATGTATCCAAGGCAAAGAGGCTAAAGACATATTGCTTAACACACTCATACGGGGGATAATGCTCTCTCTTCTTCTATCTTCTGGAACAAAACCAATCCCGGCTTGAATCGCCTCTTTGGGTCGCCTAAAGTGAACCAGCTTTCCAAGAAAATATACCTCTCCAGCATCATACGAATCCAATCCAAAGACACAGCGCATCACTTCTGTTCGCCCGGCGCCGATTAAACCACTGACACCTAAGACCTCGCCTGCGCGCACCTGAAAACTAATATCCTGAAATACACCTTTTTTCGTAAGATGTTTCACCTCTAGAACTACCTCGCCGCAAGTTCTTTCACTGTGCTTAAATACATCACTAAGCTCACGTCCCACCATCCATTTGACAATATCGCTCTCTTTTACGCCATCCATACTTGTTGTCACCACATGCGCACCATCACGCAGTACCGTCAGCTCGTCTGCAATCTGAAAGATTTCTGGCATCCTGTGAGAGATATAGATAATCGCCACATTTTGTTGCTTTAATTCCTCGATAATGCGAAACAGACTCTCCTTGTCTTTCTCCGTGATAGCAGAGGTTGGTTCATCCATTACAATCACCCAAGATTCAGAGGCATATGCTTTGGCTATCTCCACCATCTGCTGTTGTCCTACGGTCAGTGTGCCTGCTTTGCTTGTCACATCAATCGTAAGTCCAAGCTTTTGCAAATATTCTTCTGCAAGTGCGTTCATCTTTTTACGGTCCGTAAGAAGCTTATTACTTGTAAGCATCTCTTTTCCAAGAAAGATATTCTGTGCCACTGTAAGCTCAGGAATCAATGACAGTTCCTGATAGATAACGGAAATACCAATCTTTTGTGCATCCCGAACGTTATGAATCTCGTAAGGTACATCGTCAATATAGATACTTCCCTGGTCTTTCCCATAAGAGCCTGCCAATATTTTCATAAGCGTGGACTTGCCAGCACCATTTTCTCCACAGAGTGCATGTACTTTGCCTCTCTCAAAAGCAAAATTTACATCTTTTAAAACCTGCACGCCGGAAAAAGATTTTTGAATTCCCTCCATGCGAAGTTTTCTATGGTTTCCTGTGCGGTCAAACTCTGCGGCGCTCTTTCCATGACTTATCTGTTCTTCTGCCTTTACAGAAGTATCTTTTTTTCTTGCTATTTTATCCCGCAGTGTACACATAATATATCCATCTGCATCTGCTGCAATTGCTGCTAAGATAATCATACCTTTTACTACATACTGCACATAGGGAGAGATGCTTAACTGCCCTAGTCCAAAAGAAATAACACCCACAAGGACAGCTCCTAGAAGCGTACCAAAAAGTCCACCCATACCACCTTCTAGAGCAGTTCCGCCAATCACCACTGCAGTAATCGCATCGAACTCCATCCCTGTGCCAGCTTGCGGTTGGGAAGATACCGTTCGTCCCACCGAGATAATCGAAGCAATCCCCACACAGATGCCAGCACTGATATAAGTCAGCAAAAGATTTTTCTTTACATCAATACCAGAAGCACGAGCCGCTGCTGCATTGCCGCCGATGGCATAGATTTTTGTTCCAAATACCGTCTTGTTCATCATAAATATCGCAAAGAGGTATACAGCCACAATGGCAAAAAATGCAACGGGAAGGGAGAAATGTTTTCCAAGCTTTATGCTTTCCTGCCCAAGCCAGGTAAATGCTTTGTATTCTCTTACCATAATGCGATTAGCGCCGCTTATCGTCCAGCCTAGCCCTTTACATACGGATTGCATCGCCAGAGTCGCCATAAACGGCACAATCTTAGAATACCCCACCATAAAACCATTGAAAAAGCCTACGACCATCGCAGTGATAATACAAGCAGCCATCCCTAAAAACACACTTCCTGTCGCTGTCATCACCGTTGCCGAGATAACCCCGCACAGCATCAGGCTGGTACCAACTGACAAGTCGATTCCACCTGTTATTATAACCATTGTCATTCCAACTGCCACAATACTCTGTACGGATATCTGACCAATGATATTGGTGATGGTGGACAAGCTTAAAAAGGTATCTGTCACTATAGAGAGCATTACACAGACCACTGCCAAAATCGCTAGAAGCACAAGATATCTGACGGTCCGTTCTCCTGTTTTTAATCTACCTGTCTCTTGTTTGCTTTTCTGCAGCATGGTATCTTTCCCTCTCTATCTTTTTTGTCTTAACTCTGTGGACCAAATTCTTCTCTATAGTTATCATAGCAGTAGATAGCTTCGTCAGGTGTCATAATCGACATTCCATCTGACAGACCATTGTCCTCACAGAATTTCTTCATATCCTCGTTCATTACAAAATGAGAAGGTAGATAATTTTTCTGACTGTCAATCTCGCCACGTACAATCTGCGTAATGGTCTTGATTCCATAATAGCCTGCACGTTTTGCTCCTGTTAGACAATCTGCTTTGATGGTTCCTTCTTTTACAAGCTCACATGCCTCGATATCTCCGTCGTTACTAAATACCACCGTATCCTGACCAGACGCTTCGATAGCCTCAATCAAACCATAAGTTACATTGTCATTCATACAGAACAGCGCATCTAACTCATTGGCTGCCAGAAGGGCTGTCAACTGGCTGTTGCCAAGGGCTGCATCCCAGTTTGCCGGCTGAGAAGGCAGAAGATTGATATTTGCATAATTCTCAGTGATACCATCTTTAAATCCTGCTTCCCGGTTGTCAGAGACATAATTTCCCGGAGAGCCGATAAAGTTCGCTACGGTGCCTTCTTCCCCGATATACTTTCCACAGATTTCTCCCATCTTGTACATATTGTTGTAATCGTCATACACAATACAATAACAAAAATCTGCATCTACAAAGTTTCCAAAAGATACACAGGTAATCCCCGCCTCATGCGCCTTCTCAAGCACAGGGATGATACCTTCTGCGTCCATAGGGTCCACAAAGATAGCATCCACGCCCTGTTGGATAAAGTTCTCAATCAGTGCCACCTGTTCTTCTAATTTGCTGTCTGCCCCCTTCCAGATACACTCTGCGTTCCAGTCCTCTGCTGCCGCGTCACCAGCTTCCATCGCATTTACATAGAAGACATTGCTTAAATTCATCATAACGCACCCAATCTTTACCGTGTCATCCGCAGTCTTAGCTGGCTGTTCGGTCGCATCCGCCGTTGTCTCTTCCCCACCTGTGCTTTCCTTTGTTGTCGTAGTGCCCCCTTCACTTGGCTCGTTCGTCTTACTGCCACATCCGGCCAACACAGACACTGATAATGTTGTAACCATCATCATAGCAACCAGTTTCTTTTTCATCGTAGTAACCTCCTTTTTTATCCTTTTCTATTATAAAAATGCAAGGATTGCATCTTTATTTTTCTCCGACATTCATCAGCTGGTTAAGATACAGTGCTGATATAATAATCATACCCTTTACCAGATATTGTGCATTGGTGGGCACATACAGAAGAATCAACGCATTGCTGATAACGCCGATAATCAAAGCACCTATCAATGTTCCAAATGCACTTCCTTTTCCTCCAAGTGTGCTTGTTCCTCCAATCACAGCTGCTGCAATTGCATCCATAAGTGTGGTACTTCCAATCGTTGGCGATATCATCGACACTTGTGTTACCATCATACAAGAAGCAACTCCTGTACAGATTCCGGCAAAAGAAAAGACTAGGATTTTGTATTTGTCAATATCCACACCTGCATATCTTCCGGCTTCTTCATTGCCTCCAATCGCATACGTATAGGTTCCCATCCGGGTTCTGGTCAGTAAAAGATGTGCCAGAGCAGTCATTCCCACCAAAATCAATGCCTGCATGGGAATCACACCCCCGATAGTCCCTTTCCCAAGCCACTTTGAAAGTGGGTCGTCTAAAAATACAATATTTCCTTCACAGATAATATAGATAAGCCCTTGTATCGTAAACATCATCGCCAAGGTGGCAATAAAAGATTTTATATGCATCTTGGTGACTATCAGGCCATTGGTAAGGCCAATCAACATCCCTGTTATCATACATCCCACAATCATCACAATCGCACTGCCTGACTTGCTGTACAGAAAGCCGCCAACTACCCCACACAAAGCCACTCCATAACCAGCAGTAAAATCCATCCCTCCGGTAATTAGCACAAACATGGCGCCAATGGCTACAATTCCAGAACCAGATACCGAATATAAAATACTACAGATATTTGCCGGGCTTAAAAATTTGGGTTGTAATATCTGCATAACGGCCAAAAAGACAACCAGAATCAGTACCATACTGTATTCTCTTACCTTCTTTAAAATATATTTCTTATCCAATGCTCCGTTACCCATTTTGCACTCCTTCTCCTATATCGAACGTTTATTCGTTAGACATCGGTCATCCCATGCCTGTCTCACTGCCTGAAGCATCTCATATATCTTCTTCTCTGGGTCTGGTGCCATCACAATCCCACTCGATGAACCAGTGGCATCTGCACCGGCATAGATAATCTTATAGACATCCTCTCCTGTACTGACACCTCCAGCTACCAATACCCCTATATGAGGATTGACAGACAACGCCGCTTTCATTACTGCCTCCACATAACCCATATCTGCTGCCTGCCCGCTTCCGATTAATTCCGTGGGCTCTGACACCATCATATCTGGCGCCATCATAGCAACCGATTTGGTCTCTACAATACTAGAAGCACACACAATGCTCATCAGATTCAGTTGCTTTGCCCTTGCTATCGACTGAGACAGTTCTGTAAGTCCAAGAGGCTTCTCCACATGGTTTAGCATCACGCCCCTAGCTCCTGCTTCTTTGATGGATTCTGGCAAAATATTGGCTAGTCCTCTCCCTACAGGTGCCGCGTCCATATGGGGAGCAAATACATACAATGCTTTGGTATCTTTTACAATCTCTACAATATTGACATAAGGCGCTGTAAAAATCACATTGACTCTATAGCGTCTTGCCGCTTCATCTGCCACTCTCGCCAAGTTATAAATATCCTGTCCAAATAAATAATTTTTAGGCCCAATTTCAAAAAATGGCGGTGAAATCTTTAAGTTTCGTTTCATTTTTTGTTTCACTTCCAACCCTTCCCCTTTCGTTTGAAGCAATATTATCATTTTTTACTTTCGTTGTCAATATATATTCGTAATTTTTTACGAAATAACTTTCATTTTTAGGATTTTATAGTTATTTTCAAAAGTTTTTTCTTTTGAAACCCGAAAAACGCATTGACTTTTCTTTCGGAAACAAGTATATTAATTTCATACAGAAAATATATAACTTGCTCCACTAGAAAGCATGATAATTGGAGGAAATCACATTGCAAACGAAACAATCCGAAGAAAAACGTTCCACACTGCGAAGAAATGCCATCCTAGAAGCTTTAGACCTGACAAATAGTATAAAAGTATCTACTCTTAGCAATGATTTACATGTATCAGAAGTTACGATTCGTAAAGATTTGGAATATCTAGAAGCAGAAGGTCTTCTGGTAAAGATTCATGGAGGTGCCAGAAAATGTGAAAATACCAGCTCTGAGATTCGCCTTCACCACAAGCAGGCAGAGAAAAAACAGATTGCAGAAGCGGCAGCTGCACTGGTAAAAGAAGGAGATTTTATCTTTCTTAGTGTTGGTTCCACGTGTTCTTATGTATGCGAAGCCTTAAAAGCCATTCAAAATCTTACGATTGTAACTAATTCTGTTTCGATTATGAACTCTTTGCTTTTGTCACCTTCGATTACTACTTTTTTCCTGGGCGGAAAAGTTCATACAGAGATGCAGATTACAGTGGGAGACGATGTACTAGAACAGCTCGATAAATACACCGCTGATAAATTATTTCTTGGAATGGATGGTATCGATTTAAAGATGGGCGCAACGACCTACAATCATGTCGAAGACGCCATTATGAGAAAGATGATGCAGCGCGCCAAAGAAAAGATACTGGTAGTGGATGATTCAAAGTTTGGCCGGGTTACCTTTGCCAAGATTGCCAATCTGACCGATTTTGATACCATTGTCACCAATTACAACAAACGTAACGAGGAGATGATTGAACAGATTCGCGCGTTAAATATCAATGTTATATGTACGTAACAAAATAAGCGGTTACAACATACAAATCACCTGATCTGTATGTTGCAACCGCTTATTTTTGTATCTCTGTTATATAAGAATCACCTCTACGCCAAGGCTCTGTATCTCTTTTATCTGGTCTTTATCTGCCTTTTTGCTGGTGACAATCAAATCAATATCTGATAATGCACCGACCGCCGAGAGGCTGGTATTGCCTATCTTTGTATGGTCCGCTGCGACAATTACTTTATTGGACTGTTGAATCATCTTTTTATAGACGCCAGCTTCCGGGGCTTCAAAGACGGTGATGCCACCTTTTGCGCTGATGCCATCTACGGAGAGAATGGCCACATCTGCCATATATTTCCCCAGTTGTTCTGTCGTATCCTCTCCATAAGTGCTGCGCTCTGCGGTATTTAGCATCCCGCCCAAAAAGATAATATTAGTATGATAGCTATTTTCAAAAACATCCATAATCCGGTGACTGTTTGTAATCACCAGAAGGTGATTCCTGCTCGCTAATTTTTGGGCAATATAGACATTGGTGGTGCCAGGACTGATAATAACAGAAGAACGGTCCTTGATATACTCAGCTACTACCTCTCCTATCTCCTCTTTTTCCTCTCTATGGCTGTTTAGCATCTTTTGATAGGAGTAATTTTGTCTTGTGCGTTTGGTGTGCTCTGCGCCTCCGTGGGTGCGCACAAGCAGTCCTTGTTCTTCTAGACAGATTAAGTCCTTTCGAACGGTCACATCTGAGACCCCAAACATCTGCATCATATCTCCGATTCTAATAGAACCATTTTTATTTAAATATTCAATAATCTTCTCTTGTCTTTCCTGTGTACTACTGACCATATCTACTTATCCTTTATCCTTGCCAAAGATTCTCTGTCTGTCTATAAAGAAGCACGCAAAACCTGCTCTGCATCATCTTCTGTAAGCTCACCTAGCGCAATCAGCTGAGACAGCAGATTGCCAACAACGGTAACTTCCGAAGTTACACAGATAATCTCTTTACCAAGTTCTTCTTGCATCCGCTTTCTAAGCAGTACCGATTTTATACCGCCTCCTCCCAGATAGATCTTGCTTATCTGACGTCCTGATGCACGCTCCAACAATTTTATAATTTTGCTATATTTTAACACAAGACTTTCGATTATGCAACGAACATACTCTCCAATAGTCGCTGGTGCTTCTCTATGTCTTCTGGTAAAATACAACGCAATTCGGTGTGTCATAGCATATTGCTTTTCAGATAAGATAGTATCATCCAAATCCATGCAGAACACCCGCGAGCACATCGCCATCTCAGTCAGTTCTTCATAGCTGTAAACCTTTCCCATAGAAGCCCATTCTGCCTTACACTCTTGCAGATAAAACATCCCTAGCATCACCGTTCCAAACATATATTTACCACTGGGAAGACCATAGTTGGTAAGGCCACAAGAGAAAGCCTCTCTATGGATAACAGGCTGCTCCACCACAATGCTAAGAGAAGTCCAGGTTCCGCAGTTCATACAGAGCTGCCCATGCGCCATCATATCAAGCGCATAGGTAGCCATGGCTGTGTCATGCACACCAGAATTGACAACAGGAATTCCACTTAAGTCTTCTTCCCCACATAGATGGCTGATATGCCCCTTGATGCTCTGATTCTTCTGTACTTCCGGCAAAAAATCTGTCTTATCAAAATAGGTCTTTAGCAGTTTATCACTAAAGCGCTGGCTCTTATTATCCCAAAGCATACTGACAGATGCCGTAGTAAAATCCATACTGCACACGCCAGTCAACAGATACTCTATCGCATTGACCAGAGGAAACGCCTGACACCGCTCTAGTATCCATCCTTGCTTTCCTCTAAGCAGATAAAGTAGCTGCGGAAGCATCAGTATCTCATTGCCCTGTACACCAGCATACCCAAAAAGCTCCCAAGCAGAGACTTTCTGATAGATTTCCTCTAAGATATTGGTAGCAAGCATTGTTCGATAGGACAGTATATTTCCAAAAAATGTCCCTTCTCCATCCACCATACAAAAATCTGGCGCAAAAGAATCAAAACCTATCGAGGAAGGTACCTGCTTCTTAGCAAGACAGGACATCATACCATCTTTGACCGCATCCCAGATTCCCAGAAAATTCAGATAACTTTCTCCTCTGACGGTTATAGATTTGTGAAAAAATCTACATTCTTCAGCAATCGTCAGTCTCTTTCCATCATATGCCCCGGTAAATATCCTTCCGCTGCCAGCCCCGATATCTACCGCCATCAATAATTTGTCCATCTATTTATCACCAAGCACACAGATACGAACCTGGCGCTCTCTTGCTCTGACCTGGTCAAAATCTGCAAAATAGACTCTTCCAAATTCCCCCAGCTGTGCCTCACCCTCCACGATTGGTACAGTAACCGAGCGTCCTAACATCACACTTCTAAGATGGGCATCCGTATTAAGGCTCCAAAATGCCTCCTCCCCTCGCTCTCTGCCTGCAATCTCAATATGCAAAGGTCCTGGATGTAGATATTGCCCTTCTGTTGTGCAGCGTGGGAAAAGCTTTTCCAGTCCATTGACCATATCCTGAAGAATCAGCTGTGTACCATAATAATTCACATCATCTGACTGCTCCTGAATCAGCACTGCACATGTGGTATGTTGTGAATAGACCGTTACAATTCCATTTTTAATCTCACTTTTTTGAATCGCCTCTAACATCTGTTCGGTGACATCATTAAAAGTAGGTCTTCGGTCCGATTGAATCTGAAATATTTTATGATAGCAACTCATAATTCTCTCCTTTTCTCTTTTCTTGTGTTTACAGTAAAATTCCACCTTTCGGAATATAGCGCCTTAGATACCTTGCACTTTCACCGATATTTTGAATAATCTCGTCCTCGGTCTCGGTAGTGCTTGGAAGATATTCTAAAATCAATATATTTTTCTCCACCGGTTTTAGATAGCGGCTCCAGCGAAGCTCTGTGCAATGTTCATGTGACCAGCGAAGCGCTTCGATAATATGCTCCACCTCTATATCTCCCATTGCATTATATTTCTCCGTAAATGGCCAATGCGCACTTGATGTCCGGCGAGTCTGCTGTATGTGAATTTCTTCACAAACAGCACCAAAACATCGAAGCCACTCCTCATAGAGTAGTTCCTTCCCACTTCCGCCATAGTTCTGTGAAGCACAATGTCCAATATCCACCGTAACCCCTAAACGGCACCCTTGGTTATCTTTATTCATCTGTTCTAGATACCACTTCGTCTGTTCCAAAGTATATGGTGCCAGACTTGGTACATACATCTGCTCTACTTCTAGTGCTTCTAGCCCTTTCTTTAGAGCTAAACGGGACAATTCTCGATAGGAAGCAATCGTATCTTTTACTTGCTTTTCATATGCCTGTTTATCTGACAGTGTCTCCACAGAATATGCATCCACTCTTCCGCCTACCTTCTTCGCCCCCATAGCAAGTGTAAGGTCCATCGCCTCTATCACCCACTGCTTCATACGCTCACGCACTGCAGCATCTGAATGAGAAAGTCCATGAAAACGATACGACGCCATCCCTGTATAATATCCTGTGATAGTCACTTTATATTGGTCTGCCTCACTCTTTAATTCTTCTGCGGTTCTTCTCTGGTACTTTTTATCTCCGCTAAAAAAAGGGTCAAGTGCATCACTGTCTATCTGAACATAGTCATATCCAGCTTCTTTGGACAGAGAAATCCAATGCTTTGGTGCCTCCCATCTCCTTGTATAGCAACAGGTATTTAGCCCAATATCTACCCTTACCGCCCTCATCCCTTATCGGTCACCTCCTGCTCCATCAGATAATAATATTCTGTCAAAAGCTCTTTATAATTTTGCATCATTGCTTTGATAAATGCTTCTCCCTTCTCCACGCTTGCATATTTGGGTTCTCCCAACACTCCAGAGCGCGACCCTTGCGCTGCCCAAGTTGAAAAGTATCCAAAGTTCACCACATCATGCTCCGGGAATAAATCTCCTGAGAAAAACTTCGTTCTATGTTGACATCTGTCACCTTCTGGTACTTTTGTCATATCGACCAATTCTTCTCTTAACGCCAATACCAGCGAAGTCTCAACCTCACAGGCATGTCCACCAGCCCCACCTTCTGGAGAAGTCTTAATCTGCTTTCCTGCCTTCCCAATCATCCCCATTGGATAAGTCACTAAGATATTTACCCCATAATCATTAGCAATACACCGGCTGACAAACTGCAAAATCGCCGGATTTTGTCCATGCCCATTGACTATCGCAATCTTACGAAAGCCATTCCTAACCAAAGATTCACAGATATCATACATATAATAAAACAAGGTCTTAGGTCTCACCCGCACGCTGCCTGGAAGATTCTCCAACTCTTTCCCATGATACCCCGCCCATACACAGGGAAGCACCATAACAGGAATCGTATCTTTTATCTGCTTTGCTGCCTGTATTGCAAGGTCATAGGCAATCACATTATCTGTGTTGACAGGCAAATGCGGTCCATGCTCCTCCAAGATGCCAACCGGAAGCAATAACAGTGTGTTATTATCCGCTGCCTCCTTAATCTGGTCTTTGGTATTATTTTCAAATAAAATATCCATCCCTTTCTTTGCTCTCCTTTCTTTATATTTATATTTTGTATATGTGATAATAATAATCTTATATTTTATATTTGTCAATAATATTTCAATAATTTATATTATGTTTTCACTAAAAACATAATATGTTTTATATATATTCATAGACCGATTAATTTTAAGACAAAAAAATAAGAACTTATCGCTAAGTTCTTGGTGGTATATAGGTGTAAGTGTTTCGCCTGCAGCGTATGTACCGGAGCCAATGCACAGCCCGATAGAGTCTGGCAGATGTTCCTGCAAGACCCATTGGACGCCATCGGCACTTAATGAGCGCAAGCGGTTACGCGCAGTGCGAATTTAGTACCGCTATAGGCGTTCATTAAGCGCGAGCGGGGTCTGGAAGGAATATCTGCCAGGCTCTGGCGAGCGTCCCTTATCCCCCAAAGTCCCCCATAAAATTGACATATGCCATAAACCAAGCTATACTAAAATAAAGAATGAAAGGAAGAACTCCCCATGTTATTTTCAGATTATTTTCCAGTATGGAATCAATTAACCTCC
Organism: Lachnospiraceae bacterium; assembly: GCA_910575445.1. GTDB lineage: Bacteria > Bacillota > Clostridia > Lachnospirales > Lachnospiraceae > Hominiventricola. The sequence continues at coordinate 21,030 of CAJTFW010000006.1, read as the reverse complement.
TTTCAACAGCAAAAGATTTCCAACGCCCTTATCAGTCGCCAAGTAGAAAAAGGCACCCTAATCCATAATGGCAGCATGGATTGTACCGGACTGCTCCTTATAAAGTCCGGGCAGCTTCGTGCGTATATTTTATCTGAGGAAGGACGAGAGATTACGATTTATCGACTGTTTGAGAGAGACCTCTGTCTGTTCTCAGCCTCCTGTATTATGCGCTCCATTCAGTTTGAGCTAATGATTAAGGCGGAAAAAGACACCGAGTTCTTTATGATTCCGGCAGAGATTTACAAGCAAGTGATGGAAGAATCCGCACCTGTTGCCAACTATACCAATGAAGTGATGGCTACCAGATTTTCAGAAGTGATGTGGCTTATCGAACAGATTATGTGGAAAAGTTTCGATAAGCGTCTTGCCGCCTTTTTGTTAGAAGAGTCTGCAATAGAACAGACTACACAGTTAAAGCTTACCCATGAAATCATTGCCAATCATCTGGGCACGCATCGTGAAGTCGTTACCCGGATGCTCCGCTACTTCCAAAGTGAAGATATGGTAAAATTAAGTCGCGGAGCTATCGAGATAACAGACAAAACACATCTGGAACTTTTACTGGTCCATTCCACAGGGAGTCGCTGAGGTAATCAAGGTCTGGTCATTGACCACAATATCATAGAAGCGAAAACCACCAGAGAGATTATAGACTTCATGTCCATATCCGGCTAGAATCCTTGTGGCAATATAGCTTCTTAGACCACTTTGGCACATCACATAGATGGACTTTCCTTTTTTAATCTCCTCCATCCGCTCACGCAACTCATCCACTGGAATATTTACAAAGCCATCCACATGTCCGCGCTGATATTCTCTCTGCGTCCGAACATCAAGCAGTACCACGCTTCCATCATAAGGCAGATGCTCAATATCTTCTAGATGGAACTGTTTTAAGATACCCTTAGAGATATTTTCAATCATAAATCCTGCCATATTCACGGGGTCTTTCGCCGAAGAATATGGTGGCGCATAAGCGAGGTCAAGGTCTTTTAGCTCTGTTGCCTTTAGTCCAGCACAGATAGCAGTCGCAAGGACATCCATTCTCTTGTCTACCCCTTCATATCCGATAATCTGTGCACCAAGCAAACGATAGGTCTCCTTTTCAAAGACCACTTTCATGGTCATCATGCGCCCGCCCGGGTAGTATCCTGCGTGGCTCATTGGCGACAGTATCACTTTATCCACATCAAGTCCGGCCTTTTTAGCATTGGTCTCATTTACACCTGTTGTTGCAGCTGTTAAGTCAAATACCTTAATCACTGTACTTCCCTGTGAGCCAAGATATCTGCTATCACCACCACAGATATTGTCAGCCGCAATACGCCCCTGTTTATTGGCTGGTCCGGCAAGGGAGATTAATGCATCCTGCCCAGTTACCCGATGTTTTACCTGCACAGCATCTCCGACCGCATAGATATCCGGTGCTGAGGTCTCCATCCGTTCATTAACTAAGATACTCTCTTTTATTCCGAGTTTTAATCCGGCATCCTTGGCAAGCTTCGTGTCTGGGGTCACACCAATCGCAAGCACCACCATATCTGCATGAAGGGAGGCTTCTCCTTTTAGAAGAACATCGACACCACCATCTTTTTCCTCAAATCCCTCTACGGTATGCCCAAGAACAAGCTTTATTCCATATTTTCGCATCTCATTGTGAATAAAAGCTGCCATATCCGGGTCAAAAGGATTCATCAGCTGCTTAGGACGCTGCACAATTGTAACGTCCATCCCCAGTTCCCGCAGATTCTCCGCCAGCTCTAACCCAATAAAGCCACCACCAGCTAAGACAGCCGACTTTGGCTTGTTCTCTTGTATGTATTCTTTGATACGAAAAGTATCTTCTACCGTCCGCAGTGTAAAGAGCTTTTTAATTCCTGTGCCAGGAACGCTAGGCTGCGTTGGCTTTGCACCGGGAGAGAGAAGAAGCTTATCATAGCTTTCCTCAAATTCTTCATTAGTCTCCAAGTTCTTAACAGAGACCGTCTTTCTATCCGGGTGAAGTGCAGTGACTTCATGATGCACCTTCATTGTCACACGAAAACGGTCAAAAAAGCTCTTTGGTGTCTGAAGTGTCAGCGCTGCCTGTTCTGTAATCACATTTCCAATATAATACGGCAGACCACAATTTGCATAGGAAACAAATCCAGAACGCTCAAATACTATAATCTCTGCCTCTTCATCCAAGCGCCGAATTCTGGCCGCTGCCGTTGCACCACCAGCCACACCACCAACAATTACTATTTTCATATCTTTTCCACCTTTCTTATATGATTGTTAAACATCTTTTTTCTTCGCTTTACAGATAAGCTGTGTCATCGTTCCCATCGGGCAATAGACACACCAACTTCTTGGCTTAAAGAAGACCATGGTCACAAGTCCAAGGACTGTAGAAGTCAACATTACACTATAAAATCCAAATGCAAACTGAGCCACTCCCAGATGAATCCACGTGCCATGATACGCCCAGTGCCAAGGCAGCTTAAATGTCCAAAGAAGTGTAACCACCTGCCTTAAATCCTGTACACCCGAAAATACCAGATAGGTATTCCAAAGCATCTGAAAAAACATCACAAAAAAGAAAGTTAAAAATCCATAGCGAAACCACTTACTTTTCATCCATCTTGGAATATCTTTCTTGCGCGAGAGGCCAAATCGCCCTCCTAGCAGTGCAAAAAGCTGTCCTCTGCCACAATACCGATTGCAATAGCCTTTTGTCCCTTTTATCAAAGAGATAAGCAATGGTATAAAAAAACACAACAGCCCAAGCCATGCAAATAAAATATTGAAAAAGCCAAGTATCAGATAGGTAAGAGAGGCAATCCAGAGATAATCGTACCAATGTTTTTTCATAGCAGTACCTCCTTTACCTCAATCACAGACGCTGGACATTCCTTTGCACATTTTCCACAGCCCACACATCTTTCCATATCCACTTTTGCCATAACGCCTTTCCATATTTCCATCGCATGTTTTGGGCATACTTTTACACAGCATCCACAGGCTACACAATCATTAGTATCTACAAAAGCTTTCCTTCTTTTTTTGGTTTTGGTATCCATAAGAAGACCTCCTGGCTTTGATATTTTATAGTATACCATATACCAAACGATTCTTCTGTGATATTATCACCAATACTGCTTTAGCTGAGTATAGAAATTTTCTCTTATCTTATCAACTGCTTTCTGATACAATATCTTCTATTTCTTATCTTTCAGTTTTTTATCAGAAAAAATCTTATCCAAATTTTTATTTACCATAAGTCCTCCTAACCCTGTTCCATACACTGCCGCAACCCTGCAAGGATTTCTGTCATATCCCCATCCAGTCCATAGGACTTTTCCTTAATATCATTCCAGATATAAATCTCCCCTTTATTTATTGTGACATAAACAGCCTTTTTCTCCTGTCTGCACAGTTCCATCAAAGGTGCTTTAATCATCTGGTTGCGCCAGCCAATCCCCAATTCAAGGATAAAAAGCCTTTTTCCATGAAATCTTTTCAGGAATGCCTGAAAATTCTCTGCCGCTTCATAGTCTACAAGAAAATGCGGACACACTACACTATGTACCTGCATAGATGCCCCACAGACCGGACAGTGCGGGATAAGTTCCGAGGGAACTTTACAGTCTTTTTGCACTGCAGCCATTTTTTCTGCTGCTTCATCTGCAGGATACAGTTTGTTATGGCATCCCTTAGAACACTGCATTTCTACAAAATTTCCTTCCATCTCATAAATATTCCGGCTGTCAAACCCTGCTGCTCCAAAATGACCTTCCCCATTAGATGTTACGATAAAATATGGTTTTCCCTCTGTCAGCTTCCGTAACGTCTCCATATTCTCTGTAACCCTGTATTCACAAACAAAACGCTTAATCAGACGGCTCCAGAACGCCCATGATTCTTCTTCTGTATGATACTTAAAAAACATTCCCTGCAGGATATTATGGATTCCATATTTCTCCCTGAAATCAGAAAACAGTTCTACAAAAGCCTGATTCTCCGCAAATAGGTGTAGACCCTCTGAAATAGATAGTCCATTGCTTGCACCGATTAAAACTGCATCTGCCTCTTTTAGTTTCGCAATAACTTCTTTCATTATCTCTTTCATTACAATCCTCCATTCTTCCACTTATCAACAATGAATTTTTCCTATCCCTGCTCACTATCTTATGCTATCTGTGACCGCACTGGAAATAGCAGCAGTCCCCCTGAATAGTGCTTATTTTTTCAGCCGGAAATACTCATAGAATATTTACTGGCTTGTTATGTATGATTAAAGGCTGTGTTTTCAGATATTTTCTTTCTGTTGACTTTTCATCTGAGCATTTACATCCTTTAAAACTTTTCCAATATCGCCAAGAACACAAAACCCTTTATCCTCAATCTGTTCTGGCAAAAAATCATATTCCGCATTTACTGAAATATAATAAGCGTCCGGCAGGTTGAGTGTCAGATTCCAAAAAGGTTCCTGAATAAACATTGGTGTCAGACGTCCCACACCAAGCTCCAAAAAGAGCATTTTCCTGTCGGTATTTTCCTGAATATATCTGGATACTTTTTGATACTGTTCATCATATTTTCTTCCTTGCAGGAAATTACCATAGCCCCGTACCCACGGGAATGCCTCTGCGCCACACTTCGGACAGCGGGGAATCAGCTCTGTTGGTATTCTGGTTCCCTCTCCCATCGCCTTTATCATTTCTTCCACTGGCTTTACTGCATCCCACGTCTCGTCATGACAGCAATCGGAGCATTGGAAAAACCTGTGATCTCCCTGAATCTCACTGACCTGTTCCTCTTTATAAATTTTGATGAACTGTGTGTCCTGATTGGTGGTCAGTATATGAAAATCCTTGCCCTTAAGGATTTCATCTAGGTCAAGATACGGTTCTCTTACTGGGGCATTCAGCGTAGTATTCAGAAAGGTTGCTATATAACCCCAGTGTTCTTCCCTTGTATCAAATCCGCTGTACATTCCGTCAAAAGCACCTTTAAAGCCATATTTTTTGGCATACTTTCCAAAATACTTCCGAAAAGACGGCGTATCCCCATAATAAAAATCACCACCGCCTGCCGCAGATAAACCGGAAGCTCCACCCACCACGATACATTCTGCTTCTTCAACCCGCCTTACAAATTCATGGATCTGCTCATCATAAGGTAACGGACTACGCTGGCTTAACCTGACTGATGTTTCCTTTGATGCATACACACTGCGGTGTCTAAAATAATTCATCTGTGTTTGCAGGACTAAATTTTCATAAAAACTCATTGTTCCACTCTCCTATCTGTACTTTTATATCATACCTCATCTTATAATTGACAAATCCATCATTGCATGTTATTTTATAAATTGCAAGTTCACAAAGAATGATAACATGTATTTTATAAAATTGCAAGTATTTTTTTCAGGAGGCAAAAATGAAATATTCCACACGATTAAGTGATGCCGTGCATATTTTGGTTTTTATCCATCAAAGCAGCAGTTCTACTGTTTCCAGCTCGGATATTGCAGTCAGTATCCAGACAAATCCATCCTATGTACGTCAAATCATGGCTCAGTTAAAAGCCGCTGGTCTAATCAGCAGTTCCCGTGGTCAGGCAACCCCGGAACTGGGAAAAGCGCCAGAAAAAACTTCTCTTTTGGAGATCTATAAAGCTGTAGAAAAAGAAAAACCACTATTGCATTTGGATACCCACACCAATCCTGAATGTGGAGTAGGCGTAAACATCCAGCTTGCTCTTGCCGACTACTATAGGCAAATTCAGAATGATGTAGAAAACTCCATGCGAAATATCTCTTTGCAGGATATTATAAACTCTTATTTAGAAAGAATTTCAAAGTGATTTATGAAACAAACAAACTCTAATAGTCTAACAAGAAGCATTTATATTTATGGAAAAGAAAAACAGCGCATTGTAGCAAATCTCGCCCAACGTATGTGGGACGCTTCACCTTTCCCATCTTTGTGCCGCCTTACCAGATTATTCCATTTAAGCAAGTTTAGCTGATGCGATACCGCAGACTGCGTAATCCCAAGCTGCTCCGCCAGATCACCGACATTCGCATCCTGCTCCATTAAAAGAAGCAGGATACGAATACGGGTAGGGTTCCCAAGCATCTTAAAAAATTCCGTAAGAATGTACAAATCACCTTCTCTCAGCCCTTTATAAATTTGACTGACCTGATATTCCGCCAAAGGAACCCCTCCTTCCTTACAGTTTTTTCACAAACAGACAACGGATTGCATTCAGCACCGCAAGAATCATAACGCCCACATCTGCGAAAATTGCCAGATACATATTTGCAATGCCCACAGCCCCTAATGCAAGGCAGGCGAATTTTACAACAAGCGCCATTGTAATATTCTGATACACAATCCGCAGACACTTCCTTGAAATCTTGATTGCTTTTGCAATCTTAATCGGATCATCATCCATCAGTACAATATCCGCCGCTTCGATTGCCGCATCGGAACCCATTGCCCCCATAGCGATACCAATATCTGCTCTGGAAAGAACCGGGGCATCATTGATACCGTCACCCACAAATGCCAGCTTTGCCTTACCCAGCTTCACCCGAAGAAGTTCTTCCACTTTTTCAACCTTATCTGCTGGCAGAAGTTCGCTGTAAACCTCGTCAATCCCAAGAGAGGAAGCAACCTGATTTGCCACTTTTTTTGCATCGCCTGTCAGCATGACAGTCTTATCAACGCCTGCTTTCTTTAATTCCGCAATGGCCGCCTTGGAATGAGGTTTGATAATATCGGAAATCACGATATGACCGGCATATTTCCCACCCACTGCCATGTGTATAATCGTTCCGGTCTGGTGACAATCCCGATAAGGAATATTCAAGTGTTTCATCAGTTTGTCATTCCCGGCTGCAACCTCCATACCATCTACTTTTGCAGTCACACCGTTTCCGCTGATTTCCTGTATATCCGATACACGGGTTCTGTCGATTTCTCTCCCATATGCCCGCTGTAAACTCTTGCTGATGGGGTGGGAAGATGCACTCTCTGCAAGAGCCGCATATTCCAATAGTTTTTTATTCTCTATGGTGGAATGGTGAATCCCGTTTACTTCAAAGACACCTTTTGTCACGGTTCCGGTTTTGTCAAAAACAACATATTTTGTCTGGGAAAGGATTTCCAGATAATTGGAGCCTTTCACCAAAACACCTTCCTTGCTTGCTCCTCCGATACCTGCAAAGAAACTTAAAGGAATACTGATAACAAGCGCACAAGGGCAGCTGATAACAAGGAATGTCAATGCCCGGTAAATCCAGACTCCCCAATCGGCAGACAGCCCCATAAAAAGCATACGGACAACAGGAGGGAGAAACGCCAGCGCCAATGCTGCATAGCAGACAGCCGGTGTATAGATTTTTGCAAACTTCGAGATAAAATCCTCTGATTTTGATTTGCGAGAGCTTGCATTTTCCACCAAGTCCAAAATCTTAGAAACCGTAGATTCCCCAAACTCCTTTGTGGTCTGGATCTTCAATACACCGGTCATACTGATACATCCGCTGATTATTTCGTCGCCAACCTTTACCTCCCTCGGCAGACTTTCCCCGGTCAGCGCACTGGTATTCAGGCTGGAACTTCCCTCAACAATCATACCGTCAATCGGCACTTTCTCTCCCGGCTGTACAACAATCACGCTGCCAATCCCTACTTCATCCGGGTCTACCTGCTCCAATTTCCCATTTTTCTCTACATTCGCATAATCGGGGCGAATATCCATCAGGTTACTGATATTGCGGCGGCTCTTTCCAACCGCATACCCCTGAAACCACTCCCCAATCTGATAAAACAGCATAACAGCAATCGCTTCCAGATATTCACCATTCTCATAAATAGCCAGTGCCATTGCTCCAATCGTAGCCACTGCCATCAGAAAACTCTCGTCAAATACCTGACGGTTTTTAATACCCTTTGCTGCTTTCCGCAAAATGTCATACCCAATAATCAGATAATCAATCAGATAGCACGCAAAGCGAAGCCATCTTCCTGCAGTCGGGAATAAGTATTCATCAACCGTATCAAACATCTCTGCGGAAATAAACTGGAGTGCCAGTAAGATTCCAGCACTGAGTAAAATCCGAACCATCATAACCCTTTGCTTTTTCGTCATACCGTCTTTACGGCCGCCGATAAAAATAAGAAGAACGGCAGCCATTATGATCACAACTGTAAGCAGTATGCTTATTACTAATTCCTGCATAGTAAAATTCCTTTCAAAATATGCTTAATTATTTAATCGTTAATAGCAAAAATGACACCCCTATACTCAAGGACGCCAGAATTTATCAACCTGTTCAAGTCAATCATATGGCTGGCGGCCTTTCGTTATATCGCCTGACTGTAACTCTGTCTAATATGCAGTATAAATTGCAGTGGCGCATTTTAAGGGTGTCATTCCATCATTGGCAGCTGCCGCTTAAAGGAAAATCTCGCAGTCCGGCTCCACTTTTTTGCAGGCATCCAATACATTTTTCATAACATCCTTTGGCTCCTGCCCTTCATCAAATTCCACAATCATCTTCTGTGTCATAAAATTGACGGTTGCGCTCTGCACACCGGCAGTCTTGCGGGCCGCATCCTCCATCAGGTTTGCACAGTTGGCACAGTCTACCTCAATCTTGTAAGTCTTCTTCATTGGAAAAGTCCTCCTTGCTATTTTCTATTTTTAAAATTTAATGATTAAGCACTTGTTTAATCATTATGGTTGCAGTATAATACACAAAAAAGCACTCGTCAATACATCTCAGGCATTCCCTCCCAAACGGGCGAAAAGTATTTCCATTTGGGCGAAATGCAAACGAAAAAGAAAGGAAAAATATGGAACAGGCAAAATTACCACACCGACACAGAGAAGGACCGCAAACAGAATTGATACAGGAACAGCTAAATCATGTAGATTATTTTCAAACGGTAGCCGAGGTTTTCAAGCAGCTTGGGGATAGCACCAGAATTCGTATTTTCTGGCTTCTTTGCCACCAGGAGAAATGTGTCCTCAAGATTTCTGATATGTTGAATATGTCAAGCCCGGCTGTATCCCACCACCTCCGTCCATTGAAGAACAGCGGCCTGATTGTCTGCCGCCGTGAGGGAAAAGAAGTTTACTACCGTGCCGCAGATACGGAACAGGGACGCCTGCTGCACCAGATGATTGAGCAGGTCATGGAAATCACCTGCCCCAAATTGTGAGGTCTGCCCTATGAATGATGAATTGATAAAAATACGAAAAGTTGTGGAAAGTCTTCATCAAAAAAGCACAAATGAAGTTATTCCTCTTTATCCTGGTATAGAGTTATGTTATCTGAAATTTTCATCTGATTCGCTTTCTGTAAAGCATAAAGCCCTATCACACGTCATTCAGATTAACTATTGTAAAGCCGGGCAGATAGTATGGGAAATGAAAAACGGGAACCGTATTTATCTAAATCCGGGGGATTTTTCTCTGCATACGATGAAAGCCTGTACGGATTCTGTGCTTCGCTTTCCGGGTGGTATCTACCAGGGGCTTACTATCTGCATAGATTTACAGGAAACCGTCACAAGCCCTCCTGAACTGTTGAAAGGCAGCAATATTTTTGAAACCATATTGCCGGAAAAATTCTGTCAGAATGACAGTCCGATTTTTCTTGCAGGGAATGAACAGACAGAACCTATTTTTTCCGCATTTTATAACCAGCCGGAAGAATTGAAACTGTCCTATCAGAAAATAAAGACCTTAGAATTGCTTCTTTATCTTGGTAAAGCAAAACTCACACCTAAGCAGCGATTATCCGAATATCAATCCGAACAGATAAACATTGTCCAGAAAATCCATGAACAGCTGACACAGCATATAGAGCAGCGAATCACAATAGATGAACTTTCCCGACAATATTTAATCAATCCAACTACTTTAAAAGCCTCCTTTAAAGCTATTTATGGAACTTCCATTGCCGCCCACATCAAAGAGCACCGCATGGAAGAAGCCGCCAGAATGCTGCGGGAGTCAGGAATGAGCATCGCTGAAATCGCAAAGGCTGTCGGTTATGACAGCCAGAGCAAATTCACCTCAGCGTTTAAGACATTTTTTCAATGTCTCCCAACCGAATACCGAAAATGGCATCTCTGACTGGAACTCCTTATGTTTCATCAAAAATGCCCTTCAGTTTTGAGAGCAGAAGCTCTCCCACAGTCACCGCATCCTCAATGGTCAGATAATGATCTGCGCTTCTGCTTACCAGGAGCTTTCCAGATGCCTCAAACTCATCATCCGCAAACCAGACCTTCAGCCAGACGGGATAGCGGGGCAGAAAGGGAAATACCGCGCACAAATCCGCCCGTTCTTCTACAAGCTGCGCTCCAAGCCCTTCGCATACCCTGCAAAGCTGCTCCTGGGTCATTCCATCCAGAAAGCTTCCAAGCTCCCTTTCCATATCATGGTCAAATTTCGTTCCCCGGATAAGACCATCCTTTAATGCTCCAAAGGAAACCATTTCCGGGGATACTTCCGTTCCATCCGCCAGGTCCAGATAATGAAGAATCACAAGCTGCTGCCATTCATCAATCCACGGTTGGAATGTACACTCTGGAAAAGTAATCTGAATCTTCTGATCTAAGCTCTGCAATTCAAAAAAGGACTTGTCCTTATGAAATACCGCACCGCTCTTCTTCGCAATCTCCTTCGGTGCATGAACGCATATGCGTTCTTTTGCAGATAACAGCATCTGTTGAAATGCCCGGTTATCCTGCATGAGCCGGCGCCTCCTTTCCCCTGCCGCATTTTTCCAAAAAATCAGTCAGACGGAGTATTGCCGGATAGCCGTTTGAAAGTTCTGTTCCCTGTAATCCTGCATCCGCAATACTCTTTTCTGCAGATATCTCACATAGAATCTCCACACGTTCACATACATTCTTCTTCATCCATTCCCGGTTTTCCCCATCCACTTTGTTGAACACCAGATAGACAGGTTTCCCGATGCTTGTGCCCAGTTCAGAAACTTTCCCTGTCAATGCCAGCGATTCATAGGAAGGTTCTACCACCATAAGGATCAAATCCACACCGTTATCAATTCCCCGGCCAAAATGTTCAATCCCGGCCTCCATATCGATCAGTGCATATTCCCCCTCAGAAAGTACTAAATGTTCTATGAACTGCGTGAGTACATTCCCCATAGTACAGGCGCATCCCTCATTGGCTGTATGGATCTTCCCGCTGGACATCAGCTTTACACCGTCCTTTTCAGAATAATATCCTTCTGGTATGTCCTGAATCTCCCATGTTTCATTAAAAAACCGGTGCGTAAAATTGGACAGCATCATATCCTGCATCGCTTTTTGTTTCCCGCCAAAATAAGCAGTAAAATCCAAAGGCAGGTCCACGCCCAGCTGCCTGCTCAATCCATAATTAGATTCATCTGAATCAATGACAAGAACCTTTCTGCCTCTTTCTGCTAATTCTTTTGCCAGCAAAGTTGTAACTGTGCTTTTCCCACTTCCGCCTTTTCCACATACTGCTATTTTCATCTTCTTTCCTCCTATAAAAGTCGCTGCGCGACAGCACTAAAGGGTAAAGCTGCTTCGACACACCAGTAATGAGAGAAACTTTTATTTGAAAAAGCACTCATAAAAGTTCCTCTTGTGCGCCTTTGCAGCTTTACCGTCCAGCAGAAATTTTTTCTAATAAATACTTAACATTTCTTAGCTAGACTGGTTATAATTGTTTTTCGATTGCACAAAATGTATTAATACAGATTTCTCCTATCTCTGCCAAATCATAGGCCCCAAATGCAGCCGGAAAATTACTGGAAAACAAAATTTGCGAAGATGCCGGAAATTCTTCGTCGCCTTCCCAGAAAATAAATCGCAGATACAATTCCTCAAACAATTCCAGTTCGTATCCAATATCCCCCAGGTGTACTGGGACCGCACCTGTACATTCCATAATTTCTTTAAATTTTTCCAGTCTGCTCCCAAACTTACGGTTCATTCTTGAGATACATCTGCCTTGAAACTGCCGGGCATATAAATCTCCGGACGGAAGCTCTTTGTAAGAGCGAAATTCTCCATTATGAGGAAATACGCTGGCATTTAATAGGTATCTTAAAACAAGTATTTTGGTATAAATATCTTCTTCCAACGGATAATAAGTACTCGTCTCTGTCTCCGGATTTCCATGTCTGACCTCAAAGTCCGGATAATGGATATAATAAAGGCTCCCCATGAACATAAACATAAATTCCTGCCCTGTAAGGTTATACACAATCCCTAATCTTGTACTAATGCTGACAGGATCAGACCTCTTAAATTTTTCCACGTAATATTCATAAGGCATCCGCTCCATGTTATCTTTCGCATATTCTATTTTCTTCCCATGCCCTCCGGGGACAGTCTGCGCTCCATCTGTCATATTTACATCTCCATCCGTTTTATAATTTCTTTTACTTCCTGTACCAGTTCTCTGCTGCAATCATAAGGAGACAAGCCCATACGATCTGCAAGGAGGATATCCTGATTATAATGAATAAAGCCCAGAAAATCTTCCTCTGGTATTTTTTCCCGGATGAAAATTTCATCCTGTTCATCCCTTACCTTACTGGCAACCACTCTCACCTGCTGCACGCCCAGTCCAAGGGCAAGACGCTTTACATTGCGGTAAGTCTGAATACTCCGGGTGCCAGGCTCAATTACAACAATAAACTGCTCCATGCCGGATGTTGTCCCGCGTGCCAGATGTTCCAGTCCTGCTTCCATGTCAAGAATCACCACGTCCTTTTGGTGCAGCACCAGATTACTGATAATCCGTTTTAATATAACATTTTCAGGACACACGCAGCCTCCACCGGCTGTATCCACCGTACCAAGAAGCAGAAGACGGACACCGTTATACAGCTTTCCGTACTTATCCGGGATATCACTGACTTTGGGATTCAAAACATAAAATGTATTATCTTTATCTGCCCCTGTCCGTTCTTCAATCATTTTTCTCATTTTAGAAATCGGAATAATAGAATCAACTACCTCTTCTGGAAAACCAAGAGCCAATCCCAGATTTGCGTCTGGATCTGCGTCGGCAGCCAGTACATTCCTTCCTTCTTCTGCAAAAATCCTTGCCAGTGTTGCTGCAAAAGAGGTTTTCCCAACACCGCCTTTTCCTGTTACTGCTATTTTCATCTCAAACTCCTGTTATCCTTCCAAAAACTCCTTCAGACTTACGCCCTCCGGTATGACATATCCACATGCAGTGCAGGTGCTTTCTCCTACCGTTACGCCATCCTTTAAGAACACTTCCAGTCCGTCTTCTTCCATACATTCTGGGCAGTCGATTTCCTGAATCGTTTTTTTATTTCTTTCGTCCTGACAGTCTGCAAACACACTCATTTTAATTACCCCTTTTCTACTCTTCTTCCAGCTGTCTGCGCAGATAGGCGCCTGCAACACGGGAAAAATTACGGATATCCCTGATATAGGCGAAATCCTTTCCAAATATTCTCTTCTCTGTGGCGGTATCTTCATAGTTCCCTGCAAAAATACCAAGAACAGAGATGCCAAGCGTCCTTGCCCTTCGTATTTCAAATGCCGTATCTTTCACCGCCTTTTCTCCTGTGTAATCCGCAGGCCGCCGGATGCCAGGCCGCCGGATGCTGATGTCACAGGGTTTTCCGTCGCCAAGCAGGATCAGAATCTTATGGTTCTCCGGCCGGTCCAGCAGGGTATCATATGCAGCTTTTATTGCCAGTCCATCCCGATTATCTCCTGATGCACGGAATTCAAAAATTCTCTCATTTTTTTCTTTTCCATCGTCATAATCCCGAAAGAGGTGCATGACTGTATGATTCCAGAAAGTACAGTAGCTCACTACCCGGTGGGGGATTTCCACAAAGCTTAACGCTTCGCTGAGGATATACCCCTGTACCGCCACCTGCGACTGCCTTATCGCCTGTGAACCGCTGGAATCCAGCAGAATATCAACTACAAATTCTGAGGAACCAGAGGAAATCTTTTTGACAAAAAGCTTTTCATCTTCTGTTCTTCCCAGCTTCCAGAGTCTCGCCGGCGCCAGCTGTCCGCTGGTAGAACGGCAAAAGTCTTCTTGGCTTCTAAGAACCAACGCCTTTTTCAGTGTGTCCGCCAAAGCCTTAATATTCCGTTTGATTACTCGGCTGTTGCTGTAATAATACATCCTGTTTTTTTCAAACTGAAGCTGGTTGAAGCGGTACTGATTATTTACGATTACCGGGTCCTGCAGGATCCCCTTTGTATCATGCAGCAGACAGTTGGCATGTATCCCGGTGCAGAGCCGGTTCCGCCTCTTTTCCTGTTCCAAAGGAGACAAATAATTTTTTCCGTAATTTAATGCCACATATTCCTGCACCTTCTGCAGGGAAGCTTCATCTTCGATGTCGGAGTCTTCTTCCTTCCTTACGGATTCGGCCGGATGCATCCGCTTTTTCGGCTGTTTGTCCTTGATCTGCAGACTCATCATATCCTTGCCAAGGCCGGCCAGATACTTTTTAAGGATTTCCTCCATCTGCTCATCGGTCAGACATTCCTGCCATGCTGCACTCGACAGGGCATTGGGCGGAACACGAAGTACTGTTTCCAGATTTCCATGCTGCTCTTCAAATTCCCTGTCAACAATCGTATTATAGATGTTTTCCATCTTATTTATGATATCCGCTGTATCTTTGGCATGCTCTAAAGCTGCAATCTCATTTGCCGTCTGTCTGACTGCATCTGGTATCGGACCCGATTGCCTCCCCAGATAATCTTTCATAATAAAAACCTTGACCTGGCCAAAAAAAGTCTTGCATAAAACTGGTTCTTCCTGTCTTAGCAGATCTTCAAAAGCGCTTTTTCGAATGTCCGCTGTCCCCGGACGCTCCTTTGCAGTCCTTGGATAAACTGCAGCGTCCACACAGAGCTGGGCCAGTTCCATAAGAGGTCTCTCCTGTGCCGACAGATAGGTCTTTTTCATCATATACAGCGCCAGTTCTTCAGAGTTAAAATACCGGGCAAACGCTCCCTGCTTCATGGCATCATAAAGCACTGCAGATCTGGATCTTACAAACGCCTTCACATCCGGTTTTACATCCAGCGTATAATCTCCGCTAATGGTCCAAAACAGATTTCGGATTCTGTTCTCAATCTCCAGACGGTGCTCCTCTGCCGCTTTCTCCGAAAACCGGTAGGATCGTTCTTTCATACTGTCACCCCTCGAAGATCTCCGCCCTGGTCCAGGAAGACGGAATCCGGGTCGCAATCACATCTTCTAACATCTCTTTTTCAAATACATCAAAGCTCTTATTCACGATTCCCATACGGATTGCTAAAAGGGGCGGCAGATTGGAACGGATTGCTTTCATGGAAGCGATCAGGCCACGCAGATCCAGCGACCGGGCGGAAGCCTCTCCATTGTAAACCTTTGCCTGCAGATCCAGAAACAATCCGGTGAATTGCTTAAGTGCCTGCTCTTTTACATCTGTAAAATGTTTTTTGAGCAGAAAGCGAATGGTTTCTTCCGAAAGAGGCGGCATATCCACTACCATAAAGCGAGATACTAGGGCTTCGTTCAACTCTTTCGTTCCGGCATATCCGTAATTCATAGTCCCGATAAACCGCGTAGCCGGATGCAGCTTAACCCTTGCGTATCCCGGAACATCGATGCGTCTGCGGCGATCCAGCGTGGCATGGAGCACAGAAACCGCATCATTTTTAGCCATGT
Organism: Lachnospiraceae bacterium; assembly: GCA_910575445.1. Classification (GTDB taxonomy): domain Bacteria; phylum Bacillota; class Clostridia; order Lachnospirales; family Lachnospiraceae; genus Hominiventricola. Next base: position 5,256 of record CAJTFW010000006.1, on the reverse strand, counting down.
TGACTTCATCCAGGATTCCAAAGCCGCCAAATTCCGCACATTGATAAACCGGACCTTTGCGGAGCTGAACTTCGTTATGGATAAACGTATCAGTCCCAATTAAGGAAGCACTGTCTGTATTGACATGAAAAGAAATATCATAGGAAGGTCTTCCAAAGATCCAGGCAAGCGTCTCGCACAGTACATTTTTTCCGGTTGCTTTCGCCCCGGAAAGCAGAAGATTTTCTCCCTGCAGAAGCGCTGCCGCCGACATTTCCAGAATGTCTTTTCCATAAAAAAGCATATCTGGAATATAGACCCGCTCCTGCACTTCCTCTGCTGTATCGTATTTCTCTCTGAATTCCACTATATCATAAATCAGACTGTTATCCATTTTCTGCTGCTCCAGATAGGAAATCAGCAAACTTTTATCCTCTCTCATCTACAGTCCCATCCCTTCCAGAATCTTGTACAAAGCCTTTTTGACCGGCGTATCTTTCGGCAGTTCCACAAGCGGTTTTCCGTCGCAGTCATAACGGTAGACCATTTCATCTTGAGGAATCACTCCAAGCAGCGTCAGCCCCTGCTTCTCAATCTCTTTCTTTGTGCCCTCATCCAGCCTGCCCTCTGGGACACGGTTGATGATTACTCCTGTTTTTTCCGGCTTCATCCCCAGTTCCTTCATCAATTCTGCAATCCTTCCCACTGCCTGTACGCCTCTTCTGGAGCAGTCGCTGACCAGAATCGCTGTCTTCATGGAAGGGAGCAGACCTCTGCTGACATGCTCCATGCCAGCCTCATTGTCCACTACCACGTAAGGGTAATGGCTCTGGAGCTTCTGAATCTGTGTCTGCACCAGACCATTGACAAAACAATAGCATCCCTGTCCCTGGGTGCGCCCCATAACCATAAAGTCAAAATCATCTTCTTCGACAATGGCGTCTGCCATCCGAATCTCCAGCCATGCCTGTTTTGTCATCCCGGACGGAATCTGATAGCGGTCATCCATTCCCGCCCGCTCAATTTCTTCCCGCAGCTCTCCAAGGGTAGCACCGACTTCCACGCCAAGCACTTCATTCAGATTGGAATTGGCGTCCGCATCCACAGCCAGCACCGGCTTTTTCCCATGCTCACACAGATACTGAATCATCAGTCCGCACAAAGTCGTCTTACCCACGCCGCCTTTTCCGGCCACTGCAATAATATGTCCCATATTGTTACCTCCTATTAAAAGCCGCTTCGACACACTGGTTATGAGAAAAACTTTTATTCAAAAAAACACTCATAAAAGTTCCTCTCGTGCGCCTTTGCAGCTTTACCGTCCAGCAGAAATTTTTTCAATAAATACTTGACATTTCTTAGCTGGACTATATTTTTTTGAACAACGTGTTGATTATTTTTATATGATACAGTATAATGACTTTTATCAAAAAGACAAGAAACAATATGAAAAATCTGTATGGTTACTGAACAAAATCGAAAAATTGTTGAGTGACAGAGGGGAAGATCATGGCTGAAAAAACCAAAAAAGAAGACCGGCGTATTCGATATACGAAGCAGGTCATAAAAGATACTTTATTAAAATTGCTGGAAAAAAATCATTTTGCAAAAATTACGGTTACCGAACTGTGCCGCATGGCTGAAATTAACCGAGGTACTTTTTATCTACATTATTATGACATGAATGATGTTCTGGATGATATTCTAAACGACATGCTCTCTGATACTTCTAGTGTCATGGAGCATGTCCTGTCTCAGAAATGTGATTCTCCAAATTGTTCTTATCCATTCTGTGATAAAATTCACAGCAATAACATGTTCCGTTATCTGCTCCTGGATGATACCATCTTTACGAGGATCATTGACAAAATGGCGGATCATAAGGAACACTATATTACCTGGCTCATGTCCCACAGTATTCTTACGTTTGAAGAAGCGGAGGCTGTCTTCTACTTTCAGATGAACGGCTGCCTGGCAATCAATAAGCTTATGTCCCGTAACCATTGCAGTGACTGGAAGAAAATACAGAAAACGATTGACGCTTTTATCAAAGCAGGGCTGGAGAGTTTCCTGATTCATGACCAGAGAAAATAAAAGCCTTTTTCAGAAATTTTAGCATATAAGATTTACCTGCAAATCGCAATGCTGTGCCAATGGTGTGACAAAGAGTGAGAAGGTTTTATAGACCTTAACATGTGACGGGAAACTGAATAGAATAATCTCAGAAACCAAGAATATTATTTCTTTGATTTGTATATGATAGAGGCAGATTACCATCCCACAAAAATTTTTTACTATGCTGGAGAAGAATTTGCGGAGCAGATTCTAGCGGACTTGATTAGCAGGGGATATAGTGGTAATGATCTTCTGGAGCGTTTTAAAAAGGCACAGAGGCAAATACGTCCAGCTGTAGAAGTAATACTTGTGGAGGCAGAACAGGTTGCATCTTCAGCATCTGGTCATATATCTTATGAAGATGTTTTTGGTATAGAGGATGAGAAATGACAGAGGTACGTTTTCTTCCGCCTGCAGCGAAATTTATCAAAAAGCTGAAAGATAAAAAATTGAAAATTCTGTATCAGGAAGCGATTGATAAGATAAGAGAGAACCATACAGTTGGAGAAACCTGTAAATCCATTAAAACGGATTAAATAGAATAAAAAGCAATAAAAAGGGTTAAATCGGTTAAAAATGTGGTATAATGGATAAAACGGATAAGGAGGTACGTATATGGAACTCAGAGCTGAAGATGTCTTCCGCCCCGGAGCATTTCCCGAATACACCTATATATCACGAAAATCTGCTATTTCCAACCTGCCCTATGAATTCCGGCTGATGCAGGCCATCAAGGTATCCGGATTCCTGACCTCTCTGGTAGGCCCTTCCAAAATGGGGAAGACCATTTTGTGCGAAAAGGTCATCGGCTTTGAACATATCGTGGAAATTTCCGGAGCAGACTTTAATGAAGATACGGATTTCTGGAAGCTGGTTTCCGCCAAAGCAGGGCTTGCATACGAAGGACAGTTTGCCTCCGAAAAGCAGATTCCCAGCACCAGCGATAAATACACCAAAAAGGAAACCTTTTCCCTAACCAAGGATAAGATCATAGGATATTACAGGGAACATGATCTGGTACTGGTCATAGACGACTTTCACTATGCCCCGGAGGGGAAACGGATGCAGATTGCCCAGCAACTCAAGGATGCCATCCGCAGGGGATTTAAAGCCATTGTAGTGTCCCTCCCCCACCGCGCGGACGAAGCAATCCGTCAGAACGCAGACCTTTCTGGACGCTTAAGCCTCATCAATATGGAGCCATGGGAAGTGGATGATCTAAAAGAGATCGCAAAGCTAGGGTTTAGTAAACTGGGTATTTCCATTGAGGATTCCATTGCGGCACAGATTGCGGTAGAGAGCCTTTCTTCCCCACAGCTGATGCAGTATATCTGTCTGAACATCTGTACCATGCTGGAAATGTCCGGGGACGAAAACCATCAGATCCGGCAGGAAATTTTGGAGACTGCTTATCACTATACCACCGCAAACTTTGAATATGGGGATGTGGTTTCCTTGATGCAGAAAGGACCGAACACCCGCGGCAAGAGCCGGAACACTTTCCAGACCGCTGATGGGCAGGAGCATGACATATATGAGTTAATCGTGAAATCCATCGCAGAAAATCCTCCCATTATGAAGCTGGAGTTTGAAGATGTAAAGGAGCGGATCTACCATCTGCTTGCAGATAACTGTAAAAAACCTTCCCCACAGATGATCCGGGAAAGCCTGGCAAAGCTGAAGGAGCTTCTGTATGGACGGGAAGATATCTTCAAGGTACTTGACTGGAAGGAAGGGAGTCTTTATATTTTAGATCCTCTGTTCCTGTTTTATCTGCGATGGGGAGGCGCTCATTAAATGTTAGCCGATATCACAAGTATGCGTAATGCAATCATCATGAGTATGATGTCCAGCATCTGCTCTATGCCTATCTGAAACCACTCTATCCACTGGCAAGAGCAGAAGTCAGTGAGGATACCGGTTATGGTACGGTGCGAACCGATATCTTTCTGGATTCTGAACATGTCATTGAAGTAAAATGCACCAGAAACAGTATGAAGCTTAAGAAACTGACAGAAGAAATCGAAGCGGATATGGTGCATTACAGTGCGGAGCATATTTATTTCTTTATCTACGATAAGGAAAAGATCATTGAAAATCCCCAGTCGTTCCGAAACACCTATGAGAACAAAGTAAAGGGAAAGCAGATACATATCGTGATCCATCAGCCCAAGATACTGTAAGGAGCATTTTGCAGAGAGCAAACAGTACAAACCATATTCTGTAATCTTGTTTCCACCACAAAATCAATATATAGTATTTTATTGTTCTATCATTGCTTTGTAATTGATTTTTGTTCTTCCCATACGGAATATGCGTACCACATAGATGCACACGTTGTTTAAGATTGAAGGAAGTGTCAGAAGAGCCATGCGATAAAGTGGCAGACTTTTGGCACTTTTTTTGATACCAGAAAATTTAATCCAGAAAGGAGAAATGAAAATTGCGGGCTGATACCTGCCAAAGCATAAAATCCTTTTGACAGTGTGTTTTCCTAATAAAACGCAATCTTAGGAAAAGGGTACCCTTTTCCGTAAATCTGCCCGTCCGTGCCATGGCTTGCCGGACAGATTTTGCTTGTTGGGAAGAATCTCGACTATATCGAAAGCCACCTGTACGAAAAACTGGACTTGGAAACAGTTGCGAGGGCTGTACATTATTCAAAATATCATATGCACCGAATGTTTACAGATACGGTAGAGTTGACAATTATTTTTGGTTCGCCATTGGTTCGTGTTTTTGCAGAAAAGCAGAGAACCAATCACTAATAAAGTGACTTGTTCTCTGCTCTTGAGAGGCGCAGACCGGATTTGAACCGGTGGATACTGGTGTTGCAGACCATTGCCTTACCACTTGGCTACTGCGCCATAAATATAACAAAAGCTCCCCGAGTAGGGCTCGAACCTACAACAACTCGGTTAACAGCCGAGTGCTCTACCATTGAGCTATCGAGGATTATACCTTTGGGTATGTTCTATACCCTCAAAATCACATACAGTTCGAAAAGATACACTCTCTAACCTATACCTCTATCCTTCTCTTACCCAAAACTTCTTGGTTAAGCCCTCGACCGATTAGTGACAGTCAGCTCCATACATTACTGCACTTCCACCTCTGCCCTATCTACCTCGTCGTCTTCAAGGGGTCTTACTTCTTTCGAAT
>CAJTFW010000005.1 GCA_910575445.1 Lachnospiraceae bacterium | reverse complement strand
ATGCAGAACTGTTCAAAATAGAGTATACTGTTAAGCATAGGGAACTCCTTTCTTTATGTGAGGGTTTTGATTGGTCTCTTATACTCTATCACAAAAAGGAGTTCCCTTTCTATATCTATTTTTCACCCGAAGAAAATTTTACACTATCCCATTATTTCTTTCAAAAATATCGCCTTAGCTATCTTCGCTAAGGCGATATTTTTTGATACGATTTTACTGTTCCATCTGACGTCCCAGAAAATTCGCTGCGGTTGCTGCTACTTTCTGTTCGACTTCTCCCATTCTCGCTTTGGCGTCTCTTCCAAGGAGAATCACGGAGCCTATTGCATCACCTTCACTGATAATAGGACAGATAGTCTCAGTTACAATCCCTTCCATCTCTTCTTGAATCACCGGAATAAATTTGCGGTCTGCCGAAGTGGCCTGAAGATTCTCCCGCTCCTGAATCAGCTGCTCTAATTGCGGGCTTATGGATTTTCCATAGTAATCTTTCTTTGCACCTCCTGCTGTAGCGATAATGCTGTCCCGGTCTGTTACACATATCATATGACCTGTGGTCTGTGCCAGACTCTCTGCATATTGCTTTGCAAAAGTTCCAAGCTCTCCTATCGGAGAATACTTTTTTAAAATAATCTCGCCTTCTCTATCAGTAAAGATTTCCAGCGGGTCTCCTTCACGGATTCTAAGGGTACGCCGAATCTCTTTAGGCACTACTACTCGGCCCAAATCGTCAATCCGGCGCACAATTCCTGTTGCTTTCATAGATATTTCCTCCAATGTCTTAAATACTGGGTCGACTTTGTGGTCTTAAGCTCACCTGAACCTAGTATTTGTAAGAATTGGATTTATATGCATCCTCTTTTTAATCACCTGGATGCATTTTATTTAAAAGCTCTACTTTCATCTCATAGAGACGGTTCGAGAGGTCTACATAGACTTCATGTGGATTGACCAATCGCTTTGTCTCATCCCAGAGTGTATTCTGCTCCTCGATGCAGTGCTCCCGAATATCCATCACGGCTGGCGACTGATAGACACAGTTACCTTTATCAAATACCTGAACCATCAGCTCTTTCATAAAATATGTGCCGCCTTTTAGATGTGTCTTCTTCCATGTGGCTTGTGGGTCAAAAATTACAAGGTCTTTGGAATCATCAAAAACATCATCCACCAGACAGATAAGGTCTGCTTTTAATTTATGGTTCGCCTTTTCATAGATGCGATAGATGGTCTTATTTCCCGGATTGGTAATTTTTTCTGTATTTTCAGACAGTTTAATCTTTGGCACAAACTCACCGTCTCCGGTCTTGATTGCTGCTAATTTGTAGACGCCGCCAAAAGCCGGACAGTCTTTAGAAGTAATCAGATTCGTACCCACTCCCCATGAGGTAATCTTTGCGCCCTGTGTCTTAAGGCTGTCAATCAGATATTCGTCTAAATCGCTAGATGCTGAGATAATCGCATCGTGGAATCCAGCGGCATCTAGCATCTTTCGAGCCTCTTTGGAGAGATAGGCAAGGTCTCCGCTGTCTAAGCGAATCCCATAGCGTCCATTTAATGTCTTTTCCCTTCGCATCTCTTTAAAGACACGAATCGCATTGGGCACGCCGGATTTTAAGGTATCATAGGTGTCTACAAGAAGCGTACATGCGTTCGGGTACAACTTTGCATACGTACGAAATGCGGTATATTCATCTGGAAAGCTCATAATCCAGCTATGCGCATGGGTACCAAGTACCGGCACATCAAAAAGTTTTCCTGTCAGCACATTAGAGGTGCCAATACAGCCTCCTATCATAGCTGCTCTGGCCCCGTAGACCCCCGCATCCGGTCCTTGTGCACGGCGCAGGCCAAATTCCATCACACCGTCCCCTCTGGCTGCATTGACCACACGGGCCGCTTTGGTGGCAATCAGACTTTGATGATTGATAATGGTCAAAATTGCTGTCTCTACAAGCTGTGCTTCCATAATCGGTGCAATCACCTTTACCAAAGGCTCTCTTGGAAATACAACTGTCCCTTCTGGCACTGCGTAGATATCCCCGCTAAAGTGAAAATTACTCAAATACTCCAGGAAATCTTCTTCAAAAATCTTGGTGCTTTTCAGATAGCTAATATCTTCTTCTGAAAAGTGCAGATTCTTGATGTAGTCAATAACCTGGTCTAGTCCGGCTGCGATGGCAAATCCATTGCCGCAGGGGTTTGTGCGGTAAAACGCATCAAAAATCACGGTCTCCTGCACTGGATTTTTAAAATAGCCCTGCATCATAGTCAGCTCATAAAAATCGGTTAACAGTGTCAGATTTTGTGTAGTGCTCATGGGAAATCCCTCCTATCTTCCACAGATGATAAAAAGTCCTGTAAAGCCTTCTATCCCATCTATGGTACCTTTTGTTGTATATTGCCAAATCTGAGCAGGGACAGCATCCATATCTTTTGTGTTGTATTGTATCAGCCACAAAGGATACGAAGATAGTGCTGTTCTATTCAGACTGTTTTCCATCCAGCCTTTTTCTGCCTGTATCATGGGGGTATATCCGGCGTTTTGAACGGTTTTGCAAAATGCATGGACAAGTGTTGTGCGTTCCTCTCTATCTAGATGGTCTGCTCTGCCAGAGCGATGCTCAGTTGCAAAAGCCAGAGACAGAACAAGTGGCTCTTTTATCTGGTACTGTTTAGCCAAAAGAAGTATTACGTGTGCTTCTTCTATAGCTTCTTCTACGGTCGTTGCCTGTGAATACAGATAAAGCCCTGTGCTAATCCCCGCATCTTCTGCAGCAGCAAGATTTTCTTTTAACCTTGCATCTAAAAGTAATGTCCCACTTCTTAAGCCCCTATACGCACATCGAAGATAAGCAGATGTAATACCAGCTGCCCGAACCGCTTTCCAGTCAATCTCACCATTCTCAGAAGATACTTGAACTCCTGCGCGGCTTATCAGCGTGCCATCTTCGTTAAACTTATAACGAACTCCCTGTATTACCTGAGAGCCTGTTACTTTCCTTGCATTTTTATCAAAATAGCAGACCTTACCATCTAATGTCTGCCAACCATAGTAGAGAAATTCTCCTGTCTGATAAGTCTCTTCCATAAGCACGGGAACCTTTTCTTCGACCAGTTCAACCTGTGTTGACCTTGTCTCCTCCATACCAACCACCGTCAACATCTCTGTATCTTCTGGTGCTTTCTCCAAGACAGAGGTCTTTTTATATCGCACATGATAGCTATATTGTGTTATGTTGTCTTCTCCCTGAAATTCTGTACATTCTATATACTCTATCTCAAAATCCTTATAAGAGCCATCCATATTTAATAAAAGCAAAGCCAGCTCTTCGTCTTTTTCATCTAGTGTTACATCCCCGCTGCTGTATTTATATTCATACCAGATACCATCTAAAAACATATATCTTACATCCCCAGATGGGGTGATATACTGGATGGAATGAGCTGTTATTGTCTCTGTTTCTTGTTCTCTTTGTACAATCTGATAGGTGGTAGGGTCATTTTCATCGATGACAGATTCTATCTGACGCTTTTCTACTTTCTCTTCTCTGCTAGAAGGAATATATGCCACGGTATCTGTCAGAGGCCGGTCAAAAGGGGATGGTATCTGTCTTCTGTTCTCTGTCAGCATATCTATCCCAGATTCTGTCTTTACAGATAGCATAGACTCTGGCTCTTTATCAATCGGTTGTTCTTCTTCTAAAATCCTGGTACTATCTGTTTTGTCTTTTTTCTCTTCTGCTGACTGCTCTTTTTCTGTCGTCTTTGTCGGGTCTTCTAGTTCCTTGTTTTCTTCTGCTTTAGCTTCTATTATCTGTGCTTCTTCTTTTTTCTCTTCTATTCTTGTGGCAGGCACATCTTCTATAGTCTTTGGGTGTTGCGGCTTCAGGAAAGCAGACAGTAGTATCCTGTCTGCCTTTTCCTTCTCTAAAGCCTTGGTTATGGTTATCACAGAACAGCCACACAACACCATCGCCATACAGACAATAACTAAAATATGGACTGCTCTCTTACGCATAGTACTCTATTCCTCGGTCTGTGTCTCTGCTCCTTCTTCAGTCTGTGTCTCTTCGGTCTCGTCAGGTGTGGTTTCTTCGCTCTCGTCAGGTGTATCTTCTTCCTCGGCTGCTGGTTCACTAAAGATTCGCTCAAACGTCAAAAGTCCAATCGCTTCGTCCGAAGTTGTGATATTTGCAGCTTCTTTTAACGGGTCTAGCCATGCCGTGTAAGCCTCGCTTTCTCTCTGAGACAGAATATCCTGTATCTCATTTTGGGTTGCCGCCTCGTCAAAGGTGCTCTCCATATAGACAATGCCATAGCCATCTGTTGTCTCAATCACTTCAGAGTATTCGCCGTCTTGCAGTGCATCTGCTGCATTTTTTATCTCTGTCAGAAGAGAAGTGTCATCTTTTCCATAGTTGACTGCCTCATTGCAAGATAATCCTTTTGCCTCTGCAGCAGCCGCCAAGCCCTGACCAGCTTTTGCCTCCTGCAAAAGTGCATCCATCTCACTTCTCTTATTGGCAATCTCCTCCTCACTTAACGGTACTTCTTCGCCGGCCTCATTAAGCTCCCCGCTTGTAGAATTGATAACATAAGAAATCCGTTTCTGTGCTGCTTCTTCCTGGTTGACTTCGGTATCAATCGTAGCTGCACGGTCATCGTACACTTTGGCTTGTAGTGCCATCAGCTCTAGCACATGTGTCACAGTCGTCTCATCTGCGGACATTGCATTTAATGTCTTGCTGTTATTGGCTGCCAAAAATGCTTTGGCTGCCTCAGATGCCTTTGTCTTTTCCTCTTCGGACAGCGATATGCCAAGCTCCTCTGCGTGTGCCTCTACCACATAGTAATCCCCTAGCATCTCCACAACGCCGTCTCTCATCGTATTGCCGTAAGGCGCTCCGGTTCCCATTAAATCCTGGTTGAGATAATCTTCTCCATAGAACATCCCATAAAAGCTCTGCATCTGTGTCTGCTGATAGCGTAAGAGAAAATTGACTTCTTTAAGCGGAACAGATACGCCTGCTACATTTATTGCCTCTTTGCTGTAATCGGGGGTGTTCCCTACTGAACATCCTGTGACGGTTATCGCCACTGCGGACAGAAGGGCAAGCATCCCTGCCATTCTTTTTTTCATAATACAATTCCTCCTGATGGTTACATTTTTCCTTACATTATAAGCTTTTTTTAGAATTACAGCAACTCCTTTAGTACAATTTCCACCTCTACTTTCTCCATAATTTCGGTATTTTCCACAATCTTGGCCTTTGTCTTCCATGTTTCATAAATCCGGGTATATTCTTCTTCTCTGGCAATATCACTTAGATACTCCCGAAAGTAGCTTGTCCCTTCTTCATCATAATCGCTTGTATGCTGAACAATAAACCATCCTTCCTCTGTCCAGATGGGCTCTGATACTTCTCCTACCGCTAATGCCTTTGCAGCTTCTAGCATCAAAGGTTCCTGTCCATCTTCTGCTTCTCCCATACTAGACAGAATCGGCGTCAGCTCTTTTTCCTCGGCAACCGTCTCAAGGTCTCCTTTTGCTTTGGCTTCTTCACAGACTTCCTGTGCTAGAAGTGTACGTGCCTCTACTTCCTCCTCGGAAAATGGTGTCAGATTTCCTTCAGAATCCCGAAGTCCGGTTGTGGAGATTAGTACATAGCATATCCCCTCTCTGTGCACTTCTTCCTCTGAAATCTCTGGGACAAAGTCCTGTACTGCTGCCTCGGCTGTCAGTCGTGACAGCTCCCGCTCACACAACTTCTCATAGACAAAAGCTTCATCTGCCTGCGCATAATCAAGAAGCGCCTGGTGATACCCTTTCATAAAATCTGCTGCTCTGGTATGAAGTTCTTCTCTGTCTTCCTCATCCAAAGCTATCTGATATTCTTCTGCATGTTGGTTAGTCAGGTGAATCTGAAGGATGGTATCAAAGACTTCTTCCTTTAATCTGTCCGCAAGTGTTGTGCCCTCCTCATCTAACTCCTCGCTCCACATCTTATCGCCATAGGTCTCAAGATAGCCTTTCTCCCACTGCATCTGATTCATACGAATATAAAAATTCCATTCTCGAAGCCCGATTTCTTCTCCATTGACCGTAAAAGCCACCTCTTTTGGGTTAGATTCTGTATTTTTCTGACATGCTGTCAGTATGATGCAGATTACAAGTAGACTTGCTATTCTCTTTTGTACTGGTCTCATCCATCCTCCTTTCCAGACATCTTTAGTATCTTCATCTGCTCTAATATCTGTGCCGTCAGTCCTAGCAGGTCAATCTTTTGCTTTTGGTTCTTTATCGTATACAGAAGCTGCGGTGGTTCTGTCTTCTTAAAAGTCAATGCACCATTCATCCTTTGAATCAACTCTGGTATCTTAGCCGGGTTAAGCATTGCCTTCTCATACAAAGTAAAGATAATATGCGTTGGACGTCCCTGAATCTCCTTAATATAGAGCTCATGCGCCTGGCTTCTAAGCCCTGTAATCTCTAAAAGATTTAGTACGGATTTAGGCGGGTCGCCAAAGCGGTCAATCAGTTCTTCTAGCATATCACCTTGCTCGGCTTCATTTTCCACGGCGGCAATCCTTCGGTAAATATCCAGTTTTAGCGCCTCATTGCGAATATAGCTGTCTGGAATAAAGGCATCAATCTGAAAGTCTGCCACAGTCTCAAAATCCTCTGTCACACCCTTTTTCTCGCCCTTCATCTGCTGCACAGCTTCGCTTAACATCTTACAGTAGAGATTATAGCCAACTGCCTGCATATGTCCATGTTGCCGTTCTCCAAGAAGCGTTCCCACGCCGCGAATCTCCATATCTCTCATCGCAATCTTAAAGCCGCTTCCAAGGTCTGCATATTCCCGAATCGCATGCAGACGTTTCTCCGCCACTTCTTTTAGTATCTTATCTTTTTTATATAGAAGAAAGGCATAAGCTGTCCGATTCGAGCGTCCTACCCTGCCCCGAAGCTGATAAAGCTGTGACAGTCCCATCCGGTCTGCATCCTGAATAATGATCGTGTTGACATTAGAGATATCCATCCCCGTCTCAATAATTGTCGTTGAGACCAGCACATCGATTGTCCCCTCAATAAAATCATACATAATCCGCTCTAGCTCATGCTCTTTCATCCGCCCATGTGCATAAGCCACACTAGCCTCTGGCACTAATTCCTGTATGCGATGCGCCACATCTGAAATCGTCTCCACCCGGTTATAGACATAATAAATCTGTCCTTCCCGAGAGAGTTCCCTTTGAATCGCCGCACGCACCATCCCCTCGTCATATTCACATACATAGGTCTGTACGGGTACCCGGTCCATTGGCGCTTCTTCTAACACACTCATATCCCGGATTCCTGTAAGGCTCATATGAAGCGTACGCGGAATTGGCGTTGCGCTTAAAGCCAGCACATCAATATCATTTTTAAGTTTCTTAATCTTCTCCTTATCCGCCACGCCAAAGCGCTGTTCTTCATCGATAATCAAAAGCCCTAAGTCTTTATACTCCACATCCTTTGAAAGTACCCGGTGTGTACCAATCACAATATCCACCAAGCCCTTTCTAAGCCCTTCTAGCGTCTTCTTCTGCTGCGCCGGTGTACGAAAACGGCATAAAAGGTCCACCCGCACCGGAAACTCCTTCATACGCTGTACAAACGTATTATAGTGCTGCTGAGCCAAAATCGTCGTCGGTACCAGATAGACTACCTGTCTGCTCTCCTGAACAGCCTTAAACGCCGCCCGAATCGCCACCTCTGTCTTACCATATCCCACATCACCACAGACCAGCCGGTCCATAATCTGGTTACTCTGCATATCCTCTTTGGTCTCTTTAATTGCCCGCTGCTGATCCTCCGTCTCCTCATACGGAAAAAGCTCCTCAAACTCTTTCTGCCAGATGGTATCCTCTCCATAAGAGTAGCCCTTTTTAGACTGGCGCACCGCATACAGCTCCACCAAATCTTTTGCCACTTCCTGCACAGCGCCCTTTACTTTAGACTTTGTCTTCTTCCAGTCCTGGCCGCCCAATGTATTTAGTTTTGGTATCTTCTGCGCATCTGCACTACCATATTTTTGTATCGCATCTAACTGAGTAGCCAGGATATACAGACAAGCCCCTTTACTATACTCAATCTTCATATAGTCCTTAACGGTCTTATCTACCACAATCTTCTCAATCCCGCGGTAAATTCCAAGCCCATGGTTCTCATGAACCACATAGTCTCCGATAGATAAGTCTGTAAAACTCCCAATTCTGCGCCCTTCGTAGACCCTTTTTTTCTGCTTTCTTTTTTTCTCCCTCCCAAAAATATCGGTCTCTGAGACTACCGCCAAGCGAATCGTCGGATACTCATACCCCCGACACACATTGCCATGGACGACCATAATCTCGCCAGGCTGCACCACTCTTTGTCCGTCTTCACTGTAAAATGCATTTAACTCCTGTGCCAAAAGTTCTTCTGAGAGACGCTTTCCTCTTGTTCTAGAAGCACACAGAAGAATCACCTGATAGCGCTCCTTCTTCCAACGCTTTAAATCCTTCACTAACAGTTCAAAATGATTATGATAGGGCTGTATCGAACGTGTGTTTATCCAATGACGATTTTGGAAATCCATCCGTTTATCCGTTGTATCCAGTGTTCCAAGTGCTGCCCCGCGCATCCTAGAAAGCCAGACCATCACCTTCTCACAAGGAAATATCTCCTCTCCATGCCCTGGCACAATCTGCCCTTTTTCCACCCGATTCTCATAATTCTGCCGATACTCTTTCTCTACCGTCTCCCCGCGCTCTAAAAGCCTGTTTACCTCATCTAAAAACACCAATGAACGAAACGAACGAATATAGTCTAACAGACTAACTCCTTCACAGTGATGCTCTGATGGCTCTAACTCCGCCGCCGGATAGAGTACGATCTCTGACAGGCTCTCCATCGAGCGCTGACTTGTAGCATCAAAGCTTCGAATCGAATCCACCTCATCATCCCACAGTTCAATCCGCACCGGATACTCCTCTGTCAGTGGAAAAACATCCAAGATACCACCCCGAATCGCAAATTCTCCCGGAAGCTCCACCTGTCCAGTCCGCTCATACCCCATCTGTATCAGGCGATGTTTGACAGCGTCCATCTCCACCACGCTCTCGGTTCCTATCGTCAGGATAAGCTTCTGAAGCTTCTCACAAGGCAGCAGTGGGTCCATACAGCCATCTAACGTTGTCACAATCACCACTTCTTTGGACGACAACAGCCGGCTTACTGCCCGGATTCTCTGCCGAAGCAACTCTTTCCCCTGAATATCTGCATGAAAAAAGAGAAAATCTTTTGCTGGATAATAGTACACTTCTTCTCCTAGTGCCTGATACTCCTCATAGATTTCCTTCGCCTTCAACTCATTATAAGTTAAAATCAATTTTACCGGCCAGTCCCGGCCAAGCCCATACATCAGATGCGTCTTCTGCGACTCCACACACCCGGTAAGCAGCAAAAGTCCTGTCGCCTTTAAAAGCTCCTCCCGCGCCTGTACAAATGTCTCCATCTGCAACAGCGGTTCATAAAATGTCTCCATGTGCTGCTCCTAATTAAACTCATTCATCGCCCGGTCCGCCCCATCTGTTAAAATTTTCACAGCCGCCTCTACCGCACGCTCATACACCTCTTGCATCACCTTATCATCTTCTTTTGAAAAATGTCCCAACACATAATCCGCCAAATCATATCCTTCTGGCTTTTCTCCCACTCCAATCCGAATCCGCATAAACTCCTGCGTTCCCAGATGCTGTATCAGGCTTTTTACCCCATTGTGCCCACCGGCACTTCCTTTCTTGCGTATCCGAATCTGCCCTGGTGCAAGTGAGACATCATCATAGACCACTATAAGCTCTGTCTTTGCATCCACCCCATAAAACCGCACTACCTCCCCGATACTCTCTCCACTTAAATTCATAAAAGTCTGAGGCTTTACGAAAAGAACTTTTGTCCCTTCCATAATTCCAGTGCCACAGAATGCATGGTGGCGCTTTTTATTTATCTCAATATTGTATTTTCCAGCCAGCCTGTCAAGTACCTGAAAGCCAACATTGTGTCTTGTTTTCTCGTATTTTCCACCTGGATTTCCCAGTCCAGCAATCACAAACATATTATCACTCCTTCACTTTAAGAGCATACTCCATCTGTTGCTTTTTTTCAAGTCTGCACTTATTGTGGACAGTGTAATTTTATTTTTGGAGTTGCTGGTCGAAAGGTTTTTGATGCAAGGGACGCTCGCCACGACCTGGCAGATGTTCCTTCCAGACCCCGCTCGCGCTTAATGAACGCCTATAGCGGTACTAAATTCGCGACTGCGCGTTCCGCTTGCGCTCATTAAGTGCCGATGGCGTTCAATGGGTCTTACAGGAACATCTGCCAGGCCATGTCGGGCTGTGCGTTGGCTCCGATACACACGCTTCAAGCGGAACACTACACTTATATATCCTACACAATACTACGCGATAGTGTTTTATACCCTGTGGCTAGCCACAGTCAGCCAGGGCGGGAGGGGAGTAGGTTCCTGAAAGACCTATTGAACGCCATCGGCACTTAATGAGCGCAAGCGGCGTTAAGCCGCGCAGTCGCGAATTTAGTACCGCTATAGGCGTTCATTAAGCGCGAGCGGGGTCTGGAAGGAACCTACTCCCCTCCCGTCCTAGCGTCCCTTTACCATACACAGAATAGGCAGAGACCCTACATCTCTGCCCATTCTATATAAACCTACACCAAGTGTCACCCTTCCGTCACAGTCTCCTCATACTTCTCCAATATCATCTTCTGTATAAAGTCCCGTGTCGCTGAGTTAATCGGATGTGCAATATCGCGATACTCTCCATCCGAAGCTTTCCGGCTTGGCATCGCAATAAACAATCCTTTCTCTCCTTCAATCACTTTAATATCGTGTACCACGAACTCCTCATCAATCGTAATCGACACGACTGCTTTCATCTTGCCTTCTTTGGCAACCTTCCGAATTCGCACATCAGTAATCTTCATCTTAAAAATCCTCCCTGTATATCTCTCACCTTACATGATGTACCTTTCATTTTTCTCAATCACTACCTTCACGCTGTCTTCGCCGACATACCGTGAATTTGCACGGATTGTATCCCTGCTCTCCACAATACAATTCTCGATGTATGTGTTGTCTCCAAGATACACATCATTTAAAATAATCGAATTTTTAATTACACAGTTGTTCCCGACGAATACTTTCTTAAATAATACTGAGTTCTCAACCGCCCCGTTGATGATACATCCACTGGCCACTAAGCTGTTCTTGACATTCGAACCAGCGTTATATTTGGCTGGCGGAAGGTCTAGCACCTTGGAATAGATATCCGGGTATTCCTTTAGAAAATGCTTTCTGACCTCTGGTTTTAAGAAATCCATATTGGTCTGATAATATGCATCTACCGATGCAATACTGTTCCAGTAACTTTCCATCTTGTACGTAAATATCTTCTTGATATTTTTATAACGAATCAAAATATCCCGTACAAAATCATAGCGGTCTTCCTCTGCGCACTTCTCAATCAGCTCAATCAGCTGCCGGCGCCTGATAATATAGATACCACAAGATACCAGCCTAGAATCTGTCGCCATTGGCTTCTCTTCCATATCGATCAGTCGCCCGTTCTCGTCTGCCTTTACAACGCCAAAACGGCTAAAATCCGTATCCTCTGGCATCTCTTTACAGATAACGGTAATATCTGCCTTCTTCTCAATATGGTACTCTAATACCTTATTGTAATCCATCTTGTAGATGCCATCGCCAGAGGCGATAACTACATAAGGTTCATGACTTTGCTTTAACCAGTCAAGATTCTGATAGATGCAGTCCGCGGTACCCCGATACCAGAAATTATTGTCCGCAGTTACCGTCGGCGTAAAGATATAAAGTCCGCCTTGCTTTCTTCCAAAATCCCACCACTTTGAAGAGCTTAAATGCTCATTTAAAGAGCGGGAATTATATTGAGTCAGCACTGCCACTTTCTGTACGTGAGAATTCGACATATTGCTGAGTGAAAAGTCAATGCTTCGATAGCTTCCAGCCACCGGCATCGCTGCAATCGCGCGCTTGGTGGACAGTTCCCGCATTCTGTGATTGTTGCCGCCTGCCAAAATAAGTCCTATTGCTCTCATGCTCTCTCACCTGCCTTAATCAATGTCTCACCGCTTGCAAGCACGCCGTCTGGATAGTCTTCTGCCTTAGTAATACCAGAGATGGCAGTGTTAAGGCCAATCCGCACGCCAGGCGGAATCACGGAGTTCTCTCCAATTGTCACAAGCCCGAAGGAGTATACCTTGGGATTGACTTTGTTCGGTATGGCTTCCCCTTCGCCAAGTACACAGTTTGCTCCTATCTCCACTTCCTCTGCGATAATGGCTTTGTCAATGGTACAGCCTTCACCAATCACCGTATTCTTCATAATAATCGAGTCCCGCACAACAGCACCTTTTCCGACCGTCACACCAGCTCCAAGTACGGAATTGAGCACAGTACCCTCAATCGAGGAATTGCCACAGACCAGGCTTCTTTCAATAAAACCTTCTTCAGATACATAGAGAGGTGGAACCGCATCGCTTTTCGTGTAGATCTTCCAGAATTCTTCGTATAGATTAAACTCAGGAATAATATCGATAAGCTCCATATTGGCTTCCCAATAAGAGCCAAGCGTTCCTACATCTTTCCAGTATCCATTGTACTCATAGGCAAACAGACGTTCTCCATTCCCTAAACACTCCGGCAGGATATGCTTTCCAAAGTCACAGCCTGGTACATCTCTCATCTTAATCAGCGCTTCCCGAAGCACTTTCCAGGTGAAAATATAGATACCCATAGATGCTAGATTGCTCCTTGGCTTCTCTGGCTTTTCTTCAAATTCATTAATCTGACCGTTCTCATCGGTGATAACAACCCCAAAGCGGCTTGCCTCCTCCCATGGAACTGGCATACAGGCAATTGTGACAGCTGCATTATTTTCCTTATGGTAATCCAGCATCACTTCATAGTCCATCTTGTAGATATGGTCACCTGAGAGAATCAATACATAATCGGGATTATATGTATCGATATAATCAATGTTCTGATAGATAGCATTGGCGGTGCCAGAATACCAGTCGCTGCCAATACTTTTCTCATAGGGCGAGAGAATCGTCACCCCGCCATTGTTGCGGTCCAAATCCCACGGCATACCAATACCGATATGTGTATTTAGACGCAGAGGTTGGTACTGCGTCAGCACACCGACTGTATCAATACCAGAATTAATACAGTTGCTAAGTGGGAAATCAATGATCCGGTACTTTCCGCCAAAGGCAACTGCCGGTTTCGCCACTTTTGCAGTAAGTACTCCAAGCCTACTTCCCTGTCCGCCTGCTAAAAGCATGGCAATCATTTCTTTTTTAATCACACTATCACCTCTTGCTGTAACATTAAATGCTTTGATGTCTTATTATATCATACCTTTTGTAAATAGTGAACATTTTAAGCGAAAATTATTCACATATTTTCAACATTTTGTGACCGACTTCTTCTGCCAGTATAGGTCTTTTATACACTTTTCGTCATAATTCCTATTTTTTTGCATCTATTTTTGGTAATTATTACGGATTGACGAACTTTATTCTGAGAACCTCCATTGATTTTTCAGAGGAGCACGGTATAATAGAAGACAAAATACTATAAAATTAGAATAAGGAGTTTTCACTATGACATATCAGATAGATTTTCACAAACCTGTACATGTTTATTTTATTGGTATTGGTGGTATCAGTATGAGTGGTCTGGCAGAGATTCTGCTAAAAGAAGGCTTTACCATCAGTGGCTCAGATGCCAGAGAGTCTGCACTTACCATTCACTTGGAAAAGGCAGGCGCCAAAGTCTTCTATGGGCAAACGGCTGACCATATCACAGAAGATATAGATGTTGTTGTCTACACGGCTGCGATTCACGATGACAACCCAGAATTTGCCACAGCAAAAGCTGCCAATCTTCCAATGCTTGCAAGAGCTGAACTTCTAGGACAGATTATGCGCAATTATCCTACGGCTATCGCTGTAGCCGGTACACATGGCAAGACCACTACGACTTCGATGCTCTCTACCATTCTTTTAAAGGCAAAGAAAGACCCCACGATTACGGTCGGCGGCATTTTGCCGCAGATTGGTGGAAATATCCGGGTAGGACACTCTGACACCTTTCTTACCGAAGCGTGTGAATACACAAACAGCTTTCTCTCTTTTTATCCAACCGTTGGCATTATCTTAAATATCGAAGCAGACCATATGGACTTTTTTAAGAATCTGCAAGAGATTCGCACATCTTTTCATCGTTTTGCTGCTCTCTTGCCAGAAGATGGCCTTTTAGTGCTTGACAGTGCGATTGAACATCCTGAAGAGATTACCAAAGATATCCGTGCCAGAGTTATCACCTGTGGCTTGACAGGGAATGAAGACTATACGGCCAAAGATATTACCTATAATGAGAAGGGTTGTGCTTCATTTACGCTCTGTCATAAGGGGAATGCTCTTGGTATCGTATCGCTTCTTGTTCCAGGCATCCACAATGTATCCAATGCACTCTCTGCCCTCTCGGCTTCTCTAGAGCTTGGCATTGACTTTGAGAAAGCAGTCTTGGGACTTCTTGATTTTCAGGGTACGGAGCGCAGATTTCAATATAAGGGCATGGTAAATGGTATTACCATTATTGATGACTATGCACACCATCCAACAGAGATTACGGCTACTTTAAAGGCGGCTCTTCACTATCCACACCGGGACATCTGGTGCGTCTTTCAACCGCATACCTACACCAGAACGCAGGCCTTTTTAACAGATTTTGCCAAAGCACTCTCCTTGGCAGACCATGTGGTATTGACAGATATCTATGCAGCCAGAGAAATCAACACTATTGGCATTACCTCCCTTGCTCTTAAAGAAGAACTGGAAAAACTTGGCAAACAATGTGACTATTTTTCCTCTTTTGACGAAATTGAAAAATTTTTATTAAAAAAATGTATGCACGGTGATTTGTTGATAACTATGGGGGCCGGAGACGTGCTGAATATTGGGGAAAACTTACTTTCCCACTAAAGTTATCCACATTATCCACATGTTTATCAACATCAGAAGTTGTATAAGCATGTGGATTTTTTCGTGGATAAACCATTTACATAATATTTTTCCCCTGTTGGTCTAAAATATGCGTATGTTCCCTGTTCTCATGTTTTTTACTGTCGAACTTAGTTTCCCATAATTCTATCTTTCCACCAACTTATCCACATTATCCACATCTTAATCCCCACGTGCTTATCCATATCCACAGCACCAGGGGGGAGTATTTTCATTTCAAAATGATTGTGCTATAATCCAGCTAGACAAATCATCACAGGAGCGTGCGATATGAATCAACTAACTCTGAAGACACAGATGCAAGAAGAAACGACCCATGTTTCCAATCTATTTCTAGATTGTTATATGCCAAAAGCCAATGGAGAGTATGTCAAAGTCTATCTCTATCTGCTTCGTGCACTTCAGAATCCGGCTATGACACTGTCTGTCACCGTATTAGCCGATGCGCTTGACCACACAGAAGGCGATATCTTACGTGCGCTGAAATACTGGGAAAAGCAGGGTATTCTAAAGCTGGAATATGGAAAATCTAAAGAATTAAAGGGCATCCATCTCTTAGAGCTTCATACACCCGCTTCCAAGGAGAAAAAAGAAGCACCAGCAGAGCCTTCGACTGCCAAAACTGCACGCCGCTCCTATTCCCAAAATGAGCTGGCTCAGTTTTCTACCCAGGCGCAGTGTCAGCAGCTTCTCTTTGTCTGCGAGCAGTATCTTAAGAAGACGTTGTCGCCCTCAGAGATTGAGACACTTTTATATTTCTACGACCAGCTGCACTTTTCGTCAGACCTGATTGAATATCTTGTGGAATACTGTGTCTGCAAGGGAAGCAGCAGCATCCACTATATCGAGACCGTCGCACTTGCCTGGGCAGAAGCTGGCATCAGCACGGTCGCACAGGCCAAAGAACGCACAACCACTTATACCCGTGGCTGCTTTGCGATTATGAAAGCCTTTGGCATCAATGACCGCAATCCAGTGGACCCGGAGCTTCGCTATATGGAAAAATGGCTGACTTCTTATGATTTTACTTTAGAGCTTGTGCTAGAGGCTTGCAGACGGACGATGGAGCGCCTTCACAAGCCAAGTTTTGAATATGCTGACCAGATACTAAAAAGCTGGAGTAAACAAAAGGTGCATAATATAGAAGATATTAAAAAGCTAGACCAAAGCCACCAAAAACGAGTCAGCAAACGGGCACCAGTGACTGTACATTCCACTGGATTTAGCAACTTTGAACAGCGCAACTATGACTTTGACGAGCTAGAGAGACAGCTTTTGCAAAGTCAGTAGTGATTCCTTTCCATATCAGGAGAAAACTATGGCCTTAACCAACAGACAATACGATGCCATTATGCGCCTCTATGACAAGCGTCAGTATCAGAACTACCGCACGCAGTCTAGGCACCAGGATGAGGTCTATCAGAGATTTCCACGAATCCGCGAGCTTGAGGAGGAAATCTCTTCCTTAAGTCTTCAAAAAATCGAGAAACTCTATACATTAGATGGTAATGACACAGAAGCCTTTGACTGCGCCAAAAAAGAGACCCTTACAGAACTAAAAAATCAGCTTCTAAGTCTTCGCAAAGAAAAAGAAGCGCTTCTTCAAAAAGCCGGCTATCCTGCCGATTATCTGGAGCTTTCCTACACCTGCAAGGACTGTCAGGACACCGGATATATCGGTCAGAAAAAATGTCACTGCTTCCGAAAGGAGGAGATACGGCTTCTCTATTCTTCTTCCAGATTAGAAGCCATCTTGCAGGAGGAAAATTTCTCCACACTCTCCTTTGAGGTCTATGACGAGGAACAACGGATAGCCATTCCTCCGATTATCCATATTTGTGAAAATTTTATCGAATATTTTGACACAGAATTTCAAGGGCTTCTATTCTATGGTCCTGTAGGCACTGGCAAGACCTTTTTAACAAACTGTATCGCCAAGGAGTTACTTGACCGTGGTCATTCGGTTATCTACTTTACTGCTTTTCAGCTTTTTGAACACTTTTCTCTGGATCAAAAGCCGGAAGACTTAGAGACTTTTGGGCAGCGGCACGAAGCACTCTTAGACAGTGACCTTTTAATTCTCGATGATATTGGTACAGAGATGGCCAATACTTTCACAGTATCCAAACTGTTTCAGGTGTTAAATGAACGTGCACTTCGGCGAAAATCCACGATTATCTCCACCAATCTGTCGCCGAAAGATTTTCGCGACATCTATAGCGAACGTGTGTTCTCCCGTATCACCAGCACCTGCAAGCTTGTAAAATTTACTGGCAGTGATATCAGAATCCGAAGAAAAATCTCCGGCTCCCGATAATATGACTTGACGATTTATAGATGAAAATGATATAAAAGTCTTGAAAATCAAACTCTGAAGGAGGAAGTATGAATATGCAACGCAGCGAACGCGTCCTGGAAACAATCCCGGTTGGCTCTCTTGGGTTAATCCCTCTGGCCAGCTGCAGCGAACTTGGCAGCAAAGTAAACGATTATCTGGTACAGTGGCGTAAGGAAAGCGCCAACGAACATAAAAACACGCTTGCCTTTCAGGGCTATGAGCAGGATTCCTACTTAATCAAAGCAAGTGTTCCCCGTTTTGGCTCTGGAGAAGCCAAAGGTATCTTGCAAGAATCGGTCCGTGGACGTGACCTCTATCTGATGGTAGATGTATGCAATTACAGCCTTACCTATTCTCTATGTGGACAGACCAATCATATGTCTCCCGACGACCACTACCAGGATTTAAAGCGCATTATTGCAGCCTGTGGTGGCAAAGCGCGCCGTATCACTGTGATTATGCCTTTCCTCTATGAAAGTCGCCAGCACAAGCGTTCCACAAGAGAATCTTTAGACTGTGCCTTGGCGCTAAAAGAGTTAGTGCATATGGGTGTTGACAATATCCTGACCTTTGATGCACATGACCCACGTGTACAAAATGCCATCCCTCTGCATGGTTTTGAGACCGTACAACCCGCCTATCAGTTCGTTAAAGCCCTTTTAGGCAATGTACATGATATTTCCGTGGACAGTGACCATCTGATGGTGATAAGCCCTGACGAAGGCGGTATGAGCCGTGCTATCTATATCGCCAATATCCTTGGCGTGGATATGGGCATGTTCTATAAACGCAGAGATTACACCAAGATTGTCAACGGTCGCAACCCTATCGTTGCACATGAATTCTTGGGCAGCAACGTAGAAGGAAAAGATGTGATTGTCATTGACGATATGATTTCTTCTGGCGAAAGTATGATAGATGTGGCAAATAAACTAAAAGACTTAAAAGCCGGCCGTATTTTCCTCTACTCTACCTTTGGGCTGTTCACCAACGGGATGGAAAAATTCGATAAAGCCTATGAAGAAGGACTTTTTGACCGCCTTTTGACCACGAACCTTGTCTACCAGAGACCAGAACTTCTGCAAAGACCTTATTATATCAGTTGTGATATGAGTAAATATATTGCACTTTTAATTGATACCCTAAATCACGATGCGTCCATCAGTGAGCTTTTAGACCCCTATGACCGTATCCACAGATTTTTGACAAAATACGAAAACGGAGAAGTATAGCATATGAACAGACGGAATTTTATCTTTATTTCACCAGGCTTTCCTGACAACTATGAGAATTTCTGTATTGCACTTCAGGCAAACGGTGTCAATGTGCTAGGTATTGGAGATGCCCCTTATGATGGCCTCTCTCCCTGCTTAAAAAGCGCACTGACAGAATACTACCGGGTAGAAAACATGGCGAATTATGATGAAATGTTCCGTGCTGTGGCGTATCTGTCCTTTCGCCACGGTAAGATTGACTGGCTTGAGAGCAACAACGAATACTGGTTAATGCAGGATGCCAAGCTTCGGGAGGATTTTCATATTACAACTGGATTACAGCCCAAAGATATGGCTTTGGTAAAATACAAATCCAAGATGAAGGCGGGCTATGAAAAAGCAGGAATTCCAACTGCCCGCTACCATTTGGTGACCACCCTTTCAGAAGCCAAAAAATTTATCAGGCAAGTCGGTTATCCGGTGATTGTAAAGCCGGACTCTGGCGTGGGAGCTTCAGATACCTGGAAGATTCAGGATGAGGCACAGCTTAAGAGCTTTTTCTGCAATCTACCAGAGGTTCCCTATGTAATGGAAGAATTTGTCCCTGGAGAAATCTGTTCTTATGATGCGATAGTCAACAGTAAGGGTTCGGTTTTATTTGAGACTGGAAATATCTCACCCATATCGATTATGGACTGTGTCAACAAACATGAGACCATTCATTTTTATATTGTGGATAAGTTGGCAGAGGATTTAAGGGCATGTGGACGTGCATGTGTAAAGGCGTTTCGCGTGCGCAGCCGCTTTGTGCATCTGGAGTTCTTTCGCCTGTTTACAGACCATCCATATCTTGGCAAGAAAGGGCAGATTGTCGGACTAGAGGTCAATATGCGTCCTTCGGGCGGCCCTACACCGGATATGATTAATTTTGCATATAGTACAAATTGTTATCAGCATTTTGCAGATATGATAGTGTATGATAAATTAAAGCATAAAAATAAGGCCACCCCATGTTTCTGTGCATTTGTAGGGCGGTGGAATGAGCTTTGCTATAAACATTCCCATGAGGAGATTATGACAGCCTTTAGAGG
The DNA here is from genome assembly GCA_910575445.1 of Lachnospiraceae bacterium. GTDB lineage: Bacteria > Bacillota > Clostridia > Lachnospirales > Lachnospiraceae > Hominiventricola. The sequence continues at coordinate 297,098 of CAJTFW010000005.1, read as the reverse complement.
GGAGCTGACAACGGCAGAAGCACTGCCAGAAGTGTTAGCTCAGGGAATGGGAAATTATATTTATCTGGCAAAGCTAGAGAACAAAGAAAAGATGGAAGAGTTTTTTCAGTATACGCTAGAGTTAGAAGAGAAAGAACGTATATGATGCTTGGGGGATGGCTCTTTCGATTCCCAGAGGAACAGGGCAAGAAGCAAACATTTATGATAGATTTATGGTTTTAGGAGGATGGAAAGATGCATATAGAAGAATTGGGCTGGTATAGTAATCGATTGGGACGATATATGCCTTTAAAAATATATGGACATGGAGGAAAGCCTTGTCTGGTGATTCCTTCTCAGAATGGAAAACATGGGGATTTTGAGGCTTTTGGGATGGTAGAAGCCTGTCGTCCTTTTATTGATGCCGGAAAATTAAAGCTTTTTTGTGTGGATACGATTGATTCGGAGACTTGGTCCTGTGAATGGAAGCAGCCCAGAGAGAGAATTGAATGGCATGAGCGTTGGATGCAATATCTGATTTGGGAAGTCTATCCTCTGATGGCAGGTGGTATCATGCCTATGACGCTTGGATGCAGTATGGGCGCTTTTCACTCTGGAAATCTGTTTTTTCGCTTTCCTGACCGCTTTGATGCTACGGTCTGTTTAAGTGGGGTCTATGACGCTGCTAACGTGTTAGGCGGGTATATGGATGACTTAGTCTATCTTAACTCCCCCTATCACTGCTTACAAAATATGCCTGCACAGCATCACTATATGGAGCTCTATAACCGCAGCCATATGTTCTTCTGCGTTGGGCAGGGCGCCTGGGAGGATGAGCTCCTTACAGACACCCGCAAACTAGACCATGTCCTTAAATCCCGTAATATTCCTGCCTTTGTAGACTATTGGGGTTATGATGTCAATCATGACTGGTGCTGGTGGCGCAAACAAGCTGCCTATTTTCTAGGAAAGATTCTCTAATCTTTCCTAGAAGATTTCTTCCCACTCTTTTTCTTTAAATCCAATCAAGACCTTATCTTCCATAATCAAAAGCGGTCGCTTCACTAGCATCCCATCTGTCGCTAAAAGTGCAAGTTGTTCTTCCTCGCTCATCCCTGGAAGCTTATCTTTAAGCTCCAAAGAGCGATATACCATTCCACTTGTATTAAAAAATTTCTTAAGTGCCTGTCCACTTCTCTGATGCCAGACTTTTAGTTCTTCTGCGGTTGGGTTATTTTCCTTAATATGCCGGTCTTCGTATTTTACCTTATGCTCATCTAGCCACTTCTTTGCTTTCTGGCACGTACTACACTTGGGATACTCTAAAAACAATACACTCATCTTTTATCTCTCCTGCAAAATCTGTTTTATCATCGCTATAATGATAGCTCTTTCACAAAATATTCATTTGACTTTTCTTTTTTTTAAGCCTACAATATGCTGAGAAATCATTCTATCTATATGGAGGTAAACATTATGAAAAAACCAATCACTCTAATTTTGTGCCTGGCACTCTCACTTTTTGCCCTTGGCGGCTGTGGCTCCAAAGAAGCAGACACACAAGCCCCTGAAGAAGGCGCTGCATCTTTAGCAACTGAAGAAGAAGCTTCCACTCCTACAGAAGAACCATCTTCTGAAGCTGACACTACTTCGGAAGGTGACCTTCTAACAGGTCTTCATCACGTAGAAATCGAGATTGCTGACTATGGCACCATCTCTCTTGAACTGGATGCTGACACTGCACCTATCACAGTCACGAACTTTATCGCCTTAGCAAATGACGGTTTCTATGATGGTCTGACGTTTCACCGTATTATCAAAGATTTTATGATACAAGGCGGCGACCCGCTAGGCAATGGCACAGGTGGTGCTGATAACAATATCACAGGAGAATTTAAAAGCAATGGCATCGAGAACGATATCTCCCATGTCCGCGGCGTTATCTCCATGGCGCGCTCTATGGAGGCAGACAGCGCTTCTTCCCAGTTCTTTATCGTCCATCAGGACAGCACCTATTTAGACGGCGAATATGCAGCCTTTGGCAAAGTTACAGAAGGTATCGAGATTGTAGACCAAATCTGCGATAACACTGCTGTACAAGATGCCAATGGAACCGTCCTTGCAGACGACCAGCCAGTTATCACCACCATTCGTGTGATTGACTAATCTCACCATACAATTTTCCCCGCCTCGGACAGACTAGATATCTGCCAGAGACGGGGAATCTTAATTTAAAAATATTCTGTCTTAAGCTTTTCCTTCAGAACCAAGAACATCTTTAATCTTGTGCATAACTACTGTTTTTACGTTTGCACGTCCAACAGTCAGATACTCACGTGGGTCAAATGCTTCTGGTTTTGTCCACATTACCTCACGGATACCAGCTGTCATACCAAGACGAAGGTCAGAGTCAATGTTAATCTTACATACTGCAGATCTTGCTGCCTGACGAAGCTGCTCCTCTGGAACGCCGATAGCATCTTTCAGTGCGCCGCCATGCTCATTGATAATCTTAACAAATTCCTGTGGAACAGAAGAAGCACCATGAAGCACGATTGGGAACTTAGGAATTCTCTTCTCAATCTCAGCAAGGATATCAAAACGAAGCTGTGGGTTTGTACCAGGTTTAAATTTATAAGCGCCGTGGCTGGTTCCAATTGCGATTGCAAGAGAATCCACACCAGTACGGGTAACGAACTCTTCTACTTCATCTGGCTGTGTGTAAGCTGCATCTGCATCAGATACATTGACTGCATCCTCGATACCAGCCAGTCTTCCAAGCTCTGCCTCTACTACTACGCCTCTCTCATGAGCATACTCTACCACTTTCTTGGTCAGCTCAATATTGGTCTCAAAATCATGATGAGAACCATCAATCATAACGGAAGTAAATCCGCCGTCGATACAGGATTTGCAAATCTCAAAATCAGCGCCGTGGTCAAGATGAAGTGCAACTGGAAGGTCTGGAGCTTCTGCTAAAACAGCCTCCACAAGCTTCACTAAATAGTTATGCTTTGCATACTTTCTTGCACCTGCGGATACCTGTAAGATAATCGGAGAATTCAGCTCAATAGCTGCGTCAGCGATACCCTGCACGATTTCCATGTTGTTTACATTGAATGCACCGATTGCATAGCCGCCATCATAGGCTTTTTTAAACATTTCTTTGGTTGTTACTAATGGCATTGTTGGTCATCCTTTCTCTATCCAAGATTTGGCACGCTGTGCCTACATTCGTAGTTTACTACATTTTCGCCGATTCAACAAGGAATTTCTATGAAAATTTTCATAAAAAATTTTAATAATTGGCATTGCTTCTGATAAGATTAATCACTTTTTCCTGTATCAGCTGGTCTTCCACCATCTCTCGGCCATAGACAGCTTCCACTTCCTCGGTTCCCTCATATCCATACTGTGCTGCCAATTCCTTCAGTGTTTCTTGACATTCTTCTTCGGTCACTTTGATATTTTCCACTTTTGCAATCTCATGAAGCGTCAGGATAAGCTTTACCCGAAACTCTGCGGTCTCCTGATACATCTTTCGAACTTCTTCTTCGGTCTTTCCCATCTGGGTTAGATAACTCTCTAAATCCATCCCATACATCGCTGCATACATCTGATATTCCCGCATCATTTCATCTGTATAAGCCTTAGCGTCTGCTTCTTGTATCTCATAGGTACTGCCCTCAATCACCTTCATCAAAAGGTCATATTCCATATTGGCATCTGCATCCTCCTCGGCCACTTTTTCAAGCTCTTTTCTTGCCTTCACAGAGATATCTTCTTCATTCTCATACCCCATCTCTAACAGAGCCTCTTTCCAGTCTTCTGGCAGCACATACTCTTGCACCTTCTGCACATGAACCTCGAATCTGGCTTCCTTTCCAGCCATATCTTCATAGTAATCCTCTGGAAATGTCAATACAACTTCTCTGTCCTCTCCATTCTTTACGCCAAGCAACTGTTCCTCAAACCCTGGCACAAATGCGCCACTGCCAAGCTCTAACTCATACGCACTCCCCTGAAGAGAATCCTGAGTCTTTCCATCTACATACCCTGTATAATCGATAATAACAACATCTCTTATCTGCGCTTCTCTTTCTATATCCTGAAGACTCGCAAGTTCCTTTTTTACCCCCCATACTTCATTTTCGACCATCTCATCGGTCACTTCTTCCTCTGTCCGTTCTACAGAGATTCCCTTATACTCCCCAAGGCTTGTCACTGTACTCTTTAAGTCCGCATATGTCACCTGTTTGGTGGCAGATACTTCTTCCTCCTCTGCTTGCTCCTCCCCTGCCGCCTCTTGTGCCTGCTGTGTCTCATCTGTATGCTCCTTTTCTCCACATGCAGTTACACCTAGCACCAACACTGCCAGTAAGACTGCAAGACATCCTTTCTTCATATCATCCTATCTCCTTTCTCATAATCTTTCCCATATATAAAAGAACACTGTTCCTCACAGTCACAGTGCTCTTTTTTGCTTGTTATTTTTTAAACAATCTTTTAAAAAATCCTTTTTTCTTTTGCGGCTTCTCGATGCCGCCTCTGGCGCCTTTAATTGCTGTAATATAGATTCCACTCACTACCACTTTTACTTCCTTTTTAATAGGAAGCAAATCAAAAATCTTCTCATCTGCCACCAGATTCATCACCTTTGGTCCTACTTTTGCTCTGACAATCGGAAGCTTTGACCAGCGCAGATATTTGGGTGTCTGGTCAATCACCATCTGGGGAAGTCCTGACTCCTTAATCTTCAGGCGTTTCTTATCAATAATCAACATACTCACCGTCTGCGCCATCGCATCTAGCTGTACCTGATTCTCTGCCTGCTTCTTCTGCATCTTATTCCCAAAATAAATCAACAGCACAATCGCCGCAACCAAAAGAATAACTATTGCTAACAAGACATATTTCAACATAATTCCTTTCTACTCCTCCTATTAAAGTTCCGCTGTTTCAACAATTTCCTTGTAAAAGCACTTGAACTATTGTAGCATTAATTCCCCTAAAAATCAACATTTCCAGGTTTTCGATAGCAGAAGTCCTCCTTTGTATTAAGCTTGTCGTTATTCATTACGTATCGCTGCCAGCGGACTTAGCTGCATCGCCCGAAGTGCCGGAAAGAAGCCTGCAGCCATCCCAACCAGCACTGCAAACAGCAGCGAAATCAGAACCAGCCACAGCGGAATAAACGAAAGCTGCGCATAAACTCCCTCAGAGGCCCCTTTGGCCACCACATTAATCACAATCGAGATAATCTCGCTTAGTATCAGCCCAATCAATCCTCCAAAGAACCCGATAAAGCCTGCTTCTAATAAAAACATACTTCGAATATTGCGAAGGTCACAGCCAAGCACTTTGATAATGCCAATCTCTTTTGTACGCTCATAGATCGACATCATCATCGTATTTGTAATTCCAATCGCTGCCACAAACAGAGAGACCGCACCAATACCACCTAACACCATCTGAATCATCGCCATCTGGCTCTGCGTCTGCTCCATCCACTCCGCATTGCTGTAGGTATTATAGCCCATCTCCTGAATCGCCTGCTGCACTTCCTGTACATTGCTCATATCATCTACCCGGACATAGACTTCTTCATAATAGAGTTCTTTGTATGGCTTCCCGCTCTTGGTTGTTGGTTGCCCTGGAATCACTTTATTTTTAAATACCTTCTTAAGTTGCGCTTGCAGTGCATCAATATCCGCCAGCACATACCATGAATTTTCTTTGTACACTTCCATACCGCCAGCCATAATTCCACAGGTAGGAATAATATATTTCTTAGGAGGTGCTACATGTGGTGTGGAACCATCTGAAGATTTGGACTGATAATATGCTTCTGTATCAAAGATAATAAATATTGGGTCATTCATCAAATCTATCGGAGGCTTTTCCTCTCCATAGAAATATTCATTTGTCTTGGCATTATAAAAGTTAGTAATCACCTGATTTCCATAGAAAAGCTGAAGCGTCCCATCGCTTGGCGGAAGTTCTCCTTCTCCCACTTCAATCTTCATGCTCTGCAATGCTTCTGCATTCATCCCTTTTATCTGAAGCCATCCTTCATATGCACCATGCCTTGCCAAGATACTGATACTCATAATCGGAGAGGCAACTTCCACATGTGGAATATTGGCGATGGTCTCGACGATTGCATCGTTAATCTTCTGCGCTTCTTCTTCCCCGGATTCGCTGTAACCTCCATAATTGTATACCTCAATCGTTGTCAGACCACCAGACTGTTCAATTTGTTCCATTGAACTTTTCTGAAGACCAAGACCAAGAGAAATCATTACCACAATGGAGGCCGTTCCAATCACAACGCCTAAGACGGTCAGTATTGTCCTTATTTTTCGGCGCAACAGATTCGAAGCACTCATTCTGAGCAAATCAATCAGTCTCATTATCTGCTCCTTCTATCTATCCATACACGATTAATTGTCATCATTTTCCTCATCATCTAGGAGCTCATCCTCTAAAAGCAACTGTGCTTTCTTTTTCTTCTTCTTGCGAATTATCACAACAACAATAACTACAATAGCCAAAATACCAACTGCTGCTATGATATATCCACTGATAGAATTTCCTTCTTCTTCGTACTCCATATCTTCTTCTATAAAATCACCCGTGCCCAAATCATCCGAAGCTGCCTCTGAGACTATAAGATTAATCGTCTTCTCAATCACCTGAGCTTCTCCGGCCTCATCCTCATAGGAAATCAGAAGCTTTACGGTTCCATCATCAGCGGTGGCTGCCTGACCAGTTACATACATATCGACAGAACCAGTTGCGCCGGAATCCAGATTGCCGACAAAGGCACTTCCACCACTTAGATATTCGCTCTCAGTCTTTACCTGTACATTGTAGAGCTTGGTCTTACCCATATTGTAGACGCTAAACATAATATTGGCTTCACTACCCACACTGATATTCTGTGGCATGACTTCTGGCTGACTTAGATCTATACGGGCCTCCTGTTTTACCGGGATGGAGACACTTGTGGTATTGGTATAGGAATTGACCTTTTCATCTTCATAGGTCATTGAGACATCTAACGCATACGGCTTTTGTGAGAGGTCTGCCTTGGCTTCTAGTTCAATCTGAATATCTTTTGTACCATCTTTGGCAATCTGGTCTACAAAGACGGTACTAGAGCCGGCGGTGGGAAGAAAGGCTGCGTATGTAGTCTCATCGTCTTTTCCCTCTACCGCAGCGGTCATCTCACAGACAATATTTTTCAGGCTGGTAAGCTTGGATGTATTCTTTAGATGTAGTGTCAGCATAAAGCTCTCACCAGCATGTACCGTCTCTGGGTTGGTCTCAAAACCAGTTACAATTACTCTTGGTACAGATGCTTTTCCGTCTGCACCAACACCTCCACTACCTTTTATCTGGATATAAGTATCTAGTGTTGTTGTCTGGTTGTTGCCGTCAGAATCCCGGTAACGCACACCAAAAGAAAGCTTTTGGTATCCGGTTCCCACATCGTCTCTGGTCTTTAATGTCCAGGTCAGTTCCCTTCTGCGGTCCATATCTGACATCCCGGTATCGGTGCCGGGAAGGTCAGCGATTGCCTGGGAATAGTTGGAGCTTGTAATCTCAAAAGGCCATGCAGAAGTGTCCGTACTTAATACAGGAGTAACTACTGCATTGGTGACCATCGTCTTACCCATATTGACAACCGGGAGTACAATATTGACCGACTGACCAGCATTGGCTACTGGCGTAACCCAGTCACCACCAACCATCAGGAAGTGGTCAGGAGTGACGGTGGTGTCCTCTTCTTCATCGTCAGTATTGTCATCGTCAGAATTGTCATCATCGCTGCCATCGTCGATGATGGGGGGATTGATGATTGTGGAGAGAGCGTTAAGTTCATCTTTAACTTGTTTTACGTATTCCTCCACACTACTTTTTTCCTTCAAACCATTAATTATATTCTTAGCTTCCTGAATCTTATTTTCTACTTGTTCTGTTCTTGGGTCATTTTCTTTTAGATTAATAAGTTTCCAATCGTCTAAAGCTTCTTGGGCTTTTTTCTTTGCATCTTCCAGTTCTTGTTCTTCTGTTTTATTTTCTGGCGGTTCTGTAGATGGCTGCGATGCAGACACCACCATCTGCGCTCCTGGCGCCACCATAGATACCGCCGGCGCCAGCATTGTCAGGCACAGCGCTAGTACCATCCCTTTTACAACCCGTCTTTTCATTCCCTCTCCTCCTTATATTCGCTACGTTCTTCCACCTTTACAATCTTTCCGTCAATAATATGAAAGATGCGGTCTGCAAATCCTGCTAGGTGATTATCATGCGTTACCATTACCATCGTCTGATTCTGTTCCTGTACCACTTTGCGCATTAGGTTCAAGACTTCCGCAGAAGTATTGGAATCCAGATTACCTGTGGGCTCGTCCGCAAAGATAATCTCCGGGTCAAGCACCAATGCGCGGGCCACGCCGACCCTCTGTTGCTGTCCACCAGACATCTCATTGGGTCTATGCTTCATATGTTTGGGAAGACCAACGAGCTTTAACATCTTAACCGCCTTAGTCTCCCTGGTCTTTTTATCCATTCCACGAAAAGTAAGTGGCAGTGCCACATTTTCGATTGCATTCATCGTTCCTAACAAGTTAAAGGACTGGAAGATAAAGCCAACTCTCTCCCGCCGAAACCGAACCAGTTGATTTTCATCCATCCTCTCTAGGTGCTTTCCGCTGATAATCACTTCTCCCTTTGTGGGCTTCTCAAGTCCGGCTAACATATTTAACATCGTTGATTTACCCGAACCAGAAGTTCCGACAATCGCACAGAATTCCCCTTTATAAATGGTCATATCCACGCCATTAAGCGCTCGAACTTTTGTATTTCCTACCTTAAATATCTTATAGAGATTTTTCACCTGAATTACAGGTTCCCGTTTCTCTTCCAAAAAAAGTCCTCCTAAATATTCCTTTTTCTTTGTCTATCATGGCAGATTCTAATACAGTATATCATACTTTTCTTAAATTACTAGAAAAACTTCTAATATCTTAAGACAATCTTAAGATTATGTAGAAATCTGCTTTTCCTTACGTATCAGGTATTCTGAAATCCCCATTACTATAAAGATAAAGGGTGTGCAGATAACCTGTTGATAACAGAAAAAATTATGTCCTACATATGCCAGAATCACAGCTCCCGCTGCAAGCAAAGCAGGACGCGCTTTTTGATATTGTATGGAGCGAACCCAGGCAGTTATAAAGACACCTATATAGCAGACAGCTCCTACCATACCATAATCCACCAAAGCCGTCAGCCATTCGTTATGTGCATTGGTTAGTATCAGACCGCCCCACATTCCCTGAACTTCCTCTGCATGATGCACTGCTGTATAGAAAGCAAGCGAATCCGGTCCACAGCCAAAGAGCTTTCTAAGCGGTGAAAATTCCAGGAAGACACGCATACAATAGCTCCAGGTTCTTCCTCTTCCATTTCCCCAGTTCCAGTCAAAGACCAGATAACCACTCTCTTGCAAGATGCCTGTCTCTGCTGTTTTTCTTCCAGTCGTCACAAGCCATACCATCAGCGGAAGTGAGAGAATCGCCAGTATCACCAATATATAAAATATCAGACGTGCCAGACGAATCCATCTCCGAAGCTTTTGCAGTTCTTTTCCTGCATATCGTCTCTCCAACAGGCAGGTAAGCCCATAGACCAAGATTCCTGCTATCAGTACAAGCCAGCCAGCTTTACTTTTTGTTACCATAAAGGAAAGGGGGTCTAGTGGAATCACTTTCTCTGGAAATTTCATCTGTAAAACACCAGTAAACTTGGCCGCTGCTACTGCAAGAATTCCCATCTCTATTAATCGCTTCCATATCTTCATATCCTCTAGTGCAAACCACAGGAAAAATAAGAATGCCAAGCCAATTCCCAGATAAATACTGTCCGTATTCTGTGTCACCGCACTACAAAACCCCAAAAAAAGAAAAACTCCCAAAAGTATACGTTTACATCGGTCCGTAGTAGTATTCTTCCAGTGAGCTGTCGCATAGATACCCATCATTACAGGCAGCACAACACAGATATAGCTTGAATACCAGCTAGACTGTCCAATCAAGCCCAAAAATCCAATCTTCTGATTATCAGCTACCCCCTTATACATCCCTAGAGGGTCAATATTAAAGCGATGCAGATATGCCACCAAAAACACAATCGCCCCGCTGACTCCCATCACCCAAAGCGGCCATCTCTCCTCTGTCCCATATCTAGACATCGCAAAATAGATTCCAATAAATAAAAGCTGTGAAAACAGCCCCATATACCATTCCCCAGAGCCTATCCATGCCTCGGTCTTATAAGGCGACAACACCCAGGACCATATCGTAGCAGCGCCATATGCCAGCACTGCATAGTCCATAATAGAGAACTTTATACGAGAGTGTTCTTTTTTCCTCTCTATCAATCTGACTCCTATCTGTGTCACTATCAGATAGATTAGCATAATCAGAGTCACCAAGCGGAAAAATCGATATTTAGCGTCTCCGATATTATAGTAATTATTCTGGTAATACAGTGGAAATACCCCTAGCATCATCAGCAAATAACTATAGATAATCATATCTGACCATCGGAGCAGATTGTCATTTTTTTTCTTTTTTTTTGCCATACTTCCTCCGTAACTGTTGTCCCGCTCAGAAAAACTTTACAGATTAAGTGATTTGCGAATATCTTTTATGATATCAGGTGCGCAATCTATTCGTTTTGCAATCTGTTCGTCACTGTCTAACGGATATTCCTTCAAGGCCTGAATAATGCGCATAGACAACTGTAATCCTTTTTTTTCGCCTCTTTGTTCGCCTCTTTTTTCACCTCTTTTTTCGCCTTCTAACCTTGCTTCTTCTTGCTTAATCTGGATATCCTTTTCATAACTATATTCAGCCATCAACATATTACGCACCTCGCTTCCTTTTCTTTTTAAATATTCTGACAGGATTCCTTTTTCTATACATTCATAAATTGCTCTTTTTATAGCATCCTTTTCTTTCTTATACTTTCGGATAGTCTCTACAAAAATACTATACTCACGCAAAATATCACATTTGCTCAAAAGTTCATGTGCTTTTTCTGTATTGATATTGATTACTTTAACTTTTAATTCCACTTATGTATCAGGCTATCATCTTGAAAGTTTGTATCATGTAATGCATTGTACAGACTTAGCAGATTCTTTTTGGCAGTTTCATCGCTGTAGAATAAATCTACAAACATACTATCTTTGTACTCTCGGTTCTCCTTTCCCATAGACTAACGCTACCTTTCCTAATTTTATAAAAATTATATCATGAGATTTTTATTTTCTCCATAAATAATCCCAAAAAATATTGAAGATAATAGAAATCGTCAGAGGAAAACAGTCAAAAAATGGCGTGACCTGCCATTAGGTCACGCCATAATTATAGCATTATTACTATTTTACAATTTTGGTTCTAGCAGTTTTTGCCTTGGAAATCACAGAGTGTCCATTGCCAGCATGTGCAATTACTCTATAGGTATGCTCAGAACCAGCTAACAGATTGATAACAGTGCAACGATTTGTCGTAACATTCTCTGCAACAGGCTCAAGTACCTCTTTACCATCTACAGTTACTACTTCACAAACTGTGTAGTAATTTGCACCTTTTACTTTACTCCAAGTGATTCTTAAAGTAGCAGAATCAACTGCTTTTACATTGATGCTTGAAATACCTTTCATCTTAGGAGCGTTGGTAACAGGTGCTGATACTGGACCAGCAAATGTGCCTTTTGCACCCTTCATAGAAATAGGCTGTACAGTATAAGTATAGTCTCTTCCAGTTACCAGACCTTTATCGGTCATCTTTGTGCCGGATTTCTCAGCAATCTTAACACCATCACGATAAATTGCATATTTCTTAACGCCTGGAATCTTATCCCACTTCACCTGAAGGCTGTTGTAGGATTTATTGATAACAGAAACTGTTGTGGCAGTTACGCGACCATCCATCTTATTGGTGATATACAGAGTCTCACTAAACTTATCAGAGCCTTTTACGCGAATCTTGAAACCATATCTTACATCAAGAGCAGCTTTGGTAAATTTATATGTAGTCTTCTTGGTAGTTGTCAGACGCTTAAAGGAATTACTATCTTCTGGCGTAGCACTGTACCATACTTCATATTTGCCTGCTTCTGCAGCTTCCCATCTCAGTACAAATGTGTTGTACTTGTTTGCAACTAAGCTGTAAGTCAGTTTCCACTTGTCGCTGGTAATTGTTGGGTCTTCTTTCGTAGTATCGTCTGGCTTGTTGTCTCCACCTGGCTTGTTGTCTCCACCTGGCTTGTTGTCTTCACCTGGCTTGTTGTCTCCACCTACAATCTCATCTGGATCTGTACTAGTAGGCGGCACAGTACCTGTCTGTGCTTTACCATTTACAGAAAAGTCAATTAAAACTGGAGAGAATGAAGTGAAAACAGCTGATATAGTATGCGTTGCATTATTGTACTCTCCTACAGGAAGAACTTCCCAGTTACCATTGCTATAGTGAAGTACTCTGAAATTATCTTTCGTAACCTTTACACCGTTAGGAATAGTAATTCCCGCACATGGAAGTGTTACTTTTACAGCTGCATTTTCTGCAAGCTCTTTTTCAATAGTTACTTCAAAAAGAATCATCTGATCCTTTTCATCTGTGTCAGATTTTGCCCCAAATCCTTCAGCGGAAAGAGCAGCCAAAGCTCTATTTAGTGCCTTTCCTTCAGTAGTAGTTTCACTCAAAACCACGGTGCTTTTCTTAATGTCAAGGCCTAATACATCCTTCAGTTTTACATTGTCTCCTTCATTTGGCAATGTAGGATTCTCTACTATTGTTAGCTTGTTATTACTGAGCGAAGGACTAGTAACCGTTTCCTCCGGCTGGTTGGGATTTGTTACACTACTTCCAGTGCTGCGCGCATCACCAGGTGCAGCAAATGACGTCATGCCCATTACCATTGTAAGGATCATGACAAAAACTACGAGTTGCTTCCATTTTTTCATGGTTCTTTCCCTCTTTCTTAATTTTTTTTATACTAATGCCTCCCGCATTAATACCAAAAATCAGTAGTTCAAACACTTTTTTCTAATTTCCGCCGTGTTCTCATCCATTATATAACAGATTTTTTTATATGTCCATCGTTTTTTCATGAAAATTACTAATATTTCACTTTTTTCTATTACATTATTGGTTTATCATAGACAAACTTCCTCTCCCCTCTATGATTGCCACTAAATTTACACCACTAAAATCAATATATTCACATAAACTGGAAATTATCACCAAAAATTGTAAACCTTTTGTAAACTCTACTGATAAAAACTACGGAAAAGTGTATAATTACCATATTCTTCCAATATCCCTCAAGACCTTCTGCAATCTCTTTGACTCTTCTTTTGTTGGCACCTGCCCATTAAGATAATGACAAATCATTTCCTCCTTTACTCCATACACCTGCAATCTCTCTCTCCCTCTAGCCAAACACACCTCCCATACCCTTTCTATCTCCTCCACGGATAATATCCCTTCCTTCTTTCGATACTGCTTATCCATCTCTTCCATATTTAAATCCATCATCCCAGGTATATCCATCTCCTGTCCACAGCCTTTACACACCGCTATTGTAAACTCAAATTCATATTCTCTCCCCCTTATCCACTCTTTTCGCAATATCTTTTTCACCCGATACTCCCTAAACTTCCCACATGTTATACAATAATCCCATTTTCCGTCTTTTGCCATAGATGCCTCTCCTCCTGTTTTGCTCTTGCTTCTATACTTATTTAAAAGCGTAGTTTAAAGGATACGCCTGCTTATGAAAAGAAATTACAACTACAAATTGATTCTCTTGTTTATTAAATTTAATATATAAGGATACTGTCTCATCTTTTACTCCAAATCGCTGAAGCAGTTTTACATCTTTTCCAAATACATATAATTGTTCATGCTGATAACCATTATGTTCATTTTGTGTCACCTCACAGAAATCCTCTGTTGTCAGGCTTAACAGAATCTCACGGGTCTTCTCCTCGTCAATCAAATAATCCCGATACAGTCTAAGATTTGCCCGTCGCTTTCTGTTTCGGTCAATCCGGTATCTTCTAGCCCACACAGCTGCCTTTACTTCTGCAAGGTAGTCACTGACCTCCTTATAGCTTTTTTCCACCACATCCCCTCCTCTTATGTCCACGGATGGATTTTGTGTCTATCTGTTATTAGAATATGTAAAAAAAGGGAATTTTGTCGAAAGACGTTTTTTATGGATTAGAAGACATAAAAATACTGCGACCATGTACTTTCGATATGTTAAAAATATCACAAGCACACGGCCGCAGTTATCTTAGAAATCTTAGACTTTAAATCGATACCCTACGCCCCAGATGGTCTCAATATACTGTGGTTTTGCAGTATTAAATTCTATCTTCTCCCGAATCTTCTTAATATGCACGGTCACTGTCGCAATATCTCCGATGGACTCCATGTCCCAGATTTTGCTAAAAAGTTCTTCCTTTGTATATACATGATTCGGATTCTGTGCTAAAAAGGTCAGAAGGTCAAACTCCTTAGAGGTAAAAGCTCTCTCCTCTCCATTGACCCACACCCGGCGCGCGGTCTTGTCAATCTTGATACCGCGAATCTCCACGACTTCATTTTCCTGGATACCACTTCCAATCAGTCGCTCATAGCGCGCCATATGCGCTTTGACTCTGGCCACTAATTCACTTGGACTAAAGGGCTTTGTCATATAGTCGTCTGCCCCAAGACCCAGACCACGAATCTTATCAATATCGTCTTTCTTCGCTGATACCATAATCACAGGGATATTTTTCTCCTCCCGAATCTGCTTGCAGATCTCAAATCCATCCACACCAGGCAACATCAAATCCAGGATAATCAAGTCAAATTCCTCAGACAGTGCCCGTGTCAGACCAGTGTCGCCCCGTTCTTCAATCTCTACTTTAAATCCGCTCAGCTCTAAGTAATCTTTTTCTAAATCTGCAATCGCCTCTTCGTCTTCAATAATTAATAGTCTACTCACCAACTGGCACCTCCTGATATTTTCTAAGTACAAAACACATCACTGTGCCGGCTCCTTCTCTGCTTGTCGCCCACACTTTGCCTCCATGGTCCTCCATAATCTTATGAACAATAGATAGACCAATGCCACTTCCTCCTCTAGAGGAATTTCTAGAAGTATCTGTTCGGTAGAAACGGTCAAAGATATATGGCAAATCTTTTGCTGCAATCCCGCGCCCATTGTCCTCAATCTCCACCTGAATAAAGTCCCCTACATCAAGCACGCGGATATGGATGAATTTCTCCTCTTTATCCATATATTTAATCGAATTGCCGACAATGTTATTGATAACCCGCTTCATCTGCTCTGCATCTGCAATCACCACCACATCGCCTTTTACCTGATTGTCATATGCAAGCTCAATCTGCTGCTGTCCAAGCTCCAATCCAATATCCTCAAAACAGTCATCAAAATATTCTCTGACATTAATCTTGTGAAAAGTATAAGGAATCCGGTTGGTATCAATCTTGGAATAGAACGTCAGTTCGTTAATCAATCGGTCCATATCATTGGCTTTATTGTAGATGGTTCGCAGATATTTCCCTTGTTTCTCCGGCGTATCAGCCACACCGTCTAGAAGTCCTTCCACATACCCTTTGATAGCAGTAATTGGCGTCTTCAAATCATGAGAAATATTGCTGATTAGTTCTTTATTCTGACTGTCAAACACCACCTTCTCCTCTGTGGACTCCTTAAGGCGAATTCGCATCTCTTCAAAGTCTGCACACAGTTCGCCAATCTCATCATTGTCTTCAATCTCCACTTCAAAGTCCAGATTTCCATCCCGGATATTTCTTGTCGCCTTTTTCAGCGTCTCAATAGGATTGAGGATGCTACGGTAAATCCAGAGAATCAAAAAGCTTCCAGTCATAGCCATAATCAACATCACTGACAAAAGCATCTCTCCTAAAAAATCCTTTGTCTGTGCATTCAGCACTTCCGCTGGCTGCATACTTAGAAATCCCCAGAAGACAATGGTAATCAGAAACAGCGGGACCGCAATGACAACGCTAAACGTAATAATCAGTTTCGTTTTTAAGTTCACTGCTTTTTCCTCCGTATATTCGCTATTAGAAAGTATACCATATATTTCTTTGGTTATTTATAAACTTTTTGTAAAAATACTTGACTTTTTGTAGTGCTAAGAGTATGTTAGAGACAAAGAAAAGTCCATAGAGTAGTTTTCTCTTATTCAGAGCGGTGGAGATACATAGGATCTGTGAAACCCGGCAACCCCTTATCCATAAGGAAGGTGCTAACCTGAGCGAGTAATCGAACAATAAGAGGATTTGATAAAGAGCCATTATCAGGTCCGCTTATGCGGACCTTTCTTTTATGCAAAAAAATTTATTATTTACTTCTTGAAAGGAGCAACAACATGGAAAAATTATTATTTACTTCTGAATCTGTCACCGAAGGACATCCCGACAAAATCTGTGACCAAATCTCAGATGCCATCTTAGATGCACTGATGGCACAGGACCCTATGAGCCGTGTGGCATGTGAGACCAGCACAACAACCGGTCTGGTGCTTGTAATGGGCGAGATTACAACCAATGCCTATGTTGATATTCAAAAGCTTGTCAGAGATACCATTCGCGAGATTGGCTATGACAAAGACAATTATGGATTTAATGCGGACACCTGTGCGGTGATTACTGCGATTGACGAGCAGTCTACAGATATTGCAATGGGTGTCAACAAAGCCCTAGAAGCAAAAGAAAATCAGATGGATGACAAAGAGATTGAAGCAATTGGAGCCGGAGACCAGGGTATGATGTTTGGCTACGCAAGCAACGAGACGCCAGAGATGATGCCTTATCCGATTGCACTTGCACACAAGCTGGCACTGAAACTTACCGAAGTCCGCAAGAATGGAACACTTCCTTATCTAAGACCAGATGGCAAGACACAGGTATCCGTAGAATATGATGAGAACGGAAAACCACTTCGCCTGGATGCGGTAGTGTTATCTACACAGCATGATGCAGAAGTGTCACAGGAGCAGATACATAAGGATATTAAGAAATATGTCTTTGATCCAATTCTTCCAAAGGAGATGGTTGACAAAGACACCAAGTTCTTTATCAATCCAACAGGACGTTTTGTGATTGGTGGACCTCATGGGGACAGCGGACTGACAGGGCGCAAGATTATCGTGGATACTTACGGTGGATATGCACGTCACGGCGGCGGCGCATTCTCAGGAAAAGACTGTACAAAAGTGGACCGTTCAGCGGCATATGCAGCGCGCTATGTGGCAAAGAATATCGTAGCTGCCGGCCTGGCAGAAAAATGTGAGATTCAGCTTTCCTATGCGATTGGTGTGGCCAGACCTACTTCAATTATGGTGGATACTTATGGGACTGGTAAGATTTCCAACCAGAAATTGGTGGATATCATCCGCGAGAATTTTGATTTAAGGCCAGCAGGAATTATTAAAATGTTGGATTTAAGAAGACCGATTTATAAGCAGACAGCAGCATACGGACATTTTGGAAGAACAGATTTGGATCTGCCGTGGGAGAAGACGGATAAGGTTGATGTATTAAAAGCTTATCTGTAAACTTAATACTTTTAAAAGATAGAAAGTTCATTGTCAGATTTGCCAAAATCATCTATACTATAATAAGCCCCTTGTTGGGTATCTTTTAGTATAGGAGGGAGAGTTTCATGAAAAAAATATGGCAGAGTCTTCCAGTTCGTCTGTTAGCCGGAGTTTTACTTGGTATCCTGGCTGGACTGGTGGCAAATGAGACATTCATGAACATTATTGTAACTTTAAAGCAAGTGCTTGGACAGGTGATTACCTTCTGTGTACCTTTGATTGTCATTGGATTTATTGCACCTTCGATTACAAGGCTTGGAAAGAATGCTTCGAGGATGCTTGGGATTGCGCTTTTGATTGCGTATGTCTCGTCTGTGGGAGCTGCACTTTTCTCAACGTTTGCGGGTTATACACTGATTCCGCATCTGTCGATTGTATCAAATGCGGAAGGACTCAAAGCACTCCCAGATGTAATTTTCCAGTTGGAGATTCCTCAGATTATGAGTGTGATGAGTGCACTTGTCTTCTCGATTCTGATGGGGCTTGGAGTTACCTGGACGGGTTCTGTAAGGACCACTGAGATTTTAGAGGAATTTCAGCAGATTGTATTGCAGATTGTGACAAAAATTATTATTCCGCTTCTGCCACTTTTTATTGCTTGTACTTTCTGTGGATTGTCATATGAAGGAACGATTACCAAACAGTTGCCGGTATTTTTAAAGGTGATTATCATCGTAATGATTGGACATTATCTCTGGATGACCCTTTTGTATGTGCTGGCAGGTCTCTACTCTGGAAAGAACCCGGTTGAGGTGGTGAAACACTATGGACCAGCTTATATTACAGCCGTTGGAACGATGTCTTCAGCAGCAACGCTGGCAGTTGCTCTGCGCTGTGCCAAAAAGTCTTCGGTACTTCGGGAAGATATGGTAAATTTTGGAATTCCTCTTTTTGCCAATATTCATCTGTGCGGCTCTGTGCTGACAGAGGTCTTCTTTGTAATGACGGTATCTCAGATTCTGTATGGCAAGATTCCTTCTCTTGGGACAATGATACTGTTTTGTCTTTTGCTTGGTATCTTTGCAATCGGTGCACCTGGAGTTCCTGGAGGAACCGTTATGGCTTCTCTTGGACTTATCACAGGTATCCTGCTCTTTGATGATACGGGGACTGCCCTGATGCTGACCATCTTCGCACTTCAGGACAGCTTTGGAACCGCTTGTAATGTCACGGGAGATGGCGCACTGACACTGATGCTTACCGGATATGCAGACAAACACAAGATTGCTGCAAAACAATAAATACGATGCATAAAGATGGGGTGATAATTATCACCCCACTTTTAGTTGGAATTTCTGAATTTCTTTTTCGCTGGCTACTTTTTCAATAACAGCTCCCAGTGCTTTTAACTTTTTATCCAGATTTTCATAACCGCGCTCAATATAGTAGATGTCATCTACAATTGTGATACCTTCGGCAGCCAAGCCAGCAATCACAAGAGCAGCTCCGGCGCGTAAGTCTGGCGCGCTGACTCTGGCACCTGTGAATTTTTCCACGCCACTAATCACAGCAATATTTCCTTCTACTTTGACAGAGGCTCCCATGCGTGCCAACTCATCTACATAACGAAAACGGTTCTCAAAGATGCTCTCTGTTACAATACTTGTACCATCTGCCAAGGCGAGCGATACTGCTATCTGCGGCTGCATATCGGTGGGGAAGCCTGGATATGGCATTGTCTTTACATGGGTAGCAAGAAGCTTCTTAGGGCCAATCACACGAATGGCATCGTCATATTCATGGACTGTGCAGCCAAGCTCTAAAAGCTTGGCGCTGGTTGCCTCTAGATGCTTAGGAATTACGTTGTGTAATACAATATCACCGCCTGTCACCGCAGCGGCAAACATAAAGGTTCCTGCTTCTATCTGGTCTGGAATAATCGAATACTCAGTCTTATGCAGGGATTTGACGCCCCGAATACGAATCACATCTGTACCAGCTCCTTTGATGCTAGCACCCATACTGTTCAGAAAATTCGCTACGTCTACCACGTGTGGTTCTTTGGCTGCATTTTCAATCGTTGTATTGCCTTCTGCCATCGCTGCTGCCATCATAATATTAATCGTGGCTCCGACGCTGACCATATCTAAGAAAATATGAGCGCCGTGAAGCGTTTTGGCTTCTGCAATAATAAAACCATGCTCTACTTTTGTAACAGCTCCCATCGCTTTAAAGCCTTTTAGATGCTGGTCTATCGGACGGCTTCCGATGTTGCATCCGCCAGGTAGTGGCACTTGTGCTTTTTTGTATTTTCCAAGCAGTGCTCCTAAGAGATAGTACGAAGCGCGAATCTTTTTCATGCTCTCACTCTCTACGATAAAGTTCTCCACACCAGAGCCATTGACCGTTACGGTATGACGGTCTATGCGTTCAATATGGGCGCCAATTCCTTCCATTGCTTCTAAAAGTGCATTAATATCCCGCACATCGGGAAGATTGTCTATATGGACGGTTTCATTTGTCATATTTGCTGCTGCAAGAATTGCCAGAGCTGCATTTTTAGCTCCTCCAATCTCTACTTCTCCTGCGAGAGTATTTCCACCCTTAATAATATACTGTTCCACGCTTACACCTCGGTCGCTTTCATTCAACTATTTTATATGTAAAGGTTGCGCCAAAACGGCGCTTCTTATTCGCTGTTTTTTTGATACATACTGATTCCAGTATATTTAGCTATTATAACCCGGTGTTATCAAAAAATCAATGAACAGTATGTCAAAAAAGGGCCGATTTTCGCAGTTCTTCAGATACACTATTTATAAATTTGCGTTTATAGCCAATAATTTATGGAAAAAACGAGGATTTTATGCATAAAAAAGACTGCCGCAAGAGGTATCTTGCGACAGCATTTCCTTAATAAGTTATACGGTAGCACCATGTTTTGCATAGAAATCGTCAAATAACTTATTGACTGCCTCATGGGTATCGCCACAGATAGATGGAAGGTCTCCGCCCCATGCAGCGCCAGCCTGCTCAAAGCCTTTCTCCACTGCTTTCTGGAACTTCTGCATCTTCTCTACATCATCGCCTGCCAATGCATGAGCAAAGTCAAAGATTCTCTGAGAAGTCTGCTTTACTCCCCAATATCCGTCTTCAGAGATAGCTTCCTGTGCATCTGCCTTGGTCTGAGCATCCACAGAATATTTGCCGCTGGCCATCATCTTCCAGAAATCATCACCCTGAACCATAGAAGAAGTAATACCCTGCTTCTGGAATGTCTGAACCATCATGTTCGTGAAACGAGACATCTGGTTGTTCAGGTCATCTTTTAAGCTCTTTACTAAAGCAGCTCTCTCAGAATCGCTCATCTTGGTGGTTACGTTGGTATCTTTGCTGAATTCAACCTTATCGGTATCCTGCTCCTTTTTCTTGGAAGCCTCCTCAGTAGTGTCGGCAACTGCTTTCGAGCTTGTCGCAGCTGTTCCGGTGTTCTGCATCGCCTGTGTATACTGTCTGACGGCTGCATCTTGGTTTACATTCACCTGCATATGAAATCCTCCTTTTACATAATATAGTCAGATAAACCTGCTTCTTATGGAGTATATCGGCACTTTCTGGAAAAAAATAAAGGAAAAGATTGTGTTCTTATGGTAAAATAGTTGTGAAACCTACACTTGGAGGAAACATCTATGAAAAATATATATCTGCTTTGCCTTATACTCACCCTTCTTCTGTCAGGATGCTCTATCTTTCGTCTAGAACCCATAGCATCAGAGACTGTACCCCCGGACGAAACGTTCGATGATAGTATATACAGCACTATAGAAAACAGCTTAAAGAAGTCTATTTTGCCCGAAGAACCTGTAGAAGATAAGGAAGAGATGGCTGCTATTGCAGACACCATCTTTACTTCGTCTATGTCTGAATATGAAAAAGTCAAAGCTATCCATGACTATCTTGTTATCCATGTAGACTATGATTATGATAACCTTGCCACCGATACACTCCCCGACAGTGCCTTTACCGCTGAGGGGGCACTTCTTCTTAACTCTGCTGTCTGTGAAGGCTATGCCAAAGCCTTCTCCTACCTCTGCCAGAAAGCGGGCCTAGAGGAAGTCCTTCTCTATGGCACAGCCGACGATGGCACTGGTGTACAAACTCACGCCTGGAATCAAGTGGCGATTGATGGAGAATGGTACAATATCGATGTCACCTGGGACGACCCTCTGATGAATGGAAAAGTTATCACAGATGGCTCTAATCTTATCTACGAGTATTTTCTTGTTCCTGATGAGCCTTTCCTTAACAATCATTTTCCTGAGTCCGCTGATGCCATGCACACCTGCACATCTGACCGCTTCTTAGCGGACAACCGTCGTCTGACCATTGAGCCCTATCTCGTAGAGCCCTATACCTTCACTTCCACAACCGCCGATATGCAGGTTGCCATCACCCAATACCTTACTGACAATATCTTGCAATTTCAGCTTGTCTGTGACACGACTTTAGACACTCCCGAATTCTTAGCTGACTATGCACTAAACCAGACCAAAGAGACGATGCTTACCCTCTCTCTCTATGGCCAAATCTCTGTAGAAACACAATATGGCATTGCCGACTACGCCATCTTATCGGTTACCATTACGCCCTAATCCTGTTCTTTTTTCTACGAGGCCACTACATCCTTTTTACCAAGCCACCATATTCCCATTATTGTAAATACAAGCAGAAACACCCCTGCACTTCCCCAATAGCCGATTACACTTCCCACCATATCCTCTGTCTGATTTGCATTCATCCCCATCAGCATCAGCGCATATGGCCAGAAAAGCCCCAGTCCCCCATTGTTTATCAAAAGCCCTATAATGCTTCCCAAAAGTGCGAGTGCAATGGGCACTGCAAAGCTTCGTATTATCATTGACAGCACAAGCTGTAAGGCTGCAATCCCCATTCCTCCAATACTCCCCCGAAGTATCCAAGAAAAAATCTTTAGAGGTGGCATCCCTGTAAGTCCCACCACTTTTCCTGTTATTACAAACAGCACCCACAGCCAGCCCTGTAACGCTATGGTACATAAAAGTGCCAGACAAAGCTTTGCCAAAAACACATCCTTTATGGGGATTGGCATTGTCATTAACTGGTTCCAGTTGTGATTTAGATGCTCTATCCTCCAGATATACGCGCAGTACAACGCAATCAAAGGCGCATAGAAAAAGTTAGAGTAAAACAGCGAACACTGCGTCCAAAGTGAATACCATTCTGCTTCTAAAATCCCAATATTTTGCAGATAATTTCCACCTCCCATCACCGCAGGAATCACTGGAATTACCAAAAATACCAACCACAGATAGGAATGTCTTAACTTCTTCTGTTCCATTCTTACACACTGTAAAAGCATCCTATATCTCCTTTCTTAAAAAAAGGCTTTTTCCAATCACATATCCAGCCACTAAAAATACTATCAGTAAAGCAAAAGAAAACACATCAAAAGGCTTATTATAATATGTTATCACTCTAGTCTCCTTCTCCCAGTCAAAAGCCACAAAACAAAGCTGCGAATAATATGCCCATATCAGCACAAGTTTTCCGATACCATTGGCAAAAAACCATGAAAACAATCCTACAAAAGAACCCAAAAGTCCTATTGCCAGTGGCAAAATCTGATTTTCAAAGAAAAAAGACAATACCACTTGTAATAAAAAAATAGCAAAACTCACCAGATAAATCTGAAGCACAAAAAAGAGAATCTGCACAGGCTCTAAAGGTCTTTGAAAATGATATATCGCACCTTGTATAAAGAGAATTCCAACCTCTGCAAATACAAACAGTGCCAGATAACACGCCCCCATCAAAAGCTTCATATCAAATAACCTGCCTTTATGTTCTAGGGTACACAGAAGCTTTAGGGTATCTCCTTTCACCTCTGCATCACACAACCTGCTCGCGAGCATTGCCAGCATCGTTGGCGCCAGTATCGTATGAATCATTGGAAGTTGCAAAAATATCATCCGATATCCATCCGCCATCTCCTCCTTCGTATTCCTAGAAAGTGCCCAACTTACCCATAAGAAGATAAGCATCAGAAAAGCCATAAGAAGCAGCCCCACCTTTCGATATCTTACCTTTATCCATTCTGTTCTCCATTCCCTTTGCATTACAGACTCACCTGCTTTCCTGTCAACTGTAAGAAAATATCCTCCAGACTTTTCTGTTTTGCAGAGACTCTAGTAATCTGTGCACCGCCATTTGCCAGAAGTGCAACAAGCCTTGCTACCTGTAGTTCTTCCCGTTCTCCAAACACCAGTTCTCCTCCTTTTATCGCATAGCTTTCTCCATACCTCTCAAGTATCTGTACCGCTGCTGCCTGGTTAAGTACATACATTGAGATAGTGCTTCTGGCCTTATCATGCAATTTTTGCAGGGCTCCCTGATAAATCATCTTTCCCTTGTCAATAATCCCTACATCCGTCGCCATCTGGTCTATCTCACTAAGCAGATGACTTGACACCATCACTGTTATCCCATATTCTTCTGGCAGCCTCTCAATCAGCTCCCTCATCTCTTGAATTCCTGCCGGGTCAAGTCCGTTAGTTGGCTCGTCTAAGAGTAGCAGTTTGGGCTTTCCAAGCAGTGCTGCTGCAAATCCAAGCCTTTGTTTCATCCCTAGCGAATACTCCTTGACTTTTTTCTTCTGCTGCCCGCTCAGGCGCACAATCTTTAACACCTCGTCAATCTCTTCTCTTGGCACACCTTTTAAGGTCTGTACAATCTCAAGGTTCTCTCTTCCACTTAGATGTCCATAATAGGAAGGTGCTTCAATCAGAGAGCCTGTACGTTTTAAGATTTCCATGCGATTGCTCTGATATAGTTCCTTTCCAAACATCGAGATTTCTCCGGTTGTCGGTTTGACAAGCCCTAAAAGCATCTTCATCGTTGTAGATTTCCCGGCGCCATTGGGCCCCAAAAAACCATAGACGCATCCAGGCCGTATTTTAAGGCGCAGATTTTTTACCGAATATTTTTCTCCATACTGTTTACTAAGACTATTCGTCTCTATGATATACTTCATACCGCTTCCACCTTTCTTATACTGTCTCTTTTCTTTCTCTACCTTATCACGCCCTTCTTACTCACGGCTGACGTCTACCTTACATTTTCCTTAACTTTTGTATAAGAAGCTGAAATCTATGGAAAAAACATCTATAATAGAAATAACCTCGATAATTACAGAAAGGAACATAATTATGGAACATCTCTATCAAGCCCGGATTCTTCTGGTTGACGACAATACCGATATTTTAGATATGCTGAAAGATATTCTGACCCGTCGCGGTTTTCTCTCGATACAGACGGCTTCTAACTGTGAGATGGCCCGCGCACTGTTTAAAAAGCATCAACCAGAATTAATAATTTTAGATATTATGTTACCTGATGGGGACGGCTTCTCACTGATGCGAGATTTTCGCCTGGTATCTGATGCACCTGTTCTCTTTCTCTCCGCCAAAGACGAGGACAATGACCGCCTCTTTGGTCTGGGGCTTGGCGCAGATGACTATCTGACCAAACCTTTTCTGCCCGATGAGCTTATCCTTCGTCTCAGCGCTATCTTAAAGCGCACTTACTTTTCTTCCTTTCATACAGAATCAGAAGAACATAGTCTAATCCTTGGTACGCGCACCGTCTATCTAAAGCGTGGCATTATCGCCACCCCAGATGGGGAACTCTCACTGACTGCCAAAGAGCTGGCCCTTCTAAAAAAATTAAACGAAAATAGGGGAAATATTGTCACTTTTGATGCACTCTCTGATGCGGTGTGGGGAGAAAATTACTATGGCTATGAAAATACACTGATGGTGCATATAAGAAGGCTTCGCGCCAAGATAGAAGAAAATCCTTCTAGCCCTGTCTGGCTTTTAACTGTACGGGGATTAGGATATAAATTGGTCAAAGGTTAAGGAGGAAGTCACTTGTGAAAAGTTTGTCAAAGATTATTGCGCGCTATCTCTTTACAGCTGTTTTGATTCTTCTGATGACTCTATTTTTTAATATATTTCTCTATCCAGTTACCGCCTTTTATGTTGTTCAGCCTTCTGGCAATACAAATTATAACAGCGCAAAAGGTCTGTCGGAAGAACTTCGAGAAGATAATGGCGTTATCTCTATAACGGAACAAGGCAAAAAACAGATAGAGGAGCAATTAGCATTTTCCATGTTGCTAGATGACAATGGAACCGTTATCTGGAGCTATCATCTGCCAGAGGATATTACCAAGCGCCACTATACAGCCAGTGAGATTGCTGTCTTTAGCAAATGGTATCTCAATGACTACCCCATTATCTGCCAGGTGACAGACTATGGACTTTTGGTAACAGGCGCTCCCAAAGGGAGTCTGTTTCGATACAATATTATTGACTCTGTAGAGAGAATAAAACGTATGTTCTATATGATTCCAGCGATGCTAATTCTAAACCTTATACTGGTTCTTCTTCTGGTTATTGTATGGAGTGTTCGTTTCTACCGCTCTCTTCGTACCATCGCATTAGGCCTAGAATCTTTGTCTAAGGAAGAGCCTATCTGTCTTCCTGAAAAAGGTATGACAGAGCTTCTGGCTAGACAGCTTAATCAGACCTCTAAGATTCTTACCAAGCAGCGAGAACATCTGGCCAAGAGAGATGATGCCCGCACCACCTGGATTAGCAGCGTCTCTCACGATATTCGCACACCGCTTTCTCTGATTATGGGCTATGCTGCCAGTCTCAAAAGCGATAGTGCACTTAGCAAAGAACAGCGGCGCACTGCAGAACTTATGGAGCACCAAAGCCTCCAGATTAAACACTTAATCGAAGACCTGAATCTAACCTCCAAGCTAGAATATGATATGCAGCCACTAAGACGCATGGCTTTTCAGCCTGCTCGCCTGCTTCGCACGCTTGTCAGTGACTGCTACAATCAGGGGCTTTTAGATACTCATGTACTTGAACTTTGCATCAGCAAAGAAATAGAGCCTGTCTATCTAGACGGAGACACCTCACTGCTTACACGTGCCTTTTACAATCTAATCCAAAACAGTGTCCGCCACAATCCTTCTGGCTGCCAGATTCAGATAGACGCCAGTCTAGAGAAGGGCTTTATCCGCTTTCAATATGCAGACAGTGGTTGTGGCATCCCTTCCAATGTTATCGCTTCTCTGACAGGTACACTTTCTGACCATGAAAAAGCCCCACATATTATGGGGCTTCGCATCGTCTCTCAAATCTTTAAAGCACATAACTGGAAGATGGAATTTCTAGATAGAAACACCATTTTAATTCACGCCAAAATCATAAGTTCTGTCTCCTAAAGAAGGGTATCCCAGAAAAACATTGACCAATACGGCTGAATAAAAAACTGCTCCAATAAGACAGCCAGAAAATACACCCACTGCCCTGTCTTTTCCTCCATCTCTTTCCCTCTACCAAGTGGCAGAGGCAACCTGCAGCCTTTAGTCAACAGCCAAACTAATAGATAGCCAAGCAAAGCGCCCAATAAGTTTGTTAATATATCATCAATGTCCGTCGTCCGAAAGGTAAATATCTGTACAGTCTCAATAAACACCGTCAGAAAACACCCAAACTTTAAGACTCCTTTCCATCCCTGATACTGTTCCCACAACAGCGGAAGTAAAAACCCCACTGGTATAAACATCAATACATTTAGTAGATACTGCGTCGTACTGCGAAAAAGGTCCACCATTGGAATTATATTATAAGAAAAATCAAACTCCCAATGCATCATATTAGGAATCCCTGTCACAGAGAAAATCCCGGATAGCACACAGATATAGAGAAACACGCCTATCGTATGCACACTCCCAATCTTTCTTCCCTGTATCTTGATAAGTAGCAGTATCACAGGTGTCAATATCAACATACTTGTCAGGCAATCCATCCATATTCCATAAAATCTCCACATAAAAATCATCGGCCTCCTCTTTCTATCTACCGTTTACTACCGTAATATACCAGAAAAGACCGAATATTTTCTTTAGAATTCTATAAAGATTTCCTTAAGATTTAATGTCGTTGTTCTTGATTGTCATAAATTTCACAAAACCGGGCTGAAAAAGAAGGCTGCTCTTTTGCCACTGCCAGATGCGATATATCTCCCATCCTCAGACTTCGAAACATCGCAATTCCTTTCTCTCTCTCCTCTGTCACCACTTCTGTCACGGAAGTTGGTGCCAACGCCAATCCATGCCACAGTGAAAATGGTGAAATATTTAACAGATGTGACAGTACCACACAAGTTAGCCCAAAATGACAGAAAAATGTCACAGTCTTTGTATGAGCATTCTCCACCCGATAACTCATACCTTCTCTTATATATCCATACTTAGCTAACAGCTTATCTAGGTTTTTTACCACATTATCATATACCGCCACCATATCACTATGCCTTGCTACTTCTGAGTCTCTCCATCCCTCCCGATCCATATATTCAGGATGCCTTGCATAATAAGAAGGAACCATATCCCAGGCAATTCTTGGCAAATACTCTCCTTCTTTTATCTTTGTATCTGGGAAAGCCTTTCTAAGCTCCTCTGACTCACGAACCTGCACCTTTGCAGGAAACTCTTGCAGCCAGTCAAGTGTTTTCGCTGAAATGCCCAATCTCTGAAGTGTATATGCTGCTGTATCCTGTGCGCGTCCCAAAGGGGATACATAACAATCACCCACACCAAGCTCCTTTGCCGCCTCTGCGAAAAGCGCTGCTTCTTTCTTTCCAACCTCTGTCAGACAATCATGTTTATAATCCGGGTCTCCATGGCGAATCAATAAAATTCTCATAATAACGCTCCTCCTCTTTCGCCATTCTACCACGCCTTATTCTAAAATGCCATACGCAATATTACACAATCTCTTACTTTACTCAATCGCCTCCGTCTCAATCAGGAATTTCACACTTCCTTTCATCCCTGGTGCCAGCTGTGTAAACGTCTGATATGCCTCTCCTGCATCTACAACTGCCCGTGCCCGGTCAATTACTTTTTGCAGGTCCTTACATACCATATCATAGAGCTTTTGAATTCCATCCTCATCAAATTCTTCCATTCCATCCCTAAGCTCAATACTTCCATCATACAGCTCCTGTACCCCATCTTTTAGTTCTACTGTTCCATCTAAAAGTTCTACCGTTCCGTCCTTTAGCTCTGTTGTACCATCTTTTAACTCCACCGTTCCGTCTAGCAGTTCTTCTGTACCATCCTTTAACTCTTTTGTTCCGTCATACAGCTCTCTTGCCCCATCTAAGATCTTCTCTGCTCCGGGTTTTAGCTGTGTCGTTATCCCTCCATACACCTGGCTAATCCCGCCAGAGAGACCTTCCATTCCTTCTTTTAGTGTCATAAGTTGTGTATACGTGGTACGCACTTCTGCCTGTGCTGCCTTAATCTTCTGGTCCGCTTCCTGAAGCATCCCTGCTATCTGCTCCATATTGCCTCCTGAGACGCTTCCTCCACCAAGCTGTCCCATAAGCTCCCCTGAGACACTCTGTAAATCAAACGCCAAAAATGCATCAACGCTTTCAAAAGGCCCGATGCCAAACTGCGAAAGCTCTGCCAGGTTTGCATTTACCATGGAGAGCGTACTTGCCATCACAGAATCTACGACCTGATTGACACCAGCAGATAGCTGATTGGCAACCACCGTAATATCATGTCCGTTTCCATCTGCATTGCTCATCGCAGCTGTCAAAGTATCTAATCCTGCGTTGTAGGTCTTTAATGCATTTTTAAGCTCCAGTGCACCATCTCTAAGATCATAAGCCCCATCATCTAGCTTTACGGCTCCATCATAGAGTTCTTTTGCTCCATCATCTAGCTCCAGTGCACCGTCATCTAGCTCCACTGCCCCATCATATAACTCCACAGAACCATCCTTTAACTCGACAACGCCATCCACAAGCTCATGTGTTCCATCCACAAGCTCCACCGAAGCGTCCTTTAGCTCCTGCATATCTGCTTTTAAATCCTCATAGGAATCCAGCTCATCTAGGTCTATCTCCTCTGCAAAATCCGATGTCACCGCAGTCATCGTAAGCGGCAGCGCAAAATCTGTTGTATAGGCACTTAATTCCAGATATTCTGGAATATCTAGGTCTTCCATATCTTCTACCTCTGCCAGGGCAATACTTTCTGAAAGCCCTGGCATTGCCATTCCGCCCGCCATAATCCGGCTGCCATCAGAGATTACACGACCATTTTCCATCTCCACATTGACAAATCTCTCTTCATCTAAGAAAAGACCTGTCACAGCCAGAAAAGGAGTATAAATTGTCCGCTCTTCTCCACTGATAGTTACGGTCTGTGTCTCATGATTGATATAGTCAAACCGAATCCGAATATTACCGCTTTTACCGGCCAGTTTCTCTGGTTTTATCTCTTCTCCTTCCAGATAGTATGTAACTTTCACCTCTACTGGAAGTGTTTTTTTCGTCTTCCCCTGGTAATAAATATCATTTCCATCGGCCTGCCATACGAGCGAACCATCTTCACGTTTTTGAAAAGCTTCCTTTCCTTTGATATTTTTAATTCCAGACAAATCACTTCGGTCGTTTAGTATCTCTGTCTGATTTCCATTTCTTAAAATATCGCTGACCACAATCTCTTTTACCATTCCATCGGCATTTGCCTTCACATATACGGTCTCTTCCTTCTTTGGCTCTGTTCCTTCTGCCTGTACGGCAAAGCTCCCCTCTTCCTTCTTCTCTTCGTTCTTTTCTTCTTGTGCTGCCTCTACATTTGCCTGAAGCGTCTTATCCTCTTTTATCGCACATCCTAAAGTCCCCATTGTCATTGTTAAAATCAGCGCAGCAATGATAAACTGTTTTTGATATCTCATCTGTCATTCCTCCTTGATATCACGTCTTCCAAAATGGTTATATCACAAAAATGACCAACGGTCAATACTTTATTCAAAATGTACGTTGCTTTTTGCGCGCAAATGGGATACAGTATAGGAAATTAGGAATAGGAGCATAATTTTTATGGGAAAAATTGAGACAAAAAAAGAAAATAAAAGAAAAGACTTATTAAATGCTGCTTTTGATTTGTTTATTTCCAAAGGCTTTCACAATACCTCAATTGCAGATATTGTAGGAAGAGCTGGCATTGCCAAAGGGACATTCTATCTCTATTTTAAAGATAAGACCGATATTCGCAATCGTCTAATCTCCTCCAAAGCGACTTTTTTATTTCGGGACGCCTGTTTAAGACTAGCCAAGACGGATATTACCGCACTAGATGAACAGTTTATCTTTTTAACAGATGATATCCTTCTGGCTCTGCAAAAGGATAAATCTCTGTTATTTTTTCTGTCCAAACATCTTAGTTGGGGGATGTTTCGCACTTCTATGACCGAAGAAAAATCCCCTGACGGTCTCTCCGCCAGGGAATTATATGCACAGCTTATCGCCCGTTCTGGCTGTCATTTTGTCAATCCAGAGATTATTATCTATCTGGTGATTGAATTAGTTGCTGGTGTCAGCTATAATGCAATTCTCTATCAGGAGCCTGCTACGATTGAAGAGTTAAAACCCTATCTTCATACGATTATCCGCGACATTTTGCGAGAGTTTAATCAGTCAGAAAAATGTGCCTCTAGTAGCTCCATAAAGCGTTCTTCTAATGGATGAAACGGCTCATTTGCACGTTTAATCCATACCAGATGATTGACTTCAGGATATGGTTGCCCATCCATATAGAGTGGCACACAGTGAATCTCTGTCCCCTGAAAAACTCCTAACACCCATTTATGAGCCATCAAAAGTGCTTCCGTCTCTTCTAAAAATTTTTTGCACACTCCAATGGTATTGCAGAAAATCAAATGCTCATGACCGTATCCGTCCAAACAGTCTGCCTTGTAGAGGATTTCTCTGCGAAATGTCTGCTCGGTATCTAGAACCACATGCAGATATTTTTCTGCCTCCTTGGCTTCTATGCTCTGTCTATCGTATAGCTTGGACTTTTTTCCCATGCAGATATAGACGGAAGAATGGTCTAAGACATGCATCTCTAGATTTTTGCTTTGAATCTCGCTTTTAAATATCTTCGAGTCTTTCTCTGAGAGCACTAAAATCCCAATATCTGCCTTACATTCTTCCACCATCTCCACAATCTCCCCCCGATCATTTTCTTTTAAATCAATCTGTAAAAGCGGACCATTGTTCTCTTGATAGAGCAAAAGCAATACATCATAGATAAAATCAAACTGCTGACTTGCAATTGCAAGTCTCTGAACCAAGGGGTTATCCTTTTTTCCAAATGTCTTCTCAAGTGCCCGTGAACTCTCAATCACATTTTTTGCATACTCCAGAAAGTCTCTTCCCTCCAACGTCAGACTTAATCCCTTGGATGTCCGGTTAAAAAGTTTCATGTTATACTCAGCCTCTAAACTAGAAATTGCTTTTGTCAGACTAGGCTGAGTTAAGTACAACTCCTGTGCAGCCTTTGTTATAGAACCACACTCTACCACCTTTAGAAAATATTCCAACTGATTCAAACGCATCCTTTGTCCCCCTTTATCTTCTAACCCCCCAAAACAGAACATTTTGTATACCTCTTCCCTACATTATAACCGAAAGTTGGCAAATTTCCATAAAAAAAATGAATTTGTCAAAATTTTTTTATCATGTTATACTAACACAGAAGCCAGTAAATAACTCCTATCACCTTACACACCTTAAAAAACAGCACTGTCCCCCCCATAGACAGTGCTGTTTTTACATGGCAATTTTCCATAAAAAAGGATATTCTCTGTCCTAGAGAATATCCTTTTTCTTACAGTTTTCACATAACACTTATGCTTTCGCTGCTTGTTTTTCTTTGTAATGATGCGCATCTTCAAGCATCATATCTTTTACTTTCATCAGACGAATCTGTGTCGAACGTTCGTTCTCATCCAGTTTCATCGTGATATATTTGATATTTGCCTGTGCCTGCGGGATGATGACATGCTCTAGTGCATTTACACGCCGGCGAGTCTTCTCAATCTCCGCAGCCATCAGCTGACATGCTTTCTCAGCTTCTGCTAGGCGAAGCATCTCTGGTAATACATCTGCTAGAGATTTTACTGCATCGTCTAAGTCGCTAGAGGTAAATGCAAAACCGTATGAGTAAATATCATTCTCATCAGCCGTTCTGGTCTTGTATTCAAATACCGGAATATCCACACTCATAACATTCTTTTTATCTGTCTCTAGATAAACTTCCTGCTTAGGCGCCATCAAAGCAGTGTGCAAAGTCTCCTCTGACATGCCGGCTTTTGCAACGACAAAGTTCTTATTTGCCGCTAAGATTCCAGCTTCTACTTTCTGACGAAGCGCCATATTCTCCCGAACCAGGTCCAAAAACTGCCGCATCAACTCATCACGTTTATCCTTCAGGAGCTTGTGCCCTTTTCTGGCTGTCGCCAGCTTTTTCTTCTGGCGGGTCAGCTCCATCCGGGTTGGGTTCACCTGTGTAGCTGCCAAGTGTATCCCTCCTTATTTTAAGTTCGCTTATTTTCTGGTTTCGTTAGAATTTTCCATAATATTCATCAAGGTATTTGTCATCGATACGTTTCAGCTCAGACCTTGGAAGAATCGACAGAAGTTTCCAGCCGATATTCAAAGTCTCCTCAATACCTCTGTCTGCCAAGAATCCCTGTGATACATACTCTTTCTCAAACTCATCTGCAAATTTTGCATAGATTAAGTCCATATCAGAAAGTGCGGCTTCACCTAAGATGGTCATAAGCTCTTTTGCATCCTTTCCACGCGCATAAGCAGCAAAGAGCTGATTCAGCGTATTGGAATGGTCGCCACGGGTCTTGCCTTCACCGATACCTTTATCTTTTAGACGGGACAGAGACGGCAATACGTCGATAGGTGGATTGACACCTTTTCTGTAAAGCTCACGGCTTAGGATTACCTGACCTTCTGTGATATAACCAGTCAAGTCAGGAATTGGATGTGTCTTGTCATCCTCTGGCATGGTCAGAATTGGAAGCATCGTAATCGAGCCTTCTTTGCCCTTCTGACGTCCTGCACGCTCGTATAACTGAGCTAAGTCGGTATACATATATCCAGGATAGCCACGGCGTCCGGGAACCTCTTTACGAGCCGCAGAAATCTCACGAAGCGCATCTGCATAGTTCGTAATATCGGTTAAGATAACCAGTACGTGCATATCCTTTTCAAATGCCAGATACTCTGCTGCTGTAAGAGCCATACGCGGTGTTGCAATACGCTCAACTGCCGGGTCATTTGCCAGATTGACAAACAACACCGTACGGTCAATCGCACCTGTCTCTTTAAAGCTCTCTACGAAGAAGTTCGATTCCTCGAACGTAATACCCATAGCTGCAAATACTACGGCGAATCTCTCGTCTTTGCCGCGTACTTTTGCCTGTCTTGCA
The DNA here is from genome assembly GCA_910575445.1 of Lachnospiraceae bacterium. Classification (GTDB taxonomy): domain Bacteria; phylum Bacillota; class Clostridia; order Lachnospirales; family Lachnospiraceae; genus Hominiventricola. The sequence goes on along the minus strand of CAJTFW010000005.1, from coordinate 263,021 downwards.
ATCTGTGCTGCAAGCTGTGCATGTGGCAGACCAGACATGGAGAAGATAGGCAGCTTCTGACCACGTACCAGTGTATTTAGGCCGTCAATCGCAGATACACCAGTCTGGATAAACTCGTTCGGGTAGCTTCTAGCTGCCGGGTTCATCGGCAAACCGTTGATATCCATTCTCTTATCAGGAAGAATCTCTGGACCTCCGTCAATCGGGCGTCCCATACCATCAAAGACACGACCAAGCATATCCTCGGATGCACCAAGCTCTACACCTCTTCCAAGGAAACGCACTTTACTGTTGGAAAGGTTGATACCCGTAGAGCTCTCATAGAGCTGTACCATTGCATCGCTTCCATTTACTTCGAGCACCTTACAGCGGCGAATCTCACCGTTTGCCAGCTCAATCTCGCCAAGCTCGTCATAAGTAACGCCTTCTACGCCCTGTACCAGCATCAGCGGTCCGGCTACTTCCTGTATTGTTCTATACTCTTTTGGCATTTAGAAGTCCTCCTTTCCGCATGCTTCTTTAATCTGTGATGCAAGCTCTTTTAGAATCTTGTCATACTCTGCATCCAGATTCTCTTCTGTTACATATTTATAACGTCCGATTTGCTCACGGACAGGCATATCAATCAATCCCTTGACACCAGCACCGTTCTTCAGTGCTTCCATCGTCTGGTCATAGTAAGCAAGTACGAGTTTCATCATCAGAAGCTGCTTCTTCAGAGAAGTATAGGTATCTACTTCATGGAAGGAGTTCTGATGTAAGAAGTCCTCACGAATGGAACGGGCTGCTTCCATCTTCAGACGGTCTGGTGCAGAAAGTGCATCCATACCTACCATCTGTACGATTTCATTTAGCTCTGCTTCTTCTTGCAGAAGGGACATCATCTGCTGACGTCCAGCCATCCACTCCTCGGATACATTCTTGTCAAACCATCCTGAGATATTGTCAAGATACAGAGAATAACTGGTCAGCCAGTTAATCGCCGGGAAATGTCTCTTATAAGCAAGTGCAGAGTCAAGGCCCCAGAACACCTTTACAATACGAAGGGTTGCCTGAGATACTGGCTCTGAGGTATCACCACCTGGAGGAGATACCGCTCCGATAACAGACAGCGCACCTTCTCTGCCGTCTTTGCCAAGGTTGATGACGTGTCCGGCACGCTCATAGAACTGTGCAAGACGAGAACCCAGATAAGCCGGATAACCTTCCTCACCTGGCATCTCCTCTAGACGTCCTGACATCTCACGAAGAGCCTCGGCCCAACGGGAGGTGGAGTCTGCCATCAGCGCTACAGAATAGCCCATATCGCGGAAATATTCTGCAATCGTAATACCAGTATAGATAGATGCCTCACGGGCAGCCACTGGCATATCGGATGTATTGGCAATCAGAACTGTACGCTCCATCAAAGATTTGCCGGTCTTCGGGTCTTTCAGTTCCGGGAACTCGTTTAGAACGTCGGTCATCTCGTTACCACGCTCTCCACAACCGATATAGACCACGATATCTGCCTCTGCCCATTTTGCAAGCTGATGCTGGATAACTGTCTTACCACTTCCGAAAGGTCCTGGTACAGCTGCCACACCACCTTTAGCAATCGGGAAGAACATATCAACCACGCGCTGACCGGTAATTAACGGCATACTTGGCGGTAATTTCTCCTTATATGGACGGCCTTTACGAACTGGCCATTTCTGCATCAAGGTAACCTCTTTGTCACCATCCGCAGTTGTAACAACTGCAATGACATCTTCTACCGTAAACTCTCCGGCTTTAATCTCTTTGATGGTACCACTGATACCATAAGGAATCATAATTCTCTGTTCTACAACTGCGGTCTCCTGTACCGTACCGATAATATCTCCAGCCTCTACGCTATCCCCTACTATCGCTGTTGGTACAAAATTCCATTTTAAGTCACGCTTTAAGGAAGGAACCTCCACACCACGCTTTAAGTTGTTACCACCGGATACTTTCATAATATCATCCAGCGGTCTTTGGATACCATCATAGATACTTGTAATCAGTCCTGGTCCAAGCTCCACGGATAGTGGCATCTCGGTAGACTCTACCGGCTCACCTGGTCCAAGTCCAGCTGTCTCCTCATACACCTGGATGGATGCCTCGTCTCCATGCATCTCGATGATCTCACCGATTAAGCGCTGCTCACTTACACGTACCACGTCAAACATGTTGGCATCCCGCATACCAGTAGCGATAACCAGAGGTCCCGCCACTTTTTTAATAGTGCCTTTACTCATTTGAATGGATTCACCCACTTTCTTCTTAATCTCGCATGGCTTAGTTGCCACCGAATAGGATATCAGAACCAACCGCCTGCTCGACGGATTTTTTAACGCCTGCAATACCAGCTCCTGTATTCCCGGATACACCCGGAATCTGAATAATCGCCGGAATCACCTGCTCCTGATATCTGGATATCTCATGCCGAAGCTCCGCTGCAAGCGCCTCTGTAATATAAATCACTGCATAATCGCCCTCTGCGATTCTTCTAAGCATCTTCTCTCCCTCCGAGGCATCGGACACCGGAAATGTATCCAGCCCAAGCGCTGCAAAGCCATAGATGCTATCATACGCGCCGATTACTGCAATCTTATACATACATCTCCCTTACCCTTTCCCGGATGGAATCATCTGATAAGCCATTTTGCTTACAGGTAAGAATGATTCTCACCGTCTTAATCTCATTTTCCCTTGCAATCACATAAGCAACCAGAGGTCCAACGGAAAATGGATTGGACTTCTGTGGTTTGATGGTCTGGATAATCCGGTTGTCACACCAACGCTCAAATGCCGAAGGAGATTCCTTCAGCGCCATAGCGCCCTCTGCATATCCATTCCCATTTAGATATTCGATAATGGAATCCATGCCAGCCAGTGCCGCATGCGATAGGGCATCAACATTCAGCGTATCGCAAGGCGCCATGGCGCGCTTCATAAATTCCAGTGTCTTAGCGGTCTTAGAAGCCCTTACAGCGATTTTGATATTTGCCACTGCTACGGTAGACTCTGCATAATCGCGGATAATCTCATCCTTAGATAATCTGCCGGCCTCTTTGATAGCCTCCATCGTAGCACGGTCAATAATCACATCGCATAGCTGTCCGTCTCCCGAATGAAGCAGTGCTTCCACCGCTTCTTCTGCTGCCGTCTGCATATTCTCTGGCAGTGCCTTATAATCTTTTTCTTTTATGATGCGCAGAAGCTCTGCTTTTGGTATCGGTGTACCCTCATAAAAGATATTGGCACCGCTTTTGCCAGTGCAGACTTCCTTGACTGCAGCTTTTAAGTTATGGAACCAGCTTGTATAGGACAGGACATCAAACACGTCCATATCCACATGCATCTCGCCGATGGTCTCCCATATCTTTTCCCGTTCTCTTGTCAGGATTGCGTCAGCGTCGGCAGGTACGTCTGCCCCTCCCCAACCTCTCTCCTGCAAAAACCGAATCGCAGCTTCATCATCTTTGCAGGCGATTAACTGCTCAATCGTCGAGGACGAAAATAAAGAAACTTCCAAAGCACGGATTCGCGCAACCGCATAGGCATATTGTGTTTTAGACATCAAAACCCTCCTTTTTCGGCGAACCGGCTTCTATGAAAATAAGATTGCATTTACTTTGTCCTGAAGTTCATCTTTCTTCGCATCAAACAGGGCTTTCAAAGTACAGTTTTCCTCTACGCCACCATAGACGAGAACAAAACCATCCGCAATCGCTTTTGGCTCTTTTTTCAGAGTCAGGCTTCCGCCTTTGGCCTTTGCTGCCGCCTTGATCTTTTTCTCAAAATCAGCCGGCATCCTAGCTAAGTCTTCGGAAGAGAAATAAATCTCTCCTTCCTCTGCTAGTACATAGGTCTGTAATATTTTTTCCATGGTCAGGAAATAGCTTTGTGCGTCCTTTTCCTTAAGTGCCACATAAGCTTCTTCTATTACGTCCGCAATAATCTCCTGTTTTGCTCTAAGCAGTGCCGTTCTTCTCTGCTGCTCTGCCGAAGATTTGATGCGTCCTTCATAGTTCACTTTCATAGCGGCATTCTTTTCTGCTGCCTCGGCTTCTAATGCTGCACATTCCTCTTTTGTTTTTGCAAGAATTGCATCTGCTTCTTTCTGTGCTGCTTCTAGCCTTTGCGTTGCGGAGGCTTTTGCTTCTTCCTGAATCTGGTTTGTAATCTTCTCCAATCCGGTCATTCTAAAGCTCTCCTTCTTACAATTTGTTCGTCGTTTTTAAGCATTCTTAAATGGTCGGAAGTGCAAGAATGGAGATAAGCAGTGCCAGAATCGCATAGGTCTCAACCATTGCAGGGAACAGCATTGCTTTACCAAACTGGTCTGGTTTCTTTGCTACGATACCGATTGCAGCAACTGCGGTCTTACCCTGATGTCTAGCAGATACAAGACCTACGATACCGATTGGAAGACAAGCTGCTAATACCATAAGGCCCTGTGCTACGGTAAGCTCCATTGCGCCACCACCAAGAAGACCATATCTAGAAAGCGCTACGAATGCAATCAGAAGACCGTAGATACCCTGTGTACCAGGAAGCAGCTGCAGAATCAGAACCTGTGCAAATTTGCCTGGGTCTTCTGTTACCACGCCGCAGGCTGCCTGACCAGCAACACCTACACCATACGCAGAACCACAGCCTGCAAGAATAACTGCGAGTGCCGCACCTAATAATGCCCATCCATTTCCACCAACTAAATCTAACATTTCTGCCATTGTTAATTTTCCTCCTTAATATCTACATATTTAGTTTTTAACATAAACGGTTCAAACGCTTTTCCGCCGCCCTCATAGAATTTTCCAAAGAACTCTACGTATTGAAGACGACAAGTATGCACATAAGCACCTAAAAGGTTGATACCAATATTAAATGTATGTCCGATTAGAAATACCACAATAAATAAAATCACACCGACGATATTTCTGCCGCCCATGCTGCCCATCTGATTGACAACTGAAGCGATAACGCCTGTTGCAAGGCCAAGTGCCAGAAGACGGGAATAAGAGAGCACATCACTTAACCAGCTCGTCATACCATACAGGTCATAGGCACCAAGCGCAATCCGTACACCAAAGTTCTTGTTCGCTCTTCCTGACATCAGCACGATACCTACCGCACCGATAATTGCCATCCACTTAACCGCTGCCTTTAAAGCTTCCGGGAAATAAATCTGTGCTCCGGCAATCCCGGCAAACAGCTCCGTTGGAAGCAACATCCCAATCAGTCCTACAAGAAGCAAGAACCAAAGGACACAGTCACAAAGGAAATCCATATAGCGTCCGTCGCGGATGCACATATAGCCTTTGAGTGCAAGACCAGTAAAGAGGTGAATCACACCGAATAACATCGAATACAACAGAAGCCGCATCGGGTCATTGAGCGGGACAAACCAAAGCGCCGGAATCGTCACTTTATGTCCAAAGAAAGTCTCCGACACTACATCTACCACATCGCCGAAATATCCGCCAAACATCACGCCCCATACCAGGGTCGAGATACCACACCAGAAGAACAGCTTAATGGATTTTCTTAAATTGGTTGCCATACGCGGACACTTAACAAGAAGAATCCCGCATGCTAATGCTACAATCAGTCCATATGCTGCATCACTTAACATCAGTCCAAACAGGAACACATAAAAGACTGAGGTAAAGAATGTAGGGTCCATCTCCCCTTTTCCCGGAAGACCAAAGGATGCTAACACGCCTTCTACCGACTCGGAGAAACCATTGTTTTTCAAAAGAATCGGAGGTTCTTCCTCCTCCTTTATCTGTTCGGTCTCCACGACTGCATCATATTTTTCTGTGAATTCTTTAACAACCTTATCCGCCTGATAGGAAGGAACATAACCACTTAATGCAAAGGTATTCTTTGTCTGCGGAAGCTGCCCCAAAATCTCATACTTCTCTGCACGTATCCGGTAATAATCCGATACCATCCGAAGGTCCGCTCTGCTACCGGCACAATCCACAATCTCCTTTTTCAGGGATTCAATCTGGCGGGTGGAGGCATCTATCTCCTCCTTAAGCTCCTTCTTATACTCCGCCGGAACTTTGCTGCTTGCTTGTGCGGGCTTTGCAAATCCTCCAGCCCGAAGTGCCTCTTCCACTATCTGTACATCCCTTGTCAGACATACCACTGCAAGATACGTATAATCTTTGTCCGTAGAGATGATCTGTACATCTATTGCGTCTACTTTTGGCGCATATTTTGCCAAAAGACTATAGATGCCTTCTAACCCTTGTGCCCCGGCAATCGTCCCAATCAAAACAGAAGTCTTGCGGGTTCCCATATAGCTTACTGGCACGGTTAGAGAAAGCCATGGAACAAGCATTTCTAGCTGATTCTCTAGCTTCTGGATAGTTGCCTTTTGCTCTGCAATCTGCTTGTCTAGCGCTACAATTCTGCGTGCAGTCTCCAAAAAATTATCCTGACTTTTGGCCGCTTTGTTAAATAATTCACGGTCAATTAGTGGTTTTCCATTTAGAGACGCCAGCATCCCAGTCTTTTCCGGCACATATTCTTGCAGAATCTCCAATGCTCTGTCTGCAACTTGTGCCTGCTTTTCAAATGTGGCTTTAGAGCTTCCGATATCCATCTTTTTATAGCCGCTTTCATCTTCAAGCTGGATATCAATCTCCATGGCACCCAGTTCCTGCAGACGTTCCAGGACCGCTTTCCTGTTCTTTTTCATCGCACAGATACTGATCCGCTGCATCTGCAATACTGCCATATCCACATCCCTCCTTTTCTCAATATTTTCCTTTTGCTTTTAAACCAGTGCTGAGATGATAGCTTCCACTGCTTCAGGCTTTTTGGGAACAATCAATTCTTTCAGAGCTTCAATCTCCCTCTCGGCCTCTTTAGCTGCTGCATCAAGCTGTACATTCCCTTCTGTCTGAACAGCCTGCGTCGTCTTCTCGCTTAAAGAACGAAGGTTTTTCACTGTGTCCTCTTTTAGCGCTGAAGCTTTGACTTTAGCTTCTTCCAGAATTGAAGCCGCCTTGGCATCTGCATCTTTTATCATTTCTTCTGCTTTTGCCTCTGCATCTTTTACTGATTTCAAAGTCTCCTCTAACACTTTTTCACCACCTTACTCTTATAGATTGAATTGCGCTGCCATATACTAAAATCATCGGATTATCTTTCACTTTTTTCTCCTCATTTTGCATGGCTTAACATTTTCTAGCATATTATAACACTTTTCTTTTACAACTTCAACCAGAAAGCTATCCTAGCAATCTGTTTTCCCCACTGAAGACAATGGTTTGCCGTTCTCTATTGCATAACAATCAACCTGGAATAGCTCATTACCTTTTCTTCTTTATACATATAGTTGAAGTGTCTTCTTTGTCTTTTGATAAGGGGTCATCTTCACACCTGCTGCTTTTAGCATCCGCTTAGATGCCAGGTTCCCTGGTGTCCCTTGGTATTTGTCGTCTGCATAGACTAATTCCCTGATACCTGCCTGAATAATTGCCTTGGCACATTCATTACAAGGAAATAAGGTAACATACATCTTGGTTCCTTCTAGACTGCCACCCCGATAATTGAGAATGGCATTCAATTCGCTATGTGTTACATAGGCATATTTACTGTTCTCTAAATCACCTTCCCGATTCCATGGAAAGACATCATCATCGCAGCCTTTTGGGAAACCATTGTACCCCATTGATAAGATTTTATTCTCCTTACTGACAATACATGCACCCACTTGTGTATTGGGGTCTTTAGAACGCATCGCAGACAGTTGTGCAATTCCCATAAAATATTCATCCCATGAAATATAGTCTGTTCTTTTTTCTGACATCTCATCCTCCATGACCTTAAAATTTTATGCGGTCTTCAAAATAAGTATATCTAATATTTTGATGAATATTGGTATCTTCCCGGTCTCTTAACATCTGATATATCTTTTGATGTGCAGCAAACAGCTCCTCTCCGTTCCCGGATTCTACCATATAGGTCACCGTGTTGAGACGAAGCTCATAGGTCAGCATCCGAACCACTTTATCAATCTTATTTACCAGCGGATTATGTCCCATCTGTGAGACTGCTTCATGAAATTCATTGTCTGCAAGAAAGACTGCCTTGGCATTTTGGTTTCCTTTTGCAATCTCTGCCTTCATCGATAAAAGCTTCTCTTCCAGATTCTTCATATCTGCCTCGTTGCATTTTGTCATCGCCAGACGCATAACACCTGCTTCCATCATCTCCCGAAGCTCCATCAGATTGTCATAGGAATCGGACTTATCCAGAATAATTCCGTAAATCAAAGGGTCAATCATACTTTCCGACCAGCCTTCACAGACGAAGGTACCTTCTGCTCTTCGGATTTCTAATACTCCCAGATATACTAAAATCTTAATCGCCTCCCGGATGGAATTACGACCGACTCCTAAAGTCTGTGCCAACTCCATCTCCGTTGGAATCTTATCGCCTGGTCTTAGCTCTTTATGAATAATCGCATCTGTCAAGCAGTTAATCACCTGCTGTACCACAGATTCACTGTTTAGCTTTTTAAGGTAGCTTACTCTCTCCTCCATCCCCATTTCCTCCTTCACCTATCACTGCGTCATTCGTCCTTTGTCCTACCTATTACTTTATAACACCATCTTCACTTTGTCAATTATTTAACATCCATATAAAACCAAAAAGCCACCAGGGTATCTCCCCGGCAGCTTTTTGGAAGCACATATATAAATTTTATAGAAGGGTATCACTATCCTGCCAGTCCTGGAAGCCAAGTTACAAATCCAGGAACATAGGTAATAACAAACAATACCAAAAGAAGTGGAACCAGGAATGGAAGCACTGCCTTATACATCTGCTCAATCGAAATCTTTGCTGTCTTTGCACAGATAAACAGAGACGTTCCAACGGGAGGAGTACAAAGACCAATCATCAGGTTCAGCACCAATACCACGCCTAAGTGTACTGGGTCAATTCCAAAAGATGCCATCAGAGGAATCAAGAATGGAACGGTAATTGTCATAACTGCTAGAGCTTCCATAAACATACCAATAATTAAGAACGCAATATTCAGAATTAGAAGCATGATAAATTTATTGCTTGTCAGGCTGGTCAGCATCTCTGAGAGTGCACTTGTCATACCCATCATCGTTACCAGCCAGGAGAATGCAGCTGCTCCGCAGATAATTACAAGGATACCAGCACTGTCTGCAACCGTCTGACGAATTGCCACCAAGACTTCCTTCATTCTCATTTCACGGTAGAGAATTACAGACAGGAAGAACGCATACAAAGTTGCCACACAGGCAGCCTCTGTCGGGCTGAAGATACCCGTCCAGATACCACCGATAATCAGAACTGGCGTCAGCAGGGAAAGGAAAGCTTCTTTCGTGGAAGATAAAGCTTCTCTGGCACTGAATTTATGTACCGGATAGTTTTTCTTCTTTGCTACACCAAATACCAGTGCACTTGTCGCCACTGCCAGGAGAAGTCCAGGAACCACGCCACCGATAAAGAGTGTACCTACTGGTACCTCCGTCATCATACCATAGACTACCATCGGAATCGAAGGTGGAATAATTGGTCCAATCGTTGCCGAAGCACAAGTAACTGCTGCGGAAAAGTCAGGGTCAAATCCCTCATCAATCATTGCATCCACTTCAATCTGTCCAAGTCCGCCGGCATCTGCCACTGCAGAACCGCTCATACCCGAGAATACAATCGAAGCTAATACATTTGCATGACCAAGTCCACCTGGAATCCAGCCTACCCATGCCGAACAACATCTGAATATCTTTTTAGTGACACCGCCTGTATTCATCAGCTTTGCCGCTAAGATAAAGAACGGAATTGCAAGCAGTGTATAAGAACTGGAGTTACCAATCATACGATGTATAATTGCCGTAGCTGCAAATTCTCCTGTCGCAAGTGCTGTTACAATCGCTGAAATCGACAGAGAAAAGGCAATCGGTACGCCCAAAATCATCAGAATCAGGAACACTCCCATTAACAATATTACATTCTGTACCATGAACTTTCCTCCTTACTCGCCTGTCGAAGCTGTCAGCGGGATGCCGTTTAGCCTCTTGTAGCTATTATTAATAATATGAATAACACTGAACAGACAACCAATCGGGAAAGGCATATAGAAAAATGCTCTGCTGACTGGAATGGTCTGATACAGCGTAGGCACTGCATTCTGTACCACCGAGATACTGCAATAGCCACCATAAACCAGGAACAAAAGAACCAGTGCATCCATAATTACCATCCAGATATCTCTGAATTTCTCCGGCATTGCATTGGATACAAACGTAAGGCGCATATGTTCATCATTTCTAAAGGTAATTGACATACCAATAAATACCACCCACGACAGGCAGACAAGTGTAACTTCGTACTGCCAGGCAATCGGTGAGTTCAGGATAAAACGGCTGATGACGTTGACTCCTATCAGTATGGTAAGAAAGACCATCAGTACTGAAGTAACAAAAGTCGCTATCATATCTAAAATACCGCATAGTTTGTCTAAAGCTTTCAAAGCATCCACCTCTCTTCCTCGAATATAGAAGATGCCAGGACATGCCAGCATGTCCTGGACATCCATCTTACATTAAATTGTGAAACCTTTCACAGATTACTGTGCACCATCAATTACCGCTTTCATTCTGTTGACTAAATCTTCTGCCCAGTCATTCTCTGCGTAGAAATCATCGTATACAGAAGCGGTAGCAGCCTGGAATGCTGCTGCATCTGGATGGGTTACTTCCATGCCAGCTTCTTCAAGCTCTGCAAGCATTGTATCACTGCTGTCCACGATTGCTTTTCTGTGCTCATCGCCAAAGGTTTTTGCAGACTCGGTCAAAAGTGTCTGTACTTCCTCTGGAAGCTTGTTCCATGTGGTCATGGAGAAGATCATATTTTTGCACTCATATTTGTGATTGGTGATTGCAATATATTTCTGTACATCCTGGAAGTTGTTTGCATGGATATTGGATACTGGGTTCTCTTGTCCATCAAAGGTTCCCTGCTGAAGCGCAAGATATAGCTCAGAGAACGCAAGCGGGGATGGAGATGCTCCAAGTGCATTGAAGATTGCAAGTGTCATTGCATCCTCAGGAGTACGAATCTTTAGACCCTTTAAATCTTCTGGTGCATTGATAGGAGTCTTGCTGTTTGTCACCTGGCGAAGACCATTCTCCCAGTAAGCAATCTGAACCATATTACGGTTTGCCAAGTCTGCAACCAGCTCATCACCGATTTCGCCGTCTAATACTGCATAGACTGCATCATAGCTCGGGAATAAGAACGGAAGACCAAGTGCATTCAGTTTTGGTGCATAGGTAGCTTCCTGTCCCTGTGGCATCATCATCGCATCCAGAGAACCCATCTCAAGCATCTCTGCCATCTCTGCGTTAGAGCCCAACTGCTCTGCTGCATAAAGGTCAATCTTTACACGACCGTTGGATTTCTCAAAAACGTCATCTGCAAAATGCTCTAAGGATACATGAAGCAGGTTGCTTGTAGTATCACTGTGGCCAAGCTTTAGTGTAAACTCTGGCTTATCATAGGTAGCATCAGAAGCTGCCCCATCTCCTTCTGCTGCTGCACCGTCAGAGCTTGCTGCTCCATCTGAAGATGCTGCCTGGTCTCCACTTCCACTTCCTCCACCACAGCCTACTGCGGTCAATACCATAGCAAATGCAAGAAGCAATGCGGTCACTTTTCTCTTTTTCATTTTATAAACCCTCCTTAATATTATGTGTTTTTATCCGAAATAAGATGCGCCATTGATGTTGACATCTTCACCAGATACATAAGAAGCCTCGTCAGAAGCAAGCCATACAATCGTGTTGGCAACCTCGCGTGCAGTACCAGCGCGACCCATTGCCTGTTTTGCACGGGACTCTTTCTCTTTCTCATCGGAAAGCTCTGCACGAATATCCGTAGCAATCAGTCCTGGGCATACACAGTTGACAGTAATCATATCTTTATACTCTTTGCAAAGCTCCATTGCCTGCGCACGTGCAAATGCAATAATGCCTGCTTTTGCTGCACAGTAGTGTGCGCCGCCGTATACACCGCCACCACATTTTGCAGAGACAGAAGAAGTATTGACAATTCTTCCATAGCTTCCCTTTACCATATAAGGTACTACTAATTTCGAACACACAAAGGTTCCTACGAGATTGACATTCATAATCTTCATAAAATCATCTTTGGTCATATCTGCAATTGTCACTGGCTGTGTAATGCCTGCATTGTTGCAAAGAATATCAATACGACCATATTTTGCAAAGACAGCGTCAAACATTGCTTTTACGGATGCTTCGTCTGTGACATTTGCACTCACTGCCATCGAATCACAGCCAAACTCATTCTTTAAGTCTTCTGCATTCTTCTGTGCGCCTTCAAGATTCATATCCGCTACTACTACACTACATCCCTTTTCTGCCAATGCACGGGTAATCTCACGACCGATTCCTCTTGGTGAACCAGAACCTGTGACAATGGCAACTCTTCCCTTAAAATCCATAATATATCTCCTATTTGAGTTCCGCTTCCGCTTCTTCTGCGCCTTGTAGGAGAAGAATTTCTGGCTGCGTGGCATCCAGAAATCCTTCTGGGCGCATCAGAAGCTTCCGCTGTTTTTGAGTTCCGCTTCCGCTTCTTCTGCGCCTTGTAGGAGAAGAATTTCTGGCTGCGTGGCATCCAGAAATCCTTCTGGGCGCATCAGAAGCTTCCGCTGTTTTTGAGTTCCGCTTCCGCTTCTTCAGTGTTTAGAAGCTACAGTTGTTTTTTGTTATTATTTTAACAGAGTTTTGGCAGCTGCTGCAATATCCTCAGTGGTAATACCATTAATTGCCAGAAGTCTCTCGTATGGAGCCGACTGCCCGAACTGGTCTTGGATACCGATTCTCTTTACGATACCTTTGCCCATCTCAGCGACAACCTCGCATACAGCTCCGCCAAGACCGTTGATGATATTGTGGTCTTCTACGGTAATAATCTTGCCGATGTCGTTGACACATGCTTTTACTGCATCAACATCTAATGGCTTGATGGTGTGCATATCTAATACGCGTGCAGTGATACCATCTTTTTCCAGTACCTCAGCGGCTTCAAGAGCCAGGCGAACGGTATCTCCGTTGGCGATAATTGCTACGTCTTTTCCTTCTTTTAACTGGTTGGCTTTACCAATCTCAAAGATGGCGTTCTCATCGTAGATAACCGGGATTGCGTCGCGGGTGAAGCGAAGATAGCAAGGACCATCCATCTTAGCTGCTGCTTCTACAAGTCTGCGGGCTGCCCAGTAGTCTGCTGGCATAATCACGGTCATATTTGGAAGGGTACGAAGTACGCCCATATCCTCGATACACTGATGAGATGCACCATCGTTTGCCGGAGTTACGCCACCGTGGGAGCATGCAATCTTTACATTTAAGTTTGGATAGCAGATTTCCTGACGAATCTGCTCACACATACGCAGAGAACCAAATACTGCATAAGTAACAACAAATGGAACCTTACCACAGGTAGCAAGACCAGCTGCCACACCTGCTGCGTTCTGCTCTGCAATACCTACATTTACATGTTGCTCTGGTAAAGTCTTTGCAAAGGTTGTGGTCTTGCAGGATTTTCCAATATCTGCGTCTACTACATAGATACTTTTATTTTTCTTACCAAGCTCTACCAGCTCATCACCGAGGCCGTCGCGGGTTGCAATCATTTTCTTATCCATCTTAGATTCCCTCCTCAAGTTCTTTCATAGCCTGAGCGTACTGCTCATCGTTTGGTGCCATACCATGCCATGCAAGCTGATTCTCCATATAGGACACGCCTTTGCCCTTTACGGTATGTGCATTGATAAATTTCGGTCTGCCGTCTTTTGCTGCATGAATCTTGTCAAATGTCTCGACAATCTGCTCCATGTTATGTCCGTCAATCTCATATGTATCGTATCCAAAAGCATCGAATTTCTTGGTGAAATCAAGCTGTGGCATAATCTCATCGGTGGTACCGTCAATCTGAAGTCCGTTGTTATCAATAATCACTACCAGATTGTCTAAGTGGTAACGATATGCAGCCATCACTGCTTCCCAAATCTGTCCCTCATCTGCTTCACCGTCGCCTACTACTGCATAGACCATATAATCTTTGCCATCGCGCTTGCCAGCAAGTGCCATACCAACTGCACAGGATAAGCCCTGTCCAAGAGAACCAGTAGAGATATCAATACCTGGGCACTTGTTCATGGATGGATGTCCCTGAAGCTTAGAACCCTCTTTACGCAGTGTATGAAGATCCTCTTCCGGGAAAAATCCCAGAAGTCCCAATGCGGAATACTGAATCGGACAAACATGTCCTTTGGACAATACAAAACGGTCGCGGTCCTCCCAACGTGGGTTCTTCGGGTCCACATTCATCTCTCTAAAGTACAGACAGGATACAATATCTGCAATTGATAATGCTCCGCCCGGATGTCCCGACTGTGCTTCATAAATCATGGTCACAGCCGTTTTTCTGAGTTGTTTTGCCTTTTCTTTCAACTCTGCAATGGTGATCTCTTTGTTCATATCACTCGCTCCTTTCATGGTTTTCCCATCTTTTATAGCTTGTTTTGCAAAACAGTTTTCGTCATATTGTAAAAACCTGTTTTGTAAGTTGTATTTTTTGCACAAAAAAATCATAGCATAACCTAATCTACAGTGTAAAATATCCATTTTTTATGGTAGTATAGTCTTAAGCTATTCAAAAATAGTTCTTGACACCTTTACACCCAACATCCTACAATCCTTAGTAGAATGTACTATGTTTTTATTAACTATACGTATTATCTTTGATACATTTCATAAAAAAAGGGGGAATTTTTTGTGGATTTAAAGAAATTAGAATATCTAGAAACTATATACCGATTGCGAAGTTTTTCCAAAGCGGCCGAGGCACATTTTATCTCACAGCCCTCTATCTCTAATGCTATCCAGAAATTAGAGACCGAATTAGGCGTTCTCTTAATCGACCGAAACGCCAAACCGCTTGTCTTTACTCCAGAGGGCGTGCGCTTTATGTCACATGTCTATACCATCTTAAATGCTGTGGAAGAAGCCCAAAAGGATATGAGAGAAATCTCTTCTCTAAATCGCCAGCAACTAAAGATGGCGATTCACAGCACCCTAGGCGATTGGATTTTAACACAGATTTTCTCTGATTTTCAGGAACGCTATCCAGGATATGAAGTTTTGATTATGGAAAATACCAGCCAGATTATGCTAGAAGAACTGTTAGCAGAGGAGATTGATTTAGCTTACACTTTGATTCCTGACAACTGTGACTTAGAAGTTTTTGAGACCATTCCGATACAGAACTGTGAGCTCTATGCCTTGCTTCCCAAAGGACATCCGCTAGAGCACTACACGCGGATTCCTCTAAGTATGCTAAAGCCTGAGCGTCTCTTAACCTTTCCACCGGGCTCTCTTATCTATTCCAGATTAGAGAGCGCCTTTCAGCAATTAAAAATTGTACCCAAATTTCAGACGCTCCACCAGATTCGCATTATACAAAACCTGGTGGAGCAAGGCCGTGGTATCTCCTTTGTTACGATAGACGAACTTAGCTTTTTAGAAGACACCAGCACTTTCTCTGTCAGACCTTTCCAAGAACCGATTTATTTTCTCAAAGGGTTTATCTTAAAGAGAAATAAAAAACGGACGAATGGGGTCAACAGTATGATTTCCTATGTGCAGGCAACTATCCAAAAAAAGCGCCAGCAAAAAGGAGACTCCTGATACCTTTATTTGGTGCCAAAAATCCGGTCACCAGCATCGCCAAGTCCTGGTACAATATACCCTTGCTCATTAAGGCACTCATCCATTGCACCAATATAGATATCCACATCAGGATGGTCCTTTTGCATCCTTTTAAGCCCCTCTGGAGCCGCAATTATACACATAAAACGAATATTTTTCACTCCTTTGTCCTTTAGCATCGTAATCGCCGCAGATGCAGAGCCACCCGTCGCCAACATTGGGTCCACCACAAAGATATCGCGCTCTGCGCAGTCTTTAGGAAGCTTACAGTAGTATTCCACAGGCTCTAGCGTCTCCTCGTTGCGGTAAAGGCCAATATGCCCGACCTTTGCCGCTGGTATCATCATCAGCATCCCATCAACCATCCCAAGTCCGGCACGCAAGATAGGTACAATCGCCAGCTTCTTCCCTTCTAGCTCTTGTACAACTGCTTTACAGATAGGAGTTGTAATCTCTATATCTGTAAGCTTTAAATCTCTGGTCGCCTCATAGCACATCAGCATTGCAATCTCACTAATCAAATTTCGAAAATCCCTAGAGCCCGTCTCTTCTCTTCTGATAATCCCAATCTTATGCCGAATTAACGGATGTTCCATAATCACAGTCTTTGCCATCTTATATTCCTCCTATGTATTTGATGTTCTTATACCTGAACCTTCTGATGCCCTGCTGCCTTTAAGAGACGATTCATAATCGCCTGCCCAAGTCCAGGACTCTCAAAAGATTCTGAATAGATGCGTGTCACCTGCTCCTTGTCAAACTCCCTAAGAATTGCAAACAGATGATTGGCAATCGAGCGTTCTTCTCTTCTTGAACCAATACATTTTACCAGCCCGGCGTGATAGTGTTTGGAAGTCTCCTCTGTACAGATAATCCCAACTCCGGGTTCTTCCATTGCTTTCTTATTTATATAAGAAACAACCCGCTCCATCTCTCCTTCCACAATCTTAAGCTCTGCTCTTGGTGCGTAATGGCGGTATTTCATCCCAGGTGCCTTTGGAGGAATAGAGGAGTCCTCTGCTATCAGTCCTTTGTCCATCTCTACTTCCTGAACCACTTCCCTTAACATCTCTAGTGAGATAAATCCCGGTCTTAGCACCACCGGACAACTTCCTGTCAGGTCTACAATCGTAGACTCAAGCCCAATCTCTACTGCTCCTCCATCAAGAATCAAGGGAATCACGCCTTCCATATCTTCATAGACATGCTGTGCAGTCGTAGGACTAGGCCGCCCCGAACGATTGGCACTTGGTGCCGCCACATATCCGCCACCTTGTCGAATCAGTGCAAGCGCAATCTCATCAGAAGGCATCCGAACCGCTACGCTAGAAAGCCCCCCGGTTGTTCCATCTGGCACACACTCTTTCTTCTCAAAAATCATCGTCAAGGGCCCTGGCCAAAATGCCTTGGAAAGCTTTCTTGCTGCCTCTGGAATCTCTTTTACAATCTTAGAAAGCGCCTCTATATCCGCAATATGCACAATCAGAGGATTATCTGAAGGTCTCCCCTTTGCCGCATAAATCTTTTTCGCTGCCTCCCAGTCTAGCGCATCTGCTCCAAGCCCATAGACCGTCTCTGTTGGAAAAGCCACAAGACCTCCACTCTTTAATATCTTCCCGGCCTTTTCCATTACATAAGCATCTATCTTCGTTCTGTCAACTCTGACAACCTCTGTCTGCACAATTTCACTTCTTTCTATAATAAATTCGACTGTTTCTTTGTTTTCTATACTTTACAACATTTCTGCTTTCTGTACAAGGTTTTTTGGTACAAATACACTGGATAGGAGCTGACGGATACTTTTTTATTCTCTCACATTTTTCTCACATTTTCCCTCTATAATACAATCATCATTACAGAAAGAGGTACTTTTCATGCCCCATATGCTTATCGTCGATGATGACCTGCACCTGCGTAAGCTTATTCTAACCTATGCCAAACTGGAACATTTCCAATGCCACGAGGCCGATTCCACTGCCAATGCTCTTGCACTTCTTCGTAAATATCCTTTCGACATCATTATCCTGGATGTTATGATGCCTGGCCCGGATGGTTTTAAAGCCCTTGCCCACCTGCGGGAATTTACCCAGACTCCGGTTATTATGCTCACTGCCCGCACCGAAGAATACGACCGTCTTCTTGGCTTCCATCTAGGCGCTGATGATTACGTCTCCAAACCTTTCAGTCCCAAAGAACTGATGGCAAGGGTCAATGCCGTTCTTCGCCGTACTGGCAGAAAGCAGCCAAAACATATCCTTCAATTTAAAGGTATGGTTATTGAACCAGGCGCACGCACAGTCACTCTTGATGGTACGCCTGTCAAGCTGCCTCCTAAAGAGTTTGACCTTCTCTTAAAATTAGCCCAAAATGAACATATTGTTCTTACCAGAGAACAACTGCTAAATACTGTCTGGGGATTTGACTACTATGGCGATACTCGTACCGTAGACACACATATCAAGTCCCTGCGGGAACATCTGGGCAGTTACCGAAGCTTTATTGAGACTGTATGGGGGGTGGGTTATCGTTTTGAACATCAGAGAAAAGTTTAACATCCATAAAAGTTCCAGTATGGCTGTCCAGCTCTGGAGCATTATGATGATTCTTGTTCTGCTCACAGTTACTTTTATGTGGGGCTTTCAGATATATTTTATGGAACAGAACTATATTCATTCCAATATCACCGAAGTCGAGGAAGAGCTTGCACCCATTTTAGAAGAGCTTGCCGAAACAGATTTAGCCCAGAACGAGCAGATGATTTCCTATCTCACCAGCACCGCACAGGGAAAGGTGATGATTGTTGGTAAAGACGGCGAGCTTATCGCTTTCTACAGCTACAACTATCCCATTAATCTTGAAGAAAATCAGACAGATATTCAGGTATGGGAGCGCATCGCTGCCAGCGAAGACTATCAAGCAATCCTCTCTGGAACATCCTACACCAGAAAAACCAGAGAAGGAATGCGTATCTGCTCCTATGAGATAGGGATTCCTGTCACATACAATGGAGAGGTTGCCTATGTGATTCTCTATCGCTCTTTTACTGAACTTTATGCGGTTCTTAATATGAATCGCCAGCTTTTAATCGTCCTTAGTATTCTGCTACTATTGGCTGCTTCCCTGCTTGCTGCCTTCCTTGCCAAAAAATTCACAAAGCCACTGTTAATTATCAAGAAATCTGTAGACCAACTTGCCAAAGGCGACTTAGAAAGCTCCCCAGGACTTATACGCACCGACGAGATTGGACAGCTTGCAGATTCTGTAGAGACCTTGCGAATCGCACTGCAAAGAGTTGATGTCTTACGTAAAGAAGTTATCGCCAATGTATCTCATGAACTTCGCTCACCTCTCTCTTTGATTGGTGGCTATGCAGAAATGGTGCGGGATATTACCTGGAAGCAGCCCAAGAAACGAACCGAAAATCTTAACTTAATTATCAGCGAAGCCAATCGAATGAGTGAGATGGTACAGGATATTATGGATTATTCACAGATTCAATCCGGCTATCTTCAATTAAATATGGGAACTTACGATTTGTATGAAATTGTAGAGACAGAAGCACTGCGCTTTGAGGCGATTGCACTAAAGAATCATCTCAAACTACAGATTACACATTCGTCACAAGAATATCCAATTCAAGCGGATGCACTAAAACTTAGTCAGGTCATCCGAAACCTGTTAAATAACGCTGTCAACCATACACAAGATGGTGGAATTATCAAAATATCTGTAGAGCAAATGGCAGATGGATACAAAGTATCTGTAATAAACCCTGGTGAACCGATTCCCGAAGAAGACCAAGCACTTATCTGGGAGCGCTATCAGAGGAGCCAGCACCAGGGTGCCAGACGACAAGGGACAGGAATTGGACTCTCCATTGTCAGCAGCATCCTAGATGCACATGGCATGTCCTATGGAGTAGACTGCAATCATGGACTGATTTGCTTTTGGTTCTTATGGCATATCTCCTAATGTTAAATATTTAACAGGCGTCATATTGATAACAATAATAGTCAAACCAGGAGACTACAGAGCGACGTTTATAAATAAGTCGAAATGGCGTATGTGACACCAGATACTCATGGCAAACCGGATGCAGATAGATAAAATAACAAGTTCTTGGTTGGCGCCTGATACTTTCTAAAACATGTGATATCATCACTTTAAAAACCTCTTGTGGAAAGGCATTAAAGATATAGAAATAATTATATTCATCATAATCTTCATATGCCATCGCATCTGCCTGTATTGCATGACACCTCGAAATTCCTAACTTTTGAAAATTCTGGTTGGCAATCTGCACTAATTCTTCTGAAAGGTCATAGCCGCCGATTTTCCGAAAAGGAAAGCGTTCCATCAGATACATCGCTTTTCCTTTTCCGCATCCAAGGTCAATAATTGCATCTTTTTCACTGATAGGAAAGCGCTTTAAGACCTTTATAAGTGCATCCGTAGAAGGTTGATATTGATTTCCTTTTCCCTCAGCGAATCCTGCTTCCTCTTGGGTCATCCAGGAGGAAAAGTCAGCATTCCCCCGAAATAGTTGGTCATTTTTTACAGCTGCACCTTGCCAGAGCATGCACAGTCCGTTGTGCACCAGTTCTTTTAACATATTCTTCTTCCTTTTCTATTCTTTTCTGTTAATACGAAAGACACCATCTGCAAACTCCTTTTTATGAATCCTTAGAAAACGGTCGTATATCATAGCATTTTCTCCACAAAGAT
This sequence comes from Lachnospiraceae bacterium, assembly GCA_910575445.1. Classification (GTDB taxonomy): domain Bacteria; phylum Bacillota; class Clostridia; order Lachnospirales; family Lachnospiraceae; genus Hominiventricola. Next base: position 242,490 of record CAJTFW010000005.1, on the reverse strand, counting down.
TGTCTTTTATGATAGTTAACGTACATTCATAAGGAAAGCAACTGTTGTCTAACACCACATTGTTGGACAAGGTATAGGCAAATTCCAAAAGCTTTGCCGGATTATGATAGGCAGTACCCGGTTTTTGAAAATCCCCCTGGTCAGTAAAGAAGTTAAAAGCGACCCCTCTTTTACACTGTGTATACAACTTATTAATCGCATGAAAGATAACCTTATAATTATGATTTTCCTCGGTGTAGGGAATTGTAAAAGTCTGAGAAGAAATCGCATAGTCAAACTGCAAATCAGAAAGGTCATCGGTGATAAAATTGCGCTCCAGATAGCACACGCGTTCATTTCCATAACGTGCTTTCCCTTCTTCCATAAATTCCTTTACAACATCTAAACCGATATAATGATACTGATTAGCGCCAAGCATCTGAAGGTAATAGTTAATATCACCAAAACCACATCCGGCATCGCAGATAGTAACTGGGACCTTAAAATCTTTTTTCTGGAAAAATTCAAAATGTTTTAAGAGCTCATAGTAACGAATCACTCTGCGGTCACTGGGCATAAACATGCTTTGTTCCGAATAGCCATATTTGTGAAAATTTTGACGATATTTTTCAGTTTGTTCTTTAAATTTTATCTGGATGTCTTGCATAATTACTCCCTCGTTTGTTTTATGGAGCTATACTTTAATGGAAAATTGTGAGAAATTTGTGAGAAAAAATTGAGGAAATTATGAGGATATGTGAACATAATTACATAAAAGTCCGGCAACGGCTCTATGTGGCCGCTGCCGGATTTTTAGCAGATATTGTACTTGTAATAAATAAGATATTTATTAGGTAGAAAGTATTATTTTTATATACTCCTCGGTCTTATCTTTCATAATATGAAGAGCCTGCTCAAGCTGCTCGAAGGGCAAGCGGTGGGTAATAAGACTTGTGGGAACAAGGGTCTGTTGTTTTAGGCGCTCTAGGATATAATGCCAGTCGTCTTCTAAGTGATGCGTAAAAGAGGAATTCCAGGTGCCTTGGATATGGAGCTGGCGGCGAAGGATTTTCCAGTAAATTTCTTTTTTTAGATGGAGGTCTTGATGAGGATTTCCAACTAACATAATAGAGCCAGTGGGAGCAGTACATTCTATGGCTAGAGAGATGGTTACATTCTTGCCCACACATTCAAAGAAGCAGTCGACGCCGTGGTGGTTGGTATGCTCTAGTAGCCACTTAGGGATATCTTCTGTTCTGGTATCACAATAGGCATCTGGTGAAAAGCCTAATTCCACTATTTTTTCTCTTTGAAAATCCTTGTTGCCAAGGAACAGCAGATGGTGAATACCTGCTTCTTTTAGAAGCATTGCCAACAACAGACCAATCGTTCCAAGGCCACAGATAGCTATGGTATCAGAAGGAGAAGGATTTTGATGGCGCATGGCATGAGTGGCTACGGACATAGGCTCTAACATAGCAGCTGCTTCGTAGGAGACACCTTCTGGCAGAGGAAGCAGATTCCAGACAGGAACCGCAACATATTCTGCAAAGCCTCCATCCTGACGGGAGCCTAAATAGCTGTAATGCGCACACATTTCATATTGTTGTTTCTGACATGAAAGACAAGATTGACAGGGAATCAGTGGGAAGATAGCTACACGCTGGTCTTGCCAAGTTTTATCTACATTGGCTCCTAGCTGTACGACTTGACCCGAAAATTCATGACCTGGGATTAAAGGATGAGAGTAGGCACCCGTTTGATAAATTCTGGGAATATCAGAACCACAGATGCCAAAAGCTTTAACCTGAACCAGCACTTCTTGTTCTGATAGTGTAGGTGTTTCTACTTCTTCTAACTGTATATCGTTAATTCCATGTAATACCCATGCTTTCATTTGCTTTTACTCCTTTTTCGGTCTTCGATTATCTTACAAAACCGTTCCAAATCCGCCTGTGTGGTAATCTTAAAATTCCCTTCATCGCCTGGAATCATAGCAATATCCATACCAGCTAAGACAGCAGGTTCTGTGGAACCGTTGATAGCTCGGATGCGGTCTGGAAGAAGTTTTTGATTGGCGCTAAAGTATCGCCCTATCTGAAAGACTTCAGGAGCTTGTCCAGCATAGATACTACTGCGGTCTAAAAGCCCTGCAACGCTGTTGCCACCATCGTTGCTTTCATAGACGGTGTCTTTCATCGGCAATACAGGCATAAGTCCATCATGCCCAAGAACACCCTCTAGGCAATCGGTGATTTGCTTTTTGGAAAGTAGTGGTCTTGCAGCATCATGAATAAAGACATAACCGGATTCTTCTGCATAAGTGCAAATATCTTCCAGCCCATGATAGATAGAGAGCTGACGATTCTCTCCTGGCAAGGAAAACCCTTTGCATTTTTGATGGGTATCCGCAGTCTTTAACCACTCTTTTATCTTTTCCTGCCAGAATACTTCTGCTACAATCTGGATAGCATCAATCTGTGGATGTGCAGAGAGTGTCTCTATACAATAGGAAATAACAGGTTTTTCTCCCACTTCTATGTACTGTTTGGGAATCTTAGAGCCTAACCTGCTCCCCGTCCCACCAGATAAAATCAATGCAACGTTCATGTCTTACTCCTATTCACCTATGTAATGGTGTGGAAATTTGTACATAAGGTTCTTTAAAACCGCAGTTCCCGAATCGCCTGTAAAGTCTCCCCATAAGGCTTTTCTCTGCCAAATAATAACGTAGTTCCAAGTACAAAGCCTTTGACACCTTTGGGGGCAAATTCCAGAATTTTATCCGCACTACATGCACCATCCCAGTAGATTTCAAATTCTATATCTTCCTTTAGAGATAATAACTTTGTGATTTTTTTACCAACATAGGGCAGATACATCTGTCCTGCGTTGCCTGGGTTTACGGACATTACTAATACTTTTTTTACAATACGTAGCATCTCCATTACCGTCTCAACGGATGTTCCTGGGTTAATTGCGATTCCTGGAACCAATCCAGCATTAATGATGCTTTGTAAGGTGGTAGAAGGATGGTACTCTGCTTCTGGATGAATATAGACGGTATCTCCCTTTCTAAGACAGCCAAGAAATAAATTGATACGATTGTTCGGATGCTCAATCATCAAATGGACATCCAGAGGCTTTGAAGTAGCTCCTGCAATATAACGCATATCATTTAATGACATCGCAAAATTAGGCACATAGCGACCATCCATAATATCAATATGAAAGGAGTCAATCCCACCTTCCTCTAACGCTTTGACTTCCTTCTCCAGATTTCCATAGTTAGCACACATCATCGATGCCATTAACTCAAATTGCATACATTTTTCCTTTCTCATAGGGGTTGCGCATCCGCCAATACAATGCCCTAAAGGACAGTTAAAAATCGTTCTGAGGCATTGTATTGGTGGTTGCTGTTTTTTGCGCTTTTTTACCTGTCTGTTATGGCAGAAAATTTTTATCTGCATAGACTATGTTATATTTTTCACGATGTTTTTCCATAAAAAAGGTAAGTAATCGCTCGGATAAAAAGCCAGGATAACGATTTTGATAAGCGTCTTCTTTCTGACCACCATGTTCTGCCACCCGAAATAATATCGGAAACAGCCAGCTACAAAGCTCGTCTAATACATGCTTTCTTATAATCAGCATATTGCAGGGAGAATACAGATTGCCCTGGAAAAAATCCTTTGCTTCCTGGTAGGTATTTTCATCGAATTCTTTTAGACACTTCATCATGTAATCCCATTCTGCTGCATGATGACGCTTTTTAAAGTTTTGTTCCAGATTTGGTGTTACATATAATGGAATGGGCAGAATCACATCGATGTTATGGGCATCCATTCGTGCTATCCAATCGTCTGGCAGCAAAAAATGCCGCCGATAATGTACTAACCCGACAATATCTTCTGTAGCATGTTTCCAAATCCAGTACAGCGCTGTCAACTCACAAAACTGCTTATTTCTATCAGAAATATGTTCTCCCATATTATCTGTAAGTATATTTTCTGATAAACGCTCCTTCGTAAGCGCTGCACCCACCTGTATCTCTCTCTCATATGGCGCCAATAGATAGTTTTGTTGCAATGGCTTATCAAAAACAGATTTTACAACATAGACAGTTGCTATAGAAGGTTGCTGGATTATGTCTTCTCCTTTTACGGACAACTGCTCAATCTTTATAAACGCACGCTTAGCACTGACAAAATATTTTTCCAGATAAGCATTGCGAAGCTTTAAATCAAGCTCTACCGTCACTGGATAAATATTGCAAAAACCAAGTTTTTGAAGATATTCTATAATCTGTGGATGATATATACCACGCGTTCCCACAAATACAGAATATTCCTTATGTAAATGTTCTAACACTTCCATATCCAGATACCAAACCGGAACCCCAAAAATCTCAGATGGATTCGGTTCCTCATTGTTATACAGATATGCTTCTATCACTATATCCGGGTATAAATACTGCAAATACACCGCTAACGTCTGCGCCCTGGAATGAGCTCCGAAAATATAAATCTTCTGTCCCATAGATTGCCTCTCTATCCCTAAAAATAAAAAAATCCTGATATCAATCAGATAAATATATCTTTCATACTTGATATCAGGACTCTCATATTAAATTCTATTTTATTATCTAAATATTTTCTCTACACATTTTTAGCAAAGCGCTCATAATACTCGATGGCTTTCTCCTCTGTCAGTTGGAAACGCCTCTGAAGCTTTTCCAGACTTTTTTCTTTAGGAATTTTTTCTTCTAAATGGTCCTCAATAAAAGCCTGTATTCCTTCAGTCCTTCCTTTTTGTATGCCTTCTTCAATACCTCTTTCAAGTCCTTTTTCAAGTCCTTCTTCCAATCCTTCTCTAAAAATACTTAATCCAAGACCACTCACTTGCGTTACCTCCTTCCATAGCTCTTCATTTTCTGAAAAATCGATATACTCTTTTACCTTGTCCATAAAGTCTTCTTTATGTGGTGACATTATGGTATCTAAAAACCGAAGAAGCTCATAATATTCATCTTCTTTTTCTCCATTATACACCACACTCCCCAATTTGATAATTACCAATGTCATCAAATCATAGGATTCTTTCTTTGCATGGTGCAAACTGGTATTCTTCGTATTTATCGTTTCATACACAGAGACGCTATACTGTGCTTTTTTCGGAATATCATCTTTGCAAATCCAAATACTATAACATTTCTCTAACTGTCCATAATCGGTATTTTCTGTAGTCAACGATAGCTGAGAAGATAACTGCCTGGCCAGATAATAAAATCCTCTTTTCTCTATCGGATAGCCCGGTTGATAGGTCTTTTGTGGCTCAATATCCATATGTAGACTGACAAATACATCCTTTGTCAAAAGAAGCGGATTCTTCGCCCGAAATACCAAGTCAAAATAAGAGGTCTTCTCATTTAACTGAACAAATTCTGGATTGTCTCCCTGGACTTGTGTATTGGTTCTTCCAGAAGACACTTCCATCTCCGAACTCATCGAGTCCATCTCAATAAAATCCATCACTTCTTTGCGTGTATATCCTTTGTATTCTGCAATTACTTCGCCTAAGATGATGGCTAACACTTCTTTGTTGCGTAAGATAATCTTACTGTGTGCATCCATCCCTGTGGTATCAGCGGTAATCTGCATATCGCTTAATACTTCCATGCTCCCCTTGACTTTGTCCATATCGTTCCCCCTTTCACTTTATCGAACTTGTGTTCTTATTGTAATATGAGAACATATGTTTGTCAATAGAAAACGAAAAGTTATGGAAAATAATTGTAATCGTTAAGATTTTGATACAAGTATGAAATTTTCAAGGTGCAAAGTCTTTTATTTTTTATTCTTTAGACTATTACTTGTCATACATTTTTTCCAATCTTTTTGCTGCAATTTTTATATCATATCCCTTTTCAGCAACTACCTCACTCCATTTCTCCCTCTGTTCAAAATTTTTTCCCACTAAAAGTTCATTGACCCATCGTTGTTCTTCCAATGGCAAAAACTGAACTAAATCAGTAATTTTTACTTCTTCTGTCACGGTATCTGAAATCAAACACTTTAGTCCTGCTGTCTGTGCTTCTATTGCAGATATAGGAAAACCTTCAAATCTCGATGGAAGGCAAAATACATCCATAGCTTGTAAAAAATCCTCTGTATGTTCCTGCCATTCCATAAGAGATACATGATTTTTCAAACCATATGTTTCAGTTAGTTCTCTTAGTTCTTGTAAAAGTTCACCATCTCCTAAACATAAAAAATAAACGTTTTCTCTCTTTTTACGCAACTCTGCAATTACTCTAATTAAAAATGCTTGATTTTTCTGGTAAGTATATCTTCCAATATTCCCTATCACATATTTTCCATGCAACTTTAATTTATCTCGTATTTGCTGCCTTTTCTTTAAATCGAAGCAATAACGGCTAGTATCAATTGCATTAGGCATTATCTGAATCTTATCCAAAGGAACAGAAGTTCCAAAAAGCCAAGTCGCTGCCAAATGTGAGCACGCCCATACATCTGTTGCATATTTCAATGAAAATTGTTTTTGATATATTTCATGTATATGTATGCGTTGAACACGTTCTTCTTTATCTTTTACATCGATGCCTGTACTATGGGAATGAACAATCACTTTGGGAATTCCCAATTCCATTGCAACTTCTTCAATTAAAAATCCTCTCCAGGAACTTGTATGAAGATGTAAGATATCAAATCCTTGCCCCAATACTTCTATAATTTCCTTTTGAAACGCATCTTTATCTTCTCTCTGTGTTCCCTTTAGTTCATATATACCAAATCCATATTTTTTATATTCTGAAGTTTCTCGAAGTTCTTTTGCACCTTTTGTCCAGAAAGAAAAAGAATATTTCTGCATATTCATAAATTGCATATGGTTAAAAATATAACGATATACGCCATTTTTAATATCTGGGGGTGTCATATGCAGAATTCTTTTCATAGCTAGTTCCTTTCTTATATCAATGCATCTTTGCCTGTATTTTTATCTCCATATACAATATCATCTAAAATAAATTCATCTAATCCAGGAACTTCAACTTTTGAGTAAGCAGCCCCCATAAAACCCATCAGTTCATCACAATAGTCTATTGTAGACATATGTTCTGGTATAGCCCTTAAAATATCTATAAATTCCATTGTATATTTTTGAATTCCTTTATGAATCATTCGCAAACAACCCATTTGATTTTTTGTACGCCGTTCTCTCTCATATACAACCATGCCGTCTATGTAAAATCCCAAAAAAGATGGTTTATACGAAGTTAAAATACATTCCAAGAAATCACACAATGCAAAAATTCTTTGACTTGTATTTTGTGCATTGTTTGCTTTATAATAACTATCCACAGTTAGCTGTTCTTTTCTTATATCCTCACTATTACTTTTTTGAAAATACAACCCCTGACATTTTCTTTGTATTAATTGTTCAAAATAATATTGACATGTACCTTGTGACATAAAGTCAAAAAAGAAAATTCGGCTATATTTTTCTAACTGAAAATCCTTTAAATATTTTAAATATGTATCCTTTTGGTATTTCTCTCTTGACAGATTTAACATAGCTTTTCTAGATATTAATAGATAATAGTCCTTTGGCAAATAAGAGAGCATACATTTTTTCTTTAATAGATTATATATCTTTTGTATCAGCCATCCATCTCTAGCAGAAAACAATATAACAGCATCATCCTCTTTTTTCACTTTTTCCAACATCCAAATTACAAACGAAACAATAAGAGGTGCTATAAACACATATCCAAAGCTTGTCCCATCAACAATAGAAGGCTTTCCAGCCGAATTATGTAAAATAAAAGGATTATTAAAAACTTCTGAAACTAATAACCCTAACATAATCCTATTTTCTATTTTATCTAAAGCAATAAGCAAAGAAGAATAGGTTGACAATTCCATCATACGAATAGGAGACATAACTAAAAAAGAGTCAAAACCTTCTTTATTAGCTGAAATACCATCTGCATCCACATTATCTCCTATATGAAGACAACTTTCCTCTTTTAAGTAGTCTTTTACAATTCTAAACAAACCCGAATTTTTTGTCAGTCCATAGTCACAAGAGACAAACAATTTTTCGTATTGAGTAATGTTGAATTTTGAAAGCAATTTTCTCATATAACTTTCTGGTAAATACATATCTGATACCAGAACAATCCGCTTTCCTTTATCCACACAATATTGCATACACTCCAGCATTTTCCTGCGTGGTATTAAAACCTGATATTCCTTTTGAATTTCTTTTGATAATAATTCTTCACAATTTTCTTGTGTTAAACAAGGTTGATTTTCTTTTAGTCGTTGATAAATCTGAGTTATATTGGGAATACCCTCTTTTAACAACTCCTGTTCTGCACGTTGGCGTTCCACAGAAAACAAAAATGGATATTGTGACTTATACTCCAAATCTAAAAGAGCAAAAACATCTTGAGGCTCATATACTTTTCTTGTCAGTAATGTATCAAAAATATCAAAAGAAATTATATTATGAGAATCAATCTCATCTAATAATTGCTGATAGGAAATATTAAAATAAGGAGACTCACAAATTCGTTGCTTGCATTTATCAGCAATTAAATTTCCTTCTATATCTTGTATACGAATTCCATATCTCTCACTCCATGCTTTCAATCTTCGATATATAATCGAATGTACGGCTGGTCTTGCAACCACTACCACTAAAGATACTCCTTCTTTTAAAACTTCTTCTTCTGAAAATATTTGTTTTCCACAAAAAATTTGTCCGGTTTTTAATGCATCCATCAAACCAACAATAGGGTAATCTTCGCAAGATTTTATAACTGCTTCTGCGTGAATACCTGTTCCATATATGACCATCTTTTTTACAGAGTCAGAATTATAATTTTGTCGAAAAAGTTGTACCGTTTTTAGTTGTTCATCCAACATTTTTTTATACTCCTACCAAATTTTCACCTAAAAATCCTCGTATTTTTTTCAATAAATCTTGATTTTTATTTGATGTCCATGAACCTGAAAAATGATGTAGAGTAAATGTATTAGAAGTAATATGAGGAATCATATTGTTATCTGGACTCAAACATTCTGCTGGAAGAACAGTTATATCCATAACTTTTTGAATCTTATTATTCAACTTTAATCCATACTTTTGAAATGTTTCTGTTTGAATTATTGGACATGGAGTCATATCATAGGTATTATCTTTTAGCAAAAATTCCCGCTTGCTATAATCATCCATTAATCTTTTAATAAATGGATGATTTTTTCGAGCTCCTATTCCAAGTCCAGTTGCTACTAAATTTTTAGATTCAAATCCAATAAATGATTGTAATTTTAAAAGTGAATCAAAAGATTTTAAAACTTCCACATCCGTATCTAAATAAATCCCACCATATTGATATAGGATATCTAATCGAGCATAATCTGATACAAATCCCCATTTTTGAGCTTCATATGCTTGCTTTATATATAAATTTTGAAAAATATCATAATTTGACTCATCCCATCTTTTTATCTTATAATCTGGACATCTTTCAGACCAAGAGTTTATACATTTTTGTTCTAGTATAGGCAATTGATGATTACCAAACCAAAAATAATGGATAATCTTAGGTATTTGTTGTTTATCTTCTGACATTTTTTTAATTTTCTCTTCTAATAAAGAATCTGATTTATATTGTGGAGCAATCATAGGCCAAATATAACAATCTATATTATCAAATTCTTTTATTTTATTCAGTTGTTCAAATATTTCCACATAGAATTTGCTTGTTATAAGTAAAATATCTTTCTGAGAAATGATTTTTTTTAAATATTCTATTGAAATAATAGGAATCTCTTGACTGCACAATATATATTTTGTATTTTCTTTATCTGGAGCATTATCCGCAAAACATATAATTTTGTCTTCAAAATGGTACTCTGAATACTCTGTACACATTTCTAATGGCATAACAGATGCACCTATACAAAATAATCTTCTACTATTTAACTTTTTACTAAACTCATCAACTGAACAATTTTTTAAATTCATTAGTTTCCTTAATTCCTAATAAACTTTTAGTATACTAAATAATTTTTTTACTAAATAACAAATATCTAAACATACATACTATCAGTTCTTTTATTGAAATTTCACCAAATCGATACCAAATCCATGCTCTTTCCAACAATCTTCTTTCTTCCATCTCAGACCTCGTAGAAACTCCACCTTTTCGAAAATTCGCAATGATTTTTGGAATTTGTATAAAAGTTACTTGTTTACTCTTATAAAATCTAAGCATTAGTTCATAATCTGACGCAATTTTAAATCCAGTTAAAAAAAGTCCAAAATTTTGATATGTTTGTCTTGTTACAAAACATGTAGGATGTGGTATCATATCTTTGGTTAGTCTTTTATGATGTGTTTTCATCACTTTCACAACCTGACCTTTATAAATCACATTACAATATCCATAAAGAACCTGATATTTTGCTAAATCTATGTGTTCTATAATATTTTCAACTGCATCTGTTTCATAAAAATCATCACCATTAATAATTCCAATCAAATCACCTGTGGATAACCTTATCCCTTTGTTCATTGCATCATAAATTCCGTTATCCTCTTCAGAAATATATCGCAGACGCCCTTTAAACAATGGAATATATTCCTTTATAATTTCTATTGTAGAATCTGAAGATTTACCATCTATAATAATATATTCAATGTTTTTATAAGACTGATATAAAACATTTTTAATCGTGTCTCTAATTGTGTTTTCACAATTAAAGCACACAGTAATAATTGAAACCTTTATATGCCTTTTCATATTGAATTACATAAACCTATTAAACTCATCTAAAATTTCATTTATTCCAATTACTTTTTGATATCCTTTACTTCTTATTTCATCGATAATTTGTTCTGCACCCATCGCTACAGTAACTACAATTACATCAGTAATTAATTCATTATCTAAAGATGCCATATCAATAATGTTTTCCATTCCATTAGGATTTTTATCAATAATATACCTAATCTCAATATCACTATTTTCTAATTCATCATATAAACAACAGCCAATATTCGACATACCATAAATTGTTACATTTTTAATATTATTGTTTATAAAATATTCACTGAGATGATGTCCTTTTTGTTTCATTTTTAACCATTTTATTAAAATCTGAAAAGCTGCCTCTGATTTCTGATATTGTGTCTGACAATTACTTTTCATATATTTTGCATTTACTTTAATAGATGTATAATAAGCTTTTAATTTTCTCAAATAATTATCATTATCTTTTGTAACAAAAGATGAAATACATTCATCATATATATCCACTATTTTTTTACAATAAGTTTTCGAATCAAACGTTTTTTCTGCATATATTTGCGCATTTTCTAAAATCATTCTTTTTCTATCTTCAGAGCATTTCATAGCTTTCATCATCATTTGAGCAAGGCTTTTACTATCATGTAATTTATATAGAAATCCCCTTTCTTCATTTTCGCCAATAATTTCTGTTGTTCCCCCACTTTTAGCACCAATTACTATATTTCCTGCCAACATTGCTTCAATAGTTACTCTTCCTAAAGCTTCACTTTGAGAACAAGTTATTGCATACGATGCTAAAACATGTAATTCAGATAATTCTTTTTGAAAGGGTATAAAAAATATATTATTATTAAGCTTATTTTGGGAAATATATTTTTTAATTGCCCATATATAACCAGCATTTCCATCTCCTACTATAATCAATTTTATATCTGAAATGCCTTTTTTTATAAGAGATTCTGTTGCACAAATCGCATCCCATTGTCCTTTTTCTGGAGTTATCATTCCAGCCACTAAAAATATATTTTTAAAATCTTTTTTAGGGTCTATATGTGCTTTAAATCTCTTAATGTTTAAACCATTATATATCCTTAAAGTATTTAATCCATATTTTTCATAATAACTTTTTTTAACATAATCTGATATTGCAATTAATTTTGAAGCACATTCAAATAAATGCTTTTTAAGTTCTTCATTTAAAAATTCACACCCATAATGTTCTTTTACTAATTCTCTAATATGCCAAATATAAGGTATCCCAGATAATAATGCAGCAATCGCACCAAAATAGCTCACACTTGAATTAATATGAATTAAGTCCACCTTTTCTTTTTTAATTATTGGAAGCAGCTTATTTGCTGCTTCATAACTCTGTTTTATATCCCATTTTTTATTTTCAATATTTATGTCACAAGGTTTTACAAAATCCGTAGAAAAATCAATTTTATAATAAATAATTCCTAGCTCTAAGAATTTATTCTCAATCAAAGAATCACTTCGAATAATTACTACAGGATTTATTTCGCTTCTTATCTCGCCAAGTGTATCCAATAATGATTGTCCTGCCCCGCCAAATGAAACATCGTTAAATATATACATAATGTTTTTTTTATTCATATTAAAATCGCTTTCTACATCCCATACAAAATATCTTCCAAAGACACTATCGGACATCCTATTTTAGTAGTCAATTCTTCCCTAATCTCATCAAAAAAAGTAATCGCTGTTACAACAACTGCATCAACATTCTCAAATTCTTCGTTCATTGAGATCACATCTATTTCAGCATAGATAGATGCTGCATTTTTATCTATACCATAAACCACATGAATGTCTGTATTCTTCAATTCTCTAATCAATGTTTCTCCAGCATAACTCATCCCATAAATTGCAATTTTCTTATATCCATGATTTTCAAAATAATCTGCTACACTTTTTCCCTCTTGTTTCACTTTTATCCATTGATTCATTAAAAGAAAAAGAGCAAAATGTTTATCAGATATTTCCTGTTTTTCAGCCACTTTATCACACGATATTTTCCCTACAACACAAGCACCAACTATTCCACCAATCAAGGTTGATAATATAGAAATAATCCCCTTTTTCATTTTAACATATCTCCCAATTATTATTTTCTAATCGCATACCTTTTCTATGATGACCATTGAGTATATTTCAAAACTTCCTTTGCATATTTACAATATTGTATAAAAGCTTCCATATATTCTTCAAATGTGACCAATCTAACGCCATCATATCTTCGTTGTCTATATAACGTATTTTCATTTATCCATTCTAAATTTAAAATTCTAGCAGTACTAGGATAGATTGGAAGCTCATTGACATTTTGAGTAATACAACTGATATCCATATTTAATAATTTTTTGATACTTTCCTTATCAGAAAAAAATTGTAAGACTCTTTTTGCATACTCTCTTAATAAATTCTCGTGAAAATGTCCTCTATCACAATATAATTTCATCAAATTATAATTTTTTTCAACAAACTCCGACATCTTTATAGTAGATAAACGGTCTGTAATTTTAGCCCTTTTTATACAATTATGATGATTTTCTATAACCTTATTATAATCAAAGAAATCATCTCTTTTAATCATGCTTAGAATTTCATTTACAGAATAGCCTTCGTCAATTAATTGTTCAATAACTTGGTCTTTTTCTACATATGCACATAATTTTTGATTCCTTTTTGTAATGTAAAACTTATTAATTGCCCTCTGATTTGCAATATCTTGCGCCCAATAACTATCCATATTAAATAATGATATTGTAATTGACTCACATTGTCCGTTTAAATACATTCTTAAAAATTGAAAACTATTCATTACTCGTGGTTCTAATACGGAGGGTTTAATAAAAAAATCTGCAATTTGAAGAAATGTTAAACATTCCTTTGTTTCAGCCAAATCGTAATTATTTCCATGGCAACAAACCTTTTGTTCATCAAAATAAAAAATGCAATATTTTTCAACAAATGTATTTAGCATATTTAATACTTGACATATCTCATAAATTTCACATTGTCCCACAGCTATAATTATTTTTTTCTCTTTTATTTCTCTCTCATAAAGTTTTTCAAAAGAATCATAACCTATAAAGTCAAGACCTACTTCATATCCTTCACTCATTAATTGATTTCTTATCTCTGGATAATATGAACTACATACAATTATAAAATCTTGGCCTGGCTTAATTTGGACAGGTGAAATGACTTTTAATCTTTCAATCGGTTCAATGTTTTTTTCATTGCTTGTACAGGCAACGATATCCAACTTATTTTTATAGTTTTCATAAAACAAATGTCCAATAGTTCCTGTTCCCCATAATATGATTCTCTTTTGAGAAATTTTTCTAACAAAACTACTTTTCATATATTATTCCTGTTTAATATTTTTCAGTAATGACACTATAGTGTCAAGATTTTGAAAATTTTCTGGTATAATATCGTCTCCATCAATCTCAATTCCAAAGTTCTCCTCTAGTGAAGAAATAATATCTAGCATTTTTAAGGAGTCAAGTATTCCATTTACTATATAATCTTTGCAATACACATCTTCTTTATCAATACCACACTCCAATATAATTTCAGTAATTTTTTCTCTCATACTTCATTTACCTCTTTTAATTTTAAACGGTCAATTTTTCCATTATTGTTCAATGGCATATTTTTCATTCTTATAAGCTTTTGGGGTATCATATATTCTGGTAATTTATTACTTATAAGGTTTAAGATTGCGTCTTCTAATATATCTCCACTATAATAACAAACTATCATATCTTTATCTTTATTATATATGCAAGCTGTTTGCGCTACTTGTTCAACTGCTCCAACACAATTTTCAATTTCTCCTAATTCAATACGATACCCTCTATGTTTTATCTGATAGTCTAATCTTCCATCATAAATAATGTTTCCATCTTTATCGTAATGTGCTAAATCTCCTGTTTTATAAACAATTTCTGGGTAAACATTTTGCAATGGATTTTGAATAAAATTTTCGCTTGTTTTTTCAAAATTATTATAATATCCAATTCCTACACCAGTACCACGAATATATATCTCACCTTTTACTCCAATTTGTTGTATTTCTTTACCATTAGAAATCAACATAATAGACATATTTTGAGCAGCTTTTCCAATTGGTAAAGGCTCATCATCGAGAAATTCACGTTCAATAATATAATAGCTACAAGCATAGGTTGCCTCACAAGGCCCATAATAATTTACAAATATTGCATGTGGCAGCACTTTCCTCCACATATTCAATTGTTTTGTTGGCATAACTTCTCCACAAAACATAATTTTTTTTAGACAAGAAATATCTCTTTTATCTAATGCTTTAAGGTTAGCAACCATCACTAAAGCTGATGGAACCCAAAATAATGCGTTAATTTTATTTATGCTGATATAATCCATTAACTTAACTGGAAAAGCAAACATATTTCCAGATACTATATGTAAAGTTGCTCCATTTCTCAATGTACAAAATATATCAGGTACAGAAGCATCAAAATAAAATGGAGCCTGATTTAAAAAGACTTCTTTGCTGTCAAATTTCATTGCTTCTGAAGCTTCTTCTGTAAAATCAATCACAGAGCGGTGACTAATAACCACACCTTTTGGTGTTCCCGTTGAACCAGAAGTAAATAGAATATATAATGGGTCAGTATCAATTATTTGATTCAACCGTTCCAAGCCAACGGAATTCATATTTGCCGCTTGAATCGTATTCCAAGAAACAATAGGACAACCTGGTATTTGTAAGTCAACATCACATTCACAGTTAATCACATACGCTGGTTGCAATATATCTATAATGGTCTTTAACCTTTCTATCGGAGTATCTATATCTAAAGGTACATATATATTTCTGCTTAGTGCAATTCCAAGAAAAGCTGCAATTGCTTTATCGGAATTCTTCATCATTACAATAATTGGTTGTCTCGTAACCTTAATATGGCAATTTATCCAACCTGCTATATTTAAAGTTGCATCATAAAGCATTTTATATGTCATAGAATTGTTATTATAAACAATAGCAGCTTTATCAGAATAATTATCATAACTATCAATTAGATAATCAATTATTGTATTCAACATGCAAATATTACCTCCTGACCAAAAACTATATTTGCCCTACTTTTTTAATTTGATGCACTTTTATAATTTTATTAATATTATTCTGCATCTTTTCCAAGCTATCAATTTCAAATACCTTTACTTTTTTATTGGGTTCAAATGTATTATTTTCAATTTCATTCAACAACTGCTCAGGTGATTCTATTAACAATGCCTTTTCATAATCATATAAATATTTCATATTACTATATAAACCAAATTTTAAAACTGCAACCTTTGCATCATACATTTGTGCCTCATATAACACAGTAGAAAAATTTCCAATCACCCAATCTGCTTGGGCAAGGGACTCATGAACCGTATGTTTGTAATCTCCTATAATCTCAATATTAGGATAATTTAAATATTTTCCCAGTTTTCTTCTCCAATCAAAATATTCTTTAGGGTGTAATTGAAAAATAATATGATATCTTTGAGAGTCTAAATTTTGTGCTACAATTTCAGTATATTTTGCAATTTTTTCCTCTCCTTGTGATATAAAGAGAATTACTTTTTTTGTATTTTTTTTCTTTTTATATAACCTACTATTTTTTTCTAATTCTGGATAACCAACAGATACAATTCTATCTTCAGCAATTGGAAATCTCGCTTTATTTTTTTCAAATTGACCAAACGTAAAAAGATAATCAGGGAAAGATGGTAATTTCATTTTCCTATAAAAATTATATGCTATGTGCATAGGTCCTATCATACCATGTTGTAGTTCAACAACTGGTATTTTTCTTTTCTTTGCAATTTCACATAAAATCATTCTATCAAAAGAATATGACACTACCATTATGATGATTTTAGGTTTAATTTTATGCAACATATAATTATAATATTTAATCAAATATTTCCTTTTATTAAGATAATAATTTAATAAATTTGAAACTTTATTTCTTAATTCCCAGTTAATATTTATATTAAAATACTGTTCTATTGGTTCAAAAAGTAATTCATTCATTTCTGCTTTAGTAACTGATATATATTTATAATTCAGTCCTTTTACTTGTTTAAAAGTTTCTAAATCAAAATATAAAATATTTTTACTTTTTTGAGCAGCATATTCTCCTTCCATACTTTTTTTATCCAAAATATAATGAGAATTTGTTATAAATTTATCTAATAAATCAGTATAAATACATTTATAATATCCCTTTGTATCATAAAATTTTCTTTCATGTGGAATAATTAGGACATCTCTAGGTTGAGCCAAAAACTGATTACATGAAAATACTTTTTTTAAAAAATTTTCCCATTTCAAATTTCCTGCTCTCTTTTTTATTGTAATCTCTGTTAATGCTTTAGCTGTTCCATATATATTTGATATTTCATAAAATACATTAAAACGTATATAATGCCATATGTACACATTTTTCATTTTCAGTTTAAACATTTTATGATCATTTTCAAATTTTAAAAACAATTCAATTAATTCTTCTGGCTTCATATTTCTATTGAATCCCTTTCAAATATAATTTATTGGAACAGAGTTATTTAATAAGATAATTTATCGCATTATATTAAAGCTTCAGTTATCTCTAATATCCAAGTATCTGCCATGTTCCCAAAAATATTTTGTCAGCAATTCCATAATTTCAAAATCATACTCACTATCTATATCCAAAATCACACTATCTTGCATTTTCCAAACTAAAGCAAACCTATTTTCTTTACACATGTTTAACAGATAGTCTCTTGTATAAACATATATAGATGCATTCATGTCAAAACATTCTGGAAGTTGTTGTCTAGCTGTATATTCTGAAAAAATAATTCTTTCATAATATCCTCTTTCATCCTTTTTCACCATATTAAAATATGGATTTCTTCTTGAATCTGTAACGCTATATGCAAAATTACAATCTTCGTTTTGTAAAACTTGATTTATTGTGCCTTCCACATCTTTCAAATTTCTTAAAGGTGAAGTTAAATCTAAATCAACTACTAAATCATATCTTTTCTGCTTTATTATTTCAGCTTCTATCAAGGTATCTTGTATTACATCCGATTTAGCAGTAATATCCCCTGCTAATTCCTCTTTTCTATTTACGAAAATATATGTAATATGTTCCTTTTGAACTTGCTCTAATAACAGTTCGCTATCTGTATTCACTGCTAGTTCAATTTCATTTTGCTCACTAGCATATTTTTGTAAATATTTCTTATATATTTCTAATGTGTAATGTACAAGTGGTTTTCCACAAAACATTCTAACATTTTTTCCTTTAACCCCTTTAGAACCAGCCCTCGCACATATAGTAAACAATATATTCATTTCCTTATTCCTCTGTTATAGCAACTTTCAATGTATTTAACGCATTTTCTATTGTATTTATATTAGATGTTTTTTTATCTAGGCAATCGAAAAAGTATTCTAATTCATTTATATAAAAATCTTCATTCTGAAATTTTTCTTGTCCAACTAAATTATAATTACTATACCAACATATTTCATTAGCAATTAAATCAATATCTACCCTTTTATTATTCGTATACAACTGTAAAATTCGTTCTGCTTTGTGTCCAATATAATCCAAATGCATCTCTAAAATCATATCCGAATATTTTGCAATATACACAGATATATCATCACTATCAATTTCCAAATTAGATACATGATTTTGCACATGATATACTTTTTCAGGATTTCCAAACAAGTCTAGCACATAATCCCATTCGTGAATTAAATCTCTTGTTACACCACCACCCATATCTCTTTTCGCAGAATATATATCTCTATAATCTGCTTCCTTTCTCCATAATGGAAGATATGAAGTAGATATAACTCTTGCCGAGATAATTCTTTCATTTGGCATAATTTTATTTTTTACATATTTAAAAATACTTTTATGACGCAATGGACATGCCACATAATATACACTATCGTCTTTCAGTGGTAATGCACTTAGTTTATAATCTAAAGAATCAAAGACAGGCTTTTCAATAAACATATGTTTTGTTTTATTAATTGTCCTTTTTATAGTTTCATAGTGAAATACAGTTGGATTTGTAACAAATATAGCATCATAATCATTTGGTAATTCTTCCACATTATAATATTGGCAAGATATTATTCGGTTAAATCTTTCTGGCAAATTACTATTACTACTTCTCAGTGCCTCTATCTGATATTCAATTTTTCGAGTATTTAATACTTGTACTATATTTTCTGTATGACGCTTTCCAATAGAACCAAGACCGATTATACAGATTTTCAAATTAATACCTCATCTTTCAATTTCATCAATTATTTCCAATGTCTTGATGTCTTTCTCAAAATCATATATTGCCTGTTTCCCTTTTATCACCTCAAAAAATTCTTCTATTTCTTTTTCATACGCATATTCATTAATCACCACTGCATAGCCTTGTTCATGGATGTAATTCCCTGCTTCCACCTGTTTTAATTCACCTGATATGATATCTTTCTCATACAATGAATTCGGTGTTCCATTCCATTTGATATACAAATCTTCATTTAAAATTTCCAACATCCTTACTGCTTGTCTACTAACAACATCAATTAATAGCTGACCTATTGTTCCATTTTCATGTTCTATCTGTATCAAATACGTGTCTGGAAATTCTAATGCTAGGGAAGTAAGTTTTTTCTTTATAGAATGGATTCTTATGATTCTTCCAAATGTATTTTGTATCCAAGGCAACTCAATCGCCAAAAATTCTCTGCATCCATTAGTTTCCTTGTTACTAACAAAAAAATCTTTTAGTTTATCCCATGGATGCCAGTCTGGTAAATACTGTCCAACATGATATTGATATACACATGGCTTGCCATTTTCTTTTACTCTTTTATCAATAAATTGCATTTCCTCTTTATATAGCGGAGTAGATGATAAAAATAGTACTTTCTTTTTTTCTTTTGCCAATTGTATATTTTCATAATATAATTTATTTATCAGATTTATTTCTGAAAAAATATGACAATCTTTTCGTAAACATTCGTTAATAATAGTTCCATGTGATTGTGGTGAAGTACATACAAATGCACAATCTATTAAATTTTTCACATCTTCCAAAGATGAATACACTTGTATTCCATACTCATTTGCAGCAATTTTTGTTCTATTAAAATTGCTATCTACACCGATAATAATTGCATTGGGAATAATTTTTTTCAATAACCTGATTCTTCTTTTCCCCATAGAGCCTAAACCCACAACACAAATATTCATTCTATAATATTCCATATAACTTTTTATACTTCTTCTATCCTTCTTGCTGGAACTCCAACATATATCCCTGGTTTTGTAATATTCTCTATTACAACTGCACCTGCACCTATTACTACATAATCACAAATTGTTATTTTATCAATAATCGTGCTTCCAACACCACACATTACATAATCACCAATGACTGAGCGTCCACATATAGTTGTATGGGGTGCTATATGCGTATGGTTTCCTATCATCACTTCATGCTCAATCACACTCCCTGTATTAACAATTGAATTATTTCCAATTTTTGCTTGTGGTCCAAGATAAGTATTAGCAGCAATAAAAGTTCCTTTTCCTATCTTTGTTTCCATTCCAATATTGGAACTTTTTGATATCACAGAAATACAATTTCCCGTTTCTTGTTTAAGTAAATAATCAAATACTTTTTGTCTTTCAACATTATCACCAATAGCAACAATATAATTATCATCAATTTTCAAATTATATCTGTTTTTTACTTGATACCCCAATATTATTTCATCTTTTTGAGCATTATTGTCTACAAAAAGTATTTTTATATCTTTATTATTTTCATATAAAATATTTGCAACGCTTCTTGCATGACCACCACAACCAAAAATAATAGTCCCCACTATATTCTCCACTCAATTATAAAACTGAACTTATTAATGAAATTATATTCTTTATCTTTTTCTTATCCATCTCATACGTTGTCGGTAAATTTAGTCCCATCTTAGATATCTGTTTACTTCTACTACACTCCCTTGCATAATCCTTATAAATATCCATCTCACTTAATGGTACAAAAAATGCTCTCACATCAATTCCTTGATTTTTCAATTCTTTTAAAACAGAATCCCTTCTATCTTCATCTACTAATATAGAAACCAACCATGCAATTTTTTTTCTATTTGCCAAATCATTTCTTTGTATCGTTATTTTATCGGAATCAGAAATGCACTCTCTATATTGCTTTTCGAGCTTTGTTCTCCATGCCAATACTTGGTCAATTCGTTCTACCTGTGCCACACCAATCGCTGCCTGTAAATTGGTCATTCTATAGTTAAACCCTATCACTTCATGGTAATATTTTCTCTCTTTACTCATTCCATGGTCTCTTAGTATGCGCATTTTTTCATACAGTTTTTTATCATCTGTAACACACATTCCACCTTCACCAGTTGTAATCACTTTATTTCCAAAAAATGAAAAACAAGAAATAATACCAAAGGAACCAACTTTTTTATTTTTCCATTCTGCACCATGTGCTTCTGCACAATCTTCTACAATATATAATTGATGCTCCTTGGCAATCTTACAAATCTGTTCCATATCACAAGGCTGACCATATAGATGTACTGGTATAATCGCCTTCGTATTTGGTGTAATTGCCTTTATAATTTCATCTGGGCTAATGCACCAACTGTCTTCTTCAATATCTACAATTACTGGTGTTGCACCTGTATAAAGAACTGCATTAATTGTCGCAGCAAATGTTAAATCTGGTACAATTACTTCATCGCCCTTTCCAATTCCTAATGCTGCTAATGCTAAATGCAAAGCAGTTGTTCCATTAGAGGTAGCCACTCCATAGGTAACTCCACAATATTTTGAAAAATTTTCTTCAAATTGGGTAACATATTTTCCTGTACTGGATATCCAAGTGGATAGAAACGCATCCATAAGATATTTATATTCGTTTCCATCTAATTGGGGATGCGCTAATGCAATATGTACATTTTTATTATATTCTGCATAATCTACCAGCTGCATATTTTCATTTACAATCGGAATTATCTTAATGCCATCATGAAATTTTTCTATTATCTTTTCTGGTTCTTCGTCAAAAGAAGCATAGATAAAATTCCTTTGAATATGTTTTTTTATCCTGTCATTTAATCCATATCCGTTTATCAGTAGCCGTCTTATATCACCATCTGTCATGACACCCACAAGCTTTTGTGCATCGTCTATAATAAAGGCAATTCCCTTTGCATTTTCATTGATGCACATCATAACATCTTTTATTTTAACTTCCTGATTACACACTAACTTATTAGATATCATGGTTTCACTCCTTAAAGTCAACTGCTTCTAGTAGTCTAATACTTGTTAAAATATCTTCCATATTACCTGCTGTTTCAAGTGTCACATGAATAGAAGAATGATATAATTTATAAAATGCTTTTAAAATCTCACTGTTTTTTACTAATGCCTTATGTTCATCCCTTATCCCATTATTTTCACTTATATGAATCCATTTCATATATTTTTTCAATTTTTGACATTCTTCTGAATAATCCAATCCCAATGTCTTACAAGAAACATATAAATGCCCTAAATCTAATAACAGACTAAATGTTAACTGGTCTTTCATCTTCAAAACAGATGTAAAATCTGTCATCATCATATAATTTTGATTGTGAAACTCTTGATAATTTTCTGCACTTAATACATTATTTTCCAAGTATAAACTTATGTTATTCTCAGCACATAATTTAGCAATATACTCATATGCCATGCAAAATCTTTCATAGGCTTTTTTTTCATCATATATCGTACAACCACTTAATTTTTTTCCAATCTCATTTGTATGAATTTCAACTAAAAAACCTGCATGGATGGATAACACATTTATTTGAAGATATTTCATCATCTCAACACATTGAGTATAATGTTTGATAGATTGCCGATAAATTTTATCGTTGCAGGAAGCAAGATTTACCACAAACGGAACTTTCGGAGGTGGAAAATAGGCATGACAAACATAGTTTAAATGATATATATTTTTTAATGTTTCTAAATCATTTATGAGTCCATCATAATAATCTGTTCCACCTGATAGTTCTATATTTTTAACTCCATGTTCCGCTAATTGTTTTATAATCGCAGATATTCTATTTTTCTTTATACATGCAGAGGAAACATAAATCATCTTTTATTCCTTATCTATAAAGACTAATCATTTCATTTATTTTATAATCTTTTTCTGCCACATTTCCAACTATTTCCTTATAATACAATGCAGAAATCCCCACTCCATTTGTTCTTTTTGCCACAATATTATCTTCGGTAAACTTTTCTCCTTGTTGAATCTTTTGTTTTGCAACCAGACACTTTTGTAACGATTTTCTAGTCATTTGTTCGGAACAGGTTGGTATTTTAATGCCATCTCCCAAGTATTTTTCCACTTTTCTAATATCTTTTACTAATTGTTTAAGTTCTTCAGGTGTTACAGAAGCTTTATGGTCAGGTCCTATCATATGTTTATCTAAAGTAAAATGTTTTTCAATTACTTTGGCACCTACTGCTACTGCATAAGGAGAGGCCCCAATCCCCTGTGAATGGTCTGAATAGCCTACTAAAATAGGAAATTCCTGCTTAAAAGTTTTAATTATATTAAGATTAGCTTCTGAATCTTGTATTGGATAATTAGCAGTACATTGCAAAAGAATTACATCCTGATTAAAAGGACATATTACTTCTAGTGCCTTTCTTACTTCTTCCAGATAACACATTCCTGCTGATAAAATCATAGGCTTTTTCTTTTTAGCTACCTGTTCTAAGAATTGTATATTTGTAATATCTGTTGCTGCTATTTTAAAGGCTTTTATACCTAATTCATCTAATTCCTCTAAACTTGTTTTTTCAAATGGTGTAGACAGAAAAATAATATTTTTCTGTCTACAATAATTCATTAACTCGATAGTTTGTTCTTTCGTTAATTCTAATCGCTTCAACATATCATATTGTGACTCTTTATGATTTGTTGTGACTTTTTGATAAGGTGCCTTTCCTATATCCTTTAAAATAAGTTCTTCTGCTTTAAACGTCTGAAACTTCACCGCATCTACACCAGCTTCAACAGCAATATCAATCATCTTTTTTGCGATGTTTATATCGCCATTATGATTGACTCCTGCTTCAGCAATCATAAATGTTCTTTCAGAATTGCTGATAATTTTATTATCAATTTTTATAATCTGATTAAATTTCATAAATGTCCTCATTCAAAATTAGATATCTGTTATATTACAAAAAGATATATAAATCTTTTCTCCTTTACTCTTTTTCCTTATATAATTTATTGATAAGTTTACTTCTTTTTTTATAGTATCTATAATATTTAAAACGTCAGACATTGCCTCATTTAAAGGATTATCCTCTCTAAATGATGGATTAATTTCACCTTTTTTCTGTATTATAAATTCGATTTTTTCAACACTTTCATTATCTAAATCAATGAATATAAGATTTTTATTTTTTGTAGACAGCAGCATAAGTCTATTATTTTGTTGCTTTCCCAAACCATATTTCGCAATGTAAAATCTTCCTTTTCGACTAAGGCTTTCTCTATCTTCTTCCTCGTCTGCAATAGCTATTTCTTTCATCTTCAAGGTTTTCGTATCCAGCTTTATCAGCATATTTGCATAACTAGGAACAAAGTATATGGCATTTTGATATACTTTACTTAAAGCAAACCACCAGCCTTTTTCTCCTTCCTCTCTTTCTGTAAACTTTCCAAATCCTTTCGGATAATTCTCATAAGAAGTACAACTATTTTTTGTTTCATCCCAGGAACATATCATCTTTCCTATTCCAGTCATCCAAAATAGCTTTCCGTCAAAGCAAAGAGTATCGATTCCTTCTAATTTTGTATTGACTGTAATAGTTTCTATCTGTTCCGTTTCCAGATTAAATTTATATATAATATTCTTATGTTTCATAGGGATATATATTTTATAATTTACTTTTGCAAGCTCCCCTCGCATATCATCTGACGGATTAAGATTAGGATAAAACAAATATTTAATGCTTCTTTTTTGAACATCAACCTTTAAAACCACAAAGGCATATGGAAATATGTATAAAAAACCGCCATATTCAAAGACATTTTCTTCTCTAAAATTTAACCAGTCTTTTTTTTCTTTTTCTACAGGTATATATGACCATTCATCTCGTTTAATATTATAAAAAGCTAATGCTGCTCTTGCTTTATAGCTTGAAAAAATAATATAATCATTCCATTTGTATCCACCTACATAGAGTAATGGTTCATTTTTCTCCTCTGCTTGACCTATGATGGTAGTCTTACCTGTTAATATATCTGTTTTACATAAAGCGTTATAATTGGCTAATGGATATACAATCTCATTATCATTCCATATACAATCATAAAAAAAAGGTTTGGAAAGATATTCTACATCTGGCTCCTGCACCATCACCACCTTCCCCGCCTCCTGGCACAACTTCACCACCGAGCTATGGTCCCCATAATACCCGTCACACAGCGCAATCGCCCTATCTAGGTCCGCCGTATCATCATATATCCCCCATCCTTCCACCTTATATTCTTCCACCAGCCCTCGATACTCCTCCCAGAGCTCTGGTCTCATGCTTTCAATCGTCGCCTGTATCAGTGGATGCGGTCGCCACAGCAGTGCTACTTCCTCCACATTCTCCCTAAACACCCTGAAGACATCCTGCATCTTTACAAGCATCTTCTCTCCATGCTCTAAAAGCGCAGTTACACTTGTATTGTAGAAGATAACCTTCTTAAAGCTTCCATCCTCTTTCTCGATAATCTTCAGCCACTCGTCAGGAATCTTTAGTTCTTCTTTCTTTGTGTTAAGCACTTTATCTACTTTGGGTGAACCAAGGCCCAGTATCTTTTCTTCCCAATACTTTCGGTCAGCCTTACTTCCTTTGGCATATTCTGTCATGACGTTGATGTAGATTTTTCGCATATCTTCTGACTGGACGATGACTTTGTCTGCATAGATAACAGCAGGAACGGTGCAAAAGTGTTTCATTCCTTCTACTGCCTGGGGGTTCTCTGGGTCAATCTCGTCTAATATAAAATAAGGTATATAAACTAATTGCTCCGTATATTGTTTTAGGTTTTTTGAGTAAAAAAATGGATACACACTGGTGACATAATTACACTCGTCGTAAGGGTTGTGGATAAAGATTAGATCGGGTTGACGATTTTCAAAATCGTAGTCCTCATATCTTGTGATGGGAATATCTTTGGGATAGAGGTCACCTTCATAGTGTTCTTCGCGAAAGCTGCCATCTGGGTTTTTGTCAAAATAGGGGATGGGGATAACGTAGGCGTCACAGTCCGAGTCTTCGGCAGCAGCTTTGTAGACGCTCTCGAGAGAGTCCCACATGGATGCTTTATATGGTAGAAATACGGCTTCTTTGCGTACTTTGATATCGTTTTTGACACTGTTTTTAACCTGCGTTAAGGAGGTGCGCAGGTGTTTGAAGATTTTATTGGGGTTTTGCTTTTGGTTCTGACGGACGGATTCGTATATTTGATAGACGGATTCGCAGTAATCTTCGAGATAAGAGACGGTGATAAAGCCTTCGCCTTCGATGGCTTCTATCATCTCACCAATTTGGATGGCGCCGTCTTGGCACTGGCCTAGAAGGTCCAGGGCGCTGTCTCTTTGGCCATTCTCGATGGAGCGTTTGATTCCTTCGTGGGCTCGTAGGAGGAGCTGAAGGAAATCTTCAATTTGGGATTTTTGTGCTTTTCTCATAATGGTTCCGTCTCCGTGGGGATGTCGAATTAAGCTATGGGGTATGGGGGCGATACTTTTAGGTTACTTTGCTTTACTCCGCCGGGGAGGTTCGAAAAATCGGAGATTTTTCTCACTATGTGGCATTCGCCACATAGTTATAAAATTTCATCCAGCAGCTGAAAAGCAATCTTTCCATCTGCTTCCTGCAATTTATACCTTCCCGGCTCATTGCTGGAATAAATAAGGAATATTGGTCCCTTTATCTTATATTGATTAAGGGATGTGAGAGAGTTACTCTCTCACTTCGCTCCCCAATACTTCATGCACAGCGCATGTTCTTGGGGTCTTGGCATATCCAATTCGTGGGTGCAGGCTGCACACACCTTCTAATGCCGTATGGTTTTTTATATCATAGATAGTCCGCCTGGTCCTTTTGGTGAAATAGAGGTTTATCGCCTTTATTTATCCAGGGTTCCTGTCTTTATGATTGGCTTCTCCACGCTTTTTGGCATTTTGCGCTGCGTTGGTCTTTTTCTCGGTCTTATATCCGCATGATGGACAGGAAAAATCTTCTCCTTTTATCGTGCCTGCTGCTCCACACTGACTGCACTCCCGGCTAATGTCTTTGCCAAATATTTCGATAAAGGTAATCGACTGTTCTTGACATTTTTGTATCAATCTCTGCCGAATATACCCCCGCTGCCAGGTTGTGACTAGATAGTTGATTCTCTTTACTGGTCCTGTCACTCCAGGTCTTGGCAATTTGGGAAGATAGAGTACGGCTGGTTTTTCTGTTTTTAAAAAACGGTTTAACTCTTGATTGATATAGGTGTGAAGTTGTTCCTCTAACCGCTGTTTTTTAGCTGCATATTTCTTTCTTCCAGGATTGGCTGCGCGGTTTTTGCGGTATTTGGTATGTTCTTCTCTTAGCCAATTAGAAAGCTGTTCTTGATAATACCCAAGTGCCTCCCCATACCTATGCCCATCTTCTGTTACTAGCATGGTATACATTCCCATAGACAGACCAATCCGTCTGGTATAATCGGAGCATTTTTTTACAGATACATCTATTAGAACTCTTAATTCTATATCGCCTCTGTCTGGATATAACCGTATATACAACTGCCTTGTATATTGATTGGTATCTGTAAGTGGAATAAAGATGCGCTTTCTCTTTTCCTTGACCGAGAGATAGATGCCATGGTCTCCATAGCGATATGCCCGCTCTGAGATGGCAAATCCATCGGCTGCGTCTGTATGCAGTTTTACTTGGCGCTTTCTCACTTGCCGCCTAAGATAATTCTCGACCTTTTTAATATTGACCCCTTTAGAAAGCATCTGATATTGCTGCTCAAATGCCTTGGGAAGCTTCATCGGCGTACGATTTAAGACAGCTTCAAAGGCGTTGCTGACCTTTAAAAGATAACGGGCAAAATGTTTTTCTTGTTCTGTCAGCATCTCATTGGCTTGAATCTGCTTTAGCACAGCTGCCTTAATCCTGGACCATTGACTCTTAATATCCCTTAGCGCATCAAATACAGCCAAATAAAAATACACCGACGGCAACGAAAGGCGTTCTCTTAAGCCACATGCTGTCATCTCATTTTGCACTGTATAACCAGGATACAATTTAGAAAGACTTTTGATTCCGCCATAGCGCTGATACACATAATTTTTTACTGTCTTACAATCCGAAGCAATCTCCTGTAATTTTTGCATATCCTCTGGAGAAATTGGTTCTCTATTATATTGGCGGACAATCTTATTTATCGTCTCTTTTGGCATCATACGCTTCCTTTTTATCCAAAAGGTGTACTTTTTGGTACACTCTGCCTTACCCTATAATTACCAGAAGAAATACGCCTAAAATCTTGATTTTTATAGAAAACTGTGCTAAAATTCTCTCGAGTTACACAGATAAGGCTGTGTCCCAAAAAGTACACCTTTTGGGACACCTATTCTAAGCCATTTCTCTTTGTTCCCCTTTCCATTCCTCCCCAATTCTACAAAACGACGTCAGCGGCATTCCGCACAGCTTTGCAGCTTTTCTGCTAGACAGCTCTCCTGACTGCCAAAGTACGCAGATTTGTTCAAAATTTTCTGGTAGTGGTTTTCTCGGCCTTCCAAACTGTACACCCCGAAGTTTTGCTGCTTCAATCCCTTCTCTTTGTCTCTGCCGAATCGTCTTCCGCTCATTTTCCGCTACAAAAGACAACACCTGCAATACAACATCACTTAAAAATGTCCCCATCAAATCTTTCCCCCTTCGCGTATCCAGAAGTGGCATATCCAGTACCACAATATCCACCTTTTTCTCCCGGGTCAGCACTCTCCACTGCTCTAAAATTTCCTCATAATTTCGCCCCAGTCTGTCGATGCTCTGAATATACAGAAGGTCATCTTCTTTTAGCCGCTTTAAAAGCCGCCTGTACATCGGTCTGTTAAAGTCCTTTCCCGACTGCCGGTCCGTATAGATATTTTTCCTTGGCACCTTCATCTCCCACAATGCAAGAAGCTGCCTATCCTCCTTTTGTTCCTTCGTACTTACGCGCGCATATCCGTATGTATCTGTCATACTTCCTCCTTTGTTTTCCCAATGTAGTATCCATTTACAACCAGTTGCAGTACATTTATCTTAGACTACGCTGCGTGCTGTGACTATAGCAGATAAAAATTGATACAACAAAAATATAGGGACTGTCGCACTAAGATTTTTCAATCATTAAAGCGACAGTCCCATATTAGTACTTACAAAGCAAGATGTACTTTTGCTTAAATTACAATACTGGCAATGTATCTATCTCCAGTTGTTCTGCTAACACATTAAATATATGAACAAAGTTGTTTAAAAAAGTATCCACTTTTTCTTGATTTTTATCCATCCAAAATCTAAATAATATAGTTCTATCTCCTAATATAGCTTCCATATGTGTAAACCAATTTTTGAAGTCCACACTTTCATATTTATTAATATCCCATGCCCACTCATTAAAGCAAATATCATAGTTTAAAGCTGATACATTAGAATACTTTTCCTGAAATTCATTAAACTTTCCATAATCTTTTAATAATGCAAATATTCCTTTTTCTATTTCTACTGGCAAAAATGTTATATTATCAGCTTCTTCAATCATTTGTCTTTTCTTCTTATACTCTTTCATCTTTGGAACATCCGCGTCCAACAAAATGATATTATTCCTAAATTCGGGAATATTTCTTTCATAAAGTTGTATATAATTTGACCATCCTAAATTTACAGAAACAAACTGCATATATAATTCTATATTTATTTCCATTTCTCTATTTAAAAGAAATTTTACAAATGAAGCAGCATGTTCGTCTTCACAATATACATTTATACCATTCTCAGGCTTAAAAACTGTTAAATTAATATCATTTAACGCTTGATTTAACTCTCTTGAAGTATTGATATTTCTTGGCTTAATCAATCTTATCCCTTCTTTATTATATTCTGGTTCCAAATATACAATTGCACTATCATATGCAAATATTGGTAAATTTATCCCCTTACGTGCTCTTTCTTGTCTCTGATGCTTATTAACTTGACGCAATATGATAGGCGAATGTGTAGTAAATATTATCTGTATATTATAGTCTTTAGCCGATTGATATAAATAATCAACCAATTTTTTCTGCGAAAAACCATAAAGTGTTGCATCTAGTTCATCAATAAGTAAAATACCCCCTTTATAATTTGTAAATTTCTCTTTTAATCTTTTAAAAGAAAGTATTGCTAAAATAATTCTAACTATATTCCCCTCACCCGCTGAATTTGTAAATATATCATGAATATCATCACTTACACCAGTAAATGTTCTGGAAACAGTTGCTTTCTCAATTCCTATATTTATTTCTCCTGAAATATTTTTAATAGATAAAATTTTTCTATAATGATCTATACAGTATACTAATTCTTCGTCTGTCAATTTACTTATGTATGTTTTAGTTTTTCCTGATTCTCCTATAGGAAATAGCCTACTTAAGCTCAAAAAATAAACAGGTGCTTGAAGAAATCCTGCTCCTTTTGCTCTGCTTTTAGCATTCCAAAATCTCAATTCAGGTTCTTTTCCTTTTTGTTTTCTAGCAATACTCTCTATAGTATAAGAACTGTCTTTCGAAATCGAAGTATTATACAAATTTATCTTCCATCTATGTTCTCCAATTTTATCATGTTTAGGAGATATTTTAAATTTTTCTTTAAACTGAGATTTAAAATTATAACCATCAATTGTTTTACTTCCATACAATGGATGATCAGTTTGGGATATGGTGAAAGGTTGACCAAGCATTCCTAAAACGGTAGTTTTTTGTGTTGCATTTCTTCCAGAAATAGCTGTTATTCGTTTACCAAGACTAAATTCAACATTCTGAAATGCCCTAAATTTTTCAATTTCAACACTTTTAATAATCATATGTACTCCTATGCTCTCATGTTTATTGTTATTTTCCTTTTTTTAATTTGTTCTTCAGATGGACAAAATCTATCATCTGAAAAAATCATCAATTCAGAGGCAATTCCTTTATTTGCAGCGCTATATGTTAAATCAAATTTTTTTATCAAAAATTCAGCATAAAGCTTTTTAATCTCATCTTCTGTATCGTACGTTACAAGCCATGGAACTTTTATGTTTTCTAAAATTGCATTTTTTATTTTCTCATGATCATCAGAAGAAAAAAAGTTTTTATATAATTTTTGTCCTTTATTATAATATGGTGGGTCAAAATATATAAATACATTATCACCAAATTTAGGTATAAAATTGGTAATTAAACTTATAATGTCTTTATTATATATTTTTATTCTATCCTTTTCCTTTCCAATCACTTGTATTTTTTTTATTATTTTTTCTTTATCATAACGTACATCTAACTTCCATAATCCATCCTGAGCATAACCCCCAATAGGTCCTGCGGTTAATATCCCAGATCTATTTGTTCTATTTAAAAATAATGTAGCAAATGCAAGATCAAGCGAATATGTTTTTGCATGTGTGTATATATATTTTTGTTTATGCCATTCTTCTATTGTTAATGGTGTATTTAAAATTCTATCTATCAACTTATTTGTATCTTCTTTAACTGCTCTCCAAAAAGAATAAATAGCTTTGTCATAATCGTTAATAACAATTTCCTCTACACAATGCTCTAACAATAAAGCAAGTGCAACTCCTGCACCACCTGCAAAAGGTTCTATATAAGTACAATTTTTCATATTTATGTTTTCAATTACCAGTTTTATAAACTCAGCCAAGCGACTTTTCCCTCCAGGATAACGAAGCGGTGAATAATTTGCCACAACTTTTCCCCCTTTCTTTTGATACTATTATACTTCATACAGAACAACAGTTCAATATTTCAAAACTATTTTTGAGAATATCTCCCCTCAAAAACCAATAGCATATTTCCCTGTCCCATGCTACAATAGAGATGTTTTACGGTGATACATAACGAGAGGAGAATGTGAAAAATGAATCCAAAGCAAAGGCGAATTGTGATAAAAGTGGGCACGTCTACGCTGACCAATGAACTGGGAAAAAGCAATCTTCGCACTATCGAAAAATTGGCGATGACGCTTTCTGATATTCAAAATATGGGAAATGAAGTTATCTTAGTGTCATCTGGTGCGATTGCGGTCGGTGCCAATAAGATGCGTCTGAAAGAAAAACCAACCAATATGCGGATGAAACAGGCAGCCGCTGCGGTTGGACAATGTGAAAATATGTTTCTATATGATAAATTTTTTGGGTATTATGATAAGACAGTTGCACAGATTTTGTTAAATGCAGAAGATATTACGCAAGAGGAAAAGAAAGAAAATCTGACCAATACGTTTGATGCACTGTTAGAGCATAGTATTATTCCGATTGTCAATGAAAATGACTCGGTAAGTTATACAGAGATTGAATCTGAAGAAAAGCTTTTTGGAGACAACGATATGCTCTCGGCGGTTGTTGCTGTGCTTTGCCGGGCAGACTTATTAGTGATTCTCTCGGATATCGACGGCTTCTTTGACAGAGACCCGCGTCTCTATCCTGATGCTAAGTTAATCGAATATATAGAACAGATTGATGAAAAAATCTACAAGTTAGCTGGAGGCGCTGGCTCTAGAAGAGGCACTGGTGGTATGAGAACCAAGCTACAAGCAGCCAGCCTTGCCACTGCTCAGGGCATCGACACCATCATTACTAATGGCAAAGACCCTTCTATCCTATATCAGGTCGTAGAAGGTAAAAAAACAGGCACCCGTTTTGCCGGTGCCAGGCATTAGCGTTATAAAAGGGGCTTTTATGGCCCCTTTTTCTTTGACAGTGCATTGCTGATTAACTTGATAAAATCCAGTGTACTAAAAAATGCTTCTTTTTTCTCTTCTTCCATCCATATCAATTCTCCCTGCCATTCGGAGTTCTGCCGAAAGCGTACCCAGGTCACAAAGGTTCCTTCTTCCCCGCGATAGGAAAGAAGCTCCTTTTGTTCTACTACTTTCTTTAATGCAGGAAGTTTCTGTGGTTCCTGCTCGACTAATTGTCGGGTCTTTGTGGAGGCCTGCGGAAAAGATATGGCATCAAAGAGTTCTTCCATTCTTCTTAAAAGCTGCACCACATTGGAAAAGGGCCATGACTCTCTATGATAACAGTGATACAATCTGCCTGACATCTCATCCCCCAGACTTTGATCCACGCAGACTGTTACCAGGTTGGGTGCTGATATATTGATATGACATTGTCTATTTTTCATGTTCTTCCTTCCCATACCAGTCATCAAAACTAAGACCGGCTTTTTCACTCTCCATATCGGCCACAGACGAGATATAGCAATCTAAGTTGTTGCTCCAAAACTTATGTTCGTTAGAAAAATGATGTTTTATCCGGTTTAAAATCTGTTCGCAATTTTCTCTGTTCGTGCCTACCAATAATATCAAAAACTGAGCTGGATTGTACCTTGTAAAAGAATCACATCTTCTTAGACTTTGTTTAATCGCCTGGTAGAGTGTCTCTGACATAGCTGTCAATTTTTCTGAATGCTCCATTGGACGGCCGCTGCTGTCTGTGATAGTACATAACATAAGATAAATCGATTGTCCATTTCGCTCCATAATGCGGCGCACCAAGCGATAGCCATCCCGAAAGCTTGGAAGGCTACAATAATATGCTCCATCTTCCATAGGTTCTTCCTTTAGATTCCCTTTAATCTCCCGAATATCCTGTGGACTTTTGCTGATATGATTGCTCATTAACTTCAACTGATTCATCATCCTTTCCGACGGACTGATTCCCAATTCTACAAAAAACAGATTCGCAGTATCTTCATATTCTTTTAACGCCTCTTTATATTGATTAAGCGCGATAAAACAGTCGATTCTAATCGACTGCCATTCATCAAAAGGATATAGTTCACAGGCTGGCTCACAAATCTTTAAGACTTCTTCATACTCCCTTTGTTCTTTTAGCTTCTCACACACTTGCTGCAATGCTTCTGTATACATATTTTTATAGTGCAGGCTCTCAATCAGCACCCATTCTTCCCCGGAGAGTCCTTTTAGAAATTCCCCACTATACATCACACATGCTTTTTTCAACAGACGAATTTTTTTATCTTGTACTTTTTCCCGTTTAGCTTGCTCTATCAATCCTCTAAAGATATGAGCATCCACTTCTACTTTTATAGGAGCTTCAAAATGATAGATACCACCGGCTATCGAGATATACTCATACTCTGGAAGTCCTGCATCTATCAACATCTTTTTCAATCGATGACACGCAACACGAAGACTGTTCGCGCCATCTAGCACTTCTTTCCTTCCATACAGTTCTTCCAGAAGTCGATTTCTTGCAATTCCTTCCTTCATATGATACAGAAGAATCAAAAAAAGCTTCATAGACCTTGTAATAGTATTTCTAGAATGTAGTACAGGAATTTTCCCATATATAATCTCTTCTCCCCCTAGCATCCGCACCCGCAGCGTTGGCACATCCTCTTTCATTAGACAAATTCCTTCCCCATACAGATCGGTGAAGTGTATGCAAATTCAATATTTTGTGTATTTCTTTTGGGAATATTGAGACAGAATTGTCAGAATATGGTTAAAAATATATAAAAAACGGTATATCGGATTAAAATATCATTTCACAGTAAAGCTTTTCATAGCTTCACATCTATTAGTGTGTCTAACTTTTCACATTCAAAGTTGACCCACACACAATCTATGCCAGGCGCCGTAAATATGTATGTCTTTTGCAATAGAATCTTTCACTTCTCTTGCGTTTCAAACAACTACTATGTTATAATTATTTTAATTTTAATACACAAAATATTGATTTTGTCAGCAAATCAATCCCAACCTTTCTAACTGATGTACATGCTCTTTCCCTGTCGAAAGCAGATAGAGCCTTGTTGTCTCAATACTGCTGTGTCCTAGCACATCTGCTAATCTCACAATATCTTTCCCCGTTCGGTAGAATGTCACAGCAAACAGATGTCGCAAATTATGAGGAAATACTTTCGATGCCTCTACTTTTGCATCATTACAAAGTCTTTTCATCTCCTGCCATATCTGCCTTCTGGACAGACTTCTTTTATTTTTGGTAATAAAAATCTCTCCTGAAGTAATCCTTTCTTTTTTTGCATATTTAAGCAGTTTTCTGCAGAGTTTTCCTGGCATTAAAATCGTGCGGATTTTTCCTTTTAGATATATCTCTGCCTTACGACTACGAACAGATTCCACCGTAATATAGGTAACTTCTGATACACGGATTCCTGTGCTGCAGATACTCTCTATCAAAAGTGCCAGCCGTTCCTTATTTTGTGCACGCGCAGTATTTACCAGACGAAAATATTCATTTTTAGTTAGTTCTTTGGTCTGGTCACGAAACATTCTGCGCTGTATGCGCAGGAATTTTACCCGGCAGTCCTCCCATCTCATATATCCAAAGAAACCATTGAGCGCTGACAGCATGGAGTTAATGGTAATAGGGGCATACTTTCTAGACTTTAGAGATTCCTTCCATTCCATCGCCTGTTCCCGGTCTACTTCCTTACCATCTAGCCATATAAAAAATGCCTGGATATCCCGTAGGTATTTTCCTACGGTTCCAGGACTTTTTTCCTCCTGCTTAAGATAGGCAGCGTAACCAAGTATATGTTCTTTTTTCATTTGATAAGCCACTAATATTTCCTCCTGATGATGTTATGCCTATTTTTATAAATAGATAATTTTTTATTGTATTGTATTTAACCATAAAAGAGGAAATTTTTCTATACTATTAACGCAGAAGTCTTTTTGCATTTTGATAGAAGACTTGTTCTAAGATAGGTCTTGCCTCGTTTCCATACACAAGCTTTGCCGCATAAATCATCGCGCGGATTTCTTCATAGATATAAAAAGTAAAGGCAGAAAGTGTGCCTTCTATTGGCCCTAATCCCCATGGAACCGCTTTCTCTGACACATAATAATGCTTATTGTTAATAGTAACATCCTTTCCGCGCAGAAAAGCCACAGGCGCATCAGAGCCAAATAAGATACGGGATGGTTCTGCTTTCTGAAAGAGATATGTCAGTACGGTCTCACTGTTGATTAAAGCAGTATCAAACCAGACATTTTCATAAGGCAGTAAAAAATCAATCAGCCCTTCTATATCATAATAGGTAAAAGCCCGTCCTACATGCGCAATGATATATCGAATCTTGGGATAGTCTGTGATACATGCCAATAATTCCTGTCGATTTTCTCTGGAGTGAAGCCGCTCCTTTCGCGGAATATGCAATACCACAGACAGCTGATGTTTATTGGCATAGGCAAGCGCAGAAGGGTTTAACATATCATAGATGCTGACTTCTCTTCCTTCGACCACTGGAATATCAGGATAAGGCTTTAAGCCCAAAAAATAGCTCTGCTTTGACAGATGCAGCCTTTGTTCTGTGGCAAAAAGGTCTTCTTGTTGTCCTGGAATATAATAGTAAGGCATGGTCTGTTGCTTGGAAACTTCCATCAGGTATGCATTTGTTAAATCTCTATCAATCTGTGGAAAGGGTGAACCAAAAGCCAACGGTCTGACATCGATACCTGGAAATGCCTCTTTTACACAATACTGATAATCTTCATATAAAGGTGTGCAATATCTCAGATATTGATGTGATTATCACCGATTCTTCCATTAAGCCAGCGGTGCTTCATAAGTATCGTGCTTTTGTGGATATTGTCTACGAAGAAAACTTAATAGAAAAATAAAAAATTTTGTGATATTTTTCATTGCCCACGCGTTCTTATAGTGAAAAGCTTTTCACAGTACAGTCAGGCGGAGGTAATGGTTTGGAAAATACAGATTATGAAAAGACCGTGGAAAGGTATCTGGATATTGTATATCGAGTAGCTCTAAGCTGCTGCAAAAATCCCTATGATGCAGAAGATGTTGTCCAGACAGTATTTCTAAAACTTTTAGAATATAAGGGGAATTTTCAGGAGCAAGAGCATCTAAGGAGATGGCTGATTCGTGTAACTGTCAATGAATCTCATTCCCTTTGGCGCACATTTCAAAGGCGAAAGGTCATACCCTTGGAAGAACTTGCGTTCGAACCATCCTTTTCCACAGAAGAGCACAGCGAATTATTCTATGCTGTATCGTGTCTTCCGATAAAATACCGGGAAGTTGTGCATCTGTATTACTATGAAGAATACAGCATCAAAGAAATTGCTGTTCTTCTCCATCTCTCTGAGACCGCCATCCAGACCCGACTGATGCGAGCACGTAAAAAATTAAAGCAACAGCTAAAGGAGGCGTGGAAATGAAATCAGACAGAGAGAACAAGGCCTATTATCAACATACCTTTGATGAAGTACATGCTTCTAAAGATTTGTTGAGAAAGGTGAAAGCAATGAAAGAAAACACAACTACACAAAGATGGATTAAGATATCAAGATATGGATATACGGCAGCAGCGATTGTGGCTGTATTGATTTTTAGTAATGTTATCACTTATGCAGCATCAGGAAATCTATGGCTTCTAACTATCACAATGCCAAATGGAAAGACAGTGCAAAAGACAGTGGAAGCTCCCTTTGCCGGAGAAGATATGGCTGACACGGAAGATGGCACACCTGTAATAGAATCCGCAAAAAGTGCCGAGATCGAAGACCTTTCAGAAGAAGCAGAAGGTATTACAGCTGTATTGGAAAGTAAAGGAGAAAAGACTTTTCTAGTGATTGAAGGGAATTATCGTATTGATATTACAGAAGATTTTCAAGGTGGAAGTTGTAAGGGAACTTATGAGTTAGATGAGAGCGCCTACTATTATTATGAAGTGACAGGAACGCCACAGGTATATGATATTACTGTCGATTTGATAAGTGTTGTATTAAAATAGGATGACTATTTTGCACAAAGATGCTATGATAAAGCTATATTACACTTAGGAGGAAATAATATATGCCAGGATATGTTGTCTACTGGCCAAAGGACCGCTTACAAGAGATTCAACAGGCAAAAGATATTGGCCCTATCAAAGTAGTCTTTGGCAGTATCCATTCTAGAATGTCAACGATTGCCTCCATCCAAGAAGGCGACCTTGTATTTCCTATCACGCTGCAAAAGAAAAAGCTCTATGTTCTTGCTCGCCTGCCAGTAGAGCGTCGTGAATGTGCTTATGATTATCTGGTGCGGGAGATTGGCAATCAATGCAGTGCCTTAGTTCCTGATGGCATAGATTGGAAGCTGTATTATGATACTCCGAAAAAGCCTCACCTAGAGCATCAAAAACCCTTTAATTGCTGCTCCCAGTGGGCAGTCTCCGGGGCACATGGCTCCAGCATAAGGCCTCGTCCTCTGCCAGATGAGCTTCTTCCAAAGCTTCGTTTTGGCTATCCCAAAAGCAAAGAGAAAGGATTGCTCTTTGCCGAGAATGGCAATATTGTAAATGCCTGTCTGCAAGTTACCAGGCGGCTAAGTGAAGAAAGTCTTGCATACTTTGAAGCATTATTTAAAGATACCTAAAATAGCCAAGCGCTCGCAGATTGCAAAAATTCTGCGAGCGTTTTTAAAAAAGTAAATGAATAAGTCCTCTTATACAATGTTTTATTTTTCAGTGTCCTTTTTTTCTGCTTTTAACGATATAACTTATAAACAGTACCAATCCGATCGCACCTGTAATCATAGATGGTATCATTAACCGCATATAATCAACCGGAGCATTAGCATATTGTCCTGTTGCAATATATCGATATAGCATATATTGTGTACTAAGCGTTGTGCTTTGTAACGCCATTACATAGGCGAAGTTTAATATGCTGACCATAACAGAAAGTAACCCGCCAATAAGTAACAGCATCATTTTTCTGTTATGAAGATTTATTTTCATCAAATCTTCTAAGGTTATCTGTTCGTTATTTCTGTTTGTCATACTTGTTTCTGCCTCCTTGAGTAAATCATCTAATGACACATGAAAAATCTTGCTTATTTTAACAATACTTTCTAAATCAGGTGAAGTGTTGTCTGATTCCCACTTGGAAATCGTCTGTCTAGACACGTTAATTTTCTCTGCTAATTGCTCCTGTGTCATTCCTGAAAGTTTTCTTAATTGGTTAAGTTTATTTCCAATTTTCATTTTTATTATCCTCCTTTAGGTGAGATTCTAAATGATTTTAGTTATTTTTTCTATCAACATCTCTTTACATCTGCGCTCCATATGGTGACATTAGGGAAAATCCCGCAAAATTTACATTTTATGAAACAAATGAAGAACTAAAAGCCTGTCATATATCAATTTCTTTCCTCCGATTTTTAGTGATTTAGGAAGAATTGATATTAATTCCTTTAGTTTCTAATATACTATAGGATAATGACAATAAACCCAGGAAAAAGGATGTTGCAAAGCAACATCCCTTTTCACCACATAGTCAATATAAGTTCTTATGATGATTTCTTGAATTAGAAACTATTCCATCGGCATTGAGAACTTCTTTAACCTTTACAGTAAAAATATTTCCACCTGCTGTATAATAAGTGGCAGTTCCGTCATCATGAACGTCAATTCGATCAATCCCATATTTGCCAACTTCTATAATTCCTTTATTGCTTCTAATTTTACGAACAAACATCTTAAAAAATCCTCTTTTCCTCTGATACATTAAAATAATTATCCAAATATTTCGTCAAAATCCGCTCAATCGCAACAGTCTTAGTTTGTCCAACTTCTTCACAATATTTTTCAAGTTTTTCGTAGATTTCTCGCTCGATATCATAATTGACATACCGTCCATCTTTCTTTGCTCTTGCCATATAATCACCTCCTATAACGTTTCGCAAAGAAGAAGCAATTGTTCCAGTCTTTCTACTATTCGTTGTTGTTCTTCAACAGGCGGAAGTGGAATTGACAAGTTCAAAACAGTCTTTCTATCAATGCCAGAAATTATACATTTTCACTAATATCATTTATTAGATAATCGTTCCATCTGGAAATTCAAATTCAGCTTTCCATATAGCTCCTAGAATTTCAGCAATTCTTTCAAGCTCTTCTTTAGTAAGCGTATTCCTTTGGACTCATGCTTTTATATGATAATTCCATACTAATTTTCTGTGCGATTGTCATGGAAAATCCTCCTTTGATAACAAGTATCAACTATTTAATTTATTTTTGCAAGTAATAATTTTTTATCATAAATCAATATGTTATCAAAACTCGTCACTTGTAAAATATGCTTAAAATCAAGGGAATTCCAGATTTGCATTAATTTTCAGATAACGTCTTATGCCGTCTATTGTTTTTTATTTGGCATAAATAAGGCCAGGAACCTGTTTTTAGATTCCCGGCCTACAATATTACTATACTGCCTGTTCTGCTTTCAGTTTTTTTACTTCGTCAAGTGAAAGTCCTGCATATTCCGCAATTTTTTCAAGTGTCAAAATCCCGTCTGCCAACATTCTCTTTGCAGAATTGATTGCTCCTTCTTTTAATGTCTGGTTCCTCATATCTTCCATAGCCCGGCACATAATCTCGATTCCCTCCTTACTCTCTTTGAAAAATCTCACCCTGTTTGCCAATGTTCCATAGTACATATCCGATGGATTTGTACAGGAAAAATCATGCATAAGCTTCCCAATCGGTGAATCCCCACGATATGCACCATTTACATACAAAATATGTGAACCATCATCAAACATTTCATTTGTATCAAAAATATATCTTCCAATATGATACAATGGCTTGTTCTTGCCAAGTACATCATGCTCTGTAATAAATATTACATAAGTCTCTGGCAATTCTTCAAAGTTTTTGCCCTTTTCTAATAGACTAGCATCCAACATACTGCTGTTATATCTTGCTCTTTTCTTTCCTGCACCTCTATCAGAGTGTTGTATTTCCACATTCATCTTAGCACCTGTACTATCTGTAGCCAAAATATCAAATCTTACCGAACGATTTAACAAATTTTCTACAAATACCTGTGTGCGAACATCTAACACCTGTAAATCCGACTTTTCCAGTATAATCTGTAATACCAGCTCTATACTTTTTGTATCTTCCTCAAAACACTTTGTAAGGAAATCATCATCAAGCAGGCGAAAGCCTCTTAGCCTTTGTAAATCTTCCTGATGTTTCTGGTTTATCTGTTCTGTCACAGTCAATCTTCCCGCCTGCTTTCCCTTTCGTTTTTGTGTCTCCATACTAGCATAAACCTTCTGATTTTACAAGCTGATGTTCTCTTGAGTTTCCGCAAATTGTAATTCCAAAATGAATATAATCTCCCAAAGCACCAATCTGCCGAATTTTGAAAAGATATAGAGCAGCAGTCTTAGGAATAGAGGCACTTTAATAAGCCCCGCCGGAACCGGACTTTGGGTGACATATTCTTTTATCTGTTTAAACAGCCAGCTTAAGGCAGAGTTGACGGTATACAAAGCGCTTTGTTCTGAACCAGAGTCTGATGCCTTCTTTTGCATACGACAGTATGCCTGAGATGCCTTTTGCCAGCTGATAATAGCAGAATGCTATTTTTTCTTTAATCGGATCGGCAGTTCGTATAATTGCAACTTTTAACATATTGGTTTCTGATTTCATAGAACTATGTCTCAGAAATGCCATGCACAAAGTAATGTAAAAATTTAATGCATGGATTGCCTTTCGTTTCCGTACCCGGAAATTTTCTAACTGGAACACCTGCTTCTTACAACGGAAATATTCTTCGATTTTCCATCTGGAAAAATAAAGTTTTGCAGCCTTTATGACCTCATCTTTCGCTTTGCTCTCTTTGTTTGTTGCAAGCATCATTGGATGTTCCGTAATGCCATAAACAAGGGCGAGATAAATATCTTTCCGGGAAGCAGTGATCTGTACTTTCACATGAGAAAGGTAGGCTTCGTGCATTTTTCCTTTGTAAAACAGAGGAAGCTTTACCTTGCCTTTCCTGCGGTTACGCAATTCCGTGGCAAATACCCACTTATTGTGGTACAGAAGCTTACGCTTTGCAGTCAGACGTATCACATAATCCTGCCCCATGGAATCCAACTTCAGGAACATTTTATTATCATCATAACCACGGTCCATGACAAAGGTTGCTTTTCCAAACAGTGCTTTCGCACGTTCCATTGCAGAGAAGGTTACATCATTGATGGAAGTGAAATTCTTCTCTTTAGAAGAATGGATCTCGGAAAAGATGCTGACAGGATGATTGCTGCCTGTAAGAACAGTCGCTTCCGTTACATGATATCCCTTTTTATAAACATTCTTTGTTGCGGTGCTCTCTGAACCATCGCGCACCCAGCCGAGGGATTCAAATTTGTAACCGTCAGGTTTGACAACGTCACGGTCATCGATATGGATAACTGGCTGGTCCGGGCACCATTTCTTCACTTGTGCCAGATAAGCTTTCAGAGCCTCTTTGGGGGTTCCTTTTGCAAGATGCCTGGAAAGACGGTCAACAATGTTAATCTTTCTGGAAGGTTTCTGGAAATTTTTTTTGTGGTGATTAAATTTTACATCAAAAAGGAATAGGATTCCTTATATTTTGGGCGTTTTTTGAAAGTTGTGTATAATTCGCATAGCCAATCAACGGTTTTGTGGACAGAACTGCGGAAACTCAAGAAAGAAACAGATTGAAGAAAAAGCACTGCTGTGATAGAATACGTTCAAAGGAGCAATCGTGTCACTGCAAGGTGTTGACCTCTCATTACATAAGATGGGGGGTGGTGCGGATGAATTTTGACTTCAAGGATTTGATGGCTTTTGGTATGTTCATTCTCGCATTACTGACCTTTATTATAAAGTTCTGTCAGTAGCGTTTTAAGTCCCGGAAACGGGTACAGAAAAACCACCCTTGTATACTTGCCGGTAACAGGGTGGCGATTCTGTCATTTGTTGTGCTGGTCAACCCCTTGTGGGCGGTTGTTCCTTTTATGCTCTAAATATATCATATCTCATGGCTGGAAGCAAGAGCGAACTGCTGTTCATTCCCACAAACTTACACAACCAAATAAGGAAAATTGGAATCAGGAGTGGTCCTGTTATCTGGAAAAGTCGCGAAAAGTCGCACAAAAAAAGGACTGCTGCCTGTTTGGAGATTTTGGAGGCCCTAAAAGAATCAGTGCATCAGGCAGCAGATAAGGCGCCGGATGTTACTCTGAACTTGCGAAGAAAGGACTATCAGCAAATACAATCAAACTATATCATAACTTAATATATCCCGCACTAGAGCTTGCTGTTGATTCTGACATCATCCTCAAGAACCCCGCCAAAGATGCACGCTAAAAATAGTCATAGGGAAGCCAAACGGCTGCCCCATATATCTGCTCATATCTTAAGACATGCTGCATGTACCAGGCTGGCAGAATCAGGACTAGAACCAAAGGTATTGCAATACATTATGGGAGACGCCAATACACAGATTCAAAAGAAAATGGAAGCAGTACAAGAAAATACAATGATTGGATAATAATAGACCGTCGCAGGGAATACTACCTTTGCGGCGGTCATATTTTTTTCATAAAAGGTACAGAAAAGGTACAAAATCAAGGCTTTTGGAAAATCTTGCTTTATAAAATCCTCTATTTTAAAGGGTGTTCACACTTTTTTCACAAAAAATTAGCACTCACCTCTTGACAGTGCTAATATTTTGTTATATAACATATATAACAAATAAAACAATAACGGATTTCCAAAAGGAAGACCGTTCCACAAACCAAGGAGGTATATGATATGTTATTAACTGATATTTTTGGAAGAAACTTTATGGATGACTTTTTTGAGGATTTTGCAAATTCTTCTTTCTACCGCTCTAACCGCATTGGAAGTATCCCTGCGATGAAGGCGGATGTACAGGAGCTTGAAGGTTCTTATCAGATTGATTTGGAGCTTCCGGGATTTCAGAAAGATGATTTGCATGCGGAGTTAAAGGATGGCTATCTGACCATCAAAGCTACCCGCCAGGGCAAAGAAGAAGAAAAGGATAATAAAGGAAGATATATTCGCCAGGAGCGCTACAGTGGACATTATCAGAGAAGCTTCTATGTAGGCGAAGATATTACTCAGGAGGATGTGCATGCTGCTTTTGAAAATGGTGTGCTAAAGCTAACGGTTCCCAAAAAAGAACCGCAGCCTAAGATTCAGGAAAGTAAGACCATCTTAATTGAAGGTTAAGTCCATAATTTCTCCTTCCCTATTTACAAGGCTGTCGCAATCTGCGGCGGCCTTTTTGTTTGATTTTTTATGACTGAATTTAATTGTTTGTAAACTATTCACAAATTTATCCCTTTATTTTTGTGCATTAATTTGATTGATTTTGATTGTTTTTGATTATATAATAAGAGCATCAAAGAGAACGAAGAAAGAGAGGGAACAGGAAGTTATGATTTATACGGTTACTTTTAATCCATCCTTAGACTACATCGTATCTGTTCAGGATTTTCAACTTGGAAAGACCAATCGTACCTGTGCAGAGCAGATGCTCCCTGGTGGAAAGGGCATCAATGTATCTACCGTATTGCAAAATCTGGATATTGAAAATGTAGCTTTAGGATTTACTGCTGGCTTTACAGGAGACGAACTTCTTCGCCAGATGAAAAAAATTGGTTTTCACTGTGATTTTATAAAGCTATCTAAGGGCTGCTCCCGCATCAATATCAAGATGAAGGATTTTGACGGAACAGAGATTAACGGACAGGGGCCAACCATCTCCAAAGA
Organism: Lachnospiraceae bacterium; assembly: GCA_910575445.1. Classification (GTDB taxonomy): domain Bacteria; phylum Bacillota; class Clostridia; order Lachnospirales; family Lachnospiraceae; genus Hominiventricola. Next base: position 197,602 of record CAJTFW010000005.1, on the reverse strand, counting down.
TGCCATTGAACAGTTGATGACACGGCTTGATTGCCTGGTAGCGGGAGATGTTCTTATCCTTGCCGGAAGTATTCCAGAGAGTATGCCAGATTCCATCTATCATGATATACTTGCACATTTGAGCGGGCGTGATATTTTGTTCGTTGTCGATGCCACAAAAAACCTTCTGTTAAACGTATTAGAATACCATCCATTTCTAATCAAACCCAACAATCACGAATTGGGAGAAATCTTTGGTGTTACCTTGACATCTAGAGAAGATGTTATCCCTTATGCAAAAAAGCTACAGGAAAAAGGAGCACGTAATGTTCTTGTATCTATGGCTTCTAAAGGTGCTGTCCTGGTGGCAGAGAATCAAGAAGTCTATATGCAGCCAGCTCCTAAAGGCACACTTGTCAATGCGGTCGGCGCTGGAGATTCCATGGTTGCTGGTTTTGTAGCTGGATGGACACAGAATCAGGATTACCGCCATGCCTTCTATATGGGAATCTCTGCCGGAAGCGCAAGCGCATTTTCTGACCTTTTAGCAACCAAAGAAGAAATCTATACCATCTATCAGACCTTAACCTAACCTGGTATTAGAGACCAGAATACATAAAAAAGAAAGGATACCTATTATGCGGATAACAGATTTACTTGACAAAAGAAGTATCTCCTTGACGGGAGCACCCACTTCCAAACAGGAAGCGCTAGACCAGATGGTTGAACTAATGATTCAAAGTGAAAAAATCAACGACAAAGAAGCCTACCGAAAAGAAGTCTATCGAAGGGAAGAAGAAAGCACCACAGGTATCGGCGAAGGCATTGCAATCCCTCATGGCAAAGGCCCCTTTGTTACAAAGCCCGGACTAGCTGCCATGGTTGTAAAAGACGGCGTGGATTTTGATTCCCTAGACGGTGAACCTGTCCACCTTATCTTCCTGATTGCAGCTCCTAATACCAAGGACAACGTCCATCTGGATGTTTTAAGCAAACTTTCCATGCTTTTGATGGATGAAAATTTTTCTGCAAACTTAAAAAATGCATCCACGGTAGAAGAATTTCTCCAGATTGTCGACGCCGCTGACGACGAAAAGCCAGACTTAAATGACCAACTTGCTGCACAGAACAATTCCATGAGCGAAGGAGCCTTTAAAATCCTGGCTGTCACTGGCTGTCCTACTGGCATTGCGCACACCTATATGGCAGCTGAAGGCTTAGAAAAAGCAGCACATGCAGCCGGATGCTTTATCAAAGTAGAGACCCGCGGTTCTGGCGGAGCTAAAAATATTCTGACTGACCAGGAAATCAAAGAAGCAGATTGTATCATTATTGCAGCGGACACCAAAGTTCCAATGGACCGCTTTCATGGTAAAAAGCTTATCGAATGTCAAGTATCTGACGGCATCAGCAAAGCCGACTTGCTGGTTGCCCGCGCCATGGCAGGGGATGCCCCTATCTATCAGGCGGGCAATCCCTCTCAGGCTTCCTCATCTGGCAGTGCCTCCGGCAGCATCGGTCACAAGCTCTATATGCAGCTGATGAATGGTGTCTCTCATATGCTTCCTTTTGTCGTAGGTGGCGGTATTTTGATTGCACTCGCTTTTCTGATTGACGGATTGTGTGTTGATATCAATGCCCTCTCCGACGAAGCCAGAAGTGCTTTTGGAACTATCACTCCTGCTGCTGCCACCCTAAAAGGAATTGGCGATGTTGCCTTTGGATTTATGCTCCCTGTTCTCGCTGGTTTTATCGCTATGAGCATCGCTGACCGCCCCGGACTGGCAGTTGGCTTTGTAGGTGGCATGATGGCTTCTGCTGGCAAATCCGGCTTCTTAGGCGCATTAGCAGCTGGTTTTATTGCCGGATACCTGATTCTGTTCCTGATTAAAGTATTTTCCAAGCTGCCACAGGCAATCGAAAAAATCGCCCCGGTATTGCTCTATCCTTTATGTGGTATCCTACTGATGGGACTTATTATGCAGTTCTGTGTAGAACCACCTATCGGCGCCCTAAATACTGCTCTTAACACTGCTCTAACCAATATGGGCGGCTCTAGCCGAATCCTACTTGGCATTGTTGTCGCTGGTATGATGGCAATTGATATGGGTGGCCCCTTTAACAAAGCAGCCTATGTCTTTGGAACGGCCTCCATTGCCGCTGGCAATTATCATATTATGGCAGCTGTTATGATTGGTGGCATGGTTCCACCATGTGCTATCGCCCTTGCAACACTTCTTTTCAAAAATAAATTTACCAAAGAAGAACGCGAGTCCGGGCCTGTCAACTTTATTATGGGCTTAGCCTTTATCACAGAAGGTGCCATCCCTTTCGCAGCTTCTGACCCACTACATGTACTTCCTTCCTGTATGATTGGATCAGCAGTCGCTGGTGCGCTCTCCATGGCCTTTAACTGCACTTTAATGGCTCCTCACGGCGGAATCTTCGTCGTCCCTGTTGTGGGAAATGCACTGATGTATCTTCTTGCTCTTATCGTTGGTACGATAGTAGGAGCCGTATTGTTAGGAGTATTAAAGAAAAAAATTACAGAGTAATATGAAATAGCTTTACTTTTATGATATAACCACACCGGAGTGAACAAGATGTTCTCTCCGGTGTTCCTTTTTATACACCCAAAAACCAGTTGCACTTCTCTCCCTTTTTATTGTAAAATAAATACATATTTCCATAATCTAAGAAAGGATTAGAACTACCTAAAAGATATATGCTCACCGAAAAAAGACAAGAAGAAATCCTAAAACTTTTAGACACCCGTGGCAGCCTTACCGTCCAGGAACTGACAGAATATTTTCAAGCTTCCGAATCCACCATACGTCGGGACCTAACCGTTCTTGACAAAAAAGGCGCACTTGTCAAAGTCTTTGGCGGCGCTGTACAAAAAGAGAAAAAACTAATTACAAGAGAAGAAAAAGTCTCCCTTCGTATGGAACTCTATCGGGAAGAAAAGCTTCGAATTGGCAGATATGCTGCCTCTCTTATCGCACCTGATGATTTTGTCTACCTTGATGCAGGCACTACCACAGGCTGCATCATCCCCTACCTGACCGAACATTCTGCTTCTTTTGTAACCAATGCGGTCTCTCATGCTCTGCAATTAGCAGAGCATGGCTTTCGTGTCATCCTAATTGGCGGAGAATTAAAAAGTTCCACAGAAGCTATTGTTGGAAATGAAGCATTTGTCACACTTCAAAAATATCATTTTACCAAAGGATTTTTTGGTACCAACGGCGTCAGCCTTCACAGTGGCTTTACCACACCAGATGTCAACGAAGCGATGGTCAAAGCATGTGCGATGAAACATAGCCGCACTCCCTATGTGCTGTGTGACCATAGCAAATTTCAGCTGACCACACCTGTCCATTTTGGGGAATTTCAAGCGGCTTATGTTGTGACGGACAGCTTACCGGATGAAAGATATCAGGAAGTTAAGAATCTTATTATTGTTGATTGATAGTGTAAAATTTTCTTCGGGTGAAAAATAGATATAGAAAGGGAACTCCTTTTTGTGATAGAGTATAAGAGACCAATCAAAACCCTCACATAAAGAAAGGAGTTCCCTATGCTTAACAGTATACTCTATTTTGAACAGTTCTGCATCAAAAACTTTGAAAAACTGGAAGATGAATTTCTGAAAAATCCAGAAAACTTTGCAGAGTATGTGTTCGGGATCACCGACCTGTTATGTAAATTCGGTACCGAAATGCTCCGGGATTCCCTGGAAACCATGGACCGGATGCTGTGTGAAAGCACTTTCCGCCGGAAGTCGTGGACCATAGAAGCACATCATACCAAAACCCTGGTTACCTCTCTGGGAGATGTCACCTTCCAAAAGACGCTCTTTCTCAACAAACAGACGAAACAACGCGCTTACCTTCTTGATCAGATCCTGGGACTGGAGCCAAAACAGCGGCTGACCGAAGACGCGGCTGCCCGGATGCTGGAAGAAGCCGTACAGACTTCTTACCAGCGCGGAGCACAGCAGGTCAGCCTGGGTACACAGGTCAGCCGCCAGACCGTTAAAAACAAGATTCATGCACTGAAATTTCCNCTCAGACATCCGAACCGAAAAAGAAAGTGGACTGGCTGTATATCGATGCGGATGAAGACCATGTGGCTTTGCAGTTCCGGGAAAAGAAAGGCGACCTTGTCAAAGCAGAAAACGGAGTAAAAAATAACGGTCTGATTGCAAAAATGGTCTGTGTTTACGAAGGGAAAGAGGAGGAGACGATTCACAGCAGACGCAGAATCCTGACAAATCGCCATTATTTCTGCGGAGTGAACAGCGGGGAAGCAAACCTGCAGTTCTGGGATGATATTTACCAGTATCTGGAAAGGAATTATGATCTGGATCAGGTGAAAAAGATCTATCTGAATGCGGATGGGGAAATTGGATCCGAACGGGAGCCAGGCGACTCAAAGGTGTCACGTATGTACTAGATGGATTTCATCTGGAGAAATATCTGATAAAGCTGGTGCCGCATTTGAACAGGAAAGAGCGGATACCCGTGGTGGAGGAGTTCCGCAAAACGATCCGGAATCAGACAAAGAATGATTTCCGAGAGCTGGTGGAAAAACAGAAAAAAGGGATGCCCAAATGGAGGAAGCGGCGTCCTATATTCTGTCCAACTGGACAGCGGCGAAACTGCGTCTGAAGCATAAAAACGGGGTATTGGGGAGCAGTACAGAAAGCCACGTAAGCCATATCCTGTCTGCGAGGATGAGTTCGAGACCGATGGGATGGAGCCGTCAGGGGGCATCGAACATGTCAGAACTAAGGGCATATTATTATAATGGAGGAGATATGCTGGACCTGGTGCGGTATCAGAAGAAAGCGTGTCCAGAGGAAAAGAAGGAAGAGGAAAAGATCCTGAGCAGTACGCAGATCCTCAGATCAGAGAAGAGCCGGCATGGAGAACTGGGGAAATATCTGGAGAGCATCCACCACAGCATGTCGCTGCAGAATAAAAAGAAAGTGTATTTTGAGACACAGATCAGGGGATTGTAAAAACCGTTTCAGAAGCACCGGGGGGGGGAGTCTGCGCAAAAAAGGAAACGGTTGTGCAGGAAGAAGGAATGTAGTAAAGTATAAAAAACAGTCTGTAGTTCCTGTCTGTAAAAAGCATCTATGCTAAACTCTGGTCAGTCAAACCCGAAAGTAAAGTTACACTATCAAAGTATACAAAACATTTGTTCATAGACCCTTTTTCATGGTAAAATAAAGAAAAAGGGGGTTGATATTATGTTAAGGCGTTACGAACTTACCGATCAGGAATGGGAACAGGTTGCATCTTTACTCCCTCAAGAAAAGACTGGAAGACCCGGACGTCCTTCAAAGGACAACCGTACCATGCTTAACGGGATGGTCTGGATCGCACGCAGCGGCGCCCCGTGGCGTGACCTGCCAGAGCGTTATGGCCCTTGGAATTCGGTATACAGCCGCTTCCGCAGGTGGATTGATGACGGGATTCTTGATAATATCTTTCGGGTACTGAGCCTTGAGGCCGAACTGGAAGAGCTGTCCCTGGATGCAACTATCGTAAAAGCTCACCAGCACAGCGCCGGAGCAAAAAAAGGGGGCCTCCAAACGAAATCGGACACAGCCGCGGGGGAGCCAGTTCCAAAATCCATGCAGCCGTAGACGCTTATGGCTGTCCTGTCTATCTGATGCTTAGTGAAGGACAGCGTAATGACATCAATTTTGCCATCCCTGTACTGGAGCATATCAATATAGAAGGAAGCAGAGTGCTTGCGGATCGTGGTTATGACAGCCAGAATCTGATCGATTATATCTATGAATATGGCGGGGAGCCAACCATCCCTTCCAAAAAAGGAGCCAAATTTGAGCGCCGCTGCGACTGGTGGCTGTATAAAGAGCGACATCTGGTAGAAAAATACTTTCTCAAACTGAAAGGATTTCGCCGCATTGCTACCCGTTATGATAAGCTAGCGTTTACATATATGGGATTTGTATGCCTTGCTTCAATCTTGATTTGGATAAAATGACCAAAAGCTGGTAATTTTCAAACACGCTCTAGCTTCCACTTGTGGGGACAAGGCCGAATAGACAATCACTTATTTCAAATGATACAAGGAGAAAGCTGATATGTTAGAAAACGAATATAATTTTGAATTTCCTCAATTATATAAGGAGCTACTTGAAGATCGAATGTTAGACAATACAGCGCACCATTATTTACTGGATTATCAATTTTTTGGCGCAGACTTTGAACCTTTTTCCTTTGAGGAGTCCTTACACAACTATGAAGACTTCCCGTTTTGGGATAAGGACCAATCAAAACAAATTTTTCCATTTGCACAAACCGGCGGAGGCGATTGGTATGGATTTTGCTTTTGTATGAAAAGCGATACGTCATTGCCCATAGTATTGATGTCACATGACAGTGATTATGCATTATTTTTGGCAGAAAATTTAGAAGATTTCATTTTTTATAAAATGCTTATGGCTTCACTTAAAATGGATGAAGAATGTGATCATGAAACGTTTATAACAGAATTGTATCGAGTCTTATCCACACATAAGAAATATTTGAGAAGAGAATATGTGAAAGCTTTAGAGCAGCTCTATTCCGGCCAAATGGAGGGCTTGTCTGAAAATAAATTAGAAGAAATTTATATAAAAGAAACCGCCTGTACCAGATTTGGCGAAGAATTGTATTGTGGAATTTGACAGAAAGACTATTTCTATGAGTTTGCAGGGGGATTGGGTTTTGATACAGGAAAGGATTGTGCAGGTGAAGCAGTGGAAAAAATTATAATCAGAGAAAATAATGTTCTTGCTGTTGAAACAAGGTCAGGTTTATTTGTTATCGCACAGGCGCTAAAGCATCATACGCTGGTGTTTTTCAAACTCTTTACAACGACGCCGCTATCTTTTAACGCTGACTTAAATCATGCGGAGTATCTATGCTGTGTGACTCCTGTTAAAAGCTTTTTTAAGAGGGCAAAGATACTTAAATTAAAGATTCCGCCTGCGTCTGACATGGAGCATTATAGCAGACAAAATCATTTGGCTCTTGACTTAACAGATTACAGACTTGAAACATTCATTGCTTATGCGGGGACAAAAGATGAAATCATGATACCCCATATCCCTGTGGGGGGATTTCGGCTGGTGGATTGGAAGCTCCAAACCTTACAGCATTTATCCAAAGAGAAGGATATAGATATTATAAATGAATATCAGTTTGACACAATGGGCGTTTATGGTGAGCTGTGTGAAAGATTGTATTTGTCATACCGTTATGGAAGGTATGTGGAACCTTTAAAAGATTTACGACTCGGGAATGTACCAAAGGAGTATAAGGTCTATTTTCAAATCGTTGCGGGGCAAATAAGCGAAGAGGAATGGAAAAAGCTGCCACTTAAATGACGGGAGGTGTAAGCGGCGATGGCTGGAGCAAGGAGAGGAAAGCGGCATGTAATGAATGGGAAGCAACTTATCATTGTGTTAGCGGGGATAGTTATATTGACCGGCTGTCAACAGGCGGGGGAGCAGGAAGCGGCAGTTCCTTCCGAGCTGCAGGTCATTACCTTCGCCGATTCTATGATTGAACAGGAGACCAGAAAAATTCTGAATAAGCCGGCGGGAGAGATTACAGAAGAGGAGGTTCTTACAATCACAGAATTTGGCCAATGGGAACGTGACGGAGTGCTTGAGCTTTTTGAAGGAGAGGTCACTACTCTGTCAGACCTCAAATGGTTCAAAAATTTGAAACGGCTGCATTTGCCAAGCTGCGGCGTTCAAAGTCTGGAGGGAATCGAAGAGCTGACCGTCCTGGAGTCTATGAATGTCAGAGACAATGAAATCCAGAGTATAGAGCCGGTAAAAAACCTTAAAACTCTCAAGTCCCTTAACTGTGCAGACAATCCGATCCGTGATTTTTCTGCTCTGAGCGGCCTTACAAAATTAGAGTGGCTAAGTATTGGAAACTCACCAGTTACGGATTTGTCGATGATAAAGAATCTGACAGAGTTAACACATCTTTATGTTTCCGATTGTGGCATATCGGATCTGTCACCGCTTAAAAACCTGAATAAACTGGAATATCTGCAGTTGAGGAAAAACAATATAAATGACATAGAAGCTCTTGTAGGCCTGCAACGTTTACAGTATTTGAATCTTGAGGAGAATCAGGTGTCGGACATCAGTGTGCTGTATGCCCTGCCTGATTTGCAGGCTGTGGATTTGGATAAAAATCCGATTCCGGCCGGGGAACTGGTAAAAGTTTATGAGCCAAGGGAAAGCGATTATATAACCGTTACATTCCGGGAAAAAATCCGGGAGGATATGCCGCTGTTTCGTTTTGACTTGGCCGCTCATTATGACCGGCTAATAAATGCCTATGCGCTTGATACGATTACTGTCACTGATTTATCAGAGGAAAGAGTGCTGCAGACAACTTCAATTCCGGAGCTGACACGATTTGGAGAGACAGCCATATATGATAAAGAGACGATGGGATTTGAATTAGAGGACATGAACTTCGACGGGTATCAGGATGTGCGCCTGTATGATACGGCCAACGGCAATTATTTAGTTGAATGGATTTATCTCATCTGGAATCCGCAGAAGCGGCAGTTTGAGCTGGATGAGAGGTTGAATGAAATCCCATTGGCTAACTTTGACCAGGAGGAAAAGGTAATCTATGGTATGACACGCGGGTCTGCCAGCGAGCATACATACTTTACATACCGGTATCAGGGGCGGGAAATCCTGCTAATGGAAAAAGTTTCAGAAAACAATTACTATCTCATGGATGAGGAGAAAGAACAACTGAGAGAGGTTCTCCCATCTTTGCCGGAGGAGGTGGGAATCCTTCATATTGTCAGGGAAAAGCGCAATATGTCTTCTGATGAAATGGAAACTGTAGAAAATACGCTTAGTTTAGTAATAGAAGATACAATGCAGGAGTATAGCGTTGATTCCCCGGTGGGCAGAAAATTATGGGGACTGAGGGCTTGGAACGAGGGATTGGATTGATTAAGAGTAAGTGGAAGCATTATGCGGCAGTTTTTCTGCTGCTTTTATCTATGGCAGGATGTATGGATTATGAGAGTGCAGTGAATAAGACTTCCGTCCCTGCATCTTTTGGAAGGAATCCCTCGGATACCGGGTTAATTACAAAGGTTTCGTGGAAGGTAGTTGATTATGGCGGACCACCGTATTTTCATCTTTATCTGACGCTGAACGATGAGAAGGATTATTATGCAGGGTATTTTTGGGGAGAAAACTTCACAGTAGGTGAGCAGGCGGACACTCCTGCCAATGCCCTGACGGCAGCCGGCGCCATATGGACCGGGGTGGGGGAGCTTTTTTGTCTTTACCAAAAAAGTGAGACAGAGCTGGCTCTGATGAACCATGGCGCGCCATATGGTTCCCAACCGGAGGAGTGGGAGTCCTATCAGGAGATTATTACGATCCCGGTAGAAAAAGGCAGTAAGATTGAAACGGGGGAATTGCTGTATGAAGAAAAGTCATATATATGGCCGCAGCACTATCCGCTTATCCTATATGACGGTTTCCTTCTCGGAGGATTAGACGAAAGCAAGACATTGGTTCCTGTTTCCGAAGGAAATTTAGAAGAGTACAGAGATATGGATGGGGAGTGGGGCTTTCGTCTGTTTCAGGATGGACAGTATTTAGATACCTTGGCTTGTCATAGAGTTACTTTGAAACAGCTTGGGGATATTGCCAGAGGGGCTGGTCATTCTGGTAAGAATCAATTACCGGTTGTGGAGTTGGAATATAGGGGAGAGTGTTTTAAGGGGCTGGCAATCAATGATGGCGAACCAATTACGTTTGGCTCTAAAATCCATCTGGCGCCGGAAACAGAGGAATATGGAAAGGATGTGAATAAAATACTGGCCGATCATGGTCTGGAAGGGGAGGCTGTACATATCAGAGAGATTGTGAAAACAGACCTTGAGGGCGATGGAATAGAAGAGGCGCTCATTACGGCTTCTAATATTCATTCCACTGACAGGCTTATGGGGCGGTACTCCTTTATTGTGTTAAAAAAGAGTATTGACAGTAAAACAGAGCTTGTCTTTTTAGCAAAGCAAATTGAGCATCTGCCGATGGCTGATTTTGCCGATGGCCTGATATCTGATTATGAGCTGTGCGAAATTGTTGATTTGGATCATGACGGGATATGCGAATTATTGATTCGGGAAAATTGTCAGGAAGCGCAGTTTTATTCAGTTTATAAACTTGTGGATGATGAGATGCAGTTGATTTTGGGTGATTTTGGAACTTGAGACTGTCTGCGGCAGGCGGAGATTAAAAGTGGGTCAGTGTTCCTTTAAAACAGCACATTGGAATGCTGCCTACCGGAGCATATTTGGAGGTTTGATTGTTGGAATTAAAATTTTTTAGTGACGCGCTTCGTGGAACAAACTGCGTTTCAATGTTAGTTGACGAGCTCCATGGGCTGGAAGAGAATGCGAAAGAGTGGGATTTTCCATATAGCATTATTATTGGCGTGCGTTGTGGACCCAATATGGGCAAGACCTTTAGGCGGTTTTACAAGGCAGAAAATTACTTAACCATTGATATTCGGGAAAAAGACAGTGAATACATGGTGTTGTCAAAAAATGAACAGAGAGAACGGCTTGGTAAGCTTTTGTTCCACTATTTTGAGGAAAGTATCAATAAATATCCCCAATACGCAGACAAGCCCCAGCGCGCTTATTTGATTTCAAAGGTGGAGCAATGGCTTATGGAACACAACTGGTTAAGGGGAAAGATAGAACAGGCCCGTTTATTGCTGCAAGATGGCACAGACCTTTTTGAAGTGAGCCAGCTTTTAAATATGTCACTTGAAGAAATTGAGGATATTTTTTTAGCGCTGCACGAAACGGAAAAGCGTACACAAATCCATAAAGATAACCTGTTAGCCAATAAAGGCTGGCCGTATACATAAGCAAAATGAAACACAATCTAAGCCGATAACTTCCCGGTTGCAGGAAAACGGGATGGTAGAAGAAATTGAAATAGAAAGTAGGTATTGTTAAGATGAAAGACAGCCTCAAAAAATTTTATAGATATGGAATATTGATCTGTATACTTAGAATACTTAACCGCCGGGAAAGGAAAATGATATGGAAGAAAAAGAAGTTCTGACCAATGAGGAGCGCCGGTATTTTGGGCTGGAACCAATTTTGGAGGATTGGGAGCGTTTTACGATTAAACCGGGGTATGCGGTATACTTTGACGGAGATGTGATCCGCAAAATTATATCCATGAGCACATACTCCGGCGAGGGATGGGAAAATTTCCTTGATTATAATGAAACCGACAATGAAATACATACAAGAGACCGGTCAGTGGTCTTGCCCCGCACGAAGAGAGGCCGGGAGAAAAAGCTGAATTACACCTCCGTTGACAGCATGAGCCCTTTGGGGTGTTCTTTCCAAATGAATCTCAGGAATCCACGCTGTAATTCCTCCCTGCGTGTGTGGAATGTGAGAAATTCCATCAACCTGCCTATTGTGTTTCCTGATGACCTGGATACGCTGGCACAGTTTCGGGAATGGCTGACCGGTTTTATGGCGTCTTGTCCGGCGGATTACTTTGACAAAGTGGAGCGGATGAAGCATACGCCCCACCGCACCATAAAATATTTTAACGGCGATATTTTCCGGTTTGAAATTGATTTGGAGCATTATGGCTTCGGCTTAATCATCGGGCAGCTTAGGAAGATGCAAAAGGACGGTCTGCTTCGGGACGAACACATTTTGAACAACATTTTGGGGGTACCGCTTCTAATTCGGCTGTACCTGTTTAAAACTATGGACAAGGATTTACAGGTGGAGCAAATTGCGGTTCATCCGCTGGGGCACACCTTTATTATGATGGACAATCAGGTGATTTGGGGTGCATATGAGATTGTGGGGAACAAGGCGCTGGAAGAATCAGACATCGACTTTCCCATCCAGGCGGGGCAATCCATCAGCGGACAAGACCCGGATCATGTCCGGCTCTGCTGGGGTCCCGGAATCATCGTCCGGCGCGGAGCGACGGACTTCCCTCAACCATTGAACCAGCTCATGCGCCACGGCTGCTATTTTGGAGTCGGAGGAGATGATTTGGAGCGTGCGTTAGAGAACAGTCTGGCAGAAGCCGGTCTGGACGAACTGGAGCAGAGAGCGTTCCGGTATTTTGGCGTTCCCCTTGACATCAACTTTGACGAGTTTAACAGGCAGCATGATGGAATGACCCGCGCCGAATATGCAGAATATGCGAACAAAACCGGTCGGTGCATGGGAAAAAGTAAATAGCAGGATAGAAAAGTGCCTGCACAAAAAAATTACTGAAAGTATGGAAAGATGGATATATGAAAGAGAAATATTTTAAAATAATTGTGATTTTGTTATTTGTCTTTTTGACTGCCGTAGAAATTGGCATCTTTTTGGAGTTGTTATGGCATGGCTGGGGTGGCTTTGGAGATGTATCAATGGAATATACTGAAAAAGGAACCCTTGGAAGCGCTTGTCTAATCGGCTTTATTCCTGTGAGTGTGCTTGTATTATTTATGATGTATATTGTGAAGTATCTAATAAAGAAATGGGATAAAAAGCAGTTTTTCTTAAATTGTATATGGCCAGTGCTTGGTATAGCAATAGCCATAGGAGGACTTTTCCTTGTGCCTCAAGCACCGCTTTATAGGCTTGGCAGATGGATTGCGGCGTTTTTCATTGACTATTTTAACTGGATGAAATATCCGGTGCCTTAACGCTTGTTGAGATCGCGGGCATAATATGAGGTTTATAAATCAACATTGAGGAGGACAAAGATATGGGTGCATGGAGTTATGCGGTGTTTGATGATGATACTGCCTATGATGCGTTGGATGACCTTATGGCGTCATCGGAAATCATGGCTGATATGGAACGATATTTTGATGAGGTGATACAAGCAGAGTACATCAGTTATGATGAAGGGCACTATGCGTTAGTGTCAGCCGCAGTTATGGATAGTGTGATAAATGATATTCCTCACAGGTGCGATGAAGATACTTATTTTGAATGGACGAAATCATTAAAGAGTCTTGATTTAACACCGCTCAGGCAAAAAGCAGTCAAGGCGATAGACGCTGTTATTTCCAATCACTCCGAATTAAAAGAATTATGGGAGGAAAACGAAGAATTGTATCGCTCATGGCGAGAGGATAAGGTTTCGATACAGGAAAGGCTCCGGCAGTGATTTGTAATAATATTTCATCTGCAGTCGCTTTGGATGATGCAGTGGCCGGGATATTCTTGATAAAAAGCGGTTTCTTTAGTATAATAAAACCGTAACAGAAGGTAAAGATTTAATCAGATATATGTTTTCTAAATCATGTAGAAAGGTGGTGTCTGTTATGTCAACATTGCAGAATCAGATCACACAATCTCTGGAAGGACTTTCGGATGACAGCCTGCGCTTTATTCTTGATATGATACAGCGCTTTGTGCTGCCATCAGAATCAAGGAGTGTGAGTATAAATTATGGCGCTGCCACACAGGGCAAAAAACGCAGGCTTGGAAGTATGAAAGGGCAGAAATTTATTGCGGATGGTCATGATATAGACGAGTGCAATGATGAAATAGCCAGATTATTTGAGGTGGATGGTTGATGAAAATTTTGCTGGATACACATATTGCAATATGGGCAGTACTGGATTCGGAGGAATTGTCGAATACAGCCAAGGCAATAATACTTGACAAGAACAATGAAATCTATTACAGTACCGCTTCCGTGTGGGAGATTACGATTAAGCATATGGCACATCCAGAAACATTTTTATTTAGTGGGAAATACTTGGAGAAAGGATGTGAAGAGAATGGTTTTGTCTCGCTGCCTGTATTTAATAAACATGTGGCTGAGCTGGAATCTTTGGTAAGGCCAAAGGATGCTCCACCGCATAAAGATCCTTTTGACAGGATTTTGCTTGCGCAGGCAAAATCAGAAGGAATGAAATTTATGACACATGATACTTTGATTCCATATTATAACGAATCTTTTGTTATCAGTGTTTAACATGAGTGCAATGATTGATGTAAAGAGCCAGAAGATATTTACAATCTCGAACTGGCTAAAGGTGTGAGCACATTTTCTTTTGTTGATTATTTACAAAACACTATATATAGTATCAACAACTTGACTAAATCAATATATTGTCCTAAACTGTCCTTGTAATTGATTTTTGTGCGTAGCCCGTAAGGGAAATACAGTCCGTTCAGGCTGTATGCGGAGAACTTTTCGCATTGCACACGCTGTTAAGTTTGTATTTTTGCGCCAGTAGTACCATTATGCCCTCCGGGCAGTGGTTTACTGGCTTTTTTATTTTCTGCTCAAATGCTGGTAACGGCTTTGAGGATAAAGTGTTAGTATATAAATGTGGACAGAAAAAGTGGAACAACTTATACTATCAAATATATGACCGCTCTATTGTTGCAAGTGTAAACGGAATATCTATCCATACAGAATTGGAAAAAACGCATTGGAGAAGGTGCTAAAGTCAGAGAAGCCAAGAAAGAGGCTGATTCTGCACAGTAACCAGGGCTGCCAATTTACCTCATAAGAATTTGTATCCTACTGCAAAGAAAAAAGGTGGTACAAAGTTTGAAGCATGAATTAAAAAATAATTTTTCAAATTAAATGTTACAAAAATGCTTGACCACTAAACACATAATCCGTCCATATTCGCTGGAAAGCTATTATGACGAAAGAGGGAGAGCGGTTTATGAAAGCGGATGGAAGGGAACGTAATGACAGAAAGGAAAATGGAGGTGGTTTTATGAAAAAGACAATGACTCTGTGTATGATATTTTTCTGTGCAGCGGCTTTGGCCGCATGTACAGGAAACGCCGACAATACAAATATAGTAAATTCTTCCGAAACAGCAGTTGAAACAGCATCGGAGGAAAAACCAAAAGATCATTTTAATGATATAGAAAAAACAGTTGATAATAAAGCCTCATGGATTCAGGAGTATGAATATCCTTCAGAATTTTCCATGGGGGATAATTTAAAAACTGCAGTCATTCAGTTAGCGCTTTGCTATGATAACTTTGATAAGGATTCTGTCTGCAGTGAAGAATGGAAAGAAATCTTTGTCTCCAGGTTCATTCAGAATACAAGGTCATCCTTTGGATATTTGGATATAGTCTCCGAGAAGAACGATGGACAGATCGGCGTGGATGAACTGAACTATATCCAGTATTCCCTGACG
Source organism: Lachnospiraceae bacterium (assembly GCA_910575445.1). Taxonomy (GTDB): domain Bacteria; phylum Bacillota; class Clostridia; order Lachnospirales; family Lachnospiraceae; genus Hominiventricola. Next base: position 182,366 of record CAJTFW010000005.1, on the reverse strand, counting down.
GGCGTCGAACTGGATTTTTCCTCTTTCGCAGGTGACGGACTGAACAGATATGATGCGGCAAGCCCATTGAGTTATGGTGCGATAACCGGATACGATTATGAATATACGGATCAGAGGGTGATTGTCACTGCCGACTTTGAGGTTGGATATGATGGAGCAGATGCAAAGCAGGAGCATGAAATTACAGTGGAACTGGTTAAGAATCCGTACAGTTGTTTTGACGGTTATAGTGTGGTTTCGATTTCATCGAAAGTAATCATGACTTCATGTGCCATGCAGGAAGGAAGTAGCTATGTATTTTACGGAACAGATATGATGGAAGAGGATCAGGGGGTATTTCCTTTTGAATTCTCTTATTCGGAAGATGACTTGTTATATGGACATTTTGTTTATGTAGATATGACGCAGGCACCGGAACTTGCGGAATTTGTAAGGAAAAATGCAGGGGGTGACTTTAAGATTACTTTTATCTGGGATGGGGAAGAAATGGAACGGATTGAGCATGTGATGCCAGTAGACATTACGCTTGACGATAAGGAATGGATACGAAAATAATTGCAGGTTTCCCTGATGATGAATAAAAAAATATGAAAACTGGAGGTATCTTAAGACGAGTATGAAAAAAGGATGGTTTTCCAGTTGGAGGGATGCCATAGGTATGACGCGATACAGGAAATCGCTGTGCTCTGTCGGTATACTCGTGACCACAGTAAAAAGGCCACTGCAGAAAATCTGCTAAAGAAACTCCGCAGGCTTTCAGAGGATGACTGTAAGGAGCTGATCTGTGACATTCAGAGAAATTATCATCTGCCCTGGAAAGCAAGGACGATTGGGGAGATGATCGCTGTAGCAAGGCAGGAGTCCGGCGCCCGGAAACTGGAAGGGCATGACATCATGGCACTGGAACGCTTTGACCCGGAAGTGACAGATATGATTGTGTTTGATGTGCTTTCGAGGGAATTTCCCGTAGGAGATAAATGTGAACGGATGCGGCTGTTTCTGACAGAAGCCGGATATAAAAAAGCGTTGGAGAATCAGGGCAGGTCTTTCATACGGATTCTGAATTATGCAAAAGTGTTACAAGGGCATTTGAGGTATGACCAGCCAGACGGAGAACGGTAAAAAGGTTCTGTTACTAACCAATGTATGCTTTTGGGTATATACGAAAACATATGGATTTATAGACAGCCAAAGGTATCCGCTTCTTTATCCTCGCTGTATAATTCTGCAAAAAACATACAAACTATATTTTGACATATCTATTGACCTTTTTGGTATAAATATAGTAGTATGGAGGTGGAAGGAGTGGATACCTGTATGCTGAAGGAATATCTGGAAAAAAACTATGGTTACAACGAACCAATCTTCATAAACGAGATCCGGCTGGATGGGCTTAATGATAATGCATTACGCCAGTATTTCAAACGGATGCTCAAGTCAGGCGATCTGGCCCGTTTTGATACTGGGATTTATTATCTCCCTAAAGCGTCACGGCTGCTGAAAAAAAGTTATTTAGATCCCATGAAAGTCATTATGCGTAAATATGTCCAAAGCACAACAGAAACCTATGGATACTTCGCCGGAGCCACTTTTGCCAATCAGATTGGCCTGACAACCCAGATGCCAGCAACACTTGAGATTGTAACGTCAAAAGAATCGACAAAGGGGCGTACCGTTACCGTAGGCTCCCAGGCCGTCCGGCTGAAACGGCCCGCCACAACTATAACATCGGAAAACGCAGGGCTGCTCCAGTTTTTGGATGCCGTTTCCCAGGCAGAAAAATATTCCGAGCTTTCTGATTCTGGTACTGGGATTCTTCTGAAAAACTATGCAAAGCAGCAAAATTACAGTAAGGAGCTTCTTTCCGGCGTGCTGTCTGGCATTACGGGTCCTACTGCAAAAAAACTGATTGAATGGGGAATTATTTATGAATTTACATCGTGACCAAGAAGCATTTAGTGAACTTATCATCGCTGCTTCTAACGAACTGCATATACCTCCCGGAATCATTGAAAAAGATTATTATGTTACACTTACTCTCCAAAAGCTGGCCTCCAGGGTAAAGGGAATGGTCTTTAAGGGCGGAACATCCCTGACAAAATGCTATCGGATATTGGAACGCTTTTCGGAAGATATTGATATTTCCTATGCAGCATCGGAAGGTGTTCCTGGCGAAAGCCGCAAGCAGCAGCTAAAAAAGGCGGTTGTTTCTTCCATAGAGTCCATAGGTTTCTCTGTTGCAAACCTCGAAGAAACCCGCAGTCGGCGCAGTTATAACTGTTACAGAGCCAGTTATTCCAGCATTTATTCTCCATTGTTGGAATTAAAGCCGGAATTGGTCATTGAGACCTATATTGCGCTGTTACCCTTTCCGACAGTAAATCGTATGGCCGATAATTATATATATCGTTTTCTGAAAATGACGGAGCAGGAGGAACTGGCAGAAGAATTTGACCTTATGCCTTTTGAAATCACAACACAGGCGATTGAACGGACTCTTATTGATAAGGTTTTTGCCCTCTGTGACTATTACCTGTCAGATAAGGTTGACCGGCATTCCCGGCATTTATATGATATTTACAAGATTATGGAATATACGAAGCCGGATGCATCTTTGTCAGGACTTGTCCAGGAAGTTCGGAGCCTGCGGGAACCTCTTCTGGTCTGTCTGTCTGCTAAAACAGGGGTATGTATCAATGACGTTCTGGCAGAGATTGTGAATAAGGAAATATATCGGCAAGATTATGAAACGATTACTGGCAAGCTTTTATTTACATATGTTCCTTATGAAACAGTCATTGGTGGGATAAAGGAAGTCATCAGCAGAGGATATTTCAGTAATCTTTAATGAAGTCAATAGAATATTCTGTGGCTATATATTTATGAGTAAATTTGAGTATATCTATATTTTTACTATTCATGGTCTTGCAGTTTTTGGAGGTCTAAGACTAGCGAAACGATTATTTTAAAAGTAAAAGAAAAAAACAAAAAAATATGTGATAAAGTATATGCGTTAAAATTAATTGGTTCGTTAAATAATAGAAAAAATAAAGATGACAGAGATCAATTAGAATTAATAATTAAACAGGAGGTTTTTTCCAATAGGAAGTTAGCAGATGAAGAATTTGAGATGTTATTGAGATATTTTGCGGAGGAATGTGAGAACTTTCAAATTTATGTTTATCATCTGGATGATTGGACAAAAAGTGAATGGTGTGGTAGAGTGTTGTCAATTCTTAATTCTAAAAAGTTATCTATGATAAGGTACACAGAATGTTATAATTTTAAAAAAGCACTTTCTGTTATTCAAAGGACTATGCCAGAATGTTCGAAAGATAAGGTGATTCAAACCAAGGAAACCAGCTACCTTTCGGTTGCATTTGATGAAAAATATATAATAATAGGAGTACCTAAAGATGTAGTAATAATTGATAATAATACGCATATTCATAAGGTTGAGTTTTATTTACAAGTAATGTAGAGTGTAATTTGATAAGGAAGAGAAGTAAACGGTGTTTCGGTTGTTTGGGTATCGTTGGTTTGTCTAAAAGTGCGTTGGGATTTGGGAGATATTATCAAACTTTTCTAAATATTTCCTTATTTGACAGGGAGAGTCCTGTAGTGATTCAGATGAGTGACTATTCCGGCTTTGAAAAGGTAGGTCCTCTGGGAACAAGCCTTCCCACAAGTAACAGCCAGACCACAACACAGGCCGGGGATATCGTTTTATACAATGGGAACCAGATTGTTATTTTTTACGGCTCCAATTCCTGGAGCTATACAAGACTGGGGCATATTGATAATCTGACCGGCTGGGAGGAAGCCCTGGGAAGTGGAGATGTAACTGTGACCTTTTCCCTGGAATAAGGTTGTTTGTGAGATAAACTTTACTAGAAAACTTGGGGGGGGGAGTATGCCTTACGATTTTGATAAACCTGTCAATAGAAGAGATACCCATTCGATGAAATGGGATGTGCCACGGAGTTTATACAATATCTGAGAGAGCATACCAGGCTGTATCTGTCGGAAGGAGGGCAGTATGGGGAAAGCGGAAGTTCGTTTATCAGAATGAATATAGCCTGTCCCAGAAGCCGGAACAGGTGGCAAAATATACGGCAAAGGAAGACAGCATCAAAAATGTGACGATCACAAATGCACTGTTGGATCAGTATTATAATGATGTCGGTTTTCAGATTGAGGAGAAGTTAATCATATTGGTGGAGCAGCAATCTTTATGTAAAGATTTACATAAAGATTGTTATGTATAGCTGTTTGTTATGTAAAGCTGTTTGTTATGTAAAGCTGATTCTGAACACCTGCTAAACAAAGGAGTTCAGAATCATTTTTCTTTACATAAAATTTTATCCCATTAAAGCGATTTTTTCAACCAGTCCATCAAATCATCCTTTTCTAATTTGTGGTTGATCACTCTCTGACAAAATCTATCATTTTAAAAGTCAAAAAATCCAAAACCACATTTTACAGGCGGTTTCGGATTTTTATAAGCAAATGGCCACAATCCTGTTAAGCTTTGACAAGGCCAAGCCACTGTTCTACGGTCTCTACAGTGACCTGACATGCCTTTGCAATATCCTGTAGAGAAATCCCCATTTCATGCAGTCTTTGAGCTGTTCCTATTTTGGCTTTTTCAGATGCTTCCTTTTCCCTGCTTTCCACATAAGTCTTTAAAATATATTCCTCATTAAACAATGTCATCATGATATCCACAACCTCCTTTTCCCGGCCCGACAGATACTCGCTCAACACATTCTGATTCTTACAGATGCGGATTGTCTCCAAAACCGCTTCCCTGGTTCTTCCATGCAGTTTCACCTGTTCATTATATATTTTTGTAAAGGCCACATACTGATTTATGATATCCCCCTCTTTCCCATCATAGATCATTTTGACCTTTACATCAAGAACACTGTCATCCCCGCCAAAAAATTCCTTTGACAGATACAGATATTCCGGCCTTGTCTTCCTGTTTCCTGTGAAAATCACATACAGCTCCGGCCTTGGAAGCTCCAGCTTTTTGCTCCCATACACATTCTGTTTTGTACTCTCAAAATACTCCTGATAAGTCTGGGCAAGATATAACAGGCATCTTACCACGATATTGATGCTCCAGCTGCTCTGCTGCTCCACCAATATGATTAACTTCTCCCCAATCTGAAAACCGACATCATTATAATACTGATCTAACAGGACATTTGTGATCGTCACGTTTTTGATACTGTCTTCCGTTGCCTCAAGGTCTTCCGGATGCAGTGCCTGATATAACTGCAGAAGATATTTCGGCTCCCGGAAGAGCGAAGTAAACACGCTGTCCTTTGCAGTATATTTTGCCACCTGTTCCGGCTTCTTTTCAGCATCAGCTGATATATTTTTTACTTCCTGATCCATTCTATGCAGACACCTCTATCCTATTGTTTCCATTTTTGTCTATCCTATTTGCACCCAGTCTTTCTTATTTCCTATCTTACCATAAAAAAACGAAAATTACAATTTGCTTTCCTGCTGACGGCAGCGGCAACAATCATGATCTGTTTTCTGTCTTTAATTTCTTTACACCTTCAAATTGGCACAACATTGGCACGGTTCTGCTCTTTCCCCGTAAAGGCATCCATGCTATACTTGGTACAGTCAAAAATATGTAAAGCAGCCGTTTTCCATCCAGGGAGACGGCTGTTTTCGTCAGAAAGGCAGTGGTTTTACTTTGCCAAAGGCCATTTCCAACACAATGTCCAAAGCAGCCGGCAGGGCATCTCCCCATACGGGCAGGCCCGGCAGGAACCCGGCATCCATACTGAAAAGTGAACGTGGGGATGTCAATTATTTCAGTACGGTAGTGTTCATCTTCAATCCTGTGGGGGTATACGTCTAAGGACAGTATCGGCATTTTCAGATAAAAAGTGCCGATATGCTAATGGAGATGATTTTATGATCAATGACAGCGGTATATTTCTATTAAAAAATAAGGAGCCTTTTGACAGGCAGGAGCTTTTTCGGGTTTTAGAAGAGCAGTACAAAGGGCTGAGCCTGGCGTCTTATAAATTGAAAATGCAACGCTTGTTGGAATCAGGGGAAATTGCAAGAGTTGGAAGGAATCTGTATTGTATTCCGGATCACCAGGCGCCAGTATATGATTATGAGTATTCGGAGCTTGCAGTAATCATTCAAAAATTGATTTATGAAAGACATCCTTTTTTAGAATACCGGATTTTTGAACTGGTACAGATGAATGAATTTTTAAACCACCAGATTGCTCATAATGCAGTCTTTGTGTCTGTTGAGGCAGATCTGGGTGATTTTGTGTTTGAAACATTGAAAGAAAAATTTCTAGGGAAGATTTTATTAAATCCTTCTGTAAAGGAGTATCATCTATATTGGCAGGATGATCTTATCATTATAGGAAAGCTGCTGACAGAAGCGCCAAAAGGAAAGAAAGCGGTATGGCATACCTGTCTTGAAAAAATGCTCGTTGATATGACTGCGGAGAAAGTGATAAAGACAACCTTCAGCGAGGCGGAATATCCAGGTGTACTGGAGCAGGTGTTTCAAAAATATATTGTTGATGAAAGCCAGATGTTCCGTTATGCAAAGCGACGACATGTAAAAGAGGATATTTTGAAAATCATCCAGAGTCAGACAAGAATAAAGCTCAGAACGGAGAAATAAATTTATGCTCACGAAAGAAAACTTTAATGAATCACATATCCGGATGTTACAGAAACAGAGCAAAAAAGATCCTGCGCTTTTAGAAAGGGCAGTATTTGCGTTTGGCTTGTTAGAGGCAATCAGGCGGGTAGAAATGCCATTCATTTTTAAAGGAGGCACCTGCCTGATCCTTTTGTTAAAGCATCCTATGAGACTGTCTACGGATATAGATATTATTGTTGAGCCGGATACGGATGTGGACACATATATTTCTAAAGCATCAACGATATTTCCATTTAAACAATGTGAGGAACAGGTACGCATTGGTAAAAACAGCATGGAAAAGAGGCATTTTAAATTTACTTACCAGTCTCCGATCACCGGAAAAGATATCTATATTCTTTTGGATATTTTATTTGCTGAAAACCCTTATACAAAAGTGGTAGACTGTGAAATAAAGAATGATTTATTATTAACCGAGCCAGAATATCTGCTGGTAAAAACGCCGGACATCAACTGTATTCTTGGTGATAAACTGACGGCATTTGCGCCACATACAACAGGGATTCCATTAAATGTAAAAAAAGATATGGAAGTGATGAAGCAGATGTACGATGTCGGAACATTGTTGGACGAATTTACAGATTTTGATCTGGTGTATGATACATATTTTAAAGTGGCAGCGGAAGAAATTTCTTATCGGGGAAATGATATAACAGTAGGGGGTGCAATTAAGGCAGAGCATTTGATGAATTCTCAATAATAATGGACTGTGAATACCATATAAGATGTGGGGGCAGATCACAGGGGGAACTACAGTAATATTCTTCATGCAGGTATTTTATTGTAAAACTAAGATAGCGGCATAACTGAATCGCATAAAAAGATATACCCATCCGGGCATCCCGTAATACATGCCCTTGACGGGGCGGACTACCATCCGATAAGGTATAAAAAAGCACAGAACAAAAGTTCGATTTTGGTCTGTACTTTTTTTGACTTATATGTTATAATGAAAAACCAAATGAATGGATAATACTATCCTATTTTACACGAATCAAAAACTGAATTACATTGAGATAAAGCTAAATGAATAAGGGCGGATATTTTAGTGCGATTGAAAAAATTTATTATAGAGGGAAGAATTAGGTGTGGCAGTAACTACCGATCTTTTCTCGGTAGTTTAAAATAAAATGTAAGAAATGTTGAATAAGTTGCTACATTGTCGCAACAATTAACCTAGTCGCATTTTAAAGAGCTACTGCCTGTAAATGACGAATTAAAAAGAGATTTTTATGCGGTTTTGTGTAAAAATGAGGGGTGGAGTGTAAGGACATTAAGGGAACGAAAGAAATCTATGTTATATGAAAGAACAGCTATCTCCAAACGTCCTGAAAAAACGATTAGGAACGACATTCAACTTTTGGAAGAGAAGGATGTTATGACGGTGGATATGTTTTATAGAGATCCATGTATATTAGATTTTTTGGGATTGCAGGATACTTATAGTGAAAAAGATTTGGAAAATGCAATTTTAGCAGAATTAGAAAAATTTATATTGGAAATGGGTACTGATTTTGCTTTTATGGCAAGGCAGAAAAAGGTTACAATAGATGGAAAAGATTATAAAATAGATTTGTTGTTTTTTCATAGGAAATTGAGGAGATTGGTTGTAGTAGAACTGAAAATTGGAGAGTTTGAGCCAGAATATAAAGCACAGGTGGAGCTTTATTTACGTTGGCTTAATAAATACGAGAGGATGGAAAATGAAGAATCTCCTGTTGCTTTGATATTATGTGCTGAAAAGTCAGATGAAGTGATTGAACTGCTCGAATTGGATAAGGGAGATATTAGAGTATCTCAATATTTGACAGCTATGCCACCTAAAGAAGAATTGGAAGAGAAATTGCATTTGGCAATCGAGAGGGCGAAAATACAATTAGAGCAGCGGAAGGAGTAAAAGTTGCTACATGTAGCAATTTTTGTTCGAATGAGGTATTTTAAAATATATTGATATTTAATTGTGCAACGCATTTGTACAATTAAGTAGGGGAACTTATACGGAGTGAACTATTTCCAAAATGGAAATAGTCTATATGGAGATTATTATCATGGATCATTTTGAACTAGTATCACAATACGCTCCCACAGGCGATCAGCCACAGGCAATCGAAGAATTAGTAAAAGGATTCCAGGAAGGCAATCAGTTCCAGACACTTCTTGGTGTAACTGGTTCCGGCAAGACCTTTACGATGGCAAATGTCATCCAGCAATTAAATAAACCAACGCTTGTCATAGCACATAACAAGACATTGGCGGCACAGTTATACGGAGAATTTAAAGAATTTTTTCCGAGTAACGCAGTAGAATATTTTGTGTCCTACTATGATTATTATCAACCAGAGGCCTATGTGCCTTCAAGTGATACGTATATTGCGAAGGATTCTTCGATTAATGATGAGATTGATAAGCTGCGGTTATCGGCGACATCGGCTTTGGCGGAGCGGCGGGATGTGATTATTGTAGCCAGTGTCTCTTGCATCTATGGTCTTGGTTCACCAGTGGATTATAAAAATATGGTGATTTCGCTGCGGCCTGGGATGGAGAGGGACAGAGATGAGATGCTGCATAAGCTTATTGATATTCAGTATGATAGAAATGAGATGGATTTTAAGAGGGGAACTTTTCGCGTAAGGGGAGATGTAGTGGAGATTTTTCCGGCGGAGTCTTCGGATACGGCAGTACGGGTAGAATTTTTTGGAGATGAGATTGAACGGCTTTTGGAGATAGATGTGCTGACGGGCGATATTAAGAGAGAACTAAAGCATGTGGCAATCTTTCCGGCTTCTCACTATGTGGTGCCAATGGAGAAGATTCAGAAGGCAGTACAAGACATTGAAGAGGAGCTAGAGGAGCGGGTGCGGTATTTTAAGGGGGAGGACAAGCTACTAGAGGCACAGCGGATTGAAGAACGCACCAATTTTGATATTGAGATGCTAAAAGAGACTGGATTTTGTTCTGGTATTGAGAATTATTCTCGACATCTCTCAGGATTGGCACCAGGGACTCCACCACATACGCTGATTGACTATTTTGCTGATGATTTTCTAATTATGATTGATGAGTCTCATAAGACAATTCCACAGATACGGGGAATGTATTTTGGAGACCAGAGTCGCAAGGGGACACTGGTGGACTATGGTTTTCGACTGCCTTCAGCAAAGGATAACAGACCATTGGCTTTTGAGGAATTTGAAAGTAAGATTAACCAGCTTTTGTTTGTCTCGGCAACGCCTGGCGTATATGAGGAAGAACATGAGCTGATGCGTACGGAGCAGATTATTCGTCCAACAGGGCTTTTAGACCCAGAGGTATCTGTGCGCCCGGTGGAGGGACAGATTGATGACTTGATTGGGGAGATTAAAAAAGAGGTAGAGAAGCATCATAAGGTGCTGATTACCACACTAACCAAGCGAATGGCAGAGGATTTGACCGACTATATGAAAGAACTTGGTATCCGGGTTCGCTATCTTCATTCGGATGTGGATACTTTAGAGCGAACAGAGATTATCCGGGATATGCGTTTAGATGTCTTTGATGTACTGGTGGGCATCAATCTGCTTCGTGAGGGACTAGATATCCCGGAGATTACGCTGGTAGCGATATTAGATGCAGATAAGGAGGGTTTTCTTCGGTCGGAAACTTCACTGATACAGACAATTGGACGGGCAGCGCGCAACAGTGAAGGACATGTGATTATGTATGCAGATAAGATAACCGATTCGATGCGGCTTGCGATTGAGGAGACAGAGCGAAGAAGAGAGATTCAAAAAGCATACAATAAAGAGCATGGGATTACACCACAGACGATACACAAGGCTGTGCGGGATTTGATTCGTATTTCGAAGGAAGTTGCACAAGAAGAACTGCAGTTCGAGAAAGACCCGGAGTCGATGAGTGTAAAAGAACTGGAAAAATTGATTGCAGAGGTACAGAAAAAGATGAAAAAAGCAGCTGCAGAATTGAATTTCGAGGCAGCGGCGATGCTGCGTGACCAGATGGTGGAACTAAAAAAACAGCTGCAAGATATTAAAGAATAAGTGTATTTTAGAGACAAGATTAGATATTACAGATTAAAAACAGAGAGCCAACTACTTTTAAAGTGCTGGAATCTCTGTTTTTATTTGCCAGTTACAGATTTTTTTTCTGATAGACAAAATATAGAGCAATCACAGTAAAGATGGTAAGGTACGAAAAAAGGATAAGAATTCCAACTGGATGATAAGCTTCCCCAAAGGCGATACTGCGAATCATGCGACTGGTCTGAGACAGAGGAAGCGCAGCGATAACTTCACGGGCTCCGTGGGGAACATTGTCTGTGGAGAAAAAGGTATTACACAGGTAGGCCATAGGCATGATAAAGTAGTTGGAAAAACGTGGCACATCGGCATGGTTGCGGGCAAGAAAGGAGACGACGATTCCAAGAGAGGAAAAAACGGCTCCATTTAAAAACAAGATAAAAAAGGATACCGGGTTAAAAATCAGACCCGTTTTTACCGGAGAGACTAAAAAAAGGATGATGCCGCCAGCGTAGAGTCCTCGAAGGGCACCAGCAAGGATTTGACCGGCGATAAATTGCCAGAGTGGGGTAGGGGAGATAATAACCTGGTCAAAGGCTTTTTCATATAGGCGCTGCACATTGAGGTTCTGTGCGATGGCGTTAAAGCTGCCGTTCATTGTGGTGAGAGAGATAACGCCTGGTATCAAAAAGTATAGATAGGGTTGTCCGTTCATCGTGGTTCGGATACCCCATCCAAAGACAATAAGGTACATCAAAGGCGCTACCATGGCAGCTAGTGTGATGCGGGAAAAATCTCTGATAAATTCTCTCCATTTTTCCCATAAGATTGTGATAATTCCCATAGTGCAGATACTCCATATATGGTTCTCCAAAAACTAAAGTTGTTTGGAAACCGTTCTTTGTTAAAATATTATCAAGACAGGCGTTTACCAGCCTGTTCGACAAAGACATCTTCTAAGGTAGTGTCTCTTAGCGTACATTGACCCTCTAAGCCAGACAGATAAGCGATGGCCTGCTCCCGCTCTGAAAAATAGCGGCTGTGGACGCCATCAGGCGACAGAACATCCACAGCATAAGCCCCTAATTTATCAATTAAATGGGCCGGCGTGTCCACATCGTTTAATTTACCGCCATTCATAAGAGCGACCCGGTGACACAGAGCCTGCGCTTCTTCGATATAGTGAGTGGTGAGAAGAATCGTCAGTCCTTGTTCATTGAGCTGTCGCAGAAGATTCCACATCTGCCGCCTGGAAATAGCATCCATACCGGCAGTCGGTTCGTCCAGAAGAAGAATCTCAGGCTCTGTCAGAAGCGCGCGACAGACCATGAGCTTTCGCTTCATACCACCAGAGAGTTTGCGGATGGTCTTATAGCGATGCTCGGTCAGTCCGGCAAATTGAAAGAGTTCTTCTGTGCGAGCACGAATCTGCTTGACAGGAATAAAATACAGACGTCCCTGATATTCCATAATTTCATCCATATCCATATCCTGGCGCATGGAATATTCCTGCGTAATCACGCTGACTTTTCGTTTGATATCCTGCCGTTTTCTGGTGAGACGTTCTCCGTTAATTAAAATCTCTCCTTTGGTGGGCAAAAGAAGGGTGGAGAGCATACCAATAGTTGTGGTCTTACCAGCACCATTGGGGCCTAGAAGTCCAAAGAATTCTCCTGATGCAATCTGAAGATTAAGAGAATCCACCGCAGTAAAATCTTCAAAGGTTTTGGTTAGATTTTTCAGTTCAATCATGTTTGGTTTTAGGTTCCTTTGCGATAATCAGCGAGTAATAGCCAGCGTCATCTGGTATCTCTTCTACGCTTCGGTAAATATGTTCATTTTCCATACCACAGTTTTCAACCATCACAATATCACGGTTGCTGTCAGCTAGGATTTCTTTGACTTGGTTCATCTTTTTGCCCGACTTCATCAGTATATAATTGCCAGATAATTCTAAGCGGCTGTCAAGGCGGTGAACAGCGGGTAAAATATGGAGTTGTTCGTTCCATTCCACGAGAGGGGTATTGGTTCTGGCAGCAGCAGCACAAAATGAGGTGATACCGCTGACAAGTTGGGTCTTATAGCCGCGCTCCATCATTCTTTTCTGTACATACAGACAGGTGGAATAGATGGTGGGGTCCCCAAGTGTTAAAAAGACGACATTTTGTCCAGCTTTTAGATAGGATTCTAGTGTATCTGCTGCTTTGTCATGGTTGCGGGTCATCTCCTGCTGGTCATGTGTCATTGGCATCTCAACGGCTACTAGAGTCTTATTGGCAAGCTCTGGCACTGCCTGTACTGCGATTTGATAGGCAACTGTCTCCTGAGCCACGGGTCCTGGAAATACAATTACTTCATTTTCCTGAATCAGGCGCACTGCCTTTAGGGTCATAAGTTCTGGGTCTCCAGGGCCAACGCCAACACCATATAAAATTCCTGCCATAGTATTATTCTCCTTTTTCTCTGTCGAATCTAGCCTGTGAAAACAGGCGCTAATGTCTTTATTATACTGAATGTGGAGAAATTTTCAATAAAAAAATAAGATTTACGGCAATACCGAAAAACATTGCATTTCCCATGCATATATGATATATTATGTGTGCAGCTTCGCCATAGCTGTATTTATCTAGAATTGCAGGTGTCGGAAAGGAATTGTCCAGACCGGTGAAAAGGGAAACAGGTGTAAGTCCTGTGCGAACTCGTCACTGTAAACAGGGAGTATAAAAGCATATATGCCACTGAGCGATTGGGAAGGCCGCTTTTATTATGAGGATCTGTAAGCCAGGAGACCTGCCTGCAAAGTTATCGGGAGAACTCCCGGGCCACGAGTAACTGGTCGTAACTGATGAATATTGCACACATCATAATTACGTCCTTTTACCCAGGGATTGCCGTAAGGAGCCGGGTCTGATAGGGGGGAGTACCTTATCGGATAACAGGTCTTGCAGCAGTCTTTTTTTGCGGTAGAAGTCAAAGAGGGGGAAAGTGCCGCTTTTTGATGGATATTGCAGATATTGTTGTGATTGGCGGTTAGAGCCGTCAGAAAAAGGAGGAAGAAGATGAAGAGAAAAATGGCAGTACTGTTGGCAGTGTTATTGACTTTGGGATTTTGTGTAAATGGATGTGGTAAAGATACACAGCAGACAGCACAAGAGCCGCAGCAGGAGTCATCTGAGGAGCCAGAAGCGCAGGTAACACCGGAAGATACAGAGGATGCGGCGGAAGTGCCAGAGGAAGGCAGTGAGATAGAGGCACAGACATCAGATGGCGATACACTGATACTGGCAGTTAGTTTTGGAACCAGTTATAATGATAGCCGGGATATTACCATTGGTGCGATTGAGAAAAGCCTTGAGGATGCATTTTTAGAGTATCCGGTAAGAAGAGCTTTTACCTCGCAGATTATTATTGATAAATTAGCAGAGCGGGACGGTTTAGAGATTGATAATGTGACCCAGGCTTTGGACCGGGCAGTGGCAGATGGATTTAAAAACTTGATTGTACAGCCGACACATCTGATGAATGGTCTGGAATATATGGATATTGTCAATGAGTTAAAAGAGTATGAGAGTGATTTTGAGAAAATCGCTATAGGAGAACCACTATTGACAAGCGATGCAGACTATGAGGCAGTGATAAATGCAATCACAGAGGATACGAAGTCCTATGATGATGGAGAGACTGCGATTGTCTATATGGGACATGGTACAGAGGCAGAGTCCAATCAGGTCTATGCAACCATGCAGGAGAAATTAACAGCTTCTGGTCATAGTAATTACTACATTGGTACAGTAGAGGCAGCACCAACACTGGAAGATGTAGTGAAGGCATTAAAAGAGGCAGGTACTTATAAAAAAGTGGTATTGCAGCCGCTGATGGTGGTAGCTGGCGACCATGCCAACAATGATATGGCTGGCGATGAGGAGGATTCCTGGAAGACGGCACTTGAGGCAGAGGGCTTTGAGGTGGAATCTAGGCTAGTAGGTCTTGGGGAATTGGCTGGCATCCGTGAGATTTATGTGCAACATACACAGGCAGCGATTGACAGTCTGTAGATAAAGTATCATAAGGTTAGGGCGCGGCGGGGGATTATAGAGCTTTATGGCGGAGCTTTATAAGACTTTGCCGCGCCTGGTATCTTTTACAGAGAAGAGGAGAGATGGTTATGAGAAATATTTGGCGGTATTTGCTTGTAGGAGTGATGGCAATAGGGGGAGCAGTGTGTATGCCGCTTTCTCTGTATGCGAGTGAGAATGGGGAGGATGGGATTTCTTATGACCAGGTGGCCTCGCAGGAGGAACAGGTAAAAGCCCAGGAAGTGGGCGTGGAGGGAATGGTTCCTGTGTATGGAACGGATGTGGCAGACGGTGTCTACGAGATAGAGGTAGAGTCGAGTTCTTCGATGTTTCGGGTGGAACATGCTACGCTTACAGTCAGTGAAGGAGAGATGAGTGCGGTTCTGACGATGGGAGGAACAGGATATCTGCGCATCTATTTAGGAACTGGTGTGGAAGCTGCACAGAGCGATATCTCAGCATCTATTGAATTTGTAGAAAATGAGGAAGGAAAACATACGTATACCATACCAGTGGAAGCGTTGGATATGCCAATAGACTGTGCTGCTTTTAGTAAGAATCGGGAAAAATGGTATGACCGCCAGATATTATTTCAGGCAGAGAGTCTGCCGTCAGAGGCGGTGCTTGTGGAACTTCCAGATTATGAACAGTTAAGACAAGAGGCAAAGGAGCGGCGTATCGAGGCGCTTCGGGCAGAGAAGGAAGAAGCAGAAGAGACGACAGAGCCAGAAGCAACAGAAAGTACACTGCCAGAGAAGCCGGCATTTATAGAGATGGAAGATGGAGAGTATGCCATCGAAGTAAAATTGTCTGGCGGAAGCGGAAAATCTACGGTAAATTCACCGGCAGGCCTGATTGTCAAAGATGGACGGGCATGGGCTAGGATTACCTGGAGCAGCTCAAATTATGACTATATGATTGTTGGCAACCAAAAATATCTGCCTCTACAGGACGAAGGGTATGCAGTCTTTGAGATTCCCATTCTAATCTTTAATGAGCCAATGACCGTGATTGCAGATACAACTGCAATGAGTACCCCTCATGAGGTGGAATATACCCTGACTTTTTATGGAGACCAGGTAATGTCAAAGGATGAGACGCCCCAGGCAGCAGCGCAGAAGGTTGTCTATATGGTCTTTATTATTGTGGCAATTTGCGTGTTTGTCTCTTATATCAATAAAAAGAAAAGGAATGGCAGAAGATAATGCGAAGATTAATTGTATGTATGCTATGTATATGCCTGTTGTTTTCTTCTGTTTCTTGCGGGCAGGCGGATGGAGAGAAGACAGAGGAGAAAGATACCAATATCAGCCCGGAACTCACCTATAGCCATAGTATGGAGACCGTTTATGCCAAGAAGTTTTCGGTGGATTATTACCAGGATGGTTATGCGCTGATTGGGATTGCGGATGGCAGCCGTTTTCTGGTAGTGCCAGAAGGGAAAAAGGCGCCAGAGAAGCTAGAGGAAGGGATTGTGGTATTGCAGCAGCCGATTGAGAATATCTATCTGGTGGCTTCCGCAGTGATGGATATGTTTGTGGCACTGGACGCGCTTCCTATGGTAAAATTTTCAGGCTTAAAGGCAGATGGATGGTATATTAAGGAAGCAAGAGAAGCAGTGGAAGCAGGAGAGCTTTTGTATGCTGGAAACTATTCGGCACCTGACTATGAGCAGATTGTCTCACGGGGGTGTGGGCTTGCAATTGAAAATACGATGATTTCTCATAATCCAGAAGTGAAAGAGCAGTTAGAAAGACTGGGGATTCCAGTGCTTGTGGACTACTCAAGCTATGAGGCGGAGCCTCTAGGGCGTACGGAATGGGTAAAATTATATGGGCTTTTGGCAAATAAGGAAGCAGAGGCAGAACAGGCATTTGCAAAGGAGATGGAAGCATTTACCTCGATTCGTGACAGTGAAGCATCTGGAAAGACGGTAGCATTTTTCTATATTACAACAAACGGGGAGGCCAATGTTCGCAAATCTTCGGATTATCTGCCAAAGATGATTGAGATGGCTGGCGGAAGTTATATCTTTGAGGATTTAGGGGAAGAGGAAGATACGGCTTCTTCTACGGTAAAGATGCAGATGGAGGAGTTCTATGCCTCGGCAAAGGATGCAGACTATATTATCTATAACAGTGCGATTGAAGGAGAGCTGTCTTCTGTGGCAGAGCTTTTAGATAAAAGTAGTCTTTTGGAGAATTTTAAGGCGGTACAGGAGGGAAACGTGTACTGTACAACCAAGAATCTGTATCAATCGTCGATGGAGCTTGGGACGATGATTCAGGATATTCATAAGATGCTCTCAGGAGAGGAGAGTGACCTTACCTATCTCTATCCCTTAAAAAAATAGAGTATGGTAGTGTGAAGGCAGGAGACAGAGGATGAGACGAAGCAGATATGGAATCGCATATATCATATTAATTCTATTGGTGCTGATACTCTTGGCAGTAAATATCTGTGCAGGGAGTGTTCAGGTTCCATTTTCGGATGTGTGGAAAATCTTAGGAGGGCAAAAGGCAGATGCGGTCTTTGCAGATATTGTGCTAAAGATTCGATTTCCGCGTGCGTTAGCAGCAGCAATTCTGGGTGGGGGACTTGCACTTTCTGGTTATCTGTTGCAGACATTTTTTCACAATCCGATTGCAGGGCCTTTTATCCTGGGTATCTCGTCAGGGGCGAAGCTGATTGTAGCACTTGTGATGGTGGCAGCCCTTGGAAGGGCGGTGCAGCTTAGCTCGCTGACCCTGATTTTGGCGGCATTTATTGGTGCTATGATATCGATGGGGTTTGTGCTTTTGATGTCACGGGTGATGGAGCAGATGTCAATGCTGATAGTCAGTGGCGTGATGATTGGCTATATCTGTACAGCGATTACGGATTTTGTGGTGACATTTGCAGATGATGCGGATATTGTCAATCTGCATAACTGGTCAAAGGGCAGTTTTTCTGGTATCAGTTGGGAAAATGTGTTGGTAATGTCGATTGTTATATTTTTAACGACGTTTTGTGTGTTTTTATTGTCAAAACCTATCAGTGCGTACCAGATGGGAGAGTCGTATGCACAGAATATGGGATTAAATATTCGGGTGTTTCGGGCGCTTTTGGTGTTGTTATCAAGTGTTTTGTCAGCCTGTGTGACGGCTTTTGCGGGGCCGGTCTCTTTTGTGGGGATTGCAGTGCCACATCTGGCCAAAAGTCTGTTTGGGACGGCAAAGCCTATCTGTATGATACCAGGATGCTTTCTGGGGGGAGCGGCATTTTGTCTGTTTTGTGATTTGCTGGCGCGGGTGGTGTTTGCACCAACAGAGCTTAGTATCAGCACAGTGACAGCGATTTTTGGCGCACCGGTAGTTATCTTTATTATGGTGCGAAAGAAGAAGGAGAGGGGCTAGAGATGGCAGAGACAGATTATCTGTATACAGAAGGGTTGTCGGTTGGATATCATGGGGTGCCTCTGATTCAGGACATTGCGCTTTCTCTGAAAAAGGGAGAGATTTTGACGCTGATTGGGCCAAATGGTGCAGGGAAGACCACGATATTAAAGAGCCTGATAAAACAGCTAGAACCACTTGGCGGTGTGGTCTGTCTTGACGGACAGGAGATGAAAACTATGAGTGGGAAGGAACTGTCGAAAAAGCTGTCGGTGGTTCTTACGGAGCGGGTAAAGCCAGAGCTTATGAGCTGTGAAGATGTGGTGGCGACGGGACGGTATCCATATACGGGGCGTTTTGGGGTGTTGTCAAAACAAGACCATAAGATAGTAAGAGAAGCGATGGAGCTTGTACATATTATGGAGCTTGCAGACAGAGATTTTCAGAAGACAAGCGACGGGCAGAAGCAGCGGGTAATGTTAGCGCGGGCGATTTGTCAGGAGCCGGATATTATTGTGCTTGATGAACCGACGTCTTTTCTGGATATGAAATATAAGCTGGAATTTTTATCTATTTTGCAAAATATGTCCAGAAATCGAAACCTGTCAGTGGTGATGTCTTTACATGAGCTGGATTTGGCGGGGAGAATCTCAGATAAGATAGCTTGTGTAAAAGGAGACAGAATTGACCGTTTTGGAACGCCAGAGGAGATATTTTCCAAGGGATATATGAAAGAATTATATCGGATGACAACCGGGGATTATGATGAGCGGACAGGAAATCTGGAACTAGAAGCAGTAAAGGGAGAGCCAAAGGTGTTTGTGCTGTCAGGAAATGGAAGTGGGACAGCTGTGTATCGAAGACTTCAAAGAGAGGGTGTACCTTTTGTGGCGGGAGTTCTGTGGGAGAATGATTTGGATTATCCTTCGGCTAGGGCATTAGCAGTGGAAGTTGTAAGTGTAAGACCCTTTTGCAGGATAGAAGAGGAGACTCTAAAAAGAGCGAAAGCGTTAATTGATAAATGTGATAAGGTGATAGGTACGATAAAAGCGGAGGATATGGGGGAATTTTATCGGGAATTGAAAGAATTAGAAGAATATGCAAAGGGGAAGCTTCAAAAGGAGCAGATATAAAAAAGCGACGGGCTTGCACAAAATAAAGATTATCTTTTTGTGCAAGCCCTTAAATTTTGGCTGATATACAAAAATTCCTATGAAAAACGCAAGATTTATGCAAAAGTTCCTATGAAAAACGCAAATATTTGATGGATGTTTATTGAGGAGTGGAATATAATATTAAGTAATATAAGGAAAAATGGGAGGATAAATATGAGAAGACAAGTAATGGAAAGATTAATGATATGGAAGGATGCAAAGGAGCGGAAGCCGCTTTTGCTTACAGGAGTCCGGCAATGTGGGAAAACTTATATTTGTAAAGAGTTTGGAGAACAGTGTTTTGAGGATGTAGCTTATTTTAATTTTGAGAAAGATAGAGGACTTGCTTCTATTTTTGAGTATGATTTTCAAGTTGAGCGTATTTTGGATGAATTGGGGAATGTAGTTCGTGGAAAGGAGATTGTATCAGGGAAAACGTTGGTTATTTTTGATGAGATACAAGAGTGTCCGAAAGCCATTACAGCTTTGAAGTATTTTTGTGAGGATAAAAGGGAATTGCATATTATTTGTGCAGGGTCTTTATTAGGAGTATCTGTAAAGCGGGATGGTATTTCATTTCCAGTGGGAAAAGTAGACAGACTTTTGATGTATCCTTTGTCTTTTTTGGAATTTCTTTGGGCAGAAGGGAAGGAAAGAATTTTAGAAAGAGTGCGAAAATATGAAAAGACAAGTGAGCTGCCAGAGCTTTATACAAAGGAACTTAAGAGAGAATTGAAATATTATTATATTGTGGGAGGAATGCCAGAAGCAGTCTTGATGTGGACAAAAACGCACCAGTTTGGACCTGTAGAGGAGATTCAGGATAATATTTTACTGGATTATCGTCATGATTTTGCTAAACATGCGCCAAAAACAGAGATTCCTAAACTTGGTTGGATATGGGATTCCATTCCAAAGCAGTTGGCAAGGGAAAACAATAAATTTATCTTTTCTCATGTGAGAGAGGGGAAACGCTCTAAGGAATTAGAGGATGCTTTAGAGTGGCTGGTAGATGCGGGGCTGGTGTATAAGTTAGAACGAGTTGGACAGCCAGAGTTTCCGTTATCATTTTATGCAGATGCGACTTATTTTAAGATGTATCTTTGTGATGTGGGCTTGCTTCGAAGAATGTCGGGAGTTTCGGCTAAGATTATTTTGGAGGATTCTGAGTTATATAAGAATTTTAAAGGAGCATTTACGGAAAATTATGTGATGATGGAACTGTTAATACAAGGGAGACATCCTTATTTTTGGCGTTCTAATAATACAGCAGAGTTGGATTTTCTATTTGAAGAAGAGAATCAGATGATTCCTGTGGAAGTAAAGGCAGATGTGCATACTAGAGCGAAAAGTTATGGGCAATTTTGTAAGAAATACAAGCCACAGAAAGGATTTAAGTTTTCCATGAAAAATGTAGGAGAAAATATAGTGGAGGAGACAAGAACTTATAGCGTGCCATTATATCTAGTATGGGCATTAGAACGGTATTTAGAGAAATGATATTAGAACGAATGTTCACTTTCTGATGTACTTTTTTTTATTTGTATGCTATAATATCTGCGGATATAGAAGAGAATAGAAGAGAGTAGGAGAGAAGAAGATATGGTGAAAGAGAGTAGAACGTTTATTAAGATTCGTGGTGCAAATGAGCATAATCTGAAAAATATTGATTTGGAGATTCCAAGGAATGAGTTGGTGGTGATGACCGGACTGAGTGGTTCAGGAAAGTCATCACTTGCTTTTGATACCATCTATGCAGAGGGACAGAGGCGGTATATGGAGTCTTTGTCGTCGTATGCAAGACAGTTTTTAGGGCAGATGGAGAAGCCGGATGTGGAGAGCATTGAGGGGCTTTCGCCGGCGATTTCGATTGACCAGAAGTCGACGAACCGCAATCCGCGTTCTACCGTGGGGACAGTGACTGAGATATATGATTATTTTCGTCTGCTCTATGCAAGGATTGGGATTCCACATTGTCCAAAGTGTGGCAGGGAGATTAAGCGGCAGACGGTAGACCAGATGGTGGACCAGATTATGGGGTTAGAGGAGCGGACAAAGATACAGCTTTTGGCGCCAGTAGTAAAGGGGCGCAAAGGGGAACATACAAAGCTTTTGGAGAAAGCAAGAAGAAGTGGTTTTGTAAGGGCGAAGATAGATGGGAATGTCTATGAGCTTTCAGAGGAGATTAAGCTTGAGAAAAATATCAAGCATCTGATAGAGATTATAGTGGACCGGCTGGTGGTAAAGCCAGGGATTGAGAAGCGTCTGACAGATTCCATTGAGACGGTTCTGGGGCTTTCTGAGGGGCTTCTGGTGGTGGAGGTCGTAGATAACGGGGAGCTTTTGACGTTTAGCTCTAGCTATGCCTGCCCGGATTGTGGGATTAGTATGGAGGAAGTGGAGCCTAGAAGTTTTTCTTTTAACAATCCTTTTGGGGCTTGCCCCGATTGTTTTGGTCTGGGATATAAGATGGAATTTGATGAAGATTTGATGATTCCAGATAAATCTTTAAGTATTGCAGAGGGAGCGATTCAGGTGATGGGCTGGCAGTCTTGTACAGACCCGTCTAGCTTTACGTATGGAGTGTTGCATGCACTTTCAAAGGAATATGATTTTGACTTGCAGACACCATACGAAAAGTTGCCGGAAAAGATACAACATATTTTGTTACATGGAACGGATGGCAGGGAGATTAAGGTATACTATAAGGGACAGCGCGGCGAGGGAGTCTATGCAGTGACTTTTGAAGGGCTGGTGAAAAACTGTGAGCGCCGCTATCGTGAGACAGGCTCGGATACGATGAAGCAAGAATATGAATCGTTTATGCGGATTACACCATGTCGTTCATGTAAAGGACAAAGGTTAAAGCCAGGCTCTCTGGCTGTGACGGTCAGCGATAAAAATATCTATGAGGTAACCAATCAGTCTGTAAGAGATCTTCAGATATTTCTGGAAGAGATGACACTTTCTAAGCAGCAGCTTTTGATTGGAGAACAGATATTAAAAGAGATTCGGGCACGGATTCAGTTTTTGATGGATGTGGGGCTTGGCTATCTGTCGCTTACGCGTGCAACAGGAACACTCTCTGGCGGGGAGGCACAAAGGATTCGTTTAGCGACACAGATTGGCTCTGGACTTGTGGGGGTAGCCTATATCTTGGACGAGCCAAGTATTGGACTTCATCAGAGGGATAACGACAAGCTTTTGCATACGCTGTGCCATCTTAGAGACCTGGGAAATACGGTGATTGTGGTAGAGCATGATGAAGATACGATGTTGGTAGCTGACTATGTGGTGGATATTGGGCCAGGGGCTGGAGAGCACGGCGGAAAAGTGGTAGCAACTGGTACGGCAAAGGAGCTGATGAAACATCCAGATTCGGTCACAGGGGCTTATCTAAGTGGGCGGATTCAGATTCCAGTACCAGAAAAGAGAAGAACGCCTACTGGCTGGATGATGGTCAAAGGAGCAAAGGAAAACAATCTGAAAAATGTAGATGTCCGGTTTCCACTGGGTGTGTTGACCTGTGTAACCGGGGTATCAGGTTCTGGAAAGAGCTCTCTTGTCAATGAAATTCTCTATAAGAGTTTAGCAAAGAAGTTAAACCGCGCGCGGACAATACCGGGAAAATATCGCTCGATAGAGGGAATGGAGCAGCTTGACAAAGTTATCTGCATTGACCAGTCTCCAATAGGAAGAACTCCGCGCTCAAATCCAGCGACCTATACTGGGGTCTTTGATATGATTCGGGATTTGTTTGCTTCGACTTCGGATGCAAAGGCAAAAGGATATAAAAAGGGCCGCTTTAGCTTTAATGTAAAGGGAGGCCGCTGTGAGGCATGTTCCGGTGATGGAATTCTGAAGATTGAGATGCATTTTTTGCCGGACGTCTATGTTCCTTGTGAAGTTTGTCAAGGAAAGAGGTATAATCGGGAGACTCTTGAAGTAAAATATAAAGGCAAAAACATTTACGATGTATTGGATATGACGGTGGAGGAAGCACTTGTATTTTTTGAAAATGTACCATTTATCAAGAGAAAGATAGAGACACTCTACGATGTGGGACTTTCTTATCTAAAACTAGGGCAGCCTTCTACAACACTTTCTGGAGGAGAGGCACAGAGGATTAAGTTAGCGACAGAGTTAAGCCGCAGAAGCACTGGAAAGACGGTCTATATCTTAGATGAGCCGACGACAGGACTGCATTTTGCAGATGTCCATAAGCTGACAGAGATTCTTAAGAGGTTAGCAGAGGGCGGCAATACCGTTATCGTGATTGAGCACAATTTGGATGTCATCAAGACTGCGGACTATATTATTGATATGGGACCAGAAGGCGGAGATGGCGGAGGAACGGTGATAGCAGAAGGAACACCGGAGGAAGTGGCCGAGATTTCATCCTCCTACACAGGCTATTATGTGAAAAAGTATTTGCAAAAAGGGAAAACTGTTGTATCATAAGAAATTATATAGAAAGCAGAACAATGGTGGAATCTGGAATGTTGGAAATTTTGCAAAAATTAGTAGGAGAAAGTCAAGTATGGGCGGATGAACCAATGAAAGACCATACGACATTTCGCGTAGGAGGCTGTGCACGTTATCTGGTAGAGCCTGTGGATATAAAGCAATTAGCCGATGTGATTGCTGCATGTCAGAAGGCAAAGATACCTTATTATATCGTCGGCAATGGAAGCAATCTGTTGGTAAGCGATGCAGGGTATGATGGCGTGATTATCCATTTATTTAAAAATATGTCGGCGATTGAAGTGCAAGAAGCACAGATGAAATTGCAGGCAGGGGCATTGCTTGTCAAGGCAGCAAGTGTCGCTTGCAGAGAAGGACTTACAGGGCTTGAATTTGCATCTGGAATTCCAGGAACCATTGGAGGGGCTTTGGTGATGAATGCAGGTGCTTACGGCGGAGAGATGAAAAATGTCGTAAGTTATGTCAAAGTGCTTATGCCGGATGGAAGTCTAAGAGAATATACAAATGAAGAGATGGCATTTGGCTATCGCAAAAGCCGGATTGCAAAGGAGCACAGTATTGTACTAGAAGCAGTGCTGACGCTTCATAGAGGAGATGGAAAAGAGATTAGGGCGCGGATGATGGAATTAAAGGAGCAGAGGGTGCGAAAGCAGCCCTTGGAGTATGCAAGCGCAGGAAGCACCTTTAAACGCCCGGAGGGATATTTTGCAGGAAAGCTTATTGAGGACGCCGGGCTTCGCGGATTTCGGATTGGAGATGCACAAGTCTCAGAGAAGCACTGTGGCTTTGTGGTCAATCGGGGGGAAGCCTCGGCAGCACAGATTGCAGAAGTGATACAATATGTACAGAGAAAGGTATACGAAAAGACCGGTGTACAGCTTCAGACGGAAGTAAAATTTTTGGGCTGGTAGAGAAGAAGATAGGGAGGAACAAAGGATATGAGACTGGTGATTGTAACTGGTATGTCCGGTGCCGGGCGGGCGACTGCCCTTAAGATATTAGAGGATGCCGGGTATTTCTGTGTGGACAATCTGCCGGTGCCTTTTGTGGACAAGTTTGCAGAGCTGACGGCTTCTGGAAACAGTGAGATTACAAAAGTGGCGATTGGACTGGACGTCAGAAGTGGCAAGGCACTAGGGCAACTAGAACAGATTCTAGAACATATGGCACTAAAAGAGATTTCATATGAGATTCTGTTTTTGGATGCCAGTGATGATGTACTGGTAAAAAGATACAAAGAGACCAGGAGAATCCATCCACTTGCAGAGTCTGGAAGGATTGAGCAGGGGATTGTACTAGAGAGGGAGCGTCTGGTGTTTTTAAAAAAACATGCAGACTATATTATTGATACAAGTAAGCTTTTGGTAAGGGAGTTAAAGCAGGAGCTTGATAAAATCTTTATCCAGAACCGGGAGTTTAAAAATCTGATGATTACGGTTCTGTCTTTTGGTTTTAAATATGGAATTCCAAGTGATGCCGACTTAGTGTTTGATGTTAGATTTCTTCCGAACCCATATTATTATGAGGAGCTTAGAAAGCTGACAGGAAATGACAAGGAGATACAGGATTTTGTGATGGGCTATGATATGGCACATGTCTTTCTGGACAAGCTCGATGATATGATTCGCTTTCTGGTGCCTAACTATGTGTTGGAAGGCAAAAATCAGTTAGTGGTCGCGATTGGCTGTACAGGAGGCAAACACCGCTCCGTCACACTGTCTAATAAGCTTTATGAGAGACTGTCAGACCAAAATGATTATGGTGTCAAGTTAGAACATCGGGATATTGGAAAGGATGCAGCAAGGGGAAAATAATCCATATGGTCGACAAGGAGACAGAAGATGTCATTTTCTGGAGAGATTAAAGAGGAACTTTCAAGGCCAACATCAAATGGACGCCACTGTAAGCTGGCAGAAACTGCTGCTATTATTAGCCTATGCGGAAAGATTACTATTACCGAAAATTTCCAATATTGTGTAAAAATTCAGACAGAAAATCTGCCAGTTGCAAGAAAGTACTTTACATTATTAAGAAAAGCATTTAATATTAAGGCGGAGACATCTGTCCGTAAAAGCAGGGAGGCGCGAAGCTATTTTGTAGTAGTACAAAAGGACAAAGAAGCGAGAAGACTTTTAAGAGAGACTGGTTTGCTTGACAAGGATGGAAATATCCATGAGTGCATGTCATTGGTACATAATCAGTTGCTTCGGCAAGTATGCTGTCGCCGTGCTTTTATTCGGGGAGCATTTCTTGCAGTAGGTTCTGTCAGTGACCCTACCAAATCTTATCATTTTGAGATTGTGTGTACTTCAATAGAAAAGGCAGAACAGCTTTGTGAGATATTGACAGACTTTGAGGTGGATGCCAAAATCGTAAAGCGCAAAAAGCACCTAGTAGTCTATGTCAAAGAGGGTTCACAGATTGTAAAGCTACTGGGGCTTATGGGGGCAAGTGTATCACTCATGCAGTTGGAAAATGTGCGGATTGTAAAGGAGATGCGTAACCAGGTCAACCGTAAGGTGAACTGCGAGACAGCAAACCTGAACAAGACAGTCTCCGCGGCAGTTCGTCAGGTGGAAGATATTCGTTATATCGAAGACCATCTCGGACTCGACAGACTGAGCGAAAGTCTGAAAGAAGTAGCTAGACTCAGGCTTGGGCACCCGGATGCTAGCCTGAAGGAGTTAGGGGACATGTTGTCTCCTAAAGTCGGAAAATCCGGTGTGAATCATCGTCTGCGTAAGCTAAGTCTTATGGCAGAGAGATTGCGTAAGGGCAAGGAGGAGTAAAATGATTAAAAAACCAATCACCATTCAGATTGCAGATGGACTTGAAGCAAGACCTACCGCATTATTGGTACAGGTGGCAAGCCAGTATGAGAGCAGTATTTATGTGGAGAATGGCGATAAGAAGGTCAATGCTAAGAGCATTATGGGTATGATGACTTTGGGGTTATCCGCAGGAGAATCTGTAGTGGTATATGCAGAAGGGAGTGATGAATTAGCAGCCATTGAGAACATTGAGAAATATCTGAGTAGTAATAATTAGTACGTGAGAGCAACACAAATGCAATACGATACTAGGTGACAATAGATGGAAGGGGTTGCTGCAAGATTATCTTGTGGCGGCTCCTCATTTTTGTATATTTTGAGAAGGAGAGGGGAGCGCATGGAGGCATATACCGGATTTGCTAGGGTCTATGATTTGTTTATGGAGGATATTCCTTATCAGGAGTGGAAAGATGCTATTTTGGGGATGCTGACAGAGCATGGGATTCGGGATGGGTTAGTTCTAGAGCTTGGATGCGGGACAGGAAAGATGACGGAGCATCTAGCAGAGGCCGGATATGATATGATAGGGGTGGATATGTCGGAGGAGATGCTTGAGGTGGCAATGGAGAGACGGGAGCAGTCGGGACATGATATTTTGTATCTTTGTCAGGACATGAGGGAGTTTGAACTCTATGGGACCGTACGGGCGATTGTAAGCGTCTGTGATTCGATAAATTATATCTTGGAGGAGGGGGAACTTCTTGGTGTTTTCCGGTTGGTGAAGAATTATCTGGATTATGGAGGGCTGTTTCTTTTTGATATAAATACTGTGTATAAGTATCAGGAAGTATTGGGGGAATTGACGATTGCAGAAAATCGAGAAGAAGGAAGTTTTATATGGGAGAATTATTACGACGAAAAAAGCGGAATCAATGAATATGATTTGACACTTTTCATTCAGGAGGAATCGGGGTATTATAGAAAGTATGAAGAGAGACACTATCAGAGGGGGTATGAGGTGGAGGCTGTAAAGAAGATGATAGAAGATGCGGGACTTGAAGTGTTGGGGGTGTATGATGGGTATACAAAAGAAAAGGTGAAGGAAGACTCGCAGAGAGTGTGGGTGGTTTGCAGAAGGGGAGTTTCTTGATATTAGGATAAAGGAGACAGATGTATGAAAGATTATATGGTACGGGCAACGGCGGCAGAGGGACAGATTCGGGCGTTTGCTATCCAAGGTAGAGAGATGGTGGAGGAGGCCAGAAGAAGGCATGATACAAGTCCGGTGGTGACAGCAGCGCTTGGGCGGCTTTTGGAGGCTGGCGCGATGATGGGGATGATGATGAAGGGGGAGAAGGACCTTTTAACACTTCAGATTGATTGCAGCGGACCTGTGAAGGGGCTTACCGTGACAGCGGATTCGCATGGAAAGGTGAAAGGATTTGCAAAAGTGCCACAAGTGATGCTACCTCCAAGTAAGATGGGGAAGTTAGATGTGGGGGGAGCACTTGATTTAGGAGTGTTGAGTGTAATAAAGGATTTGGGGCTTAAAGAGCCTTATGTGGGACAGACAGAGCTTAAGACAGGGGAGATAGGGGATGATTTGACGTATTATTTTGCAAATTCAGAGCAGACGCCTTCCTCGGTAGGACTTGGGGTTTTGATGGAGCGGGATAATACCGTGAAGCAGGCAGGGGGATTTATTATTCAGCTAATGCCTTTTGCAGAGGAGGAACTGATTGATAAGCTGGAGAAAAAGCTGCAGAGTATGGAGTCAGTAACTGCATATCTAGACAGAGGCTTAGGACCAGAGGAACTGTTAGAGGAGCTTCTAGGAGAGTTTGGCTTGGAGATATTAGAGCGCATGGACACGGAATTTTCCTGCAACTGCAGCAAAGAGCGGGTAGAAAAAGCGATAATCAGCATCGGGCGCAAGGAGCTAAATGAGATGGTACAAGAAGGAAAACCGATTGAGGTAAAATGCCATTTCTGCAATGAAGCCTATGAATTTACCATAGAAGACCTAAAAAAAATCATCCAAAAAACCAAGTAGAACAAAAATAAACTAAGAATTCTAAATCAGCATCTGTTAAAATAATGCCCATAACGATATTTGAGAGCAAAGCGGTCAAATGTCGTTATAGTTAAAGGGCATTATTTTAACAGATGCGGAACTTCAATAGGAGAAATAATAATGAGATATGGATTTGTGAAAGTGGCGGCGTTAGCGCCAAAGATTCGGGTGGCAGATACGAAGTATAATGCACAGGAGATTATTGGGCTGATGAAAGAAGCCTGGGAGAAGGGAGCCAGGATTCTGGTATTCCCGGAGCTTTGTATTACAGGGTATACTTGCAGTGACTTGTTTTTGCAGGAGATTTTGCTTCAGGGAGCAGCTTCGGCGCTCAGGGAGATTATTGAGGCAAGTAAAGGGATGGATGGCCTGTTCTTTGTGGGGCTTCCGGTGGAGATTAAGGGGAAGTTATACAATGTGGCAGCAGCTTATTCGGACGGAGAACTTTTGGGGTTTGTACCTAAGACCTATATTCCGAATTATAGTGAATTTTATGAGGCGAGGCATTTTGCAAAGGGGCCATCTGTCTGTGACCATGTAAACTGGGGCGAGGAGAATGATGTGCCTTTTGGGAGCAATCAGTTGTTTACTTGTGCAAATATGCCACAGCTTTTGGTGGCTTGTGAGATATGTGAGGATTTGTGGGCACCAAATCCGCCAAGTATTCGCCATGCACTGAATGGAGCGACTGTGATAGTCAATCTGTCTGCCAGTGATGAAGTGACCGGAAAAGATGCTTATCGAAGAGATTTGATTCGCTGTCACTCAGGCCGGCTTAGCTGTGGTTATATCTATGCCAGTGCAGGAGAAGGAGAGTCTTCAACAGACCTTGTCTTTGGCGGACATCATCTTATCTGTGAGAATGGTTCGCTGCTGATGGAAGCGAAGCGTTTTCAGAATGAGACTGTCTATGCGGAGATTGATGTCGAACGTATGATTGGAGAGCGCAGGAGAATCTCAACGTATGATATGGAGGAGAAAGAAGACTTTTATCTGTCGACTTCTTTTCGGATAAGAGATACCAAGATTCCTTTGGAGCGGTATATTGATAAAGCTCCTTTTGTGCCAGACAAGAAGGAAGAGCGAAAGAGACGCTGTGAGGAGATATTGGCAATTCAGTCGATGGGACTTAAGAAGCGGATGGAACATACAAATTGCAAGAGCGCAGTGATTGGGATTTCCGGGGGACTGGATTCAACGCTGGCACTTTTGGTGACAGCAAAGGCTGTGGACAGATTGGGATTGTCAAGGGATTGTATCACAGCTGTTACAATGCCTTGCTTTGGGACTACTGACCGGACATATACCAATGCCTGTGAGCTGACAAGGCGACTGGGGGCAAGACTTAAGGAGGTTGATATAAAGGAG
This sequence comes from Lachnospiraceae bacterium, assembly GCA_910575445.1. Taxonomy (GTDB): domain Bacteria; phylum Bacillota; class Clostridia; order Lachnospirales; family Lachnospiraceae; genus Hominiventricola. Next base: position 152,325 of record CAJTFW010000005.1, on the reverse strand, counting down.
GCAGTGTCTCTGCATTTTCGGGATATTGGACATGACAGTAAGCTGCACAATGTGACCTATGAGAATGCTCAGGCAAGAGAGCGTACCCAGGTATTGATGGATGTGGCGAACCAGACAGGAGGCATGGTGATTGGTACAGGTGATATGTCGGAGCTGGCACTTGGATGGGCGACCTATAACGGAGACCATATGTCGATGTACGGCGTCAATGCTTCGGTTCCTAAGACTCTGGTGCGTCATCTGGTGCGCTATTATGCAGATACTTGTGAGGATAAAAGATTGTCCGAGATTCTTTTGGATATCTTAGATACGCCGGTCAGCCCAGAGCTTTTGCCGCCAAAGGATGGGGTAATCTCACAGAAGACAGAGGACTTAGTCGGGCCTTATGAGCTGCATGATTTTTACCTCTATTATATGCTGCGCTTTGGTTTTGCACCGGATAAGATTTACTATCTGGCAGAGCAGGCCTTTGAGGGAATCTATGACAAAGAGACGATTTTAAAATGGTTAAAGACCTTTTATCGGCGTTTTTTCTCACAGCAGTTTAAACGTTCTTGTCTGCCAGATGGCCCGAAAGTGGGAACGGTGGCAGTATCACCAAGAGGAGACCTTCGGATGCCAAGTGATGCATGTGTTACTATCTGGATGGACTGCCTAGAGAAACTTGAGAACTAACAAAAGAAAGAGGTGTAAGATGGGAGAATGGTCAAATAGTAAGAAGAGGTCTGTATTTTATGGACTTGCAGGAATCTATCTGTTGTATCTGGCATATGAGTTATTTGGAAATCTGGCAGAGGTTTCTGGGATGGAACATACGTTCTGCATAATTTTCTCTGTTCTTTTTGCAGTTGGCGGAGTGGGGATTCTTTTCTTTGCACTGAGGCTGTTTCAAAAGAAGGAGAAAGAGGACGAGCCAGAGGACAAATCGTAGAAAATTGTCAGTTTTATGCAAAATACCGAAGGATTTTCAAGAAAGAGAAAAGGATTTTGTATGTTTTTTTGAAAAACTCACTGATATAATAAAGACTGTAACAAAAAGTTACCAAAAAAATACAGGGAGGTTTTCAAAATGAAAAAGAAAGTAGTTGGCATTATCCTTTCTCTGACCATGGTTGCAACGATGGTAGCAGGATGCGGCAACAAGACAGAGGAGACAAGTGCTCCAGACACAACAGAGGAGCCGACAGAGGCAGAGGATACAACAGGTGGTGAAGACGCTGAAGCACCAGAAGCTACAGAAGCAGAAGGCGAAGAAGCACCAGCTGGCAATGCAGACCTAGCAGACAAGAAGGTAGGCGTATGCATCTATCAGTTCTCTGATAACTTTATGACATTATTCCGTACAGAACTTCAGAATTATCTGGTAAGCCTTGGCTTCTCCGCAGATAATATCACGATTTCTGACGGTGCCAATGACCAGGCGACACAGACCGGGCAGATTGATAACTTTATCACTCAGGGTGTTGACGTACTGATTATCAACCCAGTAAACTCTTCTTCCGCAGAGACCATTACTGATAAAGTAGTAGCTGCTGATATTCCGCTTGTATATATCAACCGCGAGCCGGATGAGGACGAGCAGAAGAGATGGGCAGACGGCGGATGGAATGTAACCTATGTAGGATGTGACGCACGTCAGTCTGGAACATTCCAGGGCGAGTTAATCGGTGACCTTGGTTTAGATACCATTGATAAGAATGGCAATGGCAAGATTGATTATATCATGGTAGAGGGTGACCCGGAGAATATCGATGCACAGTATCGTACCGAGTTCTCTGTAAAGGCACTTGAGGATGCAGGTTTTGAAGTAAACTGTCTGACTGACCAGGTTGGAAACTGGGCACAGGATCAGGCACAGCAGATTGTTGCTAACGCTCTTGGCCAGTATGGAAACGACGTAGAGGTAGTATTCTGCAACAACGACGCGATGGCTCTTGGCGCACTTCAGGCTATCGACGCAGCAGGCCGTAAGGTAGGCGAGGATATCTATCTTGTTGGTGTGGACGCTCTTTCCGAGGCACTTGAGAACGTGCTGAACGGAACGATGACAGGAACCGTATTCAATGACCATTTCTCACAGTCTCACAGTGCAGCAGATGCAGCTGTTAACTATCTGACTGGCGCAGGAAATGAGCATTATATCGGCTGCGATTACGTAAAAGTTACAAAGGATAATGCACAGGAAATTCTTGACATGGTACAGTAATTGCGGTTTGTAAACCACAGTTCATGTAAGAAAATGGTGCGGGTGTTGTAAGCGGCACCCGCCCTTTTTAACTTATTTTATAAAATTAAGGAGAAGAAATATGGCTGAATACAAACTGGAGCTAAAAGGGATATGTAAATCGTTCCCTGGCGTCAAAGCGCTGGACCATGTACAGCTGTCTCTCCGCCCGGGCACGGTTCATGCGTTGATGGGGGAGAATGGGGCAGGTAAATCCACTCTGATGAAGTGCCTCTTTGGCATCTACAAGATGGATGAAGGAGAGGTCTATCTGGATGGAGAGAAGATTGAGATTAATAACCCGGATGAAGCGATGGCACATGGAATAGCAATGGTGCATCAGGAGCTGCAGCCGGTACCGGCAAGAAGTGTGGCAGAGAATCTGTATCTTGGAAGATTTCCAACGAAGAACTTCGGGCCATTTAAGATGATTGACCATAAGAAGATGTATGAAGAGACTGCATATTGGCTTAAAGAGGTCAAGATGGATTTTGACCCTAAAGCACAGTTAGGTACGCTTTCGATTGGACAGATGCAGTCAGTGGAGATTGCCAAAGCAGTCTCACAGCAGGCAAGAGTGGTTATTTTTGATGAGCCTACTTCCTCGCTCTCGGACAACGAGGTGGAGGCACTCTTTCGGATTATGAATGATTTGCGCGACAAGGGAGTCGCGATGGTATATATTTCTCACAAGATGGATGAGATTAAGAGAATCGCAGATGATATTACGATTATGCGTGATGGAACCTATGTGGGAACCTGGCCAGCGGCAGAGATGAGTACAGACCAGATTATTGCCAAGATGGTAGGTCGTGAGCTGACCAATGTCTATCCGCCAAGAGGAAATGAGCCAGGCGAAGTGGTGATGGAAGTTAAAAATCTCTGTTCTATCCATGAGAAATCCTTCCAGGACGTAAGCTTTACGCTTCGCAAAGGAGAGATTCTGGGCTTTGGCGGTCTAGTAGGTGCACAGAGAACCGAGTTGATGGAAGGTCTCTTTGGTATTCGTGGGGTTGCATCGGGCGAAGTGTGGATTCATGGAAAGAAAGCAAAGATCAAACATCCGATTGATGCGATGAACGCTGGTATTGGTCTGATTACAGAGGACCGCCGCGGCAATGGTATCTTTGGATGTCTGTCAATTAAAGATAATGTAGGCGTATCTGTCTATAATAAATATCTTCAGGCTGGTGTTGTCTTAAACCACAAGAAGATTAATCAGGTTGTGGATGACAGTATTCAAAAGCTTCGGATTAAGACTCCTAGCATGAAGGAACATATCTCTAACCTCTCAGGTGGCAACCAGCAGAAAGTAATCGTCTCTAGATGGCTTGCCAATGACCCGGATGTACTGATTATGGATGAGCCAACACGCGGTATTGACGTGGGTGCTAAACATGAAATCTATGAGATTATGAATGAGCTTGCCGCACAAGGGAAGGCCATTATTATGATTTCCTCCGAGATGTCAGAGCTTCTTGGCATGTCGGACAGAGTCTATGTAATGTGCAATGGAAAATTGACCGGCGAGATTGATGAGGCAGACAAGATGACGCAGGCTGACGTGATGGCCTATGCTACACAGTTCTGATGGTGAAGGAGGAAGAAGAGAATGGAAAAGATAAATCAAAAAAAAGCGATAGATTTTTTAATTAATAATGGTGTGATTATTGTTATGTTTATTCTGGTAATCTATACCGGACTTACGACGGATAATTTCTTTACGTCGAATAACTTGTTAAATACACTGATGAACATGAGTTCTCGTCTGGTTATTGCTCTTGGAATTGCCGGCTGTGTTATCACAGCGGGGTGTGACCTTTCTGCAGGACGTATGATTGGATTTGGTGGCTGTATTGCAGGTGTGCTTTTACAGCGTATTGATTACTCCAATAAGTTTTTCCCGGGCATGGAGCCTATGAATGTCTTTGTAGTGGCGCTGATTGTAATGGCAATCTGTGGTCTGTTTGGTACTGTGACAGGATTTTTTATCGCTTATTTAAGCGTGCCTCCTTTTATCGCTACATTGGCTATGATGGAGATTGTATATGGTATTAACTTAATCTTTACCAATGCAACGCCTCTTGGTGGCTATGTATCCGAATACACAAGTGTTGCAAGTGGAAAATTTTTGGGCATTAGTTATCTGATATGGATAGCAGTTGTTGTGTCAGCGGTTACATGGTTTATCTTTAATATGACCCGCCATGGAAAATATATGTATGCGATTGGCGGCAATCCACAGGCAGCAGAGGTAGCTGGTGTTCCTGTAAAATTAACACTTATCATTATCTATATGAAAGCGGCAGCAATGTATGGTCTGGCTGGTTTTATGTTAGGTGCAAAGGCCGGTGGTGCATCTGTGGCGCTTGGCCTTGGCTATGAGATGGAAGCGATTGCAGCATGTACTATCGGTGGTGTCTCTGTAACGGGTGGACGCGGTAAGGTATCTTCCGCGATTATCGGTGTTGCAGTATTTGAACTTTTGAAGGTTGCACTTCAGTATCTGGGTATGGATGCAAACTCCCAGTATATTGCGATTGGAGTTGTTATCTTCGTGGCAATCTCTCTAGATATCAGAAAATACATAGCAAAGAAATAAATATGTATAATAATAACGGTCAGGGTTTGCCTCCTGGCCGTTATTTTCATAGAAAGGAACAGTTAAAATATGGAGCGATATTCTGTCTTGCTGGTGGATGACGAGGAAGATGTTGTCCAGGTGATTATGAAAAAGCTGGATTGGGAGCGTATGGGATACCGGATTGTGGGATATGCCAGAAATGGCGTGGAGGCACTGGAGATGGCGGAGGAATTACAGCCAGATGTGGTGATGACAGATATCAAGATGCCGTATATGGATGGTCTGACACTTTGCAGAAAGTTAAAAAAACTCTATCGCACAATCAAGATGATTATTTTTTCAGGTTTTGATGAGTTTGAATATGCACAGGAGGCGATTAAGGCAGAAGTAGAAGAGTATATTTTAAAGCCTGTCAATTCCAATGAGCTTCGCGATGTCTTTGAGCGTATCAAAAGACACCTGGACGAAGAACGGGATGAGAAGCGCAATATTGACAAATTAAGAAAGTATTATATGGATAGTCTGCCAGTATTACAGGAGAATTTTTATACCTCTCTTTTGGAAGGACGGATATTGGAAAGTCAGATTTTAGGGTATATGAGTGACTATCAGATTACACTTTCTGGCCCTTACTATGTGGTGTCCGTGCTGCATATCAGTACAACGCCTCTGCCCGGAGAAGAAGATGGGTCCCTAAACCCGATTCTGCTAGGAGTATCTGTAAAGAAATTTGCAGAAGAACAGTTGTCTGGCAGATGGGATGTGCGGGTGGTAAGCTATCTGGGGGATATTATTGTGCTTTCACAGCTTTTAGAGCCGGAGAAACTTGTGGCATTTACGGATGAGATGGATAAGATCTGCAAGATGGCCAAGAGAATCTGCAATGCCAGAGTGACCGCGGGTATCGGTCATATCTGTGAGGAGTTAATCCAGCTGCCATTATCCTACCAGGGGGCCAAACAGGCAGTCTCATACCGCGTTTTATATGGAACGATGAAAGCGATTAGTATCTCGGAGACAGACCCCAAAGAATGTGTGGATGTACAGTGGGAAGATCCCTATGTAAAAAATATTATTAAAAGAATCCGGGTAGGAGACCCAGAAGCGCTTAAAAAAGCAATTATAGAATTTACAGAACGGATGGCCCGTTCTAAAATATCAATGCAGAAATATCGAATCTTAATTCTGAAAGTGATTGCAGAGATTTTTCGATTTGGAAATAATAATCAGCTGAATATGGAGGAGATTTTCGGGGCAGACAGTGATATCTATGGACAGGCGCTGCAGCAGGATTTGCCAGAATCATTGGGAGAATGGCTTCATGAACTCTGCCGAAAGCTTCAGCAGGCGGTACAGAGCGACAGAAGTAATACAACAAAGTCCTTTGTGCGAAAAGCAGTTGAGTATATCTGGGAACACTATGCAGACCCAGACCTTGGCATCGAGACTCTGTGTGCATATTTAGGAGTTAGTGCAGCTTATTTTTCCACGGTCTTTAAAAAGGAGACGGGCAAAACATTTGTTAAATTTTTGACAGATTATCGTATGGAACAAGCCGTCGAGCTTTTGTTAAGCGGAAGTGAAAAGACCTATGTGATTGCCGAGAAGGTTGGATACTCAGACCCCAACTATTTTAGCTATGCATTTAAAAAGCAGTTTGGCATGGCGCCATCGAAGTATAAAGCAGCAGGGATGGAAAAGGAATGAAAGGATTATTTTTCCAAAGAGAGCATAAAGCGCTGCCAATTCAGCTGATTATCTCGGTCTCTTTTACGATTGTATCTATTTGCTGTATGGGAATCTTAGGCTTTACCCTGTATCGTTTTCTGGTACAGAAGATGGAGGATATAACCATCGAAAGTTCCGAACAGATATTAGACCAGACGGCGATTAATCTAGAAACGTATCTTCGAAATATGAGACGTATCTCAGATACCATGTATTACAGTGTAATTAAAGATAAAGATTTGGCAACAGATACCATGGCAGAGGAGATGAATCTGCTCTATGAGGCCAATAAAGACAATCTAATCAGTATTGCCTGCTACACCAATGAGGGAGAGCTTGTGGCAGCGGTCCCTGTGGCAACAGAAAAAGAGGATATTCGTATTGTCGAACAGGAATGGTTTACCGATGCAGTGGGACGAATGGAGAATTTTCATTTTTCCACGCCGCATGTACAGAATCTGTTTGATAATACAAGCTATCGTTATTATTGGGTCATATCTTTAAGCCGGGCCGTGGAGCTGACCAACAATGGAAGCTCCAGGCTTGGAGTTCTTTTGGTGGATATGAATTACAGCAGCATTGAACAGCTTCTGAAAAAAGCCAATGTGAACCATTCGATGGAATATGTCTATCTGATTGACCGGGAAGGGGAGATTATCTATCATCCGCGCCAAAAACTTCTCAATATGCATCTGTTAGAAGAAAATAATCAAATCGCTGCTTCCTATGAAGATGGAAGCCATAAGGAATATTTTCAGGATGAAGAACGACTGATTACAGTAAAGACGGTCAGCTATACCGGATGGAAGATCGTGAGTGTTACACCAAAGCGCGTGCTTAGCATGGGACTGACAGAGACACGATTATTTTTTGTGATATTAATGCTGCTTACCATGTTAATGATTATCATTATCAATCAGTTGGTATCTTCTAGCATTGCAAAGCCACTGCAAAGACTTAATGAATCGGTCAAAGAGTGGGAAGCAGGCAATATGAATCCTGAGATATATGTGGGAAGTTTTCTAGAAGTTGAGCATCTAGGGAAGACGCTTCGCTCTACTGTTGCACAGATTCGGCAACTGATGGAAGATATTTTAATCGAGCAGGAAGAAAAGCGAAAGAGCGAGCTAGATGCCCTGCAGTCACAGATTAATCCGCATTTTTTATACAATACCTTGGATTCGATTGTATGGATGATTGAGGGCGAAAGGTATGATGATGCAGTATTTATGGTGACACAGTTAGCAAGTCTGTTTCGTGTTAGCTTAAGCCGTGGAAAGACTATTATCAGTATCAGCGATGAGATACGACATGCAAAAAACTATATGAACATCCAGAAGATTCGATATAAAAATACCTTTACAGTGGATTTTCAGATGGAAGAAGATATTTTAAAGTGTTGTACGGTAAAGCTGATTATACAGCCACTGCTTGAAAATGCCATCTACTATGGTGTGCAGGGGATGGACGGTGAAGGTGAGATTCAGATTCGGGGCTATCGAAGCAAGGAAGATATCTATATCGAAGTCAGTGATAATGGTATTGGGATGCCAAAAGAAGTTGTATGCCAGCTTTTAAGTGAGAATAACCACGCGCCTAAGAAAGGCTCCGGTGTAGGACTGATTAATGTGCACAACCGGTTAAAGCTACGTTTTGGAAGTTGCTATGGCTTAGAGATTGAGAGTGTGCCAGATGAAGGAACAACTGTTCGAATTCATCTTCCTTATCTGATATATACAGAGGAGATGCAGGTACTTTTAGAGAGTGGAAAGCAAAAGCGGCAGGAGGAGAGAGAGCAGTGAACAGATATAGATTTTATCGAGGGATTCTGGTGCTGTTTCTGGTGCTGATTGGGCTTTGGATGATACAAAAGGAGCAGGACAGACGACAGGAAAGTGAACGTTATATGGTCTCTGTGATTGTAAGTGACAGCAACAATGACCGGTGGATTGCCATGAAGCAAGGGATGGAGCAGGCGGCAGGAGACTTTCATATTGACTTAAATATTATATCCACAGGGCCATTTGCAACACTTGAGGAAGAATTAGAAGTTGTGCGCCGGGAAGTTTCTAACAATGTGGATGGTGTGATTTTGCAGATGGTATCTAGTGAACAGGCATATGAAGCATTAGAAGGAATTTTTACAAAAGAGGCAGTGATTTTTCTGGAGACCGATATTGAACCAGAGGAATATTTTGTCTCGGTAGTACCGGACAATATAGGAATGGGAGCAGCTCTGGCGGACTGTATTTTAAAAGACTATGGCGAACGTATAGAAGGCAAGAAAATCGGTATTCTAGGAGGCAACCAAAAGCAGATATCCATGCAGCAGAGGCTTTCTGGCTTTACAAAACAGATGGAAGGAAGCAACGCAGAGATTACATGGGTGCTGCACAGTGAATCCGAAGAGCAGATAGAGAAGGAAGAAATGCTTACGTTGGTTGACCTTTTGGTGGCACTTGATAATGCAGAGACAGAACAGGCAGTCGATTACCTGCTAGAAGTACCACAAGAGGCCAAAAGGTGTGCACTGTATGGAGAAGGTATCTCAGAGAAAGTGGTCTACTATCTGGACCGGGGGCTGATTCAGTCCTTGGTGGTGCCCAATGAATTTCATATGGGATACCAAAGTGTCAAGGAGATGAGCCGGCAGCTCTCTTATTCGCCAACGATTGGAGAGAGTAGTCAGGTGGGATTCTTGGTTGTTGACAAAGAAAATCTCTATAAGGCAGATAACCAGAAGATATTATTTCCGATTGTACAGTAATGGGGGGAGACAGATGAGAAGGATAAAAACAGGTGTAAAAAGAGGAATGGCATGGTGTCTGATTGCCATGATGTTATCTGGCTGTCAGAATAAAGATGCCTTACAGGATCCTAAAAGTATTCGAATTGGAGTGACCGTATACGACCAGTATGATACATTTATTTCACAGCTGATAACGTGCTTTAGTGCAGACCTAAGCGCCAAAGAAAAAGAGACCGGAACTGTGATTCATATTGAGGTCTATAATGCAGCAGACAGCCAGACAACACAGAACAGTCAGGTAGAGGAGATGTTAGAAAACGGATGCGATGTTATCTGTGTCAACCTTGTGGACCGCACAGACCCAACTACGATTATCGATTTGGCAGAGAAGCAGAACATTCCACTGATTTTCTTTAACCGGGAACTGGTCGAAGAAGATTTGGAGCGGTGGAACCGACTGTATTATGTAGGAGCCAAAGCTTTTGAGTCCGGTGTGATGCAAGGGGAGATTGCGGCGGAGATTTTCCAGAGTGACCCATCGGTTGACAAGAACCAGGATGGTATCTTTCAGTATGTGGTACTAGAAGGAGAGGCAGGGCATCAGGATGCGATTGTGCGCACAGAGTATGCGGTAAGTACCCTTGTAGAGCAGCAGGTTCTTGTGGAAAAGTTAGGCTATGGCATTGCCAACTGGAACCGGGCGCAGGCGCAGACCAAGATGACACAGATGCTCGACCAACATGGCAAGGAGATAGAATTGGTATTAGCCAATAATGACGATATGGCACTGGGCGCTGTGGACGCTTTAAAGGCACTTCAGATACCCAGGGAGGATTGGCCGGTCATTATGGGAATTGATGGAACAGACGTTGGGCTGGAGGCCGTAGCGAACAAAGAATTGGCAGGGACGGTCTATAATGACAAGGAAGGACAGGCACTGGCGATGCTAAATCTGGCTTACCAGCTTGCGACCGGGGGAGAGTTAAGCGATTTGGCATTAGAAGATGAAAAATATATCCGTTTACCCTATGCCAAAGTGGAATCAGAAGATGTAGAACGCTATCAGAACAGGGAAAAACTGTAAACTTTGTATATCCCATAAAAGAGACGGATAAAATAATGAATGAAAACAGGCGTTATTCATATATTAATAAAAATTATATTAATAAGAGGCTATTTTATGCCAGTAAATGAATTGGAGAATACGTCTGGTCAGCTTCAGGTGCGTCTGGTGATAGAAGGTACGCTAAAACCTGTAGCAAATGCCATGGTGCAGATTTCCTACGAAGGAGACCCAACAAGCAAGATGCAGCAATTTATCACAGATGAATCAGGGATGACAGAGCTGATTACGCTTGCGGCTCCCAACTTAGAATACAGCCTTCAGTATTCAGAAGAACAACCCTACGCAGAGTACACTATACAAGTACAGGCAGAAGGCTACGAGGATGTGGAAGTTGCCGGGACAGAGGTGCTGCCGGGTGTGATTGCGATTCAGGAGATTGAGATGCGCGCAAGCGTCCCCGATGAGGAGTTTGAGCGAATCGTCATCGGCCCGCATACCCTGTTTGGCACCTATCCGCCAAAGATTGCAGAGGATGAGATTAAACCGACCGATGAGACAGGAGAGATTGTCCTAAGCCGGGTGGTAATCCCGGAATTTGTGATTGTGCACGACGGCGTTCCCACAGATACCAGCGCCAAGAATTACTGGGTGCGTTTTCGCGACTATATTAAAAATGTGGCTTCTAGCGAAATCTACGCCACTTGGACCGACGCCGCCATCCGGGCCAATGTCCTGGCAATTATGTCCTTTGTGCTGAATCGGGTGTATACGGAGTGGTATCGCAACAAAGGCTATGATTTTACCATCACCTCCTCCACTGCTTTCGACCAGAAGTGGATATATGGGAGAAATATCTTTCAGACTATCTCGAATGTTGTGGATGAGATGTATGGAAATTATCTGTCAAGACCGAATGTCAAGCAGCCGATTCTGACGCAGTACTGTGACGGAAAGCGGGTGAGTTGCCCGAACTGGATGACGCAGTGGGGAGCACAAAGTCTTGGGGAGCAGGGATATTCGGCAATAGAGATTCTTCGGTACTATTATGGGGACAGCATCTATATCAATACGGCAGTAGAAATCTCAGGAGTGCCTTCTTCCTGGCCTGGCTATAATTTAAATCAAGGTACAAGAGGTCCTAAAGTACAACAGATGCAAGAACAACTCAATGTGATTGCTGGTTCGTATCCGGCGCTGCCACGTATCGCAGCAGATGGAATCTACGGCCCTATGACAGAGGCAGCCGTCAGAAAATTTCAGTCTATTTTTGGGCTTTTGGCGACCGGAGTTGTAGATTATGCCACCTGGTATAAAATATCTCAAATCTATGTAGGAGTTTCCAGAATTGCAGAATTAAGATAAATAGGGCTTTTCTTTTTGGAAAAGATTGGGTATAATGTTACCTGTAAAGCGCGTAGTTCGCGTTTTACAGGTGACAGATAACACATAATGATAGAAACATACTACTTCAAGATAGATTGAGAAGAACGAAAGGAGAATAGATGTATGGCAGGAACAGATGTAGGAATTGACTTGGGAACAGCCAGTATCCTTGTATATATTAGAGGCAAAGGTGTTGTATTAAAAGAGCCGTCTGTTGTAGCATTCGACAGAGATACCAATAAAATCAAAGCTATCGGTGAGGAAGCACGTCTGATGCTTGGACGTACTCCGGGGAATATTGTGGCGGTGCGTCCGCTTCGGCAAGGCGTTATCTCGGACTATACCGTTACCGAGAAGATGTTAAAATTCTTTATCCAGAAAGCGATTGGCAAGAAGACATTCCGTAAGCCTAGGATTGCAGTCTGTGTGCCTAGCGGCGTCACAGAAGTGGAGAAAAAGGCCGTAGAAGATGCGACCTATCAGGCTGGTGCAAGAGATGTCTTTATTATCGAGGAGCCGATTGCAGCGGCGATTGGTGCCGGGATTGATATCTCAAGACCATGCGGAAATATGATTGTCGATATTGGAGGAGGTACGACAGATATTGCTGTTATCTCCCTTAATGGAACCGTAGTCAGTACATCGGTAAAGATTGCTGGTGATGATTTTGATGAAGCGATTGTCCGCTATATGCGTAAAAAACACAATCTTCTGATTGGTGAAAGAACTGCAGAGGATATTAAGATTAAAGTGGGAAGCTGCTTTAAAAGAGCAGAAGTGGACAGCATTGATGTCCGTGGCCGTAACTTGGTAACAGGTCTTCCCAAGACGGTTACTGTCACTTCAGAAGAGACAGAGGAGGCACTAAGAGAATCTACTGCGCAGATTGTGGAGGCAGTACACAGTGTGTTAGAGCGTACACCACCAGAACTGACCGCAGATATTGCAGACCGAGGGATTGTGTTGACCGGAGGAGGAGCGCTTCTGCGCGGCTTAGAGGAGCTTTTAGAGTCCAAGACAGGAATTAACACGATGACCGCCGAGGAGCCAATGAAGTGTGTGGCGATTGGAACTGGAAAGTATGTAGAAAATCTCTCAGGAACAAATCACAAAGAAGAATGATACAAACTGCCTACAAGACAGTGGTGCAGGCTGTTGCAAACGCGCCAACTACGCGCTTTAGATTGCGACAGCCTTTTTGTGCAGATATGAGGTAATCCATGGAAATACATAAAGGGTATGTAGAACATATTGTATTTCGCAATAGTGAGAATGGTTATACGGTCTTTCAACTGATTGCCGGCGAGGAGGAGCTAACTTGCGTGGGCAGCTTTGCTGTGCTAAATGAAGGAGAATTTATCCAGGTAGGTGGCTCTCTGAAGGAACATCCGCTCTATGGCAGTCAGCTCCATGTGGAGCAGATGGATGTTTTAGCACCAGAAGATGAGGTGGCAATAGAGCGCTATCTTGGAAGCGGTGCTATCAAAGGCATCAAGACAGCTCTTGCGGCAAGGATTGTCCGTCGCTTTAAAGGGGACACCTTCCGCATTATGGAGGAGGAGCCCGAGCGCCTAGCAGAGATTAAAGGCATCAGCGAGCGAATGGCCAGAGAGATTGCAGAGCAGATGACTGAGAAGAAAGAGATGCGCCAGATTATGATGTTTTTAAGTCAGTATGGTATCTCTGCGGCTTTATCAGTTAAAATCTATCAAAAATACGGCGCCCGCACCTACCAGGTGATGAAAGAAAATCCATATCGCTTGGCAGATGATATCTCTGGTGTTGGCTTTAAGATTGCAGACGAGATTGCCGGAAGAATCGGTATCCATACGGATTCGGATTATCGGATTCGCAGTGGCCTTTTGTATATTCTCTTACAGGCATCGGGAGAGGGGCATACATGTCTTCCAAGAGAGATGCTGCTTTGCCGGGCTTCAGAGCTTCTAGGTATCGAAGAAGAAGCGATTGAGACGCAGATGATGAATCTGTGTATGGATAAAAAGCTTTTAATCAAAGAAGTGGCACAAAAGCCAATGGTCTTCTATAGTCAGTATTATTATATGGAACTAAGTGTTGCAAAGATGCTGCATGACCTGAATCTCGAATGTGAGATGGAAAAAGAGCTAATCCTTCAAAAGCTAGAGCAGGTGGAGAAGTATTCCAAGATAGAATTAGACGAGATGCAAAGGCAGGCAGCGGTAGAATCGGTAAAAAACGGGCTTTTGATTATCACCGGAGGTCCGGGAACTGGTAAGACGACGACGATTAATGCGATTATCCGCTATTTTGAGACAGAGGATATGGAGATACTCTTAGCAGCTCCTACCGGGCGCGCAGCCAAGCGAATGACCGAGGCGACAGGTTATGAGGCAGTGACCATTCACCGTCTCTTAGAGCTCAATGGAGCGCCAACAGATGACAGAATCCATGCTTCTTTTGAGCGCAATGAAGAAAATCCACTAGAAGCCGATGTAATTATTATCGATGAGATGTCAATGGTGGATATTTTCCTGATGCATGCGCTTTTGCGGGCTGTCAGTGTCGGTACTCGTCTGATATTAGTGGGAGATGTCAATCAGCTTCCAAGTGTTGGGCCCGGATGTGTCTTAAAGGATATGATTCTCTCTGGTGCGTTTCATGTCGTGATGCTAAAGAAGATTTTCCGCCAAGCCAGCCAAAGTGATATTATTGTTAATGCCCATAAGATTAACAAAGGCGAGCCGGTTCTCTTAGACAATAAAAGCAAGGACTTTTTCTTTTTAAAGAGGCAGGACCCTAATATTATCCTTCGCGTTGTGTTGGCACTGATTCAGGAGAAGCTGCCCCGCTATGTCCATGCAAGGCCCCAGGATATTCAGGTGCTTACACCGATGCGAAAAGGGGCACTAGGGGTAGAGCGCCTTAATGAAGTGCTGCAATATTATCTAAATCCAGCCTCCGAGGAAAAGGAAGAGAAGGAGACTACAAGAGGGCTTTTTCGCGAGGGCGATAAGGTGATGCAGATTAAAAATAACTATCAGATGGAATGGGAGGCCAAGAACCGCTACGGTATAACGATTGAAAAAGGAACAGGGATTTTTAACGGAGATATGGGTATTGTAACACAGATTCACCAGGCGGCAGAACAGATGGAAGTGCTGTTTGATGACTATCGGACCGTGCTCTATGAATTCTCACAGTTAGATGAATTAGAGCTTGCCTATGCAGTGACGATACACAAATCACAGGGAAGTGAGTACCCGGCTGTGGTCTTGCCACTTCTAAGTGGCCCAAGAATGTTGATGAACCGCAATCTGCTCTACACAGCGGTAACGCGTGCCCGCGCCTGTGTGACCGTAGTAGGCAGTGAAGAGACTTTTGGAAATATGATTCAAAATATAAGCGAACAAGCCCGTTACAGTGGCTTAAAAGAACGAATTGAGGAGGTAGAGGCGTATGCCGACAAAGAAAATTGACCCTCTAGGCCTGCTCTTTCCCAGAAGATGTCCCGTCTGTCATGAAATTGTAGAAGAGACAGGCGGGTTAGTCTGCGAGATTTGCAGATTAAAGCTTCCTTATATAAGGGAGCCGTCCTGCGCAAGATGTAACAAGCCGCTTCTTGAACAGGAGAGAGAGTATTGTCTGGACTGTAGCCGAAAGAAACACCAGTTCGAACAGGGGAAGGCGCCTTTTGTCTACGATAAGGTGATGAGGAGTTCCATTGCCCGCTATAAATACGGCAGACGACAAGAATACGCAGCTTTTTACGCAGAAGAAATCCTACAAAGACATGCCAAAAAGATATCAATGTGGAAGGCAGAAGTGCTCGTTCCCATTCCCCTTCATCCATCCAGGCGCAGAAAAAGAGGATTTAACCAGGCAGAGCTATTAGCAAAAGCGCTCTCTGTGCGAAGTGGGATTCCTATGGATGCTTCTTTGCTTATTCGCACAAAGAAAACACATGCACAAAAAGAATTAAATGACCAGGAGCGGCTGGCAAATCTAAAAGATGCCTTTTCTATTCAGAGAAGGAATATCCCTTATCACAATTTAATATTAGTCGATGATATTTATACAACAGGAAGTACCATAGATACAGCCGCAAGGCTATTAAAAGAATACGGTGTGCAAAAAGTCTACTTTTTATGCATCTGCGTTGGTATGGGAAACTAAACTATGACAGGAACACAGGTTCCTTGTGAGTTTTTGGTTGAATTTCCAGACATTTGTGTTATACTATGGTGTATATGAGGTGAAGACTGCTTATATGATTAATGAAGAAAAAGTGATTCTGATGACGCGGGCCTCTCTCTATGAGAAGAAGACCGGCAAACAAAAGATGAAGATTACCAGGTATTTCCGGCACGATTATATCAGCCTGCAACTTCTTAGCGGCTGGTTCTTTGTGACGCTTAGTTTTGTGCTCTTAGGAGCTTTATGGGGTGTATGTAATATGGAATATCTGTTGGACAATCTTCATAAAATGGATTTGAAAAGTTTTGGAACGACAATACTTATGACTTATGTGTTGGTAGTTGCGCTCTACAGTCTAATTGTGTACGGGGTTTGCTCGTACCGGTATTATGCTGCCAAAAAAAGTGTGGGTGCCTATGCGCATACCCTTCGGAAAATCTCCGATATCTACGTGCAGGAAGAAAAAAATGCGTCATCTGGAACTTTGACGGAGGGAAAGAAACATGACAACGTTACTTGAGATGAAGCAGCATCTGAAAATCTTTTATTCCAGGTATGATGTGTATCTCATCCCGGCTATCAAATTTCTGGTTGCGTTTTTCGCATTTATGCTGTTAAATAGTCAAATTGGATTTATGGAGAAGGTAGCCAATCCGGTAGTGTCCCTTTTGCTGGCACTGCTTTGTTCTTTCCTTCCTGTGAATATGATAGCTATCTTTGGCGCTGTGCTGCTATGTGCACATGCGTATGCGCTGTCTTTGGAGCTGTTTGCGATTACAGCGGGACTGTTATTTTTGATGTATGCAGTATATTTTCGGGTGGCACCAAGCTGTGGCTATGTGCTGGTGCTTACACCGATGGCATTTTTCCTGAAAATCCCCTATGTGATTCCATTTGTTTTGGGGATTGTAGCCGGACCAGTAAGTGCGGTTCCGGCTGGATGTGGTACTATCATCTACTATCTGATGTACTATATGAAGAATAATGAAAAGATGCTGGTTAGTTCGGAGACAGAAGAAGTCTCTGCAAGATTTGTGAATCTGATTGACAGTGTGTTAAACAACAAAGAGATGATTTTAACGGTGTTGGTATTTGCCGTGGTGGTGATGATTATCTATGCAATACACAGATTGAGCATGGATTATTCATGGTATTTAGCACTTGGTATCGGAGCAGTGGCCAATATTGTACTGTTTTTAATCGGTGCGTTGGTGATGGAGACTGATGTGGCGATTGGTTCTTTGGTTGTGGGAACGCTTTTGTCCTTTTTGTTGGCGCTTGTGGTGGAATTTTTTGTGTTCAGTGTGGATTATTCAAGAACAGAATATACGCAGTTTGAAGATGATGAATACTATTACTATGTAAAAGCGGTGCCCAAGATGTCGATTGCCATATCTGAGAGAAAGGTAAAGAAGATCAATTCCAGACAAAAGACAGGCAGAAGAAGACATTGAAATGGTGACTACCGCAATCCCACTGGCTTTAGACGGTGGGTTAAGGTAGTTAAAAGTGGTGGTTTGTGTTATACTAACGGCATGGGAACATGGAAATCAAAAAACAGACACAAATATTTGTTACAATATCATATTATTTTTGTATGCAAATACAGAAAGAAGCTGTTTGCATCAGAACATATATCGGATGATATAAAACAGCTTTCGTACGAGATATGTTAGAAACATCATGTGATTATCAGATATATGGAAACGGACAAAGACCATATCCATTACATGATAGAAACAGAACCGACAATGTCTGTCAGTAAAATAGTAAATCTGATGAAGAGTTACACGACATACCATATATGGAAAAAGTATCAAAACTATCTGCGAAAGCATTTTTGGAAGGAGCGCACATTCTGGACGGATGGATATTTTGCATGCAGCGTTGGAAATGTTTCGGAAGAAATGCTTAAAAATATATAGAAAACCAAGGATAGGGGGGAGACGGCAGCAAATGTTAAAAGGATATAAATACAGGATATATCCAAATAAGGACCAGAAAATACAGATTGCCAGGACATTTGGTTGCTGCCGTTTTGTCTATAATCAAACTCTGGCGTATCGGAAAGAAACATACGGGAAAGAAAAGAAATCCGTTAGTAAAACAGATTGTAATCATTACTGTAACAGGGAATTAAAGAAAGAATATGAGTGGCTGAAAGAAGTGGACAAATTTGCCCTGACGAATGCCATTTACAACATGGACTGTGCATACCAGAAGTTTTTTAAAGAACACGCTGGTTATCCGAAATTCAAAAGCAAGCATGATAAGCATAAATCTTACACAACAAATTTCACAAATGGGAATATTGCGGCAGATTTTGAGGAAGGGAAGATAAAACTGCCAAAGTTAAAGCAGGTAAAGGCAAAATTCCATAGGAAATTTGAGGGACAGATAAAATCAGCGACCGTTTCGCAGGTTCCAAGTGGTAAATATTATGTTTCCATCCTTGTGGAGACGGAACATGAAGAACTGCGACATACAGATAAAAACACAGGATTGGATTTAGGTGTTAAGGATTTGTGCATCACATCAGACGGCACCAGATATTGGAATCCAAAAACAATTAGGAAATATGAGAAAAAACTTGCAAAACTGCAAAGGCAGTTATCGCATAAAGAAAAAAGAAGCAGAAATTATTATAAACAGAAAAAGAAAATAGCCATTTGCCATGAGAAGATAAGAAATATCAGGAAAGATTATCTGCATAAGGTTTCCCATGAGATTATCAGCGAAAACCAAGTGATAGTCTCAGAGGGTTTACAGATAAAAAATATGGTAAAAAATCATCATCTGGCAAAATCCATCATGGATGTGTCGTGGTACGAATTAACAAGACAGTTAGGGTATAAGGCAGAATGGAATGGGAGGCAGTACATAAAAATAGATGCATTCTATGCAAGCAGCCAGATATGCTCAAGCTGTGGGTATCAGAATACAGACATAAAAGATTTATCCGTAAGGGAATGGATATGCCCAAAGTGCAGAGCGAAACATGATAGAGACCTCAATGCTGCAAAGAATATATTGGCGGAAGGTCTGAGACAAACAGCATAAAAGAAGAAATATAAATAGGGATGGTTCAGCCCGAATTAACGCCTGTGGAGATAGTAGGTTGCGAGGTCTATGAAGCAGGAAGCCCATTGGCTTTAGACAATGGGTAGTTCACAATAAACAGAATCTGATAGAAAGGATGTGAGACAATGAGTCTTGATAAGCTAAATCAGTATATTTCCTGGGATGCATTGAATATTACCAGAACTGATATTGCGGAGATTATTATTTTATCCTTTATTATCTATCAGGTTATGATATGGATTAAGTCGACACGTGCATGGAACCTGTTAAAAGGCTTTGGAGTGGTACTTGTGCTTCTGGCAGTTGCACAGCTTTTCCATATGAATACGATATTATGGATTTCTGAGAATTTCTTCAGTCTTGGAATTACAGCGATTATTATCGTCTTTCAGCCAGAGCTTCGAAGGGCCTTAGAACAACTGGGAGAGAAAAATATCCTGACTTCGATTGTCGCCTTTGACAATGCCAAGAGAGAGGATGAAAGTCTTACAGACAGGACGGTTTCAGAACTTGTACGGGCATGTTTTGAGATGGGGAAAGCAAGGACAGGAGCGCTGATTGTGATGGAACAAAGTGTCAACCTGCAAGAATATGACAGAACGGGTATCTCGATTGATGCGATTGTTTCAAGTCAGCTGATGTTAAATATTTTTGAGAAAAATACGCCGCTTCACGACGGAGCGGTGATTGTATCTGGTAATCGCGTTCGCTCGGCGACTTGCTATCTGCCATTGTCAGACAATATGAATCTAAGCAAGGCGTTAGGGACCAGACACCGTGCAGCAGTAGGGATTAGCGAAGTAAGCGATTCGCTGACGATTGTTGTGTCAGAAGAGACAGGCTCTGTCTCTGTGGCAAAGAACGGAAGAATCCTTAGAAATCTAAACCAGGAGCAGCTTAGAGAGCAGTTAGAGACCTTGCAAGTAAAGGTCGAAGAAGGCAGGAAAATTAAATTATGGAAAGGACGAAGTAAGCATGAAAACAAAGATATTTAACAATCTGCTGCTGAAAATCCTTTCTGTGATTGCAGCCATCCTTCTGTGGCTTTTAGTTATCAATATCGACGATGCGATTACAAGCAAACCTTTTCGGAATGTAAAGGTCAATATGATTAATACGGATATTCTAACAACGCAGGGACAGATGTGCCGGATTGAAGAAGGAACGGATACGGTGGATTTGACCATCTATGCAAGGCGTTCGGTGTTAAAGGATTTAAAGGCGTCAGATTTTGTAGTGACAGCAGATATGCAAAAAGACCTTCGCTACGGCAGTATGGTAAAGATTGAGGTGGCCTATCTTGGCAATTCCACGATTGAGCGCATCGAGCAGAGCAGGGAAAATGTATTGGTCAGTATCGAGGAATCCGTGACAAAGCAATTTAAGGTATCGGTGGAGAAGAAGGGCGAATGTAGCAGTGGCCTGGTGGTAGGAAGTATGATACCAGCACAGACCTTAGTCGAGATTACCGGGCCAATCTCTACGGTAGAGCGTATCAACCGTGTAAAGGCAGAAGTAAATGTCACTGGAATTACAAAGACTCAGGTATGTTTTACAAAGTTAGAGCTTCTGGATAACGAAGGAGAGCCGGTAGATGGGACGTATCTGAACTATATCGGGAAAGACTCGGAGTTTGAGGTGACAGTGACAACACTGAATAAGAAGCGGGTAGGGATTAGCTTTGATATCAGTCAAGTAGCACCCGAAGGATATGGACTAAGCACGATATCCTATACACCAGAGACGGTGGAGATTGCGGGACTAAAATCGCAGATTGACCCGATTCTGAATCTGGATATTCCGCCAGAGGCATTAAATCCTGACAGACAGAGTGGTAAGATAGTACAGACGGTAGATATCAGTCAATATCTAAACAGCGGACTGATAATTCCAAATGAAGAAGACAAAGAGATTGTTGTAACGATGGAGATTATTCCGTATCAGACCGTGAGCTATCTGTACAATGCGACGCAGATTCAGTATTTGAATATACCAGAAGGACTTGAACTGGATGTGTCAGAGACAGAGCCTTTGGAGGTTGTGATTAGTGGTATGGATACAGTGCTTGCTGCTGTGTCAATGGAACAAGTGCTACTTAGTGTGGATATGAGTGAGTGCGCAAGAGCCAAAACTTATACGCTGCCAGTAACTGTGACAGCGCCAGAGGGGTGTGTGGTGCCAGAGAACTTGCAGATAACTGTGGGGCTTGTAAGGCCAGAAGACGAGGATGAGTAGCGACTCCTAACGTGTATGATAGAAGAACATGTTGGGGAATTATAAAGATATAGAAATGTGGGGGCTGTCACTTTGTGATGGCCTCATTTCGGGTATAAGGAGGAACTTGGATGAGGGAGAACGGGAAGAGATGGCTACTTATCTGGGCAGTGATTTGTCTAATTACTATAGTAGTTGGAAGTATAGTTCCGGTGGAGGAGATGCGTTCACAGGGACTAGAGGGGGCAAATCAGGCAAACTTACGTTCGAAGACAGAGGAGCTAACACAAGGAAAGCTTCTGGAGTTTGCATTAGATAAGGTGCCAGGAAGGGCATCGCAGATTGGATTTTTCTTTACGGGAAATGGGTATACTTTTGAGGATGGAGTGCTTGTTGTGGAAGCACTTGACAAGGAGCGGGTGATTGGAAGCTCAGAGATGGTGCTTTCTAAGATGGAGGGAGACCAGTTTTTATTTGTGCCACTTTCAGAAGATGGGATAGAAGGGCTTAAGGTTCGAATATCATGCAATGCAAAGGAAAAAGGGCCTTCGGTATGGCTGAATGAGACGACTTTGACACCAGGAGAGGGATTTTTGGATGGGGAGAGACTGTCGAAAAGTCTTGTCTATAATTTAACCTATACAGTAAATGTACATCACTTTTTAAAGCCTTTGCTTATAGGGCTGCTTTTGTTTTTATTTGGCGTAGGAGTCTATGGAGCGGGCGGTTTTAAAAGGCGTATAAAGAACGCAAAGAAAGAGCGGCTTCCATGGTTTTTGCTGCCAACGAGGAGAGAGTTTTTAGGGCTTGTGGGCGTGGTGCTTTTGGTGGCTTTTGTATTTTTCTATCTGTATGATGCACAGATTCGGATTGCACAGAATACCACACAAAAGCGTATACTTTTGGAGGCGGATGGGGAAGTACAGCCAGTGACTAAGGCGTGTGCATCGATACAACAGATAGTAAAGCCCTTAGAGGAGCGGCTGACGGGCTTTGGTGTTCGCTTCTATATAGAAGAGGGCGCAGAGCTTTTAGAGGGACAGATGCATGCAGTCGTGACAGATATAACGCTTAATAAGGTGCTGTGTGAGACGGATGTGGAGGCTTCGCAGTTTGTCTCAGGAGAGTATGCTGGGCTTTTATTTACGGATTCGCAGATGGGAGTGTCCGATCACAGTTATCAGATTGACCTTACCTTTTCGCCGGAATTGTGGGACAGCGGGCTTTGTCTGATGACAAGCGAAGAAGGATTGTGTGTCAATGCATATCTGTATTTTAATATATTTTTAAAGCGCTTTTTCTTTTTTATGTTCCTTGGAGTGGAAGTGTTTGTCTGCCTGTTCTGGTATCTAGTCTTTGTCAGAAGGACAGCGTTTGAACATGTGCTTTTGGTAACATTGCTTGGACTAGGACTTTTCTACAATGTGCTTTTGACGCCGGAGATGGTGCCAGATGAGGCAAAACATATGGATATGGCGTATCGCTACAGCAATGAGATCTTGGGGTATCCATCGCTTGGAGATAACCTGTGCCTGATGCGGGCAGATGATGCCAAGATGTCTTTTACGTCTTCCCCTTCTTTTGGAAATTATCGAAATATTTATTACGGTCTGTTTACAAAAGTGGCAGAGGAACAGATGGTGGAAGAAGAAGTAAGCAGCAATATTGAAGGAAGTTTTCTGCTGTATGCGCCAGCGGTGCTTGGAATGTGTGTAGCAAGAATACTGCATCTTGGGACAGTGCCAATGCTTTTGCTGGCCAGATATCTGAATCTATTGGTCTTTGCACTGCTTGTATGGGCGGGGATGCGATGCCTTCCCTGGGGGAAGATGACGCTTTTTGTATTAGCGCTTCTTCCTATCAATCTGCAACAGTGTACTTCCTTTTCCCACGATGCAATGGTGCATGGAATCTTGTTTTTCTATTGCTGTCTGTGTCTTCGGGCAATCTTTGCAGAAGAACGGATATATGGACAACAGATAATGCTTTTGCAGCTGATGGCTTTATTTCTGGTATACTGTAAAAATGGAAGTTACCTGCCGCTTTGTTTTCTGCCGCTTTTGATTCCTGCGCTTCGTTATGGGGGAAAAAAGGAAAAAGGAATTGTAAGTGTGGCGCTTGTAGGAACTGCGCTGCTGGCTTTTGGAATGAAGCATATCAAGATGGTAAGTGGGATGGTGACAACAACGGCAGCCACAAGTGTGGTCAGCACCGGGGATGGCAGCGCCTATCTTAGCGGCTATACGCTTGGGTATTTTCTAAAAGAGCCTTTAGAGCTTATCTATATGCTTATCAATACTATACTTGATAAGGGCGGATTCTATCTGGAATCGCTGGTAGGGTATAAGCTTGGATGGGTGGAGATTGAGACCTCGATGCTGGTGGTGTTCTTGTTCTGGTTTTTGCTCTTTTTATCCCTTTTAGAAGTACAAGGAGAACGAGTACAGATAAAAGCTACCCAGAGAATCTGGATGATATTTTTCTGTCTGGCAAGTGCCGGGCTTGTGCTTCTGGGAATGTTGCTTAGCTGGACGCCGATGGGACATGTATCGATTGAGGGCGTGCAGGGAAGATATTTCTTGCCATTTCTGCCAATTCTTTTGGCAGCGTGCAAAAATCAGTGGGTCTATCTTCGGGTTCGCATTGACAGAGGGATTGCTGTAATGGCTTTTGCCGGGCAGCTTTTGACGCTTGTCTATGTGATACGGCAAGTGACCATGGTATAAGGAGAACAAAATGGATAAAAAAAGACTGGCAGTAAATATGGCTGCGCAGCTTCTGGCATTTGCGGTCAATATGGGGATTAGTTTTGTATTGGCCCGCGTGATTGAGGAGCAGATTGGACAGAATACGTATGGATTAGTAGCGCTTGCAAATCAGTTTGTGCTCTATGCACAGATTGCGGTGTCGGCACTCAATACGATGGCCAGCCGTTTTGTGACGATTCATATTCACCGGGGGGAACATCAGACGGCCAGCGAATATTTTTCTTCGGTATTTTTTGGAAATGTGATTATGGCAGGGATTTTCCTGGTGCCAGCGCTTGTGATGGTTCTCTTTATGGGGTATATGCCCTTTCTAAATGTGCCAGATGGGATATTAAGGGATGTACAGCTTCTGTGGGCGTTTGTCTTTGCTAACTTTTTCTTAAGTATTATTACTTCGGTGTATGGGGTGTCTACCTATGCGACAAATCGGCTGGATTTGACATCGATTCGCACGATGATTGCCGATATTTTGCGAATTGTATTTTTGGTGGGGACTTTTTTCTTCTTAGAGCCAACGCTTTGGTTTATCGGGGCGGCATCGCTTCTAAGCACTTCGTATATTGCATATTGGAATCGAAGATTTACGAAGCAGCTTCTACCAGATATTCAGATGACGCCTTCTAATTTTCGCTGGAAGAAAGTGTGGGAGCTAATCTCTCTTGGCGCGTGGAACTCACTGACAAGGCTTGGGCAGCAGTTATTAGACGGCGTGGATATTCTGTTGTCCGGGGCGCTGATATTAGATGGCAACGAATCGATGACACTCTTATCTCTGGCAAAGCAGGTGCCGACGGCGATAAGCAGTCTGATGGGGACGATTGTCGGGGTCTTTAACCCACAGATTACGATTGCCTATGCAGAAGGGGACAAAGAAAAGTTAGTAGAGATTATTAAGAGCTGTAACCGGATTCTGATATTTATGATGAGTATTCCGATTGCTTTTTTAACCGCATATGGACTGGATTTTTATGCATTGTGGCAGCCGTCAAAGAATCCCTATCTGTTGCAGCGGCTATCGCTTCTGGCAGTGGGAGTGCTCTATGTCAGTATGAGTATTCAGGTGCTCTATCATGTGTTTATTATTACAAAAAAGGTAAAGTGGAATTCTTTGGTGCTTTTAGCTTCCGGGGTGCTCTCCTCTGTGATGTCTCTGATTTTACTTAAGACAACACAGATGGGAGCGATGTGTTTTCCGCTGTCGAGTATGGTGACAGGCTTACTTCGCAATCTTATCTTTACACCTGTCTATGCAGCGCATTGTCTAGAGATTCGCTGGACGCGTTTTTACAGTGATATTTTGCTTGGATGTTTTTCAATTGGGACTATTACCGTGCTTGGTATGCTGTCTAGGATTGTGTATCCCATTCAGAATTGGGGAAATCTTCTTCTGACGGGAATCGTGGTAGGGCCACTCTCGCTTTTTTTGAATTTTTATATTATACTCAGAAAGGAAGAACGGACGATGGTGCTTCAGATGGTGCGTTCTAAGGTGAAAGGAGCTTCTTAAAGATGTACAGTGTGGTGATACCTGTCTATCAGGCAAAGGATACATTGACGCGATGTGTACAGTCCTGGCTGTCGCAGACAGAGAGCGATTTGGAATTGATTCTGGTGGATGATGGCTCAAGCGATGGGAGTGAAACGCTCTGCGACGAATTACAGAAAAAAGATAGCAGAATACGTACCGTACACCAAAAAAATACAGGAGTATCTGCGGCCCGCAATGCCGGAATCGAAGCGGCAGAGGGAGATTTTCTGCTGTTTACGGACAGTGACGACTATGTGGCAGCGGATTATCTTGCGAAGATGGCAAAGCTTCAGAAAGAGACAGACAGCGACCTTGTGCTGTGTGGATTTCACCATCTGTACGAAGGAGCAGATATTCTTAAACTGCCAGAAAAGATAAAAGAGACAAAGCTTTTGGCGCTTTCAGAAGAATTTCTCTCGCTGTATGAGAAAAGCTTTCTCAATATGCCCTGGAACAAACTCTATAAAAGGGCGCTTATGGGAAGATTTGACACTTCCTTAAGTCTTGGGGAGGATTTATTATTTAATTTAGACTATCTTAGACGCTGTGAGAGGATTGCGGTGCTCTCGGAAGCACTCTGCTATTATATCCAGGAAGAACAGAAGGTGACACTCTCTTCTAAAAAGCGTAAGAACCGTCAGATGCTTTCCCAAAAAATCTGTCAGGCAACCGAGGATTTTTACAAAGAACACTGGGGGAATACAAGCTCGATGGAGGGCGCTGTGGCCCGTATCTTTACCAGATATATGAATGAAGTGATGGATGAATGTGAGAAGCTGCCAAAAGATAAGACGCTTACGTACCAGGAGAAATTGCAGGTGATTGAGAATTATGCCAAAGACTTTTGGGTGCGGACAAGAGGAGACAGCGCGGTATTTTTATATCTGGACTATCGGATTCTATGGTATTTCCTAAAAAGGAAACAAGTGCGGATGGTGTATCTGCTCTGTGTTCTTAGAACATTTGTTGTCGATATCCTGCACAGAATCAGAAGGAGGGCTAAATGACAGCTTTAATCAGTATTATTGTGCCGGTATATGGCGTGGAGGCTTACCTTGGGCGTTGTATGGAGAGTCTGCTGTCTCAGACATATGAAAATATAGAGATTATCTTGGTGGATGATGGCTCCCCAGACAACTGTCCTGCGCTGTGTGACGCCTATAAGGCTCAAGATGCAAGAGTTCGGGTGATTCACCAGGAAAATGCAGGCTTGTCTGGTGCGCGTAATACCGGGCTTTGTGAGGCGCGTGGGGAGTATATAGCCTTTGTGGATTCTGATGACTATGTGGCAGCGGATTATATCAAGACGCTGTATGAGCTTCTGGTGGAGTCAGAGTCGGATATCAGCCAGTGCAGATTTGCCTATGTATCAGGAGAGCCTTTAGAGAGCGGCAAAAGCCGTTCCTACAAGGTCTATCGGGGGGAGAGCCTGATGGAGCAGCTCTATGGTCCGGAACAGGAAGCGACGTATTTTGTTGTGGCCTGGAATAAGCTCTATAAACGGGAGCTTTTCTTAGAGATTCGCTATCCCAAAGGACGGATTCATGAGGATGAAGCGACGACCTATCGTCTGTTTGACAAGGCGAAAAAACTGGCATTTACAGAGCGTGTGCTGTATGGGTATTTTACAGAAAACACGGGAAGTATCACATCCGTATTTTCTAAAAAGAGACTGGACTGGCTGCTGGCGCATGAAGAACGAATTGCGTTTTTTTTAGAGGCGGGATATGAGAGATTATTGCCTGTGGCTTATAAAAAATTGTGCGATGCCTGTATTACATTTTCCTATCGGTGTACAGAACAGGTAGAAGATGCGACCTATGTAAAGGCAGAGCTTAGAAGGCGTCTGACATTTTACCGGACAAAAGGAAGAGCGTGGATATCACAGCTGCCGCTTAGGACCCGTATAGGTTATCGAATCTATGAGATTTCCCCTATACTTTATCAAAGGCTGTTAAAAGGCTTACAGGAGGGCTAGATGAGAGAAAAAATCAGTGTCATCGTGCCAGTATATGGCGTGGAGAAAGTGCTTGCGCGTTGTGTGGACAGTATTCTTGCGCAGACCTATCAGAACTTAGAAATTATCTTAGTGGATGATGGCTCTTTCGATAACTGTCCTGCCATCTGCGACCGCTATGCCAGCCAGTATGAAAATATTATAGTAGTACACAAGAAAAATGGCGGTCTGACTTCAGCCTGGAAAGAAGGAGTGCGACATGCCAGTGCAGACCTTTTGGGATTTGTAGACAGCGATGATTATATTGAACCTGGGATGTATGAGCGCTTGGCACAGACACTTCTAAAGCATAATGCGGATATCTCGATGGCTGGATTAATCTTTGACTATGCAGATGGAGACTATCCGCCCCGCAAAGAGACTAACAGGATGCAAAAGGAAGTCTATACGCAAGAAGAACTTTACTCGCTATATCCGGTACTGTTAAATGATGGAAGCTTTATCGGACGCTCGCTACAGCCTTCCCGTGTGACAAAGCTCTTTCGAAGACATGTGGTGGAGCAGAACCTGGCACTTTGGGATGAGCGTGTAAGTGTGGGAGAGGATTTGCAGATGGTCTTTGCAGCGTTTTTGGATGCAAAGATAATCTGTACCATACCAGACTATTATCCCTATCACTATTGGTACCATATGTCTTCGATGACTGGCGGCCACGATGCGCGTTATCTGGAGAAAATCAAGTTGCTTAGAGAGCGTATGGAAGCCATCTCCGATGCCAAGGCTGTCTATGATTTTCGCCCGCAGATTCGCAATGATTTCTTAAGTCTTGCGATTATGGCAGTAAAAAATGAAATCTGGCGAAATCATACGGATTCTTTTTTTCAGATACAAAAGAATGTAAAAAGGATGTGTCAGGATGCATCTGTACAAGAAGCACTTACTTATCATACCATGGACCGCATTGGCCTGTCCGTAAAAATCTATATATTTATGATGAAACATAGCCTGACAATTCCCTGCTATCTGGTAACAAAAATATTTTTTACACTGTATTACTGGATAGGTTCACAAAAAGGATAGATACAAGGAGCAATAGAAAATGAAACAAAAACTGATTTTTTTAGATATTGATGGAACGATACTGGTCTGGAATAAGGGCATCAGTAAAACCGTACGAGAAGGACTGAAAAAAGCCAGGTCTCTTGGACACAAGGTTTTTATTTGTACCGGGCGCTCATGGTGTACCCTACCAAAGGAATTAGAGGATATTGAACTGGATGGGATTGTCGCAAGTGCCGGAAGCGATATCTGGATAGATGGAGAAAATAAATACCGCATATCACTTGAACCGTCTCTGATTCGGCATACCTGTGCCTTTTTGGATGATATGGGGGCTATCTATGTATTAGAAGGCTTTGACAGGGTCTATGTCTCTAAAAGGGGAGCCAGGGTTCTTGCAGGAAGTGAGCCGGTCTCAGAGGATAATCCAGAGCTTGCCAGATGGAAGGAGTTTTTCCGAAAAAGAAACGATGTGGGAAGCATCGAGGAGTGGGAGAAGGAAGAGACCAGGATTCCCAAGATTACCTTTGCTGTGTGGAGTGAAGAAGAAGCAGAGAAAGTAAAAAAGGTATTAGAAGACAGCTTTTATGTGGCGTTCTTTCTGCCAAGCTCTGGTGTCTACTACAATGGAGAGCTAATCTCAAAGACCGCAAACAAAGGAAGTGCCATTCATCAGACAGCAGCATATCTGCAAAGCAGTATGGCTGATACGATTGCATTTGGCGACAGTATGAATGACTATCAGATGATTGAAGAAGCCGGAGTCGGCGTGGTGATGGAAAATGGAGACCAGAAACTAAAAGAGATTGCGGACAGGGTCTGTGAGAGTGTGGAGGAGGACGGCGTGATTTGGGAGCTTGTGCGTATGGGAGTAATCCCTATGGACACTTATGGAAAATAAGTTGCTATACACTCATTGATAAGCGCAGGCGCCTGAAGCATATGACTTTTAAAATCTTCAACCATCTGTGCCCGGTCTTCTAAAGTAAGCAAATCCTCATCTGTCAGCGGTTTACTGTTGACAGAATACAGCCGATAGCTGTAAAAGGCTTCGGATTCTAAGTCATAAGACGCCTCTAAGCCCATTTTTGCTTCTTCACTGGCAAAGACTGCTTCTATATTTTCTGCATAAAAGGCATCTTCTTGCATGGTACTAAGGATTTCTTTAAATTCAACAAGCCACTTTGGATTTTTTAGAAGGCTGGGCAAAAGGTTATAATATTCATTGCTCATAGTAGCTTGCTGAAAGTTCAAAGTGACTAAGTCTGGAAAGCTTCCAATCCAGTCTAAATCATAGAGAAAAAATCTCCAGCGATGGTCCTGATAGGGAAGGCCGTTATCTTTGCAGCGCCATACGCGCAGGTTGTTGTCCATCCAGTCACCGTTGGCTAAGAGGAGATTTACCGCATAGTATTGCAGACACTGATGGACGTCTAGCTGCTTTTCTATCTGTGCGATAACTTCTGGCTGGTTGACATCAGAAGTCTGAACAAAGTGGACAAATTCTAAGTATTTTTCTAATACTTCCGGGTTGGGTTGCTGCCCGGTTTTTTCCTGTTCGAAAACAGTGACTATTTCGATGTCTTTTGGGTCTTGAATATGGTAGAGCTCACAAAGCGCATGGTCATTCTTGGCTGGCATGATAAAGTAGGCGCCCTGATAGACACCATTGAGATAGACAGCAGCCGGAACAGTAGGAGAGGCGTCTTTTATACCAGCTTGGCGCGCCAGTGTATAACCAACGCTGTTGTGGATACCAGTGGCATCCATTGCATAACGCATAGAGTGCAGCACAAAGGAGCGGTATTCCCGGATAGGATGGTTGCTTCCATCTAAAGTTCTGCGGGTGTCCCAGAAATCATAGGTAAATCTGGGAGCTACGCTGTCATATTCTTCTCTGGCAATAATACGAAAAGATTTTCTAAGGGCATTTCTGGAGGTGGCGCCGCTTAAACGAATGCCAGCACCTTGAGAGACAAGAGGAGTACCATCTTTATCATAGACACAGAGTCGGATTTCACGCTCACTTTCTCTGCCGCGCAGCAGATAGTGTGTGGAGATAATACCAGTCTCTTCTGAATAAAGGTCATCTTCATCTGCTAAGATAGAGACAATAAGGGTGGAAAAATCACGACTTTTTAGGATATCGGAATAAAAAGGGTCATAGAACGTATGTTCTGATTCTGGGAGAATATGGGGGTGCACCGAAGAAAGATGATGAAAATAAGAGCAAAATAGTAATAATATACAAGAGGAAAGCAGCAAAATTATTTTACGGTTCATGGTTCTTTTGTATCTTTCGTAGATATTGATTTTTTGTCTATTGTAAATAGTATATGTAAATTTTTTGTAAATTGCAAGAAAAAAATGAAAAATGGTCATTTTATATACACAATTATTCAGATACGGTTTATAAAGGATTGACAAATGATAAGTAAAATACTAAAGTAAGTTTTGGAAAGTAGGTGGAAGTATGAGAAAAAAGCAGATAAAGCTTTGGGGAAGTGCAGGACTTGCCTGCTTTGCATTGATGGTTTCTCTGGGAGTGGATTTAAGTACAATTAGTGCGGAAGCAGAAAATGGAGGATTTTTTCATCTGCTTGCAGTGAATATAAAGAAGCTGGAATATTTGTTGCCGGTATTTACTTACCAGGATGGGATTCTCGCTTTTTTTACCCTGGTGTTTTTCTGGAAGATGGAGGAGATTTCTCTGGAGCGAATTTCCCGGTGGACTTACAGGATTTTGGCAGGACTTACCGCCTTTTTTCTGGTGTTTGGATATAGTTTTCGTTATACGAATTCCTGGGATTTGATTTTTATGGACACATTTCACCAGGGGATTGCACTGCTTTTGATGGCTGGATACTATTTTCTGTTTGTCAGGATTTACCGATTAATGCTCTGGGCAGTAGAGAGATGGAGTGAGACAGGCAAAGAGGTAGCGGGGCATATTACAACATGGCTGTTGGAGCAACATGCATTTTTAGGGCCTATGCTAGTGATTGGTATATGTTGGCTTCCCTATATAATTGCCAAATTTCCAGGGGCTGCAATGCCAGAGACCTTGGCAGAGATGCGACAGTTTTACTGGAATTCTATCAATAATTACTATCCGCCGCTTCACACGGTAACTCTAAGCCTTTTGATGCAGCTTGGAAATCTGATTCATTCTTATACACTGGGATTTTTCCTAAATCTTGTCGTGCAGCTTTTGCTTCTATGGTCAGCTTTTGGTTATGGATTTTTGCTGATGAAGCGATGGAAGACGCCCTATATACTTCGCTATCTGGCACTTTCCATTATCTGTATTACACAGTTTTTTCCAATGGAGGCAACGATTGTCGAGAAAGATGTGCCATATACGGCATGTGTGATTTTTATAGTCCTCTTGTTGTATGAGATGATTCGCACCATAAAAGAGAATGATATGCCACTTATAAAAATTGGTGGGATAATAGTAGTCAGTATGGGTGTGGCATGTAATCGAAACGAAGGGTTCTATCTGATTCTTGTAGCCGGAGTGGGAACAGCGATATATACCTATCGGTTGCTTGCCCATAGAAATCCAGAAAAATGCAGAAGGGTTTTATCTGCACTTCTTCTGCCAGTGTTGCTTTTTATCTTGTATCAGAAGGTGCTTTTGCCAGTCTGTGGGGTAGAGGACAACGGGCCAAAGGAAGCACTGTCGATTCCTTTTCAGCAGACGGCCCGCTATATAAGGGACTATGGATATGAGCTGTCAGAGGAGGAAGAAAAGGTTATTGCGCAGGTGTTAGACTATGAGCATCTGGCTGAGCTTTACGACCCCATCACTTCAGACCCTGTAAAATATACATTTCATGCAGAGACCTCACAGGATTTGATGGCATATTTTGGAGTGTGGTTTCGGCAGCTCCTAAAGCATCCAGGCAATGCGATAGAGGCGACAATGAACAATGCCTATGGTTGGTTTTATCAGGAAGGATATGCACATAACTATATGATGGATGCGCAGATAGAAGGGCATGAAGTGCGATGGGAGATTCGCCAGCCGGGAATCTTTGCCGGAGTGCGCCAGGTGATGGAGCGGGTGGCAAAGCTGCTTTCTAGAGTCCCCGTGGTGAACTGGTTTGAAAATGCGGGATTTGTCTCATGGATGACCATTCTTCTAGGGGCGTTCTTATTAGGTGCTAGGCAAAAAAAATATCTGTTAGCGCTAAGTCCGCTTTTTATGGCGCTTTTAGTCTGTATTGCAGCACCTACGTTCAACTATCAGATGCGCTATATTATGCCAGTGATGTTCTGTGTGCCGTTCTTTCTGCCGATGGCGGTACAGAGTTTATTAGAATTAGAAGAGGAGATATAAAAGATATGAAACTTTTGAGAAAATGGCTACCTTTGTTTATCACTATCTGCATGGCTTTGTCAATAAGTGGCTGTGCAATGGTTGTGGAGGGGCTTTCGGAGGGGCTTGCAGAGACAGAGACTTCGAAAAGTACGCCTTCTAAAGAGACCGATATAGAGACTGAGGCAGACAATAACACGGCATCTGAGGAGATACTGTCAGAAGAAAACACAGCATCCGATGAGGTATTGCCAGAAGAGAACACAGCATCCGACGAGATGCTGCCAGAGGATGGAACCTATACATCCAAAGAAGATGTAGCGTTGTATCTGTCACAATACGGTCATCTGCCATCGAATTTTATTACAAAGAAAGAGGCAGAGAAGCTTGGATGGGAAGGTGGTTCTCTAGAGCCTTATGCACCAGGGATGTGTATTGGCGGAAGTCATTTTGGAAATTATGAAGGACTTTTGCCAGAGAAAGAGGGCAGGACATATACAGAGTGCGATATTGACACGTTAGGGGCTGAGAAACGCGGAGCCAAACGGATTGTATTTTCCAATGATGGACTTATCTACTATACGGAAGACCACTATGAATCGTTTGAGCTTTTGTATGGGGAGGAATCCTGATGAGAACATGTGTTCTGGACTGGGGACGTTTAACTTCCAAAGAGGAACTGCATAAGTTTTTGATGGAAGAACTAAATCTGCCAGCATGGTATGGACGAAATCTGGATGCGCTCTATGACTGTCTGACAGAGCAGGCAGAGGATATAGAGTTTTTATATTCGAACGAAGAACAGACAGAGAAAGGGCTTGAAAATTATAGCAAAGCACTAAAAAAAGTAATACAAGATGCGGCAAAAGAAAATCCGCGGATAAAAGTGATGATATAAAAATATCCCGAACGATTAGACAGTATATCTGTCAGATGTTCGGGATATTTTATCATTTATTTGGAAGTATCCACAACAACGATACTAGAGTCACCTTTTCGCGCCTGCTCTAACACTGCTTCGGCAAGTTTTACAAAAGAGGTATGGGAGGAAGAAGCACCACTAATCGCATCAATGGAGCTGTTTCCCTGGCCTTCTAGAAGCTGACTTGCATAATCGCGCGTGTATTCGTTAGGGTAGGTGCCATTGGAGTGTAACATGGTCTGCATATAGGCATTATCCCAACTCTTGATAAAACCACTTGCATTTTCGGCGTTGTATTCGACAGATACAATATTTCCACCTTTGACCATAATCGTAACATATTCTTTCCAGCCATGGCTGAATTCCAAAGCCTGAGCGGTGTAATAGCCATCCTGAAGACCTGTCTGGTTACCACAGGCCGTCAGTGCACTTGTCAGCAGCAAAAAAAGCAGCATGATACATAATCTTCGTTTCATCAGTTGCCTTCCTCCTTTAATACAAATCGGTTTACTTCAGAGCGAAGCGATTCTGCTTCTTTGGCAAGCAGACCACTGGCTTGTTCTGTTCTGGTGGCATTTTGCAAGTTGTGGTTTGCAATCGCAGAGATATCTTCAATTCGTTCTTCCATTGTGGCAAGTGCACTCTTTTGTCCTTGTACAGCAGTTGCCAGAGCGTCAGAGATAACATTGATTTGTTCAGAGACTGTAGATATCGCCTGCAAAGAGACGGCGGTATCGGCAGTTAATTCTACACCAGTCTGTATAATCGCCTTGGTATTATCCACCATAGTGGTTGCATTTTTGGCAGCTTCTGCGCTTTTAGAAGCTAACTGTTTTACTTCATCAGCCACAACTGCAAAGCCTTTTCCGGCACTTCCGGCGCGTGCTGCCTCCACAGAAGCGTTGATGGCAAGAATACTGGTCTGAAAAGCGATATCTTCAATCGCTTTGGCAATCTTTATTATCTCCTGTGCATTGGAGCTGATATCATCCATAGCATGAGAGAGCGCGGACATCTGGGTATTGGCCTCGTGAATCCTTGAAGTAATCTCTTCTGTCTTGATATGGGTCTGCTCGCTGCTTGTAGCAACACTGGCGAGCCGGTCTTTTACCTGAGATACTTCATAGACCAGAGCTTCTGTCGATTGATTTTGCTCTGAAGAAGCCTGATGAAGTTGACTGGATTGCCCGTTAAGTTCCTCAGACATCTCAGAAAGCCTGGTTGCCGCATCGCGAAAGCCTATCATAGTCTTATTGATGGATTGCAGGATTGTCTGTAAGCTTCCTCTAATCAAGGAGAAGTCTCCTCTGTAATCTACCTGTGGCTCAATACAGAGGTTGCCCTGTGCCACTTGTGTCAGCACCTTCTGAATATCAGAGATATATCGGTTGACACTTACCAGCGTGGTGTCTAAGGTCTTTGTCATTATCTCCAGTTCATCACCAGAATAGATAGGTGTTACTTCGGTATGTAGGTCTCCGTCAGACAGTGCAACCATCCGCTTAGTTACGCTCTTTACAGGCAAAGAGATAGAGCGGGATAGACGAAGAATTAGCAGGATAGAAATCATCAGTACAACAAGGGTTGCAAAGATGGCAATCAGCATTGCTGCATTGATAAAGTGGTTATAGTCTGCTTTTGGTATCTGAATCACAAGGGACCATTGTGTTCCCCGAATTGGAGAAAAAGCCACTAGCATAGTTTGGCCATCAATAGGGTATTCTGTGGCACCAGTCTCACCGGTGGTTACACGGTTTACTTCTTCTTCATGTCCGTCGCCAAGCGAAAGCAAAGTGGTCTTTGTCAGTGCTAAGGATTGCTCAGGATGACCGACAACCACTCCTTCGCGATTGACAATATAGGCCATGCCATGTTTGCCAATATTGATATTACTAAGCACATCTTGAAGCGTGTCATATTTATAGACACCCACTATATAGAGAGTGGTTTCTCCTTCTTTCTTTACAGGCATTCCCATCATAATTCCCAGATGGTCCTGATAGATGGTAGAAGCATACGTAGTAAGATTATCTGTTTCTTGAAGGAGTGTGAAAAAATCGCTCTCAAGACTTTCTAAAGTTGCTCCATTGCCTTGTATAAGCTTGCCGTTTAAGTCATAGACAGCAATCGCATACAGTTCATAGGTCTCTGCGGCTTCTGTTAATATAGTATCAATATCCGCAGTGTTTCCAGCTTGAATACGAGTGTCACTGGCAATCGTCATCATTCGGTCTGCCAACATATGAATATTGGCTTCCACCGTTTTGGCCGATTGTCTTGCCATAGGTTGCAAACTATCCAACAGAATATTGTTTGCAAGCAATTGCATAGCGAGTGCCATAAACACACAACATACAATAACTAATGCAAGAATATTAAGGGTAGTGCTGCGTAATATTCTTCTGTTTAGACTCCTCTTTATATCCTGGTTGCGGGGGTCTGTGTTTTCTTTTCTCACGTTCTCTCTCCTTTACAAAATTTTTACACCATAAAAAGCCCGCTCAAACTTCCAGCGGACTTTGGGCCATCATCCATTCGGCCAATGGATGACAAAATTTATATTGATATTATATCATATTTGATTTATAAAAGGAAGTATAAAGGTCAAAAAATCAGCTCTCATTTACAAATTGTCGCCCTTCGTGGTCCATCTGATAATCTTTGGTATAGATAAGCTCAGAGACAGGAACAATCTCAAATCCTTTCTCCTGTAAGCCTGTAATTACACGTGCAAGTGCGTCTTTGGTGTACTTCGCACCATTGTGCATCAGAATAATCGAACCATTTCCCAGATGCTTGTGATCTAAGACCTTTGACACTATCGAGTCAGCACCATAGTCTTTCCAGTCTAGGCTGTCAACATCCCACTGAATCACATGATAGCCCAGACCATTAGCAGCGTCGATAAGGGTATCATTGTAGTCTCCATAGGGCGGACGAAAGAGTATCATATCTTTGCCAGTTAGCTCTTTTACACGGTTATGAATTTTTTGAATCTCCTCTTTACATTCAGAAGCACTAAGCTGTGACATCTGTTTGTGATTCTCACTGTGATTTCCAAGGTCATGACCTGCTTCGGCAATCGCTTTGACATCCTCCGGGTAAGACTCCACCCATCCGCCAGTCATAAAAAAGGTGGTCTTGACATCGTGTTGTGCTAAGATAGAGAGAATATCTTGCGTGTCTTCATTGCCCCAGGCGGCATCAAAGCTGATGGCAACTTTGGGGGAATCTGTCTGTACGCAGTAAATAGGGAGCTTTTTTTCTGCGATGCGGGCAGTGGTGGAGACAGATTTTTTCTGAAACGCGCCAAAACCAGCGATGGCAAGAAGAAGACAGAGACTAAGGGTGCCAAGGTTTCGAACATATGTTTTGCTCATAAAAACTCCAGAAGTTTTTCTTTGTTCTATTTTATGAAAGGGGTTAAAAGAACATTCATAAGGAAAAATAGAAGTAAAGTTGTTGAACTGAGAAAAAAGTGTTAAGATGGATAACTGTGAAAAAAGATTTTGTCCAGATGGACAAGGAAAGGAACCTATGAAATATATTCGGCAATTTTTATGGATTTTACTGTTTTCTTTTGTGGGAGAGGTGCTAAAGTATCTGATTCCTCTGCCAGTTCCTGCGTCAATCTATGGATTGGTGCTTTTGTTTGTAGCGCTTTTATCGGGGGTTATCAGACTAGAGGCGATACGGGAAGTATCCCAGTTCTTAATTGAGATTATGCCGCTGATGTTTATACCAGCTGCTGTTGGGCTTTTGGAGTCCTGGGATGCACTTAGCGGCGTGTTCTGGCAGATTATGGTGGCAACCGTGGTCTCTACCGTGTTAGTGATGGGAGTGAGTGGTGTAATAACACAATGGTTGATTCGTAGGAAAGAAGGGAGAAAATCGTGAAAGAACTTTTAAGTGATTCGGTGTTTTTTGGCGTGCTGATTAGCGTGGTGACTTATGAGATGGGGGTATTTATAAAGAAGAAATGGAAGTTGGCGATATTTAATCCGCTTTTGTTATCGGTATTGGCAGTGATGGGAATATTGATTTTATTAAAAGTGGATTATACGGTGTACTATGAAGGGGCAAAATATCTAAGTTATCTGCTGACGCCGGCAACGGTGTGCTTAGCAGTACCACTCTATGAGAAATATGAGCTGCTAAAGCAATATACAGGGGCGATTATGGGAGGAATACTGGCAGGAGTGCTCACAAGTCTTGTAAGTATCTTGGTCTGTGCCTGGGCTTTTGGATTTACACATGAACAGTATGTGACAATGCTGCCAAAGTCGATTACAACAGCGATTGGAATGGGAGTGTCGGAGGAATTAGGCGGTATGGTGACGATTACCGTTGCGGTGATTATTATTACAGGAGTGTTGGGAAATATGATGGCAGAGGTGGTCTTAAAGCTATTTCATATTGAAGAAGCGGTGGCAAAGGGGATTGCGATTGGGAGTGCAAGCCATGCGATTGGGACTGTGAAGGCGATGGAGCTAGGAGAAATAGAAGGGGCGATGAGTAGTTTGTCAATTGCAGTGGCGGGGCTTTTAACTGTGGTTGGAGCATCAGTTTTTGCAGGGCTTCTTTAATAGTCAGAAATATTTCTCAGAAAAAAACCAGGTTGAATTTTTAAGGATTATTCGGTATAATAGAAGTCTATTTGGATACGTGTATACATGTATTGGAACTGTAAATGGCGGCTGTTTGGCAGTTGCAGAGCTTAAATAAGGAGACAGGATGAGTAATGTATCGATGATGGAACTGAGTAAGGAACTAGATGAGCAGTTTGACCGTCTGGTAAATGAGTGTATGGTCTCTGGCGCAATTAATCCAGATTTATATACAGAGTATGACGTAAAGCGGGGGCTTCGGGATTCCAATGGAAAAGGAGTGCTGACAGGGCTTACGGAAATATCAGATGTATGTTCTTACAAGTTGGTGGAAGGCAGAAAGATGCCAGCAAATGGAGAACTGTATTTTCAGGGATATAATGTGGAAGAATTAATCAAAGGCTCTGAGGGACGCAGGTATCGGTTTGAGGAAGTGACTTATCTGCTTTTGTTCGGAGAACTTCCCAATCCAAAACAGCTTAGAACGTTTGTTCGTATTGTAAAGAGCTTGCAGGAGTTGTCCGGCCGTTTTGTGCGGGATGTGGTGATGAAAGCGACGAGTCCCAATCTGATGAACGCCTTGCAGCGCTGTATTCTGACATTGTACTGTTATGATGCAGAGCCAGATGAAGTGTCCGTCCCCAATGTACTGCGCCAGTCGCTGCAGCTAATTGCCAAGATGCCGCAGATTGCTGTATATTCCTATCATGCCTATCGGCATTTTCACTATGATGAGACATTGGTGATACGGCTGCCCGATAAGGAGCTGTCGATTGCAGAGAATATTTTGCAGATGCTAAGACCAGACGGGCAGTTTACAGAACTTGAGGCGAAGGTCTTAGATGTGGCACTTGTGTTACACGCAGAGCATGGAGGAGGAAATAATTCCACTTTTACCAACCATGTAGTAACTTCTTCGGGGACAGATACGTATTCAGCTACGGCAGCTTCGATTGCCTCTCTAAAGGGGCCAAAGCATGGCGGGGCGAATCTAAAGGTGCAGCAGATGTTTGATGACCTGAAAGAGAATTGCCCGGATTATGAGGATGAGCGCGCGCTTAGTGCCTATCTAGAAGGGCTCCTTGATAAAAAACTATTTGATAAAACGGGACTTATCTATGGAATGGGACATGCAGTCTATACAGAATCTGACCCAAGAGAAGTGATTTTAAAAAGATATGCAAGACGGCTCTCAGAAGAGAAGGGACTACAGAAGGAATTTGAACTCTATGACCGGGTAGAACGTTTAGCAGGAGAACTGATTGCCAGAAAACGGCGGCTGTTTAAGCCAATCTGTGCTAATGTGGATTTCTACAGTGGATTTGTATATTCGATGCTTGGGATTCCGGTGGAGCTGTTTACCCCGATTTTTGCGATTGCAAGAATCTCTGGCTGGAGTGCACACCGACTAGAAGAAGTGGTAAACAATGGAAAGATTATCAGACCAGCCTATAAATTTGTAGGGATGCACAGAGATTACTGTGAATTGGACCAGAGATTATAATCAAATATTGGGGTTGGAAAAAGAGAATGGGATATGTTATACTGTAGAAAAATATAGAAAGAGACAAGGGTGACAAGAAATTGGATCGGATAGCAGTATTGATTCCATGCTATAATGAAGAAAAGACCGTGGCAAAGGTCGTACGGGATTTTAAAGAGGTGTTGCCAGAAGCAGTTGTCTATGTGTATGATAATAATTCTTCAGACCATACCATAGAGCAGGCGTTGGCAGCAGGTGCAGTGGTGCGGCATGAGTATCAACAAGGAAAAGGTAATGTCATACGTAGGATGTTTAGAGAGATTGATGCCAAGGTCTATATTATGACAGATGGAGACGATACGTATCCGGCAGAATTTGCAAAGCAGATGGTTGAGCGCGTGTTAGAGCACCAGGCAGATATGGTGGTGGGAGACCGCCTGTCCTCAACGTATTTTACCGAGAACAAAAGACCCTTTCATAACTTTGGAAATTCTCTAGTCAGAGGAACGATTAATCGGCTGTTCCATACAGAGATTAAAGATATTTTGACCGGGTATCGGGCGTTTAGCTATCAATTTGTCAAGACATTTCCGGTGTTGTCCAAAGGATTTGAGATTGAAACCGAGATGTCGATCCATGCAGCAGATAAAAATATGCAGGTGGATAATGTGGTGATTGAGTACCGCGACCGCCCAGAAGGAAGTGAATCCAAGCTAAACACTTACTCTGACGGGGTAAAAGTGTTGTTGAGCATCTCTAAGATGTACAGAAATTATAAGCCTATGAATTTTTTTGGAATGGTGGCGTTATGTCTGGCGGTGATTAGTGCCGGGTTCTTTATACCGGTACTCCTAGAGTACATTACAACCGGACTTGTGCCCAAATTCCCTACGCTGATTGTATGTGGCTTTGCACTGATGGCTTCTCTGCAATCGGTATTTGCTGGTCTGGTACTGGCAAGTGTGGCCCAGAGAAACCGACAGGAATTTGAGATGAATCTTATTCAGGTAAATATGCACTATAAGGAGCTTTTAAAAGATGTGGAGTAAAATAAAAACAGTCTGTCAGCTTCGTATTGTTTTGTTTGCAGTCGCAGGCGGATTTTGCTTTGCCGCCTTTGACCGCATGGGCTATATGCTAAAGCACTATGGCAGTATCTTTGCCATCTCAGAGAATCCATGGCATCATACCATCTTTCACAGGATATTTCTTCGGCTGCCAGTCAGTATTCTGGCAGTTTTTCTATGCTTTCTTCTGTTCGACAAGCTTTTACATCAGCCTGAAAAAAAGTGCCTGTTATCAGAAAAGTTAGATGCCTTTACAGAACGTACATTCTTGCTGTGGCTGCTCTACTTTATCAGCTTTCTCCCTGCCTTTCTAGGAGGCTATCCGGGCCTTTTCGCAGCTGATGCCCCCAATCAGATTGGCTGGACCTTCAGCGGCTGGCTAACGGCTCACCATCCGCTTCTGCACACTGGTCTTCTATGTGGCATCTTTTCTCTAAGCAGGGCCATCGGCCTTTCTGACAACACAGCTGCTGCTGTCTATACGCTTCTTCAGATGCTTGCCTTATCAGGAATCTTTGCGATTCTTAGTCGTTTCCTTAAAAAAGAAAAAGCACCGTTTTGGCTTCAGATAATGACCATAGTCTTTTTGTGTCTTTTCCCGCTTCATGGAATGATGGCCATTTACACTACGAAAGACACACTGTTCTCTGGTATTTTTGTTCTGTGTTTGATAAATATTTATCAAATATGCACAAAGCCCGATACTTATTTTACAGGCTATCGGGGAATCCTAAAAACCGGTCTGTGTTTTAGCCTGTTATTTCTGTTTCGCAACAATGGGTTTCACACGCTGCTTCTATGTATGCCATTTCTTCTATGGTATCTTAGAAAATATTATAAAAAACTGCTGTTACTTTTTGCAGGACTTTTGATTGTCTATCAACTATACAACGCTCCTCTTCTCACCCTGCTAAATGCCGAAGCGGGCAATCCCAGAGAAGCCTACAGCATAATTATGCAGACTCTAGGCCGCACTTATGTCGCCGGCGGAGATATTCGTCCCGAAGAGATGGAGATTATCCGGCCTGTCTTAGAGGAAGAGACCTTGTCCCTCTACACCCCGGACCTTTCCGACCCCATCAAAAACCAATTTCACACCGAAGCCTTCTCACAGCAAAAAGTTAAGTTTTTAAAAACATGGCTGACCGTTGGAATAAGAAATAAAAAAATCTATATTGACGCCTTTCTAAATACCACTGCCGCCTTCTGGTACCCCAACACAGCAAGCGAATACCTGCCCTTTGTCTGCTTTGACATCGAACAGGATAACCCAAACTACCCACATGTACAGATGACTCCCATCATACCAGTCTTTTATCATTACTATACTGCTATAGGAACCGATGCCACATTCCGTAGCATCCCAATTCTGCGAGAATTACTCTCTATGGGCTTTTACTTCTGGCTGTTATTCCTAGCTGCCCTGTACACCCTCTACCGCCGCTTTTACGCCAGACTGCTATTTATGCTTCCTCTCTGGACCTATATAGCCACCAGCCTTTTAGGCCCAACTGCCTTGTTACGTTACGCTTATCCCCTTATCCTGTCCGCTCCCCTAATCCTGTATTTCACCATCCAAAAACAACTTCCCCTTACCACTCCCCAGGACCAAGCATAAGGCGCGTTATTGCGCCTTATGCTTGGTTCGTCCTCCTATTTATCTGTCGCAGCCACAGTCTTCAAATGGTGGTCTAGGTGGTCTAGGTGGTGGTGGCGGAGGCATCGGTCTTGAAGGTTGCTCTGCCGGACAGCCACAATCATGATTACCGCAGTCATGATTACCACATCCATTGTCACAACAGTTATTGTCGCAACAAGTATTTCTGCATCCACAATCATTATCACAACAAGTATTTCTGCATCCGCAATCATTGTCGCAACAACCATTGCCACATCCCCAGTGATTGCCACATCCTTGGTTGCATCCGCATCTGTTTGTACCGCAGCCATGATTTCCACCGCCACAGCATAAGAGTAGTAAAATCCAAATCCAACTGTTCATAGTTTCATCTCCTTTCTTCTATAGACTATGCGGCAGACTCTTTCTTGACAAAGAGAATTTCAACTGCTATATTTGAGACAGAAACAAGGGCGTTTCCAAGAGTGGAAGTACGCCCTTTCTTACTTCAAAATAGATAGAAGGAGCAAAAAGAATGAGTAAATATACCAAAAGAGATATTTTAGAGCTGGTAGAAGAAGAGGATATTGAATTTATCCGTCTACAGTTTACCGATTTGTTTGGAAGCATGAAAAATCTTGCCATCACCTCTAGTCATCTCAAAAGAGCACTTGAAAATAAAGTGATGTTTGACGGCTCATCGATTGAAGGTTTTGTGCGGGTGGAAGAAAGCGATATGTATCTGTATCCAGACTACAGTACCTTTGCCATGTTTCCCTGGAGGCCGCAGCATGGCAAAGTCGCGCGGCTTATCTGCGATGTCTATCGCCCTGATGGTACATGTTATGAAGGAGACCCTCGCTATCTTCTTAAAAAAGTGATTCAAGAAGCAGAAGAAATGGGTTATATCTTCCAGGTAGGTCCCGAATGTGAGTTCTTTCTCTATCATATGGATGACAACGGTCTGCCTACGAATATCACACATGAACAGGCGGGATACTTTGATATGGGTCCAATCGATTTTGGAGAAAATGCCCGTCGGGATATGGTGCTTACCCTAGAAGAGATGGGATTTGAAGTAGAGGCCTCTCATCATGAGAGTGCACCTGCGCAACATGAGATTGACTTTCGCTATAACGATGCGTTAGTGACCGCAGATAATATTATGACCTTTAAGTTAGCCATCAAGACGATTGCCAAAAGACATGGACTGCATGCCACCTTTATGCCAAAGCCCAAATCAGGGATAGATGGCTCTGGTATGCACATCAATATGTCTCTCTCAAAAGATGGCGTCAATATCTTTCAGGATGCACATGACCCCAACGGACTTAGCCAGGAAGCTTACTATTTTCTAGGAGGGATTATGAAGCATATCAAAGGGATGACCCTTGTGTTAAATCCCCTAGTAAATTCCTACAAGCGCTTAGTGCCAGGTTATGAAGCACCAGCCTATATTGTATGGTCTGCAAAGAACCGCACACCGCTTGTACGGATTCCGGCGACCAGAGGAGAAGATACCAGGATTGAGCTTCGCTCGCCAGACCCCGCATGTAATCCCTATCTAGCACTTGCAGTCTGCCTTGCAGCCGGACTAGAAGGAATCCGAAAGAAAATCACTCCGCCCAAAAGTATAGACAGAGACGTAAGCCAACTGACCAAAGAAGAATTAAAAGAACTGCAGATTGAAAATCTTCCAAGGAATCTTAAAGAAGCTGTGGAAGCTTTTGAAGAAGATACACTGATGAAGGAGGTACTTTCTGAGGAAGTCTGCCAAAAATACGCTATGGGTAAAAGAAAAGAATGGGAGGAGTACAACGCACAAGTCTCCCAATGGGAACTTCAGAACTATCTTTTGAAGATTTAAGCCTTGGGGAGTGGGAACCGTGATTAGTATTTTGATTGTCTTTCCAAAGATGGAAGACGCAAAAAGCATCCGAAATCTGTTGGTAAGACATGGCTATGATGTGGCTGCAGTATGCACGCTTGGCTCTCAGGTCTTAAATGAGCTCGATGTGATAAACAGTGGAATTGTAGTGAGCGGGTATAAATATCAGGATATGTACTACCAGGAACTCTACGATGCCCTTCCGCCAGATGTGGATATGCTGCTGCTTGCTTCTGCGCGGGTATGTGAAGAATGTAACAAAGAGAATCTGGTCTGTGTCTCTATGCCTTTAAAGGTGCATGAGCTTATCAACACTTTGGAGATGATGTGTATGAGCCAGGCACGCAAAAAGAAAAAGCGAAGAGAAAAACCAAGGCCAAAGACAGAAGAAGAGAGAAGAACCATAAGAGAAGCCAAAGAGATTCTTATGCTTAGAAATCATATGACCGAAGAAGAAGCGCACCGCTATATCCAAAAATGCAGTATGGACAGTGGGACTTCTATTGT
Source organism: Lachnospiraceae bacterium (assembly GCA_910575445.1). Lineage (GTDB taxonomy): Bacteria > Bacillota > Clostridia > Lachnospirales > Lachnospiraceae > Hominiventricola. Next base: position 107,395 of record CAJTFW010000005.1, on the reverse strand, counting down.
GGAGACAGCGCAGATGGTAATTTATATGAACAAAATATAAAGGAGGCAACTTATGAATTTTACAAAAATGCATGGAATTGGAAATGATTATGTCTATGTGGACTGTACAAAGAGAGAACTAAAAAAACCAGAGGAGATTGCGAGATTCGTAAGTGACCGGCATTTTGGCATTGGTTCCGATGGGCTTATCTTGATTAAACGCTCCGAAGTGGCAGATTTTTATATGGATATGTACAATGCAGATGGCTCAAAAGGAGAGATGTGCGGCAATGGAATTCGCTGCGTTGCAAAGTATGTATATGACTATGGCCTGACAGATAAGAAAGAGCTTACGATTGAGACTTTGGCTGGTATTAAGGAACTTGTGCTTACGATAGAAGAGGATAAAGTGGCAAAAGTAAGAGTCAATATGGGCGCACCCATTCTAGCGCCGGAGAAGATTCCTGTCCTTGCCTCAAAAGAACCTGTTGTAAAAGAGCCGATTGTCGTCGATGACAAGGAATGGGAGATGACTTGTGTCTCCGTTGGAAATCCGCATGCCATCGTCTTTCTAGAGGAGCCAGTTAGTACATTTCCAATTGAGAAAGTCGGGCCTTCTTTTGAACATCACAAACGTTTTCCCAACAGAATCAATACGGAATTTGTAGAAGTAATCAATCGGGACAGAATCAAGATGCGCGTCTGGGAGCGCGGGGCAAATGAGACATTTGCATGTGGAACCGGAGCCTGTGCGTCGGTGGTCGCTGCTATCTTAAATGGATATTGCAACAAAAAGGTGACAGTGGAGCTCTTAGGAGGAGAGCTGGAGATTGAGTGGAAGGATGCAGATAATGGTATCTATATGACAGGAAGTGCGACTACGGTATTTGATGGACAGATAACGCTGCCAGAAGGACTGGAATAAAGGATATGAAGCTCTTAGAGGGATGTAAAAAAGCAGTCTATCTTATGCTGTTTCTGCTTGTGATTCCAATAAGTGCCTATATTTTGTATGGTGCATTGGATACACTGAAATATGCAGATGTACTCGAGCAACTGTTGCCTGCAAAAGGGAAACTTTTGTTCCTGTTCTTAACTTCTGTATTGCTTTTGGGATTGTATACTGGGGTTTTTAGAAAATGCTCTGAAATATTTGAAAAAAAGGGAAGTAAGGCAATCATAGGGCTGTTTGGCGTGATGATTTTCTTACAGGTATTGATGGTGCTGACAGTCAGGACCTCTCTTCGGCATGACCATCTTAAGATATTTGATACGGCAGTGGCCCTGCTTCAAAAGGATACGATTGCAGATACACATTTTAAAGAGTATTTTATGAAATATCCCAACAATCTTCCACTCTGCCTTTTTACATATGGCTGGCTTAAAATCGCAGCTTTTTTTCATATTCCAAAGGAATACTGGATGGAAGTGATGAAGTTTGTCAACCTGCTGTTTATGAATCTGGGGCTTTTTTGCACCTTTTCGTTGGTGCGCCAATATAGAGGGAAAAAGATTGGAAACTATGTACTACTATTTTTGCTTGTCAATCCGCTCTGGTATTTGTTAGGGCAGATGTATTATACTTCTACGATTTCTCTGGCATGCTCAATGGGGGCAGTCTGGCTTTTTGACCGGGCAAGAAGAGAAGAAATTCTGTGGAAAAAATATATACAGTATGTTGCAATGGGAGCTCTGCTGGCGTCGGGTTATAAGATTCGTGCAACGGTAATATTGACGGCAGCAGCGCTTTTTGTCTATGTGGTACTGACGTTTCAGAAGATACGGGTATCAAGAGGGGCAATCGGTGTTTTTTCTGTGCTTTTTGGGGGCTTTTTGGTGTTGGGAGCTTATGAACAGCTGGAGAAATGCTATGCTGGATTTGACCCGGCGAAAACAGGATACCCGGCAATTCATTGGGTGATGATGAGTGCGCAGGGCGAAGGGCAATATAACAGTGCAGACGATGCCTATACAGGGTCATTTTCCACGAAAGAAGAGCGGACAGAAGCGGCGATTATGCGCTTAAAAGAACGGGTGGAAGAGATGGGGCCGAAAGGGCTTTTAACACTTTGGAGAAATAAACTAAGAGTTGCATTTTCGGATGGGACAGATGACTATTATGCACTGTTTCGGACAATGCGTAAGCCTTCTGCGGTACAGAAATATATAAATGGTGGAAGAAGTGATTACCTGTCCCTGTATCTGCACAGCTATCATGGAATGTTGATGGGGCTTTTTATGGTATCGCTTGTGTGGCGGGTATGGAAAAGAGAACGAAATTTTTTGGATATCTTTCTGTTCAATATCTGCGGGGCCTATTTGTTCTATCTTCTGTGGGAAGTGGACAATGCATATAGTATTCCATTTATGCTGATGTTTGTGCTGGTGGCGGCAGATGGAATAGCAGTCGTAGATAAGGGGCTGTATCAGGCGTCTAAACGTATCAGGATAACAAGGTTTCTGCCGGCTGTGGCAGGGGGAGGCGTTCTTCTGACTGCGATTGGAACAGGGGTTATCGTGGAGCAATCAGGAGAGCCTGTCAGAGAGTATGTAGTGCTTCAAGACCAGGAGAGTAGCCAGGACCTTTTACTTCAGACAGAATTTTCACAGACGTTTCGTGCCAGAAAGCCTTTTAACCATGTGGATATATGGGTGGCAAACTGGGACGGAGCAGGGAATGATTCGGTGTATGATCTTATGATAGTGGATAAGGATGGAAGCGAGGTAGCCAGAGGTGAAATCATTGGCGCACAGGCGCCTTGTATGGCAGCTTATCCTGTGGCATTTGAGAAGGTAATACCCAAAGGGGAGGAAGAATACCAGATAAAGGTTCAACTCAGAAATAAGGAATGTGCAGTAAAGACAGACTTTTTGTATTATCGCTCAGGCGTATGGGATATGTATACAGAAGGGGCTTTGTATGCGCCCGAAGAAGTGATAAATGTGGATTTGGCATTTGCAGTGTATGAGGAATACTGAAAAAATTTTAGTAAGAGGGTGAAAAATACATGGATTTTAAAGTTGTAATTGTAAGAAAAGTGTGCTAGGATAATTGGCAAGTTAGATGCTTTGTGATAAAAGTGCAGAGTATTTGACCGATATATATGAGAAAAGCAGAGAACAGGACTCTACTTTGCAGAGACCGACAGGAATATGGCGTCACCGACTGAGAGCGCTATTAGGAGGAGCAGAGGAAGGGAACACCTGGGAGCTGGCCAGTTGAAAGAAGAGTAAGCTGGCCCGGGGTATACGTTATATGCATAAGAGTGGAATACTGTGCCAAAGTCTGGCAGGGTGTTCAATGCGGGTGGTACCGCGGGAGATAAATAAATGATGTGTCCCGTCCCGGAATGTAGATATTCCGGGGCGGGATTTTTGTATTTAAAAGATGCTCTGGAAGAAATTTTTGGCAGAGATTTAGAGAAGGAGGAAGAAAGAATGGAGTTTATAACAGGTGTAAAGGAAAAAAAGACGCTTGGACTTTCAGAGCTGTTAGCAGGGGATAGGATTGGAGCATGTGTAAAGGTAGAAGGTGCAGTGCATACCATCCGGCATATGGGAGACGTGGCTTTTGTGATGCTTCGTAAAAGTGAGGGGCTTTTGCAGTGCGTGTACGAGAAGGGGGAGACCTCTTTTGATATTAGAGAGATAAAGGAGGCAGCAACCGTTGAGGTGGAAGGCGTCTTGGCAAAAGAGGAGCGTGCATTAGGCGGTGTGGAGCTTCGATTAAAGCATATACGGCTATTGTCTGTACCATCAGAGCCTTTACCACTGCCGATTGGAAAGTGGAAGTTAAATACTTCGCTGGAAGCCAAACTGAACATGCGTTCGATATCGCTTCGGAATATAAGGGAGAGAGCAAAGTTTAAATTACAAGAAGGGATTGTACGGGGATTTCGGGATTTTCTGTATCAGCAGGGATTTACAGAGATTCATACACCAAAGATTGGGGCTAAAAGTGCAGAAGGAGGCTCGAACTTATTTAAGTTAGATTATTTTCATCGTCCTGCGGTCTTACAGCAGTCTCCACAGCTTTACAAACAGATGATGGTTGGAGTATTTGACAGAGTATTTGAGACGGCACCTGTATTTCGGGCGGAGAAGCACAATACAAAAAGGCATCTTAACGAGTATACTTCGCTGGATTTGGAGATGGGATATATTGATGGTTTTGAAGATTTGATGGGGATAGAGACAGGATTTTTACAATATACGATGAAACTTCTCTTAGAGGAGTATAAGAAGGAATTGCAGATTTTAGGAGTTACACTACCCAAGACAGAACAGATTCCAGCCGTTCGCTTTGACAGGGCGAAAGAGTTAGTGGCAGAAAAATATCAGCGTAAGATTCGCAATCCATTTGATCTAGAGCCAGAAGAGGAGCTGTTAATTGGGCAGTATTTTTTGGAAGAGTACGGTGCGGATTTTGTATTTGTAACACATTATCCTTCTAAGAAAAGACCATTTTATGCGATGGATGACCCGGAGGATATAAGATATACCCTAAGCTTTGACCTGCTTTATCATGGGCTGGAGATTACAACTGGAGGACAGAGAATCCATGAGTATAAGAAGCTTTTGGAGAAGCTTACGGCGCGGGGGATAAGTGAAGAGGGACTGACACAATATCTGGATACCTTCCGCTATGGGATGCCACCACATGGCGGGCTTGGAATTGGACTGGAGAGACTTACGATGAAACTGGTGGGCGAAGACAATGTAAGGGAAACAACATTGTATCCCAGAGATTTATCAAGACTGGAGCCATAAGGATATTTGTAAGATGGAATATAAATAGTAGTTTATAATCCTGGGAAGGAGATTAAAAATGGCAAATGTGATAACAGATGAGATGATGGAGTATGTGGGGATTTTGGCAAAGTTAGAGTTATCTAAGACAGAGAGAGAACAGGCAAAGTGTGATATGGGGCGGATGTTAGACTATATTGATAAATTAAATGAATTAGATACAGATGGTGTAGAGCCTATGTCCCATATCTTTCCCATCCACAATGTATTTCGCGAGGACATTGTTAAAAATAGCGACGAGCGAGACGCAATGCTTGCCAACGCTCCAAAAACAAAAGACGGAGCCTATAAAGTCCCAAAAACAATAGAATAACAAACCAAAACTATAATAAAAGCAGAACTATAAAAAACAGCATCTGACAAAAGAATCCCCAGATTGGTTTTCAGATGCATAGACAGCTGAAAATCAATCTAGAAAAAGGGGGATTCTTTTGGCGGATGCAAAACTATAAATAGGAGAAGTGAGTTATGAGTTTAATGAGTTTAACAGCTGTAGAGCTAGGGAAGAAGATACAGGCAAAAGAGGTTACAGCTGTAGAGGCGGCCAGGGAAGCTTTTTTGCAGATAGAGAGGATGGATTCGAAGCTTCATTGTATGATAACTGTAGATAAGGAAGGGGCGCTTGAGAGGGCAGAAAAAGTACAAGAGGGGATTGAGAAAGGATTCTTTAAGGGGCCTCTAGCAGGAGTTCCCGTAGTATTAAAAGATAATTTATGTACAAAAGGGATGCAAACAACTTGTGCTTCTAAGATTTTATATCATTTTAAACCGACTTATACCGCAGAGGCAGTAAAGAACCTAGAGCAAGCTGGCGCCGTGATTCTTGGCAAGGCAAATATGGATGAGTTTGCAATGGGCAGTACAACGGAGACTTCCTTTTTTGGAGTGACAAAGAATCCCTGGAATCTAGAGCATGTACCAGGTGGTTCTTCGGGTGGAAGCTGTGCAGCAGTGGCGGCAGAAGAATGTTCGTATGCGCTTGGCTCAGATACCGGAGGCTCGATTCGACAGCCAAGCGCTTATTGCGGAGTAACCGGGATAAAGCCTACGTATGGGACGGTATCCCGGTATGGGCTGATTGCATATGCTTCTTCGCTAGACCAGATTGGGCCAGTGGCCAAGGACGTTGGAGACTGTGCAGCAGTGCTTGAAGCGATTGCATCATATGACCCCAAAGACAGCACTTCTGTAAAACGTAAGGACTATGATTTTACAACAGCGCTTGTGGAGGATGTCAAGGGGCTTCGGATTGGAATTCCAAAGGATTATTTTGGCGTGGGACTGGATGCAGAAGTCAGAGAAAGTATTTTGCAGGCGGCAAAGGTACTTGAAGGGCAAGGCGCAGTATTAGAAGAATTTGATTTAAGTCTTGTGGAGTATGCCATACCTGCTTACTATATTATCGCATCAGCAGAAGCAAGCTCGAACCTGGCGCGGTTTGATGGGGTAAAATATGGATATCGTACCAAAGAGTACGAAGGGCTGCACCAGATGTATAAAAAATCCAGAAGCGAGGGCTTTGGCGCAGAAGTAAAACGGCGGATTATGTTAGGTTCTTTTGTGCTAAGCTCCGGGTATTACGATGCTTATTATCTGAAGGCCCTAAAGACAAAAGCTCTGATAAAGCAGGCATTTGACCGGGCATTTGAGCGCTATGATGTGATATTGGCTCCCGTAGCACCCACGACGGCGCCAAAGCTAAAGGAGTCACTTTGTGACCCAATTCAGATGTATCTTAGTGATATCTATACCATAGCTGCCAATCTGGCCGGACTTCCAGGCATCTCTTTGCCATGTGGCATAGACAGCAAAGGGCTTCCGATTGGGATGCAGCTTTTAGGAGATTGTTTTCAGGAGAAAAAACTGATTCGTGCAGCCTATACTTTTGAGCGGACAAGAACTTATGAACGGTGTAAAGCCTTGAAAGGAGTGTTGTAAGATGAGCAGACAGTACGAGACAGTAATTGGGTTAGAGGTTCATGTGGAACTGGCAACCAAGACAAAGATATTTTGCGCCTGCAGTACAGAATTTGGCGGGGCACCCAATACGCATACTTGTCCGGTATGTACTGGGATGCCAGGGGCGCTGCCCGTCTTAAACAGACAAGTAGTTGAGTATGCCATAGCAGTAGGACTTGCAACAAACTGCACGATTAACCAATGCTGTAAGTTTGACAGGAAAAATTATTTTTACCCGGACAATCCGCAAAACTATCAGATTTCTCAGCTGTATGAGCCAATTTGCAGGGATGGATATGTGGAGATTGATACACCATCTGGCACAAAAAAGATTGGAATTCATGAGATTCATATGGAAGAAGACGCGGGAAAGCTGATGCATGATGAGTGGGAGGACTGCTCACTGGTGGATTTTAACAGAAGCGGAGTGCCACTGATAGAGATTGTATCAGAACCAGATATGAGAGATGCAAAAGAAGTGATAGCCTATCTGGATAAACTGAGGTTAATTATCCAATATCTAGGTGCCTCGGATTGTAAGCTTCAGGAAGGTTCGATGCGTGCAGATGTCAATTTATCCGTGAGGGAAACGGGAAGCACCAGGCTTGGAACACGAACAGAGATGAAGAACCTAAACTCCTTTAAGGCGATTACAAGGGCGATAGAGGGAGAGCGGGAGCGTCAGATTGAGCTTTTGGAGATGGGAAAGGCGGTTGTACAGGAGACACGCCGTTGGGATGACAATAAGGAATCTTCTTATGCGATGCGCTCTAAGGAGGATGCGCAGGATTATCGCTATTTTCCAGAGCCGGATTTGGTGCCTGTATGGATAAGCGACGAGTGGCTTGCACAGATTCGGGCCAGACAGCCAGAGCTTCGTACACAAAAATTAATTCGCTATAAAAAGGAATTTGATATTCCTGACTATGATGCACAGATTATTACATCAGCGAAGAAGATGGCAGACCTTTTTGAAGCGACGACGGCTATCTGCAAGAAGCCAAAGAAGGTATCTAACTGGTTGATGGTGGAGACGATGCGACTGATGAAAGAACATGAGATGGAAGCGGAAGAACTGACGTTCTCACCAAAGCATCTGGCAGAACTGATTGAGCTGACGGACAAAGGAGCAATTAACAGTTCTGTTGCAAAGGAGGTATTTGAAAAAATCTTTTTAGAGGATATTGACCCTTTGCAGTATGTGGAAGAGCATGGGTTAAAGACGGTTCATGATGAAAGCGTGCTTCGGACGGTTGTTGAGAAAGTTATTGAGGAAAATCCGCAGTCTGTGGCTGACTATCGTGGTGGGAAAGAAAAAGCGATGGGATTTTTGGTGGGGCAGACCATGAAAGCAATGAAAGGAAAAGCAAATCCAGCGGCAGTCAATCAGATGTTGAAGGAATTGCTTATGGTAGGAATATAAATAAAAATTTATATTTTGTGGTATAGAGGACGCTAGGACGGGAGGGCAGTAGGTTCCCAAAAGACCCCGCTCTCGCTTAATGAACGCCTATAGCGGTACTAAATTCGCGACTGCGCGTAGCCGCTTGCGCTCATTAAGTGCCGATGGCGTCCAATGGGTCTTTCAGGAACCTACTGCCCTCCCGCCCTGGCTGACTATGACCAGCTATAAATTATATAACACTATAGCATAACGTTGTGTAGAGTATACAGGTGTAGTGTTCCGCCCGAAGCGTATGTATCGAAGCCAATACACAGCTCGACAGGGAGGGGTAGATGTTCCTGCAAGACCCATTGGACGCCATCGGCACTTAGCGAGCGCAAGCGGATACGCGCAGTCGCGAGCTTAGTACCGCTATAGGCGTTCATTAAGCGAGAGCGGGGTCTGGAAGGAACATCTACCCCTCCCTGTCGAGCGTCCTTTATTGCATCTTTAAAGGATACGAAGCTAAGACTTGCGAAAAGAGAAGATAACAGTATATAATAGGAAGAAATAAAAATAAGTAGGAGGTTTTTATGAATCCAGCATCAATTATGAAGATTATGGGGGCGAAGAATCGTTTTACGGAAAATCATCCCAAATTTGTTTCTTTTTTAAATATGGTCTGGGGAAAAGGCATAGAAGAAGGGACAATCATAGAGATTCGCGTGACAAGACCAGGAGAAGATATGATGATGTCTAATATTAAGGTACAACAGTCAGACTTAGAGCTTTTAAGAGAGCTTAGAGAGTTAGTGAAGTAGTTCTTTGGGATGATGAAGGAAGTATAAAGATTTTTGTATGGATTTTATGGTTTGTTTACGGATTTCCCATATTTTGGACACATTTTTCTGCTATAGTTAGATGCATAGAAGTCCTACCGAAGTTTTTTATTTTTAATTAGGAAAGGTGGAAGGCTTTGGGGGCCTGAAATGGGGGCGGCGATTCGTCAGCGCGCAATCGGATGCCGTACCTCGACTAACAACAACAGCGTTCAAAACAGCAGTAAGATGCAGATTTGAACGCTTTTTCTTATGGAATGGATGGAGGAGAGTATGAAAAGATGGATGATAGTTTGTCTGATAATGGTAATGGCTTTTGTGGTGGCATGTGGTGATAAGAAGGAAGAAGAACTTGTGGAAGATATCGAATTAGAAGGGGGGATGGAGGAGGAAAGGACTGATAAGGAAGAAGATATAAAGCCAGATGAGCAGACAGAAGACTCAAACAGTGAGAAGACTCAGACAGAGAGCGAACAGGAGAAGGAGTCTGTAGAAGAGGATAGTGGGGTGGAGGTTGTGCCAGAGGCGATATCGGAAGAGGCTGTGTCAGAGATGGTCTATACGACTTCCCGCGTCAATGTGCGTACAGCGCCAAATACAGATGCAGAAATCTATCAGGTGCTAGGTATGCGTCAGGAGGTAGAGCGCCTTCTAGATGATGGCGAATGGAGCACAGTGGTTATTGATGGTGGTACCTATTATATCGTGAGTGAATATCTAAAGGTAAAGCCTGAGAGAGCAGCCGAAGGAAGTACGCAGGATGGGACAGGCTATCTGGTCGTGATTGATGCCGGGCATCAGCAAAAGGGAAATTCAGAAAAAGAGCCGATTGGGCCGGGAGCAGCGGAGTCTAAGGCAAAGGTGGCAGGAGGAACACATGGGGCAACGTCTGGCTTAAAAGAATATGAGCTGACTTTGCAGGTAGCACAGAAATTAGAGGCCATCTTGACAGAGCGCGGCTATGAAGTCATGATGGTTCGCACTTCTCATGATGTTAATATCAGTAACGCAGAACGTGCAGCAGTGGCAAATGAAGCAAATGCAGATGCATTTATCAGGATTCATGCCAATGGTTCGGAGGATACAAGTGTAAATGGTGCAATGACCATCTGTCAGACCGCGCAGAATCCCTATAATGGCGAATTATACGAGGAAAGCCGTGCTCTTTCAGACTGTGTATTGGATGCCTTTGTGGAGCAAACAGGAGCGAAGAAACAAAGGGTGTGGGAGACTGATACCATGAGCGGCATCAACTGGGCGACGGTTCCGACCACGATTATCGAGATGGGATATATGACCAATCCGGCAGAAGACCAGAATATGGCATCAGAGGATTATCAATATCTGATGGCAGAAGGAATGGCAGAAGGGATTGGAAGATATTTGGGAGTAGAGTAATAAAAGGGCTGTCACATCTGCGACAGCCCTTCTACTTCCCTTGTTGCACATTTGGCAAAATTCTCAATTCAAAAAATATATAAGAAGTTTTGGTACTTATATCTATTTTAATATAAGAATCTATGGAAATGTTCAAATTAGAGTTTTGTTACATTTGTAGCCTGTGGTCCTTTTGCACCATTTACGACTTCAAACTCAACTGCCTGACCTTCCTCAAGGGATTTAAAACCTTCCATGTTCAGGCCGGAGTAATGGACAAATACATCATTGCCCTCTTCATCAGAGATGAAGCCGTATCCTTTCTGGTTGTTGAACCATTTTACTGTACCTTTGTTCATTGGGGTACCTCCTTCTATATATGCATGCATATTATCGCATGGACTAAGCCTATCATAGATTGAGAAGCGTGTCAAATAAAATCGACTGACAAAGCAAGAGAAAAATCGACCAGCATGAAATAAATGCTTAATTCATAGATTAAATAATAATAGCTTAGGGGCAGAAAAGAATCGTGCGTCGTATTTTATTAGTCAATATTTGCATCCTTTTGGTATTTGCCAGCATCTCCTATTGGTCTACGCAGAAGAACCATATCGAAGCTGCCATGGCAGAAAGTACCGCAGAGAAAAAAGAGTCTACGCAGCAGACAGAGGAAAGTAAGCCAAAGGAGGAAGAGAAAAAAGAGATAGAAGAACCCAAAGAATATATTAAATGGGTGGACTTTGGGGTATCTAAATTCGCAATGACAGAGGCATATGAGTATGACAAAGATACTTATGGAACAGAGTTGCATCTAAGCTGGATTGACCTTTTGGCCTGGAGTGCTGCCCATACGGGAGGGAACTTTGAAAATGACAGAACCGTGTTAAATTGTATGCAAGAGTTAGAGGAGCAGATTGGGCAAGGAGAGACCCTTGCAAAGCTTACAAAGGATTTGGAATATTTTTCCTATTACCAGGAGGCGTACACGGCCGTTTTAGGCGGTATGGTGGGAGAATATGAGATAGAAGTGCCTGTAGAAGGGGAAGAAGGCCGTAAGCAGTGGGAGAAGCGCTACGGCCTAAAGGCGTTTAGCCCGATTGCCAAAGGCTTTCCCTATAGTGACTATGATGACTTTGGGGCGTCGAGAAGTTATGGATACAAACGTAACCATCTAGGACACGATATGCTTGGGCAAGTGGGAACTCCTATAGTTGCGGTGGAGTCTGGCTATATCGAGGCACTGGGGTGGAACCAGTACGGGGGATGGAGAATCGGTGTCCGAAGCTTTGATAAGAAGCGGTACTATTATTATGCGCATCTAAGACAGGGCTTTCCATATCAACCGGAATTAAAAGAAGGCTCCGTGGTACTTGCAGGAGATGTGATTGGGTATATGGGACACACTGGTTACAGCACAACAGAGGATACCAACAATATCGACCAGACACATCTGCATTTTGGGATGGAGATTATCTTTGATGAGTCGCAGAAGGATGGAAATAATCAGATATGGATTGACTGTTATCAGATTGCGAATTTTCTCTATCGCAACCAGTCAGAGGCGGCAAGGGACGACGAGACGAAGGAGTGGAGAAGAATCTATCTGATGAAAGACCCAAGTGCAGAAGCTTATGAGCGGAGCGCGGATTATTCGATGTATCCGTGATTTTACATTTGGGAAAAATGGTGGTACACTGAGAAAAAAGATACGAGGTGAGAGAAAATGCTTGGGGAATGTCATGCGCATATGATTATGGATGGAATCAATTATAAGGCAGCGGTGGCGCTTCACAAAGATGGTGTGTGTGAGCAGGCAGTGAGGCAGCATCTAAGAGAATGTCAGAAGGCGGGCGTCTTGTTTGTGCGGGATGGCGGAGATGCAAAAAAGGTGTCGAAGCTTGCGAAAGAATTGGCGCCGGAGTATGGGATTACTTATCGAACACCAGTTTTTGCAATACATAAAAGAGGACACTATGGGGGGATAGTGGGGCATTATTTTGAGAATTTTAGAGAGTATCAAGAGTTAATTGTTCGGGCAAAAGATGAGGGAGCCGATTTTATTAAGATTATGGTCAGCGGGATACTGGATTTTGGGCGTGCAGGAGTGCTGACAGAAGATGGACTTTTAAGAGAAGAGATACGAGATATGATTGCAGCGGCGCATGACGCAGGGATGGCAGTGATGGCGCACTGTAATGGGGACAAAACATGCTGCTGGACGTTAGAGGCGGGGGTGGACAGCCTGGAGCATGGGTATTTTATGGAGGATGAGACGCTTGCGCTTTTGGCAGAGCAGAAGATACCATGGATGCCTACGATTGCTCCGGTAGGGAATCTTCTGGGGTGTGGGAGATTTCCCGATGAGGAGGTAAGGAAGAACCTGAAGGGACAGATGGAACGTGTGAGAAAGGCGGCAGAACAAGGCGCGAATGTGGGACTTGGAAGCGATGCAGGCGCTTATCTGGTGCCGCATGGGAAGGGGACGAAGGATGAGAAGGAGTATTTGATAAAGGCAGGGGTGACAGAAAAAATGATGGAGAGTGTGGAGCAGATGATTCGGGAGAGGTTTCAAAGGAGATAGTAGAATATAAGGGATGCCAGGATAAGAAGGAATCTACGGCCTTTTTATCCTGGCGTTCTTTATATTTGAGAAAATTTTCTCAAATCGTCAGGATTTTAACAAAGTTATCAAATCAGAGAATTGCTGAATCGTATAGTCAGGAGCTTCTACAGAAGCAAAGCCATATGTGGCATGGCAAAAAGGAATCCCGGCTTCTTTGGAGGCAGCCTGGTCACCTGGGATGTCACCTATGTAGAGCGGAGCGTTTAGATGGTTGCGCTCGATGATAAGCTTGATATTGGGACCTTTGCCTAAGCCCGTATTGCCAGGACATTCAAAGTCCGTGATATAGGGAGTAAGGGCAGTCTTTTCCAGAAATAGCTCAATATAGCCAGCTTGACAGTTGCTTACAATAAAGAGGGGATAACTTTGGCTTAGAGTCTTGATAGTATCCGCAACACCGGGATAGAGAAGGTCTTCTGTCGATGCTGATAAGAACTTATGTTCTTGTTCGCAGCAGTCATCGATAAGAGCATAGCGCTCGTCTTCGCTTAGATAAGGGAAGACCATATCGGCGATGGTGGTCATAGGGTGGCCAAAGAGTTTGGTAAGCTTTTCAGCGGTGAAGCGATAGGTGATATTAGGTCTTGTAAGAAGGGCTTCGTTCCATGCCTTTGCTACAATAGGAGTAGAATTCCATAAGGTGCCATCAATATCTAGAATTAAACTGTCTGGTTTCATAGGAATGTTTCCTTTCTTTTATAAGTTTTTCTTAATTTTATTGGAAATGGGAGGGAAAATCAAGGTGTTGTGGTAAAATAGATAAATATGGTATACTATTAAAAAATGTGATTGCTTAAATGGGAGAGACAGATGCCAGAACAGATTGTAAAACCACTGCTTTCGTGGTATGATGGACATGCGCGTGTGCTGCCCTGGAGAGAGAATCGAAGTCCATATCGGATTTGGGTGTCAGAGATTATGTTGCAGCAGACAAGAGTGGAAGCAGTAAAGCCTTTTTTTGAAAGGTTTATAGAGGCACTGCCACATGTAGAGGCGTTGGCATATTGTGCAGAAGATAAGCTTTTAAAGCTTTGGGAGGGACTTGGGTATTATAACCGGGTTCGAAATATGCAGCGGGCAGCACTTGTGCTTATGGAGGAGTATCAGGGCGCTTTTCCAACAGATTATCAGAAGCTTTTGGCACTTCCGGGAATTGGACATTATACGGCGGGAGCGATAGGCTCGATTGCTTTTGGGCTTTGTGTACCGGCGGTAGATGGAAATGTGCTTCGGGTGCTTTCTAGGGTGGAAGCAAGTGATGAAGACATCTTAAAGCAGTCCGTAAAGACAAAGGTAGAACAGAAGCTTCAAAAGGTGATGCCGCCTAAGCGGGCAGGGGATTTTAACCAGGCGCTGATGGAGCTTGGGGCTACTGTCTGTGTTCCCAATGGCAAGGCAAGATGTGATAAGTGTCCACTTGCTTTTTGCTGTCTGGCGCTTCAGAGAGGCATTGTGGATGAGCTTCCCAAAAAGAAAGCAAAAAAAGAGCGAAGACTGGAAAAGAGAACTGTGCTTGTACTTCGGGAAGGGGAGCGGGTGGCGATACAGAAGCGACCAAAGAAAGGACTTTTGGCAGGACTCTATGAGCTTCCCAATCTTGAGGGGCATCTGAAAGAGGCAGAAGTGCTAGCACAGGTAAAGGACTGGGGATTTTCACCAATTCGAATACAGCCTTTAACGGAGGCAAAACATATCTTTAGCCATGTAAAATGGCAGATGACAGGATATGCGGTGAGTTTGGAGGAGATGGATAACATGGACTCTAAAAAAGAGGGCATGTTTTTCATAGATGCAAAGGAGACAGAGGAAAAATATCCGATTCCGGCTGCCTTTGCCACCTATGCACGATATATGGATATTGTGCTTGGACAGGAAAAATATGAAGAAAGGTAAGAGAGAATGTTTGACAGTGTGATAATCGGAGCTGGCGTCGCTGGATGTGTGGCGGCGAGAGAGTTAGCAGAAGCAGGAAGAGAGGTGCTCGTACTTGAGCAGAGAGAGCATATCGGGGGAAATTGCTATGATGAGTTAGATGAGCATGGAATTTTGATTCATAAATACGGGCCTCATATCTTCCATACAAGAGAGCCAAGAGCCTATGACTATCTCTCCCGTTTTACCAAATGGTATGCATTTGGACATGAGGTAGTGGCCAATGTGCATGGAACGCTGATTCCGGTGCCCTTTAACTTAAATACCCTTCATATGGTGTATGATAAAGAAAAGGCGGATGAGTTGGAGAAAAAGCTTATTGAAGCCTTTGGAATGGAGAGCAGGGTGCCGATTCTAAAGCTTCGGCAGCACAGTGACCCGGATATTCGCCAGATTGCAGACTATGTATATGAAAATATTTTCCTTCACTATACGATGAAGCAGTGGGGACAGACACCAGAGGAGATTGACCCGGCAGTGACAGAGCGGGTGCCGGTTTTGATATCCTATGACAACCGGTATTTCCAGGAGCCATATCAGGGAATGCCACTGGATGGTTATACACCGATGTTTAAGGCAATGCTTGACCATCCAGGGATTAGGGTTATGACTGGAGTGGATGCCAGAACAAGACTGTCTTTTGAGGGAGAACAGGTGTTCTTTGATGGAAAGGCTTTTGAAGGAGAAGTTATCTATACAGGGCCACTAGATGAGTTGTTTGACTGCCGTTTTGGAAGACTTCCTTATCGCTCGCTTCATTTTGATTTTGAATATCTAGAGCAGGAGGATTATCAGGGGCATAGTGTGGTAAACTATACCGTAAGTGAAGATTTTACCCGTATTACGGAATTCAAATATCTGACCGGTCAGAAGGCGCCTGGAACAACGATTGTGCGGGAATATCCATTTGCCTATACAGGTGCAAAAGGAGAGATTCCGTATTATTCGATTGCCAATGAAGAAAATCAGAAACTGTATGAAAGATACAAAGAGCTTCTTGACAAGATTCCCAATGTCTACGTATTGGGACGCCTGGCAGAATATAAATATTATAACATTGATGCGATGGTATTAAGGGCTTTGATGTTGACAGACAGACTAAAGAAAAGCTGACAAACTTTAAGCTTTATGGCCGGGGAAAGTGGTTAGAGGAAAACTGACAGGATGAAAAAAGAGGTGCATCATGAAATTATTATCAATAGCAGTACCATGCTACAATTCGGAAGACTATATGAGACATTGTATTGAGACACTGCTTCCGGGCGGTGAGGATGTGGAGATTATTATTGTGGATGATGGCTCTACCAAGGACAGGACTGCCGAGATTGCAGATGAATATGCAGCGAAATATCCAGGGATTGTAAAGGCTGTGCACCAGGAGAACGGAGGCCATGGAGAGGCCGTCAATACAGGGCTTAGAAATGCGACAGGGCTGTATTTTAAGGTGGTGGACAGTGATGACTGGTTAGATACGGAGAGCTATCAAAAGGTGCTTGCAAAGCTTGCCGAGCTGGTACATGAGGGCGAGACCGTAGATATGATGATATGCAACTATGTCTATGAGAAGCAAGGGGCAAAGCGCAAAAAGAGCATCCGCTATACATCAGCATTTCCACAGGACAAAGTATTTACCTGGAGTGATGTCAGGCATTTTCGCTTGGGACAGTATATCTTGATGCATTCGGTTATCTATCGTACAAGGATGCTTAAGAACTGTGATTTGGAGCTTCCAAAACATACGTTCTATGTAGATAATATCTTTGTCTATTATCCACTGCCGTATGTCAAGACGCTCTACTATATGGATATTGATTTATATCGGTATTTTATTGGAAGGTCAGACCAGTCAGTGAATGAACAAGTGATGATTGGACGAGTGGACCAGCAGATTAAGGTCAATAAGATTATGATTGACCAGTATGATATGAAGAGTATTCAGAACCCAAAACTTCGCAAATATATGATAAGTTATCTGGATATTATGATGACAGTTTCTTCGATTATGCTGATTCGCTCCGGGACGCCAGAGAGTCTGCAAAAGAAAAAAGACCTATGGCAATACCTTAAGAAAAGGGATGCAGGTCTTTTTTACAGATTATATTTCGGCATCTTTGGCCGTGCGATGAACCTTCCTGGTAAAAGCGGGAGACAGGTCTCGGTGATTGCCTACAAGCTTGCCAATAAAGTGATGGGCTTTAACTAGAGAATCCGATTCATAGACAAGTTGGTTCATACAAGCTCCAAGCGCGATACCAAGGATAACATCTACACAGGAGTGCTGTTTTAAAAACATGGTGGACAGGATGATGGATACGCACAGGATTTGCGAACATCTGACTGTCCATTTTTTGTAGCGCGATTCTGGCAGATGCAAAACGGCCATATGTGCTGCAATAGAATTAAATACATGGATACTTGGCAAGATATTGGTTGAGGTATCAGCCATATATAAGAAGCATACCATGCGGATAAAGATATTATCCCGTTCAAACTCGGTGGGACGCAGAAGATGTCCATTGGGATAGAAGGTGGACACAATCAGGAACAGCGTCATTCCCGTGTACAGGAAGATAATATAACGGTAAAAGTCTTTCTGGTCTTTTAGAAAGAGCCAGACAAAGACGGCTGCAATATAGACAAACCATAGAAAATATGGAATGATAAAATATTCACAAAATGGAATCACATCATCAAGCGGAAAATGAATAACGTGATATGGCAGTTTTGAGCGATTCTCTAACCAGACAAACCAGGAAATATAGATTACAAAATAGAGAATCGTCCAGGCATGCGGATAGTCTTTTAAAAATGCCTTGTACTTTTTCATGATAGCTTCCTCCAAAAAGATACCTTAAATCTTTGCTTATGATAGCATATGTAATTCTTGAAAACAATAGCAGAAAAAACAAAGAATTCTTAAGAAAGTCTGAAAATATGGGCGGGGTGACAAAGGAATATAAGATGAACGATAAAATATTGATTGTAGAAGATGATAAGGGAATTGTGAAACATTTAACAGAACTTCTGATAGAGGAAGGGTATGCGGTGGAGGCAGTGGGGACAAAACAGGAGGCGCTTTTAAAAGCAGAAACCGGGGGATTTTCGTTAGTGCTTATTGATTTGACACTGCCAGATGGAAATGGGTATACCGTATGTACGGTGTTTCGGCAACAGAAGATTCCGGTGATTTTTTTAACAGCGGCGGACGATGAAGCAAGTGTGGTGACGGGCTTTCAGTTAGGCGCAGAAGATTATGTCACAAAACCGTTTCGGGCGGGAGAGCTTTTGTGCAGGATTCGTCTGGCGCTTCACAGGGAGAAAAAGGATTCCTTCTTGCTTAGGCTTTTGGATGTGGAGATTGATATTTTAAAGGGAACGGTGAAGAAGAAAGGAGAGGAACTCTTTTTAACGGCGCTTGAGTATCGGTTGCTTTTAGTCTTTGCAGGGCATCCCAAAGAGGTACTGACAAGAGAGCGACTGTTGGATGAGATATGGGATGCAGCAGGAGAATATGTAAATGATAATACATTGACCGTCTATATCAAGAGATTACGGGAAAAATTAGAAAAAGACCCAACAAAGCCGCAGTTGATACAGACTGTGCGGGGCATTGGGTATCGGGCAGGTGAAGCGGATGAGATTACTAAGTAATCCAGAGTGGAAGGAATTTTTAAAAGGATATGGAGTTATCACATTGTTATGGATAGTGGGAGGTTTTTTAAAAGGACCTGATACAGGGATATATGTGATGGGAGTCTGTGGGCTTTTGCTTGTATTTTTTTGGCATTATACTAAAAAGCGCCATAAAGCATTAAGCGCGTTAAGTGTGCGGCTAAATGAAATATTGCATGGAGAAGAACATCTGGATTTTGTGCCAGATGAAGAAGGAGAACTTTCGGTGCTCTCCGGGGAAATCTACAAGCTGACCATACAGCTTCGAGAGCAAGCAGAGCTTTTACAGAAGGAGAAGAGCTATCTAAAGGATGCACTTGCAGATATTTCACATCAGATAAAGACACCGCTTACCACACTTCGATTGATATTTGCAAGAGAAAGGGAGGCAGATTGCAGACAGGAAGCCAAAAATCTGCTGAGTCGGATAGAGTGGCTTTTAGAGGTGCTTTTAAAGACTGCAAAACTGGAATCAGGAACGATAAATTTTTCACAAAGTAAGATTTCGGTCAAGGAGCTGTTTAGAAAGGTCTTAGAGCCGTTGGAGATTTTAATGGAGCTTCGCGGCGTGAAGTTAGTGCTTCCTAGAGAAGATGCTTTCTATACAGGGGACTTTTACTGGTCAGTGGAAGCTTTTGGGAATCTTTTAAAAAATTGCCTAGAACATACCAAAGAAGGAGAAGAGATTGTGGTGTCTACAGAAGAAAATCCATGGTATACCATGATTGTGATACAAGATAGTGGAACCGGATTTAGCGAGACGGATGTACCACATCTTTTTGAGCGTTTTTATCAAGGGAAAAATGTGACAACTTCAGGTGTTGGTATTGGGCTCTCTCTTGCAAAACAGATTATACAGAGACAAAATGGGACGATACAAGCGTTCAATCAACCAGAAGGAGGGGCAGAATTTCAGATTCGTATCTATAAAAGTTATCCAATGTGACAGAATTGTCACAGGAAAGTCATGTGGACAAAGAGAAAAGGTGCTAAGATAGTTCCATATCATAACAAGAGAAAAAAGGAGAATGATATGGAGATTTTAAGAGTGGAACATCTGTATAAAACTTATGGAAAAGGTGAAAATCAGGTATGTGCATTAGATGATGTATCCTTTACCGTGGAAAAGGGAGAGTTTGTGGCAGTGGTGGGACAGTCAGGCTCTGGAAAATCAACACTTTTGCATCTGCTTGGCGGTGTGGATACGCCTACTTCTGGTCATATCTATCTTGATGGAAAAGACATCTATCAAAAAAGTCGTAAAGAGCTTGCCATCTTTCGAAGAAGACAGGTGGGATTAATCTATCAGTTCTATAACCTGATTCCAGTTCTGACCGTAGAAGAAAATATGGCGCTGCCAATGCGCCTGGATGGACAGCCAGTAAATTCGGCGTATTTTCAGGAGCTTTTAAAGATTCTAAAGTTAGAAGATCGAAAGAACTACTATCCACATCAGCTATCCGGCGGCCAGCAGCAGCGGGCGGCGATTGGAAGGGCACTTCTCTATACGCCGGCTTTGATTTTGGCAGATGAGCCAACGGGGAATCTCGACAGCCAGAATAGCCAGGAGATTGTAGAACTTTTTAAATTTTCTAATCGAAAATATAAACAGACGTTTATAATTATTACACACGATGAGCAGATTGCGCTACAGGCAGACCGGATGATTCGTATAGAAGATGGAAAGATTGTCAAGGAGCAGCGACTAAACAGACAGGAGGAAGTGTAAGATGTGGCGTATCTATTCTAGAAACTACCTGAAAAAGAATCGAACATCTAGCCTGTTTTTATTTCTGACGCTTTTTGTTTCTTCTTTTTTTATTTCTTTTTTAACTACCTTTTTTTATAATCTGTGGACCGATGAGCAGGTGCGCTCACAAGCAGAAGGACGCGTCTGGCAGCCTACAATTTTAACGGGCATCTATGGCGTATTGCTCTTAGGCATCTGCAGCGCGCTGCTAATCTTAATCTATCATGCATTTGAGATGACAAAAGAAGGAAGACTGCACCAATTTGGAATTTTACAGAGCATAGGAGCCACACCCAGACAGCTCTATATGGCACTGATGCAGGAGGCTTTTGCATTAGCTGTCGTCTCTTTCTTGCCAGCACTGCCACTTGGCATCGGAGTGGCTTTTCTTATTATCTGGTATATGGGTAAATGGAACCAAAAGCTTCAGATGGAAGTTGTGGTACAGTTTGTCTATTCGCCAGGCTTGCTTTTTCTGACAGCTGGTCTTTGCCTTGTGACCGTATGGCTTGCTGCACACAGGACTGCTAGGCGCCTAAGCCGTATTGGCGTCTTAGAAGCAATCAAGGGAAGGCCAGAAGAGATGCGCTGGAAGATAAGAAAAAGACAATTCTTTCGCTCTTTATCCAGTGTCGAGTGGGAGGTAGCCTTTCGTTCTCTGTATGCCAGAAAGCGGGCATTTACTACAGCGTCAATATCCATTACCCTGTCTTTTCTGGTGCTGAGTCTGTTCTTAAATTTCTGGGCAATCTCAAAAGCAAGCACACGGCAGACGTATTTTGAACGTTATCAGGATGTGTGGGATGTGATGCTTCAGATAGAAGGACAGACGATAGAATCCGAATTGCTGCAAAGAATTTGTAAACTGGATGGAGTAAAAGAAGGCGTTGGCTTTTTCTTAAAAAGCGAAGAAGAAAAAACACGGCTTATTTTAGATAACGATACGTATCAGGCATGGAAGCAGGAAAAAAGCGGGGAGCTGCCAAGACTTCGGGTAAGTTATGAGGATTATTCCAATCTAGAAGTAATATCATTAGAAGAAAATGACTCCCAAAGTGAAGAGAACTATCAGATTTTCTATCAGATACGCGCTGTGTCCGAAGATAAGATATCCAAGATAGAGACAGAAATACAAAATCTGATGCAGGGCCGTTTGGATTACCGTCTCGAAAATCGCCAGCGTGAATGGGAGGATGAACAGAAGATTCGAAGAGGCTATGAATGGTTTATGGAAGGCATCTGTGCGCTTTTTGCCTGTATTGGTATTGCCAATATTTTTGCCAATACACTAGGCAGCATCAGACTTCGGCAAAAGGAGTTTGCACGTTATCAATCTATGGGTTTTTCACCAGACAGTCTGAAGAAAATCCTGGCTTTGGAAGCACTGATACTGGCAGGTCGTCCGGTAATTATCTGTCTTCCGTTTAATGTGCTTTTTGTGGCGTGGGCACTGTCGATTAGCCCGCCTACCTTTTTGGACTATCTAAAAGTAATGCCTATACTGCCACTAGGGCTTTTTATAGGTGCCATCTTAGCTTTCACAGCATTTGCCTGTTATCTGGCAGGACGGCAGATTTTGCGCGCAGATATTGTGGAAAGCTTAAGAGATGACACCTTATATTAGAAATACTTATAGATTTTGTTCTTTTAGATATTCTTCTAATGCGTCCTTCCAGTCTTTTGGTTCCTCCATCCCGGAGATACGCAGCATCAGGTTATCAAGTACCGAATAGCGTGGTCTTGTACCGGATTCATCTACAAAGGGCTCCACATGAAGATGGTCTGTATGGCCTGTAAGCTCTAAGATGGCTTTTGCATATTCATAACGACTGCAAGAGCCTTTACAGACTGCATGATAGGTGCCATAGGCATCACTTTTGATAAAGCCTATGATAACTTTGGCGAGTTCTTTGGCGCTGGTTGGCGTAGAGATTTGATTGCTTGCAACATGGAGAACGCCTCCGTTTTTGACAGCATCTAAGACATCGCTTACAAAATCTTTTCCAAAGCCATAGACCCAGGAGCTTCGCACGATGATATAGCGGTGGATAAGGTCTTTGACCAACTGTTCTCCGGCAGCTTTGGATTTGCCATAGACACTTCTGGGGCTTAAGGCGTCAAACTCATTGTAGGGGATACTTTGAATCTTACCAAAGACATCGTCTGTGGAGATTTGGATTAATTTGGCACCGATAGCCTGAGCCTCCTGAGCGAGATTGCGGGCGCCTAGTGCATTGACTTGATAGGCGCGGTCAGGATATTTTTCACAGGTCTGTAAGTTGGTTAAGCCGGCGCAATTGATAATCACGTCTGGATGGTTTTGCTGGCAGCAGGTGTGTACGGTCTGTACATCTGTGATATCAATTTCTTTGATGTCTGTTGCCAGGATTTCATACCGGCTACAGTCCAGAAGACGTACCAAAGCACTTCCAACATGCCCAGCGGCACCGGTAATCCATATTTTTTTCATGATGTGAATCCTCCTTGTAGGTATACCGTTCGTATAGAATCAATATAGCACAGCAAAGAACAAACCGCAAGAGGAGGGCGAGGGTGTAACTTTACTTTTGGGGGGCGCTGGTTGGAGTGTTTTTGAGGAAAGGGACGCTCGCCACGACCTGGCAGATGCTTCCTTCCAGACCCCGCTCTCGCTTAATGAACGCCTATAGCGGTACTAAGCTCGCGACTGCGCGTGCCGCTTGCGCTCGCTAAGTGCCGATGGCGTCCAATGGGTCTTGCAGGAACATCTGCCAGGTCATGTCGGGCTGTGCGTTGGCTCCGATACGTACGCTTCAGGCGGAACATTACACCTATATGCTTTACTTAATATTACATGATAGTGGTAATATTTTATCGGTAGCCGTAGTCAGCCAGGGCGGGAGGGGAGTAGGTTCCTGAAAGACCCATTGGACGCCATCGGCACTTAGCGAGCGCAAGCGGCACGCGCAGTCGCGAGCTTAGTACCGCTATAGGCGTTCATTAAGCGAGAGCGGGGTCTGGAAGGAACCTACTCCCCTTCCGTCCTGGCGTCCTATATAATTCAAATAAAAAAAGACATAAGAAAGGCGATATAAGAATCTCTAAACGAATTCTTATATCGCCTATTTAACTGTCATTTCCAATGGACTATTACCTCGTTTCTTATCTATTTTTATTATGGCCTCTTGTGGACCCTGTTTTATGGTCTTTTATGACCTTTCTGCCATATGCAATTCATTTTAGAATCTTTATGGACTTTCACGCGGGTTTTTTATTAACAAGGTATGTTCCTTTACCTTCTCAAAACATTTCTATTACCGCATCGGTAATCTTTTATTCTAATATATCTCTCTATTCAGTTTTTTAGATTTTATAAATATGCTGGTGGTCCGTACCTTCCTTTCTGTTATATTATAGGGTACTCCGTTAAGTTTTGATTGGAATCTCCTCCTTTTCTTACTCCGTTCACTCTGGATTATTTGTCTTTTCTTTTGTCTTTTTGTTTTATGAGATTATTATAGCATATAAATTTTATTTGTCAATATATTTTTTATAAAAAAAATAAATTTTCTGATAACCATATTATCTGCTGTTTATTTAAGAATAATTTAAGAAAGGATTGCTATACAGAAGGGAAGGAATTATGATATAATTTGACGGTCTAAGATAGGGGGGATTGTAAGATGCAGTATCGATGTGATAAAAAAGGGACAAAGCTTTCTATCCTGGGATATGGCTGTCTGCGTTTTAGCAAGAAGAATGGGAAAATCAATCTGGAGAAGACAGAGCAGGAGATTATGGAAGCGATAAGAGGCGGTGTCAACTATTTTGATACGGCTTATGTCTATGGGGGAAGTGAGGCTGCGCTTGGAGAGATATTAAAGAGGAATCAGTGTCGAAAGAAGGTCTATCTGGCGACAAAGTTACCTCATTATCTGATAAAGTCTAAGAATGGGTTGGAGCGGTGCTTTCAGGAGCAGCTTCTAAGACTTCAGACGGATTATATTGACTATTATCTGATGCATATGCTAAATGATGTGGCTACCTGGCAGAGGCTTAGAGAGAAGGGAGTACAGGACTGGATAGAAGAGAAGCTGCAAAAGGGGGAGATTCGCAATATTGGGTTTTCCTATCATGGAAATACGGAGCATTTTAAAGAGCTTCTGGATGCATATAACTGGGATTTCTGCCAGATACAGTATAACTATATGGATGAACATACCCAGGCGGGCAGAGAAGGGCTGTTGTATGCTGAGAAAAAGGGAATTCCGGTGGTGATTATGGAGCCTCTTCGCGGAGGTAAGCTAGTGGAGCTTCTGCCAGAGGCGGCAAAGGAGTGTTTTGCAAAGGCTAAGCCTGTGCGTACGCCGGCGGAGTGGGCATTTCGGTGGCTGTGGGACCAGACAGGAGTGACAGTGGTGCTGTCTGGGATGAATTCTCTTAAGATGGTGCAGGAGAATGTGAAAGTGGCTTCCGAGGCGAAAGCCAAAGAGTTGACAGAAGAAGATTATAAGTTATTTGAACAAGTGAAAAAGGAGATTAACAGAAAAGTAAAAGTGGGCTGTACGGCGTGTGGTTATTGTATGCCATGTCCCCAGGGAATTGATATTCCAGGGACGTTTCGCTGTTATAATGAGATGTATACAGAAAAACCCAAGGTAGGCAGAAAAGAATATCTGATGACAACGGCATTTCGTAAGCACCAGAATCCGGCTTCTGGCTGTATTCGTTGTGGAAGATGTGAAAGACTCTGTCCACAGAAGATTGCAATTCGGGAGGAATTAAAGCAAGCAGCAAGAGAACTAGAAGATATTCGCTACCAGATTGTGCGGCGTCTTATTCAAATGTTCCGAATCTGGCACTGAAAATCAGGAAAAATTTGGTGGTATAGAAATAAAAAAAACTGATGCAACTTTATCAGGATTGTGATACAATAAAAACGTTGAGGAGTTTTTTAGTGTATTATAAGGTAGGGGATAAAGTATGAGAAAAAAGTCACATATTTCACTGGCACGTTTTCTGGTAAAAGGTATGGAGAATGATGTACTAAGCCGCAGATGGAAGGCATTTTATGTAGGAAGTCTGCTTCCAGATTGCAGACCGTCGTTTTTGACGGTTCGTCATGAGTATGATGAGACATATGAATTAGTAGAGAAAAAAATTCATAAGTTGGTGGAGGATGTAAAGCGCCGCCCGGCGGATTCCATGCGGTATATGATTGATTTGGGACAGGTGTTTCACTATATTGCGGACTATTTTACATTTCCACACAACCGTCATTATCCAGGAAATTTAAAGGACCATTGTATCTATGAAAAGTATCTGAAGTTTGAACTAAGAGCTTATATTCGCAAAGGGGATGCTGTCTTTCACTCGGAAGGTGTGATGGGGATGACTTCTGTAGAGGATATTATGGCTTATATTCGGGAAAATCATCAGGAATATATGCAGCGTTCTCATGATGTGGAGGAGGATTGCGAGTATATTACAAGAGTTTGCTCTAGAGTGCTGGCTGCGATGATATGGCTTGTAAATACATCAGAGCTTGCAAAGGCAGCATAGGAGTATCAGAAATGGAGTCTAGCGTGGAAGTAACACAAAGATACGCTCAGTTAAAAGACTGGATTGCTTCAAAAGGGAAGGTGGCTTTGGCTTTCTCCGGCGGGGTGGATTCGGTCTTTTTATTGTATGCGGCAAAGGAAGCATTAGGAGAAGATGTGCTGGCAATTACGATGTCTCTTGGGGTGGTGCCTAAGAAGGAATTAGAAGAAGCCAAAGCATTTTGTAGGGAGCATCAGATTCGGCACCAGGTAGAAGTGATGGATGAATTTTCTATAGAGGGATTTGCAACAAATCCACCCAACCGGTGCTATCTGTGTAAAAAGGCACTTTTTACAAGGATGCAAACCATAGCAAAAGAAAAGGGTTTTTCCGTACTGATGGAAGGTTCCAATGTAGATGATGAAGGGGATTATCGTCCGGGGCTTTTGGCGCTTAGAGAGCTTGGGATAGAAAGTCCGCTAAAGGAATGTGGTTTTTCCAAGGAAGAGATTCGCAAAATGTCAAAGGAGCTTCATCTGCCTACCTGGGAGAAGCCATCGATGGCTTGTATAGCTTCGCGTTTTGTCTATGGGGAACAGATAACGCCAGAGAAGATAAAGATGGTGGAAGAAGCAGAGAACTATCTAAGTGAGCTTGGATTTATACAAAAAAGGGTGCGCCTGCATGGAGAACTGGCACGCATTGAACTGCTTTTGTCGGACATCCAACGTATGATGCAACCAGAAATATATCAAAAGGTGCACAAAAGATTCAGTGAGCTTGGATTTTCTTATGTGACGATAGATCTTGGCGGTTTTCAGAGCGGAAGTATGAATAAGGGGCTTAAAAGGGATGGATGAGATATTTGCAAGAACAGAGCTTTTGACAGGAGAAGAAGGACTAGAGAAGCTTAAGAGGGCAAAAGTAGCGGTCTTTGGTATCGGAGGCGTGGGAGGCTATGTGGCAGAGGCACTGGCTAGAAGTGGTGTGGGGCATCTGGTGCTTATTGACCATGATATAGTCAGCAAAAGCAATCTGAACCGGCAGATTATCGCGCTTTGCAGCACTCTTGGGAAGTATAAGACACAAGTGATGAAGGAGCGGATTGCGGATATCTGCCCGGATACTTGTGTGGAGACGCAGGAGTGCTTTTTTTTACCGGAAAATGCGGATACTTTTGACTTTAAAGCGTACAGTTATGTGGTGGATGCGATTGATACGGTTAGCGGTAAGCTGGCACTGGCAGAACACTGTAAAAAATATGGGACAAGACTTATCAGCGCAATGGGAGCTGGTAATAAATGGAATCCGGCAAACTTTGAGGTGGCAGATATCAGTCAGACAAAGATATGCCCATTGGCGCGTGTGATGCGCAGAGAACTGAAAAAGCGGGGCATTGAACATCTGAAAGTGGTATATTCTACGGAAGAGGCAGTAAAGCCATTAAAAGAAGTACGAAGTGAGTCCGGGAAGGTGACACCGGGAAGCTTAGTCTTTAGCGTTGGGACAGCGGGACTTTTACTGGCATCAGAGGTTGTAAAGGATTTATTGCATTAAGAAAGCAGGGAGGGACAGATGGCACTACAGTTGATACTGGGAAATTCCGGGGCTGGAAAATCCTACTATATATTTCAGAAAATCATCAAAACATCGATGGAGCATCCTGAAAAGCAATATTTGATTATTGTACCAGAGCAGTTTACGATGCAGACACAAAAAGACCTGGTGATGATGCATCCACGCCATGGCATTATGAATATCGACGTATTAAGTTTTGAAAGGTTAGCACACAGGGTCTTTCATGAAGTGGGCGGGGAACATCGAAAGATTTTAGAGGATACCGGAAAGAATCTGATTCTTCGCCGGCTTGCAGAAGAGAAAAAAGAAGAACTTACACTTCTGGGTAAAAATCTAAAGAGACTTGGCTATATCTCTGAGATTAAATCGTTAATCTCGGAATTTACACAGTATCGTATCACAAAGGAACAGCTGTCTGCGCTGATTGAACAGAATCAGAAAAACCCGCAGCTTCAGTTTAAATTAAAGGATTTAAAACTTATCTATGAGAGTTTTCAGGAATACCTAAAAGATACCTATCTGACCGCAGAGGAGCTTTTGGGTGCGCTTTCGGAAAGCGTGGAGGAGTCGGCCGCAATCAAAGACAGCGTAATTGTGCTGGATGGCTATACAGGATTTACTCCGGTACAGTTGGGACTTCTTAGAAAACTTTTGATATTATCAGAAGAAATATATGTAACACTGACACTGGATGAAAGAGAAGAACCATTTGAGATGGGGGCAGAGTATCAGCTCTTTTATATGACAAAAAAGACGATTGCCGGACTTAGAAAACTCTGCGGGGAAGTGCAGGTACCTGTGCGCCGTCCGCTGATAGTAAAGGCAGGCGAAAAAAGTCGTTTTCAGAGTGCATCGGCACTTCGTTTTCTAGAAGCCAATGTCTTTCGCCATGGAAAAGATTTCTGGGGAGATAAGACCAAGGAATTGGCACTTGTGGCAGCCCGCACGCCAAGGGCAGAGGCAGCCTATATCGGCAGAGAGATTCAGAGGCTTATCCGGGATGAGAAGCTTCGCTATCGGGATATTGCAGTGGTTACAGGCAATCTTGATATCTATGGAACGCTTTTGGAGCAGGTATTTACAAGGCTTTTGATTCCAGGCTTTATCGACCGGAAAAAGGATGTTTTGAAAAACCCATTTGTGGAGTTTTTGCGCGCATTGCTTGCGGTGATACAGGAGGACTTTACTTATGAGGCGATGTTTCGGCTGCTGCGAAGCGGTATGACAAAGGTCTCGATGGAGGAAGTGGATTTACTGGAAAACTATGTGATAGCCAAAGGAATTCGCCGTTTCTCTGGCTGGAACAAAGAGTGGAAGAGGCCACTTCGGGGAATGGAAGAGGAGGAGCTTGCCACACTCAATCTCTACCGGGAGAAGGCGGTAGAGGGTTTAAAGGAGCTACGAAAGAGCCTAAGAAGCAAGCGTACAGACGTAAAGGAGATGACAAAGGCGGTCTATGACTATCTTACCTCTCTTTCCATACAGGAGCAGCTAAAGGCATACGAGGAACAATATGAGTTAGAAGGTGATTTTGCAGAAGCGAAGGAGTATGCACAGATTTATGGTATGGTGATAGAGCTTTTTGACAAGATGGTAATGCTTCTTGGGGACTGCAAGATGGAGTTTTCTGAGTATGCAGAGCTTTTGGACGCTGGATTGTCGGAGATGAAAGTTGGTATGATTCCTGCAGGAACAGACCAGGTAGTTGTCGGAGATATGGAGAGAAGCCGTCTAAAAGATGTCAAGGTCTTATTCTTTGCGGGGGTAAATGAAGGAAGTGTCCCAAAAGACAAGAGCAGGGGAGGAATTCTCTCTGAGATGGACAGAGAGCTTCTAGAGGAGCAGCAGGTGGAGTTGGCACCGACTTCAAGGCAGGAGACCTATATTCAGAAATTCTATATTTATCTAAGTCTGACAAAACCTTCACAAAGATTGTATCTAAGCTGGAGCTTAACCGATGAGAGTGGCAGTTCACTGAGAGCTTCCTGGCTGATTGCACAGGTACAAAAACTTTTCCCAAAGGTACCGATTGTGTTAGAGGAAGAAAAGGAGAATCTAGAACATCTTGTAACCGCTGCAGACAGTATCCCACAGCTTACAGAAGCACTGTTATCGATGCATGCGCAGCAGGCGACCGAAGAAGAGATTGCATTAATACAGTGGTATGCCAACCAGAGAGAATGGCAACATTCTTTGGAGCGATTGATGGATGCGGTCTGCTATATCAGCCGGGAGAATGGCATCAGCCGGGCAGTGGCAAGAGCTCTCTATGGAACCTTGCTAGAGGGAAGCGTGACAAGGCTTGAACAATTTGCCGCTTGTGCTTATTCACATTTTCTACAGTATGGCTTAAAGCTTGAAGAGAGAGAGACCTATGGCTTACAGGCAGTAGATATGGGAAATGTCTTTCACAGTGCGCTGAAATATTTCTCAGATGCGGTAGACAACAGCCCTTATGACTGGTTCCACGTGCCGGACGACAAGAGGGATACCTGGATGGAAGAAGCACTGAACCGGGCGATGGAGGAGTATGGAGACCGCGTACTCTCCTCACGTGCAGAAGACCAGTATATTTTAGAGAGGGTGCGTCGTATTGGCAAGCGAACGGCATGGGCCGTCTTAAAACAGCTGCAAAAAGGCTCCTTTTTCCCGGAGGAGACAGAAGTCTCTTTTCGGAATTTAGAGCAGCTTCCCAGTGTGACCATGCTTTTATCAGAAGATGAAAGAATGCGCCTAAGAGGCAGAATCGACCGTATTGATATCTGTAAACAGAATGATAAAACATATGTTCGGGTTGTTGACTATAAAAGTGGAAGCACCCGTTTTGACCTGACAAGTATCTACTATGGACTTCAGTTACAGCTGGTGGTCTATCTGAATTCTGCACTGGATATGGAGAGCCGTAAACAGAATGGGGAAGTCGAGCCAGCAGGGATGTTTTATTATCATATCGAAGACCCTATGTTAGACTATGATGAAGATGTAAATTTAGAAGAACAGATGCTAAAAGAGCTGGCATGGAATGGCCTGGTCAATGGAGACCGGGAAGTGGTTGCACTGATGGATAAGGAGATGGCAGACAGTTCTGATGTCCTTCCGATTAAGTTTAAAAAGGACGGAAGCTATACCGCATCGTCTTCGGTAGCCAGTCAGAAGCAGTTTCAAAAGCTAACCAAGCATGTGCAGAAAAAGCTTTTAGAATATGGCGAGCGGATACTAAAAGGGGATATTCAAATCTATCCTTATGAATTAGGAGAAGAAGATGCCTGTCATTTTTGCAAATATCATAGTATCTGTGGCTTTGACAGAAAGCTTGCCGGGTGTGAGAAGCGTAGGCTTCGTCCACTGGATAAAGCAGAGATTTGGAAGCGATTGGAGGAGGAGAGCTCATGAGTGTAACGTGGACAAAAGACCAGAAAAAAGTCATTGATTTTAGAGAGCAAAACCTTCTTGTCTCTGCTGCTGCCGGCTCCGGGAAGACAGCGGTCTTGGTGGAACGGATTTTATCGCTGATTACCGATGACAAGCATCCGGTGGATGTGGACCGTTTGTTGATTACGACTTTTACAAAGGCAGCTGCCGGAGAGATGAAAGAGCGGATTGGCAATGCACTGCAAAAAAGGCTTATGGATGACCCGGGGAATGAGTGGCTGCAAAGGCAGGAAGCACTGTTAGCAAGGGCACAGATAACAACGATTCACGGTTTTTGTCTGTATGTGATACGCAACTATTTTCATACGATTGACCTAAATCCCAATTTTCGGATAGCAGATGAAGGGGAGATGCGGCTTTTAAAGCATGATATTGCAGAGGAACTTTTAGAGGAAGCCTATGAAGAAAAATCGCCGGAATTTATGCAGTTTGCAGAGAGCTATGGAAGCGGCAACCGGGGAAGCGGGTTAGTGGAACTTTTACTTCAGCTGTATGAATATGCGATTGCCAGTCCGCAGCCGGTTCGCTGGTTAAAGGAGAGCATGACCTACTATGACTTGCCAGAGAAAGCATCCTGGAGTGATTTTCTGGGGGCTAAGGCAGTGCTGACAGAGCTTCAGACAGTAGTAAAGGATTGTCTGACACAGATTCGACGGGCTAAGAAGATGGCGCTGTCAGCAGCGGGGCCTTTCTTATATGAAGAAACACTGCACTCTGATGAGGAATTTTTATGTGCTCTTATGCGCTGTAAGCGCGTAGAAGACTTTGAAGAACAAGTGGTTAATGTTCAGTGGCAGCGTCTTCCAAGTCGTCGTTCTAAGGCGATGGCGGACGTAGATGAGAATCTGTGCGACGAGGTTATTGATATCCGAAATGGTATCAAAGATGTTATCAAAGGTCTAATAAAACAGTATTTTCAACTACCAGGCGACCTTTTGATGGAGCAGATGCAAAAGACCGCACAAAATGTACAAACTTATACGGAGCTTACCATTCGTTTCCTAGAGCGCCTAGAAGAGAAAAAGCGCAAACAAAATATCCTTGACTTTTCCGACCAGGAGCATCTGGCACTTCGGATTCTGACAAGAGAAGTGGATGGTGAACTTGTGCCATCAGAGGCAGCGGATATATTTGCAGATTATTTTGCAGAGATTATGGTGGATGAGTACCAGGACAGTAATCTTGTACAAGAAGCAATCCTAAACAGTATCTGTAAAAGCCGCAAAGGACAAGATAACCGCTTTATGGTAGGAGATGTCAAGCAGAGCATCTATCGCTTTCGCCAGGCAGAGCCCGGACTTTTCTTAGAGAAATATAGTCAGTATGAGGCAGGAAAAGAAGGTGTGCGCATTGACCTTCATCAGAATTTCAGAAGCCGGGAAGAAGTATTAACTCCAGTTAATGAAGTGTTTGAAAGGATTATGATAAAGGAGCTTGGAGGCATTGTGTATGACGAGGCCGCAGCGCTTAAAGCAGGAGCCAGTTATCCTGAAAATCCGGCATGTACCGCGGAGCTTCTTTTACTTTCTAGCGAAGAATGGGAGGAGCTTCGCCCGGAGTGCAACTGGACAAAGGCGGAGGCAGAAGCACATGTAATCGCTGCAAGGATTCGCCGGATGTTAGAAGAAGAGATGGTGACAGAGGAAGGGGAACTGCGCCTTGTACAGCCCGGAGATATTGTGATTCTGCTTCGTACAATGTCAGGATGGAGTGAGACCTTTGTGCGTGTTCTAAACGATGAGGGAATACCAGCAAGCGCACAGTCGAGGGAAGGCTATTTTCAGACGATGGAGGTGGAGGCATTGCTGTCGTATCTTCGCGTGCTGGACAATCCAACCCAGGAGATTCCGCTTGCAGCGGCGATGCACAGTCTCTTAGGCGGTTTTACTTCGGAGGAGATGGCTGTGATTAAGGCGGAATTTCCAGAAGAGCGATATGCGATAGCTTGCCAAAACTATCTGGAAAAAGGGAAGAACGCAAAGCTTCGAGAACGATTAGCCGCCTTTTTTGGACAGGTGAAACGCTATCGAAGGCTGGCAGCCTGTACATCGATGCATGAGCTTTTATGGCAGATACTGACGGAGACTGGTTTCTTAGATGAAATCCGCGCACTTCCAGGCGGTGAGCAGCGTTTGGCCAATGTGGAGATGCTGCTTAGCAAGGCGCAGGACTATGAAAAGATTAGCTACCATGGCTTATTTCATTTTATCCGGTATATTGAGAGGATGCAGAAATACCAGGTGGATTTTGGAGAGGCAGATATTGCAGGAGCAGGCAAATCCTCTGTACAGATTATGAGTATCCACCACAGTAAGGGATTGGAGTTTCCGGTGGTCTTTGTAGCCGGGATGGGAAAGAGCTTTAACCGGCAGGAGAGCCGCGAGAAGGCAGTCTTTCACAACCGGTATGGGATTGGTCTGGACTATGTGGACCTTGAAAGCCGAATGAAGCGTCCTACCATACTAAAGCAATTTATCAAGCGGCAGCATCTAAGAGATGGCTTAGGAGAAGAACTCCGGGTGCTCTATGTGGCGATGACACGGGCAAAGGAGAAATTGATTCTAACCGGGATGGGAAAGGAACGACTGCTGATGGAAGAAGGGGCAACTTCTATGGAGAAGCTTCCTTATCTGAAGTTAAGTTCTGCGGATTGCAGCCTTGCCTGGGTGTTAGCAGGCCAAAAGGCAAGGGGCAGTAGTATCAAAAGGGCACGAATTTCTCTAGCGGATATTGTGGAACATGCAGTGCAGGCACAGGTAAAGGATGCATTGACACGGGATGAGATGGAAAAAATGATATTATTCCGTCCAAAGGAAGAAGAGTTGTATGCACAGGTAGAACAGAAGCTCTCCTGGGAGTATTCCTGGGATTTAGGAGTAAAGACCAAACAGAAATATACAGTAACAGAGCTTAAAAATCTTCGGATGCAGGAGGAGACAGAGTACGCAGAAGCTTTATATCAGGAGACAGAGCTTGTGCCAATTCTGCCACAATTTATAGAAAAGACCCAGGAGAAGACAGGAGCAGCAAGAGGAACGCTTTATCATATGATTATGGAGTGTATGGACTTTGAGAAGGTGCGAAAGGCAAAGACACTTCAGGCAGTAAAAGAAGAACTGATGCGTTTGGAAAGCCTTGGGAAATTGACTAAGGAAGAGAAGAAAAGCCTTCGCCCGGCAGATTTTCTAACATTTGCAAAGAGTGATTTGGCGAAGAGAATGTTAGAGGCGAAGAAAAACAAGAAGTTATACAAGGAGCAACCTTTTGTGATAGGGATTCCAGGGAATGAGGCAGATGGCTTAGACAAGGATGAGCAGGTACTGATTCAGGGAATTATCGATGCGTTTTTCTACGAGGGCGACGAGGTGGTTATACTGGATTACAAGACGGACTGGGTGCGCGAGGAGAAGGAGCTTGTGGAAAGATATCAGGTGCAACTTGGGTATTATGAAAGAGCACTTGAGATGGTGACAGGGAAACGGGTAAAGGAGCGACTGATTTATTCGTTTGCACTTGGGAAAGTGGTAGCTATATAAAACAGCATCTGTCTATGTCATACCCCGAAGGATTTTTGGCCACATAGTGGACAAAAGTCCTTCCGAAGCCAGGGTATGGCATAGACGGATGCGGAACTTAAATAGGAGAATGGGATGACTAGGGAGGAGAGAGAGTATCTGGATTCATATGATTATACCAGATATGACAGGCCGTCATTGGCGGCGGATATGGCTGTATTTTCGATTATGGGAATGGAGAGCCAGGAGAATTATCGAAAGGACCCGGAGCAAAAGTTAAAGTTATTGTTGGTTCGGCGCGGAGAATTTCCATATAAGGGAGATTGGGCGCTTCCGGGAGGTTTTTGCCGTCCAGAAGAAAGTACCCTTGAGACGGCTAAGAGAGAGCTTTTGGAAGAGACAGGAGTGGAGACGGCATATCTAAAATCTTTTGCAGTCTTTGACAAGCCAGACAGGGACCCAAGAGGATGGATTATCTCACATGCGTTTTTAGCTTTGATAAATGGGGAGAGGTATCAAGTGCAAGGGGGGAGCGATGCATGGGAGGCACAATGGTTCTTTATAAGATGTAAAAAGCAGACCAGGAAAAAGCAGATAGAGGAAGAATGGGCTAAGATTGAAAATATATATGAACTGGAATTTATATGTGAAGAAGGAGACCAGGTAAGACTTTCTGCAGTAGTAAAAGAGGAGAAAAGCTTTCAAAATTATCATGAATCGGTAAAATATGAGATTGTAAAGTCCGAAGGACTAGCCTTTGACCATGCTTGGATTAGCCTGTGCGCCTATCTAAAGCTTCAGGAAGAGGCAGGAGATTCAGGGAGGATTGTATTTGATTTGATGCCGGAGAAGTTTACACTGGCGAATCTAAAGCGGGCATACGAGACGATTCAGGGAAAGGAGCTTTTAACAGCGAATTTTAGACGAAAGATTGAGAAATATGTGGTAGAGACCGAAGAGATGGCACAGGGAGTTGGCCATCGGCCAGCAAGACTTTATAAGAGGAATCTGGAGGCTTTCTATCAAGAGTGACAGGCAGAATATCATGACAGAGCAAAATATCGATATGGTCGAATAAGGGTTTTTGTGATAAGATGACAGAAGGGAGCAAGGAGGTGAGAAGATGGAGCAGTTATATATTACAGATGTGAAGATAAAAAAAGTTCGGCATTTGGAAAATATCCAGATTCCACTGGCTAAGGATAAAAGGAAGCATTTGATTTTTACGGGGAAAAATGGGAGTGGTAAGACCAGTGTTTTGGAGGAGATAGCGATTGTCTTTGCTGCACCTTATATTGCAGATATTTTGGAAACTGAGGCTATTTCTATTGAAATGAACAAAAGGACAGGAGAAAGAGTGCTATTTGGCGGGAGTGTGTTTGTTGTTGCCTACTATCAGGCAAACAGGATATTTGAGACAAAGCTTCCAAAGCATGTAGAAAAAATAGAATTAAGGAATTACTATGCAATCAATGAGCGGCCTCGTGAAAATTTTGTCAAATATTTATTGGACTTAAAGATGACAGAAGCGTTAGCAGCGACTGGGGGAAAGACAGAGAAAGCACAGAAGATAAAAGCATGGTTTGCAAATTTAGAACAGTTACTGCGCAAGATTTTTGAAGATGATACCTTACATCTTTGCTTTGATGAAGATACTTTTCAATTTACCATCTGTGAAAAAGGAAAAGAGCCATTTGATTTTAACAGTTTATCCAGTGGCTATGCTGCAGTTCTAGATATTGTGGTGGATTTGATAATTCGGATGGAAAAGCAGACAGAAAAGACGTTCCAATTTGATATTCCGGGTATTGTGTTAATTGACGAGATAGAGACGCATCTGCATCTGGAATTACAGAAAAAGATTTTAGAGCTTTTGACAACGGTTTTTCCTAATATACAGTTTATTGTTTCCACACATTCACCATTTATCCTAAATAGCTTAGACAATGTCGTGATTTATGATTTGGAAAATCATCTTCTGGTAGAACATGGATTGTCGAATGTTCCTTACAGCGGTATTGTGGAAGGATATTTTGGAGTGGATAAAATGTCTGTGCTATTGCGAAAGAAATACGAACAGTACAAGGAATTAGTACAGAAAACAAGACTATCAGATGAGGATTTGGCTGAGCTTGCAAGACTTGAGATGTTTTTGGACGAGATACCAGATTATCTTGCACTGGATATTGCGACTGAATATAAAAGTCTGAAACTGGAGCTGGAGAATCGGGAGGATTATTAGGAATGGTTAAGATAGTGCGCAGCTTTCCAGCTCCTGCTTCTCTAAAAGAACAGTCAGATAAAGCAAATGGAAGCTATACATGTAATGATGTGATTGAAAGACTACGAGAAGATTTTTACAATAAATGTTATATTTGTGAACTAAAAGGATTGCAAGACCCACAGGTAGAACATCTGCTTCCACATAAAAATGGAAAAGATAGGAAGAGAAAGTTTGATTGGGAAAATCTTTTCTGGGCATGTGGACATTGTAATAGTGTAAAAAACCAGAAAAAATATGAAAGTGGAATACTAGATTGCTGCAAAGAGGACCCAGAAAAAGTATTGGCTTTTAGGCTTAGAGAAAATGAAGTATTGGCCTGTGTACTAGGCTCTAAAGATAAAAAAGTGCAACTGACAGCAGAGCTTGTGAAAGAAGCATTTTATGTACAAAATACAGGTATGAGAGTCTATAAGAGTGATATGCGACTCAAAGAGCTGCAAAAAGAGATGAATGTGCTCTATACAAAGTTGGAAGCCTATAAGAAAAAGCCGGATTCTAAGCTAATACAAAGAACTTTAAAAGCATTATTACAGAGAGAATCTGCATTTGCCGGATTTAAGAGATGCTATGTAAGAGAACATATGGCAGAATTTCCAGAACTTCAAAAATATGTGACAGAATAATATAGAACTGGAGAAAAGGAGATGGAGTAGAGATGGGACATTTAACAACAAGAGACGCCTACAAAAGCTTAGAGGAACGAATCAACTGGTTTACACAGGGTGCTCCGCCCTCGGAAACATTATATAAAATCTTACAGGTACTATATACAGAGAAAGAAGCCAAATGGGTTGCCAAGCTTCCTGTGCGGCCTTTTACCTTAAAGCGTGCAGCAAGGGTTTGGGGAACGACAGAAGCCAAAGCAGAAAAATTATTGGACCGTCTTTGTGAGAAAGCGCTTCTGGTGGATTCTGTGTACAAAGGACAACGTCAATTTGTGATGCCACCGCCTATGGCTGGCTTTATTGAATTTGCACTGATGCGCACCAGAGGGGATATTGACCAGAAATATCTAAGTGAATTGTATTATCAATATATGAATGTGGAGGAGGATTTTGTAAAGGACTTGTTCTTTGCCACAGAGACCAGGCTTGGCAGAGTCTTTGTCCAGGAGCCTGTGCTTATGAATGAGAAGACCAATCATATTCTCGACTATGAGCGCGCGACGCATATTGTGGAGGAAGCTAAGTATATCGGTCTTGGAACCTGCTATTGCCGGCACAAGGCATATCATGCAGGCCATCCATGCGAGATAGATGCGCCGTGGGATGTTTGTCTAACTTTTGACAATGTGGCGCGTTCACTGGCAGAGCACGGAGCATATGCAAGGCTTATCTCCAAAGAAGAAGCGATGGATGTATTAGAGCGCTCCTATGACAGCAATCTGGTGCAGATTGGGGAAAATGTGCGGGAACATCCGGCTTTTATCTGCAACTGCTGTGGCTGCTGCTGTGAGGCATTGCAGGCGGCCCGAAGATTTAGCCCGATGCAGCCAGTCGCTACCACCAACTATATTCCCAAAGTGTCACTTGAGACCTGTATCGGCTGTGGAAAATGTGCCAAAGTCTGTCCGGTTCTTGCTATTGCGATAGAAGAAACTAAAGAGAAAAAACATGCCAAAATCGATACCGAAATCTGTCTTGGCTGCGGCGTCTGTGCAAGAAACTGTCCGACAAAGGCGATTACGCTAGAACATCGCCCGGTGCAAGTGATTACACCAGTCAACAGTACGCATCGCTTTGTATTGCAGGCGATTGAAAAAGGCACCTTGCAAAACCTTATCTTTGACAACCAGGCATTTGCCAATCACCGCGCGATGGCAGCGGTCTTTGGAACTATCTTAAAGCTTCCGCCTCTAAAACAGGCACTTGCAAGTAAACAATTTCAGTCTGTATATCTGGATAGATTGCTGTCAATGCAGAAGAAAGAATCCTGAAAATGAAACTAATTATCTCCCCTGCCAAGAAGATGAATATTGATGCAGACACTGCCCCCTGTCAGGGGATGCCTGTGTATCTAGAGAAGGCTCAATATCTGATGGAGTATATAAAAACACTTAGCTATCAGCAGTGCAAGACGCTCTGGAAATGTAATGATAAAATAGCTAAGTTAAATTATCATCGTTTTCAACAGATGGATTTGGCACATGCACAGACACCAGCACTTCTTTCCTATGAGGGGATTCAATATCAGTATCTGGCTCCAAAGGTGCTTACCGAGTCTGCACTTGCCTATCTGCAAAGCCATCTTCGGATTCTGTCGGGATTTTATGGAATCCTGCGGCCTTTTGACGCAGTGACACCATATCGGCTGGAGATGCAGGCAAGATTTAGAGAAGAAAAACTTGACTCACTGTATATGTATTGGGGAGATATATTAGCAGAACACCTGTTCTTGGAAGATTCCCTTATCTTAAATCTTGCCTCCAAAGAATACAGCAAATGCATCAGCTCCTATCTGAAAAAGCATCCAGGGATTCGTATGGTAACCTGTGTCTTTGGAGAGCGAATCCATGGGAAAATTATCGAAAAGGGAACGCTTGCCAAGATGGCAAGAGGGGAAATGGTGCGTATGCTGTCAGAGCATCAGGCTGATAATATCGAAGAAGTAAAAACATTTGACCGATTGGGATATTGTTTCTGCGAAAAAGACTCAGATAAAAATACACTGGTCTTTATAAAGGAAAAACAACATGATAAATAGTAAAAAACTGTTACAGTTTTATATAGAACAGTACACAAGGGAAGGAAAGAAAAAGCCCAAAAAGCCGCCCAAGTATTCCGGGATGGACAAAAAGGTGGCATCACTTCGGCGAACGATTCGAAATACCAAATCTTCCCGTATCAATATTCGAAGCTTAGAGGAGCTGCATCGGCAAGTGAAAAATATTACAGCCTTTGCCATCCGCAAAAACCGCTCAGAAGTTCTTCTGATGATTGAGGCTGAGCTTTTGCCAAAGCTTATAAAACTTGACCTTGATATGCTGTTAGAAGAACAAAGAGAGGGCATCGACGGAGAATTTATAGCCTATCTAAGACGCGCAATGCCAGGATATATCTGCCAGGAATCTTTGTTTACGCTGTATCCAAAGTATCGCCAACATAAAGTAAAAGACAAGATATTAGAGTTGGTGCCTATGCGTCCAGAGATGGAATTTGCAGAAGTACGCAAGATGCGCAGGCATTTTATCCTGCATATCGGACCAACCAACAGCGGTAAGACCTTTCGTTCCCTAGAGCGTCTAAAACTTGCCCGCTGCGGTGTCTATCTTGGCCCTCTAAGGCTTTTGGCGCTTGAAGTCTATGAACAGATGAAAAAATACGAAGTCCCCTGTACGATGCGCACCGGGCAGGAGTGCATTGAGGAGGAGGATAGCCGCGTGACGGCCTCCACGGTCGAGATGGCGGATTTTGACGAACACTACGATATTGCGGTGATTGATGAGGCGCAGATGGTGACAGACCCGGACAGGGGCCATTCCTGGACCAAGGCGATTCTGGGAATTCGCGCCAGCGAGATTCATATCTGTATGAGCCCGGCAGCAGAACAAGCGATGATTCATTTGATAGAGCTCTGTGGAGATGACTATGAGATAGAACGCTATGTAAGAAAGACCCCGTTACTCTGCGAAGAACGTTCGTTCGCATTCCCGGAGGATGTACGGCCAGGAGATGCACTGATTGTATTTTCCAAAAAATCTGTGTTGGATGTGGCAGGCCGCCTAGAAGAGAAGAAGATAAATACCAGCGTTATCTACGGAAGTCTTCCGCCTGAGATTCGCCGCCGCCAGATGCATCTGTTTAACAGTGGAGAGACCAATGTGGTTGTGGCTACGGATGCGATTGGTATGGGGCTTAATCTTCCGGTGCGACGCATTGTCTTTTTACAGGCAGAAAAATACGATGGCGTCAGCCGAAGGCCACTTCGGATTCCAGAGATTAAGCAAATTGCCGGTCGGGCTGGTCGCTTCGGCATCTATAACTGTGGCTATGTCAATGCGATGGGCAGAGAAGAACTTCGCTATATCAAAGAACGCTATGCGGCGGATGAGGAGCCTGTTGCGGAGGTAAACTTGGGATTTCCACAGATTCTTCTGGATATTGATGCACCGATGGATGAGCTATTGAAAATCTGGCACGATGTCACACCGACAAAGCCATTTGTCAAGGAAAATATTGATGAGGCACTCTTTCTTTATGAGTATGCAAAACGCTACAAAGAGATGATAGACGGCTTTGAAAATAAGCGAACACTGTATCGGATGATTACCTGTCCGATTGATATCAAAGACCGGGGGGTAGTGCAGTTGTGGCTTCGCTACTGTAAGACCTATACCGCGGATATTTCTTTAGAAAAACCAAGCTTTCACAGAGATAGAAATGGCGGTATTGCACAATATGAGACGTATTATAAACAGTTGGATTTATACTATCAGTTTTCGCATCGGATGCAAAAGGTTATTGACGAAGCATGGCTAGAGACTCAGAGAGAGAAGACCGAACTGATGATTATGAAATATTTAACAAAGGGTAAAAATAAATATATTGCCCGTTGTAAATACTGCGGAAAGCTGCTTCCGTTAGCATCTCCTTTCCAGGTGTGTGACCACTGCCACCAGAGAAAGTAGCAAGACAGAGGAGAAAACAATGGCAAATAAAGGACAGATTAAAGAACAGACAAAAACCAAACTAAAACTTCCCAAACAGTATCAGGTGCTAATCTACAATGACGATTTTACCCCGATGGACTTTGTGGTAGAAGTTTTGATGCAGATATTTGATAAAGATGAAGCGACCGCTGTGACCTTGATGCTTAGTGTTCATAAAGGAAATTATGCAGTGGCTGGTGTCTATCCCAGAGATTTGGCACAGACAAAAGCCGCAGAAGCAGTTAAATGGGCAAGAGAGGAAGGTTATCCGTTAAAAGTAGAAGCGGTATGCCAATAAGAGAGAAGACAGAGGACAAGTAAGATGAGACTTACCAAGAAGACCCAGAACGTTATGGATTGTGCCGTCCGGCTTGCACAGGAGCATCATCATCGATATTTTATGCCAGAACATATGATATATGGCATAACATTTGATGAGGATTTTTGCAGAGAATATCAGGCAGGCGGCGGAAACGTTGAGAAATTAAGACAGGATATATGGAATTTTTTAAAAGAGCAGGCAGGAACTAGCGAAACACAAGGAGGGCAACAGACGACACTCGATGCGCAGGAAGTCTTTGAGATGGCAGAGCTACAGGCGCACTCAAGCGGCAGAGATGCTATAGAGGTCAGTCATCTGCTGTCTTCGATTTTGGAGCTTTCAGAAAGCTACGGCGTGTACTATATGAAGGTGCAGGACGTAGACCTTGTGGAAGTCTTAGGAGAGATGTCAAGAGAAAGTCTCTCAAGAGAGCGGGGGGAAGAGTTAGGTAAAAGAACACCAGAACCAGCCTATGGAGAAGATACGCCAGAAGGAGCAAGAGA
The DNA here is from genome assembly GCA_910575445.1 of Lachnospiraceae bacterium. Taxonomy (GTDB): domain Bacteria; phylum Bacillota; class Clostridia; order Lachnospirales; family Lachnospiraceae; genus Hominiventricola. The sequence continues at coordinate 65,266 of CAJTFW010000005.1, read as the reverse complement.
AGAACGCTACAAGGATTTCTTGGAAAATATGAGCGAGACCTGCAAGAAGCAAAATCCGCTGATTGGCCGGGAAGAGGAGCTAGAGCGTACGATTCAGATTCTTTGCAGAAAGGATAAAAATAATGTGCTTCATATCGGAGAGCCTGGTGTAGGCAAGACGGCTCTGGCATATGGACTGGCGCAGAGGATATTAGAAGGAGAAGTTCCAGAGCCATTAAAAGATGCCATCCTCTATGCGATGGATTTAGGCGGATTGTTGGCTGGCACACAATATAGGGGAGATTTTGAAAAGCGTTTTAAAGAGATTATGTTGGGGCTATCAAAAGAGAAGTCGCCGATTCTCTATCTGGATGAGATACACAATATCGTCGGTGCAGGAGCGGTCAATGGCGGAAGCTTAGATGTAGCCAACCTTTTAAAGCCATATCTGGCTGCCGGACATATCCGCTTTATCGGAGCGACGACCTATGAGGAATATAAGAAACATTTTTCCGGCAGTAAAAGCCTGGTGAGAAGATTTCAAAATGTAGATATTAAGGAGCCATCCAAAGAAGAAGCCGTAGAGATATTAAAGGGCTTAAAGTCCGGGTATGAGAGATTTCATGGCGTACGCTACGTGGCTGGCGTGTTGGAGCATGCAGTGGAATTAAGCAGTAAATATATCAATGAGCGCTTTCTGCCAGACAAAGCGATTGACCTGATAGACGAAGCAGGAGCATATCGTAAGCTTCATCCATTGTCACAGAAGACACAGACCGTCAATAAGACACTGATTGAGGAGGTACTCTCTAAGACCTGTAATATTCCAGCGCAGACCGTTGAGAAGGGCGAGACAGAGAAGCTTCTGCAGTTAGAAAAGGTGATAAAGAAGCGGATTTTTGGGCAGGAGCAGGCGGTGGCAGAGGTTGTCAACGCAGTAAAATTCTCAAGAGCGGGACTAAATGAAGAAGATAAACCCGTAGCTTCTTTCTTGTTTGTAGGAGCTACAGGTGTAGGAAAGACAGAGCTTGCCAAGGCGCTTGCAGCGGAGCTTGGGATTGCATTTTTGCGTTTTGATATGAGTGAATATGCGGAGAAACATACCGTGGCAAAGCTTATTGGAGCACCAGCGGGGTATGTGGGATACGAGGAAGGTGGGCTTTTGACAGAGGAGGTGCGCAAGCATCCACATGCGGTATTATTGCTCGATGAGATTGAGAAAGCACACCCGGATATTTTTAATGTGTTGTTGCAGGTGATGGACTATGCGACGTTGTCTGACAATCAGGGACGAAAGGCGGATTTTCGAAATATTGTACTGATTATGACTTCCAATGCAGGTGCTAATAAAGTTGGAAAGAGCCGAATTGGCTTTGGAAGCGAGGCGGTCAATATGGATGCGCTGACAGATGCCGTCAAACAGACTTTTCAGCCAGAATTTCGCAATCGATTGAGCAGGATTGTGTTATTTAGAAGTATGGATGAAGAGATGGCAGGAAAGATTACGCAGAAAAAATTGAAAGAACTTTCAGAAAAAATGAAAAATAAGAAAGTAGACTTCAAGGTATCAAAAGAAGCAGTGGAGTATGTCAGAAAAGCAGGGATTACAAAAGAATATGGAGCGCGGGAAATTGACCGAGTGATTGCGGCAAAAGTAAAACCACTGCTGGCGGAACTTTTACTGTTTGGGCGATTGAAAAAAGGGGGAGTGTGCGCATTAGAAGTAGAAGATGGAGAGCTGGTCGTTCGGTGAGAATACATGTAGGCAACGCCAGGATAAAAGGACAGTAGGATATGTGATACTACGCATGTAGTATGAAAATGGGAATTGCATTTTGATAGGGGGTATGATATAATTTTCGCATGGAGATATAGCTCAGCTGGGAGAGCATCTGCTTGACGTGTAGAGGGTCACAGGTTCGAGTCCTGCTATCTCCATGAAAAAGGCGGCTTAGTTAGCCGCCTCTTTTGTTGTCGTGTGATATTTCGTGTTGTACTTGTTTCTATACGACCACTTCCAATATCTGTTTTTTGCCACAGTCTATCTCTTTCGTCCCTGTCTTTTTATTTTATTAAAATTAAAGCTGAGAAGATACCCTTTGTCAAGTCCATAATCATCCAGATAACCATCTTTAATAAACTGATTTTTATCTTTTAAAATTCCCCTGAGTTGAGTGTTCTTTGTAATTTCCTCTGAAATATAAAAATTATACAAGCTTGTCTCAAAAATACGATTTGATATACTTACAAGCCCATCCTGTTCTTTGAGAAATCCAAACATATATCCAATACTTACTGGTAGATTATACTGAAAATATGGATATTTTGTTCCTTGAAATAAAATATTTTGAATCATGACATTTAACTCAGGATATTCCATCAGATGTTTCACCATATCGTCAAATAATGTATTGGATTCTTCCAACAACAACTTCACAGCTTTAGATATTCCATGTTCCGTCCATACTTTAGCTGAATCTGTAGCATCATCTGGTATCATCTGTTCATCTAGAATTTTACAAATACGCGATACCAAAAATGGATATCCAGAAGTATAATCATAGATCAATCTAGAAATCTTCTTTATATCAATATCAAATCCCTGTTCAGTCTTGTATACCATCAACATTCCTGCAATATCTTTAGTAGAAAAACTCATATCCACCGTAAATCTTGCCGCAATATTCCATGGACTGTTATATTGACGTTCCCCATCTTTTCCCATCTTTAATTTCAAATTTTTAATATCATAAACTCCGGCAAGAATCACTGACTGGAAAGTGGGTCTGCTTCTTCGTTTCATATATTTATCTCGTAGCATCCCAAGAAAATCTAAAAAAAGTTCCTGATTGGATGCCTGGTCCACTTCATCAATCATCAAAATTACTGGTTTATCCGACATCATACAAATTCTTGAAATAAGATTTGAAAGAGTTCTAAGGTCCGGTTTGGCTTGCTCTAGGCTTAGCTCATAACACTCTTTTTGAATATCATCTGAAATTTCTCCTGCTTCGTTATAATATATCGTATCATAAAGTAGTCCACACACTCTTCTACATAATGCCCACTCATTTCTAAATGCTGCATCTCCTAGTCCTTCAAAACTAATTGAAAAAATCTGATATTCATCTGATAATTTTCTCATCAACATACCAAGGATTGTAGTTTTTCCGTACTGTCTCGCTCGGTTAATAACAAAATATTTCCCATCATCCATCAGCTTTTTGATTTCTTCTAGGCGATCCTTCATGTCTACCATATAGTGTTCTTCTGGGTAGCATATACCATCTACATTGAATCTTCTCCTCATCTCTTACCTCCGAGTCTGATGTATATTGCGCACAAAAGTTATTTAACAGATACCATATAATTGATTATAAAATACTTATACGCCCGTTACAACGTAAATTTATAAAAGTGATTGCTTTTACAGATTTTTCGTGAAATAATAATGGAAAATAGAAATATAATAGGGGGTAGACCAATGAAAATCCGAAAATATATTCAGTTTTATGGAAAAGTACAGGGTGTGGGATTTCGGTATCATGCGACGTATAGGGCGAAATTTTTGGGACTGACAGGATGGGTGCGTAATTGCTTAGATGGAAGTGTGGAGATGGAGGTGCAAGGCAAGCCGGAATTGATTGATGATTTACTTTTGTATCTGCATAGGCAACGGTTTGTAAGGATTACGCGAATGGATGAGCAGACGATGGCGCTAGTGGAAGAACGGGATTTTACGGAACGATGGTAGGAGGATTTTATGAGTGTAAATTATCATGCATATCAGAGCAGAGGAGTGCTTTTTGAGGAGTATGAGGTGGTTTGTCAGCAGTGGCGGGAGGAATTTTCGGAGTATAAGCCAGAGAGGATTGCAAAGATTTTGCATCTTGAGACAGACCAGGAATATCTGTATTTGACCTATTTTCGGTGCCCTTACAGGCTTCGGCTTAGGGATGGGGTGTTGGAGAAAGAAGTAGAAGAACAGTGGACAGACAAGCTTTATTTTAATGAGGCGATGTCTTTATATCATCTGCTTCACTATACCAAAGATTTGCCAGTAGTGTCAGGGAAATGGGTACCAAGTCATACGATTGATGGGGTAGTGAGTCGAAATCCGGCAGTCAAAGACCCACTGCTTTCTCCTTTTGAGACAAAATATAATGGGAAAATAGAGTCTTTTAAGAAGGCTTGTCTTCTGGCTGGTGGAGAGGCTTTGGAGATAGGGGATGCAGCATATGAGTTCGAGGTGTTTCCATGGGTGCATCTGCGGCTGGTATTTTGGGATGCAGATGAAGATTTTCCGACGCAGGTACAAGTGCTTGTAGACCAGTGTATCACAGATTTTGTCCACTATGAGACTGTGGGATGTATGATTTCAGATTTGTTGGAAAGATTGTAGAGAGGGTTAAAAGAGAAAAGAACTATGGAGACAACTGTTAGTATAGATATTTTAAACAAATATTCCAAAGTAGATGAGGAAGAAGTAGAAAGGCTTTTGGAGCAGGAGTTTAGGAAAAGTGACAGAAAGATAGTTGTGCTGGATGATGACCCAACGGGTGTACAGACCGTTCATGATGTGTCGGTGTATACAGACTGGTCTAAAGAGAGTATAGAGAACGGATTTTCAGAGCCGAACCAGCTGTTTTATATCCTGACCAATTCTAGAGGTTTTACAGAAGCGCAGACAGAGAACGTACATAAAGAGATTGCAAAGACCATATCAGAGGTTGCAAAAGCATGTAAGAGAGACGTTATCTTAGTCAGCAGAAGTGATTCGACACTTAGAGGACACTATCCACTAGAAACGACGCTTTTAAAAGAAGGGATGGAAAAGACACTTGGGATTTCGGTCGATGGGGAGATTCTCTGCCCGTTTTTTAAGGAGGGTGGTCGCTTTACGCTTGAAAATATGCATTATGTACGCTATGGAGAAGAATTAGTTCCAGCGGCGCAGACGGAATTTGCCAAAGATGCAACGTTTGGCTATCATCATTCAGACCTCTGTGCATATGTAGAGGAAAAGACGGGTGGCGCTTATCTGGCAAAAGATGTGGTCTGTATTGCGCTCTCGGACATCCGCGCATTAAATCTTGACAAGATAACCAGGCAGCTTTGTGCCGTTAGAGATTTTCAGAAAGTAGTAGTCAATGCGATTGACTATGTGGATGTTAAGATAGTAAGCATTGCACTTTATCGTGCGATGGCGAAAGGAAAACATTTTATCTTCCGCACAGCAGCAGCGCTTGTAAAGGAGTTGGGCAAAATCTCCACACAGCCACTTCTTACAAGAGAACAGATGATAGTAAGAGAATCCACACATGGCGGAGTGATTGTCGTTGGCTCTCATACGCAGAAGACCACAAAGCAGTTAGAAGAGTTATTAAAGTTAGATGGAATTGTCAGTGTGGCATTTGATTCGGATTTGGTGTTGGAGGATGACGCTTTTATAAACGAGACAAAGCGAGTCACAGAGAAGATAGAGACCATTATCGCATCAGGAAAGACAGCCGTGGCTTACACTAAGAGAAAGCTTATGGTTATGGAAAATGATACAAAAGAAAAAGCACTGCTTCGCTCTGTAAAAATCTCAGATGCGGTACAGTCCTTGGTGGGAAACCTAAGTGTAGTGCCAAGCTTTGTAATTGCAAAAGGCGGAATTACTTCAAGTGATATAGGAACAAAAGCGCTTCGGGTAAAGCGTGCAACTGTGATGGGACAGATTCGCCCAGGAATTCCCGTATGGCAGACAGGAGAAGAAAGTAAATTCCCACTAACACCATATGTTATCTTTCCAGGAAATGTAGGAGAGATAGAGACGCTTCGAGAAGCAGCAGAGATATTGATGGGAAAATAGGAGGACTTTTATATGAGATTAGCAAGTGCTGGCAATACCCAAGGTCCGGCACTCTATATTCTGGAATGTATCAAAGGATATAAAGTGATGGTAATGCTAAGTGACGAGGAAGACTCGGACTGGATGGAATGGATTGCTGTAAATGACAAGAATGAATTCTTTGCAGAAAGCGCCGAAGCACTTCTTGGACTGGTCACTATCTATGAAGAAGTTGGGGAGAAATGGAACCAATATTCTGCGTATGACAGAGAGCATATATGGGAGAGGGACCCGTGGGATTTTATCTAGAACTAGGACAGGAAAGTAGAGGTAGGCTTTATTGCTAATAATAAGCTGATGATACTTGTGGAGGCACAATCTACATGGACAGTGAATATTTTAGTAAGAGTTTTGCTGTATCTGGCGCAAAGCTATCACGAATATTTTCATCGCACCAGTCAAGACTATTATAAAAGCAGAAAAGTGAGAATGCCCAAACCAGAACTGTATGTGATATTTACAGGCAATAAGGGAAGAAAACCCGATAAGATATTATTGCCAGAGGAATTTTTCAAGGGCGCGGATATAGACATTGAGGTTAAAGCCAAAGTAATCTATGAAAGCGATACAGATGACATCATCAACCAGTACATCATTTTCTGCAAAGTTTTTAACGAACAGACAAAACAGCATGGAATGACACAAAAGGCAGTTACGGAAACAATTCGCATATGCAAGGACAGGAACGTTTTAAGGGAATATTTGCTAGACAGGGAAAAGGAGGTTGTGTCGATTATGATGAGTTTGTTTGATGAAGAACAAATTATGAAATCATTTATCAGAAGTGAAAGGCATGATGAAGCGAGAGAAACAGCGGAAAGAATGATAAAAATGGGAAAGCTATCACTTGATGAAATTGCGTTATGTGTTCCCTCATTATCATTAGACGAATTAAGGGAACTTGAAGCTGAGGTTATGCAGTTGGTGTAATCAATCAAAATCAAATATAGTAACAGCGTTAGAGCATATAGGAACTGAAATCTATATGCTCTATTTGGATCATTGCATCCGTCAAAAAAACCATTAACCAACCCCTTATTATAAGCATTCGATTAAGCAGGTAGGGATTGCTCCCGCGTAACCAACGAAACAAGATGGTAATAAGTGCGGCTGAAACAATTACTAATAACAAATTAAAAGAGTAGGAAGTAGCCATAAAGGACATTGGGAGTTTATAGTGGAAGATAGTATATGGAAAAAGGACTTAAAAAACAGAAGTCTTGACATAAAATTTTTATTCATTTATGCTTTCAGATAGAGTTACCGGTGGCTCTCAATATAATAATAAGGAGAGCAAACAATGTACCATAGTAGATATAAGGGAACCCATTATAAGATGGGCTTTCGTTGGGGGATCCGGTTATTAGAGTGCGGAAATTATTTATTGCAGAATGTGCCATTTCCAATTACTGAGGAGAGAATTCGCTTTGCTGCGAAATGCAGACCATACTATCAGCAATATTTTCCAGAAATTCTCGAAGAAATCAGAGGGATTTGTGAAGGGCAGAGGATAGATACGTTGCAGTTAGAGGCAATACTTTTTAGTATGTATAATATTATGCCAGAGAACAAATGTTCATGCTTTGCTTTTCGGGAAGGAGAGCATATTATCCTGGCGCGAAACAGTGATTTTCTAACCCTGACAGAAAAGCTGAATATGAATTGCATCTATCAGTTTCAGGATGGCTTTTATTCTTTTTTGGGAAATACCACAGCATTTGTAGAGATGGAGGATGGAGTCAATCAGCATGGGCTTGCGATTGGCCTGACTTCTGTATATCCCAAAAAGATTGGTTTTGGCCTAAATGCAGGGATGCTTTTGCGGTATGGCTTGGAGAGATGTTGCACAGTGGCAGAGTTTATACAAGCCCTGAAAGCCCTTCCTATTGCATCAAGTCAGACCTTTACTGTAGTTGATAGTCAGAAAATGGCAGCAGTAATAGAATGTAATACAGACAGAGTAGAAGTCTGCTATCTTGACAAAGCGCATCCCTATCTCTTAGCCGTCAATGGATTTTATCTAAAAGGGATGAAAGCCTACCAAGTAGAAGGTATCGATAATTGGCAGGCAGAAGAAAGATACCAGACTATTCATACAGCTTTCTTACAGAGAAGAGAAGCATCCGCCATCTCTTTTGCGATGTCGACTCTTGGTGGTGCCTATGGCTTTCTCTGCCAGTATGACCGAAAGACAGGAAAAGATACTGTCTGGTCCACTATCTATGATGTGGGAAAAGGAAGCATCTACCGATGCGAAGGAAATCCATCAAGAAAGGCATTTAAAGAAGACAGAAGATTTGTTATATAAAAAGGGAAAATGGTTGCAGTTGCTCTATTGAATTTTGCGCATCATTTGTACCATTGGTATATCGCCATCTGGTATGATTTTGAAAGCCGCTCAAATTCAACTGCTCTATTATGTAAAAATGATTCAATATCTGCATCATTGCTACATGAGAAAGAAGACAAGAATTTCCATCAGTTTCTTTAGAGATTTCTGGTCTTTAGTTTCAATTTTACGTTCAAACGTACTTGTTGCCATATAGCTCCCCCTTTCTTGTTGCATTATCTGTATTTGTAAAAAAATTGTTTCAATCTTTTTATATTATAAGCAAAAAGAGGAGAAATAGCAACTTTTTAATGAGATTGATAAATTAGTAACAATAATATTATTGCAATACTGGTAGTAAGACATAACAAGGATTTTTTTGTTTGTCTCCTCAGTCAATCTATGTTAAGATGAAGAGAAAACCGGCAGAAAACGGCACATACTATATATAGAATATAAGAATCCCATAGGGGAAATCATAGAGCATAGAGGTGACAGAGATGTTTTTGGAAAGTATAACCTTGCAGAATTATCGATGCTTTGAGGAGCTGAATATTGAGTTTCACGACCGTCTGACGGTGATTGTCGGCAGCAATGGGGCGGGTAAGACGACGATTCTCGAAGGCGCAGCGACGGCGGCAGGGTCTTTATATATCGCATTTGACAGTATTCCAGGGATGAGTATTACCAAGATGGATGCCCATTTAAAATCTTTTTCTATGGGAAGCATCGAAGATGTCCAGCCTCAGTATCCAGTGGAAATTCATGCAAAAGGAACGATAGAGGGAGAGACGATTACATGGAAGCGTAAGCTTAACAGTGCAAGCGGCATCACAACAACCAGAGATGCCAGGCAGATTACAGCGATAGGAGATGCATATCAAAAAAGACTGCGAAGCGGAGATATCTCACTCAAGCTGCCACTGATTGTCTACTATGGAACCGGTCGACTGTGGGATAATCATCGCGAAAAGAAAAATGATGCTTTTGCAGTCAGTACACGCACCAATGGATATATCGACAGTTTGGACGGCGTAGCTAATCTAAAGCTTATGATGAACTGGTTTAAGAAGATGACCATTCTTAAATACCAGCGTCAGGAAGAAGACGGTGGGACAATTCCAGAGCTTGACGTCGTGTATCAGGCGATGGAGAACTGTTATACGGCAGTTACGGGGTATTCCAAAGTCAAGATGCAGTATAATCTCAACACCAATGAGATTGATGTACACTATACCAGTGAAGGAAAGCGGATGCGTATCGCCCTAAGCCAGTTAAGCGACGGCTATAAAGGAATTGTCAGTCTGATTGCAGATATTGCATACCGCATGGCGGTATTAAACCCGCAGCTTCTAAAAGAGGTACTAAAAGAGACCGAAGGAATTGTTCTGATTGATGAGATTGATTTGCATCTGCATCCAGCGTGGCAGCAGCGGGTATTAGGAGATTTGATGCAGATTTTTCCCAAGATACAATTTGTCGTCAGCACCCATGCGCCGGCAGTGCTTCATTCTGTAAAAAGTGAAAATCTGGTAATTTTAAAAGAATGTCAGGTGCTTGGCATCAACAGTGAAATCTATGGAAATGATGTAAAATCCATCTTATCAGAAGTGATGGAGGTAAAAGACCGCCCTCCTAAAGTGGCAGAGATGTTTGAACGTTTTTATCATCTGTTACAGGATAAGAACTATAAAGAGGCAGAACAAATATTGGATGAAATTGATACGTTAAGGGACTACCATGACCAGGAAGTGGCTGGTTGTCGGGTAAAATTAAAGTTAGAGAGAATCCGAGGAGGTCAGCTATGATTGCGATTAAAAAAGAAGCCGAGCCCGCTGACCTGAAAGAACTGCGAAAGGAGGCAGCCAACCGAGGGCTGTCTCCTAAAGAAGCATATCAGACCTTAGTGGACCCATTAAAAAGAAAGGTTCGCAAAAGCCTGGTCAGAGAACAAGGACAATTGTGTGCTTATTGTATGTGCAGAATCCCAAGAACAGATGTGGCACCTAGAATTGCCCCGATTATTATAGAACATATTGTCCCAAGAAATCCTTTCGATGGCCGGGATATAGGGCAAGGTCTGGATTATCAGAATCTGTTAGCTGTCTGCCATGGAAATCAAGGTCCGTCTGGAACAAGACAACTGATGGATCTAACCTGTGATGCTCATCGAAAAAACACAGAATTTCGAAAAATAAATCCCTGCGATGCCAATACCTTAAAGTCGATTACCTATCATCTGGATGGCAAGATTGACGCCAAAGACCCAGATATCCGCTTTGACCTTTTACATACACTGAATCTGAATTGCCCTTCTGCCCCTTTAGTTGCAGAGAGAAAGGCAGCGCTGGATGCCCTTTTGATGGATTTGGGGAATCTGCCAGAGCAGGATATGCTAGACTATTGTAATCTTCGATTGACTGTTCTAGAGCAGGAAGAAAATCCCAAGACGCCATATGTTGGAATCCTATTGTGGTATCTTAGAAGTATGCTAGAAGCACTTTCTGTATAATATTTTTTGGTCTTATCCGGGAATTTCTAAAATATTAATAAAAATTAAGAAAAAATCAGTCGGGTTTTGTTGTACAATGTCATAGAAAGACAGTCTAAAAAAGTAGAATGGGGAATCTATGACAGAGAGACAAAGACGACCAGACAGAAGAAGAAGAAGGAGAAAAAGACGATTAGAGCGGATAGTGGAAGCATGGATTGCGCGGATTTTGGTGTTGTCAATCTTAGTGCTTTTGTGTTTTGCTGTTATTCGTACAGGCATTTGGATATGGGGATATTTTACAGATACCAAAGAGACTTTTCAAGGAGCCAAAGTATTAGAGCTACAGGAGCGTGAGCCTGAAACCAAATTGGTTATATTAGATGCCGGACATGGAGGCAGAGACCAGGGAACCAGTGGCGGAGAGGCTATAGAAAAAGATATAAATCTGGAAGTAGTGAAAAAGTTGGCAGAGCTTTTGGAAGATGATAACATAATGGTGGGATTTACCAGGGAAGATGATACCAAAATCGGGTTAGAAGAGCGTGCAAGCTTTGCCAATGAGAGCGAGGCAGATTTGTTTGTCAGTCTTCACTGTAATTACTGTGAGGAGGATGCAGGGGTGCAGGGATTAGAGTGCTACTATCGGGAGGACAGTGAAGAAGGAAAGGCATTTGCAGAGAAGATTGTGGAGGCAATTGGAAGTGAGGCGGGTATCACCAATCGGGGAACAAGAACGGCAAACTTTCGGGTGCTTACCAAGACGCAGATGCCAGCAGTGCTAATAGAGATGGGGTATCTCTCAAACGCAGAAGAGCGAAAAAAGATGGCAGAGAAAGACTATCAGAAGATATTGGCAGAGAAGATAGCAGAAGGGGTGCGTGCGATGCTTGAGGATTCGGCTTTAGAAGAATAAAGACGGGCGGAGGAATTACCATGCCAGGAAGAAATAGACTTGCACAGTCTCGGTTTTTTAAAGAATTGCCAAAAGAGACACTGGATTTTCTTTGGAGAGAAGGGTGTGTCAGGGAATTTAGCAAAGGCTCTGTTTTGATTCATGCTGGAGAGATACCGGTTTCTGTCTATATTCAGTTGACAGGAAAATCTATGATTTATAATCTGACACACGCCGGAAGGCGGAAGATTCTCTTTATCTTTGGGAGTGGCGTCTTGCTAAATGAGCATGTAGAGAATGTAAAAGCTTCTTCCTGTTATTGTGAAATGATAAACAAGAGTAAAGTGCTTGTGATTTCTTCTGCAAAGTTTTTACAGAGGATGGAGAAGGATTTTCAGCTGGCAAAAGCAGTGCTTGTAATACAAGAGTGGAAGATGTGGAGGCTTTGCCATCAGCTTAAAAATACACTTGGAGGGATTGGGCTTGAGAGAAAGCTTGCGGCAAAGCTCTGGAAACTCTCCAGGGATTTTGGGGTGGAGAGAGAGGATGGAATTGAGATTGATGTTGATATGTCCATTACGTTTTTGGCGGATATGTTGGGGACGCCTAGAGAGACCGCTTCCAGACTTTGCACGATGTTGTTAAACTATGGATTGATTCAAAGGAAAAAGAAAAGGATTATCATTACCAACCCAAAGGGGATGGCGACTTTTTATAAGACAGGAAAGATAGAAGAACCCCAATAGAGAGAAAATATCCAGATTCCGTGACAGGCGTCACGGAATCTTTTGTGTTTTATTGGTAAAATACAGACAACCGTATTTTATAATAGAAAGGAGTCATTATGGGATACCAATTTACAAAGGCAGAAGCAGAACGTATGTTTGAGAAATGGGGTTCTCAGTATGATGTATTTGCGCCAAAGTTGATGGAAGGGGAGGGGTGCTTTTCGGATACGGATGTTGTTCGCTATGGAAAAGTGACTTCGCTTGATGAGATTGTCTGGGACAGAAAATCCGATTATTCCTTGAAAGAGGTGCTCTTGGCAATCAATGAGACATTGTTTTATTTTACAGAGGATAAGACAACGGTGCCAGAAGGACCACAAAAAGATATCTTAATCTTTCTTCGCTCATGTGACCTCTGTGCAGTACAGAGACTAGATGAGATTTATCTAAAAAATGGATATGAGGATTTTTACTATGCCAGAGTCAGAAAGCGGGTAAAATTTATCCTGATGGGGTGTAAGACAAGCTGCGCATCGGGCTTTTGCGTCAGTATGGGAACAAATCAGGCCAGGCAGTACGATGCATATGTAAAGGTGGACAATACGCAAAAGGTTGTATATGCAGATATTAAGGATAAGGTGCTAAAGGCTTTTGTAGAAGGCGGTAAGGAAATAGAGGTAACGCCTGACTATGTGACAGAAAATGTGGAGAAAGTGAATCTTCCCAAAAACCTCTCAAATAAAAGCTTTGAAAACACGATATGGCAGGAGTATGGAGACCGCTGTATTGGCTGTGGACGTTGTAATTTTGCCTGTCCAACCTGTACTTGCTTTACGATGCAGGATATCTTCTATAAAGAAAATGCAAAAGTAGGAGAGAGAAGGCGGGTATGGGCTTCTTGCCAGGTGGACGGCTATACAGATATGGCTGGTGGCCACAGCTATCGCAAGACACAGGGAGAACGGCTTCGCTTTAAGGTGATGCATAAAATCTATGATTTTGAGAAACGGTTTGGCTATCCGATGTGTGTGGGATGTGGGCGCTGTGATGATATTTGCCCGGAATACATATCATTTTCAAATTGTGTGAATCGGCTGACAAAGGAGGAAGCAGAACATGAAAAATGAATATATCCCTCAGTTATCGACGATTAAAGAAGTGATTCGGCATACGGATGTGGAGTATACATTTCGGATGGAATTTACCGGGGAAGTAAAGCCTGGACAGTTTTTTGAAGTGTCGATTCCTAAATTCGGCGAGGCGCCAATCTCAGTTAGTGGAATTGGAGATGGAACTGTAGATTTGACCATTCGCCGTGTAGGAAAAGTAACAAATGAGATTTTTGAAACTTATGTAGGAGAGCAGCTGTATCTGCGTGGCCCTTATGGCAATGGTTTTGACCTTTCAGAGTATAAAGGAAAAGAGCTGGTGGTTATCGCTGGCGGTACAGGCCTGTCTCCTGTAAAAGGCGTTGTCGACTATTTTGCAAAACATCCGAAAGAGGCGAAAAAGGTGACGCTGATAGCAGGTTTTAAGTCTTTTAATGATATACTTTTTCGAGAGGATTTTGCATGGTGGGAAAAAGAGATAGAGGTGATTCAGACCGTAGATAATGCACCAGATGGCTACTTGGGAAATACAGGGATGGTTACAAAATATATCCCAGATTTACAACTTGCAGATATAGAAAATACAGCATTTATCTGTGTAGGACCGCCTGTGATGATTAAATTTACCGTAATGGAAATCCTAAAGCTTCAGGTTCCAGAAAAAAATATCTGGGTCTCCCATGAGCGCAAGATGTGCTGCGGGCTTGGCAAATGCGGGCACTGTAAGATTGGAGCCACTTATATCTGCCTAGACGGGCCAGTGTTTAACTATGTGGAAGGAAAAGAATTACTCGATTAGAAGGAGGTGCTACCATCAATGGGTATGGATATCAATACCAAAAAACTAAAGAAAAATGCATTTCGTGTATCTAAGGAGCGTGGCATAGGCGCTTCCCGTATCCGTGTGCCGGGTGGATATCTGGATGCTAAGATTTTAGGAATGGTGCAGGAGATAGCAGAGACTTATGGAAATGGCTATGTGCATCTGACAACCAGACAGGGATTTGAGATAGAGGGAATTCATCTAGAAGATATGGAACAGATTAATCAGAAGCTTCAGCCGATTATCGAGATGCTTGAGATTAATCAGACAGACCCTAATACGGGTTATCCAGCTTCTGGCACAAGAAATATCAGTGCGTGTATTGGCAACAATGTCTGTCCGTTTGCCAATTATAATACAGCGAAGCTGGCAAAGCGGATTGAGAAGGAAGTATTTCCCAATGACCTGCACTTTAAGATTGCCTGTACCGGGTGCTCAAATGACTGTGCCAAGGTTCGGATGCATGACTTTGGGATTATTGGCATGACGCTTCCGCAGTATGACCCTGGCCGCTGTGTCAACTGTCAGGCGTGTGTAAAAGGCTGTAAAAGTCTCTCAGTCAATGCGCTTCGCGTAGAGAACTATAAGATTGTCAGAGATGAGGAAAAATGTATTGGCTGTGGGGTCTGCATAACCAAATGTCCGACAAGGGCATTGACAAGAAGCAAGAAGAAATATTATAAGCTGACGATTATGGGAAGAAGTGGCAAGAAAAATCCGCGGCTTGGAGAAGATTTTCTGGTATGGGCAGATGAAGACAATATTGTTAAGATTATCTGCAATACCTATCGCTTTGTAGAGAAATATATCTCTCCTAGTGCACCAGCTAGAAAGGAACATGTTGGTTATATTATTGACCGTGTAGGCTTTGAAGAATACAAAAAGTGGGCATTAGAAGGGGTGGAGCTTTTACCGGAGACTATCGTCAAAGAGTGCGTCTATTGGAGTGGGATTCATTTTGACTGATTTGGGGCGATAAAAAATACAGAAAACCTTAGTCAGGACAAAAAAATTTTTATTTGTGTAATAATTATACGAAAATTATTGCATATTTAAAAAAATCGTAATAAAATATTACCGTTAATAAAAAATGATGACTGAATGACTGAGGAGAATGATGAAAATGAGTTATGTTGATGAGGTGCTCAAAAGAGTCAAAGAAAAAAATGCATCCGAACCAGAATTTCTGCAGGCAGCAGAGGAGGTTTTGGATTCCCTAAGACCAGTAATTGAAGCGAATGAGGAGAAATACCGCAAAGAGGCATTACTTGAGAGATTAGTAGAGCCGGACCGCCAGATAAAGTTCCGCGTTCCGTGGGTAGATGACAAAGGACAGGTACAGGTCAACACCGGATACCGCGTACAGTTTAACAATGCGATTGGACCATACAAAGGAGGTCTTAGACTGCATCCATCCGTAAATATCGGTATTATCAAATTCTTAGGATTTGAGCAGATATTTAAAAATTCCCTGACTGGACTTCCAATCGGCGGCGGCAAGGGTGGTTCTGATTTTGATCCAAAGGGAAAATCCGACAGAGAAGTGATGGCGTTTTGCCAGAGCTTTATCACAGAGCTTTATAAATATATTGGTGCAGATGTAGATGTACCAGCCGGAGATATCGGAACAGGTGCCAGAGAAATCGGCTATATGTACGGACAGTATAAGAGAATCACCAGACTTTATGAAGGGGTATTGACTGGAAAAGGCTTAAGCTTTGGCGGCTCCCTGGCTCGTACCGAGGCAACTGGCTATGGTCTTCTCTATATTACCCGTGAGCTGATGAAATGCCATGACATGGATATGAAAGACAAGATTTGTTGTGTATCTGGTTCGGGTAATGTAGCGATCTACGCAACCGAGAAAGCACAGCAGATGGGTGCAAAGGTTGTGACAGTATCCGATTCGACCGGATGGATTTATGACCCAGAAGGCATCGATGTTGCACTGCTAAAAGAAATCAAAGAAGTAAAACGTGCGCGTTTAACAGAGTATGCTGCTGCAAGAAAGAGCGCAGAGTACCACGAAGGCCGCGGTGTATGGCAGGTGAAATGTGATATTGCACTGCCATGTGCAACGCAGAATGAGCTTTTGATTGAGGATGCAAAGCAGCTGGTGGCTAATGGCTGTAAAGCAGTCTGCGAGGGCGCTAATATGCCAACTACCTTAGATGCAACCAAGTATCTGCAGGATAATGGTGTGCTGTTTATCTGCGGTAAAGCTTCTAACGCTGGTGGTGTTGCAACCTCCGCACTGGAGATGACCCAGAACAGTGAGCGTCTAAGCTGGACCTTTGAAGAAGTGGACGCAAAACTAGAGCAGATTATGGTAAATATCTACCACAATATTGACGACGCTGCCAAACGCTATGGCATGGAAGGCAACTATGTAGCCGGAGCCAATATCGCCGGCTTTGAGAAAGTAGCCAATGCGATGCTTGCACAGGGCGTTTGTTAAAAATGTGACGAATCCCCGGAGACGTTTAGGTTTCCGGGGATTTATACAAAGCTGAAAAATTTAATAAACAAGGAGAGCTTTTATGGCAGTAAGACCTGTATTTGTAGTGGCTTCTGATAAGCGATATTGTATACGCGAAGATACAGAGTTTACTTTTTATAGTGGATTTTCAATAAAACAAAAGCAAAGGTGTATTCAAAGCCTGCATAAGGCTTTTGCGCTTAAACATGCAGATAAAAAGGTCTTAGAGATTTCTAGCAAGTCTGAGATAGCATTGGGTGTAAAATTAAGTGCATTTTATCTGAGTGTGGAAGCAGAGAATGGGAAAACTTATTCTGTGGAGTCTCTTTTTCAGGCTGGCAAGGTATTTGAAAAGGGTGGTCCTTATCTGGACTTGTTAGAGGTGTCATCGAGAGAGGCCAAGAGAGATGAGCGCCTAAAAAACAGTGGGAAAGTGACTGCATTTTGTATTTATCAGCAGACATTTCCCACAGAACCAAAGACCTTTTTTTACAATTGGCTTTATATCAATGTTTTACAGATGCATCCTGATTTGACAGAGCAGATAAGTGCGTATGATGCTTTTACAGATATTGAATTTAATCCGCAGAAATCTATCAACTGCCAGGCCGAGGCGGCTGCACTCTATGTATCTCTAAAGAGGCAATCGCTTCTTAAAGAGGCATTAAAAAGTAAAGAAGATTTTCTAAATATAGTCTATAAAAACCCCCAAAATGCTATTTGAGGGTTTTTCATGATTATGCCTGTATAATAAATGCCTCAAATCCGGCGTCTTTTAGTTTCTTTTTCATAGCTTCTGCATTTGATTTTTCACTGTATGCGCCTATCTGTACGCGGTAGCGGGCGTCTTTGTCACCGACAGGTGTCTCTTCCCCTGGTTTGGCTTCTTCAGTCTCAGCAGGCTTTGACACACGTGCACCCGTGATAGCATAGACGATGGCAGATGCCATATTTCGATAGTTGTAGAGCTGTACGTCGTCTTTATCATCGACAAAACAACATTCAATTAACATAGAAGGAGCTTTTGTATTTTTGAGTACATAGAGCGTCTGGCTGTATTTGACACCGCGATTTTGAAAGCCAAGAGAGGAGATCATCTGACAGACTTTTTCTGCATATGGCATGGCTTTGCTAGAGGAAGAATAGACAAAGGTCTCAACACCTGTTGTCTTTTGATTTCCTGTTGGGTCTGCTGCACCAGAGTTAAAATGGATGCTGACATCCAAATCGACCGCATGTGCATTACATTTTGCCACAATCTTTTTGAGTACGTCGGCCTGACCAGTTCCGTTGTCTACCGTACAGTTATAGACCGTATGCCCAAGCTGTCGAAGCTGGCTTATCATTTCTTCTGTGATTCGTCTGTTTTCGATGGATTCGTTGATAAGTCCTACCGCTCCACAGGCGATTTTTCCTGCCGGATTGTGCCCGGCGTGCACATTGATTTTCATACGCTTCCTCGCTTTCTTATCCGAGATTGCTGTTATCATTATAGAATATGAACATGGGCTTTTGCTGGTGTCCATTTTCTGACAGATTTTTCCAGAAAATTTTACCTGTATTTTACAAAGATACCTCTTGAACTTCACATGTATACGATAATATGACTAAGAAAAATGGGCATGTTAAGTAGTAGTATAAGAGGAAGGAACAAGTGATGGATTTTTTTAGTATATTGACGATGTTTGGTGGATTGGCGCTGTTTTTGTATGGAATGGAAACCATGGGCAGTGGGCTTTCAAGGCTTTCGGGTGGAAAGCTTGAGCGTATCTTGGAGAAACTCACAGACAACCCTATCAAAGCAGTATTATTAGGTGCTGGTGTGACAGCAGTGATTCAATCCTCCTCGGCAACGACGGTGATGGTGGTGGGTTTTGTAAATTCCGGGATTATGAAACTTGGGCAGGCAGTTGGGATTATTATGGGTGCCAATGTCGGAACTACTATTACATCCTGGATACTGAGTCTGTCAGGAATTGACAGCAGCAACTTTTTTATACGGCTTCTAAAACCATCTTCCTTTTCGCCTGTGTTAGCGATGATGGGTGTCTGCCTGCTATTGTTTTCTAAAAAAGAAAAAAAGAAAGATTTAGGGTTGATTTTCGTAGGCTTTGCGATACTGATGACAGGTATGGATACCATGAGTGGGGCAGTAAAGCCTTTAGCAGAGATTCCAGAGTTTGCTAATATTTTAACGATGTTTTCCAATCCTCTCTTGGGAATGCTTTGTGGGGTGCTCTTAACAGCAGTGCTTCAGAGTTCTTCTGCTTCGATAGGTATCTTACAGGCACTTTGTGCTACAGGGGCTGTGACCTTTGGGACGGCACTTCCAATTATTATGGGACAAAATATTGGTACTTGTATTACCGCAATTCTCTCTGGGATTGGAGCGCATAAAAATGCAAAAAGAACCGCACTGGTTCATCTGTATTTTAATCTGATTGGCACAATCATCTTTATGGTGGTATTTTATACGTTGCATGTCTTTTTACAGTTTGCTTTTATGGAGCAGCCAACCGGAGCGGTTGGAATCGCAGTGGTACATTCGGCGTTTAATATTGCAGCTACAATTGTGTTGCTTCCATTTTCCAAGTTACTGGTTACGTTGGCATATCTAACAATTCCTGAGACGATAGAGGAGAGAGAGGAGTTTGACGAGAAGACACAGGATTTAGAGCTTCTGGATATTCGCTTTTTAGAGACACCAGGCTATGCACTAAAACAGAGTAAGACAGTAGCTGTGCAGATGGCACTTCTTTCACAAAAGGCACTTTTAAAGGCGATGGCACTGTTGGAAAACTACGAGGAAAAACAGGTGAAGAAAGTGTTGCGCTTAGAGGAGAGAGTAGACCAGTATGAGGATGAACTGGGCAGTTATCTAGTAAAACTTGGCAGCAAAAAATTGTCCGAGCAGGAGAGCTATCAAGTCTCGATGCTTTTACATTGCATCGGGGATTTTGAGAGAATCAGCGACCATGCAGTTAATATTGTGGAGACGGCAGAAGAACTGCATGAAAAAAAGGCTACATTTTCAAAGAAGGCTAAGGAGGAATTGCAGGTATTTACAGGTGCGCTGTGTGAGATAGTCTCCTTAATGGTAGAGGCATTTACAAACGAAGATATGGAAAAGGCCAGGGCAGTTGAGCCTTTGGAAGAGACGATGGATGATTTAAGCAAAAAGCTGAAAAAAAGGCATGTGGAACGTCTAAAGAGCGGAGAATGTACGATTATGCTTGGCTTTGCGTTGTCAGATTTGGTGACAAACTATGAAAGGATTTCGGACCATTGTTCTAATATTGCGATTGCACTGCTTCAGTCGCAGTCCGATGGCTACGAGGTGCATGAGTATGTTACAGAGCTTCAAAAAGAAGAAAATCCTGAGTTTCAGAGGGCATATCTTGCCTTTCGGGAAAAATACAGGCTGCCATAACTAGATAGAAGATAAGGGTGTATCAACGATGGCATGGATTTATATTGTAGAGGATGATTTAAATATCAGAGAGATTGAGTGCTTTGCGCTGAAAAACAGCGGCTATCAGGTGATGGATTTTGCCTGTGCCAAAGATTTTTATCAGCAGATAGAAAAGCAGATTCCAAACTGTGTGCTATTAGATATTATGCTTCCTGATGAGGATGGTCTTTCGATTGTCAAAAAACTTCGAAGCGATGCAAAGACCAGACAGGTTCCTATTATGATGGTGACAGCTAAGACAAGCGAGATTGACAAAGTAAAGGGACTTGATTTGGGAGCAGATGACTATATCACAAAACCTTTTGGAGTGATGGAGCTTATCTCTAGGGTAAAGGCACTGCTTCGGCGCAGTATGCAGATGGAAGAAGAAAAATATCTGACCGCTGGCGATATTTTTCTGGATGAAGAAAAACATCTGGTTTGTGTGCAGAAGGTGCCATGTGAATTAACCTACAAGGAGTATGAGCTTTTAAAACTATTGCTTCGCAACCGTGGGATTGTCCTTTCGCGGGATACCATTATGGAACGCATCTGGGGGATTGATTTTGAAGGCGAGTCTAGGACATTGGATGTGCATATTAAGACGCTTCGTCAAAAGCTAGGGAGCGCTGCTTCTAATATACGAACCGTCAGAAATGTAGGATATACGATTGAATGAAGAAAAAAATAAAACGGGATTTTATTTTAACAGCATTTCTTGGCATCTGCCTGACAACACTTTTGGTAACGGTTGTCTTTTATGAATTTTTTAAAAAGCAGATGATGGAAGAATTGGCAACCTGTGCAGTACTTCTAGAGCAGACAGGAGCATTAGAGGAGAAAAGGTTAGAGCAGACAGGGGCACTTTTTTTGCAGTACCGGATTACTTTTATTGGAAATGACGGAAGTGTATGGTATGATAATGATGTGGAGATAGGAGGCCTTGACAACCACAGAAATCGACCAGAAGTGGCGAAGGCAAGAGAAGACGGGCAGGGAGAATCTATTCGCCGCTCAGATACTCTAGACCAAAGTGCTTTTTATTATGCAGTACGTTTAGAAGATGGCTCTGTGCTGCGTATAGCCAAGAAAGCATCCAGTATATGGAAAATGTACAAAAGTATGCTGCCTATTGTATCACTGATGGCGGGAGTGATTTTAGCCTATTGTTTTGTATTTCTTAGAAGGCAACAGGAAGATATTTTAGAAAATACCAAGATGCGCCAGGAATTTACGGCCAATATTTCTCATGAACTAAAGACCCCTCTAACGGCTATCTCCGGCTATGCAGAGCTTATAGAGCTTCGTATGGTGACAGCTGAGGATATTTCCCGGTTTGCCGGAGAGATTCATCGAAGTGCCACTCGTCTTTTGACAATGATAAATGATAGTATTCGACTGTCAGAGCTAGATGCTATGGAGCCTAGCTCTGTTTCGTTTGAGAAAGTGTCCCTTTGGCAGCTGGCGCAAAACTGTGTGGAGATGTTACAAGTCAGCGCACAAAAACATCAGGTGAGCTTAAGCCTTCAGGGAAGTCCTTGCATCGTATATGCGAATCGGGAGATGGTGGAGGAGATATTATACAATCTTTGTGACAATGCCATTCGCTACAACCGCCCGGGCGGAACGGTGGTGGTAACTGCAGAGTCTATAGAGGAGCATGTAAGGCTCTGTGTGGAAGACACCGGGATTGGGATTCCTAAAGAGCATCAGGAGCGGATTTTTGAGCGGTTCTATCGGGTGGATAAAAGCCGTTCCAAGGCAACTGGCGGCACCGGGCTTGGACTGGCGATAGTAAAACATATGGTAGCGCAGCATAAAGCGAAACTGACACTGGAAAGTGAAGCAGGAAAAGGAACAAAGATTACAATTTTATTTTAAATTGCGGAAAAATCTGGTATGATAAGAAAGGCAGTAAAAATTTGATACAAAGACAGGAGAACAAGATATGGAATATTTACATCAGGCACAGTATTATGAGACTGACCAGATGGGGATTATCCATCATTCTAATTATATTCGATGGATGGAAGAGGCAAGGATTGCCTATATGGATGAGATGGGCTTTCCTTACCAGGCGGTGGAGGAGGCCGGGATTGTCAGTCCGGTACTCGAAGTACAGTGTGCCTATAAGGCAATGACCTATTTTGGAGAGCGTATTTTGATTGAGGTGGAGCTGACTTCTTTTAAAGGGGTAAAATACGAGCTTTCCTATGTGATGCGGGAGGAAAAGAGCAGACAAGTGCGGGCAACGGGAACGTCGAGTCATTGTTATCTGAAAAAGGATGGGCATCTTGTCAATATCCGAAAGGAATTGCCGTTATTGTATGAGAAGATGGTAGGGGCACTTAAGGCACAAAGATGAAAAAAGAACGTTATCATCTATTAGATGGAATCAGAGGGATAGCGCTTCTAAGTATTATTGCTTATCATGGAATGTATGATTTGGTGGAGCTGTATGGTGTGCCGGCAGACTGGTTCTGGAAGACTCCTGGTTACTTATGGCAGCAGGGAAGCTGTTATATATTTATCTTGGTGTCAGGATTTTGCTGGAGATTTGGCAGTGCGCCATTTCGAAGAGGTGGTATTATCTTTTTGTGGGGGCTTGTCATTACAGCAGTAACCACACTTGTTGTACCATCGCAGCAGGTGCTTTTTGGGATTCTGACTTTCTTAGGAACAGCGATGATTTTGATGACAGGGCTATCTAAAATCTGTGATAAAATACCAGCTATGGTTGGTTTTTTCCTTAGCTTTTTGCTTTTTTTTGTCACAAGAAATATTAATAAGCATCTTTGGGGATTTGAAAGTATTATACTTGGAGAAGTACCAGAGTTTTTATATCAGGGGATAGGGATGACTTTTTTGGGATTTCCGGCTGCTGGATTTCGTTCGAGTGATTATTTTTCACTGTTTCCATGGCTGTTTTTATATCTTTGTGGCTATTTTCTGTATGGGATAACGATGCAGATACCATCCATGCAGAAGCTTTTGCGGTGTCGAATGAAAGGCTTAAGTACCCTTGGAAGATACAGCTTACCTATCTATTTAATTCACCAGCCACTTTTGATGGGAATTTTTGAAATAATAAGATTGACTTTTTAGAATATTAGTGGTAAGATATGAAAGGTCAAGCGGATATGGCGGAATTGGCAGACGCGCCAGATTTAGGTTCTGGTGGGCAACCCCGTGCAGGTTCAAGTCCTGTTATCCGCATTAGAAGAGCGCTTATTATAGGCGTTCTTTTTCTTTTGCATTGTATTTGGTGTTGTAGTGTTAGGACAAGGTGGGAGAGAGATTTGTTAAAAAAGATTGGGGTATTTGCACTGGGTATTGCCTTGGTATGGATGATAACACCAGTATTATCGCTGGCAAGTGACAAAGACACAGAGAAAAGTACAGAGACAGTAATCGATGATGTCTATTCAGAAGATGACAGACTCAAACTGATACATCATGAAACATATGCATATGACAAGACATCTGCTACTATAGAAGATGGCATATACAAGCAGTATATGTGGGTGATAAAGAACTATGATAAAGAAGAGATAGAAAAGTCTTCTCATGCATATTTTGACGAACAGAATCGTCTGCTTTATGCACTGGGATATAGTGCAAATATTCTCAGTGGTAAAAACAATTATTGTGAAGAAAATATTTACCAGCGGAACAATACAGAGCATACATGCAGATATATTTATTACAAATCCAACAGTGCACCTTATAGAGATGGCTATTATATTGCATATCGCTATATGTTTGAAGCTAGTGATTTTCAGTTTGATGAACAGGACCGGCTTCTCTTACATCTGTCCTATCGCAGAAATGTTGGCTCGGACCCCAATGGCTACAGTGAAGAACTCTTTTTTAGTGAAGGATATCAGGCAGAATATGACAAAGAACGGCTGATGGCTGAGTGGTGCTATCGTGATTATTGGGGCACAAACGAAGTTGGGGTGTGGGAGTATCGAATCTATCAGTATAATAAGCAAGGAGACTGTAGCTTAAAAGTAGTTGTTACAGAAGAAGAAATCTTGCTCTTACATTATAAATATTTAAAAGAGAGTGGTCAGGCAGAAGTGTATGCTTATCAAGTTACAGAGGATTTTGAAATATCCTGTGAGGATGGAAGCACCTATTATCTTCGCCCTCAGTGGGGAAAGCCAGCACTTCAGAAAGTGGCAGCAGATGGAAGGATAGAAAAAGAACTTTTCTATGGAAAAGCAATCGATATGGGACAACAGCATTATCTGATGCCAAAGGAAGTGGAAGAGACATTAGATGACCATATCTATACGGTGCACCCAGGAGATTGCCTTTGGAATATTGCAAAGCAACACTATGGATATGGTAGTTATTATACGCTGCTCTATCGTATGAACAGAGGCACGATTGGCGATGATAATTATCTGCTTTTACCAGGTATGCGCTTATACATACCAGAGGTCGGTAATGCACAGGATACAAAAGTGACAGATTAAATAGGATTGAGTTTTTATTGCACTTGGAGGAAATATATGCCTAAGAAAGTCTCTCAAAAAGTAGAACCATTATCTATATCTGTATCCCCTTTGCAACTTGGATTGTTGAAAACAATAGCAACGATTTGATGATTTACAGATACAAGAAATTTGGTAAAAGAGGTATTATGCATGCTCAAAAAGTAAGATATTACAACAAGATTGATATAGGCATATTTCTTTTTATACTCGAAACCTGTCTTGAACATGAAAATTACACATACGACAGAATTTTGTTTGCAGATACATCAGATGATAGTATCAAAAAAACTTTAATTGCAAAATACACTTATTCAAGCAAATAAATCGGAAGTTGTTTACAATACAGGTCATGTTGTTACAGAAAGGATATGAAAAAGATGTCTAAATACAGCTTGAACATAGCAATTAAATATGGGGAAACTTTAAGAGAATTTAATGATAAATCTGAAGCAGAAGATTATTTTATTTCATATAAAGACAATTTACTAAACAGATTAAAAGCGATTATCACCCAAACGTCTGTGTTTTTTCCTGACTATACAATTGAAAGCCTAAAGAAATTAGAAAAATGGTATTTTGATTTATATGAAAAACAATCATTTGAGCAGGTGGGATTGACACAAGAAGAATTTGAAAGCATGATGTCTGTTTATTGGGGGGAGGTCATTATTAAGAATAATGAGGACGCTAAATGGGTGGTTATGGAATATCCTTTTTCACAAAAAAAGTATGAATTCTTAGTGAGCACAGGACTTTGCAACGTGTCAGTGGTTAATAAATTTCACGACTTGTATCGCATGCAGAGCAACAAACGAAGAACTCTGTTATTTAGAGAATATAATCGGTATTTCGCAAGGTAAATTCCCGTTTGTAGAACTGGAAAAATCGGAGTTTGAGGAGGTTGGTATATTGGTTGGAAGAATAGTAGCTTTGGTATGCTGTTTATTATGTGCTTTTCCTTTCTTTGTTATAGGTGTTTATAATAAAGATAGCAGTGAGCCTATTAATTTTTGGAGTGGTGACACCTCATTAAAGGATAAAGTTAAAGATATAAAAGGCTATAATACGGAAATAGCTGGATTATATAAAAAGTGTGCGTTATTCTTCTTATTGACGGGGATTTTATTTGTAGTTTTTCCTATTGCTGGAATTGGATTATTAGTGTTTGATTGCTCGGTTGGGATTTATTTGGCATATAGGTTTTATAAAGGAATTTTGAAAAGATATTCTTAACTTCCAGTTTTTCGGAAAAAATCAAGACAGAAAAATGATATGGGAACTGAATATTGTTTACCTTTAGGTAGCGATTATCTTAACAGACAATCCGCTGCCTTTTTTATTTTCAGAAACTATTAACACAGTCACAGAATGAATGAGGTATCAGAAATGATTGAGAGCAAAAATGACACAAGCAAAAACTTAGAAAAGGCATTGCAGGCATTGAAACAGGCGCAACAGCGTGTAGCCAATGAGAAGAAAAAACAGAACGAGAAGAAACGTAAAGCCGAGAACCACCACAAGTACATCATGGGCGGCATTATCGTGAAGTATTTTCCCGACTGCTACCACTATGACGAGGGCGAGCTAAACCGTATCTTATCAGTTGCCTTGCAGACAAGGGAATGTCAGCAGATTATATCTAAAATCAAGTCGGAAAGCCGGGAAACCACTTCCCCACAATCCACTCTCCCTAATGCCGAAAATGAAAGCGAGGGCGGTACGGAATGACGAGGGTAACGGAACTGGAAAGCCGAGGTAACGTATTCACCCTGTAAACAGGGTGCGCACAGATATACTGGATCTATGTCCTCTTGGTATGCGTTCCCCGTCGCGTTTACGTGGCGTGCTATCTGGTTGACGTTGACCCCGATTTTCTGTATCTCTGCGGTCATTGCCTTAATGTTGCTGTGGTCTATCTGAATGATGTACCCGTCAATGGCAATCTTCCGCAGATATGCCGCCATGTTCCGGGTGGGTACGAGCTTCATTTTTTCTAGTATTAAATCCCGTTCCGCTTCCGTCACTCTGAATTTGATTTGCACCGTCCTTTTGCGTCCATCCATGTATTCGCTCCTTTCCGTTTTTTAGAGGGTTTGGGACACTTCCCAACAAGCCATTTTCAACCGACGCGCCGCAGCGCGGGAGGGGGAAAATACGGAAGTGGGTACCCGCTTCCTATGCTTGCTACGAATGTTTTTATCCCTTATGCCCTTATGCCTTACTACGGAGCTATGCCCGGTTTTGCCAAACTTACGCAAAAGAAAAACGCTGCAATCCTCAAAAAAGATTACAACGCTCTCTAAACCTTATTCAATTCTGACGGACACATCTTATCTGCCCTCTGTTTCGACTTCCGCTATCTCCTTTGCCGTTGCGCTCACAATCCGTATGCCTGTATCGCTCATACCGTCAAGAAGCGCGTCAAGCTGCCGCCGCTGCGTGTCCTTTTCCGGCGGCGTTTCCAAAAGGAACTGGTCTACGGATATATTGTAGCGGAGCATAAGCTCAAAGAATATCTGTAAACTTGGGTGCTGCCCCTTGTTCTCAATATTCGCAAGGTAGCGCGGCGAGATAAACATTTCGTCGCTCACCTTTTTGCGGCTCTCTTTGCGCCCGACGCGCGCCGCCTTGATTGCTTCACCAAAAGCCTTGAAGTCGTATTGTGGTACTGGTCTTTTTGACATAATTATTCACCCTGTTACATTTTACTGTTCACCTTTCCTCTTGGATATGTCTACACCGTTCTATCAGTTAGCCAAAATAATTCACAATTCTTTTCGGGAGAAGCCTTGTATTTATTCGGCTGACCGTATATAATTATAGCGATAGAACTTATAGAAAGGGTGAGTGAAAATGTTAGAGTATATTTCTGCCCCGGAAGCGGCGAAGAAATGGGGCATTTCAGAAAGACGGGTACAAAAGCTATGTGAGGAAAACCGCATACCCGGCGTGGCAAAATTCAGCCGTATGTGGCTGATACCAAAGGGCGCGAAAAAGCCGCAGGATAAACGATATAAGGGCAATAAAAATTAACTCCATTTCATATACGTTCCACATTGTACTGATAAACTTATTAAGGAGGTGTCTTAATGGCTACATTACTTATTGTGGAAGATGACAAACCAACTAATAATGCTATATGTGAATACTTAAAATCGGCAGGACATAAAATCATTCCCGCCTATGACGGAGCAGACGCATTGCAACTTTTTGACAAAGGAAATATTGACCTTGTTGTTTTAGATATAATGCTCCCCAAAATTACAGGACTTGCTGTACTCCATGAAATACGGAGAGGAAGCACTGTTCCTGTTATTATGCTTACAGCGATTGAAGATGAATATACACAAGTAACAAGTTTTGACGAACAGGCAGACGACTATATTACAAAGCCGTTCTCTATGGTTTTACTTGGCAGACGTATTACAGCACTTCTGAGAAGAAGCGGAAAGAATACTATATCCGACATAGTAACCTTTGGCGATATAACTGTTGATTTTTCTGGCTATACTGCAAAAGACCCAAACGGAAAAATAGATATTACACCTAAAGAAATCGACTTGTTGCGATTGCTTATTGAACATAAAGGGTTGGTACTGACACGCTCACAAATACTTGACGATTTATGGGGAATTGACGCCCCAATTATTGACAGAACGATTGATACTTACATTAAGAATCTGCGAAAGAAGCTGCGGCTTGACTGTATTGTAACGGTCAAAGGGATTGGATATAAATATGAGGTAAGTAAATGAAAAAGTTAAAATTGTTTCCAAAAATTTTTCTATATACCCTCTCTCTTATGCTGATGATTACATTATTAGCAAGCGGAATGATTTATCTTCTCGCTCCTATTATGGCAAGTGAGGGTGCAATAGTTGTGGAGGATATACCGGGGATTGTTCCTGTGTCAACGCCACGAAACACAGAGGTTACAAGGGCAATTCTCGGCTCATTACCCTACACGATTGTAATATGCATTTTCGTTTCCCTTATTTGCGCGTTTTTCTTCTCAAGGGCTATTACGAAACCTATTCATCATATTCTGAATATGACCATTCACATGACGGAATTAGAAACAGGTGCTGTTTGTGACGTTCGGTCAAGTGACGAAATAGGAGAACTTTCAAGCGGTATCAACGTATTATATCAAAAACTATTATTCACGATTGAACACTTAAAAGAGGAAAAAGAACGTGTAAGTGAAGCTGAAAAACAAAAGGTTGATTTTCTGAGGGCTGCTTCACACGAATTAAAAACCCCCGTTACGGCGTTAAATGCAATGCTTGAAAATATGATTTTGGAAATCGGAAAATATAAAGATTATGGTACATTCTTGCCTTTATGCAAAGAGCAGGCAGAACAGCTTGGCAAGATGATTTCCGAAATCTTAGATACCTCAAAATTAAATGCGAATATATTTGATGAACCAACGCAAAAAATGGATGTCATACCTTATCTGACGGAATTATGCAGACAGTATGAAATGATAGCACAGGCTAACGGACAACATTTTATACTGAATTTGCCACAACATCTTGTTGCCTGCATACCGCCAAAGATATTTTCAAAAGCTCTTTCAAATATTCTTTCCAATGCACTTGCTTATACGGATGTTGATTGCAAAATATCTGTTTATATCACCGACCAAACTTTAGTGGTTGAAAATGAGTGTTCACCCATTCCAGAAGAACACTTAAATCATATTTTTGAACCGTTTTACCGTCCCGACTATGCCCGAAACCATGATAGTGGTGGTAACGGCTTGGGATTATATATCGTAGCGTCCATTCTAAGTGCCCTAAAGTGTAATTATTCCTTTCTCCCTATGGAAAAGCCATTGGGTATGCGATTTTCGATTGACTTATAATATACTGTCCAGGACATTCGCAGTTGCGAATGTCCTTTTTGAATTAAGCAAATAAACTTCAATTCCATTTCCATTCCATATGTACTCCACATTAAGGTGCTATTCTACTACTGCACTCAAAAAAGGGTGAAATAACATTTTGGAGGTACATCAATATGAAAAATCAAAAAAGCAAATTAGTGTTTCTTATTCTTTTGAGCGTAGCACTTGCGCTGACCGCTTGCGGAACGACGAAAACTCCGAACATTACAAGAGAATTGCAAAGCGAAAGCAGCACTGCTTCGGACATTCCAGCGGCATCAACAGACGTTCCGTCCAGCTCAAATGACAGAATCAATGAAACAGAAGAAACTATATCTAACACAAACGAAGTGGCTACTGAACTTGAAGAACAATTAGTTGTTCAAAGCACTCCTAATGACAGCAACAATTATGTTCAGCTTGAATATTGGAGTATTGAAGAATTTGAAAACTGGATAGAACAACAATATGAAGAAAATCAACGTCTTGCTGATAGTCACGACAAATCATTTTATGATAAAGATATGAATGGAGATTATTACTGCCGGGCATGGACGCAGGAAGATGTAGACGCTCTTTATACGGAATGGCAGGAGCAACTTGAATTGATGAAACAGGGGTATCAATTTACCAAATCTATTCCATGCTCTATTGACGGCGCAATTTCCGGCGTGTTTGGTCCAGAAACTAATGACCCACCTGTATCTGCTCTTGGTTCTACTATTATTACTTTACCAGACGGTTCTATGGTGAATTTAGGATACTTTGATACGGCGGACGGAGCAGCGCAAGCAGTTGAACAATACTTGACGCAACAGGTCAAAGCGGGAGTACTCACACAAGGCGAAGCAGATAAAATATTAGAACATGGTGCTATTGAATAGATAAGCACAAATTAGGTTAGGCGGTTTCCCTGAATGAAAACCGCCTAATTTCATATACGTTCCATATACGATTTATACTCATTCCATGCGGCGGCGATACCATTTTACTGAAACTACCGCCGTATTTTTTTGCGTAAGTACGGCGGCTAAAGGAGGTAGCCGCCATGAAGCACATACTGTATCGACAAAATCCGACGGTCATTGACTTATCAAAAAAAGCCCGACCACCGCCGGGGGAAATTACGTCTATCAATATGAACTGTCTAATCATCTAAATAGCAGTTGCACTTATAATTCAAAGAAACAACATGATTTCCTGTTGTTACTTGATTATCTATCAAAGACTAAATGAGCTATTAATGGCGGGCGCAACCTGTCTATTTTCTGATTATTAACTGGTTCAATTGATTCTGCCATTTCTAAAGATAGAATAAAAATCATAAATCCAATCTCATGTATATTGATGTACTCATAGGACTATTGTTGTAACAATCTATGGTGTAAAAACCAAATTGTTCATATATATGAATTGCTTTTTCTAAAAAGGGAAGGGTATCTAACAACATATACGAATAACCAATTTCCTTTGCGTCTGTTATAATTTTTTGTACAAGAAGTTTACCAATATTTTTTCCTCTAAATTGTGGTCTTACATAAAGACGTTTCATTTCACAATTCTTTTTGTCTATATTTTTCAATCCAATACAACCTGCGGCTTCACCGTTATAATAAGCTAAATATAATCTTCCAGATGGCATACCATATTTTTTTTCTAAGTGATTTATTTCTTCTTCATAATGCTGAATATCAAGATAATTTTGAAATGAACTATCATTAATTATTAGCATATTTGTATATTCTGAAAATAGTGCATTTATTTCTTGTGTATGCACATAGGCTAAAACAATTTCGATATTCATAACAGTTCCTCCTAAAGTCAAATTCACTTTTCGTCATTTTTACGCAATATGCTTTCAATCAATACCATTGCCTCACATAACCTATCACAATCTTTTTTATCCATATTTTTTAATTTTTCATAAATCTGTTTATCACCATTCCAGTCTATTTTTTTCGCTTCTTCCTTTCCCGTGTTTGTTAAATATAATTTCTTAATTCCCTTGCTCCCCGAAACAAGTTTTCTCGTTATAAACCTTTTTTTTTCAAGTTTTGCAAGAATTCTACTCACATAGCTTTTGTCCATGTTTAGATGCTCACATAATTCAGTGGCATTTATCCCTTGGTTAGTATATATTTCAAATAGCACTCTCGATTCAGGCCATGAGAAATTTGTCCCTAAATAGCCTTTATTCATGACATCTAACCATACAGTGTAGTATCGGTTAAACTGTCGTATTTTTTTTATCAAATCTTCATTCAATGTTTTACCTCCCCTATATGAGTTGACTTTATCAACTCATATTATAGCTCCATGTGTTGATAAAGTCAACTCAATTATATTCTCATAGATATAGAAATGAGAGGAATTCCGTAGCAGTCGGCATTTCCATAATGCTTTTCTTTTGGTCTTTGGTTCGGAATAGTGTGGTGCTGGCGGTCTATCTCTTGTTTTCGGTTGCTTGCTTCTTTACCGTACATGAGCATTCAGTCATGGGATGAATTGACATACATATGTTAATGGAAAATATGCTGTATTGTATTGAAAATACTGGATTTTACAAATTACATATGTTATTATAATCATGAGGTGATAATATATGGAAGTGGCTCATGGGCGAGGATATGTATATTCCATTCAGTATCATATGGTATGGTGTGTGAAATACAGGCATAAACTTATTTCACGACAAATAGAAAAAAGATTAGCAGAAATACTAAATAAAATAGCGGATGATAATGGATTCCAGATACTAGAATGTAACATGGATAAGGACCATGTCCATCTACTTATAAATTGTTCTCCACAGCACTATATACCAGATATGATAAAAGCGTTAAAGGGAGTATCTGCAAGGATTTTAATGAAAGAATACAAAGAAGAATTAAGAAAGAAATTATGGGAAGGACACTTATGGAATCCGTCCTATTTTATAGCAACCGTATCTGAAAATACAGAAGAACAAATTAGGAAGTACATTCAAAATCAGAAAAGAGAGTGAGGTGAAGTCCGTGGAAAAAGCTTATAAGTATCGGATATATCCAAATAAAAAGCAAAAAGAAATACTTGCGAAAACGTTTGGATGCTGTCGTTTTGTGTATAATTATTATTTAGAACAACGTATGAAAAGGTATGAAGCAAAGAAAGAAACCTTCACATATGTACAGTGTGCAAATGATATGAAACAGTTAAAGACAGAACTAGAATGGCTAAAAGAAGTTGATTCCACTGCTCTGCAATCCTCACTGAAAGATTTAGAGAATGCTTATCGTAAATTCTTTAAAGAGCACACGGGATATCCAAAATTCAAATCCAAAAAGACCCATAGATTTTCTTACAAATCAAAATGTGTAAATGGGAATATTCAATATTGTAATAAATGGATGCGAAAAAAATCAAGAATATAATTCGTGGGCTATAAACAGGATAGACCATGTGATGCCCCGCACGATAGATCAGTGGATTGCATTTGATAGAGAGAATTCAAAAAGAAGGGAATCGATAAGATAACATTGATTCAGTTAATGGAATGGGTAAAAGATAAAAGTCATTTTAAAACCATAAATGATTATTCTGTATTCTGTGAAGCGTATTTATCTTTTATTTTTGATGGTTTACAAGCAGTGATTGTTTCGCAAAATGAAAATCACTATCATTTTTTCAATATCAAAAAGAAGGAAATTACAATGTCTCTCGCCCTATTAATAGCAAACTTATGATTTCCATCGAGAGTTTTGACAAAGCGAAAAAAGATTTTGACTATGCGATGCAACATATTCGAGAGCTCAAAGAAGAAGTTGATTTAAGCCCCAATATGCTGACAGATGACATACTTTCTTCACAGATTCGGTCGTTAGATTTTTTGCTTGTAGAAGATATATGGAGGTTTGTAGAGATATAAAATGTTATTACTGCGCTACCAGCACTCCATCTTCTGATACTTCTGTATGAAAAGAAAGCTCGTTTAAGTGCTGATACAGGCTTTCTGGCTCTTGAATTCTTGTCAGTATACCATTTACGCGTTTGCAGGGAATCAACTGTATGGCTACGGACTGGTCAGGGCGAAAAGTGGTCTGAAGAAGAACCGTCTCACCGCTTCGATTGCCAAACAGATAGTTGCCAAGGCTGTAGATAATGGGAACACCCTTATAGTATTCAAAGCCTTGAAGAACGTGCGGATGACATCCCACCACCAAATCAGCACCTGCGTCGATATATCCTTTGGCCAGGGTACGCTGATAATCTTCTGGAATCTCATTTCTTTCAATTCCCCAATGGAGAAAGACAATCGTATGGTCATATTGCTGCTTCGCGTTTGCGATGGCTTCATTGAGCCTTGTAGGGTCGTAGGTCTGAAACATACCAGGTTTACTGTCTGTGGCATACCAGTCGTAAGATGGCGATACTCTAGTGGCGCCAAAGATGGCAAAACTCTGTCCATGGATGGTATAGACTGCCGGAGCAGAGGCTTCTGCGATATTGTAGCCACCACCAATACAGGTAATCTTGGCTTCTTTTAGGGTATCTAAAGTATCACAAAAGGCATTTACTCCAAAATCCAAAGCATGATTATTTGCAACCGTAACAATATCTGTTCCCAAATCCTTTAATATTTTGCTATATTTGGGGTCTATACGAAATGTATATTGCTTGTCCTCCATCGCTTCGCCTTGAAGACTAAAGGGAAATTCTTCATTTAAAAGAAAAAGGTCCGCTTCCTGCATAAAAGAGAGCATCTCTGGGTCAGCAAACACTGAGATACCATCTCTGTCATAAGCGGCAAGATATTGTTCAGAGAACATCACATCACCAGCAAAGGCAAGTACAACGTTTTTTTCTTCTGCTATATCTTCTTCGGGCTCTGATTCTGTTTCTTCAGGCTCGTTGGCAGTGTCTTCTTCTATTGGCAACATATCATCGGATGTTGTCTCTGGTGTGGATTCTTTTTCATCTGCGGGTTCTTCGGTCTTTATTTCTTCGGCTACTTTTACTTCGGGTGGCAACTCTTCAAGATTTCCTGTTTGACTGTGTACTAACAGACCTAAGACTAAACAGCTTCCAATGCCAACTCCTAATAGTAGGCCTTTTAGAAAAGAGTGTTTCATAAATTTATCACCTCATTAGAGACTTATCGTAGCATGGATGGGATACAAAGTCAAATTGCGGACGCTAGGACAGGAGGGGAACATCTACCAGGCCGTGGCGAGCGTCCCTTACACCAAAAATAAGCTTACACTCTCAATCGCGTTGACCCATTATAAAAACTATACTATACTAAAAACAATATACCATTCTCTAGGAGGAAAAGCCAATGTTATTACTAAAAAATGGAAGAGTCATAGACCCAGTAACCAAAGTAGACAAGATACAAGATGTCTTAATTGATGGCAACCAGATTATAAAGTTAGGCACCAACCTTAGCGCACCCGATGCAAAGCTACTGGATTGTGCAGGCCTTATCATAGCACCAGGGCTTATGGATGCTCATGTGCATTTTCGTGACCCAGGCTATACCGATAAAGAGGACCTGTGGACCGGAGCTGCTGCTGCCGCCAAAGGTGGATTTACAACGGTAGTCTGTATGGCCAACACAAATCCAGTGGTAGACCATAGAGAAATACTTACAGCTATACAAAAAAAAGCAGAGACTGCAAAGATTCATATCTTGCAGGCATCTGCAATCAGTAAAGGTCTAAAAGGTAAGGAATTGGTAGATATGGAAGCTATGGCAGCCGCCAAAGCGCCTGGCTTTACCGATGATGGGATTCCACTCTTAGATGAAGCACTGCTTCTAGAAGCAATGAAAAAGGCGAAAGAACTAAATCTTCCATTAAGCCTTCATGAAGAACATCCACTCTTTGTACAGGCGGCAGGAGTCCATAAAGGTAGTGTGTCCGAAAAGCTTGGCTATGGTGGTGCTGATAGAACGGCAGAAGACCTTATGGTAGCACGAGATTGTATCTTGGCACTGCATACAGGTGCGTCTGTCTGCATCCAACATATCAGTTCAAAAAACTCCGTAGAGCTTGTACGGCTCGCAAAACGAATGGGAGCTGATATTCATGCAGAAGCAACCCCGCATCATTTTACCCTGACAGAAGATGCAGTCCTAACCTATGGTACACTTGCGAGGATGAATCCACCTGTACGTACGGAAGAAGACCGTCAAGCGATTATTGAAGGGTTAAAAGATGGTACGATTGATATGATTGTTACAGACCATGCTCCACACACCACAGAAGAAAAAGCAAGACCATTAGAAAGTGCTCCTAGTGGTATCACAGGACTTGAGACTTCTCTTGCACTTGGTATAGACTCTTTAGTGGCGAAAGGACATCTCTCTTTGATGGAGCTTTTGGCACTGATGAGTGAGAACCCCGCTCGCTTCTATCGCAGAACCCCCGCAAGTATTCAAGAAAAGGCGGTTGCGGATATTGTGATTTTCTCCGAGCAGGAACGTTGGATACCACATACCTTTGCATCAAAAGCTTCCAATACGCCTTTTAAAGACTGGACGCTTCCAGGAAAGATTTACTATACCATCTGTGAAGGAAATATCGTGTACAGTCTGTAATCCTAGAGGAGTTTTTGCATGTTACTTCTGGTCTTTTTGCACTAGATATTCAAGATAACTTTCAAATTCTTTTTGAGCGCCAGGAGACAATTTGTGATAGGCACGCACAATCTTCTGGTATGGCTCTGGCAGAGAATCAAAAGGGTCACTGTATGCGGGATGAATTCCCGTATTTACCAACTGGTCAATCGTGATATTGTGGTACTCTGCCAATCTGCGGGCCATCTCAAGACTTGGTGTTCTGTTTCCTGTTTCAAAGTAGGAATAAGTCTGACGAGCAATATTTAAGTCTTTGCTGATTTGTTCTTGCGTCAGATGAAGATGGATACGAAGTTCTTTTAATGTTTTAGAAATAATTTCTGTACTTTTTTCGTCGGTCATAATACACCTCTTGCTTGTTTCGTTGCTATTATAACAAGTTCCCTGTTTACATTGGGATGATGCAACAAAACACAGAAATAAAAAGCTTATAATACAGGAAAATAATAGTAATAGTTACTTTTTAGTAACTATTAGAAAAGATATAATAAAAAGAAAGGGGTAAAATATGAAAAGATTTTTTAGAAAATGTTACATCGAGCTCCGCATCCAACTTCGAATTTTGCGGTTGTATTTTGTCAGGATGCAGATACCCGATGATGCCAAGACTCCAGAACAGATGCTAGAAGAGATTAAGAAAAGGTCAAAGCTGACTTAGATTACTGTTATGATAACGAGAAGAATGTGTGACCTCTTCGCCAAACCAGTCAGGTGCTATAAAGGAAAGCGCATCGCTTTTGGAAGAAAATTCTACTTCCGCAAGCCAGAGGTCTTTTTGGGGTGCTAGGAAGATATCAAGCTCTATGGTATAGGACTGATAGGGGATTTTGTAACGTCTCTTGCAGATAAGATGGCCATCTATCTTAGCTTTTAGATGCTCATAGGCTTCCTTTGTCAGCGAAAGATTATACTCCTCTCGTACCATAAGTCCTTTGGATTTGTAAGTTAAATAATACGAATCATCCTGTCTTCGAATTCGTACAACAGGTTCTGTACATAGATACCCTTGTTCAATTTCATAAAACGGATAAGTTTCTAATTGTGCTGGAAGCGTGTGTATTAGGAACTTTCGCTCAATTTCTAGAGATTTCATCAAAAATCCTCCTTTATATTTAAGAATATTATAAATATCATAGTCTATTTTTATTAAATTTGCATTAAAAATAGGAAATAAAGTTACACGGCCAGCAGTTTGTATGATAAGATAAAAATCAGGGAAGGAGTGATATCTGTCATGGGTGGAAAAGTACTTGAGTATGAAGCAAAAACAATATTAAAGGAAGGGATGCAAAAAGGCTTACAGAAAGGCATACAGAAAGGCATACAAAAAGGTGCATTAAAACAGGCAAAGGAGACAGCATGGAATCTTCATAATTTGGGTATGGATGAGGATACGATTGCCAAAATGATAAATGTTCAAGTATCGCTTGTTAGAGAGTGGTTCTTAGAGAGCAAACAATAAAATCATAGAATAGAAAAAATAATAGGAGGAAACATATGAGTAAGGTATATGTATTTTTGGCGGATGGTTTTGAAGAGATTGAGGGACTGACTGTGGTTGATATTTTGCGAAGGGCTGGTGTAAAGACTCAGATGGTATCAATTACCGAGGAGAAGGCCGTGACAGGAAGCCATCAGATTATGGTGCAGGCAGACCTTTGTATCAAAGATGCTGATTTTTCAAGTGCGGACCTTTTGGTGCTGCCAGGAGGGATGCCAGGTACAAAGCATTTAGGAGCTTGTGAAGTTCTTAACAAGCAGCTTACAACATTCTGTCAAGAAGGAAAGAAAGTAGCTGCTATCTGTGCAGCGCCTAGTGTCCTTGGTGACCTTGGTCTTTTAAAGGGGAAAAAAGCGGCTTGCTATCCAGGCTTTGAAGAACGCCTAACAGGTGCGGAGGTTATCTATGAAAAGGTAGCAGTAGATGGCAATATCACAACAAGCCGCGGGATGGGAACTGCGATTCCTTTTGCGCTGTCTCTAGTAGCACAGCTAGTCTCCAAGGAAAAAGCCGAAGAACTGAAAAAAGGCATTATCTATGGACATGGTTAATCGGACCCTTTAAGCCAGAAACTTCCAGTATGTCTTATCCGTTTTGGTGGATACTATGGGCATGGAGGTGATAAAAATGTCTAATCAGAATAACAAATCCGGTACGAACAGTATGGCAGTACCAGAAGCAAAAGCAGCTATGAACCGTTTTAAAGAGGAGGTTGCCAGCGAGCTTGGTGTACCGCTTAAGGATGGTTATAATGGCGATTTAACTAGCAGACAGGCTGGTTCCATCGGTGGTGAAATGGTCAAGAAGATGATCATGAAACAGGAACAGCAGATGTCTTCTGGTAAATAAAGAACGAAAATAGCAAAAATAATGGGGTTGTCGAGGTTTTTTAGCCTAGACAGCCTCATTTTTTTGTGCTATACTTCAATAATGTCTATGAGTATGTAAATCAGGGAATACTGAGATATAAATATGAAGGAGGATACATTATCAACTATGAGTGTACAGGTAGAGAAACAGGAGAAAAACATGGCAAAGCTGACAATTGAGGTGTCAGCTGAGAAAGTAGAGAAAGCAATTCAGTCCGCATATCAGAAGGAAAGAAAGCATATTAATATTCCGGGATTCCGCAAGGGAAAAGCACCACGCCAGTTAATTGAGAAGATGTATGGTAAAGAAGTGTTTTACAACGAAGCACTTGATAATTTACTGCCAACTGCCTATGCAGAGGCGTTAGAGGAATGTGAGGAAGAAGTAGTATCCCGTCCAAAGATTTCCATTGAGCAGATGGAGAGCGGCAAGGCACTTATCTTTACTGCTTCTGTAGCACTAAAGCCGGAAGCAATACTTGGTGAGTACAAGGGTGTGCAGGTAGAAAAGCCGGTGATTGAAGTGCTAGACGCAGAGATTGAGGCAGAGATTACCAAGGAAAGAGAAGCCAACGCCAGAACGATTACGGTAGATGACCGTGCCGTG
Organism: Lachnospiraceae bacterium; assembly: GCA_910575445.1. Taxonomy (GTDB): domain Bacteria; phylum Bacillota; class Clostridia; order Lachnospirales; family Lachnospiraceae; genus Hominiventricola. The sequence continues at coordinate 26,097 of CAJTFW010000005.1, read as the reverse complement.
ATGGATGGAGATATGATTATTTTAGACTATGCAGGCTCTGTAGATGGGGTACCGTTTGAGGGCGGCACGGCAACAAATCAGGAGTTGACGATTGGTTCTAAGAGATTTATTCCAGGTTTTGAAGAGCAGTTAATCGGCGCAGCTATCGATGAAGAAAGAGAGATTCAGGTGACATTCCCAGAGGAGTATCACGCCAAAGATTTAGCTGGCAAAGAAGCTGTTTTTAAATGCCTGATTCATGAAATCAAAGTGAAGGAGCTTCCAGAAGTAGATGATGAATTTGCACAGGAAGTATCCGAATTTGATACACTTGATGCATATAAAGAAGATATCAAGGAAAAACTTTTCAAAGATAAAGAAGCAGAGGCTAAGAGAGCAAAAGAGGACGCAGTCATTCAGAAGATTATCGAGGGTGCATCAATGGAGATTCCAGATGCAATGATAGATTTCCAGACCGAGCAGATGTTAGAGGAATTTGGACAGAGAATCCAGATGCAGGGAATGTCTATCGAGCAGTATTTCCAGATTACCGGTATGACAGAGGAGAACTACAAAGAGCAAGTGAAGCCAAGAGCAAAACAGAACATTGAGAGCAGACTGGTGCTTGAGGCAGTTGCAAAGGCAGAGAATCTTGAGGCGACCGATGAGGATTTGGAAGCTGAGATGGTAAGAATGGCAGATATGTACAAGATGGAGCTCGACAAAGTCAAAGAGATGATGGGAGACTTCCAAAAGGATGAGATTAAGAAGGATATTGTGCTCCAGAAAGCGATTGACCTTGTAACACAGGCAGCAGTTGAGGCATAATCATTCAGAAAACTTGTACGGCGAAGCGGCACAAAGGGGGCATAGCTGGCGGGCTGTGCCCTTTGTTCATAACATATGGTAGGTCAGACAATTAGGAGGAGGAAAACGATGGCATTAATACCTTACGTCATTGAGCAGACGAGCAGGGGGGAGAGAAGTTATGATATCTACTCCCGGTTATTAAAAGAGAGAATTATTTTCCTTGGAGAAGAAGTCAATGAGACAACAGCCAGTCTGATTGTCGCACAGCTTTTATTTTTAGAGTCCGAGGACCCAGGTAAGGATATTCACCTGTATATCAACAGCCCAGGCGGTTCCGTAACTGCGGGGATGGCGATTTTTGATACGATGAATTATATCAAATGTGATGTTTCGACCATTTGTATCGGTATGGCAGCTAGTATGGGAGCATTCTTACTAGCTGGCGGTGCAAAAGAGAAGCGCTTTGCACTGCCCAATGCAGAGATTATGATTCATCAGCCTCTAGGAGGCGCAAGAGGACAGGCGACCGAGATTGAGATTGCTGCAAAGCATATCCTGCGCACCAGAGCAAAATTAAACAGTATCTTGGCAGAGCGTACGAATCAGCCACTAGAAGTTATTGAGCAGGATACGGAACGCGACAACTATATGACTGCAGAAGAGGCGAAGAATTACGGGCTAATCGACCAGATTCTAGTAGGACATTAAGGGAGAATTACATGGCTAGAAATGAAATCAGATGTTCCTTTTGTGGCAAGACCGAGAGTCAGGTTATGAAGCTATTAAAGGGACCTAACGGCGTCTATATATGCGATGCATGTGTAGAACTCTGCTCAGAGATTATCGACGAGGAGCTCGGAGAAGAGGAGAGCGGCTTTGAGATAGAAGAAGAAATCAATCTCTTAAAGCCAGAGGAGATTAAAAGCTTTCTAGATGAGTATGTCATCGGCCAGGAGCGGGCAAAAAGAGTGCTTTCTGTAGCTGTATACAACCACTATAAGAGGATATTATCTTCCAAAGACCTTGATATTGAACTTCAAAAGAGTAATATTTTGTTGCTTGGCCCGACTGGTTCTGGTAAGACTTTGTTAGCCCAGACTTTGGCACGGATTCTCAATGTGCCATTTGCGATTGCAGATGCAACGACGCTGACAGAAGCCGGATATGTAGGTGAGGATGTGGAAAATATTCTTCTGAAGATTATCCAGGCCGCAGACTATGATATTGACCGGGCACAAAAAGGGATTATCTATATTGATGAGATTGACAAGGTAACTCGCAAATCCGAGAATCCTTCAATTACCAGAGATGTATCCGGTGAGGGTGTACAGCAGGCACTTCTTAAGATACTAGAAGGAACCGTTGCATCCGTACCACCTCAGGGCGGCAGAAAGCATCCACACCAGGAACTTTTACAGATTGATACGACCAATATTCTGTTTATCTGTGGCGGCGCTTTTGAAGGGCTAGATAAGATTATCGAGACTCGTATGGACCGCAAATCCATCGGTTTTAACGCTGATATTCGTGACAGAAAAAGAGAAAATGTTGGTGAACTTTTAAGAAATGCATTGCCAGAGGATTTTATTAAGTTTGGTATGATTCCTGAGTTTATGGGACGTGTGCCGATTGCGGTATCTCTAGACCCGCTGACACAGGATGATATGGTGCGGATTCTCTTAGAGCCAAAGAATTCGATTATCCGTCAGTATCAGAAGCTTTTTGAACTAGATGATGTAGAGCTTCATTTTGACGAGGATGCGGTTAAGGCAGTGGCGAAGAAGACCATCTCTAGAAAGACAGGGGCAAGAGGACTTCGTTCGATTATGGAAGAGACGATGATGGATTTGATGTTCTCGATTCCATCCGATGACAGTATCAGAAGCTGTACCATCACACAGGGAGCAGTGGATGGGACAGGTGTCCCGATTATTACAAGAAAATAAAAGATAAAAGACTGGGGCTGTCATAAAACAGCCCTTTTTGAATAGGAGGGGAACATGGGAAGACCAGAATTACAGATGCCGGCAGTTGCTCTGCGTGGAATGACGATCCTTCCAGAGATGATTACCCATTTTGATGTCAGTCGCACTCGTTCGGTAAAGGCAGTAGAGCGTGCGCTGACGCAGGAACAGAAGTTGTTTATTGTAACACAGAAGAATCCAGAGACCGAAAAGCCCCAAAAAGAAGACCTCTTTTCTTTTGGAACCGTGGTCGAGATTAAGCAGATTGTCAAGATGCCGCATAATATTTTGCGGGTTCTGGTGGAAGGATTGTACCGGGCAGAGCTTTTGGAGATTCAGGAGGAAGAATATCTAGAGGTCTCTCTTGTACAGGTTGAGCAAGAAGGCTTTGATATCTTACACGACAGCGCTTCAGAGGCAATGTATCGCAATCTTCAGGATATTTTCCAGAAATATGCAGATAACACCAACAAGATAGGGAAAGATATTGTGCGTCAGGTGATGGAGAGTACAGACCTTGAGAGACTGATTGTACAGGTGATGATTCATACCCCGCTTGGATGGGAACGGCAGCAGAAGCTTTTGGAAACGAACAGCTATGCAGATTGCTACGAAGCCCTCTGTATTATGTTAAACAACGAGATAGAGATTGAACAGTATCGAAGAGATATTCAGGCAAAAGTAAAAGCCCGCGTGGATAAGAATCAGAGAGAATATATTTTAAGAGAGCAGATGAAGGTCATCCGGGAAGAACTAGGAGATGATGGACCAAATGCAGAAGCAATGCAGTTTCGTAAAGCAGTAGAGAAGCTGCACGCTTCCGCGGAAGTCAAGGAGCGAATTGAAAAAGAGATTCAAAGATTTCTAAATGCTGGCTCTAATTCTGCCGAGGCTTCGGTGATACGGGGCTATATTGAGACTCTGTTAGACCTTCCATGGGACAAACGAAGAGAGGATTGCCTGGACCTTAAAAAAGCGCGTAAGGTGTTGGAGAAAGAGCACTATGGGTTAGAGAAGGTAAAGGAGAGGGTACTGGAATTTTTGGCCGTACGCCAGATGCTAAAAGAGGGCGAGAGTCCGATTCTGTGCTTGGTAGGGCCTCCTGGGACCGGAAAGACATCTGTAGCGCGCTCGATTGCCCATGCGCTTAATAAAAAATATGTACGCATCTGCTTGGGCGGTGTACACGATGAGGCAGAGATTCGCGGTCACAGAAGGACTTATATTGGTGCAATGCCAGGCAGGATTGTGGATGGCATCCGCCAGGCCGGCGTCAAAAATCCATTAATGGTGCTTGATGAGATTGACAAGGTCAGCAGTGATCACAGAGGAGATACATTCTCTGCACTTTTGGAAGTATTAGACAGTGAGCAGAATGTAAAGTTTCGCGACCACTATGTGGAGCTTCCGGTGGATTTATCAGAAGTGATGTTTTTATGTACTGCCAATGATGTACAGACAATTCCAAGACCGCTTCTAGACCGTATGGAAGTTATCGAGGTCAGCAGTTATACAGAGAATGAAAAGCTGCATATTGCACAGGACCATCTGCTTCCTAAGCAGAGAAAACGCCACGGTCTTAAGAAGACACAGCTTCAGATTAATACCAAGGCGATGGAGAAGATGATACATCACTATACCAGAGAAGCTGGTGTCAGAAATCTAGAGCGCAAGATTGCGGCGGTCTGTAGAAAAGCAGACAGGGAAATCCTAGAAGATAACAAGAACCGAATCCGGGTGACAGAGAAGAATCTGGAAAAATATCTGGGGAAGACCTTATATGAATTCCGGGATAAAAATGACAAGGATGAGATAGGGATTGTTCGTGGTCTGGCATGGACGAGTGTAGGCGGTGATACGCTTGAGATTGAAGTTAATCTGATGCCAGGCAAAGGCAATCTGGAGCTAACCGGGCAGCTAGGAGATGTAATGCAGGAATCTGCCAAAGCCGGAGTCAGCTATATCCGTTCCGTCAGTGAGGAATATGAACTAAAGAGGGAGTATTTTCAAGAGCATGATATCCACATTCATATCCCGGAAGGGGCTGTACCCAAAGATGGACCCTCTGCCGGAATTACCATGGCAACAGCGATGCTCTCTGCTATCCTAGAGAAGCCTGTGCGTGCCGATGTGGCGATGACCGGAGAGATTACGCTTAGAGGGAGAGTGCTGCCAATCGGAGGCTTAAAGGAGAAGCTCTTGGCTGCCAAAAGTGCTGGCATCAAGCGGGTGATTGTGCCAAAGAAGAATCGGCGGGATGTAGAAGAACTCTCCAAAGAGATTACCGGCGATTTGGAGATGGTCTATGCAGAGACGATGAATGAAGTGCTGACAAATGCATTTGTATAAGAGGTGACTATGGTAATTAAACAGGCAGAACTTCAGACTGTATGTGGAATCACAAGCAGTCTGCCAGAAAATCTGTATCCAGAAGTAGCATTTGCCGGCAAGTCAAATGTGGGAAAATCTTCCCTTATCAATGGGCTTTTGAACCGCAAATCCCTGGCTCGCACATCTTCGCAGCCAGGGAAGACCCAGACGATTAATTTTTATTATGTAAACCAATCGCTTTATCTGGTCGACCTTCCGGGTTATGGTTATGCCAAAGCAAGCGAGGAGATTCGCGCCAAATGGGGACGGATGGTAGAGAATTATCTGCATAAGTCCAAACAGCTAAGGGCTGTATTTTTGCTGATTGATATTCGACATGCGCCGTCTGCCAATGATAAGCAGATGTATCAGTGGATTGTAAGTCAGGGATATGAGCCAATCATTATTGCAACAAAATTAGATAAGATTAAAAGAAGTCAGGTGGCAAAGCAGCTAAAGCTTCTAAAAGAAGAACTAAAGCTTCTGCCAGGCACAAAGCTTCTTCCATTTTCCGCACAGACAAAGCAGGGGCGAGAAGAAATCTGGGAAGTGATGGAAAAGCTGATAGAGGATAAGGCGATATGAAAGTCTTTCGAAACCTCTTAAATATCGGAATCTTTCTTGTGGAAATTCTGCTGCTTGTCTTTGTTGCGCCGGCACTGATTCGATTTTTTCTTCCGATGATTGTAGGGTGGCTGATTGCACAGCTTGCCAATCCTTTGGTGCGTTTTTTGGAAAGGCATCTGCATATTGTGCGCCGACACAGCTCTTTTGGGATTATCTTTGGCACTCTTTTTCTGATTGTATTGGCGTGTTATTATGCAGTACTGTGGGTTGTAAGAGAATCAGGAGAGCTGATTGAGCGACTTCCGGTGTACTACCAGGCATTGGTGCAGGGCCTTGACAGAATCGCAGAGAATCTACAGGGAATCGCTTCTAAGATGTCGCCGGATATGCGGGAGAAGATTGCAGATTTTACAGACCATTTTACCGACTATCTAGGACAGATAATCAGCGGTCTTGGCGGTGGAACGGTAGCTGCTGCCGGAACGATGGCACAGAAGATTCCATCTCTTATGGTCTCTTTTATCTTTGTGCTGTTGTTTGCGTATTTTTTTATTGCACAGAGAGAACGGGTGCATCGAATTATCCGGGGCTTGATTCCAGACAGCGTGATGGAAAAGATGTCGATTGTCTGGTCCAATATGAAATATGCAGTGGGCGGATATTTCCGCGCGCAGTTTAAGATTATGGGAGTGGTTGGCGTGATATTAGCCGTGGGACTTCTCCTTATGAGAATCGAATATGCACTGCTATTGGCAGCGGTGATTGCACTTCTTGATTTTCTGCCAATGCTTGGAACAGGTACCGTCTTGCTTCCGTGGGCGCTTTTTTGTGCGCTGAGTGATTCCATTCCAAGGGCAGTAGGTCTGTTGGTGTTATATGTGATTACGCAGGCTACAAGACAGTTTATCCAGCCGAAGATGGTAGGAGACAGCATTGGGATTGATACACTGACAACGCTGTTTTTATTGTTTGTCGGATATCGTATCTATGGGATTTTAGGTATGATTATCGCAGTCCCGGCAGGGCTTATTCTGATTGAATTCTATGAAGCAGGAGCTTTTGAACATATTATCTGCAATGTCAGAGAGCTACATGAGAGCATAAAGTCCTGGCAAGAAGATGACAACCAATAATCATTACAACAATTCTTTCATCACATACGCATAGATTTCCTGGCTCTTTCCTTTCCAGTTCAGGCATACAGAGATGGCTTGTTTTTCTGAGGGAACCGAGAGAGTCAGGTCAATCAGCGTTGCATTCTGTTCTAATACCTGGCAATGTACCAGGTAATCATTTTGTTTTCCCAGATAGTAGTCAGCAATCGTAGAAAGGTCGCTTTTGATATGTAGCCCATTTTCCCGGAAATACTCCTTGATGTCCTGACAGATGGCGTCAGAGAGCTTATTGCCAAGATAATCCAGCGTCTCACGTCCAGAATCTGTAATATGGTACAGTGTGCTGTTGGCATCTGAAGTCACCTCCACATGTCCCGTCTCCACCATCTCTGAAAGGGACTGCTGAAGGGAGAAATAGTTCGTATAGCCCTTGTCCAGAATAAATTCTGATATTCTGGAATTGGTAAGAGGCGCATCTATCTGCTCTAACATCTTAAGCACAATCAGTTTATAGAGAGTCCGTGTATCAGCCATGGTTACACTCCTTTACCAGTATAGGATTTGCCTTGATAAATCTGTTGTCTTTTACATGCTTTATGAATCTCATTGAGAACCTGGCGCTTGGCCTGACTCCACAGAGGCGCAATTAGAAGGTCTTTTGGCCCATCACCGGTCAGTCGGTGAATCACAATATCTGGTCTTAGAAGTGCCAGGCAAGAGAGAATCATCTGCACATATTCCTCCATAGAAAAGACAAAAAACGGCTTTTTTTGATAATAGTTTGCTAAGTCTGTCCTTTTTAAGATATGCAGCAGCTGGAGTTTTATGCCTTGAATATCCTGCGTATTTAGATATTGTATTGTGCGAAGCATCTGTTCTTTACTCTCTCCTGGAAGTCCAAGAATAACATGAGTAATTACTTCCATCCCATGCGCCCGAAGTCTTCTTACGGCATCTTCAAAGACCGAAAGCGTATATCCTCTGCGGATAAATATAGCAGTCTCTTCATGCATGGTCTGTAGTCCAAGCTCTATCCAGACCGGCTTTATCTTATTTAACTTTGATAAAAGTTCTACAATCTCTGGCTCTAGACAGTCTGGCCTAGTAGCGATAGAGAGAAGCACAACATCGGGGTCTAAAAGCGCTTCTAAAAAGATGGACTCTAGATAGGAGACAGGGGCATAGGTGTTGGTAAAAGCCTGAAAATAAGCGATATATTTCTGCACAGGACGCTTAGAAAGAAGCGCCTTTTTCCCTGCTTCTATCTGTTGCTGGATAGATAGGGCTGGATTGGCCGCAAAGTCCCCAGAACCGCCGCCACTACAGAAGATGCAGCCTCCATAGGAGAGTTTTCCATCCCGATTCGGACAAGTCATCCCGCCATGCAAAGACAAGCGATAGACTTTTTCACCAAAACGTCTCTTTAATTCATAATCAAGTGAGTGATAAGGTTTATCATTCCATAATTTCATTCTAACAATTTATCACAGTGACTTGTAAAAATCAAGAATTTCGGAAAATTTCCCCTTTTCATTTTTAAACAAAGATAGTATACTTATAATGATTCGTAAAAAGCATCTGTCAGTTCTGGCAAAGGCTTCCCCAGTAGTTAAGTAACAGGAACGAACAAGCGCAAACAAAAGGAGGAATGTATGAATAGTATGAGAGAAAAATATGAATCTCTGTCACTGACCGTACTGCGGGATGTGGCTAAAAACCGTGGCATTAAAGGGACTTCTTCTATGAGAAAGGAAGCCGTTATCGAAGCGATGGTTGCAGAGGATGAGAAAGCCCAGGCGACAGAAGCAATAAAAGCCCAGGCGGTAGAGAGCGGGAAGTCTACGCAGGATATGGAGCAGCTAGACAGCGGACAGACCATACAAGGCATCTTAGAGGTGATGACAGATGGTTTTGGATTTATCAGAAGCGATCACTATCTGCCAGGAGAAAACGATGTCTATGTCTCTCCTGCACAGATTCGAAGATTTGGATTAAAGACAGGCGATATTGTTATCGGCAATACAAAGGTAAAGACTGAGAAGGAGAAATTCTGTGCCCTTCTCTATGTAAAATCCGTCAATGGTCTTCACCCGGAGGCCAATGCAAAGAGACCCAATTTTGAGGATTTAACGCCGATTTTCCCCAATGAGCGTATCCGCTTAGAGCGCGCGGGTGGAAGTATGGCGATGCGGATTATGGACGAGATTGCACCGATTGGAAAAGGACAGCGTGGTATGATTGTCTCCCCTCCAAAGGCCGGCAAGACCACACTTTTAAAAGACGTTGCAAAATCGATTACCAAAAACAATCCTGAGATGTATCTGATTATCCTCTTAATTGACGAGCGCCCAGAGGAGGTTACAGACGTTAAAGAGGCGATTGAGGGAAAAAATGTAGAGGTGGTCTATTCTACGTTTGACGAGCTTGCAGAGCGTCACAAGAGAATCTCAGAGATGGTGATAGAGCGGGCAAAGCGCTTAGTCGAGAGTGGAAGAGATGTGGCGATTCTATTAGACAGTATTACACGTTTGGCGCGTGCATATAATCTGACCGTTCCGCCAAGCGGGCGTACATTATCCGGTGGTCTTGACCCGGCAGCACTTCATATGCCAAAACGATTTTTTGGAGCAGCGCGCAATATGAGAGAGGGCGGAAGTCTGACAATATTAGCGACGGCACTTGTGGATACGGGAAGCAAGATGGATGATGTGGTCTATGAGGAATTTAAGAGTACCGGAAATATGGAGCTAGTCCTTGATAGAAAAGTGGCAGAAAAGAGAGTCTTTCCGGCGATTGATATACCCAAATCGAGCACAAGAAGAGAAGATTTACTATTAAATACAGAAGAACAGCAGGCAATGGATAATATTCGGAAAGCCTTAAACGGGATGAAGGCGGACGATGCGGTAGAGACTATTCTAAATCTTTTCGCCCGCACAAAAAATAACGAAGAATTTGCACAGAATGCAAAGAAGACAAGGTTTTTTTGATAAAAGAGAATAGAATTATCAGGAGTTAGCGGCTTTGTCAATCACGGAGTAGAGGATGTAGTTTAAGAGGAAACATACAATCGTCAGGGCGAGAAGGAGCATAATATTTATGTTATGCTTCATCAGGAAGGTTACTACAAGGTATGTAAGACTATATAGGATGGTATTTAGTAAGGTTCGTTTTATAACACTCATAAGAATCTCCTTTTTTTAATATAAGAATTATTGACTATTATTGTATGCTTTTTTGGGGGAGATGTAAAGTGAGAAAATGTAAATAGAAGTTTATGTTTTGTGGTGTAGAGGACGTTAGGATGGAAGGAACATCTGCCAGGCCATGGCGAGCGTCCCTTGTAATAAAACATTCCGACCAACCAAAAAAAAAATAAAAAAGTCACACCATCACTACACAAAAAACGCTTGCACCCTTACATGCGTTGTGATATAATGTCGAAGATAACGTAAAAAGAGAACTGCAGGGACTTGCAGGGATAGTCCGGGATAGCTTGTCGTGGAAGTATCGGAGCGACATTGACCGGAAATTGGCTAGGCCAGAAGTTCACGAATATAATCAGAGAGGTGAAACGATATGAGAGAAGGAATCCATCCAGAATATTACCAGGCAACCGTTACCTGTAACTGTGGGAACACATTTGTAACAGGTTCTACAAAGAAAGATATTCATGTGGAGATTTGCTCCAAATGCCATTCTTTCTATACTGGTCAGCAGAAAGTGGCAGCTGCCCGTGGACGTATTGACAAGTTCAATCGTAAATATGGTATCAACAAATAAGCTTTTGAAAAGTAGGGTTGGGGTTATGGGTCGAATAATCCCAACCTGTTTTTAATCATAAGCAAAAGAAGAAGGATGTGAAAAATTGAGACCATCAGGAATAGGCGGACAGGCGGTACTTGAGGGGATTATGATGAAGAATAAGACCCAGTATTCTGTCGCTGTTAGGAAACCGGACGGGGAGATAGAGGTGCATACCAGTGTGCATGAGGGGATTGCCAAAGACCATGCATGGGCGAAGATTCCATTTGTCCGGGGTGTGGTGAATTTTATAGATTCTCTGGTGCTTGGTATGGAGACACTGACGTATTCCGCCAGCTTTTATGAGGAGGAAGAAGAGGAAAAGCCCGGAAGATTTGAGACATTGCTTTTAAAGCTCTTTGGTGAAAAGGCAGAGAAAGTGGTGATGGGCTGTACGGTGGCTTTCTCAGTGGTGATGGCGGTTGCGATTTTTATGATTTTACCTTACTTTATCTCTGGTTTTTTCAGGGATTATATTGTAAGTAATACATTGCTTGCGATTATTGAAGGAGGGATTCGCTTAGGGTTATTTGTGCTCTATGTGGTCTTGATTTCTTCGATGAAGGATATTCGCAGAGTCTATATGTATCATGGTGCGGAGCATAAGTGCATCAACTGTATTGAGCGTGGCAGAGAGCTGAATGTAAAAAATGTCAGAAACAGTTCCAGATATCATTCGAGATGTGGAACGAGTTTTCTGTTTATCGTAATGATAATCAGTATTGTTTTCTTTATCTTTATCCGGGTGGAGGCTCCAGCGCTTCGGGTATTGTACCGGATTCTGCTGATTCCGGTGATTGCAGGGGTGTCGTATGAGTTTATTCGTCTGGCTGGCAGAAGTGAGAATCCTCTGGTGTCTTTTTTAAGTCTGCCAGGAAAGGGGATGCAAAAGCTCACGACCAAAGAACCAGATGATGATATGATTGAGGTTGCGATTGCCGCTGTGGAAGCTGTCTTTGACTGGAAGGAATTTCAGAAAAAGGAATGGGCTGGCCAGGAGGGGGAAGCATGACATTAGGGTTGCTTCTAAAGAGTGGAAAAGAGAAGCTGAAAAAGGCGCAGATTGCAGAGTGGGAGCTAGATGCATGGTTCCTTTTGGAATATGTGACTGGCTGTACTAGACATGCGTATCTCTTACATCCAGAGCAGGAAGTGACAGAGCTTCAAGAGCAGCGATACGAAGAATTGATACAAAAGAGAAGCTTCCATATTCCACTGCAGTATCTGACGGGCAGCCAGGAATTTATGGGGCTTTCTTTCTTTGTCAATGAACATGTGCTGATTCCAAGGCAGGATACAGAGATTCTGGTGGAGGAGGCGCTTCGCTATCTTCAGGATGGGATGAAAGTCTTAGATATGTGTACAGGGTCTGGCTGTATTTTATTAAGTGTTTTAAAGCTTCAGGGTGGTCTTTGTGGAACTGGGGTGGACCTTTCTGAAGAAGCGCTTGGTATAGCAAGAAAAAACATGGAAAATCTGGGTATTACAGCCGAATTTTTACAGAGTGATCTGTTTGATAGGGTGAGAGAAAGGTATGACTGTATCTTGTCCAATCCTCCATATATTTGTACAGAGGAGTTGGATACACTGATGGAGGAAGTACGCTTTTATGAGCCACGGATGGCGCTTGATGGACATGCGGACGGCTTGTATTATTATAGAAGATTAGTGGAACAAAGTCCTGACTATCTAACGCCAAAAGGGATGCTTTTTCTGGAGATTGGATATCAACAGGCAGAGGCGGTCTGTGGGATGATGGAGAAGGACTATAAAGATATCCATGTAGTAAAGGATCTGGCTGGTTTAGACAGAGTAGTATATGGAAGCTTAAGAGAATAGATGGAGGAATGTATGTTTGACAGATTAGAGGACCTGGTGAGGCGATATGAGGAGATTACCAAAGAATTAACAGAGCCTTCTGTCGTCAATGACCAGAAACGTTTTCGGAACCTGATGAAAGAGCAGTCGGATTTGCAGCCGCTTGTGGATGCCTATCTGGAATACCGAAGATGCCAGGAGACGGTCTTGGATAGTGTGGCAATGTTAGAAGAAGAATCCGATGAAGAGATGCGGGAGATGTTAAAGGAAGAACTCTCAGATGCGAGAAAACGCACAGCAGAGTTAGAACAGCAGATGAAGATTTTATTGCTTCCCAAAGACCCTAACGATGACAAGAACGTTATTGTGGAGATTCGCGCCGGCGCTGGCGGGGATGAGGCAGCACTTTTTGCAGCGGAAATCTACCGGATGTATGCACATTATGCGGAGTCTAGGCGTTGGAAAGTGGAAGTGATGGAGTCGGATGAGATTGGCATCGGCGGAATGAAGAGTGTGACCTTTATGGTGACAGGGCAGGGTGCATATTCGGTGATGAAATATGAATCCGGGGTGCACCGTGTACAACGTGTACCAGAGACCGAGTCTGGTGGAAGGATTCACACCTCTACGATTACGGTGGCTGTGATGCCGGAAGCTGAGGAAGTGGATGTACAGATTGATGAGAAGGATATCCGCATTGATGTAATGCGCGCATCTGGCAATGGAGGACAGTGTGTCAATACAACCGACTCGGCAGTGCGCCTGACACACTATCCAACAGGAATCGTCGTCTATAGCCAGACCGAGAAATCACAGCTTCAGAACAAGGCGAAGGCATTTGCGCTTTTGCGTGCAAAATTATATGATATCGAGTGCCAGAAGGCCCATGACGCAGAGGCAGAGGCCCGCAGAAGCCAGATAGGCACTGGAGACCGTTCAGAAAAGATTAGAACCTATAACTTCCCACAGGGCCGTGTGACAGACCATAGAATCAATCTGACCCTGTATAAGCTAGACAAGGTTATGAACGGTGATATCCAGGAGATTATTGACGCCTGCATCGCAGCCGACCAGGCAGCCAGACTTAGCAAATTAAATGAAAGTGAATAATTGGTTGAAATTACCAGATGTTTTGCGTATAATAGGGTAACTGCGGAACCTTTAAAACAGCAAATAGCCATATGGTACGCAGAACAGTAATCGGGAAGCGAGAACTGTTCTGGGCATAAAGGTAGCATATGGATATTTGCGGGACTTTCAAAACAGCAAATAGCCATATGGTACGCAGAACAGTAATCGGGAAGCGAGAACTGTTCTGGGCATAAAGGTAGCATATGGATATTTGCGGGACTTTCAAATAGGAGAATAAAATGGGAAAATATTTTGGAACTGACGGCTTTCGTGGGGAGGCTAATATAAATCTGACGGTGGAACATGCGTTTAAAGTAGGGCGTTTTTTGGGATGGTACTATGGTCGTGAGCACAAGGCACAGGTGGTGATTGGAAAGGATACCAGACGTTCGAGTTATATGTTTGAATATTCTTTAGTGGCTGGCCTTACAGCTTCTGGTGCCGATGTCTATCTGCTCCATGTGACAACGACACCAAGTGTTTCCTACGTGGTGCGTACAGAAGGTTTTGACTGTGGTATTATGATTTCTGCAAGCCACAATCCTTTCTATGACAATGGTATCAAAGTTATCAACAGCATGGGTTACAAGCTAGAGGCTTCCATAGAAGAACAGATTGAAGCCTATATTGACGGCGAGATGGAGGAGATTCCACTGGCAACAAGAGAGAATGTCGGCCGTACCGTAGACTTTTCTGCCGGGCGTAATCGTTATATAGGCTATCTTATCTCACTGCCTACCCGCTCCTTTAAGACGATGCGTGTAGGACTTGACTGCTCCAATGGAAGTGCCTCTGCGATTGCCAAAAGTGTCTTTGATGCACTGGGAGCAAGAACGTATGTTCTGCACAACGACCCAGATGGAACCAATATCAATGAGAACTGCGGCTCCACCCATATAGAAGCACTGCAGGCATTTGTTAAGGAAAAAGGGCTGGATGTTGGATTTGCCTACGATGGAGATGCAGACCGCTGTCTTGCAGTGGATGAGCATGGCAATGTAGTCGACGGCGATTTGATTCTGTATATCTGTGGAAAATATATGAAAGAGATTGGCCAGCTAAAAGACGATATGATTGTCACAACAGTGATGTCCAATATTGGTCTGTATAAAGCCTGTGATAAGATTGGCCTACAGTACCAGAAGACCAGAGTTGGCGATAAATACGTCTTTGAAAATATGATGGAAAATGGTTATCGTTTAGGAGGCGAACAATCGGGGCATATTATCTTTAGTAAACATGCAACGACTGGCGATGGCATCTTAACTTCTCTTAAGATTATGGAAGTTATCTTAGAGAAAAAGACCACACTTGGCACACTGGCTTCCGAGGTGAAAATCTATCCGCAGTTACTTGAAAATCTGCGTGTAACTGATAAAAAGGCCGTACTTAATCATAAAGAGGTAACAGAGGCAATCTCTGAAGTGGAAAAAGAACTGGGAAGTGATGGCCGGATTCTGGTGCGCGAGAGCGGTACAGAACCACTTCTTCGGGTGATGGTGGAAGCAACTACACAGGAACTTTGTGAAAAATATGTCAAAAAGGTCATCGATGCGATGAAAAACGTGATGTAATCATTATATGTTTTAATATACACAGGAGGGAACTATGAAAAAAACAACATTGGTCGTGATGGCGGCTGGAATTGGCAGCCGTTTTGGTGGGGGAATTAAACAGCTAGAGCCTGTTGGCCCGTCCGGGGAGATTATTATGGATTATTCCATTCACGATGCTCTTGAAGCTGGATTTAACAAAGTGGTATTTATTATTCGTAAGGACCTGGAAAAGGATTTTAGGGAAGTGATTGGCAACCGCATGGAGAAGCGTATTGAGACTGCCTATGCCTTCCAGGAGCTTACAAATCTGCCAGAGGGATTTACCTTGCCAGAGGGTCGTACAAAGCCTTGGGGAACCGGTCAGGCGATTCTGTGCTGCAAAGACCTGGTAAAGGAGCCATTTGCCGTCATCAATGCCGATGATTACTATGGAAAAGAAGCATTTGTAAAAGTGCATGACTATTTAGCTAATGAGCATAAGACAAGTGAACATATGGATTTTTGCATGGCAGGTTTTCTGCTTCGCAATACCTTAAGCGAGTTTGGCGGTGTGACCAGAGGAGTCTGTAGCGTAGATAAAGAAGGACATCTAACCAAAGTAACCGAGACTAAAAATATTGTCAAGACATCAGACGGTGCAGCCATCGAAAAAGAGGACAAGTCTTTCACTCCTATTGACAGAGATTGTCCGGTTTCTATGAATATGTGGGGATTAACACCAGAGATATTCCCGGTATTAGAGGCTGGATTTGCAGAGTTTCTCTCGAAGCTTACAGACCCAATGAAGGGAGAATATCTGATACCTACGATTATTGACCAGCTGATACAGACAGAAAAAGCAGATGTCACAGTGTTAGAGTCCAGAGATAAATGGTTTGGCGTTACGTACAAAGAAGATAAGCCGGCAGTTGTAAAATCATTTTTGGAATTAATCAAGGCTGGTGTATACAAAGAAAAACTATTTGACTGACGACCATTACAGGAGTAGAGATTATGACAGAGATTCCATTTAGAAAAGTCGAACTTTCCGACCGAAGTACGATTTTATCCTATCTGCGCTATAAGCCCTATAGAAGCTGTGAGAGGACATTTGCCAATGTCTATCTCTGGGCCAGATTTTATCATCTGGTGTGGGCAGAAGTGAAAGGAACAGCAATATTTCGGGCGGAGATTGACGGCAAGATTTCCTATACCTATCCAGTTGGAGGCGGGGACAGGAAAGCAGCAATTACGGCGATTCTAGAAGAGTGTAAAAGGGAAGGCCGTAAGTTTTGGCTGCATGGAGTCAATAAGGCAGAACTAGAAGAGCTGGAACAATATTTTCCAGGGACGTTTCAGGTAGAATGGGTAAGAGACGTCGAAGATTATGTATATGAGACCGAGAAACTGATTGCGCTCTCCGGCAAAAAATACCATGGCAAGAAGAACCATATCAATCAGTTTAAGGCTGCTTATCCAGACTGGAGCTATGAGCCAATCAGCCAGGACAATGTGGAAGAGTGTTTTCAGATGGCGCTTCGCTGGAGAGAGTTTAACGGCTGTGAGGCAGACCCGGAGAAAAATAAAGAGATGTGCGTAACGCTTAATTCCTTAAGACTTTTTCAGGAGCTTGAGCTTTGTGGCGGTCTTTTAAGAGCAGATGGGGAGATTGTGGCATTTACCATGGGTGAGCCAGTCTCCGAAGATACTTTTGTTGTGCATATTGAGAAGGCGTATGCCAATATCCGGGGCGCTTATCCGATGATTAACCAGCAGTTTTTGGAGCATGAAGTTGCAGATTATCTATATGTCAACCGGGAAGATGACACCGGAGAAGAAGGACTTCGAAAGGCCAAATTGTCCTATCATCCTATCTTTATGGTGGAAAAAGGCGTCGTATCGATGATAGGAGAAAAGTGATGAGAACATGGGAAGCAAATATTCGAAAGGTGACTCCCTACACACCAGGAGAGCAGCCTAACAGACCCAAGATGATTAAGCTAAATACCAATGAAAATCCCTATCCTCCGGCGCCAGGCGTGCGTACGGCTCTAAAGGACTTTCATACAGACTGTCTGCGTCTCTACCCAGACCCGGCGGCAACAGAGCTTGTAGAGGCGCTTGCCGCTTATCACAGGGTAGATACTTCACAGGTCTTTGTAGGTGTAGGCTCTGATGATGTGTTAGCGATGTCTTTTATGACTTTTTTTAATTCCAAGAAGCCGATTCTGTTTCCAGAGATTAGCTATTCCTTTTATCCAGTATGGGCAGAGGAATTTGGGATTTCCTATCAGACACCGGCGCTTGCCTCGGATTTTCAAATTGTGAAAGAAGATTATTTTGTGGAAAATGGCGGTGTTATCTTTCCCAATCCGAATGCGCCGACCTCTCTTTCTCTGCCACTTGCAGAAGTAGAGGAGATCGTACAGAAAAACCAGGATGTTGTGGTGATAGTGGATGAAGCCTATGTGGATTTTGGAGCGGATTCTGCGTTGCCTCTTATAGATAAATACGACAACCTGTTAGTCGTCAGAACATTTTCCAAATCCCGCTCAATGGCTGGTATGCGAATTGGGTATGCAATTGGAAGTCCGATACTTATTCGGTATCTAAATGATGTAAAATATTCATTTAATTCTTATACGATGAGTCAGCTTACATTAAAGCTAGGAGTAGCTTCGATTCAGGACGATGCCTATTTTCGGGAGACGATTGAGAAGATAATAGGAACCAGAGAACATGCGAAACAGGTGCTAAAAAAGATGGGATTCTTATTCCCGGATTCCAAATCCAACTTTTTATTTATCACCCATCCAGAGCATCGGGCAAAGGATTTATTTGAGGCACTGAAAGAAAAGGATATTTACGTGCGCTATTTTGCACTTCCAAAGATTGACAATTATCTTCGGGTGACGATTGGCACAGATGCACAGATGGAGACATTTTATGAATTTCTGCGGACATATAAAAAGAAAGGTAAGTAACATATGGATAGTTTAGTAATCTGGTTTACCGAGACGCTAGGAGGAGTGGTATCACGGGAGATTACGGTATTTATTATCTCCATGGTTCCAATTCTGGAACTTCGTGGTGGGTTGATTGCCGCATCTCTTTTACAGATACCGATTATAAAAGCCATCTGGTATTGTGTGATTGGAAATATCATTCCAGTGCCTTTTATCCTTCTGTTGATTACACCGATTTTTGCATGGCTAAAGCAGACCAGTCTTTTTCGCCCCCTTGTGGAGAAGCTAGAGCATAAGGCGATGGGAAAAAGTGAACAGATTGAGAAATATCAGTTCTGGGGGCTGGTACTTTTTGTAGGTATTCCACTTCCTGGAACAGGTGCTTGGACAGGCTCTTTGATTGCATCGCTTCTGGGTGTGAAATTTAAAAAAGCCTTTCCGGCGGTTATCTTGGGAATTGTGATGGCAACGATTATTATGTCTATTTTCTCCTATGGACTGTTAGGAGCGTTGATTCACTAGGGAATCGAGGTGTCGCAAAAGTGAAGAAACTGTATTTTATCTACAATCCTCATTCTGGACGGGAACAGATACGCAACAAATTGTCGGATATTTTGCAGATATTTTCGAGGGCTGGCTATGAAGTGACCGTATATCCAACAAGAGAATGTAAAGACGCAACAGAGAAGATAGAGGAGCTGTCAGAGGACTATGATTTGGTAGTCTGTAGTGGTGGAGATGGTACGATGGATGAAGTCGTCGAGGGGATGATGCGGCGCGAGCAGAAGATTCCTATCGGCTATATTCCTTCTGGAACCATCAACGATTTTGCAAGAAGCTTAAAGATTCCGCGGGATATGAAGAAGGCAGCACAGATTGCAGTGTGTGGCAAGAATTTTGCATGTGATATGGGCACCTTTAATAAACAGCATTTTGTCTATATTGCAGCATTTGGTATCTTTACCGATGTAGCCTATTCTACAAAGCAGAATATGAAAAATGTACTAGGACATATGGCCTATCTGCTAGAAGGTGTCAAGCGCTTGACCAATATCCCTTCTTATCATATGAAGTTTTCCAGCAAAGAGATGACAGAAGAAGGCGATTTTATCTTTGGAATGGTGACGAACTCACGTTCGGTTGGCGGGTTTAAGAGCATTATCGGAAGAAAGGTACAGTTTGATGATGGTGTCTTTGAGATTACATTTATCCGCACACCAAAGAATCCAGTAGAGCTTCAGGAGATTCTAGGAGCGATTATCCTAAAGGAAATTGATTCTAAATATATGTATTCTTTTCGGACTTCACAACTTTTGATAGAGGCCGATACAAAAGTTCCATGGACATTGGACGGCGAGTTTGGCGGTGACTGTTCTTCGGCTTTAATTGAAAATCATCAAAAGGCATTAGAGATCAAAGTTAATCTATAACAAAAAGAAAACGGAAGATTTGAACTTTCAAATCTTCCGCTTTTATGTGTCTGATGCAGCTTATTGTTCTTCTGCTGTAAAGAATACAAAATAAGTAGTTCCAGTGCTGTCGTCATCAAATGCTTCCATATAGGAGATAGATAAATCCGTATTGCCAGCTGGAATCTCAAATACGAGAAGTCCAGTCATCTCTTCTCCTTTTGGCAGATTATAAGTACCAGCAAACTGCTTGTCATTTAGTGGTGCAACGCCTTCTTCGGTTCCATCGTAAGTAATTGGTACGCTGAAATCATCATCCCCATCACTATCCCACTGTGCCTGGAAATCGGTGTCATACATCTCAATATCTTCTTTGAAGGTATTCTTAACGGTCACTTCTGCAACAAGAAGCGTATTGCCTTCGCTTGGAGTATAGCCTTCAAAATCATTTGTCAGATAAGCGCTGTTGACCGTATAGTTAAAGAAGTAAGTCTTCATAGTATCGCCAAGTTTACCTTCTTTGTAGCCATCGCTGTCAACTTTCTTTCCGCAACCCATCATGGCAAGGGTAAGCGTCAAAACCAATAACATAGGAACAATTTTTTTCATCTCATTCATCCTCCATTTTTGCTAAAATTCAGGCCCTTGTTATATTTGGCACATCTTCTACAGTGTACCACTATTGACCACTAAAATCAAGCAAAATAGGGCAGAAAAACGGGTGATATTATCTGAAGAATTTCTTAAGAATGAAAAAATTTATTTGTTATATTTTGCTTCGATATCACAGATTTTCTGTACGCGCTCTGCATGGCGGCCACCTTCAAATTCGGTATCAAAGAAAGCGTCAAGTATCATCTTGGCTAACTCATTGCCAACAACACGGGCACCCATGGCGATGATATGGGAAGCATTGTGTTTGGCGGTCATCATAGCAGAGTAAGGCTCACTGCAGACGGCTGCACGGATGCCAGGGACTTTGTTAGCGGCAAGGGAGATACCAATACCAGTGCCACAGATTAGAACCCCTTTTTCCACTTCGCCAGCTTTGATGGCTTCCGCTACTTTCAGGCCCTGGTCTGGGTAGTCAATGCGTACCGTTGCATCATATGCGCCATAGTCTACACACTCATAACCTTTGGCAGTCATATACTCCATAAGTTCTTTTTTTAGGTCGATTGCTGTATGGTCACAGCCAAATCCTACTTTCATTTTTATACCTCCAAATATATTGTAAATGGTTTTGTTATACAGTATCTATCTTTTTTTAGCGAAAATCCCACGGCGGTTGGAGCCTTCAGGTTCACTGGTTTCGGAAGGCTGTGAAGCTGAAGAATCATTTCTTGCAATTTTTTCAGAGAGTTCGCTTTCGTTTACCGCATGGCGCAGAGCTACTTCTTTGGTGATCTTACCTTCTTGATATAATTTTAACAAATCGTTATCCATAGAGATAGCTTCTTTTCCGTTGACAAGATGAATCTTGTTATCCCGAATCATGGTGCTGATATCTGGAGTAACGGTCATAAGTTCAAAGGCAGGCGTTAGTTTGCCATCTACAGTTGGGACAAGCTGTTGGGATACAACGGCTTGTAATACCATGGATAACTGCATACGAATCTGGCCCTGCTGGGCTGGTGGGAAGACATCAATAATACGGTCGATAGCATTGGCACTTCCTAGCGTATGCAAAGTGGAGAAGACTAAGTGACCCGTCTCAGCAGCAGTCATAGCAATCTGGATAGTCTCATAGTCACGCATCTCACCAAGTAGGATAACATCAGGACTTTGGCGAAGCGCAGCGCGAAGAGCGGTTGCATAGCTGTCGGTATCCACGTTGATTTCACGCTGGCTGACGATACTTTTATTGTGCCTGTGAAGGAACTCTAGAGGGTCTTCTAGTGTGATAATATGCTTTTCTTCGTTGCTGTTGATATCATCAATCATACAGGCAAGGGTGGTGGATTTACCACTGCCAGCCGGGCCTGTTACAAGAACAAGACCTTTTTTGATGCGGTCTAAGGCCATAATATTGTCAGGGATTCCAAGAACCGTATGGTCTGGAAGACCAAATGGAATCACACGGATAACTGCAGAGAGTGTACCTCTTTGTTTGTAGGCACTGACACGGAACCTGCTTAGACCAGGCAAGCTAAAGGAGAAGTCATCATCACCGTTTCGCAGTAGATTCTCCATATGG
Source organism: Lachnospiraceae bacterium (assembly GCA_910575445.1). Classification (GTDB taxonomy): domain Bacteria; phylum Bacillota; class Clostridia; order Lachnospirales; family Lachnospiraceae; genus Hominiventricola. The sequence goes on along the minus strand of CAJTFW010000005.1, from coordinate 4,432 downwards.
CGTCCAGCTAATTTGTAGATTTCCGTGATGGTCTCCTGTGTGTCAGCTGGTAAAAGTTTGTTATCACTGTCTCTGACCATTAGATTGTTGACACGCATAGAAGGCGGGAGCATTGGCACGATAAAAATATCAGAAGCGGCCTGTATCTTGATAGCCCTCTCCAAAAATGCAGTCAGTTCATTTGTTTTCATAATCTTCGTTCTCCTTGTATTATTGATAGTTCATAAGATTGAGACTGTCGTCGCCCTCCCAGGTAGTGGAAGGAATTTCCTGCCAGGTACTAATCTTATAGTAGCCGGATGCCGTTTGGTCCGGGCGATTGAGTGTTAGAATCACCTTGAGGGCCTGTGTGTCGTTTATGGATACTTCGTAAGCTATAGTAGGCTGTTCCAAAGAAAAATCCATAGAGATGCCGCCAAGGCCAGTTAAAAGTTCTTCAGAGGCTGTGTAGAAGCTTCCAGAGCCATTTGCATAGGCCGCATGCAAGATACGGTCTATTTCCCGAAGCAGTTGGGTTGCTTCATTGGAAGCTTCATAGTATTCTTGGTTGTGTTGTGCAATCTTCTGGCTGTAGTGATATTCACTGAGAGCGCCGGATAATGACAAGGTGGCAAAGATAGCCAAACACAGCACAATAAAGGTCATCAGTAAGGACACGGAGCCTATATTGGTGACGGGATAGCTCTGTCTCTTCATAAATATAGTGCTCCTTTCTATGGGATATACTGCTGATAGGCAGTGACTTCTAACGTATAGATTTTTGAGGAATCATTATCTTTTCGTACGGAGATAATATAGGCAGTTGTCTGTCCGTCAATCGGAGAAGACGAGATATGTATCTGATAAACAGACAAGTCGCTGCTACAAGGCTGATACGCCTGGTCATAGTAGAGAATCGCCGAACGACTGGACTCATCAATCTTAGAATCTGGATACAAAGTCTTTAGTACCTCCATAGGTGATTCGGACTGGTTGATAATTGAAGCGATGGAGCTTGCTTCTCTAACCGCCATATCAAGGTCTTTGGTATCCTGTCCTAGATTGTGGGCTTTGACAAAAAGCTGAAGACAGATAGCACTTACCACAGAGAAAGCCAGTATCGCTAAGATAATCTCCATCAAAAATAAGCCCGAACGGCTGGAATTCTTTCTCATGGGACACTCCTTTCTGAGGTGATAATAGAACTTTTGGTCCCTGTCTGGTCAGTGGCAGTAAACTGATAGAGCTGGTTATCAAGTTCTTCTATCGAGAGAGCAGAAAGCTCCATGATATCAGTTCCATTTTGGAGAGAGATAGAGACGCCGTCCTGGATAAATAATTCTTTTAACATGCCTTCATATTCATAGATATAGGTGGTGCAAAGAGTTCCGTTAAAATCCTGAGACAGCGCAATGCAATCGGTCTGCTCAATCGTCACAATGGACAAGGCCCCATCAGTATCATTTTGCCGAATCTTCTCAGAGATATAGGCAAGTGCTGTCCGACTCTCATCATTGACCTGAAAATGATTGGTTGTGGAAGCATAGATATCTGCCGCAAGGATTAAGACAACTAAAGCAGAAGCAGCAAATACGAAAAACAGAGCGATTGGGAAGACTAAGTCAATGACATGTCTTTGGCGCGTCTGAAACCTCATGGTCTGTTCCTCCTGTCAATAATCGTCACATCCGGCAGAATATTGCTGCCTAGAACTTGATAGTCAATAAAATATTTTTGCTCATCATAGGTAAGCCCGTAGTAGTCTTTTAGATACTGTAGGCTTTCTGGATAAGAGCCTTCGATAGCATAGCAATGGATAATACCGCGGTTGACGGCCCGGTGGAGTGTCTGTATCTCCTGTTCATCTGTCTTGTCGGAGACAAAGGAAGTTCCAAACCAGAAACATACGACCACTGCTAGAGAACAAGCGACAGACAAAAACATACCTTGGAAGGGAGAACTGTTTTTGGACGCTTCAAAACGATGTTTCATAATTGTTTACTCCTATCTGTCTTACAGATTTGACATGATTCCCATAAGAGGAAGCATGACCGACAATAAGATGATACCGACCACTAAAGAGAGAATAATTACAAGGGTCGGCTCGAGTGCTGCCATCAGTCCTGCAAATTTCTGGTCGATTTCTTCCTGGTATCTAGAAGCCACATCTTGCATGGCCTTATCAGGGGAGCCAGTCTTATAGCCAATCGTAATCATACGTGCATAGACACCGGAAAAGATGCTGTTTTCCAAAAAAGCAGCGCCTAAATCCAGTCCATTTTCAATGGCATTTTGACAGGCATCCAGTTTACTTAGATAGCGGCTGTCGTCAATAAGCTTTGCAGCAAAAGACAAGGATTTCTCAGGGCTGATACCACTGCTCAGGGTAAGAGCCATCCCGCTTGCAAAACGACAGGCACAGATTTTATCGGTAAAAGAGCGAAGCCACGAAATATGAGAACTAAAAGAGTTCCATTTGGCGCGTCCACTCTTGGTTCTGCTAAAATAGAGAACAGCGATGGTCAGAAGTGCAATCAGAACAATCAGAACAACACTGTAGCTGTTGAGCGCCATACCAAAGTCTAAGATTGCCTTGGAGAATCCAGTCATCTCACTGCCTAACTGCAAAAAGACCTGGTTGAATATCGGCATAACTCTGGTCAACAGGACAAAGATAACTAAAAGCATCAGAAAAATCATAATCAAAGGATAGGTGACTGCACTTTTGATAGCCTGTGCCAGATTATTTTCCCGCTCATAGTGGGCAGATAAGGCTTCCATAACTTCGTCGTCCTTACCAGTATTGTCTCCAATCTGCACCATTTGTAACAGATATTCAGGAAAGACATGAGTGGCTGCCAGGGCTTCTGGAAAGCTTCCTGTGGCTTGCAGCGTCTCCTTCATATAAGTTAAAAGTTCTGCTTCTTCGGTACTTGTAGGCTGCTCTAGCATCAGAGAGATTCCTTCGGAGAAGGAAAGACCGGAATGGCGAATCATCGCCATCTGCGAGCAGAAGGCAGATATTTCCATATTCGATAGAGGGGTAAATGTTTGCTGTGCCATATATGCTCCTTTCTCGTTACACACACTTTTAATAAGAATATTTTAATACATAATTATTTCCATCGCCGATAAACTGCTTAAGGTCTTTGCTGTTGGTGTTAGCGGCGAAGGTAGGGTCCATCAGACTCCAGGAGGAGCCGTCAAATTCAATAATATTGTCAATCCATCCAATTTCATCCACATAGGTACTAATCCATGCGTGATAGGCTTCTCCGGCATATCCGACTTCTAGCTTGGTCGGGATATTCTGTGAGCGAAGCATGGCAGACATTACTGCGGCATAATCAAAGCAGATACCTTTGCCAGAAGCCAAAGTCTCATCGATGTCCGGCAGATACCCGTAGGCTACATTGGTGGCTTTTTCATCGTCATAGGTGATATTTTCGGTTACATAGTGGTAGATTGCATTGACCACTTCTAGGTCACTGTGCATACCTGTGGCAAGTTCTTGTCCTTTTGCAATCGCTTGCGAAGAAGCGGTAAAGTTCACATACTGATTGGGATACAGAAATGGAAGAAATTCATCGGTAATACTTACTTCCATATCCTGTGAAAATGCGATAGAATACATATCACCTTCTACATTTTCCAGAACGCTTATGCTGTAGGCACCATCTCCAGATGGCAGCGGAAAGGTCTCAAATTCTTGATTCTGAGAAAGCAGATAGGTGTAGGTGTTACCATCAGGAGTTGCAATCTGCATCTTGACTTTTGGATTGTCGCCTAGATACTGAATCATCAGATACCCCTGGTCCGTATGGGAAGCATCCACGTTGATGGTATCTGTTCCATAAGTAACGGTTCCATCTGCTTTAGGAATCAGGACACGGGGGGTACTATCACGCGCCGGGGTGCTGGCTTCGGTTGCCGAGCTGCTTGAACTGCCCTGTGCAGAAGAAGTCAGACTGCTGCTTCCTGAAGAAGAATTGCTTTTTGCGCAACCGCAGAGAAGAAAAGCGCATAATACAAGCAACCATACAGACGCAGAACAGGAGATTGTCTTTTGCTTCATATATTGTGGAATCCTCCTTGTTTTCTCTGTGTTTTTTATAGTCTTAGTATACTACTATAGGCCTTTTTAATCAATCTTTTTATGGTGGATGGGTAGTGTAAGTTTATTTTTTGGGGGTGTTAGGCGGAAAAATTTTCATAGTTAAGGACGCTCGCCACGACCTGGCAGATGTTCCTTCCAGACCCCGCTCTCGCTTAATGGACGCCTATAGCGGTACTAAATTCGCGACTGCGCGTTCCGCTTGCGCTCATTAAGTGCCGATGGCCAATGTGGTCAACTTAAGCATTCCCTTTTGTTTTAAACCTTGCTCACAACATCATGTAATTCCTATAACAGATGCGATATGATTTTTTTTGTAGCTTTCTTCATAAAAAAATG